>NZ_JAKJSK010000010.1:0-307726 GCF_050336935.1 Photobacterium satsumensis
CCAATAGCCAATAGCCAATAGCCAATAGCCAATAGCCAATAGCCAATAGCCAATAGCCAATAGCCAATAGCCAATAGCCAATAGCCAATAGCCAATAGCCAATAGCCAGATATAAAAACAGCAGCTTATTTAAGCTGCTGTTTATTGAACATTATTACAGGAGAGACATTAAGCGTGGGCGTAGATAACACTGCCGCCTTTAATTATGTCGATAATTTCCCTAGAAAGGTTAGTCGGCAATGCGGGACACCCCCAACTACGACCTAAATACCCATGACGGTTAATAAAGGACTTGGTCGCGTAATCTGCTCCGTGGATAACGATGTAGCGCTTCCTCGCTTTGTCATTAACACCGGGTGTCAAACCATCAAGGCGAAGTGAGTAACCATTACCGCCATAGTAGGTGGTATCTGTTAGGAAGGTCCCCAGAGATGTCTGGCGAGAATTGACGGTGTTAGAAAAGCGAGTTGCATTTTTACCACCGCTGTTGACGCCGTGTGAAACAAAGGTGCGATAGAGCAACTTATTCCGTTGCAGGTCGACGACAAAGAACCGCTCTTTTGTGGAGGGTAAGCTGTAATCAATGATAGTTAGGACTGGTTTCTTGCGTCCTTTAGTATTGTAATAAGCCTCGTAGGCCTCTTTAAATACTTGATAATTAATCACTCCATTTAATTTTGCTTTGTTATACACATCTTTAACTAAGATGTCAGCGTGTTGGTTATTAGTATAAGGCTGACTTTTTATAACACTGGCAGTCGCCTGCAATGGCAGAATGATTAATGCCAATACAAATAGTACGGTTAGCTTTTTCATTGTCCCTGTAAAATGTTCAATTTTGTTGTGTGGTTGGTTGAGGCTGACTTTAACACAAAAAAAATGACATTTAATGCTATGTCATTCGAGGTCGGGGAGAGTGGTTAAAGCAAAAAAATCCTGTTTTATTGTTTGTGTCTGCTCAAAAAATAATGGATTACAAGTAATTAAAAGCGATTGTCATTTTTATATGAAATATTGTCTCAAAGGTGAAAAAATCATCCAAATCTGTCATTGTTACAATTGTCAATAATATAATGTGTTGTTTGTAATAACTAAATGGGGTGTCATATTTTGAAAACAAAGAAATGTTAGCGCTTTGACTGTTTGGTTGAAAAATGAGCGCCTTATCGCAGTTTTTTACTCCTTGCCTGCTGGAAGTATTCATTGCAAGAATGAATGTTGTGTCCAAAGCGTCAGTTTTGCATGACTTATATGTTCTTTTTTAAATGATGATCTCACTGTTTTTGCAAATATTTGGAGAAAAAATGCGCAGGAAAAGCCCTGCGCATTATATTTATCGCTTAATGGTTAAATTGCACACACGGTTGACCAGCTGCCGTCACTGCCTGGTGTTGAACTGCTCCACCAATTGGCTTGGTACACCACACCGCTATGGATGATCTTATCACCTTGGTTAGCATGGCTTGGGTTACCCGCCCAATCGGTTTGTGGCCAGTTAGGGTAAGTGTTGATACCCGTTGTGTTACAGGTTCCGTCGCCACCACCAGTATTGCCCCCGCCATTACCGTTACCGATAGTGCCAAGTGGTAAATCAGGCTGCTCAGACTTGAACGCGTAATCCTTGCCATTTACGCTAACGCTATAGTTGGCTGGGCCAGAGATCGGTAGGTAGTACACCATATCAAGCTCATAGGTACCGCCTGCAGGAAGGCTCTTCCAAGCCGGGAGGGTGAAGGCGACTCGGTGCATCACGCCGTCGAGGCCACCGATGTTATCGGCACGGCTATGACCTGATGCAATCACGGCTAAGCCACCGCCAGATTGATCCTTAGCATTATCTGGTGCCGATGTTGGGATATCGAACTGGAATTCAGTTCCTCCAGGGATATCTTGACCGGTGTTATTGGTAAAGGTCACTGTAGGGTTGATCGGGTAGTTTTGATCGCCCACCTTAAAGCCTGATACGTTTACAGCGATATCGAGTGCCTCAGTCGGGATAGCACCAGTGGCAACTTTGTTGCCGTATGGTGTTGCAGACTTGAACTTCTCGTAGATGGCTTTGGTCATGGTATTACCCATGTGGTATTCACCATTGCCCGTTTTACACGCATTCTCTGTTGTATCGATAGATGTGCGGTTGCCGTTAGCATCGAAGACGTAGCAGTTATAGTCCCCAGCAAGCTCCCAGAACATGATCCCGCCGATTTCCTTGTCAATAACATAGTCCGCTTTGACATTGATGGATGCTTTGTCTTCTGTCGATAGGAAGACTTTTTTGTCTGCATTCCATAACCATGGTGCGACGGCAACGCTGTCATAGTGGCGGGTATAGTTCCCCGTTAGCTGATGAGCTGGATTGTTAGCTGGGTCAAGGTTGTAAGCTGTGCTGTAGCTACCGAAAATACCTTGGGCAAGGTTCATAGCATGCCACATTGGATTTGAACCCGCTCCCATTTCATCACCAGCAGCATTCTTGTCATGCCAAAGGTTATCTATGCCCTCGGCACCGTAGCCACAGTTGTTCTTTTCACCTTCCCCGGTACCTGGTGCACACTGAGACTGGTTAGGCAGTGCTGCTCGGCCCCATAGTCCGTTATCGCCACCAGTTACACCTTGCCAGCCTCGGGTATAGTAAGGTACCCCGATGTTGATACGGCCTGCTGGCATAGATCCACGGAAATAGTGGTATGCCCAATCAGTGTTTAGATAGCCAATACCGCCATAAGCGGCAGTGCCATATACGTTCCACTGTGCCAACTCGGAGTCTTTACCCGTGTCAAACAGTGCCGCATTGTGGCCGACGTGATCGTTCCACGCACCATGCAGGTCGTACGACATGATGTTGACATAGTCGAGGTACTTAGTGACATCAAAGTCTTCCATGCCACGCAGCAAGTAACCTGACGAAGGTGCTGCGATCGTTAGCATGTAATGGATACCATCCTGCGATGATGCACTATCCAGTTTCTGGCGAAGTACTTTCATTAGCTCTTGATAAGAAGCCCATAGATAAGCACGACGAGGTTCCATAAAGGCTTTGTCATCAGGGTTACCGGCACCAGCCATAGAGGTTGGGTATTCGTAGTCGATGTCCAGACCATCGAATTGGTACTGACGCATCATTTCAACCGCTGAGGTGGCAAATTTCTCGATACCCGCATGGTTGATAGAACCATCCGCATTAGTGGTCATCGTATAGAAACCACCGTCAGCAACCCGGCTACCGTCAGCGCCGAAATGACCACCGGTTTCAGCCCAGCCACCGATAGAGATCAGAGTCTTGACGTCATGTTTCTTTTTGTAGGTAGCGAGCGCACCAAAGTGCCCTTTGAAGCCTAAAGTGGGGTCAATTTCTACCCCCGGCCACTCCTTACCTGTTGCCGGGTTGGTAGGATCGGCAATATTACCGACATTCACTTTGCCATCGCTGCCAATACTGACAAAGGCGTAGTTGATATGGGTAAGTTGATCCCATGGAATATCATTGACTAGATAAGCCGCTTGCGGATCATCGCCACTGCGCCAGCTGGTGAAGTAGCCGATGACACGACGTGGGTGATCGGCACCCATGATTTCACGGCCTTGATCATCATAAATTGTACAATATGGGACCGTGATCCCTTCAGTTTGATATAAACCGTCAGGTCGACAACTCTGCGTAGTTACCCCTCCGTTAACGGCTAGGGTTGCCGAGCTAGAATCCGACGTTGCGCCAAGGTTGTCAGTGGCACGGGAAAAAATGGTGATATTGCCAGATTGAGATGGCGTGTAGTCCAGCGTGTAAGGGGCGGTGGCAACGGTGCCGACTAAGGCGCCGTTGGCAAAAAAGTCGACCTTCTCAATAGTACCATCGGTGTCATCAGCCGCGGAGCTAAGGGTAATTGAGCCGCCAAGTTCGATAGTGGATGCAGAGAGGGAAAGGTTGACCGTTGGTAGGCTATTAGCGGTTTCTTGCACAGTAACGGCAACTGATGTTTCGGTTGAGCCACCTTTGTTATCAGTCACAATCGCCCTGAGTAGCTGGTTGCCAGTGACGGCAGTCCAGTTAATTTGATATGGAGGCTGGATTGCTGAGACAAGCTTTGATGAACCGACATAGAAGTCAACACTTGCGACTGTCCCGTCTTGGTCAGCCGCGTCAGCCGCAATGGTTACGGTGTCTCCCGTAGTGATTGCTGTGTTAGCGCTAGGAGAGGTTATCGTGACGGTGGGAAGCTGATTCGTTGCACCAGTTGTGCAGTCATCGATAAACGACCACTCTTGGCTTGGACCGGAGTGGGCGGAAGGTGTATTCCCCTTAGTCCACCAGTTTGCTTTATACACTTTATTCGCTTCTTGAACCTGAGCACCGCCACTATAGGCCACGGCGCTATTCCATGTTTCGATGGTTTCACATTCCATTGCTGCATGGGCATTTATTGCTGCCATGCATGAAACGGCGAGGGTACTGAGCTTAAGTGCCCTAGTTATCGCCTGTCCTTGTCTCAGGTGTTCCATTGAGTATTTCCTTTATTATTGAAACGCGTTAGTTGAATTGATTACGGCATCTTGGTCTTATGTTGCGCCGTGAAAAAAGTATAAGGGGAATATCAAGGTTGGCAGGGTAAATTGTTATAAATCACATGTTGTCTCGCAAAAAACTGCTTGATTCATGTAATTTAAATCGTGTTATTTTGCACCGATAACTAAATTTCAGGCGAATTCTGTTTAGTGTTAGGTAAAGGTATCGACCGTTGAGCGTAGCTTGGGGGAAGGTGCCGAGATGACAAATAAAAAAAGAGCCCGAAGGCTCTTTTTGTCGCAAGTATTACACCGTAGGCGTCTTACTCTTGGTTGATTTTTGCCTTGAATCGCGCTTTTGTCGCTTCGTCTGCTTGCTCGTACCAGTAGTTCAGCATGTTTTCAGCGACATTGCGTGTCTGCTGCTGATCGACAGGCGGTTTTGGTGATGTAGATGACGGGGTAGCGGCTGGAAGTGTTACAGGTACTACCGCTGCTGCAGGCGCTGTTGTTACCACGGCAGCGACTTTGCCTGATTGGTTATAAACCGCAATTTCCTTTTCAAAATCGCGGCCAAGCTGTAGACCTGATTTAATCAGTTTATCCTGCTCAAAGCTGACTTTTTCTCCATTAGCCGCAACCAATGAGAACTTCGGCGACTTATTAAACTTACGAGCATCTTGTGCAGTGCGTAGTTTTGGAAGATCAAGCTTTAAGGCTTCATCACTGGCATCAAACTTAAACACGATAACGTCAGATTTATACAGGTAGTCATCGCCATTATTACGGAGCGAGTCAACATAAGTAAAGGCCAACTGGTTGACACCATTTGGTAGCGTTAATGTGTCGTTGCCGTCTTGCTCTACGCCATTAACCAGAACAAGATCAGCTTGGTATGGGAGGTCAAGCTTAACGTCAGCAAATGAGGAGAAGCTGATGCCGCATGCTGCAATAGCCATTAACGCGGTACGAAATTTCATAGCGGTTCCTTGAAAAACAATGTCCGAATTAGATTGTATTTATCGGTATTATCCCAGCAGTTTGTCGCTTGGAGGCTGAATAAGAGCTGAATACTGACTTTGATGCCCTGCTAATACTCAATAAATTAATCGGTAAATATAACATTTTGTTTAGTGTATTGGGTATATTGGTTATAGACAAAATACGTTACTGCTATGGATAGAACAATACAATGGATATGTCGTTATTGCAGGCCTGCTTGCTGATTGGAACCGGGTTCCTGGCAGGGATCATCAATACATTAGCGGGTGGTGGCTCTAACCTAACCTTACCGGCATTAATGGTCATGGGCATGCCAGCAGAAGTGGCCAATGCGACCAACCGAGTAGGGGTTGCGGTGCAAGGCTTAACAGCCCTGTTTGGCTTTCGCCGGCATGGTAAGCTCGATACATCAGATGCTGGTCCTATCTTATTACCAACAATCATCGGTGGCTTGTTGGGGGCGGTGGGAGCAGCTTATGCCCCTTCAACGTGGATCAAGCCACTGTTGCTTGGCACCATGTTAACCATGGCGCTGGTGATTTTACTCCGTCCTTCGATTGTTGCTCCTGCTATGGGCACGGAGCCCAGAAAAGTGAGAAATACCCCAAGCTCATGGTGGGGACTGTGTTTGGCAGGCTTCTATGGTGGCTTTGTTCAAGCTGGGGTTGGCTTTGTCTTGTTGGCAGCGCTGGCTGGTACGCTTCGTTATGACTTAGTGCGAGCAAATGCGTTGAAAATGCTATGCACGCTGGTTTTTACCGCTGTTGCTTTGGTTCTTTTTGTCGTAGAAGACCTGGTTTTGTGGGGGCCGGGTCTGATTTTGGCGGGGGGGACAATGGTGGGATCGCATCTTGCTGTGAAAATGGCTATTTCAGCGAGGCCGGAAACATTGAAGTGGTTTTTGTTCTTGATGACGCTATGTGGTTCGGTTGCGGCGATGTTAACAGACTAAAAAAATAAGAAGCCAGCATTATGCTGGCTTCTTTAATGTTGCTTATATGCGGTAATGCTAAACCACGATTACTTCACGTAGCAGGCGAAACCTTTCAGGTAGAAACCTTCTGGGTATGCACTGTCTAGAGGGTGATCAGCGGCTTGGCCGAAACGCTCGATAAACTGTACTTCACGCTTAGCATCAAGGGCTGCATCAGCGATGATCTTCTGGAACAGGTTGTTGTCCATCAGGCCTGAGCAAGAGTACGTCAACAGGGTACCACCCGGCTTTAGGATCTGCATCGCAAGCATGTTGATGTCTTTGTAGCCACGGCACGCGCCGACTAGCTGGGATTTAGACTCGGCAAACTTTGGTGGATCCATGATCACAACATCGAACTGCTCACCGCGTTCACGGTATTCACGTAGCAATTTGAACACATCAGCATTAAGGAATTCAGCATTCTCAAGCGGGTAGCCGTTAGCTTCGGCGTTCAGGCGTGCTGTATCGAGAGCGGGTTGCGAGACATCTACGTTCACGACATTGCTTGCGCCGCCTTTTAGTGCGTACAGGCCAAATCCACCGGTGTAACAGAAGCAGTTAAGAACGCGCTTGCCGTTGACATATTTAACAGCGGCTTCGCGGCTGTCACGTTGGTCAAGGTAGAAACCTGTTTTGTGACCACCAACGATATCGACATTGATTTTAACGCCGTTTTCTTCAATGGTGACAAACTTAGGTGGTTCCTCACCAGACAACACACCAGTGCGTTGCTTAAGGCCTTCCTTCTTGCGTACTGACACGTCCGAACGCTCGTACACGCTACATTCTGGGTAGCAGATGTTAAGCGCTTCAACCAATGCGTCTTTCTGTGCTTCAGCACCTGCACTCAGCAGCTGACAGACGAGGAAATCCTGATAGCGGTCAATGGTGATACCCGGTAGGCCATCAGATTCAGCGGCGATAAGGCGGTAACCGGTCAATCCGTCACGGGCAGCAAGAATATCACGCAGGCCCTGAGCGGATTTAAGGCGGTTGACGAAGAAATCCACATCGATTTGTTCATTTCGAACAAAGGTCCATACTCGAACACGGATCTGAGATTGCGGAGAAAATGCACCGCGTGCTAACCACTCACCGTTGTGGTCGAAGATATCAACGGTTTCGCCAAGCGATGGTTTACCTTCTACGCGTTGAATACCGCGTGAGAAAACCCAAGGATGGCGGCGGCGAAGTGATTTTTCACGGCCTTTAACCAGATAAATTGAAGCTGTCATGACTTGCCCAGTATGGAGTAAGGAATGGGGGCGTATTATGTTGTTGAAACCACATAAAATCAAATTTATATGGTCTATCAATAGCGGCAGTGCCTATTGAAGAGGCACTGCCCGACGGGAAGGGTTAGGCTTTCAGGCCTCGCATCAGCGACTCTAGCATTTCAGCTTGTTTGTTCAGCTGTTCGATATCATTGGCTGAGGCATTGATCGCTGTGCAAATTTGGTGTGATTGGCTGCGTACTTGCTCAACATTGGTGGCGATGTCGTCAGCGACGGCACCTTGCTGCTCGGCGGCAGCGGCGATTTCGGTGCTGCGATCCGAAATATGCCTGTTACGCTCGGTAATATGTGATATCTCACTGTCTACCGACTCCATCAACGTTTCGCTGTTCTGGGCATTATCAACGGTATTTTTCATTACCGACATTAGCTGCTGGCTATTTTGCTGGAGCGCTTCGATCATCTGCTGGATTTCAACGGTCGCACTTTGGGTTCTACCTGCCAAAGTACGCACTTCATCGGCAACAACGGCAAAGCCCCGGCCTTGTTCTCCGGCACGAGCGGCTTCGATGGCGGCATTTAAAGCCAGTAGATTAGTTTGCTCTGATATGCCATTGATGGTGGTAACCACATCATCGATTTTGGCGGCGTTGGAATCCAGTTCGGCAACAGCATTAGCCGCTTGACTGATTTCTTCACTTAGCTGGCTGATGGCATTGCGTGTTTGGTTGACTTGGACACGACCTTGTTCCGACACATCCTGCGTTTCGCGGGTTTGCTCAGAGGTTTGATGGGCGTGGGTCGCGACTTGGCGGATGGAGGTTGCCATTTCTTCGGTCGCACTGGCTAGGGAGTCAAGGTGCTGCTGTTGTGAAGTAGAGAGTTGTTCACTGCCTTGGCTACGCTGGCGCAAATTACTGCTGATTTGCTGCATTAAAGCTGTAGCTTGTTGGGATGCCTGTACCAGTTGCTGTTCCCGCTCGCTAACCCGATCAATGGTAATTGCGATGGTACTAAATTCATCGCGAACCTTGAAAAAGTTGAGGCGGTTAGTTAAATCACCATCAGCAAGGCTTTGCAGCGCTTTGTTAGTAGTAAACATCGCACCGCCAATAAAGGTCATGATGTAATATATCGCTGCCAGTGTGACGAGCAGGATAATCGCCATGATTGCCCATTGGCCTGAGCTGACATGTGAAAACAGGCCTGCAGAGGTATCTGAAGAGATGCTGTAATTCATACCACTGACAAATACGGTGTTATCACCTTGGCCAACGTGAAGGTTGGTGTTAGATAATAGCTGGTACGCTTCTGATTGGCTAACTTGTTGCTGAGAGAGGAGGGAGGCGGTAGTTTCTAGTTGTTGTGTCGTGATTTCAATACGTTGTTGACTAGCGCTATCAGCTAATATTGTTGTTACGCTTATCAGCGCAATAATTGGCAGCAGGAATAGTAAGTAGAACTTTTCCTGCAAGGTGATATGGATCAAGTAGCGGTCAATCCATCTAAAGGCAACTTCTTTCATATTAATTCCTAAAAACAAAAGCTTAAAGCATTTTTTTGCGAGCAATATTATATTGTTATCGGGTGAAAAGCAGGAAGCTTGAGGTGATATATGTCACAAACTTGTGTAAAGGCGTTAGTTACGGGCATGGTCCAAGGTGTGGGGTTTAGATTTCATACCGCACATGAAGGGCTGAAGTGTGGTTTGACAGGCTATGCCAAAAACTTGCCCGATGGTAGTGTCGAGGTAATGGCTTGTGGAGCAGAGGAGCAAGTAAAGCAACTGCTTGATTGGCTAGAAACAGGGCCAAGGACATCCAGTGTCGACAGTGTGAGCTGGGAGCAACTTGACTGGCGACATTATGATGGCTTTGAGATTATGTAGCCGAGGCACGAACAGGGAAATTACGCTGTGGTGTGTAAGGTAATGAGGTGATAGGCGAGAGGATACCGCTCGCCCATATTCGCTATCACCTGTAAATATTAACTATCACCTGTTAGAGGTTAGATACACTTTACAGGCTTTGGCAGGCCGGCTAGCTTCGTTGCTTGTTTTGCTGGTCCTTTCGGAAACAGTTTGTACAAGTAGCGTGAACTGCCTTTTTCTTCGCCGTATTTTTTAGCCATCGCCTTCACCAGCATTCTAATGGCCGGTGAGGTATTGAATTCCTGATAGAACTCGCGAACAAAACGGACGACTTCCCAATGGGCTTCGCTCAGGGGGATCCCTTCTTCTTCAGCCAAAAGAGGAACCAGAGCCTCGCTCCAGTCGTCGGTGTTTTTCAGATAACCGTGGGCATCGGTTTCTATTTGTTTACCTTCAAATTCAAGCATGTTTGCCTCGCATATAGAACGGCCAAAGCATAGTGATATTCAGGTTTGGCTGCAAGGTTGCAGCGACAAAAAAAGCGCCTTTCGGCGCTTTTTAGTTATCTATGACTGAATCAGAGATTAGTCGTTGCTACCCATGATACCTAGGATTTGCAGTAGGCTCAGGAATAGGTTGTAGATAGAAACATACAAGGTAACAGTTGCTGAGATGTAGTTTGTTTCACCGCCGCGAACAATGTTCTGTGTGGTAAGCAGGATAGCTGCTGACGAGAACAGAACAAACATACCGCTGATGGCCAGTGATAGCATTGGCAACTGTAGGAAGATGTTTGCAACTACCATAACGATAATGGCTACAAAACCTGCCAATAGCATACCGCCAAGGAAAGACAGATCACGCTTCGTGGTCATTGCATATGCTGAACACGCCATGAAGGTCAGAGCCGTACCGCCTAGTGCAGGGACAATCGCGTGACCCATGCCAGCACCAATGTACATATTGAGGATTGGCCCCAATGTGTAGCCCATAAAGCCAGTTAGCGCGAAGGTGAATACGACACCCAAGCTGTTGTTACGGTTTTTCTCTGTCAGGAACATCAGACCGTAGAAGCCAACCAGTGTGATGATTAAACCTGGGTGAGGCATATTCATCGCCATTGCAAAACCTGCAACGACAGCTGACCATACAAGCGTTAGAGACAGAAGAAAATAAGTGTTACGTAGAACCTTGTTCGTAGAAAGTACGCTTTCGTAAGCTGTGCCACGATTGACCATACGATCGTTCATAAATAGTCCCCTCAGGGTTAGATATGTGATTGCTAATATAAATGTATATTGGGGCATTTCATCGCTATTGCAAGCCGTTTGTCAAATTAATGTGGCTGTCCCCAAACAATAATCACTAGTGTAACGATATGACCTGAATGATACTTAACAATTCCTTATCTTTGTGGTCAAAGTTGTAAACGAATGTTACAGCACATACTTGTTGCGCCTCAGTAAGTGTCTGTTTTCCCTTAGACTCAGGCCTTTTTGGTATCAATTTTTATACGGTTCAGTGCAGGATCTGGTTCAAGAACAGCTGTGTTCTGTCTGATTGTGGGTTGTCGAAAAAGGCTTGCGGGGTGTTTTCTTCAATGATCTCACCCATATCCATGAAGATAACCCGGTCGGCTACCTGGCGGGCAAACCCCATTTCGTGGGTGACGCAAATCATTGTCATCCCCTCATTGGCAAGCTCAACCATGACTTCCAGTACTTCCCGAACCATCTCCGGGTCTAGGGCTGATGTCGGCTCATCAAACAGCATTATCTGAGGCGTCATGCATAACGATCGTGCTATGGCAACGCGTTGTTGCTGGCCGCCAGATAGCTGTCCGGGGTATTTGTTCGCTTGCTCTGGTATTTTCACCCGCTCAAGGTATTGCATGGCGATTTTCTCGGCGTCTTTCTGCGGCATTTTCTTTACCCAGATGGGAGCTAAGGTGCAGTTTTCGAGTACAGTGAGGTGCGGGAAGAGGTTAAAATGCTGAAAACACATGCCCACTTCACGACGAACCAATTCGATATTTTTCAAGTCACTGGTGAGTTCGTTGCCAGCAACGATGATTTGCCCCTGTTGGTGCTCTTCAAGGCGATTAATGCAGCGGATCAACGTGGATTTCCCTGAGCCAGAAGGGCCGCATATCACTATCTTTTCACCTTGTTTGACAGAGAGGTTGATGTTTTTTAAAACATGGAATTCGCCATACCATTTGTTGACCTCATCCATGGTGATCATCGTTGTGGAGTTATCTATCGGTGTACTACTTATTGGGGTACTGATGTTTGGATTACTGCTGTCTGTCATACCAAATCCCTCTTGATGACTTACCGTTTATGACCGGTATGAAGTTTGTTTTCCAAATATATGCTGTATCGTGACATACCAAAGCAAAACACCCAGAACACGAGTGCGACAAAGACATAGCTTTCTGTGGCAAAACCCAACCACCGAGGGTCGGTATTGGCTGCCTGACCGATGCCAAGCACATCGAACATACCGATGATGAGCACCAAGCTGGTGTCTTTAAACAGTCCGATGAAGGTATTAACAATAGCGGGAATACTGATCTTCAGTGCTTGAGGCAATACTATCAGGTACATTTTCTTCCAATAGCTCAGCCCGAGTGCATCGGCGGCTTCATATTGCCCGGAAGGAATGGCTT
The DNA here is from genome assembly GCF_050336935.1 of Photobacterium satsumensis. Classification (NCBI taxonomy): domain Bacteria; kingdom Pseudomonadati; phylum Pseudomonadota; class Gammaproteobacteria; order Vibrionales; family Vibrionaceae; genus Photobacterium; species Photobacterium satsumensis. The sequence goes on from NZ_JAKJSK010000010.1 coordinate 12,255, forward strand.
GTAACCCTCCTCGTACCACTTCTGCCATGTAGGCCGCACTGAACAAAACAACCCCAATCAGTGCCCGGAACAGTTTGTTGGTCTCGGTTTCAGCGCTGAGGAATAGCGGAAGCATCACGGAAGCCATAAAAAGAACGGTGATAAGCGGTACGCCGCGCCATACCTCGATATACACGGTGCAAAGACTGCGGATCACCGGCATATTCGAACGTCTACCCAGTGCCAGTGCGATACCAATGGGTAGCGACACGACAATGCCGACAATGGCAATGATTAAAGTGATCAGCAAGCCGCCCCACAGGTGGGTTTCAACGATGGGTAATCCGAAAATCCCGCCGTAGAGTAAACCAGCAATAATGAAAGGGTAGATGTTGACGAAGAACAACCATATCCATGTGCGTCCCGGTGTCTTCTCATAGGCCAGTAGCGTAATGAATATCGCGAGGGTGAAGTAAAAAAGCTGAGGCCGCCACAGCTCTTCTTGCGGATAAAAGCCAAACATGAATTGTTCGAACCGAACTGAAATAAAAACCCAGCAGGCCCCATTTCGTTGGCAGTCGTCTCGGGTAGTACCTACCCAGTCAGCATTGAGAAAGGCCCAGTCAGCGATATTCCAAAGGGCTATGATAGCGAAGTAGGTTAGAACAAGCGTTAGGCATGTGTTAATGGTATTGGAAAACAGGTTTTTGTGTAACCAGCCGATGATACCAACAGTGTTGGCCGGAGGAGGTAAGTCTGGGCGAAATTGGTGTTGATGCATTCCCTCGTCCTCCTAGCGCTCGACCAGCGCAACTTTGCGGTTATAGATATTCATTATCAATGAAGTCAGTAGGCTCAGCGCAAGGTAAACGGCCATGGTCATTGCAATGATTTCGATGGCCTGCCCGGTTTGATTGAGTGTGGTGCCAGCAAAAACTGATACCAGATCCGGATAACCGATAGCCATTGCCAAGGATGAGTTCTTGGTCAAGTTGAGGTATTGGCTTGTCAGTGGTGGAATAATAATCCGCAAAGCTTGTGGGATGACCACCAAGCGCAGGGTTTTACCTTGGGGTAGGCCTAGCGATAAGGCAGCTTCTGTCTGTCCGTGGCTAACAGCATTGATACCTGCACGAACTATTTCAGCGATAAATGATGCCGTGTAGACACTCAAGGCAAGTAGTAAAGCTGCCAGCTCGGGAATGATGCTGATCCCCCCTATGAAGTTAAAGCCTTTTAGTTCAGGGGACTCCATGTGAACAGGCTGCCCACTGGCGAAATAACTGATTAATGGGAGAAGGATCAGTAGGCCTAACGATACCCAAAGAATTGGGGATTGTTTTCCTGTCGCTTTTTGTTTTTGCTTTGCATAAATCGTGTAGCCAATACTCAGGACTATCGCCGCGAGAAGTGCAATGCCTATCCAGTAGGCATCTTGCTCGAAAACAGGTTTGGAAAAATACAAACCTCGAACATTGAGGTAGACACTTTCGCCGAGGCTGATGCTGTTACGGGGAGAGGGGAGCGCTTGTAATACAGCGAAATACCAAAAGAAGATTTGTAGCAACAGGGGAATATTACGGAACGTCTCGATATAAACTGCCGCAAAACGGCTAACCAACCAATTAGAAGAAAGTCTAGCGATACCGATAAGGAACCCAATAATCGTGGCAAGTAAAATACCCAGTACAGAGACCAGAGCAGTATTGAGCAAACCGACAAAGAAGGTACGTCCATAACTATAGGTTTCATCGTAATCAATTAGACTCAACCCGATACCGAAACCCGCTTGTTCCGTGAGGAAGCCAAACCCAGTTGCAATTCCACGCTGCTCCAAATTGACCAATGCATTGTTGATAATTGAATAGATAAAAAAGGACAGCGCTGCAGCGGCAAGTGCTTGAAAAAGTATTGCACGAAAAGTGGGGTTATATATCAGGTTAGTTTTCTTCGCTGCCAAAACGTCACATCCTGTGTCGGTGATTTTTGAAAGGTGGAGAGAGGTTTCCTCCACCTTTGGCCGCTAATATTTTTTATTTGCAAACTGGGCGGTTAGCGAATTGGTGGAGCATACTGCATACCACCGTCAGTCCATAGCGCGTTAAGCCCGCGTTTAATTTCAAGTGGGGAGCTCATGCCGACAGTACGTTCAAAACTTTCGCCGTAGTTACCGACTTGCTTGATAATTTGGTATGCCCAATCATCATTAAGCCCAAGTCCTTTACCTTTAGGACCATCGAGGCCCATAAGGCGGCGGATATTAGGATCATTTGATTTATTCATATCATCGATGTTGTGGGAGGACACACCTAACTCTTCAGCATGGATCATGGCATTGAGTGTCCACTTCACAATATTAAACCATTGATCATCCCCCTGGCGGACCGCCGGGCCTAAAGGTTCCTTAGAGATAATCTCTGGCAACACGACTGCCGATGATGGATCTTGTAGATTCAAGCGCAGGGCATAAAGTCCCGATTGGTCTGTGGTTAGAACATCACAGCGGCCAGCTTCAAAGCCTTTGACTGTTTGAGCGGCTGTATCGAACACAACAGGGGTGTATTTCATTTCACGATAGCGGAAGTAATCGGCCAGGTTAAGTTCGGTGGTGGTGCCAGACTGAACACAGACCGCGGCGCCATCGAGATCTCTAGCACTCTCCACTCCGAGTTCTTTCTTGATCATGAAGCCTTGGCCGTCGTAATAGTTAACACCAGCAAAATTGATACCCAAGGCGGAATCACGATGCAGGGTCCAAGTTGTATTACGGGATAACAGGTCAATCTCACCAGACTGAAGGGCTGTGAAGCGCTCCTTGGCGGTCAGTGGAATATATTTCACCTTGGCTTTATCACCGAGTGTTGCGGCGGCAACGGCTTGGCAAAACTCGACATCGATACCCTCCCATTCGCCTTTCTCATTCGGGTTTGAGAAGCCTGGTAAACCCGTCGTCACACCACACTGGATGTAACCCTGCTTTTGAATTTGAGCTAGCGTGTCAGAACTTGCTGAAGTTGCTGGCGCACTACCATCAGACTTGCCCGCAAGTTGCTTTTCAAGTTCAGCAATTTTCGCTTTGAGTTCTTCTGCTCCTGACTCAACGGCAGCAACAGTACCACCTGAAGCTTGGGCCAGCTGCTGCTCAAGTGTTTCGACTTTGTCTTGTAGCGATTGGATCATTTCTTTGTCTTGGCTGCTACCACCGCTATCACAGCCACTAAGAATGAGAGCAAGAGTAGATACTGCCAAGGTAGAGGTAAAGGTTCGCTTCATAATTACGTCCTGTTATTCCTTATCAAGAGACATTGACGTTTCTTATCGTCGTTATCAGCAGTTTTATCTAAAAGGGTACCACCGTGCTTTATCCATCTAATAGGCACTTTCTTTCAGTTGTAAAAAATAACTGCCTGTTTTTGTGTCACTATTTAGTATAGAAACACTTTGAAATAGTTCTAGTAAATAAGTTGTTAACGATTAGGTTGGGAGAAAAAGCTCGTAAGGATGTTAGTCGTGGATAAGATAAGAAAGCCCCGCACAGGGCGGGGCTTGAGGTTGTTGAAGCTATGTTATTTAGTCAGGACTAACTAGCGGTATACATTAAGGTTGATAGTCGCTACGTTAGATTCATAACCGCTGCTGTCTTTGACAGAGTAGGTAATGCTCATATCGTAGTCCTTCAGTGGTGTCACAGTAATGCTACCGTCAGTATGGATGTAGTAGCGGCAATCTCGGCTGCTAGGTGCATTGTGAATCACAATACTTCTAGGATCGATGTCGTAACTACCCACTACATCATTATCTAGCGGCTTGATGGTTGTTGAACGGCCGTATCTGGCTGAGTAAGAATCATCCTTCGCCTCTAGGTAGCTAGGAGAAGGTGTAGAGCCTGAACCGTTATCATCGTATGATGAATTAACACCATCTAGGAAAGGTTTCAGTGGTGCTAGACCTTTCGCTGCACGACCGTAAGCGCCGACCATTGGGATTTCAATCCACTCTTCGCGAGATGAACCGTTAACGTTGGTTTCGGCATAGTTCTCATCACCTTCAACACCATTCGGAACGAAGATTTGTGGGTGATCAAACGGTGCTTTCTCTTGGCGTACACGTTCATCCGTTAGCGCTTTCATGAAGGCTACCAGTGCTTTCTTCTCGTAATCCGTCAATTCTAGGCTGCGAATATCTGGGTCAAGGTTAGAAGAAATATCACCAAAGCCTGATGAGTCACCAGTACCTTCGCTGGTACGGTTACCACCACGGTTGTAGAACTCAACCACTTGCTCAAGCGTTGCCATACTACCATCGTGCATGTAAGGACCGGTTAGCTCAACGTTACGAAGCGTTGGGGTCTTGAATGCACCATCGACAGCACTCTTCTCTTTTCCTTTGATCAGTCGGTTTCTCAAGCGATTCGTTTGCTTAGTTGAATTACAAGGGTCTTGTTCAAACACTAGCGCTTCAAAGGCCTTACATGGGTCAACCTCGAAGTCATCATGCACGTCTTCACCTAACAGTTTTTGAAAATACTGCTTGGTATGTGACAGTGGATTACCCCATGGGTCTTCACCACCTAAGCCAAGGTCTTCTTTGGTTGGTGTTACACCGATGTTGTAGAAGCCGTTATCGTAGAGCGAAATGGTTTCATCACCCATGTGCATCCGCTCGACTAGCCCTTCTTCTTGCTCTTCGGCAATCAGGTGTGTCATGGCTTTCGAGAACTCCGGACCACTGTGACAGTTAACACATTTACCTTTGTCGACAAACACTTCCATGCCGTACTGTTCAAGCTCATTGAGTGCATAGCTGTCGCCATCCATGAAACGGTCAAAGCGTGAATCATCAGAGATTAAGGTTTTCTCGTATAGCTGGATAGCCAAGCCCCAGAATAGGCTGAAATTCTCTTCCATCTGGTTGTAACCATCAAAGTCTTTATTAGAGCCCCAGTACTCAATGTTGAAGGCATCTTTGATCATGTCTTCATATCGATTACGAAGCCCATCGTTTGGATAACTTGAGTGAGGCCCCAATACACTGTCTGAACGGTCAACTTGCTGTAAGCCAAGAGGTTTCAAGCCAAGTAGCTTTTTACCCATGTCTTTGAAGGCTTTATCAGCACACGTCATCTCGAACGCACTGCCTGGAGGCCCAACAGCTTGTGAAGCGGCACTGGAGTTGATGAGGTTCACCTCTTTCAGGCTGACATATTCGGTGTAAGGGTCGAAATGCAGTACTCGCGCATCGACGTTACGGCGTCCGAATGGGTCAACGCCATTGAAGGTGTTATTAGCACGGCCGTCCAAGAAGTTTCGGAAGTTGAAAATAGCATTGATGACGGTCGGTGTATTACGTGGCTCGACCCTGCGAGTGCTCACCCCTCCGACATGGAAGATATCTGTGACTAATTCACAGCCTTCACGTCGGTCGGAGTACCTTGGGTCACCATAAGTACCGCCATAAAGCTCATCGAATACCGCGCCAAATACACCTTGTGAAGAGGCGACATCGTCGGTATCGAATAAGACTTCTGAATCGCGATCATCCGGATCTGCATAAACACGGAATGGGAAGTCATTAGCTACTAGGTTGTAGTTTGGTCCTCCAGCCCCAGTCCGTGTCGGATCGAAAATCTCACGTTTAGCCGGGTCGGTATGGTTTAGCCCCGGGCTGATTTGGTTTTTAGTTCTGTTATCGGCACCTGCAGCGAAGTGGCAACTACCACAGGCTTGCCCTTGGCTACCAGCCTGCATGTCCCAAAACAATGCTTTACCAAGTAATACTGCTGCTTTTTCGTCTTTTACGTATTCATCGAGCCCTGGTACAGGCGCCGGATTAATGCCTTTAAGGGAGCCGATTCCAGAAAAATCTGGAGCTTCGACCTCTTCTTCGGCATGAACACTGGCGATACCGGTAGCCAACCCTAACATTGAAGCTGCTACTAAGGCTGTTAGTCGATGACGTTTATATAACGTTTTGTTTTTCATCACTCACCCCTAACGTCCATTGCGATATGTTGCTTTTATGTACGAGAAGTTCTCGTGCAATAAAGATGGGCGAAATTTGAGGTCTTAATTATCACTTTTGTGAAACTCATAAAGGACAAAAAAAACGCTCTAATACTTTTGAGCAAGTGGGGGGTCGTAAATTGGAATACAGTATAAAAATGATACAGTTCTTAAAAATAAACGAAAGAAATAGCAAAGAAGTGCAAAGGATATATGAATGAATTTATGGGGGGTAAAGATATAAAGTGCAATTATAACAATAATCTAATTCAAACTTGCCTTAGAAGTGGCACACAGGTGTTGAATTTGCACAATTAATATTTGATACAAAAGAGAAGAAATTATCTTGAAAGATTGAATAGGAAATCTTGAGTGAGAAAGAAAAACAAAAAGCACAGCGAAGCTGTGCTTTTTTTATGCTTGTGTACCGAAAAGATTAGGCGTTTGCTAATTTCTTCTCTAGTGCTTCAGCATCAACAGGCTTAGTGATGACAGAAAGCAGCACGTTAAATGCCAGCATTACAGCACAGATTGAGTATGCAAGGGTGTAGTTGCCAGAAGCGCCCATGGCGATAGCCGTGATTGCTGAACCGATGAAACCGCTCACGCCCCATGCAGTGTATAGCACACCGAAGTTCGCGCCATAGTTCTTCAGGCCGTAGAACTCAGCCGTTAGCGTTGGGAATACCGCCAGTAGCGTACCGTAACCAACACCCGCAAGGGCAGCACCAATCATTAGTGTGAAGCTAGAGTCAAAGCTAGCAAACAGTGCCATGTTGATACCCTGCATAATGAAGGCGATAGTCAGTGTACGCAGACCACCAATTTTGTCAGCCAGTATACCAGCAACAACACGGCCACCTGAGTTGAAGATAGACAGAACAACAACCAGGAAAGCGGCTTCAGTAATGTTTGCCTGCTGTGAAGCAATCAGAGTGATATTACCGATAACCATTAGCCCTGCAGATGACGCAAGAGCGAACATTACCCACAGTGAGTAGAACTGAGGCGTTTTCAGCATTGCACGCCACTGGATGTCTACCGGCTTACCTGCTTTCGCTTTGTAGTTAGCAGGTACTTGTGGTTTGTAGCCTTCAGGTGGGTTGGTGATAGTGCTTGCCAGTGGAACGGTAATAAGCAGGATCGCTACGCCTAGGATCAAGAAGCTGGTGCTAATGCCGAAAGAGTCAATTAGCAGAGATGTTAGCGGTGCAAGGTATACTGCAGCCAAACCAAAACCTGCAGCGATTAAACCGTTCACCAAACCTTTCTTAGAAGGGTGGAACCACTTCATTGCAGAAGGCGCAAGACATGCGTAGCCAAAGCCGATACCTGCACCAGTCATTAGACCGAAAGTGATAAGCAGCAGCATTGGGCTAGTTGCGAAGCTTGAGATGATCATGCCTGAACCAACTAGCGTAGTACCCAAGATAAGGATCTTACGCGGGCCCATGCGGTCTTGAAGTACGCCAGCGACTAAAAGAGATAGAGCAAATGTGATGACAGCAACTGAGTATGGCATAGAAGCATCAGCATCTGACCAGCCCATATCTAGAACTAGCGCCTGCTTGAATACACTCCAAGCATACAGGATGCCCATACATAGGTTGATACAGAAGCCTGCCAGCAGGATCTGTTTTGCTTTATCGAATTTAGTCATTGTTTTCTCTGTCACTACAAGGGAAACAGTATGGGTCACATACTGTGCTCAAAAAATTTTTGTCTTTATTAACAAAAGTTGATTGTCACTAAAGGTGCGCGGATTCTATCAACATTTTTTGAATAGGAAACCACTAGAAATATCTGGTTACAAATGTTTCTGTGGTGATTTTGTCTATTCACATGCTGTTAATAATGATTTTGTCATTTATTCAATGGCTTATGTGTATTTTTGGCAGGCGTTTCATATTGGTAGGAAAGTGTGAATATATGTCCAGTTCACAGATTGTAAATCAGTGAACTGGACATAATAAGCAATACGCACATGGTAGGATCAGTGTGAAAGAATACTGTAGATTTTATCTTTCAATTGGACGCGTTCTAATTTCAATTGTGAGAAGTGATGATCGTCGGTGGGAATGTTGCTACCTTCGAGGCCTCTAATTTTATGATCCAGCTGGTGGTAACGGTCAGCCATTTGCTTGAAGTATTGGTCGGATTGTTTTAGCTCCTTAATTCTATCTTGATGCTCAGGGTATTCGATAAACAGTGCATGATTTTCACCTAACATATTGATACTCCCACGCTCTTTACGGTCCTACCGAATTTGACGATAGGCACAGATTCAATATTCTCACCACAGAAGCAGCAGTAAGAAGAGAGGCCAATAAATTAATAATAGCTTGGAGATGCCGAACGGCAAAGCCGGGCCTTGTTAGGCCCGGCAGAAGGGAAGTTTACTGGATGAAGCTAATGTAGGTCTGCAGTACGATCAGGTTAGCAATGTCGATAAAGAAAGCGCCGACGATTGGCACGACCATGAATGCTTGTGGTGATGGACCATTTCGAGAGACAAGCGCACCCATGTTCATCACTGCAGTCGGTGTTGCACCCATGCCGAAACCACAATGGCCGCCTGCAATAACCGCCGCATCATAGGTTTTACCCATCAGTCGGAAAGTGACAAAATAGGCAAAAGCAGCCAGCGTGATTGTCTGTACCGATAGGATCACAATCATAGGCAAGGCAAGGCCAAGCAGCTCCCACAGTTGTAGACTCATTAGCGCCATGGCCAAGAACAGGGACAGCGAAATGGTACCGAGTGCATCGACGGTTTCATTATTGATCTTGTAGACTTTGGTTGTCTCACAGACGTTAGTAATGAAAACACCGATAAAGAGGGCGTACACAAAGTCAGGAATACGCAGCCAGGTGATACCAAAGCTGTCGACGAGATCCTTGACGTGTGCAGCACCGGCAACACAAATCAGCAAGATAAAGAGTACTTCAATGGTGTTCTTGCCGGTAATGCGATCTTCTTCGTTATCACTGTATGTGACTAAGTCTGGGTGTTCGATATGGTGTTTTTCACCGGTACCAAATTCAGACTTTAGTGAGAACTTGTTAATTAGGCGCTGTGCGACGGGTCCACCGATGATGCCACCCATGACCAAACCAAACGTTGCTGCAGCCATAGAGAGCTCTAGGGTATGCAGGCCATAGATATCGGCAAAGGTCTGTGACCAAGCAGCACCTGTGCCGTGCCCACCTGACAGGGTAATAGAGCCTACCATCAGCCCAAGCAGAGGATCGAGACCTAGCATGGTGCTTAGGCTTACACCAACCGCGTTCTGGATAATGATGTACAGTGTTGCGATCGCAAGAAATAAGAAAACCCGCGAGCCACCTTTGGCCAACAGCTTAAAGCTTGCCGCCAAACCAACCGTAGCAAAGAACATCTGCATTAACGTGTCTTTGAGGCTTAGCTTGAAGGTAATGTCGATACCTTGAGTATGTAAAACTGCAATTAGTATGGCAACAATCAAACCGCCAACAATCGGCTCTGGAATATTGTACTTCCGGAATACCTTTACTTTGCTATTAATGAAGTAGCCAAGAAAAAGCACAATAATCGCAATGAGAAACGACTCAAGTTCGCTTACTTGTATAACTGAATTCATGATTATGTCTTTTCATTGTTTTTTAGGCGTTAATTTTACCCCCTAAAATGGCGACTGCCTATATTGCCATTTCAACTCCAATAGTGTAGACCCGTGGTTGCGGGTTAGTTGTTTATGTTTTGATTATGATGTTTATGTGTATTAACTGACAAAGCCATTGGGTGCTTTGTTATTGGTATGTTCTTATTGGTGGGTTGGTGGTTTTTTATTGATAATAAGGTTTAAAAACAAGAAAAGTCTCATAGCAAAAACATGTCTGCTTTAAAATCAGCAGGCTAATACTGAAATGATGAATATCCATACGAAAAAAGCGGAATATATAAACCAATAATTATTGTAATTAATATGTTACAGCACTAAATTTGTCGACTATTTAGTAAGCAAACTAGAAGGTTGGGCTTAATAGTCACCTTTACGAATGCTTTTTTATCGATATTTTTTTGATTTTTTTTATCTAGGGCTCTCTATAACCACTGCTTTGATTGTTTTATTGGGAGTGCTGATTAATAAAACAGCGTATATAATCTGCATGAGATCAATTTTTTTGCTGTTTTATGGCTACCAAGGGTTAGAATTCGAATAATCAGGCTATTGCCGCATATTATTTATGCGGCAATAGCCTTTCCTTACACTGTGCTCTTATCTTTGTGTAGATAATGTTGTTCAAACTCACGAACAGGTTGGGGGCGGCCGAAGAAGAACCCTTGGAATTCTTCCACGCCGACACTGGTTAAAAAGTCACATTGGGATTGTGTTTCGACACCCTCCGCAACGACCTGCATATTCAGGTTGTGGGCCAGTTCTACAATTGAACGGGTGATGGCAATGTTATCTTTATTCCAGGGGAGATCTTTAATGAACTCACGATCAATTTTGAGTATATGGATAGGGAAACGGCTAAGGTAAGCCAACGAGGAGTAACCGGTGCCAAAATCATCGATTGCAATCTTTACACCCAGTGCCTCAAGTTTTATTAATTTGTCGAGAGCGGTATCGACATCTGACATGATCACGGTCTCGGTGATTTCTACTTCGAGATACTGCGGATCACAACCACTCTGGATGATCGCTTTATCAATAGTCTCGACAATATTTGAGCCTAATAGCTGTTGGGCTGAGATATTAAGAGCAAAATTGAAGTAAATACCATTGGATTGCCACGCTTTCAATTGACAGCATGCTTTTTTAATCAGGTACTCTCCAGCCTCAATAATGACACCAGAGCGCTCAAGAATGGGAATAATATTAAGTGGCGACTCATGCTCACCATATTCATTGCGCCATCTAAGCAAGGCTTCCACACCGCATACACTATGATCACTGGCATTCACTTTGGGTTGGTAGAAAAACTCATAGCGATCTGAACCTACCGTACGACGAAGTTCTGACTCCAGTTGAATTTGCAGAACACTGTTAACCCCCATTTCTGGTGTATAGAAACAAAACTGATTGCGTCCTTGCTCTTTTGCTCGGTATAGGGCGATATCGGCATACTTGCTGAGATTTTCTGCCACATCAGAATCATCAGGAAAGAAGCTGATACCGATACTTGTGGTCAAGAATAGCTCTTTGCCTTCAATGACCAGAGGGGCAGAAATGTGCTTAAGGATACGAGTGGCTATCGTGGTGACATCCTGTAGGTTGGCACTCTGTGTTAGCAAAATAGCGAACTCATCACCACCGAGCCTAGCAAGGAAATCCGTTTTTCTTAATAAGCGCTGGATACGCATGGCTGCAGTTTTGATCACCTTATCGCCAACGGCATGGCCTAAGGAATCATTGATCTGCTTGAAGTAATCCAAATCCAGCGAGAGAAGGGCGATATTTTCACCCGTGTGCTTATTGCATTTCACTGCTGCGCAGAGTTGCTGTTGCAATAGAGTGCGGTTTGGCAATTCAGTCAATAGATCGTAGTGAACCAATCGATGTAAGCGGTTTTCGAACAAGACGCGCTCAGTTATATCCTTACCTGTGGATATATAGTGGCTGATCTTTCCTCGACTATTTCGGATAGGGGCAATGGTTTTCTCTTCGTAGATGATTTGATCATCACCTTGCTTATGCGCAATAACCCGCTCGATGACATGACCCTCTTTTAATTGCTTTTGGACATGTTTGACGTCGTTGAGGTTATTGAGTGTATTTCTCAGCAGTTCAATAGACTGCTTGCCGATAATTTCTTTAGATGTTATCCCGTTATGCCTTTCGAAAGAGCGGTTTACATATTCCACTACGCCTCTTCTGTCTGTAATGATGATGGCGTCATTACTTTGTTCAAGTGCCCGAGACATGCTCTTGAGCTTCTCTTCCCGTTCAATCCAGTAAGTCACATCTCGAAGATTGAGCAAAATTTCCCGGCTTGAACTGTAGGTTGTTTCAGTGGCGATAATCTCTATATGCTTCGTTTTCAAATTGTTAAATTGCAATCGGATCTTAATGGTTGGCTGCTTCTTCTCCCGCAACTGGTGAAGTTGCTCAATAATGGCTTCAACCTGCCGCCTTGATTGCGTCCCGGGCAATAGTTTTGTCAAGGAACAACCGAGGATCTCTTTATTGCCAAGGGATAGGATTTGTCTGGCAGCGCTATTGGCGGTGACAATTCTCATGTCTTGATCAAGCGTCATCAGACCGTCGGGAACATGGCGCAATACCGTTGCATACTGCAAGGCTGTGTCTTCTATCTTTAGCGTCATCTTACGCTGTGCATTAAGTAGTTGAGACAAATGCCAAGCCAATACCAAGCAACCAGATGCCAAGCTGATGATCAATCCCGTGAAGATGACCAGCTTTAATATTCGCTTTTTTGTAAAAGCCAATTCGGTGACCGCTTCTGTCATGTTGACGCGTGAAATGATCGTCCACGGTAAATCCGAGCCTTGGAAAGGTAGGGTGAAGCTGTCTTCACCACTGAAAGCAGCGCCGGAAAAAAAACGGGTAAAGGTATAGAGGTGATCATCAATAATGACCTGCCCCGAATCTTTAAGGTTAATGTCTTGCCATAGTTGCGGGTAGCGGGTGTTGAAATCTTGCTGTTCAGGCTTGCTGAGAGAGGGCATGAACTGCCATGCACTATCGGATGTAGGCCCCAATAGCCATTGCCCGTGGTTATTCACCAACCAGTTTTGTACTTGGTCCCAACCGTATTGCCCCTTGAGCTCTTCAAGGTAGTCCATACCCAAATAATTGAGGGTTATTAGCCAGCTTTGCCCATTAATTTTGAAATGGCTGACAAAGCGCAGCATAGGCTTATGGGGTAATTCGATTTGGCCATTTTCCTGGTTCAAGTCGAACTGGGATGTGTAAAAGCCGCCAGGCTGGACCTTTAACGCTTTTTTGACATAGTCACGCTGGCTTTTATTTTGGAGTTCACTGGGAGGGACGGCTGTTGCCGTATCACCGACCTTATTGACCCGGATAATTTCCTGGCCCTCGTTATTGAGGAGCCGAACCTGATCGTAATAATGGCGTGTTGTTGACAGGCGTTGGAAACTGGCAGTCAAAATCTCGTGTTGTCTTTCTATGCTTAATGACGTCGTGGAAAGTTCTCTGGCTTTCTCTGTCAGGTATCTCAAATCCTCAATAATCGGAGCGAAATGCAGGCGGGTAATATGCAACGAGGACTGATGACGGCTGTTTTCTCGATCTTGGATGCGGTGGTTGAGCTGGTTTAAGTCTTCACTATATATATAAAAGATTGATGCTGACGTAATAGTCAGTAGGGGAATAAAAAAGAGTAAAAAACGTATTATAGCTGTCTTCATAATTCACCATGACGCACATCAACCAAGTTAGTATAGCCTTTTTGTATTTTTAGGTGCATATGAGTAAGTAAAATTAGACATACTCATCGAAATGCATATTTTTGGTGTGTAAATTTGTCTGTCGCGTCACTTTTTTGACTAATAGGGCGCTCACTTTCTATCATGGTTAATCGTTTTCACTTTTCCTTACTGCCTATTTGTCGGATTAAATCTGATTTCTTGCCTTTGCTTGTATTTAAGTGCATGTATTTTAAGTTTTTGCCGTTCCAGTCTACCTTTTCTTCTGATTGCTGAGACCTTGGATGGTGATGATAGTAGTGAAAATCTGTGGAAACGTTTACACTGTGTGGCGGTGATCACAGATTTCATTTTCAGCTTGTTGGTAGAATTGCACGCAGTTGAGAACAAGAAATTGTGATTTCTGAAGTGACTACCACAGAGTGAGTCACTGGCAGCGAACTGGGAGAGAGTGATGAAGGTATTAGTAACAGGTGGTATGGGCTACATCGGCAGCCATACCTGTGTACAAATGATTGAAGCAGGTCTTGAACCCATCATTTTGGATAACCTTTGCAATAGTAAAGAAGCCGTACTTGATCGAGTTGAAACGCTGACCGGAACAAAGCCCGCTTTCTATCATGGCGACATCCGTGACCGTGAGGTTTTAGATCAAGTCTTCTCTGAGAATGATATCCGCTCTGTTATCCATTTCGCAGGTTTGAAGGCGGTAGGTGAGTCCGTTGAAAAGCCGCTTGAATATTACGACAACAATGTTCACGGTACCTTGATGCTGGTGGATGCGATGAAGCATGCTGGGGTTAATAGTTTAGTGTTTAGCTCATCGGCAACGGTTTATGGCGATCCAGAAGAAATCCCAATCAAAGAATCCACCCCAACAGGTCAAGTGACCAACCCCTATGGCCGCAGTAAGTATATGGTAGAAGAATGTCTGCGCGATATTCAGTTGGCAGTGCCGGAAATGAGTATTACGTTATTGCGTTATTTCAACCCAGTCGGTGCCCATCCATCAGGAACTATGGGTGAAGACCCGCAAGGTATCCCTAACAACCTCATGCCGTTTATTGCCCAAGTGGCCGTAGGCCGTCGCGAATACCTTTCTGTCTTTGGCAATGATTACCCAACCCCGGATGGAACCGGAATTCGAGATTATATACATGTTATGGATTTGGCCGATGGCCACATAGCAGCATTGCGAGCAGTCGGTGAACAGGCTGGCCTTCACATCTACAACCTCGGCACAGGTAAAGGTAGCAGTGTACTTGAGATGGTTGATGCCTTCAGCCAAGCATGCGGCCACGATGTCGCTTACAAAATCTGCCCTCGCCGAGCCGGTGACATCGCTGAATGTTGGGCTGATCCTGCAAAAGCACGCACTGATTTGGGATGGGAAACCAAATTTGATGTTAGCGAGATGGCCGCTGATACATGGCGCTGGCAATCGGAAAATCCGAACGGCTACTAGTTCCCATTAGATTATTTCGGGAGCAGGTAGCGTTTTATCTCCCTGTGTTTGCCTGCTCCAGCCTGATTTTTTTGCAGTAAACCTGTAATTGCGAGTTTTGATAATGTCTGAGCAAAAGTTTAATCCAGTTGATCATCCTCATCGTCGATATAATCCTTTGACGGGCCAGTATATTTTGGTTTCCCCACACCGAGCCAAGCGTCCGTGGCAGGGGGCTGATGAGACCCCAGAACAAGCGGAAGACAAAGCGTATGATAGCGAGTGCTTTCTGTGCCCGACCAATACCCGAGTATCGGGTGACAAAAACCCTGAATATGCCGACACTTATGTGTTCAATAATGACCATGCAGCCTTAACTCAAGATACGCCAGATGCACCAGCGTCTGGCAACCCACTGTTTCGTTGTGAAAGTGCGCGCGGCTTGAGTCGTGTTATTTGTTTCTCGCCCGATCACAGCAAGACACTTCCTGAGTTGCCTGTAGGCATGATTCGTAAGGTCATTGATACCTGGAACGAACAAATTGAAGAGCTAGGTGAAAAATATGTTTGGGTGCAGGCGTTTGAAAACAAAGGCTCTGCTATGGGCTGTTCGCAGCCACACCCACATGGTCAAATTTGGGCAAATAGCTTTTTACCGAATGAAATTGCTCGTAAAGACGACAACCTACGCGCTTATTACCAAGAGCAAGGCTCAAACTTGCTGATGG
This sequence comes from Photobacterium satsumensis, assembly GCF_050336935.1. Lineage (NCBI taxonomy): Bacteria > Pseudomonadati > Pseudomonadota > Gammaproteobacteria > Vibrionales > Vibrionaceae > Photobacterium > Photobacterium satsumensis. Next base: position 27,807 of record NZ_JAKJSK010000010.1, read on the forward strand.
ATTATGCAAAAGCTGAAATGGTCGATGGGTCACGCACTGTGGTTGAAACAGATCATTGGATTGCTGTTGTACCTTACTGGGCGGCATGGCCATTTGAAACCATGCTAATGCCGAAAACGCATATCCGTCGTATGAACGACCTAACTGACGAACAACGTGATGATCTTGCGGTTGCGATTAAAAAGCTAACTAGCCGTTACGACAACCTGTTCAAGTGTTCATTCCCATATTCTATGGGCTGGCATTATGCACCTTTCTTTAAAGAGGGTGATACCTCAACGGATCACTGGCAGCTTCATGCAATTTTCTACCCGCCACTGCTTCGTTCAGCCACAGTGCGAAAGTTTATGGTGGGCTACGAAATGCTAGCCGAAAGTCAGCGTGACCTGACTGCAGAGCAGGCGGCAGACAAATTATGTGCCCTTAGCGATGTGCACTACCGTGAAGCCAAAAATCAAAAATAATAAAGAACCCAGATAGAAAGATAGGAACATTTTATGTCTAAAACACAACTGCTTATTGACGCTGTTAATACCTCATTCTCCTCCGTATTGGGTTATGAAGCGACTCACCTGATCCAAGCACCGGGCCGTGTGAACTTGATTGGTGAACACACTGATTATAACGACGGTTTTGTATTACCGTGTGCGATTGACTACCAAGCGGTCGTTGCTGCTGCCCGTCGTGATGACAACATCGTGCGTGTTGTTTCAGTTGATTATGCCAACCAAACCAAAGAGTTTGATCTAACCGCTGATATCACTTTTGATGAAGACTGCATGTGGATTAACTACATCAAAGGGGTCGTGAAGTGCCTACGCGATCGTGGTTACGAATTCGCGGGTGCCGATATCGCGGTAAGCGGAAATGTTCCACAAGGTGCTGGCTTGAGCTCATCAGCTGCGCTAGAAGTGGTCATTGGACAAACGTTTAAGACACTGTTTGCACTGGAAATTAGCCAGCAAGAGATTGCGTTGAACGGCCAGCAAGCAGAAAACGAGTTCGTCGGTTGTAACTGCGGCATTATGGATCAGCTGATCTCTGCTGAGGGTGAAGCAAACCACGCATTGCTAATTGACTGCCGCTCGCTAGAAACCACCGCGGTTTCTATGCCAGAAGATATGGCTGTGGTGATCATCAACTCTAACAAGAAGCGTGGGTTGGTTGACAGTGAATACAACACCCGTCGAGTGCAGTGCGAAGAAGCGGCGCGTATTTTCGGTGTGAAAGCGCTACGTGATGTCACCATTGAGCAGTTCAACGCCCGTGTTGATGAGTTGGATGAGATGGTTGCTAAACGTGCTCGCCACGTGATCACCGAAAACGACCGTACCGAAGAAGCTGCAATCGCCCTAAGCCAGAGTGACATCAAGCGTATGGGTGAGCTGATGGCTGAATCCCATGCATCAATGCGCGATGATTTTGAAATCACCGTCCCTGAAATTGATTTTATCGTTGATATTGTGAAAGACGTCATCGGCGACCAAGGTGGTGTGCGTATGACCGGTGGTGGCTTTGGTGGCTGTATTGTTTCTATTATACCACCGGCACTGGTTGATGAAGTGACAGCCGTACTTGCTGAAAAGTATGAAGCGAAGACTGGGCTAAAAGAAAGCATCTATGTGTGTAAAGCAAAAGCTGGCGCTGGCGCGATTGCCTAAGTTGAGTTTGCTCAAATAAGGAATAATAAATGACACTACCTCATAAAGTGTTAGCGCTGCACGAAACCATGACCATGGAGGCGGCCTTTGATGGCCGTCCTGCTAACCTATTTACCCTGATCAATGCTTCAGGAATGACCGCAACCTTCATGGATATCGGTGCCACTTGGTTAAGTTGTACTGTGCCGGTGAGAGGAGAATATGGTGAGAATAGCGAAGCTCGTGAAGTGTTACTAGGTTGTTCAACCATGGCAGAGCACCAACAGCAAAGTGCTTACTTTGGTGCGACAGTCGGGCGTTTCGCCAACCGTATTGCGCAAGGTCACTTCACCATTGATGGTAAAGCATCCCAAGTGGCTATCAATCAAGCCGGTAATACACTGCATGGTGGCCCAGAAGGTTATGATAAGCGTCGCTGGACTTTAGATTTCCAAAGCAACTCGAAACTGGTGTTTAGTTTGCTATCGGAAGATGGCGATCAAGGCTTCCCGGGCAAGCTTGAAGTGAAAGTAACCTTTGAACTGACAATAGATAATACGGTAGCTATTAGCTATCAGGCGGTTTGCGATAAGCCATGCCCGGTGAACTTAACCAATCACGCGTACTTTAATTTGGCTGGTGAAGACTCAGATCAAGATTGTCTAAACCATCATGTAACGTTAGCTGCTGATCATTTTGTACCGACATCCGACGTAGGTATCCCTACAGGGGAGCTGAAATCAGTCGAACATACAGGTTTTGATTTCCGAAAAGGTAAAACCATCGGATGTGATTTGCTGGTTGACCCTGAGCAAGAATTAGCTAAAGGGTATGATCATGCCTTTATTTTGCTACCTGAAATGACGGATGGGATCAGTGATTTTGCCAAAGTCGTCTCACCTGATCAGAAAGTGACAATGACGGTACAAACCACCAAGCCAGCGGTACAACTTTATACCGGTAACTTCTTGTCTGGTACTAAAGGAACATCTGCGGAATATGGCATTCACCAAGGTTTTTGCATAGAGACTGAATATCTGCCTGATGCACCGAACCACCCTGAATGGCCTGGTGATAGCATTTTGCGCCCAAATCAAACCTATGCTCATTCCACCGGTTACCGATTTACCTTTTAATTGTTTTGTTTTACGTTGTTGAAATTGGGGTTTGCCCGCTCAAATGAGCGGGCTTTTTTGTGCTTGCAATACATTGAAGCTCAAACAAGGGTGTAATGCTAGGTAGAGAGCATATGAAGTTTCAGAGCCTCACCTATGAGGTCAGTTCAAGGAAAATAGCCGAATGTAATAGCCTATTTCGAGGGTATTTGTATATAACTATGGACTAAGATCTAAAGCAAATATGAACGTTGATATTGATGACCTCGCTGGGAGGAAATAATGAAAGGAAACGTTGCCAATTATGATATTTGGTTAAAAGCCCGCCTTGAGCTTTTAGAAAAAGAGAAAGCGTACTCCCGGCTTCGTGATGAGCTGACCCGGGAAAGGCAAGCCTTACCGTGGGTTAAGGTCGAGAAAGACTACGTCTTTAACTCAGAACAAGGCGAGGTTCACTTAGGTGAACTTTTTGGTGATAAGTCGCAGTTAATTGTCCAGCACTTTATGTTTGAACCTGACTGGGAGGCTGGATGTAAATCATGCTCATATATGGCTGATCATATTGATCCGGCCACCGTGCATTTGGCACAGAGGGATACTGCATTTGTTGCTATATCGATTGCCCCAATTTCCAAGTTGAGTGACTACAAACGCCGAATGAACTGGCAGTTCAACTGGGTTTCTTCACAGCATTCTAGCTTCAATAGAGATTTCCAAGTGTCGTTTAGCGATGAAGAACGAACAACACAGCAAGTCACCTATAACTATCAAGAACGTACGTCATTCCCATGTAATGAAGCGCCGGGTATCAGCACCTTTGTCCGTGATGAGAACGGTGATATTTTCCATACTTATTCGGTATATGGCCGTGGGCTTGAAAAAGTGATGACAGCTTATGATTTGTTAGACATGGCTCCTAAAGGCCGAGATGAAGGCGGAAAAAATATGTTCTGGTTACGGCGAAAAGATGAATATGGTGAATAATAGTTAACATCAATGGAGAAGAAAGACATAGTGGTATTCTACACTTAGCTTTATGTAACTAACTCACTGATACTGTTGAGATATTGCTTTTGATCGCATATTTGAATGCAGTTATTTGCTCGTAAAGGGGCTGTCTTATAAGGTGAGGCCTATTTTTGCTTTCAAGTGAGTTAGTTAACTATGAATTTATTAAGAATATCAGCCGTTGTAATAGCCGGTTCACTAATGTTTGGTTGTGCATCACCGGCCAAAGTAGAAAATATGAAAATTGACGATTCTGTCAATATGACATTTGATGAACAATTAACGAACTCTATTGCGGTAAATGATGTTGGTGGTGGAGAAGACACTAACCCAATGTGGACTTCAGAGATCGGTAATACTGAATTTGAATCTGCATTAAAAGACTCACTTCAGTTACTGTACTTGATTTCAAAAGATGACCAACCTGAATATGAACTATCTGCTCAATTAATGGAAGTCGATCAGCCTTCATTTGGTTTGGATATGGAAGTGACGTCATCGATACGTTATGTGTTGGTTGATAAGAGCAGTAAAGAAGTTATCTTCGATGAAGTTGTGGTTGCCCCATATACGGCCACATTTGGAGATGCATTTAGTGGGGTTGAGCGATTAAGAATGGCAAATGAAGGTTCCGCAAAGTCGAATATTACTGGCTTCCTTGAAAAATTGTCAGCGTTAGAAATCGATAAATCGAAGGTCGAGCTAGTCAATTAATACACTTTCAGCATAAGTTTGTACTAGCAAGTTGTTCAAAGCCGAGTACGGTCAAGAGTTATTCGTTTTATTTCAGGGCATGGTGAGCTATCTAAGTCGCGATGCCCGTCATACGTACAGCTCAACGTTGTGTGAATTTCTCTACCACAGGGTATAATCACACATTGATATTTTGGGTACTGTGTATTGGTTGATGAATGAAAAAAAACACGATGACTTTCATCGTCACTTTCGTGTCGGTGTTTTGTGCAATAACGGCTAAGAACTTCCTTGTTGGTGCATTCTTAGGGGCGAGTGAGCTACACTTTGTGCTCGATACACTGATACTACTTGTGATTTATGTGCCTATTTACTTCGCTTTCACGAGGCTAGGTAAACGCTTCGTGAGTAATGAATAAACGAGCTCTTCGTTGTTAAACGGCACAAGCTGGTACTTTCATTTGAGTACCAGCTATATAAGGTAATAAGTCATTCTCTTCGGTTGGCCTTAACTGCGATTAGCATGACTGAGAAGGTTAATGAGCTCGTTTTCGGTTTTTGGGGTTTTGTCTAATTGGATGTGAGGGGAAGAACCGCCCCAAAGCATGTAGGCTGTATCGGTACAATGGTCATGGTGGAACCATTTTCCGTCTATACAGATGTCGGTATAACATCTTGGATCTTGAATAAGCTCCATATACACTCGTCCTTTTGTGTTTAACATGTTTCCAACATACGACCAACTGACATGCAATAAATTGATCTCAGTCATTAACGCATACATTTTTTGTATTAAACGCCTCGGAAAGCACTTTGTAACTTGCACTCATAGACAGTGAAACTATTCCTATAAACCCTTCTTCTTAAAGTTATTAATGGATTTGTATTAGCTTTTAATTCAACGGAATGAATATATGCTACAACGTAACGCAAGGTGTACCTGCGGAAGCATGGCTGGTTTAGCTTTTCATGTGATCTAGAAAAGTGGCATTAGTCCGCTCAAAACCGGTACCAGATAGTTGAAAACAGGTTCAATGCTCTAATATATGGTAGATCTTTGAAAACAGCCCCCTACAAACTGTGATGGTTTTTCCGTCGTTGATCTTTGACTAGAAATCTTAATGGTTGCCGCTAATTTCTTGAGCTAAAGACAAATATGATTTTTTTGTGTTTATTTACTCAAGGAAAAGAGCATGGCAAAGACAACAAGTATTGGAAAAAAGCCCAAGGTTTGCTTAGTACTGCAAGGGGGCGGGGCGCTGGGGGCTTATCATATCGGTGCCTATCAGGCATTGGAAGAAGCGGGCTTCACTCCGGATTGGTTTGCAGGTATCTCGATTGGGGCTTTAAATGCCACCATTCTGGCTGGAAACGAACCTGATAAGCGGCTTACACAGCTAGAAACATTCTGGGAGATGATTTCAAGAGCGGGGACGGATATGAAAATCCCAACCGAGTTTGCCTCGGCGTTTAATATGCTTAGTGCCTCGTCAGCGTTAGTTTTTGGCCAACCGAACTTTTTCTCTCCGCGGTTAATCAATCCTTGGATTGCTCCTCCTGGTGAAGGAGCGACAAGTTTCTACAATACTGCACCGCTGTTTGGCACTTTGGATGATCTCTCTGACTTTGACTTGATCAATAGCAATCAAGTGCGTCTCACTGTGGGGGCGACGCGGGTGACTGATGGTGAGTTGGTATTCTTTGACAGTCAATCCGATACCATGGCACCAGCCCATGCTGTCGCGAGTGGATCCCTGCCGCCGGGATTTCCTGCCACAAAGATCGGTGAAGATCATTATTGGGATGGCGGGGTGGTGTCCAACACACCCCTTACCGGTATTCTCGATTTAGCACAAGACGAAGATTTATTGATTTTCATGGTCGATCTTTGGAACGCCAATGGTGAGCTGCCCAAAACGATGGCAGAAGTAATATGGCGCGAGAAAGAGATTCAATATGCGAGTCGTACCTGCGAGCATCTCGAAGCGCTGGTGGCCAAACGTAATCTCGATCATTTAAAACAGACAGTGCCTGAATTAATTGCGAGTGCTCAGGTGCCGGATGTTACCGCTTTAAAAGCGGGCAGTAAAATTGATATTGTTCACATTACTTTTGATCCTTTACAAGGCCATATTCCACTTAGTGATACAGAGTTCTCTCGCCGCTCTATTCGGTTACGCCGCGAGTGTGGATATGAGGACATGCAGCAGGCTTTGAAAGAAGCACCATGGACCCAAGCTGACGATGTATTACCAGCGCATTTTCACCCACGTCATAAAGATGGCTCTTGGCTAAAACAGAGCAAAGTGAAAAAACTACAGAAAGTCTCTTAACAAGTTGACGTTGCTCTAAATAAGAAGCCCTGCATTGCAGGGCTTGATCTAGGTGAAGATAAAAGCCGTTAAAGGCTAGCTTGCCGAGAAGGTAAACTTGCCAATAGAGTTGTGGAATGCAGCGACTAGGTTATTGACTTGTTTTACAGCCCCTTGAACATCATTGGCTGAATGCTGGTTGTTGGTCGCCATCTCGGCAATTTTCTGCACACGTTCAGCCAGCTCTAAGTTTGCGCTGGACTGTTCATGCAATGAGCCGGTGACTTCATCGATCAATAACATTAGATCTTGTGACATGCCCTGCATCGAACGCACTTTTTTTTCTGCCTCCACGGTTTGGGCCATGTTTTGTTCAACCGCACCGACACTGACTTCTATATGGCTGACTGTTGATTCAATCCCAGATCGTAGCTCTTGTATGGTTGAGGCTATTTGTTTGGTCGAGTCGGATGTTCTGACGGCAAGGTGCCGGACTTCATCGGCGACAACCGCAAAACCACGGCCTTGATCACCAGCACGTGCAGCTTCGATAGCTGCGTTGAGGGCGAGGAGGTTGGTCTGTTCGGCAACATCATTGATGACATTGACAATACCTTCAATCTCTTTGGAATGGTAATCTAACTCAGAGACGGCATCGCTTGAACGACGGGATTTTTCCGACAATACACTGATATTGTCAATCGCTTTCAGCATCGTTGAGGCACCGATATTCGCTTGCTCTCCACTGTCATTTGAGAGGGACTTTATTTTATCGGCATCGAGTGAAATGGTAAGAATGCTCTGGCTGAATTGCTCAACAACCGCGGCGATGGAGCCGGTATCATCTGATTGGCGATCAGAGGAACTGACAATGTGGTTGGCTAGTTCATCAAGTTTTGCCGCTTCTTTGTCGAGTGCTTCGGCTCCGTTCTGAACCCCTTGCAACGTATTTTCAAAAGTGACCATCAGGCTATTGAATGCTAAGCCAACATCAGATATTTCATTGTTGCCTTGTTTGGGCACTCGTACGGTGAGATCAAGATTACTTTCTGCTTGTAGAATAAGTGACTGCAGCCTTGCCAGTGGTGAGGTGATGCTTTTGGTGATGTAGAGCGAGACAGCAATAAGCCCGATAGCCAAAACCGCAATCAATACCAGGAGATCTCTTATGTTTTGGTAAAAGACGGTATCAACATCATCGACATAAAGCCCGGTGTTGAGTACCCAGCCCCAAGGTTGAAAAGGGAGTGAGTAGGCAATTTTAGGATAGGGAGTCTCATCTGCCCCTGCTTTTTGCCAGTGGTAAGTCACAAATCCTCCGCCTTGTTTGGCAGCCTCGACTTGCTCACTGACAATAAGTACACCGTTGATATCTTTTAGGTTTGAGAGATCTCGACCGTTTAAATGTGGGCTAATAGGGTGATGTATCATGGTGCTTTTCATGTCATACACCATAAAGTATCCATTGTCGCCATAGCGCATGGCATTAAGTGCCGATATTGCCCTTTTCTGCGCTTCTTGAACTGTTATTTTGCCTTGTTGAGCTTGATTATAGAGATCCGAGACGAGAGTTTCAGCTGACTCGACAAGGACTTGGATTTGATGTTTACGTTCACCAAGCATGCTGTCTTTCTTGTCAAACAGTGCAAACAAGGTGGCTGTAATGAGGGATACGACCGCGATCAGAATGATCAGCATCAAGCGTTGTTTAATAGATAGAGTGTTCATGGTTTCCTCCATGTCCCCATAAAATGTAAGTATTTTATAAACTTATTGTCCAACTCACTTTAGTCTAGCAATGCAGACATGAATTGCTTGATATTTGGATGTTAATAATCCCGTGGTAATTAATTGACTAGCCTGGATTGAGTGCTGGAAAAAGCATTGGCTGTACTCAGTCACTTCACTCGTTGCCACCTACCTTCAAGTTCCGAGTAACAAATTGCTCAGTTGTAATTTCCATATTTTCAGTGATTTGCGCTGTAATTTTGAATAACGTTAAAGCTATTTATTGCTTTGTGTGTAAAGTCGGGGGAAGTGGGTTTATTCAAAACTATTTACCAATTTTATTAAGACAGAAATTTAGAGGATTGCTAGGTATGATGGTTGGAAAAAGCTATTGGTATCGTGTTAGCAGTATGATTGGCTGCGTGCTTGTCTGTAGTTTATTGGTGTTTTCCTATTTAGCATTCGCCGATAGTAACTTTGATAAAGGAAAAATGGAGCGTTATCTAAATTCTTTAGCCGCTAATGATAAAGCTGCCTTGGGTGTGGTTATTATTGATAAGGGTAAAGAGGTATACAGTTATCAAACAGCCATTCCCTCATCGTTAAAGAAAGAACAGTCTAACTTTGATAAAAAATATAAAGCAGGGTCGATTACAAAAACATTTACATCCACTCTAATTTTTCAATTAATAGAGCAAGGTAAAATTGAATTATCTACACCTCTTTCAAAGTTCTATCCTGAGTTTGATAACGCTGGTGACATTACAATCGGGCATATGTTATCTCATCGTAGTGGACTTTATAATTATACTAACGCTACAGAGTTCATAACATATTTTAATACGTACCAGACCAAAGAAGCGATGTTACAGCGTATCGCCTCTTATCCAGTGGCTTTTCCTCCAAATAAAAAGCATGAATACTCTAATACCAACTACCTTCTTTTAGGTTACATCCTTGAAGATGTAACGGGTAAGAGCTATGGCGAAGTCGTAAAGGAAAACATCATTGATCGGGTCGGGTTGGAAAACACTGAATATTGTGCGAGTGAAACCAGTTGTGGGCAAGATCTGGAGTCTTTTTACTTTTCTAGTAATCAATGGTTTAAGTCACCATCATGGTCTATGAGTGTAGCGTCAGCTGCCGGTGCTATCATTTCAACACCATATGATTTAACAACATTCATTCGTGCGCTTTTCAATGGCGAGTTGGTCTCTGAGGATTCTCTTAAGCAAATGAAAGGGACCTCAAATTTGTCGAGTAAGGGATTATTTAGACTACCGCTGTACTCTAAATATTCTTATGGCCACCGTGGCTTGATAGAGAGTTTCAACTCTGATGTGAGCTATTTTGAAAGTGACGATCTGGCTGTGGCAATCAATGTCGATGCGCTAAATTATAACTTCAATGACATCACAACAGGCATATTGAGCATTTATTATGGCATGCCATTTACGCTCCCTGACTTTGAGCGCGAGCCAATGACTGTCGCGGTTGATAATTTAAAAGGGTATGAAGGTAGTTATACGAGCCCTGACTTTGATTTGGATATTAATCTTTCAGTGAAAAACGGGATTTTGATGTTGCAAGCGACGGGTCAAGAGGCTATTCCGTTGGAAGCCTATAGCGAACATGAATTTGAATTCAAGCCTGCCGGTATATTGTGCAAGTTTGGAATGACCGCATCGGGTGATATTGACTACTCTAAGTTTGCCCTGCATCAAGGTAATTTGACGTTTGCTTATCAACGCCAGTAGCCCACTCTGTACTTTTAGGTCACTTGGGTATAGTGCCTCGTTGGGACAGTACTGTGGGCGGCCTAACTACTTCAGCTGTAGTGATTTCACATAGGTCGTCGATAGCTTGAAAGAGTCGCAGGTGTGTTTGGCAACGGAGTGTTCAAAAAGCTGTCCGTTATCCAGGTAGGCGCGCTGAGAGACGGTAACTAAATGCTCGCCCTCAGGAATAATTAACCATTGGCTTTCTTGTTTGTTGGCTTGATCCACGGTGATCGTCAGGTTTGCACTGTGGATCCCTTGGTTTAGGGTGTCGGTTATGTAGCCGTAGATGGAATCTTCAGCTTGTTCAAGAGTCAGTCCTGTCACCACAGCAACGGGCATATAGGTATATTCAACGATAGTTGGCTGGTCATCTAGCGAGCGTAACCTAATGATTTCATAAAGGTGATCACCAAGCTGCCCACAGACTAATTCTGCGGTATCAGTATCAGCTTCGATAATACGAAAGTGCTTGACCTGTGTGGTGACTTTTTTCCCGGTGCCCTCGTAACGTAGCTTAGTGCCTTGTAAGTGGGTATCAGGTTGCTGAGGAGGGGTACTCTTAATAAACGAACCGGCCCCTCTTTTACGGACAACAATACCTTCCTTCACCAGGATATCCATCGCTTTTTTTAGGGTGATTTCACTGCATTCAAACTCGGCGGCGAGTTTTTTCCCTTCAGGAAGTTTCTCTGCAGCGTTGTATTCACCAGATTGAATGCGAGCTTTAAGTTGCTGATAGATAGCCTGATATTTGTTCATTGTTGTTTCATACACGTTAGGGATTGGCACAAGCAGAATACCTTAAATAGCTCTTTATAACAGCGGCTGATAGTGTGTTTAATGTGATCTATGTATGGTTATTGGTTTTCGTTGAGTGTAAAACCATATGGTTTTGGTTAGGGTCTTGCTATCAGCGTTGTTTGCACTAGGTGGTAACGAGCGACTTTTTGCAAACTGAATACATTAATGGCTAGCCTAGCTAGGGTGAAATATGAGTTTTCAAAAAGAGTTTTTGTGGGGGAGTGCATCTGCCGCTTACCAAATAGAAGGTGCATCAAATCTTGATGGTAAAGGCGATTCAATCTGGGATGTTTATTCTCGTGTACCTGGGAATACTTTCAAAAATACGACTGGTGAGGTCGCGATTGATTTTTATAACCGCTTTGAGGAAGACATTGCTTTAATGAAGGAGATGGGTCTACAGGCTTATCGATTCTCGGTATCTTGGCCACGAATCATGACTGATGGTCGTACGGTTAACCCACAGGGTGTGGAGTTCTATCATAAAGTTATCGATGCCCTGATTGCTAATGGCATTACCCCTATCTTGACGGTTTACCATTGGGATTTACCTCAGGCACTGCAAGATGAATATCAAGGGTGGGAAAGCCGCAAAATCATTGAAGATTTTACCCGTTACTGTGAAGTGTTGTTCGAAGAGTACGGTGACAAAGTGCCGTATTGGGTCAGCCTCAATGAGCAGAATATTTTTACCAGCTTAGGTTACTTGCAAGCAATTCACCCGCCGAAAGTGTCTGACTTCCAGCGTTTTATTAATGCCAACCATATTGCCAATCTGGCTAATGCCAGTGCGGTGAAGAAATTCCGTGAAATGGGCATCAACGCCCAAATTGGCGCCAGTTTTGCCTATAGTCCAGCTTATGCGCAGTCAGCGAAACCTGAAGATGTCATTGCGGCGGAAGATGCCCAAGAGCTGCAAGATCTGTTCTGGATGGATGTGTATGCCAAAGGCCGTTATCCAAAAATTGCCTTGAAGCGATTGGAAAAATTAAATATCCACATCGACTTCCACCCAGGTGATAAAGAGCTATTGGCTGCTGGTGTATGCGACTTCATGGGGTTGAATTACTACCAGTCTGCGACTTTTGTCGCGGCAGAGAATAAACAAACTACAGCCCAGACCGGTAATGCCTCTCAAGTATCAGTTGTTTCTGAAATCAGTGAAATTCCAACCGATAAGCTATTTGCTCGCGCGGATAACGAATATCTGGATATGACCGATTGGAATTGGGCTATTGACCCAAATGGCCTGCGTGTCGCACTGCGCCGAATTACTTCCCGCTATGAGCTTCCTATCCTTATTAGCGAAAATGGCCTTGGTGCCTTCGATACGTTGACGGAACAAGGCAAGGTACACGATGACTACCGGATAGACTTCCTGCGCCGCCATGTCGAAGCGATTTCAGATGCTATTGATGATGGTTGTGAGGTTATCGGTTATTGTACTTGGTCCTGCCAAGACCTATTCAGCTGGTTAAACGGCTACGCTAAGCGCTATGGTTTCATTTATGTCGACCGTGACGAAGAGAGCGAGAAAGAGCTCAAGCGCTATAAGAAAGACAGTTTCTACTGGTATCAAAAAGTCATTGAAACGAATGGCGAGCAGTTAGATTAAAATATTACCCCAACGTTTGTTTTGTCAGCCCATGCAACCGCGTGGGCTTTCTTTTGGCACTGATAAAACAAAACTGGTAATGCCATTATCGGACCGCACCAGAATGTCACCGTGGTGGATTTTGGCAATAGAACGGGCAATTGCAAGTCCCAACCCAGCGCCAGCTGTGGCTCGATGCATTCGGGCTTTATCAACCCGGTAGAATCGCTCGAAAATATAAGGAAGGTTTTCAGCAGGAATCGTTTCCCCTTTGTTGATAACAGCGACTCGGGTCGCGGTGTCAGTCTCACTAATTTGGATCGTAATGGCTTCGTTATCATCACTGTGCCTGACCGCATTAGATATGAGGTTACCGATGGAGCGTTTAAGCATCTCTTTGTCACCGTGGATCCATCCACAACCTGATAGGTTGATGGTTACGCCTTTCTCTTCCCCGGCAAGCTCATAATATTCAGCCAAGTCTTCCACTAGTGGGCTAAGAGCAATATCTTCGTTGGCGGTTTGCAGCAAGTTATGCTCAGACTTGGCCAGATACAACATATCGGTAATGGTTTTGGTTAAGCGGCTTAGCTCTTCTGAGGTGGAAATCAAGCTTTCCTGATATTCGTCAGTTGTACGAGGGTGGGCGAGGATCACCTGAGTTTGGGTCATCATATTGCTTATTGGGGTACGAAGCTCATGGGCGATATCGGAGGAGTATTCGGACAAGCGCTCAAACTCTTTTTCAAGCCGTGACAGCATGTCATTAGAGACAATAACCAATTGTTGAAGCTCGCTGGGAAACAATGCAGGTTCAATACGTAAATCCAACTTCTCGGTCGAAATTTGTTGCATGTGTTCTTCGAGGTGTTTGACTGGTCGCATACCTTTTTTAACGATCAGCCATCCGAGGAAGCCACTGACGATACTGGCAAGCAAAGTAGTCCAAATGAGTACGGTAGTAAAGCTTGCCAAAAATACACGATGGTAATTGATATTAACTCCCAAAATGACATCGACGCTGGGCTCTTTATCAACCGGAAAGCGAAAGGCTCGGTAGTGGACGTCGTTTTCTTGCCAGGTGAAGCTCTTGACTGAGCGGTTGTTGAGGAAAGTGTCTGGCAAAGCAACGTCTTCAGTTTGATATTGGATTTCACCGTTGTTGATTAACCACAGCTTGGTTTCGCCAAGTTCAAAGAAGGTGCCGTATTTGGCAATAAAATCATTCTGTAATTGTAAAATATTAATGGTTTTGAATTTTTGCTCGAGGGTATATTGGTCTTGCTGATGGAAGTGGTGTTTCAATTGGTACAGGATGGCGGTACTTAAGGTACAAAGCACAAGAAGAGAGGCCGTAAAAAATGAAACGATGAGCTTCGCTGACATCGAATTGAACATACTACTTCCTTTACCCTTGTTCATCTAGCATGTACCCCATTCCACGAATGGTGTGGATTAGCTTGGGTTCGTATCCCTTGTCGACTTTTCCTCGTAGCCGTTTGACGGCGACATCAATAACATTGGTATCACTGTCAAAATTCATGTCCCATACAATTGAGGCGATTTCAGATCGCGATAGTACTTCGCCTTGGCGACGCATTAGCAACTCAAGCAAAGAAAACTCTTTGGCTGTCAGAGTAATACTGTCACCGGCACGGGTTACACGGCGTTTGAGTAAGTCTAGGTGAAGGTTGGCCACTTCAAGGGCGAGTTCTTTGGATACTGAAGGCTGCTTTCGGCGAAGGGTATTTTTGATGCGAGCGACCAGCTCAACAAAGGCAAAAGGTTTAACAATATAATCGTCTGCGCCCAGTTCAAGGCCTTTAACCCGGTCTTCGACCTGATCTCTAGCGGTCAACATAATGACCGGTGTTTCAATGTTACTGGCTCGCAGTGTGGTTAATACTTGCCAACCATTGAGTTGTGGCAACATGACATCAAGGATGATGAGGTCATAATTGGCGCTGGTGGCTTGGTATAAACCATCAACGCCGTCTGATGAGAGGTCGACAATGTAGCCCGCTTCGGTTAACCCCTTTCTGAGGTATTCACCGGTTTTGGGTTCATCTTCAATCAGCAGTAACTTCATTTTCGCCTCGACTCTTTATCATCTGGTCATTAGGGGTGGGTCCTTCAACCCCTTTTTTGCATGCGCTGTTTCAGGTATATGCGCTAGATAATTGATACCTATTAGTTATTATCGTAGCGGAAGTGCTCGTAGCGTACATTGACGTTGGCACGATATTCGATATTTCCATCAGAATTCATCATTTCATCGACGGTGACATAACCGTTGTCTTGAATGCGCAGGCTAGAAATTTCTTTCGGGCCCCATGCCATCACGCGCAGCATCTTGTGTAATTCAGCAGGTTTGCTGGTTTCCAGCACATTCAGTACATGCTGGCCTTCAGCAAAGGCAGCCTCACGTGTTTCGAATGTTTCGGTACTGACCACTCGGTCATTGCTTTGCACGCTATATTTGCTACCTGCAACCAATGGGGTTGAGGCCATTGATGGTAGACTGAATAGGACAAGTGTGGTGGCGACGGCGATAGATTTGAATGATTTCATGGTGTTTTCCTCTCTGTGTTTGACTTTACGTTAGAGAGAATAACGAATTGATCCTGACCTAATCCGGACGCCAAAATGACATTTTTGTCATGTTGAATTTATGATTGATAACGCTTTTGGAGGAAAGGATGGAACCACGCATTAGTATTATCACACTGGGTGTAACCAGCCTTGAGGCATCGTTTGCGTTTTATAGCAAGTTGGGGTTTCCATCATCGAAAACGCCTGAAGATGGTATTATTTTTTTCAAAACAGGTGGGGTTTGCCTAGCACTATATCCATTGGAAGCATTGGCTGAGGATGTATCGCCTGATTTCAAAGCAGTAAAAACCGGATTCGCCGGTGTCACGTTTGCCCATAATACCCGCTCGAAGGAAGAGGTGGATGCAGTATTAGCGCAGGCTGAGCTGGCCGGCGGTAAAGTCGAGAAACAGGCTCAGGATGTGTTTTGGGGCGGCTACAGTGGCTATTTCTCTGATCCCGACGGGTATCTATGGGAAGTTGCCTATGGTGACTGCTGGGAGTTCAATGACGATGGCAGCTTAGTGATCGACTAGAGCTAGATCAATACAAGGAAGAAAGATGATCAGACAAGTCGGTGAAACGGAAATTCAAACCAAGCATAAGGCAAGTTGTCATTGCGGGGCAGTCGAAATAGAGTTGAGTCTACCCAATGGGATAGAAAATCCCCGCCGCTGCGATTGTTCAATATGCAGGCGTAAAGGGGCAATAGTGGGGTCGGTAAAACTAGATGGTATTCGTATAATTAAAGGCCAAGATGTTCTTAAACTTTACCAATTCAATACCCATATCGCCAAGCACTACTTCTGCTCTGAATGTGGCATTTATACTCATCACCAAAGACGTTCAAATCCAGAAGAGTATGGTTACAACATAGGGTGTCTGGAAGGCGTCAACCCCTTTGAGTTAGGTGATGTGGTGACTAATGATGGTGTTAACCATCCTGCTGATAGGTAGCGGAATCAATTTATGCAACAAGCGATCTCTGGCTATCACCAGGATGAAGAGAATCACTGGGTGGCCGAGTTAAAATGCGGCCATAACCAGCATGTTAGACACCAGCCTCCGTTTATATGCCGCCCGTGGGTCAGCACTGAAGTTGGCCGAACATCAATGCTCGGATTCATGCTTGAGTGCAAGAAGTGTGATGAAGGTGCACCAGCTGATAACGGATAAGAAATAACCGGGATAAATGATTGGTCATCGTGATATTTAGTCGGTGATTTTCCTAGCAGTTTCTGACCTATTTTTGATTATTTAATAACAAGTTGCTGACAATTGAAGCATATCGCTTCATACAATGGGCGTTTCATTTTGTTGCTCAGGGTTGTCAGGGATTATGAAATCACAGGTTGCTATCGCGCTATCAGGTCTACTACTTGTTGCCACTCATTCTGTCGTTGTACACGCCAGTGATGAAGAAGAGTCAGGCCCATGGAGCGGTAATGCCAAACTGGGGTTTATTTTTACTGAAACCACCACAAGCTCGCTCTCTGTAAACTCAGGCGCCAGCCTTGCCTATGACTTTAATGACTGGCAACAAAAGGGTGAGGTGTACACTTACTACACCAGCGCAAGTGAGGGCGAGGATGGCACTAATAAGTACAACTTGAGCTATGGTTTGCGCCATTTCGTTAATGATGCTTGGTTTATTTATGGCAACAGCAAATACGAACATGACCAGTTTGCGACCTACCGTCACCAGCTCACGCTTGCTTCAGGTTTTGGTGCGACATTAATTGATACCGATGACACTAAACTAGACATAGGTGCAGGTCCTGGTTATCGATTTTCCCAGCGCCAGACCTCAGACCCTGATCTGCCGAAGAAAAAGGAAGATGAAGTGATTGCCAATGCCTTCGCAGAAGCCAATACCAAAATCAATGACAGGTTTGAGCTTGGAGGTCGTCTTGGTGTGGATTATGGTGAGGCGAATACTTCGACCAATCTAAAAGGTTTTATCAAAAACCAATTGATGGAGGACATCTCGCTCCAATTGGATTTGGAGTATATCTACAATTCTACTGTTGCCTCCGATCAAAGTAATGATGAGCTCTACAGTACGATCAGTCTAAATTATGATTTTTAAGGCGGAAGTGTTTATATACAGCTTTTTAAAAGGGAATACCCTTCCTGCAAACCTTCGCCTTGCATTGAATGAGCTGGCAACCCTCTGAATCCTGCATCTTGAGGTTAATTGGGTATACACCTGTGTAAATTATCTTTACATACGAGTAATGAAATACTGTTTGATTGACGGTGGTTTACCTTATTTTACCTATTATTTGTATCAATTTTGAGAATTCGAACGACTTAGATGATTTTGATATCTTTTATACTCTATAGATTTATAGGGAAGATAAAGAAATGAAGTCGTTAAGATATGAATGTTACCATATATTGGGTTTTGGCAACGTATTGCCCTTTACTTTCCTGTATTTTAGATGCTTATGTTGTGACTGAGGGTTGAACGCTAAAGTGTAAAGCACTGTCAGGCTGGTAAAGTATGTTCGAATTATTCGAACGACATGTTTAATTCTTAATGTTTATTTATCTTTATGTTCTAGCTAAATTTAACTCCGAGCCCAAACGAATAATTAAATGGAGAAAAGATATGCTTAAACTTACAGGTACTATGATTGCTGCGACTGTATTACTAAGCTCACCAGTGATGGCCGATTTAGACCTCGATGTTACACCACAGAATGAAGGTGCATGGGTAAAAGTGAGTGAAAACGGAGCACCAGCTAGTAACATTACCATTACTACCAATGTTCCTGGCACAGGCTCTTTCACCACGGATGAGCATGGCAGGGCTTATGTGACTATTGCATCTAATCGATCAGGTAGTGTGAAATTCAGAGCAATGGATGCAGAAGGTAACCTTGCTTACAAATCGGCGCTAATTAGCAAAGATAAATAACCGAATCAAATCTTTATGGAAGAATTGGAAACGGATATCCACCATGCCAAACGTGATATGGCTACTGTAAATGATTCAACAAGAAAAAGGCCGGAAAGACATTCAGCAGTCTTTCCGGCCTTTGTCATTTACTACTAAGAAAACGATTAGTCGTCGACAAGCCAGCCATTCGTTACGGCTAAGTCAATTTGTTCGCAAGCATATTGCCATAGCTTAGGTGTGACTTTTTCCAAGTATTCATTACGCTTGAGTACCTGTTGCTTGGTCACTGTGTGCTTTACCCAGCTGCCACCTTCGTTGGCCATGTTTTGGATAAGAGGCAAAATGCGATCCATGGCTTTAGCAAAGCGGGCATCAGCGGTTTCAGCCTGTTCGAACTCCATCCATAAGGACTTCATTTCATTGAATTGTTCGTCTGGTAACAAGCCGAACAAACGGTTGGCTGCTGCGATTTCTTTTTCTTCTTGTCCGTCAAGCTCATGCTGCTCAGCAAACGCAAATGTATCACCTGCATCGATTTCAACAATGTCATGGATCAGTAGCATCATGACTGCACGATTCACATCAACAGGTTCTTCAATGTAGCCTTTCAATACTTGTGCCATAAGAGCAATGTGCCAGCTGTGCTCTGCACTGTTTTCCTGACGGTTATTATCCGGCTTTACCATGGTTTTACGATAGATCGCTTTCAGGCGATCTAATTCATTGATAAAGGCCAGTTGTTTGTCGAGATTAAGCATACATTCCTCTTATTGCTTTTTAATTTTTGTGATGGCGTTATTTTTGGGTGACAGACAAACGTCGCACGAGGGTGGGGACAAACATCCGGGTACACGTCTTGTTTTCTTCACCTTTGGCTAATGACAGTGACAGATTCGCTGCCTGTTCAGCCATTATGTTGATCGGGTAGCGAACTGTGGTCAGTTTCGGGCTCAAATACTTGGCAATGATACCATCATCAAAACCGATCAGAGAGATATCTTGTGGTGGAGTAATGCCATTTTCCTCCAATACCGATAAACACCCTGCGGCCATATTGTCGTTGTAGGCGGCAATTGCCGTAATCGGCAAATTCTTGGAAAGAAGATTCATCATCGCATGCTCGCCGCCAGCTTCATCGGGGGAGCTGTATTCGATGTAATTGTCATCGGCTGGCAAGTTATAGGCTTGCAGTGCATCAAGGTAACCAGCACGCCGTTGCTCGGTGTCTTCGATATCATGGTTTGAACAGGCATAGCCGATATGCTGGTGACCGTTCTTGATCAGGTATTCAGTTGCGAGATATGAACCTTTATGATTATCGAGTGCAATACAGCGGTGGGCTATTTCAGGAATATAGCGGTTGATAACCACCATTCCCGGTACCTCATTGGCAAAATCAATCAGTTCCTGGTTACTCAACCCTTTGCTGTGAATGATCAGTGATTCGCAGCGGCTGTTGATGAGTAGTTCAATCGCTTCTTTTTCGGTTGTGGCGTTGTGGTAGCCATTGCCGATAAGGATTTGCTTGCCATTTTGACGTGCTATTTGGTCGATAGACTTGAGCATCAAGCCAAAGAAGGGATCAGAGACATCGCCGACAACCACGCCGATGGTATTGGTCGATTGGCTAACCAGCGCTCTGGCATTGGCATTGGGGCGGTAGCTAAGTTCTTTCATCGCTTGGGTAACCGATGAAATAGAGGCTTTACTGGCTTTGGGAGATTTATTGATTACACGTGATACCGTTGCAACGGAAACACCGGCCAGTTTGGCCACATCCTTAATCGTAGCCATGGCTACACATCCTAGCTCAAATCAAACTTGGCGCCTATTAAACACCGACAGTGTAATTGGTGCAATCATCTTGCAGTAAAAAGTCAGTGCTATTGATCATATTTATTAAAAATCAATGACAAAGATTAGTGTAACCGTTACCAACTAAGCGTCGAGGTTGTCCGGTTTCGCTTACATTTTTGGTTTGGATAAGAAGGCAGTGATTATTAGTGTTGAGGCAGGTTTTAAGTCGATGGACTCTATAATTAAAGTCAATATGTCGATGGCCAGAAATATAATAATAAGGCTTGCTGTATGGCGATAAGTTCAAACTAAGGAATTATATCCAAGGACATGAGTTGGTTATAGGTAACTCTATGAGAAGGTTAAGCTTGATTTCTTTAGCTGTTGGATTGTCCCTCGGAGTCACAGGCTGTGGAGGGGATTCTGATTCAAGCTCGTCTGGAGGTGGTGGTGAAAGTGCTCCGCTAGAGCGGGTGAGTGGTACGGTTGATTCTATCTCCTATCCTGATGAAACTCTCACAATTAATGACCATGAGCTCGATGGATCGCAGGCAACTATTACCTACGATGAAAATAGTTATACCTTTGATGAGCTTGAACAAGGGATGCAAGTTGAGGTTGAGTATCAGAATAGCCAAGCACAGCAAGTCTATCTACAACCAGCGGCAACTGGACAGGTGACCGCTGTTTCAGAAAACAGCCTATCGATTAATGGTATCAGTTACGATTATCCCGGTGCAGGGTTTAATGTCGGTGACTGGGTGATGCTGTATGGCTTGGTTGAGCCGGATGATAGCTGGAAAGTGACAGCAGTAACCGCAGTAGATGCTCAAACCACCGCTGAAATTGAGGGGGCAATTTCTGGGGTAGATCCGAGTCAAAATGTGTTCACGCTAGCAACTGTATTGGTTGATTATGCTAATGCTGCGATTGAAGATAACCGGGCATTAGAGAATGGGTTATGGGTAGAGGTGTTTGGTCAGTTTGAGGGTGACAGGTTTATTGCTGCAAATATTGATATTAGGGATAACGACGATGTGCGTAATACCGAGCTGGAAGGGATCATTACGTGGGTGAGTCCAGATCAAACCAGTTTCGACATTGGTGGTAATGTTCGGGTGCATACCAATGGCAATACTTCCTTTGATGATGGGACTCAATCAAATTTGGAAATCGGTGTCATTGTTGAAGTTGATTTGATCGAGCTTGAGAATAAGCTGTTTGCAACCCGAGTCGATTTCCAAGATCAGATCAGTGTACCGGATAATTTGGAGCTCAATGTCGAAGGGGAAGCGAGCTATGACGGCACTACGCTGAGCATAAATGGCATTACCTTTGTTATTGACGTTAATACGGAGTTTGATGACGGTATCAGCCTAGCCAATGTTCACGGGCAGTGGGTTGAATTGGACGGTAAGGCTAGCAATGGTAATTATGTGCTCAAGGAAGTAGAGCCTGAGCGTAAAGATAACGAGATTAGCCTTGAGGGCCCAGTAGAAAACAATGTGATGTGGGGCTACACCTCTTCAGATCAATCTCTGGCTCAGTTCAATGGGCAGTGGGTTGATATTGAGTGTCAGCGAGCATCAGATAATGATCTGACGTTGTGCCGGTTAGATCCAGATTGAATCAACCAACTATCCGAATAGAAAGCCTAGAGCTTAGCCAGCTCTGGGCTTTTTTATGTCACCAATTACAGTATATAATACGTCATTCTGTATGTGGGTTTATTAAGGATAATAGGATGGCTAAATCAAATTTTGAACGCCAGCGAAAGATGTTGAGGTGACGTTCAAGTGAAAGAATATCTCAGGCAGTGCCTAGTAATATAAGAAGGGGGAGTAGTCATTGACTGCTCCCCCATCGCGTTCCTATCAGTGAGGATTAGCTCACTTCTATCGGCCCACCGAACGAGGTGACCGGTGGAACGGTACCGGTGAACTTCTCAAACTCGACTAAACATGTGTTGGCACTGGTTGCCTGAGCCAGTTCTGAAGATGGAATATCCTGAGTCAGGGTATTCGGATCGCCATAGGTATCAATAGCGCCCACTTTTTCACTCAGAGGGCCATACCACGCACCTTCTTCGATACGCACCACGCCCGGTGCATAGCTGTCTGTTAGAACAGCACCAGCCAGTAATTGACCTCGGTCGTTGTAGACGCGAACCAAATCGCCGTCTTGGATGCCTTTGGCTGCTGCATCTTGCGGGTTGATGTAGATCGGCTCACGGCCTTGTACCGCGTAGGTGGCACGGAAGTCATCTGATTCACACATCTGCGAGTGCAAGCGCTTGTCAGGGTGGCAAGACTGCAGCCAGTACGGGTGTTTATCAGATCCCGGACCACCATGCGAACGCTCGCTCTTCTCGAACCACATAGGGTGGCCCTGACAGTGCTCGTAGCCAAAGCGGTCAATCTTACGGCTGGTGATTTCGATAAAGCCAGATGGGGTACCCAGTGGGTTGATCTCTGGATCTTCACGGAAATCGGCATGGCGAACCCAAGGCTTACCTTTACCTGCATCGAAGTAGCCCTGAGCCCAGAACTCATCGAATTCCGGCATATCGAATTTGGCTTTGTTGGCATCACGGCATTCGCTGTACAGCTTGCGAACCCATTCCATCTCGTCCATACCACGGGTGTATTCTTTGTGTCGACCGAAACGACGGGCCACTTCTTTCATGATCTCAAAGTCGGTCTTTGACTGGAATAATGGGTCGACCAGTTTCTGCATCGCAATCAGGCCACGGCCACTGTATGAGCCGTATACATCGATATCGTTACGTTCCCACTGGGTACAGGCAGGAAGGACGATATCTGAGAAGCGGCAGCTGGCTGTCCAAGCAAAATCAATGGTCACAACGGTTTGCAGTGCTTTGAAAGCTTGCTTCATTCTGTTGCGGTCTTGATGGTGGTGCCAAGGGTTACAGCCACTGATCACCATCATCTTGTAGTCTGGCAGGGTAACTTTTGAGCCGTTGTAGCGGATTTGTTTGCCAGGCTCTAGTAGACAGTCAATCCAGCGTGCAACTGGAATGGTGCTACTGTAACCGTTGAAGTCGTTGTTATCCCATTTAGGTTTCTGGCCTTCGTCTGGGTTACGCGGGAAACCGCCCGGTGCCGCGAAGCCTGTCGAAGGTACACCAATTGAGCTGTAGTGGTGGCCGTAAGAGATACCACCGCCCGGCAGGCCAATTTGACCGACCATGGCAGCAATAACCGCGCCCATCCAATATGGCTGCTCGCCATGCTCCTGACGCTGGATACACCAGCCAAACAACATCTGGGTACGGCCATTGACCAGCATGCGGGCGAATTCGCGGATCTTATCGGCAGATACGCCACAGATCTCTGCTGACCATTCTGGTGTTTTCTCGATCTTATCTTTGGTTTCGCCCATCACATACTGGATGAAATCATCAAAGCCCAAGCAGTACATCTTGATGAAGTCTTTGTCATACAGCTCTTCGGTGTAGAGGGTATGAGCCACACCCAGCATAAACGCCACATCAGTTTGTGGGTTGATGAACAGGTGATCATTGTTTAGGTATTTCTGGGTTTTGTTCTTTACCGGATCAACAGAAAGCACATTGATCTCGCCTTTGGCGACTTTCTCTTTCAGCTGCTCCAAATAGGCGAAAGACTCGTGGGTTTCACAGTTCCAGCCTACCTGTAGGTTTTTCACCGGATCGTTAGCCCACAGTACGATATTGTCACTGTTTTCCAGAATTTCAGACCATGAAGTACCCTGAGCATACACTTCGGTTGAGCCCAGTACGTAAGGCAAGATGGTCTGGCCTGCGCCGGTCGAGTAGTCACCGACTTTCTTGATGTAGTTACCGTGCATACCGACAACACGCTGCATGTGGTTACCACAGCTGTGGAACTGACCAGTTTGACGCCAACCGGTTTGACCGGCATGCAGTGCCCACGGACCGTAATCTTTCTGAACGCGCTCCAATTCGCGGTAGAACAAATCGATCGCTTCATCCCATGTCACGCGAACAAAGCGGTTGTTACCACGGGTTTCCGCGCTGTATTTGTGCTTCTTCAGCCAGTCAAGGCGAACCATTGGGTAGCGCACACGTGATGGGCTATAGAGAATGCCCTTGATGCCATTGAGCATCTCGGTTGGGTGCTTATCGAGCTCCAGTGGCTTGATTTCTTGTAGCTTGCCACCGTAGATATGGGCACGGAATGCGCCCCAGTGAGAACCCGATACTTTCCAAGTGCCAACGGTTTCAGCTGCCATGGCTTTGTTCGTGCCCAACAGGCTAGGACCAATCACTGATGCGGCGCTGGTGGCCACCATACCTTGTAGGAAACGTCTTCTGCTTACAGACATATTCAATTACTCCGTCAATCGCTTAGTGGTGGCCATCTGCAAAGTCAGATGAGTGTTTCTGTAGGTACTTCAGCACCAAGGCTTTACTGTCGGTATCGAAGTTAACGAATGCCATCATGCCGTTGAACATGCCTGGCCAAGTGTTGGCATCAAAGTGCGCTTCATCCGGCTGGGTGTGACACACAGAACAGTTGGTGTTGTAAGACTGTCGGGCTTTGTCCCAAATAGGTTGCGCATCGGCCATCAGTGCTTCTTTCTTCATCCATACCGTCGCGGTAACGCGCTGCCAAGGCAGGCCGGTAAGGTCATCTTCTTTACGCTCGAACTTCTCAACGACCTGATCATTAGTCGCTGACTCTTTCAGCAGTGAGGCAACGGCTATATTCATGCCGAAATCTTCCTGGATAACTCGGCCAAAGCCTTTGTCTTTACGCCAACCTGAGACTTCGACTTCAATAGCGTCAGCGGATTGATCAATGACTTTGACGGTTGATGCAGGGTTTAGCAGGCCAGCTTCTGTTGTTAGGGCTTTCTCTTCATACAATGGCAGGTGGCGGACGCTGATATACTCTTGGCCTGTTTCGAACTTAGTGCTTGATGCAAGTTGTTCTAGTTCACCAATCATGCCGCCGGAGCTATCCATGTTATTCGGCAGGTTGTGGGCAATACCTTTGTGACAGTCGACACAGCTTTGGTCGCGCTCAGCCGCTTGTTTCATCTGGATACGTGCCGTCGGGCGCATGTTGTCGAAATCCATGCTGTCGTAGTTGTGGCAGTTTTTGCACTCCAGCGATTTATTGGCAGAGAAACGATCCCATTCATGCTGGGCAAGAGCAACGCGGCGTTCTTCGAATTTTTCTTTGGTGTCTAAGTCACCGAATACTTGGGCGAACACTTCTTTGCTGGCCTGCATTTTGCGGGCAATTTTGTCGGTCCAATTGTGAGGAACATGACAGTCTGGGCAGGTGGCGCGAACACCTGAGGTGTTTTTCCAGTGCACGGTTTCTTGTAGTTCTTGGTATACATTATTTTCCATGGTGTGGCAGCCAATACAGAATTCTTCGGTATTGGTCACTTCCAATGCGGTATTGAAACCGCCCCAGAAAATAACCCCGGCAATAAAGCCGCCAAGGGTTAATACCCCAAGGCTGATATGGACACTTGGCCGAGAGAAAGTCTGCCAAGCTTTAGTGAGAAATGCTTTCATGTTGTGTACTCAATGTGTGTTTATTTGATTGTTGTTATATCGGTTTTATCCCATGTGGCCTGGAGGCCCCATGAAGAAGATCTGCATCATCCATACAAAAAAACCGTAGCCACCGACAGCGGCAACACTGAGGATGGGAAAGAGAAATACTGTGATGAAAAAGAAAGCACGCCACTCACGTTGCTTTTCATCCTTAGCAACTGTGCTGATTCCATTGTTCATAGATTTACCCGTTCTACTTTGTTAATTGAGCTAAAAGAAAAGTGTTAACAAATGTTTTAATGGGATCTTAAAATATATTTACGCGGTGATTCAATTGGACAAAAGGTATTGATTTAACCTAGTTAGTCCTTTTTTGATCTGTAACGGAAAGATGAATGGGATGCGATTTTATATAACTATTTATAGGTAGTTGTGAAAAGTTATTAACAGCTGCTGATGTTCACTTTACGTTAAATTGGTTTGTTTTTTGTTGCGCCAATGATCTCGTTCTTTAAAACAACTCGCTATACCAACAATATTGTTGGCATATTGATCGATTTAAAGTGTGATACAGATCTATATAAATATTAATGATGTGAACTAAGAGGGTATTAGATTTCGATTTGTTGGAGACAAATAAGGGATTAAATATGTTTCAGTGCGGCCTTGGTTAGACACGATTTATTACAGACTTTGATTCTATGATGATGGCTGAACCGAAATAAAAAAGCTGGCGTGTGCCAGCTTTATAGTAAGAGAACGCTTATCTTGATCTCGTTATCGTGCCACTTCGAAAGCGAGTGCTTTCTTTTCTACCTGCCTGAAAACAAGGGTAAGCATGCCATTGACCGTCAAATAAAAAACACCCGCGACGCTAAAGACCATTAACGTATCGTAGGTCTGGGCGTTGATTCGCTGTGCATACCCCATGATATCCATGATGGTAATGGTGCTGGCAAGTGATGTCCCTTTGAATACCAGAATCACTTCGTTGGAGTAAGCTGGAATCGCGCGGCGAATCGCATAAGGCAGTAATACCCCCAGCGTGGCTTTGGTATTCATTCCCAAGGCTTTACAGGCTTGCCACTGGCCGGAAGGGATGGCATTAAACGCCCCCTTGAACAATTGCGTGCTGTATGCTGCCGTGTTGAGCGCGAGCGCAAGCATTGCACAGAACCAAGGTTGGCTTAGCCAGTGCCACAATACGCTTTCACGAACCCACTCAAACTGGCCCGGGCCGTAGTAAATCAAAAAGATCTGTACCAGCAACGGGGTGCCGGTAAACAAGGTAATGATGCCTCGGCTGAGCCAGTGAAGGCCTGGCGTTTTCAAGATAAGCGTTAATGTCATCAATAACGCCAACGTACAGCCAACGATCAAGGAAACGGCTGTCAGTTCAAGACTGACCACTAGCCCTTCGAGCAGTTGCCAAACATGCTGTTCATTCATGCGTTTGCTCCTTTTACTGGGTTACCTTGTGCCGGTTTACGTAGCAATGAATTGTTTTTTATGGACCGGTTTGGTGCCGGTTTGCTTTGCACTGAGCCGCCATCTTGCACGCTAAACTTCTTGTCTAACTGCTTAACAACGCGTTGAGTGATCAATGTTATGACCAAATAAACAGCTGCTGCGCAGGCATACCAAGTAAAACTTTCGTGGGTAGCTGCTGCTGTCAGCTGAGCTTGTTTGAGTAGATCAGTAACGCCAATCAAAGAGACAAGCGCAGTGTCTTTGAGCAGTACAAGCCATTGGTTAGTCAAGCCTGGCAGGGCATGTCTAACCGCTTGTGGCAAAACAATCTTAAAGAACGCCCGTGACTTGCTGATCCCCAGTGCACTTGCCGCCTCACGCTGACCATTAGGTACAGCCTTTAGGGCACCTCGTAATGTTTGAGAGGCATAAGCGGCAAAAATAAGGGATAAGGCAATGACGCCTGATAGAAACGGGCTGACTTCGATGAAATCTCCGGTCAGCAAAAATAAGATTTGCGTTGAGCCGAAGAAGATAAACAGTACAACCAATATTTCAGGTAAGCCCCGAAGCACGGTGACCAGCGCCGTAGTAGGCCAAGCAATGGCACGAAAACGTGACGTTTCACCGCCGGCGAACAATACTGCCAAGACTAATCCAACAGTGACGCTGGCAAGGCTAAGCTGGATAGTCACCCAGCTCGCCTCAAGTAGCGTCAGAGCATAACCTGATAACGCCATAAATTACTCACCAAAGTACTTGTCGAAGATCTCATCGTACTGGCCGTTGGTTTTAACGGTTTTCAATGCTGTGTTCAGCTTGTCCAGTAGTTCTTGGTTGTCTTGGTTGATAGCGATACCAAAACCGTTACCGAAGTATTTTGCGTTGGTCACTTGATCACCGACATATACGAGGTTGTCGTTTTTCTTAAACCATTCTGCAACCACGGCGGTATCACCAAAGATAGAATCGATACGGCCATTCTGCATGTCGATAAATGCATCTTGGTAACTGGCATAAGGAACGGCAGTAACGCCATCAAGCTGTTCTGTCAGGTAGCTTTGGTGCGTTGAACCATTTTGAACACCGACACGCTTACCTTTAAGGGCTGATTGGTCTGCAACTTTGCCGTCAAGTGCAACAAAAGCGGCAGAGTTGTCGTAGTAAGCATCGGTGAAGTTCACCACTTGCTGACGCTGTTCAGTGATATCAATACCCGAGATAGCTGCATCATAACGACGGAATTTCAGTGCAGGGATCAGGCTGTCAAAAGGTTGGTTGTGGAAAGTACATTTTGCCTCAATCACATCGCACAGTGCATTGGCCAGATCAACATCAAAGCCTTGAATTTCGTTATTCTCGTCAACGTATTCAAATGGGGCATAAGTTGCTTCCATCGCAAACTTAATCTCTTCCTGAGCGGCGGCGCTAGCTGAAGCCAAACCTATTAATGTAGCCAATACAATCTTTTTCATCGCGATACTCCGTGCGTCGTTAAGTACAGCATCACGCGGGTAGATGATGCTGATAATAAGGTGGTTTAAACTTAAATTCAGTGTGCGAGGTATTCAGCAAACTCCGGTGTGGCCGGTTGGATAAATGCCTCTTTGGTGCCATGCTCCACCATGCGGCCTTTTTCAAGGTACAGCACGTGGCTGGCAATCTTCTTGGCGAAATCCACTTCGTGGGTCACCACCACTTGGGTGATACCTGTTTCACCAAGATCATTGATAATCTTGACAACCTGATTGGTAATTTCAGGATCGAGTGCGGCAGTCGGCTCATCAAACAACAATACTTCTGGCTTCATCATCAGGGCGCGGGCAATGGCAACTCGCTGTTGTTGTCCACCTGAGAGTTGTAGAGGCCAAGCATCCGCTTTATCCGCGAGCTGTAACCTTGCAAGCAAGGCCATGGCTTCATCTGTCGCCTGTTGTTTGGTAACGCCAGCGACTTTAACTGGGGCTTCAATCAAATTATCCATGACTGTTAGGTGAGGCCATAGGTTGTACTGCTGAAAAACCATGCCGACTTTACGTCTTAGTTTAAGCGCTTCTTTTTCACAGATGGCGCTGGAAAAATCGTAGGCTTCATTGGCGACTTGTAACTGACCACTGCTGGCGTTTTCCAGTAGGTTCAGAACCCTTAGCAAAGAGCTTTTGCCGGCACCGCTTGGGCCAAGCAATACCAAGGTTTCCCCTTTGCCGCAGGTGAATTCAACATCATTAAGAACCTGGGTATCACCGTAGAATTTATTAACACTCTTTACTTGAATACTCATGCTGACTTACTGCATTAATCGTCACTTGATGTTTATATTACCCAGAGTGAGATCTTATGCAAGAAAAATGTATAAAAAATCCTGCTCGTTACATTTTTGTTTGATTTTTGTTCTAAATTGTCGCTACTTTTCCATTTAAATCACTGTAATTACACTTCATACGCGGCAGATATGAATGGGGAAAAAAAGTAAGTCGGTGTGATGGGAATAATTAATCATTTTTGAATTTTGTGAAGGTCATAAAATATGAAGGGAAAGGGTGGCTGATTAAGGAAATGGGAAATACGTAGATATGCAGGTAGAGACTACTGAAAAGCCACTTCAATTGAAGTGGCCTTTGAATAGATGCGTAATTTAGTGGGGCTAATTAAGATTGGTTATTTGAGTTGATAACCATTGCTAGCGCTCACTTATATTCATGCAGTTTGTGCAATGTCAGCTGTCTCACGGCGGGCTTTCACGACAAATGCGTAACCGATAAGTGCCACGAACCCAGTGATAAACATCGCAATGGTGACAGTCATCAAGCCGTGCATTGCAAATGCTGATACTAAACCGCTTGCTGCGAAACACACCATAGTTTGCAGGAAGTTAAGCAAGCCGGCTGCTGTCGCACTGCAGTTTTTAAAATCTTCCAACGCTTTGCTGATGATAAGCGGGTAGATTGCACCGTTAGCCACCGCGAGGAAACAGAATGGCACGAGGATAGGCCAAATTGTGGTTGGCTCTGTCTGAATCGAGATCATGAACATAATCGTTACGCTGGCAAAGAACAGCTTCAGGATCCACGGAAGCAGTTGCTGGCTATCGTATTTGTTCAGTAGGGTACGGCAACCGTAACCACCGATAATGAACGCAACAGTTTGCGGCGCGTAGCTCAGACCGATATCTGCACCTGAGTAACCCATAGCGGCCATTACAAATGGTGAGCCCGTTAGGTAAGCAAAGAAAGCAGCAGAACATGCAGCGAAGATAATCATGTTACCAATGAATTTTTTTGAACTCAGGATCTGAGCATAATCACGGCGCAGTTGTACTGATACTTTCTCTTGTTTCTTATCCAAATTAGCGCTTTCAGTTTCTTTTAGCGTCATGATGGACAAAACAGCACCAAAGCCAACTAGAGCGACAAAGATGCTACGCCAGCCAAACTGGTGCTCAAGCATAGCGCCTGCAAGTGGAGCAAGCGCTGGTGATAGGGCGACTAATGGCATGATAGTCGCGAATACACGCTCAGATACTTTACCTTCGTATCGGTCGATAACGACAGCTTGCCAGATAACCGTTGCGCTACATGCACCTAGAGCCTGTGCAAAGCGCGCTGCCAACATAAGCTCAACGTTCGGCGCAAAGGCACAGAATACTGAAGCGATACTGAAGAGTGTCATACCGCCCATTAGCACTTTGATACGACCAATACGATCAGACAGTGGGCCGTAAATAAGCTGGCCGAGTGCCATACCTAACAAGAAAATACTCAGAGTTAGGCCAATAAGTGATTGTGATGTATCAAAATCCTCTCGAATTACTTCGAAAGCAGGAAGGTACATGTCAGTTGCTAGGAAGCCCAGCATACTTAAACACGCAAACCACAGAGTGGTCATTTTTGAAGGTTGATTTGTCATAGTTTTATTTCACTAGCTGTTTTGTACTTTGCGGCAAGTCTATACATGGTTTTTTATGGTGTGAAACGGTAAAATTTAAACATTGCTATCAAAAAAATTGATTTGATTGTTTTTACAGCAATGTTGCACGGTTTTCTATTGTGCAGTGTGTGAGGTTGAATATTGCTCAAAGTGTACTAATTGGGCGCAACTTGTTGCATTCTTGCTGTGAAAATCAGCAATTCTGGCTGCGGCTTTTACGGGCTGGGCACGAACAAAAGGAAGAGCCTGATGTTTTCTTATAACGACTTACAAGTGATTGATGTGGTTGCTCGGCGCGGAAGTTTTTCGGCTGCTGCTGAAGAATTGCACAAAGTACCCAGCGCGATTAGCTATACCGTCAGGGTGATTGAGGAGCGGTTAGCCGTCGACTTGTTTGTTCGGCTTCACCGACAAGTGCAGCTAACGCCAGCTGGGGAGTTTTTTGTTGAGGAAGCCAGAGAGCTACTTAAGCAGATGGAGATGCTGAAATTGCAAACTCAGCGTGTTGCCAATGGCTGGTCGCAAAGTGTGTCGGTGGCGCTGGATACGGTGGTTCGTGAGAGCCGGGTAAATACACTGGTACGGGATTTCTATCGGCAATTTCCGGATATGGAGCTGCATCTGACGATGGAGGTATTCAACGGTGTATGGGATGCTTTGTCGGATGGCCGGGCAGATATTGCTATCGGTGCAACAGCAGCCGTGCCAGTGAGTGGCCACTTTGATTATCGCGACATGGGAGTATTGGAATGGCGGTTTGTCGTTAGTCCTGATCATCCTTTGGCTGAAATAGACTATCCATTGGAAGCAAAAGAGCTGGTGGAGTATCCGGCCATTTGTCTTGAAGATACGTCGCGGGTGTTACCTAAGCGAGTGACTTGGCTGATGGATAACCAGCGCCGGATCATGGTACCGAACTGGCACAGTGCGATGTCGTGCTTGAAGTCTGGACTTGGGATTTGTGTGGTGCCAGAGCATAAGGCGTTACCACTTATCGAAAGTGGTGAGTTGGTGGAAAAACAACTCGCAGTGAAACCACCGGTTAGCCCTTGTTGCTTAGCTTGGAATAAAGAAAGTCAAAACCCAGCGATTGATTGGCTGCTCGATTACCTGGGTGACAGCGAGCAGCTCCATCGCGAATGGATGCGGTAAGCCCATTCTTTGCAGCTTGTAATTATTCCGCTGGTTGCTCGCCTTCAGCACTTTCAGTTGGATTCACATCTTGCGCTTGCTCAGCTTGCTGGGCTTCCGCTTCCATCTTGGCGCGATCGGCCTTGGAGATGTAGCGTGGTTTGTTGCTGCGGTGCAACTTGGCGTTTGTTTTCTTCTGCCTTTTTTTCAGCGCTTCGTTAATTTTCTTCTTGCGGTTCATGGTTACATACCAAATCGAAATTGGCTGGCAATTCTAGGGGGAAACCGATGTGATGTGAAGGGGAATGGTTTTCTTTATGTCATTAATACAGTAAAACGCCGGGCTTCACCCGGCGTTATAGTGAAGATTATTCAAAGAGGTATTACTCCTCTTCTTCTTCAATCGGCTCTACAGGGCATCCCTCTGGCGCGGTGCCGGTTGGTACGGGCTCTTCTTCAGAGAAAAAACCAACGCCAACTTTTGCCGTTTTTGCTTTTTTCAAGCTTATTACAACTTTATCGCCAGGCTGGACATCGGGGACTGAATCACCATTATCTGTACGAAGGACAATACCACCCCCACCGCATAGGTTGGCGGAAGGATCTTCGATAGACTCTTCCCATGCGACTTCTTCAGCGAAGTATTTAAACATACTTCCCTCTGCGAAAACTTTAATAATGAAGGGAGTATTAAGATCACACAGGGTTACATTAACGCCTTCATCGTCAAAAGTTTCACAAGATTCCTGATCAACTAAGTCAACTAATGCGCCATCCGACTTTTGATTGTATTGATCGTTACTAGCAATACCGCCAACTTCAACGATTAGACGTTTTTCACCGTCATCTTCGTGTCGAATGAGAGCTTCGAAATCCCACTCTAGGTTAGCTTCAGTTGCATAATTCTTCGGGGTTACATCGGCAAAATATCGCGTATCCCCCGCTGTAGCTGTAAATGAAAGAGTTGATAGTAATACCGCAGTTGTTGCTGCCAACTTGAAGTTTGAAGACATAGTTTTCTCCGTGAAATGTAGTTTCTTTATTGATTGGCAACTAAAGAATAATTTGACGTAGATTGGTGTGGTTCTGATTATTGAGAAAAAATACAGTTAGAGAAGTTAGATATTGATGTATGGGTTTTATGTGAATTTTCACTGTTTAGTTTAAATTGAGACTGTCTCAAGAAACGGCTGTGGAAAGGTGCAAATTCGTGACAGGAGGGATAAAAAAGTGACAACAAAAAAGCGGGTTTCATGGTGACTACGGTATGTTTTCTCTACCTACTTGCCGGCTTTGTTAGACAATAGGTGCCATATAGGTATCTGACCTTTTGAATATTGGTGCCAATAAAAGCAGGCATGATGGCGGCACTAGAAAACCAGACTTTCTTATCTGGCTTTCAATACCGGGACAAGTGTCAATACAATAAGATTGGCGTTACAACGGTGTGACACCCACGGATAAACGACGCACTAATGTCGGGTTATACAATCTTGCCTGGATCGCATTTTTATTTTCACTCGACATTTGAAACAGCCTAATAAGGAGCTTGAACTTGATGATGGTTGATATGCGTAACAGCTACCTTCGGGTAGCTGTTTTTGTTTATGCGATTGGTCTGTATTCCCTTCTTTTGTTTACGCCTCTTTAAGGGTTTGATAACCAGCCCAAATACGGGTAACGGTGGTGATCCAGCAAAGTGTGCCAAATACCCAAGCGATAGTGGCGAAGTGTAAAGGGAACAGGCAGAACAGAACAAAGCAGGCAATGGTTTCGGTACCTTCAGTTAGCCCACCGATATAGTACAGTGACTTTTGCTTATAAACCGGACTTTCGATGTTACGTTTACCTGCCATGATGGCAAAGCTCAGGAAGCTCGAACCAGTGCCGATAAAAGAAAAGATCAGAAAAGCGCCCGCGACTGCGTTAGCTTCTGGGTTTGCCAGAACAAAACCGAATGGCACCATGGAGTAGAACAGAAAGTCCAAGGTGATATCGAGAAAACCACCGCAATCGGTGATACCTTGCCGGCGGGCTATTGCACCATCCAGCCCATCGAAGATACGATTGATGACAATAAAGCCTAATGCCCAGCTGTAGGCTTCCAAAGCCAAGGCGGGTAGGGCAAATAAGCCAATCACAAAACCGGTTATGGTCACTTGATTTGCCGTAATACCGAGTTTGTCCGGTAGTGCTGAAAATGTGGTGAGTGGCCAGCGGATCACCTTGATCGCGTATCTATCTAGCATGTTTCTTGTTCCTGAGCAGCGGTTGTCCATGGCCAATTCAGTACGCGGCCTAGTGGTGGAATATCATCATGATCATGGGTGACCATGATCGCAGGGATCTGACGAGCCTTTATTTGATCAAACACGAACTGCCTGAACTCGCTACGCAGTGCTTTATCTAACTTACTGAATGGTTCATCGAGCAGAACGGCCTGCGGTTCCGAGAGAAGCATCCGCATCAAGCTGACCCTTGCACGTTGTCCGCCGGAAATTTCACTGGGTTGCTTATTGGCCAGCTGAGATAAGCCAATGGTTGCTAGTGTCGATTCAGCCCGCTCAATCCGCTCCTTGCCACGGTAGTGGCGTGGAATACCAAACATCAGGTTTTCCAGCACGCTCAGGTGCGGAAAAAGTAAATCATCTTGAAAAAGTAAACCGATCTTGCGTTGATCGGGGGCCAGCAACATCACGCTGCGCTCATTGAGTGTCACATCGCCGGATAAGGAGAAGTCATTTGCGAGATGTCCCGCAATCGCACTCAGTAAGGTTGATTTCCCGCAACCGCTTGGGCCCATTAAGGTGAAGACCTCTCCTGGGCAAACGTCAAAACTAACAGGTGAAAAAAGGGGGGTATCACCATGCTGGATTACGAGGTATTTCACAGACAATGTCATCCGTGAGTGTACTCCTTTGATTTAGTAGATGTAGAAGGTGTTTGTAGAGAATATTGCCGATAATGACGCCAACGGTAACTTAGGCGATTCGCGAGCATCGCGAGCGTAAAGAATACAAATGGTAGAACGCCTTGAAGTAGGCCGTAAATAGCCATTACCCTGCGATCCTGACCACTGGCAAGGGCCACAGCTTCGGTCGTCACGGTACTGATCCTGCCTGCACCGAGCATCTGTGTTGGCAGATACTGGGCGAGACTAACACTTATTCCGATAGCAAGGCCGAAAATAATGGCTGGCTGGACTTGCGGGCGTTTAACACGCCACCAAGTCTGCCATGCGGTTAGCCCTAGGCTGCGGCTGCATTGGTCGAGACGAGTATCATAGCTACGCCAGGCGCCATCTAGGGCCAAATATATGTATGGGAAAACAAAAATAAGATGACTCCAAGCGACCCAAAGCAAATAGTGCTGACCGGGAACTAAGTAAGTCACTATCTGGATCCCAAACAACAATGACAGCTGAGGCGTAACAAGTGGAATTGCAATCAGCCAGACGGGGATGGCCCGTTGGTATCGCTGGCGGTATTCCAAACATGCAATCACCAAGATCAATGCGACTGCACTGGAAACCAACGCTAACAGCAGGCTGCTTCCCATCAGTTCGGCCAGCGTCGGTATTTCTTGTTGCCAAAACCGTTCGCTATAGCGGCTCGGGAGTAGGTCGGGAAAGCGCCATCTCTGCGCAAACGACCAGACAAGCAATAACGGAATGATCATTAACGGGATAGCAATAAACGGGCTATATAGCGCTAAATGAAGATTTGGTTTTCTTACTACCTGCGAAGACGGTACTGCCCCCTGGGTCAGCCAATTTCGCTTATAACGCAAGCTAAACCACTCAATCGCGCGAATAGAGCCAAGGCCTGCTGCTGTGAGCATAACAAGCAGGCAAGCGCCAGCGGCTGCACGGGGGAGTAGGTTTAAATCGGGCTCGTTAAACCATTGCCACACCAAAACCGACAAGGTTGAAGGACGTGTTGGGCCCAAGATTAATGCAATATCAACGACTGACAAGCCATATGCGGCAACGGCAAAGAGGGATAACCGTAGCTTGGGAAGCCATTGGGGCAGAATAACCTTACGCCAAGCTTCGTGCTTGCTGTAACCCAGGCTTGCCGACATTGCGCTGAGCTGGCTCACGTTGAGCTGCTTGAGAATAGGAATACTCATGATCAGCAGGAATGGGGTTTCCTTGATGGCTAGCGCCAGCATCAGGCCGATCCCGTAACTGTCTTGGATGAGGTTGTCTTGGATGAGGTGTATGCCTGCGATATTCGAGATACCCAAGGCTTCAAACAACCGGAAGACCCAACCTGTAGGGGAAAACAGCAAAGCAAAGCCAATGGCAAAAGCAACATGGGGCATAGCTAGCATTGGCGAGAGCGTACGCTCTAGTTTCTGCCAGCGGTGGGTCCCCCAGTAACGCTTAAGGATTGCGTAGGTGAAATACAGGGCGAGAGCGGTGCTGCCAAGCCCAGAAAGCAAGCTTAGACCAATAGACGTGGTGAGGTTAGGCCATGTTGCCACAGTGGTAAACGCACTCAGGGTGACGTTTTCAAAGCCCAGCGTAGGGAGCCAAGAGAGTGCAGGGAGAACCAGCCCTATGATGCCCGGCAACAAAGGCAAAAAACAAAGAAGAAGTGCAACAATAAAAAACAGATGAATCATAAATTACTCGTTGGGTGGGAGGAAGCTCCCACCCTTTAGGCTTGGCCTTTTAATTTTAGCTACCGTAACGTTTTTGCCATTCTAATTCGATGGCAGTCAACCAGCTAGGATGCGGCTCAGGGATTGACTTGAACAGTGAAAACCCCTGGGTACCGCTATTCGTCAGTGTTTCTTGGTTCAGAATCGATGGGTCGCCCCAGATTCGTGCATCCGCCTTGCGTACTTGAGCTTCTGGGCTCATCAAAAAATTGATCGTAACCAAGGCACCCGCTTTGGCTTGAGCGTTCCAAGGAATGGCCAAAAAGTGGATGTTGGACAGTGCACCTTGCTCGAAGGCATATGCTTGTGCCGTTTCTACTAAGTTTCCATTCTCAATTGCGGCATTGGCCGCATTGGGGTTAAAGGTGATCGCCAATAGAAGCTGCTGATCATCAAGCAATTGAATAGTTTCGCTAGTGCCCGATGGGAAACGCTTGCCTTGCTGCCATGCGACAGGGTGGAGTTGGTCAAGGTATTGCCATAGTGGTGCGGTAACCTGTTCAAATCGTTGTCGTTCTGTTTGGCTGTCTATAGCGGTGTAAAGCGAATCCGGCTGGTTGGTCAGCTCTAACAAAGCCGCTTTTAAAAAACTGCTGCCATGGAATTCTGGTGGTTGTGGGTAGCTGATTTTTCCCGGGAACGCTTTGGCCAAACTGAGCAATTCCACAAAGTTTTTCGGTGGGTTGTTCAGTGTTTTTTTATCATGGATAAAGACCAGTTGCCCAACTCCCCATGGGGCTTCTAGCCCTGCAGTTGGCTCGGTGAAGTCTTCATCAATAGGCAAACGGGTATCAACATATTGCCAATTTGGCAGCTGCTGAGTAAACGGGCCGTAGAGTAGGTCGCTGTGCTTCATTGAACGGAAGTTTTCACCATTGATCCAAACCAGATCAACACTGCCTCCTTCATTTTTTCCTACCGCTTTTTCTGCCAGCAAGCGCTGGGTTGTTTCGGCGATGTCAGCCACTTTGACATGCTTTAGACTGATCCCATACTGTGCTTGTAATTGACGGCCCGCCCAACGCAGATAATCATTGATTTCTTGGCTGCCACCCCAGGCATTAAAATAGACTGTTTGCCCATCGGCCTGCTGAACAACCTGATCCCAATTGGGTTGGATCTCTGGTGCTGTTTGTGCCGTGCTAAGGCCAGAGGCCAGCGCAAGCGCCAGCCCCAAGAGTGTTTTTTTCATGATCCTGTTTTCATCCCTATTTTTCGCTCAGCGCACCTTCATTGTTACGCTTTGGTGGTGTTTCAACAGTGTCTATTTGAACACTGGCTGGTGTTGTGCGCTCATCTTGCTGGTCGGTTGCTGTTTGCTCATCTTTGCGCATCCAGCGATGGTACTTCTCAACCAGAGTCAGTAGTCCTTGCGGTGCGTTGGCTTGCTTCCAGGCACCGGCGGTGTATTTAGCCGCTTCGCTCATGGTTGGGTAAGGGTGGACAGTCCCCAGGATTTTGTTGAGTCCCAAGCCATGCCGCATCGCCAGCGTAAACTCGGCGAGTAATTCCCCCGCATTGTTACCAACTACCGTTGCGCCAAGGATCTTGTCTTTCCCTTTAGGCGTGATCACCTTGATAAAACCATGATCCTCGCCATCGGTAATAGCACGATCCAAATCGTCAATCCCATAGGTAACAATATCAAAATCAATACCTTGTTGCTTGGCTTCTTTCTCATTGATACCGACACGGGCCACCTCTGGTGACGTATAGGTTGCCGCTGGGAGCACCGAGTAATCGGCTTTGAATTTCTTAAACTGGCCAAAGAGGCCATTTACGGCGGCATACCAAGCTTGGTGGGCTGCTGCATGGGTTAACTGGAAGGGGCCTGCGACATCACCGACAGCAAAGATATTGGGGTATTTGGTCTGTAGGTATTCATTGACTTCAACGGTTCCGCGTTCTGAGGTGGTGATCCCCAGTTTTTCAAGACCGAAACCCTGCACATTGGCGACACGGCCAAGCGCTAGCATTACGGCATCGAACTCAATAGTCAGTGATTGACCTTCAGCAGTTTCGAGTTGGACACGTTGATGTTGTTGGCCGTTTTCGTCGGTTTGGCGTTCAAACTTAACCGCTTTATGGCCAGTTTTAATGTTTACGCCATCTTTTTCAAGGCTTGATTTAACCAGTATTGCAGCATCACTGTCTTCACGGATTAAGAGTTGATCAGCCATTTCAACTAAGGTGACATCACTACCAAGTCGCTGGAAGCTTTGCGCCAATTCACAGCCAATCGGGCCACCACCCAATACCAGTAGGCGCTGAGGTTGTTCAGTCAAAGACCAAATAGAATCTGATGTTAGGTAGTTAACCGTATCCAAACCAGGGATACCCGGTACCAGCGGGCGAGCACCAGTGGCAATCACGATATTACGGGTCGTGATACGTTCACCGTTCACTTCGACTTCCCAAGGCGAGAGAATAGTCGCTTCACCCGAGATACAGTTAACGCCCAGTTTGCTGTACCGCTCGACGCTGTCATGGGGTTCGATTTTACCAATTACGTTATGAACACGTTGCATCACCTTGGCAAAATCGACTTTGGCTTTACTGGTTTCAATACCAAACTCGCTGGCACGGGTGATTTCAGCCATGGTATGGGCTGCGCGGATAATCGCCTTGGAAGGGACACAACCGGTATTGAGGCAGTCACCTCCCATTTTATGGCGCTCGATAAGCATGACTTTAGCTTTTACGGCAGCGCCAATGTAAGCGCTGACCAAACCACCGGCACCTGCACCAATCACAACCATGTTTTGATCAAAGTGAGTTGGCTTTTCCCATTGAGCATAGACACGGCGCTTGTTAACTATTTGCATGACTGTTTTAGCAATCAGCGGGAAAATACCCAGTAATGCCAGCGAAACAAGCACCGGCGCTGAAATAATACCGCTCAGGCTGTCAATCTGACCAAGCTGGGTACCTGCATTAATGTAGACCGCAGTGCCGGCGAGCATGCCCAATTGACTGACAAGATAGAACATGCGTGTTGAGATAGGCGTTAGACCCATCAGTAAGTTGATGAGAAAAAACGGGAACACCGGGATCAGGCGGAGAGTAAATAGATAAAAGGCGCCATCTTTCTCTACCCCGCGATTAATGGCTGACAGGCGGTGTCCGAATTTAGCCTGCACCCAATCGCGCAAGACATAACGGCTGAACAAGAAAGCAAGGGTCGCCCCGATAGTACTGGCAAAAGAAATCAGCAATAAGCTCCACCAGAACCCGAACAGCGCGGCACCCAGCAAAGTCATAATCGCGGCACCCGGTAACGATAGCGCCGTGACAACGATGTACAGGACAAAGTAGACCATGCTAGATAAAAATGGCTTAGCGTGGATGGTGTCTGTCAAAGCTAGCTGCTGTGCTTTAGCTTGTTCAAGGGTAAAGTACTGACCCAGATCGAATGCGAACCAAACCGCAATCAAGGAAACAACAATACTGATCACCAGCAGTTTTTTTCTATCCATGGTTAGCTCCTGTTATTTATCCGTGCTTGTCGGGGCATCAGTAGATTGTTGTTCACCAGGTTGTATTGGCAGTGAACAGAAGTCTTGCTTTGGTACATCTAGTGCAGTGTTAAATTTTGCCGATAGGTTTTGAAACGCAACCAAAGCAGTTAGATCAACAATAGCATCTTCATCAAGCCACTGTTTTAGCGTTGTGAGCATTTCATCTGTGATGCGCTGACCGGTAATCGTCATCGCTTCCGTATAGCTCAGTACCGCGCGTTCTTGTGCATCAAAAAGATCACTCTGTTGCCAGTTGGAAAGTGCTTTGATTTTTTCGACTGAGTCACAGCGCTCGGCGAGCTTCATGCCATTGGCATCAACACAGAAAGCACAGTCATTCAACTGCGATACCCTGACGCATACTAAAGAGCGTATAACCGGGCTTAGTGGGGAAGAGCGGCGATCCAAATAGCCGAAGAAGCCGGCCACGAGCCAAAACAGGGCCGGGCGACGTCCCCATAGTTTTGCAGGGTTGAGAACCTTGCCGTAGTGGCGTTTTTGTAGCCATAGTAGTGGCTTGATGAATAGCGAGTAGTTTTCTTTGGCGGAAATGCGCACGATGACCCCTTGTCTCTTTAATATGCTACTGTGAGCCTATCTGGATGGCGGCAGTAATTATTACCGAAATTATCAGATAGTTATGAGACAAAGACCCTACTAGAAAGCAATTAATTTCATTGAATTGCAGAAATAGTATTTAGTTGACGGATATTTGAACAACTTGGGGTGTGGTTTGAGTGATAACCTTGCTGGATGAGAGCTCTGTTACCACGATATAGCCGCATGCTGTCAGAGGAATGAAGGCCAGGAGCATGGTTTTACCAATGTGATAATTGCGGTACCAATATTTGCGTGCTCTGATTTTTAACAATAGCCCCCAGAACAAGAGGATGGCGTTTAGACTGGCAATGGATACCAACAAGGAGTGAAGTGATTGATAAGTCGTGATGCCATTCTCTACAAGAATAAAAGCAACGAGGGGAGGAAGCAGGCTGAACAAAACAAGTAGGCGCATAATTCGTGGCCACTTGCCAAACTTATCCTTGAACATTTGATCACTTTGTCCTGGAAAAGGTTTGGAACAGTTCATAAGTACCCCCGGAGTTAACTTGAGCTTATTTTACTTGTGTCAGCTTGCAATAAAAGGGTGTTGAGTGATTTATAAACAGCATTGTGAGACGATTCAATTTTTCACAAAAATTGACAAAAAGCTGTCACTAGAATGGTTGATTATTGACACGTATCATTGATGCAATAAATACAAAAAAGAGATCTTAACGATCTCTTTTTATATATGAGATTTGTTGTGCTAGCTTAATTTTGCTAGCAATTCTGAGCGGCGATCTTTGGGAATAACCGACCAGTGCTGACCGCTTATTGCTCCTTCAAGGGCCCACAACAAATCAATACTGACCGTGCCTTGATGAGTATCTTGTAATGCTTTGAAGGCATTGATGGAACCAGCCTCCAATAACTCGTCAACAGAACAAATTCCCGCCTTCTTAAGCATTCTTTCATTTGCTAGACGAAGGTTAGGTAGGTCTTTTATTCGATCTGGTGATGCTTTCTCTTTGGTTTCTTTATCAACTTTAGCGGCATCGAGAGAGCGAGTCGCTTGTTCGATAATTTTCCCATCCTCATTCCACCATTCTTCTGGAATGGCGTAATGTTTTGTTACAACTGGAAAGCCTCGCTTTTTATATATGTATGGCTTAAGCCCTGCCTTTTTAAATTCTTGTTCGTTTTTTGCGTTGGCGCGAAGGTGAAGTTTGTCAT
Organism: Photobacterium satsumensis; assembly: GCF_050336935.1. Lineage (NCBI taxonomy): Bacteria > Pseudomonadati > Pseudomonadota > Gammaproteobacteria > Vibrionales > Vibrionaceae > Photobacterium > Photobacterium satsumensis. Next base: position 69,799 of record NZ_JAKJSK010000010.1, read on the forward strand.
TTACCACGAGTGCAAACATTGTTTCACCCGCGAAAACCCCAAAGCCGCCAAACATTGAACGAGATTTAACGTTATCGAAACAACTAAATAGGCGTAAAGATTCTTTTAAAATTGGTTTGTCCATGCTTCTTCTCGGTGAAAATTTCGTGGGTCACCTAACAACAGAGCGAGGATTCAAGAATAGCAAATATCAATACATTACACTGTCAGGGAAAAGTAAGAGTTTCCTGACACTAGTTGCTATATCCATCGGCAACCCCGCTACCATAAGTTGACTGAGTTAACTAGAACTAGACGACTCTTAGGCCGGAAGCTTTGCGTCCCTACCTTTCGATAGGTTTGCCTTGTTCGTGACAATTTAAGAATATCTCAGATGATATTTTTGAACTTGATCGCAACTTTGGAAATGTGATGTTGATTCCACAAATTGCCGTATTCTTTCGATTAAGGATGAATGTTTTTGTCTCAAAATGATTGGTGTTGTGCGAGCCCATCGAAATAAAAAACGGAGGCGAAGGCCTCCGTTTGAATTCTAGAAAAGTAAACGCTGCCGGCTACTTAGTTAAGTTTTTTACCGAGTTACGGATCACCAATTCAGGTACCATTTCGAAGACCTGAGTGGCGTGCTCTTTGTCTTTCACACGGTGCATTAGGATTTCTACCGCACTCTTGCCTAAGCGACGCTTCGGTTGGTGAATCGTTGTTAATGGCGGTGAGAAATACGGTGCCAAATCGATGTTGTCATAACCGATGATCGAAATATCTTCCGGCACGTTAATACCTGCTTGTTGGAAGGTACTGATCATTGCCATTGCCATGATATCGTTGAAACAGAAAATCGCGGTAGGGCGCTCTTCCATCGCGATAAATTTCTCAGCAGCAGCAACAGCGGATTCACACTCGAAGTCACCCTCAAGGATCCAATCTTCATTGACGTTCAAATCCGCTTCACCCATGGCTTTGCGGAAACCCTGTAGGCGTTCACGGCATGCGGTTTTTTCGCTATGGCCAGTAAGGCAACCAATGGCTTTATGGCCGTGTTCAATAAAGAACTTAGTGGCAACATATCCGCCAAGCTTAGCGTTATCTTGAATTTGATCGGTATGCGGGCTCTCTGGGCCCCAGTCCATGATCACCATAGGGGTGTCTTTCTGGCGCTCAAGCAATTCCAATAGCTGTTCGTCAAGGTCGGAGCACATCACTAGCAGGCCATCGACTCGCTTTTCGGCCAGCATGCGTAGGTAGTCACGCTGTTTTGTAAGGTTACCCTCGGTATTACACAAAATCAGGGTATAACCCGCACCGTAGCAGAACTCTTCAACCCCGTGCACGACTTCGGCAAAGAACGGGTTGGTAGACTTGGTTACCAACATACCGATGGTTTTTGTGGTGTTGCACTTCAGACTTCGCGCTACGGCGCTCGGCGCATAATTCAAGTCTTCAACCGCAGCCAGTACTTTCTTTTGGGTTGCTTCTGCGACGAAGCGCGTTTTGTTAATCACGTGAGAGACGGTGGTTGTCGATACACCAGCCATACGTGCAACATCTTTAATCGTTGCCATAGTTATTCTTCTAATAATAAAGGTCAGAGAACCTTGTAAATTAATACTTTACTCAACAGAACAATAAACTAGTTCACCATCAACTCTACGAGTAGTTCATTGTTCTGTTGGGTACAATCAGCAGAAACGACAAAAGGCCGCATCACGAATGGGCGGCTTCGTTTCTTTAATTATGCTGTATACGTAACATGCCATATCGCACGTGTTGCATTGTTTAATCGCTTGCGTTCACATTTTACTTAGTGTGGCCGAGAGTGCAATGTTTGTTATCTCAAATTGCAAATTTCGTGAGTTATCTACGCTATTTTGCTTGCCGAAAAGACAACAGGGCCAAAAATTGGCCCTGTTTTAAAGTACTGTATATTGAATAAATTCAGCAGGTTGCTTGCTAGTTAGCCATGTAACGGACTAAGCCGCAGACGCTAACACGATGGGATAGCCATCAACAGGGTGTTGGGTGATACATACCGGCCAACCATAGACTGATTCAATTATTTCTGCGGTCAAAGCGTGTTTTGGGGTACCGTCCGCCTGGATTTTACCGTGATTAATGATGACCAGACGGTCTGCATACTGAGCCGCGAGATTAAGGTCATGAATAACGATAATCACGGCGGCACCCGCCTGTGCCATTTGTTTAGCCACAATTAAGGCATTGTGCTGGTGGGCCAGATCAAGGGCCGACGTCGGCTCATCCAACATCAAGATGCAGTTTTCACCGGCCTTGCTCAGCTGGGTCAATACTCTAGCAAAGTGTACCCGCTGCTTCTCACCACCTGACATGGTTGGATAGAGGCGGGGAGCAAGATCGGTCACACCAACCATTGCCATTTTTTCATGGGCAACTTGCTGTGCTTGTGCATTGGGAAGCTCGAGTGGTAGAGCACCCAGCTCAACGACTTCTTGGGCAGTGAAGGCAAAAGTCAGTGAACTGTGCTGCGGAAGAACACCAAGGTGTTTGGCCAGTTGGGATGCCGGCCAGTCTTGACGAGGGTAGTCGAAAATATTGACTTCACCCTCTGCTTCTACTTCACCGCACATTACCTTCAACAAGGTACTCTTACCCGCACCGTTAGGGCCTAGCAGAGCGGTCAATTGGCCGCGTTTTATCTGCAGTGAGAAATCATCCAGCAGCGTTTTTCCACCAAGACTGAGAGATAAGTTTCGCGCTTCAATGGCAATGTCATTGTTAGCGCCCCGTGGTTGCGTTGCGTTCGTTTGCTGGCTCATGACAGTCTGCCTTTTTGCTTGATCAGGAGATAAATAAAGAATGGTGCTCCGAGCAGGGCAGTAATAATACCGACAGGCAGCTCAGCGGGCGCAGCAACGACGCGGGCAAGCATATCGGCCACTAGCAAGATAAGAGCACCAAGCAAGGCTGATAGTGGCAGTAGGGATTTATGGTTCGGTCCTGAAATCATACGTCCGATGTGCGGAACGATAAGCCCGACAAAGCCGATAACCCCCGTTAGAGAGACGGCAATACCGACACCAGCGGCACAGAGCAAAATCAGCATGCGTTTCAGGCGTTGAACGTTAACACCAAGGTGTTTTGCCTCAGCTTCACCCAACAAGAATGCATTAAGGGCATTTGCATTGCGATCAAAGGAGAACAACAGAGCAAGTAGCGTGATGTAGGCAAGACCAATTCCCGGCCAGGTTGCGCCAGCCAAGGAGCCCATGGTCCATAGCGACAGGTCACGTAGCGCCTGATCGTCGGCATAGTAGTTCATTAGTCCTAACGCCGCGCCGGAAAGGGCACCGATTGCGACACCTGCCAGCAACATGATGGTCACGGAGGTACCATTTTTGTCTGTGCCAAGCTTATACACCAAGAAGGTGCTGACTGCGCCGCCGATAAAAGCGAAAACAGGTACGGTGCCCAATGTCAGCAACAATGGAAAACTGGCAGCTAACGGCGCGAAGATTACAATTGACAGCGCAGCCCCGAGGCTAGCACCGCCGGATACACCAATGATGCCGGGATCGGCGAGCGGGTTTCGAAACAGTCCCTGCATGACTGCGCCGCAAAGCGCCAAAATTGCACCAATTGCCATACCCAGTAGTGTCCGGGGTAGGCGGATCTGGTGAATAACAATTTCGATATGGGCTGGCAAATCAAAAGGCAATGGCAACAGCGCTTTGAAACTATCAAAAAAGCTGATATTCATCGGGCCGACTGCGATGGATGATGTGACAGCCAATACCAGTAAAGTGATACCGACAGGGAAAACAATATTGCCGGGGATTCGTTGTAACTGCATCATAGATAAACTGCTTAAATGAACGGCTAACCGTTATTGGTTGTAAAACACTTGGTTGAGACGCTCTGCTTCACTCAGGCTTTTCAGGCCGAGCCCCCCAATAAGCGCGGTGCCATCAATGGTGACAACCGCTTGGTTTTGTCCTGCTGGCGTTGCAGCGAGCAAAGGCATGGTTTTTAGTAGGTCCTCAGCAGAGCCAATCTGGCTGAGGGTACGTGAGCTCAGCAGGATAATATCAGGCTGCATTTCAACCATGGCTTCAAGAGAAATCGGCTTGTAGGACTCAACGGCACCAGCCGCAGGGTTGATGGCACCCGCTAGGCGGATCACGCTATCTGCTGTTGTATTGCGGCCTGCAACATTCGCCGGACGGCCTTCGTGGATCATCAGGAACAAGACCTTTTTCTTTTCGGTTTGCTGGGCGAGGGTTTGGCTAATAGAATCGACCTTTTTCTGTACTTGTAACTGAAGTACACGGGCTTCTTCTTCTGTCTGAGTCAGCTCGCCGACTTGTTTTATACGGGCGAGAAGATCATCGACAGTTTCACCTGAATTGACTACATCAACCTCGATACCGGCTTGTTGAATGAGATCCAGGGTGGTTTTCGGTCCCATTTCATTCGAACCAAGCAGTCGGGTAGGATTAAGTGCTATCAAGCTCTCTGCTGAGAGTTGGCGGTGGTAGCCCAATACTGGCATATCATCACTCACCAGTGATTGACTGGTGACGTCAACGGCAACGAGTTGTTCTTGTGCCCCCATCGCATTGATGAGCTCAGTAATGGCTGCCCCTGCACTGATGATGCGCTCACTGGCGTATGATGAGTTTGCAGCGAGAAGTAACGCGGTAGCCAGAGCAAAACGCTTCATGATTTATCCTCTTCCATTAATAACTGTGTCGCTTTGATTTCATTCTGTTGAAGAAAAGCGAGGAGTTTTAGCATGTTTTCGACCGAGCCAGCCTTGTCAGCACCGATGACGACAGGCTTGTCAGGGTTGGCTTTTACTTCTTTTAGAAGTGCAGTCTTGAACGCATCCCAACTGTCAATTTCTGCCCCTTGTAATGCCCAGTAAGGCTCAATAGAGGTAATGTTGACGGTAATAGGATCAGATTCTGTTTCTTGTAGTGCCTGTGTTTCTGTCTGTGGTAGCTCGACATCCAAAGATTGCAGCTTGACGCTGGCAGTCAGGAGAAGAAATACCATGACAATAAAAATGATATCGAGTAGCGGTGTTAGATCAGGTTTGAGATCATCATCGCCGGCTACGCCTTGGTGGGTTCGGATCATGATGTCGCCTGCGCATTGTCGGTATTTTCACCTTTAGGTTGGCAGTTGGGGTCAAGAGACAGGCCTTCAAGCCAAAGATTACAGTGGTTCAGACTATGCTCGAGTTTTGCTGTCACTTTATCAGCCCAGAGACCTAGCAACTGGGAACCGGTAATCGCTGGCAGAGCAATGATTAGACCGGCTGCGGTTGTACGCATGGCCAGACCAAGACCATCAGCAAGATCATTCGGTGTGACAGCGCCAGAACTCATTGCAATGCCTTTGAACATGTCAATGAGGCCGAGAACGGTACCCAGTAGGCCAAGAAGCGGGCTGATCACGCCAATAAGGCTGAGCAGTCGTAAACCAGAACGTAGTTGAGAGCGTTTTTGCTGAAGCCAAATCCCAGCGGCATCTTCCCGTAAGGCTTTGGAAAAATGGCGGTGAGAAATAAGCATGGATACCCCTTTGAACAGCAAAGGGCGCTGGCTTTTTAATGCTGATGCCAATTGGTCAAGCCCAGCTTCGTCGGCCCGGCTTTGTTTTGCCAGCAGTGCATCAATCTTGCCTCTGCCAACGCCGGTGCATAACAACACCTGAATGCTGCGTTCGAGAAGGATCATTAATGTTAATGCTGAACAGATCAGCAAAGGTGCCGTCATCAGGCCAAATTGATTTTGTAGGGAGTGAAACATTTCCATGAGTGAATCCAATTAAATGCTAGTCCAACTTAAATCGGACAGGAACTTGTACGCGATGGGCAATGGCTTGACCATCAACAATATGAGATGAAAAACGCCAGCGTTTAATTGCTGCTATTGCGGCCTCGTCAAGGATCTCTGTGCCGGATGATTTAACCAGGTTTTGCTTTACTTGCTTGCCTGATTCATCAATCCAGATTTCAACCAATACTTGACCCTCAATCCCACGGCGCTTGGCAATGCGAGGGTATTTGACTGGACTTGGGCGAGTTGCAAACGTTGGTTTGGTGACGAGTTGAGGCTCGCTGTTTACCCCTGATGCCGCTTGCGATTGAACTGACGGTGCTGGTTCAGCGGCTTTAGTGATCTCTTCGGCTGGCTTTGGCTTGATGGCTTCAACTGGCCTTATAACGGGGTCAGCTTTTTTTGCGACTTTTTGTTCGGCCTTTTTCTCAATATTTTTTTTCGGAGTCGGCTTGTTGACCTTCTTTGCCTCAGGTTTAGGTTCTGGTTGCTTTTTCTTAACCAGCTTTTTCACGGCTGTTTCTTCTTTAACGACCTTTCTAGGGGCTTTTACAGGTGCTGGAGGGGGCGGCTCGGCTGCAACAGGTTCAGTCGGCTGAGGCGTCGGTGCTGAAACGAGGTTTAGCGAGACCTTGGTTGACTCTGTGCCAACCGGCATGGCCATCACCATTTTGTTAGGTATAGCTGAAAGTAATAGGCTGTGGGCAAGTACTGATACCACACCTGCTATGGCATATCTCTTTGCGTTCACTGTTCCACTCCGGCCATGCAAAATAATGCTTTATGTGTTTGTTACTATTGAAAAATCGCTTAAACAGCAATCTGTCACTTAGTTCTTGGAATCAAGAATAGTTCTCATTATCCACGTAATCGAAATAATATCAATTATCATTTGCAATATTATTTAGGGGTGCTTATGATTGCCTGCAAATAAGAGTGGTTATCATTCCACTTTAGTAATTAGGGCAAAGCCCTAAGGAAGTAGTAATACCTAAGTCACTGCAAGTTGAATGAAGTCACTTGGGTATATCGATTGCTCAACGTGGTACTAGAACGTGACAGCAAAGTACTGTTGATCTAGTGAGGAATACAGGCAGGCTTAGCCTGTTGAGGAGGGGCTAGGAAACTAGCTCGACGAGAAGTAGATGATTGAAGAACAAGCCTTACAATCTGCAGTGTTGGCGCCGGAACTACTGACCGAAGGGGTAGTAGGAAAACATACGCCCGATCCACTTCGATATGCCTTTGCCAATAAGCGTTCTGCGCATGCGGGTGGTATGTCGTCAATGGTTGCTGAGGAAGAGCGCCAGGATTTGGCGCTTAAAGCGCTATCCACTGCCCCGGAAAGCCCTAACAGCCGTTGCCTTTACATTCACATTCCATTCTGTCGTGTCCGTTGCACATATTGTAATTTCTTTCAGTATGCATCTAGCCAGTCACTCATTGATGACTATTTCGATGCGTTGATGGTCGAACTGAAAGCTAAAGCCGCTATGCCTTGGACCCAGGCTGCACCTTTTCGGGCCGTGTATGTCGGTGGAGGGACGCCAACTGACCTAACGGCTGAACAAGTGACGCGTTTGGGTAAAATGGTGAAAGCTCACTTCCCATTGACCACAGACTGTGAAATTACCTTAGAAGGCCGCATCAACCGTTTCGATGACCGTATGTTCGAAGGCGCACTAGAAGGTGGCTTTAACCGTTTTTCGTTTGGTGTCCAGAGTTTTGACACAACGGTTCGCCGCAAAGCTAAGCGCCTTGATGATCGCGAGCCTGTGCTAGAGCGAATTCAAGCTCTTAGCGCCACCAATGCCGCGCCGATTGTTATCGATTTACTGTTCGGTCTGCCTTATCAAGATATGAAAGTGTGGCAGCAAGATTTGGCTGACTTCCTGGACAGCGGCGCACATGGTGTTGATCTCTATCAGCTGATTGAGATGGGCGGCACACCGATGAAAGGCATGATAGAGCAAGGCCGCCTTCCTGAGCCGGCAGATACGCCGACTAAAGCCTCAATGTTCGAATATGGCGTAAACTTTATGGCAAAGCACCACTTACGCCGATTAAGTGGCAACCATTGGGCTCGCGATAACCGAGAGCGCAGCATTTACAACAGCCTTGCAAAGACATCTGCTGAAGTCTTGCCTTTAGGCGCGGGGGCAGGTGGTAACGTCGGTGGCTTTGGCTTTATGCAGCACAAAACTTTAGACGCTTATATCGAGGCGATAAAAGCAGAGCAGCTTCCGCTAGCTATGATGACTAAGTCTGGCCCTCAGGCTGCACTTCACGCTGAGATCAAAGCGAGTTTTGACCGTGGTTTCTTGTCTGCAAAAGATTTCGAGCAAAAGTTTAGCCAGGATATCTTTGGACTATGCCAACCCTTGTTTGAAGCATGGCAAAAGAATGGTTTGGTGAAGCTGGAAGGCCAATATCTATCATTGACGTTAGCTGGGACGTTCTGGTCTGTGACCTTGGCACAGTCAATGATTCAAGTTTTGCAACAACATGCGATGACGCAAGTCACCGCATAACAGAATTAAAATATAACCTATTAGAAGACCTGTACATTGATGTACCTGGAGAAGAATTGTGTTTGAGAAGATTTCATTTGAAGCGCTAAAAGGCCAAGTGGCTGAACAACTTTCCGCAGATCCTAAACTTCACGCTATGGCGATTGCAGAATCCCTCGGTGTTACCGAAGGTGAAGTGGTTATGGCTTTTCCTGAAGAGTTGGTGGTTGCCATGTCAGGTGAGCACGCAAAAGCGATTTTAGAAGATCTGCCAACATGGGGACCGGTGACGACGATCGTCCACTCTATGGCCTCTATTTTCGAAGTAAAAGCTCCTTTCCCGAAAGGTAAAGAAGCCCGTGGATACTACAATCTAATGGGTAAAGACGGTGAACTTCATGGTCACCTTCGCTTAGATCTTGTGACTGATATCGGTTTGGTTAGTAAGCCTTTCATGGGGCAGGAAAGCTACTTCATTGGTTTCTTTGCCGAGGGCGGCGAGTGTGTATTCAAGGTCTACCTAGGTCGCGATAAGAAACGTCAGCTGTTCCCAGAGCAGATTGAAAAATTCCAAGCACTTAAAACAAAATTCAAATAACAATATCCCCAAGTTACCTCAAGTAGCTTGGGTATAATACCGGAGAAAGTCAGAATGAATGCTGTAAAGCAAGAGCGCCTTCAAAGCCGCCTAGGTCCAGAAATCAAAGAGTTCCGTCAATCTTGCCAGACGATTCAGTTGGCAACTGTGGATGCGGACGGTAAGCCAAATGTGAGCTACGCACCGTTTGCGTTACTTGATGACGGCTACTATGTACTGATCAGCCAGATTGCCAAGCATGCTCGGAACCTGCTGGAAAACCCTCAGGTTTCGTTGATGATGATTGAAGATGAAGCTTCATCGAAAACCATCTATGCGCGCAAGCGTTTAACGTTTGAAGCCCAAGTTGTCGTGGTCGAACGCGAAACGAAGAAGTGGCACGCAGCGGTTGAACAGCTAAAAGAACGTTTCGGTGAAATTATCGATGGCCTTAGCGGCTTGGAAGATTTTAAAATGTTCCGTTTTGAACCAACTCAAGGCCTGTTCGTTAAGGGCTTTGGTCAGGCTTTCCAAGTGAGTGGTGATGATTTAGTGGATTTTGTACATCTACAAGAAGGCCACCGCCGTATCAAAGACGGCAGCGAAGTCACCCAGCCAACAGAAGAGCTGTAACTTTTTAAAAAAGTATTACCTTACAACAGCCTAGGACGCTCACCTAGGCTGTTTTATTTGTACTGTTATTTTAAGTGACTATAACAGACTATAGCGGATAGGCTTGATCGTGATCAGCGTCTTCAACGTTCAAACTTGATAGCGCAAAAATACGTGTGATAATTAGGTTAAACACAATTATCAACGGATAAAGTCATGTCTACTGATCCAAGACGCGAAGTGCGATTTGCATATATCGCTAGCTTCCTAACCCCGCTGACTTTGATGATTTCAGGCATTGTTGCCGTTATCTACTCAGCTTATAAGCTGAACAAGGGCACTGATGAGCTGAGCTATAGCCACTATTACACCATCATTCGTACCTTCTTTTACTTCTTCACCTTTTTCGTCGTGCTGGGTGTAACGGCTGCGACGACGACTGGGATGCTTGCTGGAGCTGAATATTGGGTCTATAGCCCGTTTCTGCACAAGATCTTGCAGGTCATTCCTGTTATCGGTCTTATCATTGCTGTACTGGCTATTGTGAAGTGGTTTATCCAGCATATCCAAGGCATGAAGTTGCTTAAAGCGAATCAGCCGATGGAGCTATAGGTTTACACCAAGCATTGCTTGGTGTTGCTATAAACAGACGTTGTTATATTGTTGAAAGCCGGTGTTTATGCACCGGCTTTTTTTATTTATTCCTGTTTCTACTTTCATTTATAAAATTAATCGTGTCGATAGGTTTTTCTCATCCAATTATATTTTAAATATAACTATCATTTTGATAGCTATATTTAAAATGAATCATTACCTGCTGTTGCTAGATAGTTAAATATAATAAAGCCTTTGGTTGTCCATGTTTGTTTTAATTGTTTATTTTAAAGGTAATTAAAATGTTTAATTATTCTATTTAGTGATTGCGGTCATACTTTATCTATAACTTTAATAATTAATAAAAGTAAAAAATAATTGTGTGACATACATTTCATAAAAGCAGAAAGCATAGGTGTAGATTGATTTAGTGTTTTTATACTAAGTATCCACTAATGTTAGATCTATCATCTGGTAAAGAGCGAATTATTCAAGAGTTTGTTCCGGGTAAGCAGGTAACACTTGCTCACTTAGTTGCCAATCCAACTGAAGAATTATGCGAGCGAGTAGGCGTTGAAAGTAAAGGAGCGATAGGGATTTTAACGTTAACGCCAGGCGAGACGTCTATTATTGCTGGGGATATCGCAACTAAGTCAGCAAACGTAAATATCGGATTTCTTGATCGGTTTTCTGGAGCTTTAGTTATTACAGGTAGTGTTGCATCGGTTGATGAAGCATTAAAGACAGTTATATCTGTGCTTAATACTGCGCTGTCTTATAACACTTGTGAAATAACTAGGACATAGTATGGCTGAGCAACAAATATCGAATATCGCCTTTATTGGTGAGGTGGATGCAGGCAAGTCGGCACTGATTAATAAGATTCTCAACCAAAACACAAATACAGGAAAAACGCAGGCCGCTATTTTTTATCAGGGCAGCGTTATAGATACACCTGGAGAGTTTGTCGATAACCGTTCGTGGAATGGTGCATTGCTGTCGACAATCTCGACGGTAAAAACAATTGTGATTTTACAGCCTGCTGATGCGAAGTGTGTCAGTGCGCCGAGCGGCTTATTACGAGTGTATCCGAATAAGAATATTGTAGCGGTGATCAGCAAGGCTGATGTTGAGGGTGCTGATTGTGAAAGGGCAGAGCGCCTATTGAAGGGGCAGGGGATAACCGGACCTTACTTCCGCACCTCTATTTATGATCCTTCATCGATTGACCAACTCTATGAGCACTTACTTTCTCTTCAGCCAGTAAATGCTGAGTGAAACCATTCTAATTGCAAGGGAAGCGGTAATGAAACAGTTAATTTCTGCTGCGGATATACGTAAAGCAAAAGCGAATAAAGAAAGCTACCTAGTTGTACCGGTGGCGCAGTACATCATCACACCGGAAGCACGCGATGTTGCTAACGTTGAGGGCGTGGAACTGCTTGATGCGGAGCCGCGTCAACAGCATGTTGAGGCTCCGCCGGTAAATGCAGCCAGTAACCAGTCGTTGCCTGAAGCAAAGAAAAGTGACGTTGAATGCTCAGGCCAGCTTGCTGCCAAGATCCAGTCTGAGATTGAGTCGAAGCTCACACGCGTCGACAGTGATCAGAGTGCGTTGATTAAAGAGCTGATCAGCAAGGCATTGCAAGACTTTGGTGTACAGGCACCGCCGTCAGCACGGCAAATTAATGATGATGGCATTGTTCTGGTACGAGGCAGTGCGGTTCAACTGGGTGAGTTTGATGGCGCGCCTGGTAAGAATATCGGCCTAACGGATGTTATTGGTGCCCAAGACAATAGCAACATGGGCGTCGGTTACATGGGCTGGGAGAATGCTTTCTTCCCTTGGACCCTATGCTATGACGAAGTCAATGTGGTCTTGGAAGGGGAGTTTCATGTGAAGACTGCCTCTGGAACCACGGTTGGCAAGCCGGGTGATGTCATTTTTATTCCTAAAGGAAGCACGGTGGAGTTCGGTACTCCGACCCATGTGCGCTATGTCTACATTACTTACCCTGCCGAGTGGGCGTAATCATGGACAGCAAAGCCACGCCTGCCTTTATTACTGAAGATTACTTACGCCAGCATGTTGGTTTACGTGCTGGCGGTGAGATCTTTTTGCCGGTAGGGACACGCTTTACACCCGCAGCCCAGCAGATGGTTACTGAACGGCAAATTACAGTGAAGTGGCGTAGTGACAATGGACAGGTGTTTTCGAGCCGAGAAGGTGAGGCCCTAGAACCTGCCGAGCAGGTACACCCATTGAAAACTAACAATGTACGCCCTGAGAATGCGTGCGTGATGTGCGGATCGCATATTGCCGATAAGCCAGCATTAATGACCCATTTGAATGACCAAGTGCTCGTACCGAAAACCCATCCGCGGATTGCATTACGGGGAAAACTCGATAGCTGCATCTGTTTTTGTGTTATGGCGCAGTGTGCACTGGAAGGGCAGCCTGAGTTGCTCAAAGGCTTTATGGCTGATATTCGCTCTTATCTCGGGCAAGTGTTGCAGGCTGAAGTCACAGAGCAACAACTGCCTTTGCCTAGGCTTGGCAGTTTTGACGCCGATGAGGTGCATCGCTGGTCGCACAAGCCACTGGCTTACTTGGGTCATGATCATTTATTGCCCGATGAGTGTTACGGCCAGACTGTTGCTCAGCTGAATTATTTGCGCGCGTTGGTTCGCGAGCTTGAGCTGATTGCCAGTCAGGTCTATCTCGATGACTGCATGCAGTTGAGCCGAAATGACATTGTGGCGGGGTTGAACCGGCTGTCTAGTGCGGTTTATGTCGTAATGATTTTGGTATTGCAGTGTGAAAAAGGCCATCAAGCCATCCTCAAGGAGCTGGGTCATGAAGTTGCTTGAAACTTGCCGGGAAGTCTGTCGTAAACAACCGAAGCGCATCGTTTTTCCTGATGCTGAGGACGTACGTCTACTCCATGCTGCCAATGAGATGAAATTGGCTGGATTGGCTGAGCCTATTTTGCTGGGTAACCCGTTCCGGTTGCGTGATATGGCCCATCGTAGCGGGATAGCCGTGCCTTGTTTGACATTACTGTCGCCAGAGTCGGCTGGGTGTTTTGATGAAATGGTCGCCAGCTATGTGAGCCGCCAGCGCAAACCTATCACTGCTGAGGAAGCGGCAACCCGGCTCAAGCAGCCACTGGATTTCGCCATGATGATGGTCGCCCATGGTTACGCCGATGTGTGTATTGGCGGCAACGTATCGACAACGGGTGATGTGATCCGGGCAGCTATTCGCGGTGTGGGCATTGCCCCTAACTCCAAAACGGTGTCGAGTTTTTTCCTGATGCTCTCACCGGATGGCCAATCCGTGCATGCGTTTTCTGATGCCGGGGTGATCCCGTTGCCGACGGCTGAGCAGTTGGCTGATATTGCGATTGATACCGCCGCAAACTTCGCCCGGCTTACCGGCCAAACACCACGGGTAGCCATGCTGTCATTTTCCACCAAGGGGAGTGCAGAGCACCCTACTGTAAGCAAAGTGACCGAAGCGACAGAGATGGTGCGCCAGCGCTGTCCGGACTTGATCATCGATGGTGAGGTGCAATTTGACGCAGCCATCGTCCCTGCGGTTGCGGCGCAGAAAATGCCGAATAGCCCACTCGAAGGGCAGGCAAATGTGTTTATTTTCCCTTCGCTTAACGCCGGCAATATAGCCTACAAGGTTGCCCAGCGGTTAGGCGGATATATTGCGTTGGGGCCGATGCTGCAAGGCTTGGCTTCACCAGTACATGACTTATCTCGCGGCTGTAGTGCGAACGATATCGTTGATATTTCGGTATTGGCTTCATGTCTGTGTCGATAACTTTAAAAACAAATGTTGAGGAATAGCTAATGGAAGCGTTAGGCATTATTGAAACCAAAGGACTGACTGCATTGATTGAAGCATCTGATGCGATGGTTAAGGCCGCTCGCGTGCAGTTGGTGGGGTACAAGCAAATTGGGTCAGGCATTGTTTCAGCGATGGTACGCGGTGATGTGGCGGCTTGCAAAGCGGCAACCGATGCCGGTGCTGCAGCCGCTCAACGTCTTGGCGAAGTGGTCGCAGTACATGTGATCCCTCGTCCGCACGGCGACTTGGAAGCGATCTTCCCAATCACCACGGAAGTAGAAGAAAAAAAAGCACCAGCAACTAAATCACGCACTGAAAGCAAATAATCCAAGGAGCAGTTAAATGGACGCATTAGGAATTCTAGAAACCAAAGGGTTGACCGCACTTATCGAAGCATCGGATGCGATGGTCAAGGCTGCACGCGTGGAGCTTGTTGGCTATCAGCAAATAGGCTCTGGTTATGTTACTGCATTGATCCGTGGTGACGTGGCATCGTGCAAGGCGGCAACAGATGCGGGCTCAGTTGTGGCCCAACGTTTGGGTGAGTTAGTAGCGGTCCACGTGATCCCTCGTCCTCATCAAGATCTTGAAAAAGTATTTCCGATCACGGTGAAGTAATGGTTTTCCCTTGGCATGTGCTGAGGGGAGCCGCAGCATGAGGAGTTCGTATGCGCATCGCGAAAGTTATAGGCCATGTTATTGCCACCGTCCGCAGTCAACACATGCGGATGGATAAGCTCTGTTTGGTGGAGTTTGTCGATAAGCAAGGTAACGGCATGGGTGAGATCCATATTGCAATGGATCAGCTTGGTGCGGGCGAGGACGAGTGGGTGATGGTGGTCTCGGGCAGTTCGGCCCGGGCAGCTTACGGTGATTTGCAAACCGGCTCACCTGTCGATCTTTGCGTGGTGGGGATCATTGATGAAGTCACCGCGTCACGCGAACAGCTTTATCGGAAAATTTAACCTGTTGCATGGAGTAGATTCATTATGGATCAGCAGCAAATAGAAGAAATTGTCAGACGTGTTGTCATGCAACTCGATATGACTCAAAACGGCACGTCTTCTGATTGCGGGGCCGGTGATTACGGTATCTATCCAACGCTGGATGGTGCCGTTGCCGCCGCGAAACAGGCTCAGAAACAAATTCACTCGCTGGCTTTGCGTGACGAGATGATCCTAGCTATTCGCAGAATGGCTAAAAAGCACGCCAAAGAGCTGTCTACCATGGCGGTAGAAGAAACGGGTTTTGGCCGTGTTGAAGACAAAATTGCCAAGCATCTGCTGGTTGCCCAGCGTACCCCGGGGACCGAAATTTTAGCCCCGCAGGCGGTATCCGGCGATGCGGGAATGAGCTTGATGGAAAATGCCCCATGGGGCGTCATTGCTTCCGTCACTCCGAGTACCAACCCGTCCTGTACGGTGATCAATAATGCGATCAGCATGATTGCTGCGGGCAATGCGGTTGTATTCGCACCGCATCCAGCAGCCAAGAAGGTGTCGCAGTACGCAATCCAACTGGTAAACAAAGCCAGTGAAAGTGTCGGTGGCCCGGCCAATATCTGTACTACGGTGGCGACGCCGTCGCTGGAAAATGCCCAAGCCCTGTTCTGCTATCCGGGGATCGGCCTGTTGGTGGTTACTGGTGGTGATGCCGTTGTCGATGCGGCGCGCAAAGTCACCGATAAACGTCTTATTGCTGCCGGTCCGGGTAACCCGCCGGTGGTAGTGGATGAAACGGCTGATCTGCAACGTGCTGCAATTTCTATCGTGCAGGGGGCCTCATTCGATAACAACATCGTTTGTGCCACAGAGAAAGAAATCATTGCGGTTGCATCGATTGCCGACGAGCTGAAAGCCTGTATGTGCCAGCATGGCGCGTTTGAGTTAAGTCCAGCGCAAGCTGAGTCAGTTGCCCGTATCGTGCTCAAAGGGTATCCCGGGGAGCATCCTTCAGCCGATCCTAAATGGGTTGGACGAGATGCGGCCAAGATTGCCGCTGCTGCTGATATTCAAGTGCCTGCTGATACTCGCCTGTTGGTATTTGATGCGGATAAAGATCATGTCTTTGCCACGACTGAACAAATGATGCCAATTATTCCATTGATCAGGGCCCAGCATGTCGATCAGGCCATTGATTGGGCGGTGGAGCTTGAAAACGGTAATCGACATACCGCGGCGATTCATTCGAAAAATATCGATGTGCTCACCCGCATGGCCTTTGAAATGGACTGTAGTTTATTGGCCAAAAATGGACCTGCGATTGCGGCAATAGGCGCTGGTGGTGAAGGCTGGACAACCATGACGATTTCGACCCCAACCGGGGAAGGGGTGACGAATGCGTTGACTTTCACTCGCAAGCGCCGTTGTACCGCTGTTGATGCGTTCAGGATCGTATAGCTATGACTAGTTTGCTCGAACATGTTAACCAACACCTATTGCTCATTGACGAACTGGTCAATGATGAGTCGCCGGTGTCTGCACCAGACCAGTGGCATGTCGGTATCGACTTAGGGACGGCGGATATCCAGACCGTTGTGATCGATGGTCGCGGCCTACCTGTCGCCGCTTTTCTTGATTGGGCCGATGTGGTCCGGGACGGGGTGGTTGTGGATTATGTCGGTGCTTGCCGGATTGTGCGGGAGCAGTTACGAAAGGTTGAGCAGAAGCTTGGTGTCTCTGTCGAGCATGCAATCACTTCATACCCGCCGGGGACTGATCCACGGATCTCTATCAACGTGGTGGAGTCTGCCGGGGTGGTGGTGAGCCATGTGATTGATGAGCCAAGCAGTGTTGCAGAGCTGCTGCAAATCCAAGAGGGGGCGGTGATTGATGTCGGTGGCGGTACCACGGGTACTGCTATTATCGCCAATGGTGAGTTGGTCACCTCGCTTGACGAACCGTCGGGTGGCCGCCATGTCAGCTTGACGATTGCCGGCGGGCTAGGGGTTGAAGTGGATGAAGCTGAGCAATACAAGCGACGTAGCCATGAAGACCCACTCGTTGCCACTATGGCAAAGCCGGTCATTGAAAAGATGGCAGACATTGTGAGTGAGCATTTGACTGGCCATCAGCCGACCGCGATGTATTTGACTGGTGGTGGCACCTTGATTGCGGGCTTTAGTGATATTTTCCGTAAGGCATTCCCAACAATCAATGTGGTTGAGTTTTCACGTGCCCTGTACCTGACGCCACTTGCCATTGCGAGCTATGGCTTGATGTTGGAAGGTAAGGAGTAAGCTATGAGCGTGTCACAAGCCGATGTTGCCGCGATTGTTCAACAGACCCTAACTCAATATCGTCCCCACCGTGGTTTTACATTCCGCTCACCTGCCGTCACGGTGACGGGTGGCTACTGCGTCAACCAATTAGGGGATGTGCTTAAAGAGCTTGGTGCGTCAAACGTTCTGCTGGTAGCCGACAAGCAGGTGTACCAGCTTGGCCTAACGGCAGGCTGTGAGACGGCAATTAAACTCTCCGGACTTTCCCTTACGCTGTTTACCGATATTGCCGGCGAGCCGGATAGTGATTGCCTGAAGGTGGGGAGCGACACCCTCAAGGCTTGCGGTGCCGATTTTGTGCTAGGTGTTGGTGGTGGTTCAGCTTTGGACGCCGCTAAAGCCATTGCCGTTATTGGTGATTACCAAGGAAAACTGACTGACTTTAAAGTGGGCGGAATAGCATCACGGCGGGTCGGCCTGGGCGCGATCCCGACCACGGCAGGAACGGGCTCTGAAGTCACCGATATTACCGTGATTAAAGATTTGGCGTTAGGTATCAAGGTGCCGGTCAAAGGTCCAGCCTTAGTACCTGATATGGCCCTTATCGATCCTGCCTTGATGCTGGGGGTACCTGCTGAGATCACCGCTGCGACGGGTATCGATGCGCTTACCCATGCCATTGAGGCTTATATTTCTCGCTATTCTAATCCGCTATCAAAGGCGTATGCCTATCACGCGATTGAAGCCATAAGCAAAGCACTACCGGTAGCCGCAGGCTATGGCCAAGACATTGATAAGCGGTATGACATGGCAGTTGCAGCCTATAAAGCAGGCTTGGCATTCAGTAATGCCGGGTTGGGGCTAACCCACGCTATCTCTCATCAGATTGGTGCCCGATACCATCTTGCCCACGGTGTCGCTAATGCCATCTTGCTACCGTATGTAATGGCTTTTAATGCCCTTAGCTGTGAAGCCGAGTTAGCCGAAGTGGCCAATGCACTGGGTGTGGGGCGTGATTCTATGACACCGCGTGAACGTTGTAGGGCCGCAGTATTGGCGGTTCGCCAGTTAGTCATGGATTTGGGGCTGCCGACCTCACTTGCCGACGTTGATATTGCTAAGCGGGATATTCCTTTGCTGGCGGAACAGGCGATGAAAGACATCTGCCTGCAGGGCAACCCAAGAGATGTGAGGCCTGAGCAGATCTCAGGATTATTGCAGCAAGTTATTACCGGTACTTTGCCGGAAGGATATTGCTGATGGATAGAAAGGTTATCCATAGTGTCGGGATCGACATTGGTACAACGACCACCCAAGTGATTTTTTCTAACCTGACGGTGGTTAACCGTGCACCTGCTTCTCAGGTTCCGGTCTATGAATTTATCGAGCGTGACATCGTATATCAGAGCCCGGTTACTTTCACACCGATTAATCATCAGGGCACGATTGATGCGCTTGGGCTACAGCAATTTATAGAGCAGCAGATCGAACTTGCTGGCTTAGACTCCGGCGGTAAAGCAGGGGAAGGGGTGGAAACCGGCGCGATTATTATTACCGGAGAAACGGCAAAAGCGCATAACGCCCGTGATGCCATCATGGATTTGTCACAACGGCTAGGCGATTTTGTGGTTGCGACCGCTGGACCCAATCTTGAATCGGTTATTGCTGGCCGTGGCAGTGGTGCCCAGGAGCTTGCGCAGAACGGTCACCTTAAAGTGATGAATATCGATATTGGTGGTGGTACCTCCAATTATGTGGTGTTTGACTGTGGTCGGGTTGTCGAGACTGCTTGCCTCAATATTGGCGGCCGTTTGGTGGAGCTTAACGACAGCGGTGAAGTGGTGTATGTCCATAAACCGGCTGTGGTCGTGATGCAGGATCTGTTTGGGGAAACCTTGCACCCACGCCAGATCACGGCAGATCATCTTAAGCGAATGGTTGATCGTATGGCTGATCTGATTGTTGAAGTCATGGAGGGGCAGCTATCACCACTGGCCGTCCAACTGCTGCAAACATCGGGTTTATCAGAGCACAAGGATCTTGATGCTGTTTTCTTGAGTGGTGGCGTTGGAGAGTGTTACTACCATGCGGATAACCCCGCACACATAGGCAACTTTGGTGATATTGGGCCTCAACTTGCACTTTCATTGCTGCGTCATGGCCGGTTGGCCCATTATCCGGTTCGCCGCCCAAATCAGACATTACGTGCCACGGTGATTGGTGCCGGGGCCTATTCACTAACGCTATCGGGCTCAACCATTTGGCTCAATTCAGCCGAGTTGCCACTTAAAAATATTCCAGTGGTACACCCAGCTGTGGACTGGCAACAGCCGCAGCCTGAAATAAGCGAACAAATTGTGATTGCTGCCGAGCGAATGGATCTTGCCATTGGCTGTGACCGCTACGCGATTGCCCTCGACCGTGGAATGCCAATCCGTTACCAGACCGTGCAGCATGTGGCGGCTGAACTAGCCCGGTTCTACCAGCAGCACGGTAACCATCAGGATCCGGCATTTGTCATTGTACATAACGATATCGGTAAAGCACTGGGGATGGAACTACAGCCTCAGCTGTATCCGCTGCCTGTCACTGTCATTGATGAAGTGATCACCCATGAGGGTGACTATATCGATATTGGAAACAGTTACTTCGGCGGGGAGATTGTGCCATTAACTGTGAAATCTCTCGCCTTCCCGTCTTAAAAGGAGTTGTTACATGAAGTTAAAAACCCACCTGTTTGGTCAAACTTACCAATTCAGGGATGTGAAAGATGTACTTGCTAAAGCGTCAGATCTTCGCTCGGGCGATATTTTGGCGGGCGTTGCGGCGCAAACGGCGCAAGAGCGAGTCGCGGCTAAACATGTGCTGTCGGAAATGACTTTGAAGGATTTGCGTGAAAATCCGGTTGTCAGCTACGAAACCGATTTGATCACCCGGATTAATCAAGACAGCTTGAATCGCACCATGTTCGAGAAAATTCAGAACTGGACGGTGAGTGAGCTGCGTGAGTACGTACTCAGTGATGTCAGCAACGAAGACATGCAACGCCTACGCAAAGGCTTAACCGCAGAAATGGTGTCTGCCGTTGGTAAGCTGTGCTCGAACGGTGACTTGATGTATGGCGCCAGTCAGATGCCGGTGATCACCAAGGCCAATGCGACAGTCGGTTTGCCTGGGCACTTTAGCTGTCGCCTGCAGCCAAATGATACCCGTGATAACGTCAATTCGATTCTGGCCCAAACCTATGAAGGTTTAACCTATGGTTGTGGCGATGCCGTGATTGGCATCAACCCAGTCACAGATAGCGTCGAAAACACCACCCAGATGCTAAATGCAATTCAAGATGTGATCACCAAGTGGAATATTCCTACCCAGCCCTGTGTCTTGGCGCACATAACCACTCAGATGGAAGCGGTTCGCCGGGGAGCGCCTGGGGGCTTGTTATTCCAAAGTATTGCAGGCTCAGAAAAAGGACTGGCGGAATTTGGTGTGAGTGTCGACATGCTCGACGAAGCCTATGAAGTTGGTAAGCAGTACTGCAACCTAGCTGGCGAGAACATGATGTATTTCGAAACCGGACAGGGATCTGAACTCTCTGCCGATGCCCACCATGGTGCCGATCAGATGACGATGGAAGCGCGATGCTACGCATTGGCACAACGCTATAACCCTCACTTGGTGAATACCGTTGTTGGCTTTATTGGTCCTGAGTACCTCTACAACCACCAACAAATTATCCGTGCCGGGTTGGAAGATCACTTCATGGGTAAACTGTCGGGAATACCGATGGGATGTGATGCGTGTTACACCAACCACGCCGATACAGATCAGAACTCAAACGAAAACCTAGTGACTCTTCTGGCTGCTGCTGGGGTTAACTTTGTGATTGGTATGCCGCTTGGTGACGACATCATGCTGAACTACCAAACCACCTCGTTCCATGATACCGCCACTGTTCGACAGCTATTGAAATTGCGTCCGGCACCGGAGTTTGAAGCGTGGATGGAAACCATGGGCTTTATGGAAAATGGCCGGTTAACCCGCAAGGCGGGCGACCCATCAGTTTTCTTCAAATAAGGGGTAGCTAGGAATGAACGAACAGAAGATTCAGGATATTGTCGCCACCGTACTTGCGCAGCTAGGTGAAAAAGATGTCAGTCCGGCAACGGTCACCAAGGTGGTTGATGCACAAGTCACACAGAGTAAAAACAGCACGGAATCGTTACCCGATTTGGGGGATAAATGCTTTAAGAAATGGAACGGCATTAGTGAGGCTGCTGATAGCAAAGTCATCGATGACTTGATGTCGCAGACGGATGCTCGGGTGGGGACTGGACGCACAGGCCCACGTCCAAGAACAACCGCTTTGCTGCGATTTTTGGCCGATCACTCACGTTCGAAAGATACGGTTATTAAGAATGTCGAATCGTCATGGCTGCAAGAGCGCAACCTGATGGAAGTGCAGTCTTGCGCAGCTGATAAAGATGTATACCTAACTCGCCCGGATCTTGGCCGCAAACTCAATGATGATGCCAAGATGCTGATTCGTGATAACTGCAAAAAAGCGCCACAGGTACAGGTTGTGCTGTCTGATGGGTTAAGTTTGGATGCCGTAACTGTCAACCATGATGAAATCCTTCCACCACTGATCAACGGTTTGAAAAATGCCGGACTGGATGTCGGTACGCCTTTCTTCCTGCGTTACGGCAGGGTAAAAGCACAAGATGAAATTGGCATGCTGCTAGATGCTGAAGTCAACCTGCTGCTGATTGGAGAGCGTCCGGGGCTAGGTCAGTCAGAGTCATTAAGCTGTTATGCGATCTACAAGCCAACAGAAAAAACAGTCGAGTCAGATCGCACCGTAATATCAAATATTCACGCAGGGGGAACACCACCGGTGGAAGCGGCAGCAGTAATCGTTGATTTGGTCAAAACCATGCTGGCGCAGAAAGCCAGTGGCATTAACTTGAAGCGCTAAGAAGGAACGAAGCATGGCAATTTTAGACAAAATTCAACCATCAGTATTGGCGACCCGTGTGATTGCCTCGGTCGATCCGGTTTACAAGGAAAAAATGGGGCTTCAGCCCCATCACAATAGCATAGGTATTATCACGTCTGATTGTGATGATGTGACCTATTGCGCTTTGGACGAAGCAACGAAAGCGGCAAACGTGGATGTGGTTTATGCTCGTTCCTTTTATGCCGGTGCTGCGCACTCATCCGGCCCGACTTCGGGTGAAGTGATCGGTATTTTGGCTGGTGGATGCCCGGCTGATGTCATTGCTGGCTTGGAACGAGCCAAAGCGTTTATCGAAGACGAGGCTGCTTTCCAGTGCGCTGATGAAAATGGTGATATCGCCTTTTTTGCCCACTTGGTTTCATCAACAGGCAGCTATTTATCCGCTGAAGCTGGGGTAGAGCAGGGTGAAGCATTAGCCTACTTGATTGCTCCTCCGTTAGAAGCAATGTACGCCCTGGATGCAGCTTTGAAAGCGGCTGACGTTAAGTTGGTGAACTTATTTGCGCCACCGTCTGAAACTAACTTTGGTGGCGGCCATTTAGCCGGTTCACAAGCGGCGTGCCGCGCTGCGTGTGATGCGTTTGAGGCTGCCGTGCTTGATGTCGCTCGAAACCCAATAGCTAACTAGTCGAGGTAGATGTGGAACCGTTATTGAACCTAGTTCAGCAAGGCGGAGTCGTTGGTGCGGGGGGCGCAGGCTTCCCGACCTACGTCAAACTTGATTGCCAAGTTGAGCTGGTGTTGGCCAACGGCGCTGAATGTGAGCCATTGCTGTATAAAGATCAGGTCTTGATGCAGCAGTGGGGACATGAGCTGTGTGGCGGGATGTTACTGGCCATGAAGCAGGTAGGTGCGGCGCGCGGGATCATTGGCATTAAAAAGAAAAATGCCGATACCATCGCGATACTGACCTCCTTATTGCCGGCCAATATCGAATTGCTGCTGATGGATGATGTGTATCCTGCCGGTGATGAAGTTGAACTGGTTTTCCATGCAACGGGTAAACGTATTCCTGCTGGTGGGCTACCGAAAGATATCGGGGTGATGGTTAATAACATTGAATCCTTTATCAATGTTTTCCGTGCCGCAAACGGCCAGCCTGTGACAGAAACAATGATCTCCGTTCACGGTGAAGTCCCCTCGCCGTACTCGGCGTGGTTACCCATTGGCATGACTTACCGTGAGGCTATTGCACTTGCGGGGGGGATGACCCGCGAGGATTGTGTCGTTGTTGAAGGTGGCCCGATGATGGGCTCGATAACGGCCGATTTGGATAAGCCGATAACAAAAGTTTCCAGTGGTTTACTGGTGTTGCCTAAAAGCTCACGGATAGCACGGATCAAGTTGCGCAGCGAAGCTGATCTTCGACGGATAGGTAAAGCAGCGTGCGATCAATGCAGCATGTGTACTTCCATGTGTCCCCGGAATTTGCTGGGCTATCCCATTCAGCCACATCTGGCGATGCGTTCGCTTCAGGTTTCAGGCAGCAATAACCAGAGCTTTGCCTTAGCAGCGCAAGCCTGCTGCGAATGTAACCTTTGTACGATGTGGTCGTGCCCCGAGGGGCTGGATCCGAGTCGGGTATGTGCCACTACCAAGCGGGCACTACGTGAGCAGCAGCAATGGCAATCACCAGCAGAGCTACAAGCCAAAACGACGGATGTGCATCCATTGCGGGAATACCGAGGCGTGCCGACTAAAAGGCTCGCTCGTCGCTTGGAGTTAAGCCAGTACATGGAAACAAAAGCCGCTTACCGATCAAGTGATTATGTTCCGGAAGCGGTTTCAATTCCGTTGGCGCAGCATATAGGGCTACCTGCACAAGCCATTGTTAAAGAAGGTGAAACGGTAGTTAAAGGGCAGATGATCGGCCAACCCGCAGAAGGCGGGCTCAGTACCGCTGTACATGCCAGTATCTCGGGCGTTGTTGCTTCAGTAAGTGATTCTGTCGTCATTAAGCATCAGGTAGCCACAGAAGAGGTGGCTTAATGCAATTAGAAATTGATTGGAAAAATAAATGGTAAATGCAATTGGCTGTATTGAACTCAACTCTATTGCTCGGGGCTACTTGGTTGCAGATGCCATGCTAAAAGCGGCCAATGTCGAGATTTTATTTAACCGTACGATTTGTCCTGGCAAGTTTATGGTTATGGTGAGTGGGGATGTGGCTGCGATTAATGCGGCTGTTGAAACAGGATTACGGGTTGGCGGTGGTGAGGTGGTCGATGATCTGATCATTGCCAATGTTCACCCTGATGTGTTTCCGGCCATTGCGGGTACCCGCGTTGTCGAACATACCTCAGCGTTAGGTATTGTTGAAACATTTTCTGTTGCGGCGATTGTTGAAGCGGCCGATGCGGCAGTCAAGGCTGCAAATATTGAACTGCTAGAAGTCCATATGGCAATGGCTATCGGCGGTAAAGGTTTTGTCACCCTGACTGGTGATGTGGCTGCCGTACAAGCGGCGGTAGAGGCCGCTGCCGACCGAATTAGGGATAAAGGCGTGTTGGTCGACAAGGTGGTGATTGCGCAGCCACGTAAGGAGATCCTAGAAGGAAAAATTTAACCAGCAATAGCGCCTATCAAGACGGTATTTCACCCGAGTCAGGCGATTTAATACGTTCCATTTTTTAGCCGTATGCAGTTGCATAGGGCGGGCTTCTTACACCTTTAAAAAAGTAGCCAGCACTTGTAACTGATGAAAATCATTATTTGGGAAAGGAAGGTACATCATGAATGACATTATTTTATACATTATGGTGGGCTTTATGGTGCTGGGTGCGGTAGATAAAGTACTCGGCAACCGTTGGGGCTACGGACAGCAATTTGATGAAGGCTTCATGGCAATGGGGGCTCTAGCATTAGCGATGGTCGGGGTCGTGAGTTTAGCCCCGGTTCTAGCCAACCTGCTAAGTCCCGTTGTAGTGCCGCTTTACACCGCTCTGGGGGCCGACCCTGCGATGTTCGCCGGTACACTATTGGCTAACGATATGGGGGGCTACCCACTGGCGCAAAGTATGGCTGAAACCGAAGCTGCTGGCTTGTTTTCAGGCTTAATTCTTGGTGCCATGATGGGGCCGACATTGGTATTTACCATTCCGGTTGCTTTGGGGATCATTCAGAAAGAAGACACTAAGTACCTTGCCCGTGGTGTGTTAATCGGTATGACTACCATTCCAGTCGGTTGTTTTGTGGGTGGCTTGGTAGCAGGCTTTGATATGGGGATGATCCTCGGCAATTTAGTTCCGATTGTCATTGTGGCCGGTTTGATTGCCGTAGGTCTATGGCTCAAGCCAGAAGCAATGATCCGTGGTTTTGAAGTGTTTGGTAAAGGGGTGATTGCTGTTATTACTATTGCACTGGCTGCGATCGTGGTTGAAACATTAACAGGGGTCGTACTGATCCCGGGTATGGCTCCGATTTCCGACGGTATCGAAATTGTTGGTGCTATCGCCATTGTATTGGCCGGTGCTTTCCCGATGGTACACTTTATTACTAAGCACCTAAACAAACCGTTGATCAAACTCGGTAGTTCGATGGGGATGGGAGAAACGGCTGCTGCAGGGCTCGTGGCGACAATGGCTAACAACATCGCGATGTTTAATATTTTCAAAGATATGGATAACCGCGGTAAGGTCATCAATGTTGCCTTTGCGGTGTGTGGTTCGTTTGTTTTTGGTGATCACCTTGGTTTCACCGCGGCGGTAAATAGCGACATGATTTCGGCTGTAGTAGCGGGCAAATTAGTCGGTGGTTTAAGTGCTTTAGTACTTGCGGTATACGTGACACGTAACATGACTGATGAACCGGACATGATTCCAGCCAACCAGTCTTAGCATTTCGAGTTGTAAATGTGCTTAAGGGGCAGCAGAGATGCTGTCCCTTTTCTTATTTGGTCAATTTGCCTTCTATAATTATCTCGACAGGAACGCTGCTTTATCACTGCTAACTTGATGCAGTTGAAGGTATTCAAGGAGAAGTTATGGCGATTAATTATTTAAAGCAGGAACCACTAGGGCCAGACAATCAAGCCGATCAGAAATCAATGAGTATGCACGAAGGTATCGCCAATTGGTGTGATACTTGTGTCTGTGAGGCGGAGCCTTACTGGGTCGAAGTCGCAGAAGAGATGGGTATCAACATGAGCGACTACGAGGATGGTCATTGAAAAATACCGCAGCGAGAGGCTGCGGTATTATAACGCGGGGCAGATAATTTACGGCTTACTGAAGAGATTCAAGTAGGGTGTTGAGCTCTTTCATCAAGGTTTCAGTTTCAGGGTTGCTGGTTTTCATTGCGGCAAAGGTATCTGCCTGAAGTTTTTCCTGCATCGCCATCAAGGTTTCGTCAGCAAGAATACTCTCGCGTTGTTCTGCCAGTTGACGCTTGGCAGCGGCAAACTCTTTGATCAATGTTTCACGTTCTTCTTCACTGGTTTCAGCATTGCGAACCTTGTTCTGAATATCTTGTGCTTTGCTGATGAACTCGTCAGGGTTATAGCCAACTTCTTTGGCTTTTTCTTTATATGCCGCTTCGAATGCTTTCGCTTGTTCAACTAGCTCTGGATTAGCTTGTAGTGTTTGTTGACGGATACTCGTCAAGTCGCGCTGGATCGCATTGATACGATGGGTGACTTCCTTCTGGTTCGCAACAGTATCTGTTGCAGCATCACTGGCCTTGGATGCAGGGCTGAAGGCGAATAAAGTCACCAGCATCAAAGGTAGGGCATATTTCATTAGGTTTAATACTGAATTCGGTTGTTGCTGGGTACGCGTTTTGCTGTTTTGCATAAATTAACCTTTATTGGTGGTTATCATCGCTATGACTGCAATGTATAAAAGCGCTTAATGCGGAATGTCAGTATTGTGTCATGTATGCTGGATGGAGACTGAACAAGCAGAAAGATGCCTTTGCTGCTGGGCTTGTTATAAAGTTAACCGCACAAAAAAGCCGGCAATCCATGTGCCGGCAATAAACTGAGATAGTGATGTTGGTTGCTGGCTGATGCCAGTCAGGGTTATTGTTCTTCGCCTTTTAGGAACTGGGTATCCAAATGGCAGAAAGCGATGAGAACCTCAGCAGCAGCGGCGTAGAAGCCGAACTGATCGCGTTGCTTAGCTTCTGCACTAAATGCAGGCAGCCAATTAAGCAGCATGGTATTGATAAAGTCGAGCTGAGCTTGCATTACCGGCTCGGCTTGCTCTTCTGAACCTTGCTGGTTGGCCATGATGATTAGGTTGCCCATGAAATCGAGTTCGACAGCAAGGTGATCAGCTGGCTCATTGAACTCTTTGCGCTGGGCAATGCCGTATTCTTCCATCAGCTTGTTCATGTCTTGTGCAGGCTTGTCGTTCATCAGGCCGCTTTCACCAACATACATAGAAGCATATGGCAGGGCCCCCGATTTTGGCGTGCTAAGGAACAGGCCACAGAAATCAGCAGCAAGCTCAAGCTGGGCATCTTCACGGCTTTCTAAGCGCTTTAGGGCATTGCGAAAGGCTTCTACCGGCTGCTTAAGCTCTGGGGTCATGGCCAAGCCTGACAAGAAAGTGACCATTTCGCCACCACGGTACTGTTCGATGTCCTGCTCTGTTAACTCTCGAGCGAAAAGGGAAGACATCCACCAATAAATCTCTGCGCGCTGTTCGTTGAAAGCTATAAACTCTTTCATGATCACTCCAAATCAAGGCATACGACTAATTGTTTAAATCGTATAGAAAACATATTCAGATAGAATAAATGATGCATTTATTATACGTGAATAGGTTCTTTAAACACACTGTTATAACAGTAAAAAAACACTCAGAGGCCGAAGCCTCTGAGTAGGTCTGTTTACCTTCCAGCAATCTGAAAGGTAAACAGCCCGCGACAATAACTTATTCTAGATCCATTGCTGGGAATAGTGGGTTAATGTCAGTCACGGCAGTTGGGCCGTTAAAACCAGTAACAGCTGGAACTGTACCCGTGTACTTCTCGATCTCTACCTGTGCTGAGGCTGCTGATGTCGCCTGAGCAAGTTTCGATGAGCCGATATCCTGAGTCAGTACGTTTGGATCGCCATAAGTACAGATAGTACCTGGTTTGCCACCCTCAAGTGGGCTGTACCATGCACCTTCATGGATACGACAAACGCCAGACATGTAGTCATCAGAAACAACAGCACCTGCTAGTACTTCACCACGGTCGTTGAATACGCGTACGATATCACCTGACTTGATACCACGTGCTTTTGCGTCTTCAGTACTGATATAAACC
This sequence comes from Photobacterium satsumensis, assembly GCF_050336935.1. Lineage (NCBI taxonomy): Bacteria > Pseudomonadati > Pseudomonadota > Gammaproteobacteria > Vibrionales > Vibrionaceae > Photobacterium > Photobacterium satsumensis. Next base: position 98,268 of record NZ_JAKJSK010000010.1, read on the forward strand.
GGCTCACGGTCAGCAACCGCATACGTTGCACGGTGCTCAGTAGAAGAACATAGCTGCGAGTGCAGGCGATGTTTCGGGTGGGTACTTTGCATGTTCAGAGGGAATTTATCTGAACGCGGACCACCGTGGCTGCGCTCGGTCTTCTCGAACCACATTGGGTGACCCTGACAGTCGTCGTAGCCCATGTCGGCGATAGTCTTACAGTAGATCTCGATAAGGCCGGTTGCAGTACCTAGAGGCTCAAGATCCGGTTCTTTACGGAAAGACTCGTGACGAACCCACTCAGTACCTTCAGGGAACTCGATGAAGCCTTCTTCTTCCCAGAACTTTTTAAAGTTTGGCATACGTACGCCAAGGCCACGGCCCTGCAGGCGAGCACCGTTGTAGAACTGCTCAATCCATTCCATCTGTGATTTACCTTCGGTGAAGGCTTCTTCTCGATCGAAACGGCGACATAGGTCACGGAAGATGTCGAAATCGTCCTTCGCTTCGTACATTGGCTCTACTACTTTAGGTAGGGCAATAATACCGGCGTTGGAGTGGTTACCGTACTGCTCGATGTCGTTACGCTCGTGCGTAGTCGTCGCAGGTAGAACGATATCGGCAAAGCGACAGGTTGCTGTCCACTGGTGCTCGATAGAAACAACGGTTTCTAGCTTACGCCATACTTTGATCATCTTGTTACGATCTTGGTGGTGGTGGAACGGGTTGTTACCACAGAAGATCGCCATCTTCATCTCAGGGAAGGTAACGTCGTGACCGTTCCACTGAATAGTCTTACCAGGGTTCTCGATACAGTCTACGAAACGCGCGACTGGGATGTAAGACGAGTAGCCTTTGTATGAGCCGTTGTGGATTGGGTCAATACCTGTTACACCGCTGAAGCCAGACATCAGTGGGCCGTTTGAGGTGATAGAACCCGCGTCATTGTAGTGCCAGCCGAAACCGAAGCCACCGCCAGGTAGGCCGATCTGGCCAAGCATAGCGGCAACAACAACCAGCATCCACGCATACTGCTCACCGTGCTGCATACGTTGTAGACACCAACCACCGATGATCTGGGTACGGCCTGAAGCCATCTGACGAGCAAGCTCACGGATGGTATCAGCGTCAATGCCACAAATTTTCGCAGCCCACTCTGGTGTTTTTACAACACCGTCGCTCTCACCAAGCAGGTATGGCAAGAACTTGTTAAAGCCAGTGGTGTAGTCAGCCAAGAACTCTTTGTTGTATAGGTTCTCGGTGTATAGCGTGTGGGCAATAGCCAGCATCAAAGGAACGTCGGTTTGCGGGTTAACGCGAACTTGTTCACCACCAACTAACTTTTGGGTGTCAGAAACAACTGGGTCAATGTAGATAACTTTGATTTCGTTGTTTTTAACTTTCTCAGCTAACTGATCAAAGTAAGCGTATGGGCTGTGGTCTGGAACCAGCCAACCTACCTGCAGGTTCTTAACCGGATCAGAACCCCAGATTACAATGGTATCTGAGTGTTCAAGAACTAGCGGCCAAGATGTCTGCTGCTCGTAAACTTCCATTGCGCCAGCAACGTAAGGTAGAACAACCTGAGCAGCACCTGTTGAGTAGTCACCCATCTTACCAAGGTAAGTGCCGTGTAGGCCGATAGCACGCATCATCATGGTACCTGCTGAGTGCAGTTTACCCACTGACTGCCAGCCTGTGTGGCCTGCGTATAGTGCACTTGGGCCGTAGTTGTTTTGTACACGCTCTAGCTCGTGGTAGAAAAAGTCCAGGGCCTGAGACCAAGGCACACGTACAAAGCGGTTGTCACCACGTTGGCTTGTGTCTGATTTGTAGCCGTGCTTCAGCCAGTCAAGACGAACCATTGGGTACTTAACACGTGCAGGGTTGTATACCACTTCACGCACGCCGTTGATCATCGACGTTGGGTTTTTGTCTTTCTCGAACGGTACGGTATCTACCCAAACGCCGTTCTCAACTTTGGCACGGAATGCCCCCCAGTGAGAGCCAGAAAGCACTTCACCAGAGAAGTTAGCTTTGGTGTCTGTTGCAGCCATAGCGCTACGTGGAGCCAGTAGGCTAGTACCAACAACTGATGCAGCACTCGCTGCCACCATGCCAGAAAGGAAGCGGCGACGTGAAACGCCTTTATTTAGAATTTGAGTTGCCATTGAGCAATTCCTTTAATTTGAATTCTTTTGCATGGGAGAGGGGATTGGCTCCCCTCTCTGCGAATAGGAATTAATGAGAACCAGCGCCACCGGTATCTTTACCGTGGTTCTGAAGGTACTTCAGAAGGGTACGCTCTTCAGTTTTGCTTAGACGGTAATAAGCGCTCATGCCGTTCAGGCCTGAGATCCAACCGTTTGCAGTAAAATGGCCTGGGTCCGGGGCAGCGTGACAAGCGTTACAGGTAGCACCGTACATGTTCTCGGCGTAGTTCCAGATAGGCTGGATGTTGTCGATCATGTCTTCACTTGTGATCCAAGCTTCAACAGAAACGTGCTGCCATACGATGCTAGTCGCCGCATCAGTTTGTTCTTCGATTAGCTGCTCGGTCGCTTTAACATCGCCACGGATAGTCGCTTTGAATACACGTTTACCCATGTACTCAGTCATTACGCGGCCTTTACCTTCTTTTTCCAACCAGCCATCTACTTTCACTTTCAGCATATCGCCGTCACGCTTCAGTACTGTAACTTCAGAAGCTGGAAGTAGCTTACCGTCAGACTTGCCGCTGGTATCTGCCGTTGCGAATAGATCTTTTTCGCCTAGAGAGTAAAGGGTTTCAGCAGCTCCGCCTTGAGAGTTAGCTGTTGCTTGAAGATCTTCGAAGTCTTTCTGGAAACCGCCAGCCATGTTTGGCAGTTCGTGGGCAATACCTTTGTGGCACTCGATACAGTTCATGTCTTCAGCTGCGGCTTTGTTCATTTCGAAAGCGGCTTGGGCAGACTGTTTTGTGTGATCCATTGCATCGTAAGAGTGACAGCTCTTACAGGTTTTGGAGTTCTGGCTCTTCATGCGATCCCAAACGGCGGTTGCCAGTTCGAGACGATGTTCTTCCAGTAGCTCAGGCGTATCGATCTTCTTGGTGATGAAGTGATTGTATACGTCTTTCCAAGCGCCAAGTTTACGCTGAAGCTTACCTGGCAAATCTTTTGGCTGGTGACAGTCTACACATTCGGCACGAACACCAGAGGCATTCTTGAAGTGAATGCTTTGTTTGTACTCTTCGTAGTTCTGCTCCATGGTGTGGCAAGACGTACAGAATTCAGTTGTTGAAGCGAACTCAAAACTCTTGTGTACGGTCAAAACGCCCGCCAAGGTAATACCAATACCAACCAAGACCAGCGCAAGAATTGAATACTTGCTGCTAGGCTTAGTCAACATTTGCCAAAGTTTTTTCATAGTGGAAGATTCCAATTTAGAATGAATGTCTGCCGTAAACTACGGTGACGTATAAATTTTTATGGGGTAATCTTAATTCCACGATGTGAATAAGGTTAATGGCGGCGGTGAACAGGATTTGCTGGATTATGACAAATTGTGAATAGCTGCCTCCTGTGCTAACGTTTTATAGAACACTAAATAAGACATAAAGAGAAAGAAATGAGTCATCACGTACTTGTAGTAGAGGATGAAATTGTTACCCGTACCAAATTGGTTGGGTACTTTGAGAATGAGGGATATAAAGTCAGTCAGGCCGAAAGTGGCGCGCAGATGCGTGAGGTAATGGCCAGTGAAAAAATCGACCTGGTAATGCTCGACATTAACCTGCCGGGCGAAGATGGCCTGATGCTAACACGCGAGCTTAGAAGTCGCTCAGAAGTCGGTATTATCTTGGTGACAGGGCGTACAGACAGTATTGATCGTATCGTCGGATTAGAGATGGGTGCCGATGATTATGTCACCAAACCGTTTGAGCTGCGTGAACTGCTAGTACGCGTAAAAAACCTGCTATGGCGTATCTCTCTGGTCGAAAAAGCACGTGATGAAACCATTGTTGAGATGCAGGAAGATAGCATTATTCGCTTTGGTGATTGGCAGTTTGATATTAACAAACGTGCGCTTACGCACAATGGTGTACCGGTAAAATTGACCAAGGCCGAGTATGAGTTGTTGGTGGCATTTTCTTCACACCCTAATGTGGTTTTAAGCCGAGAGCGCATCCTAAATATGCTAAGCCATCGTGTAGAAGCGCCGAACGATCGCACCATTGATGTGCTCATTCGCCGTATGCGTTCGAAGATGGAAATTGACCCGAAAAACCCACAGATTTTTGTGACGGTTCACGGTGAAGGTTACATGTTTGCAGGTGACTAATTACTCGGCATTGATGCAAAGATGATTTGAAATATTTTGTAATAATTAGGCCGGTATCCATGGGGTAGCGGCCTTTTTCATGCTTTTTTATCGGTACTTATGTTGATCTTGATCAAGAAATGTTGCGCTATGTTAATAGCAAAAAAAGTCTCTCAAATAAGACGTTCGCATTTTAGTTTGCGCTAAGTGGTTAAAAGTTAATGTTTGGTTGCATTGCAGGGTTTGAGTTGTTGGTTTTTCAATGCTCTAAAGTATCGGTACCTTCTAGATGAAATGACTGTTTGCTTGTAATTTGAGCTGCTGAAAGGTGGTTTATTGATCGGTTGATTGCAGGTGGGGATTTTTCTGGAGGTGGTTGTCTACTTTTCACGCAGGCTATGAAGAAATATGAATTCTATTTTCTAGCGGCAGAAGAAAAAAAGCCTGATTTTAATCAGGCTTTTTCAGTGAGTGTAAGCGCCGCCATACCAATTTAGAGTGTGACTTGATGATTCAAAATACTCTCGGTTAGCGTGTTGATTTTAGGGAAACTGATCAAACTCTGCTTAGCGATGTCTTTTTGCTCTTCCAATACGTCTTTCAGTATTTGCTCTGTGGTTAGCGGGTTAGCCAGCACAACGCGGAAGACGGTTGTGAGTCTACGATCCCATGCTTCTGGTGTGATACGGGTACGGGACACAAACGACTTACCCGATTCACGTTGGCGTTTCTGGATGAATTTGGTCATATCATCAAGGGCTACCAATAGCTCTTCACGTTGCTCGGGATCGGCAAGACGCAGGGCTTTTTGAGTACGAGCGGGTGAATACCGGTAGGTCAGTAGGCATAACTCAGGCTCGGAAATTAGCTCAAAGTCAGGGTGCTGATTGATCAGCGAGGCAAAATACTGGGCTTTTTCGATACTGGTGTTAATCAGCATTTCATAACCCGGCCGGCTGATGATATTGAGGCTGGCATACAGTAGCATCGCCATCCCGCTTCTTGAGCCTTCCAGCGTATGGCTACCTAGATCTTTTGAGCCTTTACGCAAGATGTACTCAGCATGATGCTCGATAGCTGTCATCAAGGCTGGGTTTTTAAAGATGACCATCCCCGCGCCCATAGGGACATACAGTTGCTTGTGAGCATCAATGGTCACTGAGTCCGCACGCTCGATTCCTTTTAACAGTGACCTGTACGTGTTGGACATCAATGTTGCGCCACCCCATGCGGCATCGACATGGAAATGGCAGCCATATTCTTGCGCCAGATCAGCCAGATCCTCAAGCGGGTCGATATTACCTGTTTCCGTTGTACCGGCCACACCGACAATCGCAAAAGGTTTGATGTTTTGCTGCTTAAGCTCGTCAAGCTTGGCGCGCATCTGGTCGACACACACTCGGTTGTGGCTGTCGGTCTTGATTGGGATCAGGCAGTCTCTGCCAAGACCGAGTACATCGGCGGATTTTTTAAGAGAGTAGTGACCACGTTCCGAAACCAATACGACCAGATCCTCATAGCCGTAGTGCTTCATCGCTTTGAACAGGCCTTCTTGTGCTACCCCCTTGAACTTACCATCAGGCTTTAGTGCACTGTTTCTCGCAACCCAAAGGGCTGTGATGTTAGCGATAGTACCACCGGAGCAAAAGGCGCCCAGAGAGTGGTTGGCGCTGTGCATCCACTGCTGGTAAAAGGCGTCTTTCTCCTGGTAAATCAAGTTGTGAAGCATCCCCAATACCTGCCGCTCCAATGGCGTAAATGCCTTGGAGGTCTCGATCTTTACCAGGTTTTGATTAAGGCCGATCATAATTTTAGACAACGGCATCAAGAAATAGGGGAGGGCCGAGGTCATATGGCCGATAAACGTCGGTGCAGAGGTGTGCACAGACTGGGCCACCAGTTTGTCCAATAGGAAATGGGTATGATCAGATACAAAGCTCGGGCGCTCTGGTATATCTGCCGACGAGAAGTCTTTTTCGATTTCTGCCAAAGGCTTTTCGCGGGCTGCTATATGCGTTTGCAAAAACACATTTAGGTTTTCTGAAATCTCTTTTTCGATCCGACCTAAGGTCGACTCGGGTGCTTCCGGCACTGTAAAAATGCGATGCAACGACTCTTGGGTTGCATCGGCTTTTTTGTAATCCACTACTGCCATAACGATTAATAACTTGTAACTATTTCGGCAAATTGAAGCTAATTTAATGCAATTTGCCGCCGCTGTCGAAAAAAATTAAAACCGGTAGTTCATACCTACGGTGAAAAGTAAGCTTTCTTCATCATAAAAACTGATGTTTGAATTACCTTGGTTATAGCCTATTAGTGAGACAAAATTCCAGTTTTTCCAGCCCATAGGCTCATCATATTGTGACGCAAGGAACATACCCCACTTGTCATCTTGTTGTGTACGCTCGAAAATTGGGTTTTGCTCATCAAAGTCAACGTAGTTATAGCTGAATGTGAGAGCAAAGCTGGCTTTGTTGACTCGCTGTACCACACCCAGCTCTGCGCCGAAGCTGTCACTTGCCATTGCGTCGCCTTGCGCATCGTTACGGGTATAACTGATGGCTGATCGTAGGAATTGTGTTCGGCTAATTGGCATAAAGTGGCTTAGCTGGGCAAAATAGATATCAGATTGCCGGTCGAGTGTTTTTTTCTTTTCATCGGTCAGGTGGTCTTGGCTAGCACCGCTGGTTTCTTCATCAAGATCTTGGTTTCCCCCTGACAACTCCAACGAGAAGTTGCTGCCAAGGATCTGGTTATACTGGAAACGCAGCCCTTTGATTTTACTGTCTGTTTTCGTTCGTGCTTGGTCTAGCAGATAAGGGTCTTGCCAGGTTTCAGTGGTTAGCAAGCCCGGAACATAGCTCACAACCAAGGTTCCTTTATCTTCAAGCTTGTGCTTGTAGCCCAATTCAACATGGAAGCGGCCGAATGCCAAATCTGAGCGGCTGGTACCAAAGTAAACCTGCTTGTCTAGGGCTTGATTGGTATAGCTAATGGTACCGAGCGGGGCAACAAGGAAGTCACTTTCTTTATCAGCCTTACCATACTCATCGATGGTGCTGTCATCGGTATTAAACGGAGAGCGGCTTTCTGAATATCCTGTAAATAGGGAGATATCAGCATGAAAGCCTGCAGACCATAGCTGCGGCTGGTTAGCGTGTGCATAACTTGAAATGCAAGCTGCAGGTATGAGAAAGAGTAATGAGCTCGCGTGCCGGGTTATCATATTGGTTCCTGCCTAATTAAGGGTTTATTGCGAAAGTAGGTGAATTGACCATAGCAAAAAACCGTTAATCATGTATGAATCTGCGAAGGTATACAATTGAAAAACATAAGATATTAGCCCAATTAATATAAAATTTTTATTGGGCATCAGGCGTTATGCTTACTTACACTCGATTTCAGCAATCGCCGCCATTTTTTCGTTATAGGCATTGAGTGGCTTTTCGATATTTCCCGGATGGGTGAGCAGCTCGGCAAAAGCACTACGTAAGGCGTAGTTCTGCGGGTGAGGTTTACTCTGCCTGTCATCAAAGGCCAATTTTGCCGCTTCGCCTAACTCAGAACCTTGTTCTTCAGATAAGGCTTTAACATCTTGTTGCGTTAGGTTCAGCCATGACTCAACCGGCAGAGAAAGTGCCAGTTTGTCCTTGTCATTGGCGAGGTACCAGTCGAAGGCATCGCGGTTTAATTCGAAGTGATGTTTGCGGCCTTCAAGGAACCATTGGCCGACCTCGTTGAGGTTTGGCTCCTTTTCTACCGCCAATTCAACCAGGTTTTCATACCAGTTGAGAGAGGCGTCAATGTACTGATGGTATTTTTCACTTTCGCAACTGGTCGATGAAGCAAAAGTGATGGAAGGAATAAGTGCTGTTGAGAGTATAAATGCTGCTAACTTCATTTCTGTTCCTTGATGATTTCTCTTTCATTGGGCTGTGAAAGTTATAAGGCGGCGTATTGTTTTACTGTGCTTTTATCTGCCGCTATCTCCTGAATTCCCGATTGTAGCTATCTGATTGCCATAAGGAAAAGGATTCTTTACGAGAATGGATCATTGTTAACATAATTAGGAGCAAAAAAACAAGGAGGCAATGGCCTCCTTGTTCAATCGGTTAAAGTGAGCGGATTATTTGCTCTGCTTGTTCATCGCGACGGAAATACAGTAAGCTGCGCCGCCCCATGTAATGCCCAAGCCGAAAAGCATCATAATAATTGCACCTGTTGTCATAGCTTTGCCTCCTGCTGTGGCTGTGGTTTCGATGAAACATTGATAATAACGGCAACAACAAACATTGCTGCCACTAGGCCCCAGCCTAACATCAGAAGATCAGAGGCTGCGTAACCGCCGTAACCTTCATTGAATGTATTAACCAGGTTGGTACCCAGAATAACCGCCAGCATTGCTGGGCTTAGGAAGCGGATACAGATTTCAAACCATTTACCGATGCTGAACTCAGAGATGCCGTTTACATAGTTACGGATATCAGACACTTTCAGTAGCCATGCAATGACGACAAGCTCAACAAGGCAGCTAGCCAGAAGGGCAACGTTGTTGATGAAGTAGTCAACCAAGTCAAGTAGCAGTAGGCCGCCATTGGTGGCAAATGCCATCGAGACAACAAAGCCAATACCACAGACTAAAGAAGCGGCGAGCTTACGGGTGATTTTTAGCTTGTCGATGATAGCTGAAGTAACCGCTTCGATTATCGAAATGTGCGAGCTCAAACCGGCAACGACCAAAGCCAAGAAGAACAGTGGGCCTAAAATGTACGGCGCGGGTAGTAAGTTAATCGCAGCCGGGATGGTAACAAACGCCAAGCCAACACCGGCCGACACCACTTCAGTAATAGGTTTGGCTTGTTCTTGCGCCATGTAGCCCAATACTCCGAAGATCAATACACCTGCAGTGATAGAGAAGCCACAGTTGATGAGTACTGTCATAAAGGCGTTGTTATTGATATCAGATTTCTCAGGCAGGTAGCTGGAGTAAGCAATCATGATGGCAAAGCCGACACTCAGGGTGAAGAAGATCTGACCGTATGCCGCAGACCATACCTTGGCATCCATGATCTTACTGAAATCTGGTTGGAACAGGTAATTCAGTCCATCTAGCGCACCTGGAAGGAAGGCAACGCGGGCAATCAATGCGATGACCATGATAAACAGCAAAGGCATCATGATCTTACTTGCGCGCTCAATACCACCTTTGACACCGGTAAAGACTGCAGCAAAAGTGATCGCCCAAGCAATTGCCATCGGGATAGCAATATGACTTTGCAGGCTACCTAACTGGCTAGGACTGTTATCGCCTAGCTTCAGATATTCGCCAAAGAAGAAGGCGTTGGTATCCGTGCCCCAACTTTGAGTGAATGAGTAGCTTAGGTAAGATATCGCCCAACCGATAATCGCCACGTAGTAAACGGCGATGATTGCTGCGATAAATACTTGGAACCAACCCAGCCACTCAAACTTTAGGCCGAGCTTGGAAAAAGCTCTTGGTGCGGCACCACGAAGCTTATGACCAAGGCTGAATTCCATGATCATAAAAGGGATACCGGCGGTGAGCATGGCAAAAAGGTAAGGGATAAAAAAGGCGCCACCACCATTTTCGTAAGCCATATATGGGAAACGCCAGATGTTCCCCAGGCCGATTGCAGAGCCTACTGCCGCTAGAATAAATCCAGCGCGTGAGCCCCATTGTTCTCGTTTCATATACATCTCCTTATGTACTGCAAATCACTATAGAAATAGGATTAGTCAGAGAATTATTCCAATTAATATCAATACTTAGCGCGAGAATTGAAAGGTAAGACCACGCTGATGGAATGAGATTAACTAGAGTGGATATGTAAAGCAATAGAGAGTAGGGTTGTGAAAATATAATTGGGTAGTTGTTAATTTTTGGTTTTGCTTGAGATCCTAGTCAAGAAAACTGTGAGCAGCTTCTTGCTGGTGTAAAAAACTAGCTCGAGAGAAAATGCGTGGTTGGAAATATTATTTTACAAATCCATTGATTAAGTCTGCATCTTGGCCAATTAATAGCGAATCCACACACCAGTGTGTAAATTCACTGGTGTGTAACCGGTAAATGGCCTAGTAGTCAAAATGCGTAGGTAAAACCAAGATTGGTTTGGAATTGGGTCATCCACTCAGAATTCACCCTGATGTTACACGTCTGATTGCCTTCAGGTAGGTTACAGATAGTGGTGGTGTCACTTTCCATCAAGTTTACTAGCCAACGCCCTTCGAATAAGACAGAGAAGTTTTGGCTAATTTTATATTCTAACCCACCTAAGAAGCTGCCTGAAAAGACAAGATCTTGATCACTCCAGTCAGCATCGACAATAGTGGCACCAATACTGGCTCCAGCAAATGCATTAAAGTGTTGAAAAGTCTCGAAACGCAGCGAGCTTTGAAAGTGGACATAAGTCAAAGAGCCAGAATCAGTAAAGGTTTCATAATCCGTAGGTTGGTGGCTGACAAATAAGCCCACACGACCCTTGTCTAGGTCGGTCTCGATAGCCATGGCATAATGAGGATCATTTTCAGGCTCAATATTAACGCCATTATCATCAGTGATTGAATTGGAGAAAGTGTAGCCAACATAGGGTGTCACATAGATAGTATTGGCCGTCACCGTATGTGATACCGTTAACAATCCTGCGAAAATTAAAGATAAATGACCTGTTTTCATACCATTACCCAATAGCGCAAACATAAAGATAAGTGTGACAGCTTTCTTATATTATTGCTTTTTCATTAGCCAGAATCTTGAACTCTCCCTAAAATAGAGTTAACAATTTGTTAATCACCTTGGAAGGGATGGGGTTTTTATGGACTTTGAATTGAAACTAGCTGTGTTCACTGCAATTAGCATCATGACTATCATTATGGGCTTTGGTATAGTGTCAGTTACTGCGTAACCTATTAATAATGAAGTGAAATATCGATCAGGTTAAGTTTTTATTTAACTAGGGACGGTATACTACCTGTACAAGATTCCTGTAGTACGTGAGTCAGGGGTATGACAAATCATTTACCGTTTAGCTTAAAGGCATTCGATTTACCTTTAATTAACAACTTTTCGCGCCAGTTACTCAATGCGGAAAAGACAAAAATCGCGTTAGTTGTACAGGGAGGGGGGCAACGCGGCATATTTACTGCCGGGGTATTTGATGCTTTTCTGGAAAGAGGCTTCGACCCATTCGAGCTTTATATAGGCACGTCTGCTGGTGCGCTAAACTTATCTTCTTATATCAGCCGCCAACCTCGTTTCGGTTATGACTTCATTGTTAATTACACCACTGACAATGAATTTTTCAATTTATATAAGTATCTAAGTCAGCAGAAACCGATGAATCTCGATTGGGCTCTGGAAGCCGTTCGTCCCCATGGTTCTCTACCGTTAGATGTTGTTGCTGCAAGGGAGGTGCTGCGTCATCGACGCGCGTTTGCTTGTGCCACCCGTAAAGACACGCTGCAAGATATCTACATACCCATGTACCAGGATAACTGGTGCGAAGTCTTACGGGCATCATGTGCAATACCTGTGATCTACAACCAACCGGTTAACTTCGACGATTTGGAGTGGGTTGATGGTGGAGTCAGTGCTGCCGTACCGGTGAAGGAAGCTTGGCTGCGCGGCGCTGATTTGGTGATTGTGGTCAGAACTGAACCCGTGTCATTGCCTCAAGATGAAAGCAGCCGGTTTGATGATTGGCGAGGTAAGGTGGAAGTAGCGCTTCCTGATTATATTGACCGGCTGAGCTTAAATGAATCTTTGGATAAGGTAAAAGCACTGCACGGAGAACTGACGACGAAATTCGAGAGTTTGAAGCTGAACTGGCGTGACAAAGATCCTGAAGCTGAATCCACAGGTAGAGGTAAAAGCTGGAGCTTACTCTCGGCTGATAACATCGAGCGATTCCTCGCACTGACAGGCAATAATAAGCGGCTCGAGGTGATAGATATGCTTAATCGCTATTATACCACCTACCAGGGGGCACATGAATTTATGCTTTCTCCACCCGAAGGTTTACAAATCATTCAAATTGCACCAGAAAAAAGTTTGAAGAGTCGAGCATTGTTAAGCAGTAAGGACGATCTGGAGATAGATTATCGTGAAGGTAAACTGATAGGCCGTGAATTTGTCTCTCATTTTGCCGATATATTAAATGAGACTTCGGCTTTAAGACGATAAACGACGTTTTTCGAGTACAAAAAAGGAACGCCATAGCGTTCCTTTTTTCATTAGCAAGAAGTACCAGCGATTAAGCAAGTACGGTCTGTAGCCAAGGCCAGCCTTGTTTCTTACGGCTTAGCGTGTTTTCCATCATCAGCATGCCATCTTTAGCATGAGTATCTAGCACATCGTTCCACTCACCTTTGTAAAGTAGACGCGTTGTGCTGGTAGTGATGTCAGTTAGCATCAGAGCGGCCATTGCTAGACCTTCTTCGTCACAACGACGCTGAAGATCAGCTTCAAGCTCTGCAATCATGTCTTCAACTTGCTCAAGAGTCGCAAGTTCGATTTGACCAACAACAACATTACGCTCTTTAAACGGGTATGCTTTTAGGTCTTTTTCTACTAGTTCAGCAGCAGATAGGCCCTGGATGTCAGTTTTAGCGATCAGTAGCTCTTTGATGAACAGGTCTAGATCTTCAACACCCGCTAGTGGAGCAAGCTCAGCCACTGCATCTTTGTCTTTCTGGGTACACGTTGGAGAAGCAAAACCAACAGTATCGCTCAGGATTGCAGACATCATCAGGGTCGCTAGCTCGCGTGTGATTTCTACGTTTTCCATCTTGAATAGGTTGAACATGATGGTACATGTACAACCAACAGGCCAGATCCATGCTTCAAGTGGGTTAACCGTCATCACGTCACCTAGACGGTGGTGGTCAACAATACCGACGATTTCAGCATCAGCGATGTCATCCGGTGCTTGTGCTAGATCAGAGTAATCAACTAGCCAAACTTTCTCGCCAGCAACACCCGTACACATTTCAGGTTGATCAACACCGGCTGTTGTTAGAATGTGCTGTGTTTCGCGGTTAATTTCACCTTGACGAACAGCTTTAGCTTCAACGCCACGAGCTTTAAGAAGAGCAGCACCAACAAGTGCTGAACAGATGCTATCGCTATCAGGGTTTTTGTGACCAACTACTTGAATCATGTCGTTTCCTTTACTGCGTCAATCACTGCTTGTTAGCAGTAAGACTAATTAATTTATCCTGAGCCTGTTTTGTGACAGGTGCTACAGGAATGTAACCGGGCAATTTTAGAGTTTCTGGCAAAAATAACAATTGAAGTTGCGCAAAAAATTCTTGGTTGGTTAATATCGCAGCTAAATTAGCGAGCTTATACCTTTAGATCTTGTTGTAAATACTGGTGAAATTCTTTAAATGGCATCGGTTTGGCAAAATGGAAACCTTGCATCAAGTAGATATCACGCTGATGCAGATATTCAACCTGTGCCGCTGTCTCGACCCCCTCGGCAATCACTTTTAGCCCAGCATGTTTGGCAAACAGGATAATAGAGTCAAGAATATTCGACTTCAGATCGTTGGTACCAATAGTGTCGATAAACATTTTATCGATTTTCAATGTATCGATTGGCAGGTTTTGCAGGTAGCTAAAACCGCCATAACCGGTACCGGCATCATCGAGTTTTATGGATATACCAAAATCAGTCAGCTGTTGAATAATTGAACGGGCTTTTGCCAAATTCTTGAACGGGATCCGCTCTGTTACTTCGAACGCTAACCGATGGGCAGGGACTCTTCTTTGCGTCAGTAAGTTGATCGTGGTGGCAAGGAATTCGTCATCTTCCAGTTGCTGTGGCGTAACGTTAATACTGACATAAAAATCGGCATCAGCAATGAGCTCGTCTTGAAAGTGGTCAATAACGAGTTCAAGCAGGTAAACCGTCAACAGCTTAATTTGCCCATTGTGCTCCGCAATAGGAATAAACTGGTTAGGTGAAATGAGCTCCCCATCAGGCCGTTGCCAGCGAATTAACACCTCGCAACAGGTCATCTTTCCAGATTGGGTATCAATGATTGGCTGATAAAAGGGGATGAACTCTTTTTTTAATAAGCCGTGCGCTATCATCTCTTTGAGTGTTCGCTCAGGCGTGCGGTATAACCCAATCAGCAAGCAGCCAGATAGCAGCATAAAAAACAGTAATAGCTGAGTGATAAATAGATCATTTTCTGTCACGTAGCTAATCCCACTCTCTGTCGCATAGACATTGAACGCGTAGTTGGGGCCAAAACCTTTTCTCGCAATGTGGAAATATTGCTCAGCCCCCTGCATAGGATAAACCTGAATTTCTTCGCCATCTCGGCTCAAGGTCATTGCTGTGCAGTTTTTGCAAACTTCACTTTGCGTGAAGACATGTTGTACCGGCTCAGTGATCAGGATCAAGCTCGCTTCGGGAAGGCGGTAGTGAACTTTAAGGCGGTGGTTATGATAAGGGGCGACGTCATAGCTAAAGTCGACAGTGTCATACCCAATAACACGACTGCTTTTGTCAAAGTCTTTGATCAGTGGAACGTTGTTTCCGTAGACAGAGCAATGGCCTGTTGCGGTCTGGAGTTCTAGCAGCTGAATACCGGTTGATTGCTCAATAGTCTCTCGTAATAACGAGATATCTTGCTGGGTGCAGGTGAAGTTAAGTCCCGTTATGAGCTCTTGTAATTCGCGCCCAACATTCAGGTATCTTTCTTGGTAGAATATATGGATGTTTTCGAGCCGCTTTTCGACTTCACTTTTGAACAAGTAATGGCTTATCGGTTGTGAAGACATAACAATAGCGGTAGCACCCAGTAAAAAGACCAGGATTGGGAATCGCCAACGTAACCAAAGAGTCATGTTCATCAAAAGGATATGAGTTGTTCAAAAGGGCGCTATTGAAACATAACTTTATTGGATATAACAGGGGGGATACATTGATTGACGGCAAAAAATTGCAGTTGTGTAATAAAGGTAATTGCTTGTTATCTACAACGCATTGATTAGCAGATATATCTTTATATCCATCCCATAAAGGTGTATAGGTAATGATTCTTTATAGGGGGTTGAAATGTTATTGCGAATGTTGCCTATCGTTGCAAGTTTTTGGTTACTAGCGGCACACTTCTTACGCTATGGAGCATGGGTACCATGCCTGTTATTAATAGCCTTTCCACTGTTGCTCATTCTTCGTCATCGCCTGGTTCCCTATATGATGTCTATAAGCTTAGGGCTAGTCGCGTTGAAGTGGTTGCAAGTTACCTACAGCATGATCACAATCCGTTTGATGATGGGGGATGATTGGTTACGGTTGTCGGTGATCATGGCGTCGGTCGTCTGCTTTACTTTGATGTCTGCGTGTATTTTCCAGAGCCAAAGGTCAAAAGACTATTATCAGGTCAGTACCCATTAAACCCTGTTTAAGTTGTGGTTTTTTCTTTTGTGTTGTTATGTTATAACATAACCAGTGGTGGGATCGATATTGCTCTGATAACCAGCAACCTATGCCTTTACGCTGTTTTAGTGCAATAATTTTAGATATCATTACGGGTTATACCCAAGTGACTTCACGTTGAACCAAGTTTCTTGAAGTTACTTGGGTATAACAACCCGAGTTATCAACCCGAGTTAAAGAGTAATACCTTAGCGATAGCGGTACCATTGAGTATTCAACTGCTGGGTGTTGTGTAAAGAATAGTCAGTCAAACAGCAAGCCTGTAGCCTTAACTGTGAGGCTTTGTATCGCTCTGATTGCCGCTGCTGATTTGTCTGTAGAAGTACTTAGGAACAACATGGTTAAAGTAAGGGCCCGTGTGCCTTTTAAAGTCGGTCAAAGAAGTGATATTCCTGCTGAACTGCTTTCATTTAACGGGTTAGAGTCAGGCAAAGAGCACGTTGCCGTGATTTTCCAAAATGCCGATCAGCGTTCTATACCGCCACTTGTACGCATGCATTCTGAATGCCTAACGGGTGATGTTTTTCATTCATCGCGTTGTGACTGTGGTGAGCAGCTAGATGAAACCATCGAAAAAATGGGCGAGCAGGGCGGTGTTCTACTGTATCTGCGTCAAGAGGGACGCGGAATCGGTCTTTACAACAAGATTGATGCTTATGAATTACAAAGTCAGGGTATGAACACCTACGAAGCAAATAATCACCTAGGATTTGGTGACGATCTTCGAGAATTTTCTGAAGCCGCTTATATGCTGGCTGCGTTGGGCTTGAAAGAAATTCGCCTGATCACCAATAATCCGAAAAAGATCCGTGAGCTTGAGGCTCTGGGTATTGTGATTTCAGAAGTAGTGGGTACTAAAGCGCATGTTAAAGATGGCAACGAAAACTATCTAAAAACCAAAGCTGCACACGGTAAACACCGTTTCCACTTTGATTGATTTGCGCTCAAACGTCTACCAAACCCTGCATACGCAGGGTTTTTTTTGCGTAGAATTCGACTTTTTATTCACTCAATACTCGTCGTCTAATTTTTTTGTGGTTCATTCACGGTAAAAAGAGAAGCAAAATATCGTATAGATCCATTATTTTTTCTAATGCGATTGATAATAAACAATCGTGCTACAACATAGTCTAACTGCTTGCCATAATTACTGTTCAGCTATAATATCTCGATTAACTTTTCAGGGGTTGAATCTAGTAAAGAGCACCTCCTCAAGCGTATATTCTGCGTCAACTCCAAAAAATAGCATTAAATTTCACTTGTTAATGAAATTCATCAAAGATGACGCAGCTTCCCAATATATTATTCTGTAATGAGGATACCGGCTGTGAAACAGCAATCACCTTCTTCAAGCATGGCACGATTGTTATTTCTAATAATCATTCTTGCTGCTGTAGGGCAAATGACCCAAACCATGTATGTGCCTTCTATTCCTGCAATGTCGGATTTTTTCTCAGTTAAATCGGCATACCTGCAGGCGGTTATGGCAGCGTATTTGATCCCTTACGGCTTGTCACAATTTATCTATGGACCGTTATCTGACAGGATAGGGCGTCGCCCAGTTATCATTGTTGGTATGGTGATCTTCTTAGCGGGTTCTATTGCAGCACTGCTTTCACCTAGCTTTGAATGGTTCCTCGTTGCGACTTTCGTACAGGGGATGGGTACTGGCTGTAGTGGCGCAATGTGCCGTACTGTCACTCGCGATTGTTTTGACGGTGAGCAACTTCACCGTGCAAATAGCTTGGTCAGTATGGGGGTGATCTTCTCACCGCTTATCGCACCAGTGCTGGGAGGTTTCCTTTCATCTGTATTTGAGTGGCAAGCAAGTTACTGGTTCTTGTTGATTTTCGGTACCATTGTCACTATCGCGATGATGTTCATGTTTACTGAAACATTACCGAAAGAGAACCGCCGAAATGAACGAGTCTTGGTAAGTTATCGCTATGTTCTTGGCAACCGCCGTTTTCAGGGGTATGTACTTTGCCTGATTGCCACATTTGCTGGTATCGCCGTGTTTGAAGCGGCTGCAGGGGTATTGCTGGGCAGCGTGCTTAAGCTGGATCCAAAGACGGTAAGCTTGCTGTTTATTCTGCCTCTACCGGGTTACCTTGCGGGGTCTTGGCTATCAGCAGTACTGGCTAAACAAATTGGTAATACTCGGGTGATGTATTTGGGTATGCTAGCGATCATTGCAGGTGCATTGGCTATTTTCATTCCTGGTATGGCGGGATTGGTCACTGTAAGCTCTTTGATCGGCGGTGCTTTTGTTTACTTTATCGGGGCTGGTGTGCTATTCCCTGCAGCGACCACTGCAGCTATCCAACCTTTTCCACATCATGCTGGAACAGCAGGAGCTGTATTAGGGGGGTTACAAAACCTTGGTGCAGGCCTGGCGACATTAGCTGCATCCATGATGCGAGCAGAAGATCAGTATAGCTTGGGTGCTGTAATGGTGGTGATGGCGATACTGGTTGTGCTGAGCTTATTGTGGGTACGCCGCAGTGACCATCATGACACCCCTGTTTTGGTATAGCCCAAAAGACAAATAAAAAGGCGGAGCCATGAAGATGGCTCCGCCTTTTTCACTATTGTGACTTAATTTTGCTTAGTCACGCTTCCATAAAACGTGGCAAAATTTGTTGTCAGGATCACGGCTCACAAGAAGGCGAGCGAAAACATCGTCTAACTCGTCATTTTCTTCATTTACCAGACCAACACGCACTTCGGCATATACTTCTTTGTCAACGTCAAAGCCGACGTGCTCTGCCCAGTCATCTTTCGTTTCAACTAGCTCAGCAGCACCGCGCTCGTCGAATTGCATAGTGAAAAGCAATACGTCGGCAGGCTCAAGGTTATCAGAAGCCATCTCTAGGAAGATGTCATAAGCGGCATCGATAACGTCGTCATAAGAAATTAGGTTTGGTGTATCCATGAACTCTATCTGTCATTGGTTGATTGAAAGGGCAGTATACCCAAGCAATATGAAGGTGCAAGTTTCAGCTTTTTGCCTTGAAATAAAAAAGGGAAGCGCTTGGCTTCCCTTTGATAACTACGTTGATATTAGTTAGTCAGCACGGCCCATGAACTTACGTTCTTGGACATTGACCTTAACCTTTTCACCTGTAGAAATGTATTCAGGTACTTGTACTGACAGGCCAGTTGCAAAGCGTGCTGGCTTAGTACGAGCTGATGCTGACGCACCTTTAATTGAAGGGTCAGTCTCTTCGATAACCAACTCAACTGATGAAGGCAGCTCTAGGCCTGCTGCTTTTTCATTAACCAGAATGACATGAATACCTTGGGTATCTTCATTGATGAATAGCATTTCATCAGCAATATCTTCAGCGTTGAAGGTGTACTGCTCGAAGCTTTCTGTATCCATAAAGATGATGTTTTCACCTTCAGCGTATGAATAAGCGACTGCGTGCTTAGTCATTTCAACAGTATCTACCACATCATCAGCTTTTAGGCGTTCGTCAACACGGTGGCCTGTCGCTAGGTCGGTACAACGCATTTTGTAGATTTTTGTACCGCCACGGCCGCCAGGTGTTGTAACTTCAATATCTTTGACTAACAGCGTTTTACCGCCGGTTACAATGACAAAACCTTTCTTTATTTCACTAGCTCTTGGCATGGGATATATCTTTCTGTTGATAAAAACCGAAAATTACCACGGTTAAGGCTGAACACCAACAATTTCCTGAACCGAAGGGCTAACTTCTTCGGGAAGTGTCGAGTGCACTTTGAATTTAGCTAAAAAACGTTCAAAAGGCATAGGTTTAGCGTAGAAAAAACCTTGGCAGCTTTGGATGTCCAACGCTTTAACGTGCTCAGCTTGCTCCATGGTTTCTACGCCCTCTGCAATTAAAAGGCAATTAAGGTTATGGCCTATTTGGGCTATGTTACCAAGAATTGACTTGGTGACTGAGTCTGTGGCTGAGGCCGCGACAAACGCACGGTCAATCTTGATTATGTCAAAACTGAGTGCCTGTAGGGTAGAAAGCCCAGCATATCCTGTCCCGAAGTCATCCAACGCCCACTTTATGCCTTGATCACGCAGCGCCTGCATACCATTTTGTAGCAGTGATACATCGGTGTTGGAGAAGTTTTCACGCTCTGAAAATTCCATAACAATCCCGCTTTGCAGTCGTGGGTTATGCGAAATTATAGCTGTGACAGCCTGCACGAAATGTGGAGAAGCGATCATCGAGGCGGTTACATTGATAGATAAGTAAAACGGCCTATCAATTGATATCATCGAAGCTTTATCTTGTGCTGCTTGCTCAAGCAATTGTAAAGTGATGGCATTGATTTGTCCGGACTGCTCTGCTGCAGGAATAAACTCAGCAGGCATGACCTTCTTCTTTTTTGGGTGCAACCACCTGACAAGGAGCTCGGCACCAATCCATTGTCCTGAATTAGCCGAGACAATCGGTTGGTACTCAGCATAAAACTCTTTGTTATAGATCCCTTTTTGAATTTCCGCATGTAAAGGCACGCGCTTAAAAATATAATAACGAGTAATTAAAGATATACCCGTGGCATTAATTATTATCAGAAGAATGCCAGTTGGTAGAAACTTTAATATAAGGCTTAGCAATAATGGTTGCGTATAGCCAACAGCGATTCCTGTTGGGAAAATTTCAGACTCCATAAAAGTCTTATAGTATATTGAATCAGAAGTATTAATATTATGAAGATTCGAAATATATTTACGGCTTTTATCATAAATATACGCATATACATTATGGTGACTGGAAATTTCCTTCATCCATAACTCAAGATACTTCTTATCAAAGTGGAGTTGATACCAGCCAGAGTTAATATGCATCATAAAGAAAATAGCGGTGTTCCCGCTTTTCTTATCATACATTTGATAGATTCCGTATTTCTGATCAGGCATTAGCTTATCGATCTCGAAATCGGCCACCTCTTCTACCGTTAGGGTCGTACTTCGGTCACTACAGATAGTGGTGTTATTCCTGATGAAAATAACTTCTTTGAGAAGACTATTATTTAATGTCATCGTCTCAAGTGAGATCCGACTTTCTTCGCTGCAGTCTGGATATAAAGTGCTGATTGATGTTAATTGCTTTTCAAGCGCAGATATTTCACTATTTATTGATGACATCAATGCTTTGGCCGTGTCTTCTGACTTAGCTAACGCGTAGGCATTAACGT
The DNA here is from genome assembly GCF_050336935.1 of Photobacterium satsumensis. Lineage (NCBI taxonomy): Bacteria > Pseudomonadati > Pseudomonadota > Gammaproteobacteria > Vibrionales > Vibrionaceae > Photobacterium > Photobacterium satsumensis. The sequence goes on from NZ_JAKJSK010000010.1 coordinate 119,210, forward strand.
AGGCAAAGAATGTTACTAAGCCAATGAAAATCATACTAATAAATATATAAAATTGATTCTTTATATTCATTATGTTTAGTCGAAGCCAATAAGTACGCGCATACTATAATAGTTTCATTAGTAATTACATTGAAATGTGTAATATTATAAATATTTTACAGCTTGGTCAGTATCTTGTCGCTTTACTTTTAAATAATGACAATTATCTGTCATGAGGTGCCTGTTTATTGTTCAATCGGTGATAGGAATAGCTCATGATGGGGTGCTATTTGATATAATTACGTAGCCAGCAGTAATTTAGAGGAATATCAGTGACACGAGCTTTAACTGCTTTAGATTGTCCATCCACATTTCAGCCGATGTTCGAGCAGATTGTTGACGATCTTGTTCATCAACTAAAACGTTGTGTACCCGATCTCCATAGCGTCTATATCGCGGGTAGTATTGCCAGACTGGAAGCGGTACCTGGCCGTTCAGATCTCAATGTCACCTTAGTCACGGCCCATGCGCTGACGCCGTCGGAGCACGCAATACTTGATAGTATTGTCAGTCGGGTAGAGCATCAATGGCCGCAAATTGTCGCCGTTCAAGTAACGTTTTTGATGAAGCACGAGGTGCTTGATATCGCTGCGATCTTTAAGTGGGGCTTCTGGTTGAAGCATTGCTGCGTGTGTGTGTATGGTGATGATCTCTCCAGCCGATTCGGCTGCTTTGAGCCGAGCTGGGAAATTGGTAAGTCGATGAATGATGATTTACCGATGCAGCTTAATGACTACCGCCGGAATATCATGGCAACACGGGTTGTATCCCATTACTTATCTTTGTGCCGTGATGTTGCAAAAAAAATGATTTGGTCGTGTTATTCCTTGGTCTTTCACCGCTCTGGCATATTAGCGTTGTCGATAGACCAAGCCGCTGAGCAATTTCTGACTTTTTACCCTCAGCATAAAGTGGCGATAGAGCGTCTTTTCATGTTGGTGTCGGGTCAACAGGTCCCTAAAAAAGCGGTATTGTTTATGATGAATGACTTCGGCCAGTGGATAGTCACTGAATTTGATAAGATTGAACGTAAAATTGGTTAATGCCAAACAAACGAGGTGTTTTTGCAAACTCAGTCAAAAGGCTTTGTATTAACAAGGCAAAGCCGCGATGTTCGCGGTCAAACAGAGATTGTGCTTTGGGTTAGCACCGACAATGGGCCAGCCAGGCTGGTGATCAATAACGATAAGCCGGTGTGCTTTATTCGTCAGCAAGATCAAGCAACGGCCCAAGCTGAACTCCATAAAGTGGGTATACGTGTTGAGTGGAAGCCATTGGCTTTAAAAAACTTCCAGCATGAAGCCATGTCGGCTTGTTACTGCCATTCGATAAAAGATAGCCTTCAGCTACCTCAGATCTTAACGGTGGCTGGCATAGAGGCATTTGAGTCAGATATCCGTTTAGCCGACCGTTTTTTGATGGAGCGGTTTATTTGTGGTGGTATTGCTTTTTCCGGGAAGCAGACGACCAAGGCAGGCTTCGATGAGTTTCATCAGGTTAAAGCAAAATCAGCAACGTATAAGCCCCAATTATCGGTTGTGTCGCTAGATATTGAGTGTTCTGAGAAAGGGGTTCTGTATTCGGTTGGCTTACATAGCGATAAAGACAGCCGGGTTATTATGGTGGGAGAGGCGTCCTGTGATAAGGAAGAACACGACTGGATCCAGTGGGTAGATTCAGAAAAAGCGTTATTACTCGCCTTGGAAGCATGGTTTCTAGCATTCGATCCTGATATTGTTATCGGCTGGAATGTGATTGACTTCGATTTTCGCTTGCTGCTTAAACGCGCGGAATGGAACGCAATTACTTTGCGCATGGGCAGAGGGAAGCAGCCACCTCATTGGCGACAGTCTAACCAGAATCCTAATCAAGGTTTTATTTCTATCCCTGGACGTGTGGTATTAGACGGTATCGATACCCTGAAAACCGCCACCTACAATTTCCGCTCTTGGTCTCTGGAGTCGGTCTCCCGTGAACTGCTGGGAGAAGGCAAAGAGATAAATAACGTCCATGACCGAATGGCGGAAATCAACCAGATGTTCCGTGAAGACAAAGTCTCGTTGGCCAAATATAACCTGCAAGATTGCAAGTTGGTAACGCGCATTTTCGACCATACCCACTTGCTTGACTTTGCTATCGAGAGAAGCCGTTTGACCGGTGTGGAGCTTGATCGAGTTGGTGGTTCAGTCGCGGCTTTTACCAACCTTTACTTGCCTCAGCTTCATCGTGCAGGTTATGTGGCTCCGAGTTTGGATAGTGAAAACTGGATTGCTAGCCCTGGCGGTTATGTCATGGACTCGAAACCCGGGTTGTATGAATCGGTATTGGTGCTGGATTTCAAGTCGCTGTATCCCTCTATTATTCGCACCTTCCGAATCGATCCGCTCGGTTTGATTGAAGGCTTGTTACTCGAAGAAGGTAAAGGGGACGATCAAGCCATTGCCGGTTTCAGGGGAGGGCGCTTTCATCGAACCCAGCACTTCTTACCGAAAATGATCGAATCGTTGTGGGCGGCGCGGGATCAAGCCAAGCGCGATGGGGAAAAAGCGTTTTCTCAAGCGATTAAAATCATCATGAATTCCTTCTACGGTGTGCTGGGCTCGTCAGGTTGCCGTTTCTTCGATCACCGCTTGGCCTCGTCGATTACCATGCGCGGGCATGAGATCATGAAAACCACCCGTGAACTGATTGAAGGCAAGGGCTATGAGGTGATCTATGGTGATACCGACTCGACTTTTGTGTCACTCAAACATGCCCATTCAGCAGATAAAGCCGATGAAATAGGCCGTGAGCTGGTGGCTTATATCAATCAGTGGTGGACTGAACACTTACAAGACGAGTATGCCGTTGAATCCGCGCTGGAGTTGGAGTACGAAACCCACTATCACAAATTTTTGATGCCGACGATCCGTGGCCAGGAAACGGGCAGTAAAAAACGTTATGCCGGCTTGGTGATCAGCAATGGCCAAGAGGAAATGGTTTATAAAGGACTCGAGACAGTACGAACGGACTGGACTCGGTTGGCACAGACTTTTCAGCAAACCTTGTACCACCATGTGTTTCATGACGAGGAAGTGGAAGAGTATGTCAGGCAATACGTGGAAGATACCCGAGCCGGGAAATATGACGATGTATTGGTGTACCGTAAGCGGTTACGGCGTAACTTATCGGAATACCAAAAAAATGTCCCGCCTCATGTCAGGGCTGCGAGAATGGCTGATGAAATGAATCAGCGTCAAGGTCGATCACTGCAATATCAAAACGGCGGTTGGATTGAGTATGTGATCACCATTAATGGTCCAGAACCGGTTGAAGCCCAACAAAGCCTGATAGATTACGAGCATTACATCGACAAGCAGTTAAGGCCGGTAGCCGATGGTATTTTACCTTTCATTGGTAAACATTTTGATGATATTACCGCTCCGCAGTTAGGATTATTTTAAATTTAAATCAAGGATAGAGTAGATGTTTGACACCCGTTTTAGCACTGAGATCCAGGGGCGTATAGATCAAAAAACCAAACCGCTTGGGGCGTTGGGACAGTTGGAAAAAGTGGCGCATCAATTGGCACTCATCCAGAGTCAAGGCAAAGCGCTAGCCGTTGATAAAATAACGCTTGAGAAGCCTACCGTATTGGTGTTCGCCGGTGATCACGGTATTGCTGAAGAGGGGGTGAGTATCGCCCCGAGCGCGGTTACCCAACAGATGGTACTTAACTTCCTGGCTGGCGGTGCTGCGGTCAATTGCTTCTGCCGTGCCAATGATGTGGCGATAAAGATCATTGATTGCGGCATTTTGGTACCCGTTGAGTCCGAATCTCCCTTGTTGATTAAGCAGCGCCTTGGTGAGCGTACGGGGAATTTAGCGACTGAGCCGGCCATGACAGCACAACAAGTGGAGCAAGGTTTGGAATGGGGGCAAGCTGTCGTTCAAGATGTGATCAACCAAGGTTGCAACTTGATCATGTTTGGTGAAATGGGGATTGGTAATACCAGCAGTGCATCAGCATTGCTAGCGGCAGTAACGAATGAATCCGCTGAACGTTGTGTTGGCCTTGGCACTGGTGTGTCCTCAGAGCAACTGGAAAAGAAAAAGCGCTTGGTAAGCCAAGGCGTTGAACGTTGTGGCTCTTGTGATCCGCAACAGCTGCTGGTCGAACTGGGCGGTTATGAAATTGTTCAAATGGTTGGGGGCTTCCTTGCGGCTGCAAAGCATCGTACTCCGGTTCTGGTTGATGGTTTCATCGTGACGGTGGCGGCATTGCTGGCAACAAAATTAGACCCAGCCTGCCGTGATTATTTGATTTTCGCCCACCAATCCCATGAATCGGGCCATCAAATTGCGCTTGAGTGCTTGGATGCTGAGCCCCTACTGGATCTTTCCCTAAGGCTAGGTGAAGGGACGGGCGCGGTATTAGCGGTTCCACTGCTTCGAGCCGCTGCTGAGTTTTATAATAATATGGCGAGTTTTGCCGAAGCCGGCGTGACGGTGTAGGGCGAAAACAAAAAACCGCATACACATGCGGTTTTTTTCTATTGTTTTAGCGAGAAGATCGTCGGGATCAGCCGAAGTACTCGATATTGGATACAGAAGACTTCATGGCGTGGATAGGATCAAACTTGATCGCGCCACGGTTAGGGGTGCAGATCTTATACACCTCATCACACTCGAAAATAGCCAGTACAGTTTCTTCAGTTCTGAATATTTCAGGAAGCGGCTTGCCGATTTCACAAGCACATTCAGCACCTTCATGCTGCCATACAAGCTTGTAAATACGTTGGTTTTGCTCGGGGGCAGAAACGTGATTAGCGATTGAGTTGAATACTGCTTCTGCTTGCTGCGGGCTAGATGCCGATGGTACAAAGAAATCCATGGTTCCCTCCTGGTTGAACTGCAGTCATTGGAAAAGAATATTTGACTGCGATTGAGACGGTGCTATCGATCCTGATAACGCTAAAAGACTAGCAAAATTATTAACAAAAGTACAAGGCCATGAATGGTCATTCACTTTTGGTGATAAATTTCCCTGTTTATCGCGAATTATATTGATATCTATTGGCTAATTTGGGATATACGACAGAAGGGATTATTATCATTGGTAGGTAACTCGTTATTTGTTAGGGGGAGAGGAATGGAACAACTCGATTTTTTTACTATTCCCAGCCCATGTGTCGGGGTGTGCCAGGCGAATAACCGTGGTTATTGCAAAGGCTGTTTTCGTAGTCGGGACGAGCGATTTCATTGGCAGCAATTGACCAATGAACAGAAGCGAAATGTGGTTAGGCTTTGCAAGCAGCGCTACCAAAGAGTGATGAGGGCGAAAGCGCAGCAAGACCGTCAAAATGAATCAGATAGCGACGTTTCTCCGCAACAGGAGTTGTTCTAATAGCTGCTGTTTATATATATCAGCAAATTGTTTCTGATTTTTATAGGTGAGTAAAACACTGTAAATCCAATTCTACTATGCACTTACTGTTGTTAAGGTTTTCAATACAATAATAAATATTGGGGCCTTTCTTGATGAAAACCAAGCGATCCAAAATTGCCTTATCTATTCTCGCATTGGCGACTGTTGGTGCGATATCTTTTTATACCCTTTCTCCTGACAGTTTCAGATCGGACAATACTTCTGGACAAACTTTTCGCACCGAACAAGTCACTATCGGTAATGTGAGTAACCGTGTGAGTGCGACAGGCTCCTTGACCGCGGTTAATGATGTGGTTGTTGGTGCCCAGCTATCTGGGCAAGTTATTAATATCTTCGTTGATTTCAATGATCCTGTCGAAGAAGGGCAGCTACTGGCTGAAATTGACCCTGAATCTTTTGCTGCAAAGGTGGCGCAGTCACAGGCGCTGCGGGATAAAAGTATCGCTGATATTGCCGCACAGCAGTTAGTCATTGAACGTGCCAAATTGAATTACCAGCGTTCAGTGAGGGAGCTGGCAAGATCTCGAACGTTATACAAGAACAAAAGTATCTCTGAAGATGCGCTTGATGTCATAGAAACCAATTCACAAATTAGCAAACTGGATTGGAAGCAAAGTATTTCCCAGCTAGCCATTCTTAAAGCGACTCATGCCGCTAATGAAGCGAGCTTGCAGCAAGCACAAATCGATCTTGATAGAACGAGAATTGTCGCACCCATCTCTGGTTTTGTGATTAACCGGACCGTGGAAGCTGGTCAGACTGTAGCATCAAGCTATAACACGCCGGAACTATTTACTCTGGCAAAAGATCTCTCAGAAATGGAGATTGAAGCATATATTGACGAGTCCGATATTGGCCTAGTTGAGCTTGAGCAAGATGTTCGATTCTCTGTCGATGCTTACCCTGAGCGCCAATTCAACGGCCAAGTCAGCCAGATTCGAAAAGCACCGCAAACGAATAACGGTGTGATCAGTTATATCGTTATTGTGTCGGCCCGCAATGCGGATAACAGCTTGCTACCGGGAATGACCGCGAATTTGGATATATCTATTGATAGTATCCGCAATGCGCAAAGGGTGAGTAATGCAGCGGTACGAGCAGCCAACCGGTTTGCTTCCAGTGAGCAACAAAAAGGTGTAAGAGGCGACATTGTGTCTCGTTTTGAGCACCTCAACCTGACTGAAGAGCAAAAGCAGTCTTTAAGACAGGCTTTGCCGTCCTCACCGTCAGGTCAAGTGAACCCTTCGAATACGGCAATGAGGCAGCAACGCCAGCAGCTGCAGAAAGTATTGTCTTCGGTACTGACGAATGAACAACGTGAGTTGCAAAGAAGAATCCGCAGTGGTGAGGTTAAGGTTGCCCCTCTTTTGGTTCTCAACAATGGTGAGCTGGAGGTGATCCAAGCCCAGTTCGGGGTGAGTGATGATAGTTACTCTTCAGTGTTGAGCCCGGATATTTCTGATATGAAGATCGTGACTCAGGTAAGGGATAATCGCTAATGGATACCGCTATTGTGTGCCGAGATCTGAGCCATAGCTTTCCTATAGGGGAAGAGCGGTTTCAGGTGCTTGATCGAATTAGTTTCCAAATCGATAAAGGTGAGATGGTCGCTATTATCGGACCTTCTGGCTCGGGTAAGTCAACGCTGATGAATGTGATTGGTTGCTTGATGACACCAGAGCAAGGTGAAATCGAAATACTGGGCCAACCAACACCCACGATGGACAAGGATCAGCTAGCAGAGATAAGGCAGAATCATATTGGTTTTGTCTTCCAACAGTTTAACTTGTTATCTAGAACCAGCGCCTTAGATAACGTCAAAATGCCGTTAATGTATCGAGATGACAAGATGAGTGATGCTGATGAGAGAGCCAAGCATTGCCTAACCTTGGTGGGGCTAGGGGATAAGCTTGATTCGCGCCCCAATCAGTTATCGGGTGGTCAGCAGCAGCGAGTCGCGATTGCCAGGGCAATGGTAAACCAGCCGGATATTTTACTGGCCGATGAACCAACAGGAGCGCTTGATAGTAAAACCAGTGAAGATATTGTTGAGCTATTCAAAGCGCTTAATCGCAAAGGGCAGACGATTGTTATCATCACCCACGATCATGAAGTCGCTGCTCAGGCTAATCGGATACTGCATATCAAAGACGGTAAGTTGGTGAAGGATCAGCAAAACTGCTTGGAGGCGATAGCATGACGACCTTGATTACTGCGCTGACTTCACTGAGAACGCATTTGCTGCGCTCTATCCTGACGACATTGGGAATTATTATTGGTATTAGCGCTGTCGTCATCATGTTTGCCCTTGGAGAAGGCGCACAGCGTGAGGTTGAAAAGCAAATTGAAAGTCATGGTACCAACTTGTTGATGGTGAGAGCGGGCGCAATACGTACCGGTGGCGCATCGTCTGCTGCAGGGGCTACCAATCGGCTTTCTATGTCTGATGTTACTCAAATTAAGGCTGAAATTCCTGAAATACTGGCGGCGGGAGCCAATGTACAAGGTCAGGCGCAGGTGGTGTATGGCAACCAGAACTGGAATACCTCAATTCAAGGTACCAATGCCGACTACTTGATTGCCAGCAATTGGAATGTCGCGCAGGGTAGATCTTTTACCGATGAAGATCTTCGTCGAAATGCTAAAGTGGCCCTAATAGGGCGAACTGTTGCCAAAGAGTTATTTGATCATGCTGATTATGCATTGGATGAAGTCATTCGTATCAACAAGGTACCACTGAGAATAATTGGTATATTGGAAGAGAAAGGGCAGGACATCCGAGGTCAGGATCAAGATGATATCGTCATTTTACCATTGACCACGGCCAATCGACGAGTCATAGGCCGTAGTGACAACAGCGCCGATCGGGTCAGCCGGATTACGTTATCGGTCGAGAACGAAAAAGACATGGATATGGTGGAAGAAGAAGTTGAGCGCCTGTTACTGCAAAAACACCGTGTCGCATCTCATTTACCGAGTCCGTTTACCATCATGAACTTAACGGCCATGCTGCAGACACGTGCTGAAGCCAACAAGGTGTTCTCCTTACTACTCTCTGGCGTGGCGGCGGTCTCTCTGTTGGTGGGCGGTATAGGTGTGATGAATATTATGTTGGTGAGTGTAACGGAACGTACTCGCGAAATTGGCCTACGCATGGCGGTTGGCGCTAAGCCCAGGCATATTTTGACCCAGTTTTTAATTGAGAGTGTTGTGCTGTGTTTGTTAGGTGCCTTTATTGGTATTGCTTTGTCGTTGTTGGCTGTTGTCGCGCTTCAGTTTGGCTTAGGGTGGAAAATGGTGGTATCGCCAATGATCATTTTGGTGAGTATTACCGCAACAGCCATGATTGGGGTAGGGTTCGGATTCTATCCGGCTTTTAAAGCGTCCCAGCTTGATCCTATTGAGGCATTAAGGCACGAGTAAATATGGCAGGTATAAAAAAAAGCGCCATAAAGGCGCTTTTTAATATTGAGTATGAATCAACGGCAATTAAGCGCGTTTGAAGTCCATGTGCTCAACTTTTGGCTTGTACGCGTGACGTTGGATGTCTTGAGGCTTAACAGCAACTTCTTGACCGTCGATCACTAGAACTAGACCTTCGTAGAACTCAGGCTTGTCCATCTGGTTGATCACATCGTCGTGGTTCAACTCGATAGATACAGGAGCTGCTTCGCCACCGTATACGATTGCTGGGAATTTACCTGCGTGACGTAGGCGGCGGCTCGCACCTTTACCAAGGTCAGTACGTACTACTGCTTCAAATTTCATCTTAAATACTCTTTAAATTAAATTCACTGAGTAATGCGACCTTACTCAATGTCGTAAAAACGAGCGCGAAGAATAGCAGCGATACTGCGATACCTCAAGGAAAAAAGCGTTCCTTTTATTCAATGACTTAAAAATTAGGCGATTAGCTCGAGAAGGCATTTGCTCGGCGATAAGTCACGCACTGATTATACCTAATCGCCTGAAGCAAGATACTTTCTCGTGGTCGAATGAAATTTGAGAGCAAAGCCACGCAAAAAGAAAGAAAACACAAAACACGCATGATAATGATAGTAATTCTCGTTTGTATTTGTAATAATCCTTGCCAGTTTCATTACCAACTAAAATATCAATAAGCAGGGAATATGAGTTACAAGCTTACTTTTTTGGCAAGTTCAGTGGTTCTTGCACTTTCACCGGCTCTACATGCACAAGAAGAGTATTCAGTTTTTGATGAAGTTGTTGTTTCGGGTACCCGCTCAGAGCAAAGCATCAAAAACATTCCATCGTCAGTCTCTAAGGTGTCTTCGGAGGATATCGAGCAGAACCTAGCAACGGATGTTAAGCAGGCGCTGAAATATGAGCCGGGTGTACAGGTAAATGGCCAAGGTCGCTTTGGCATGGAAGATTTTACCGTTCGTGGTATGAGTGGTAGCCGAGTGAAAGTGCTGGTGGATGGGGTTGAACAGCCTGCATCTTATAACCCAGGCGCAGACGCAATGCGTAAAAACGCTAATACCTTTGAAGTTGATACGCTAACGGCGATTGAAGTGAACAAAGGCCCGACTTCAACACTATATGGTAGCGATGCCCTTGGTGGTACTGTGCTGATGCGCACCAAGAACCCAGAAGATTTGTTAGATGCGGGTGATGATACCCATGTCGGGTTAAAAACGGGTTATGCCAGCGCGAGTGATGAATATAAAGCAACGGTAGAAGTTGCCAACCGCACTGGCGACCTTGAAACCATGGTGATTTACACTTATCGCGATGGTAATGAAACTGAAACCCACGGTGACGGGGCAAACATCAATGGTCCAGAACGTGGCGCCGCAGACCCGCTGAGCTACGAGTCGCATAATGTACTGGGTAAGATTTTTTACCAAATTAATGAAGAGCACCGTGTTGGTTTAACCGGTGAGTTTTACACGCGCGATCAGAAGGTTACCACATTGAGCCGTGAAGGTTACGACGGTGGTGGCGGCTTCATGCCGGGCTTTGTCTACACCAATGTTAAAGGTGACGATAAGGACGATCGTTTACGCCTTGGCTTTGAACATGAATGGTTGGCTGGAATTGCCGCTTTTGACTCGTTGGAGTGGAAGCTTAACTGGTCTAAGAGTGAAACCGAACATAATAACTTCGATCATACTGATACTTACGGAAACCGTAACCGCTCCCGATCTGGTACTGATGAAAGCTTACAGCTTGATGTCCAAATGCAAAAAGAGCTGCAATTGGCAACAAGTCGCCATGAGTTGACTTACGGTCTTGCAGCCTCAGATGCGTCGTTTGAGTTGGATTATACCGATTACTTCTTGGATACAGGCACCAGCAAGCCTGGTGCGACAGAAGTTCCAAAATCAGACGAGGAGAAGTGGGCTGTATTCGTGCAAGACCAGATGTTCCTTATGGATGAGAAGTTGGTTGTGACGGCAGGTCTTCGTTATGACGATTACAAGGCGAAACCGGATTCATCGTCTGGCCTTGAAGAACACAGCAGCGATGCCCTAACGACACGACTAGGTGCTGTTTATCACTGGAATAATAATTTCAGTACGTATGCCCAGTACAGTGAAGGCTTCCGCTCCCCAACAATTTATGAGCTTTACTACGACAAAGACAATGCCGCTCATGGTTACAAAATTGTATCTAACCCAAATCTGAAACCGGAAGAAAGTCAGTCCTATGAAATTGGCCTGCGTGCAAACAATCGTCTTGGTGCACTTGAGCTGGCGGCATTCTACAACGACTACGATAACTTCATTAAGTCAAAGACTGAGGAAGTTAACGGTATCGATGTCACCACCAATGAGAATATCGATAAAGCACGTATCTATGGTGCAGAGTTCAAAGGTAGCCTATGGCTAGATGAAGCCTTTGGCGCGCCAATGGGGACATATGCTCGTTTGTCGATGGCTTACTTGGATGGTGAAGATAAAGAAACAGGCGAAACACTTGATACCATTGCACCGTTCACGACTGTTGCCGGTGTTGGCTACGATGCACCTTCTGAAAACTGGGGTACGGCGCTAACAGTAACAGCGGTTGCAGCGAAAGATGAGTGGGAAGAGGCTGATAACCTTGAAGCACCAAGCTACACCGTTGTTGACTTGACTGGCTACTACCGCCCAACGCAGGATCTAACGCTTCGCGCTGGTCTGTTCAATGCGTTTGACGAGAAGTACTGGCAGTACCAGGATTTGGAAGGAACTACAGCATCTACAGACGGTATCGATCGCCGTACACAGCCTGGCCGTAACTGGGGCGTGACGCTGGATTACGCGTTCTAATTAATCGATATAGACAAATCAAAGCCGCACCCAGCTTTTAGCTGTGGTGCGGCTTTTTTTATGAAAGCAATGGATAGTCGATTACTGTTTCTGGTATTGGTCGAGGTCAAACAGCTTGTCGCGAATCGCCCAGAAACGTCCGCTCTTGCGGGCAATAACAATTTCAGGCGGGCGGAAGCGGTGCTCGTTATTGGCGACTTTTGTCGGGGCCGTATCGGTAAAGGGACGGTGGCGATCGGCAAGGTGCGGATTAACGAATTTTTTGGTGAACGTCTCTTTTTGTACCTTAGTGGACAGTGGCCATACTTCGCTAATTTCTGCCCCTTCGTCACTGATATAAATGACTTTAAGCTGAGGCTTGCCGTATTTGTTTTTGCCCGGTTCAAGACGGAGGTCGTGGCAGTTCATGATCATCGCATCTTTGAGCTTTAAGGCATCGCGCAGTTTTTTGTCTGGGTCAACCATCACGGCATCGCAGACATTACAGCGTCTTGCAGCGATGTCATTATCAGCGCCGCATTCTTCGCAGTATTTAGCACGGAAACGATAACCGCACTCTTCTCGTTCGCCGGTATCGTCGTCTTCGAAGTAGCCCTGGCAGCGGCGGCCATAGTGTTCAATCAGAAACCCTGCAGGATCGAGCTTGCCCCAGAAACTGTTTTTGAAACCACAAGCAGGGCAGGGCACCATAATCACTTCACTGTCACTATTCGGCTTAGGATCGCCAACTTCCGGCTGGTATAAGTCATAGCAGTTACCTGCATACTCAAGTACCAAGCAATCTTTTTTGCCTTCGAACAGGCGCAGTCCGCGGCCAACGATTTGCTGGTATAAGCTAATTGATTCTGTCGGGCGCAGTATCGCGATAAGGTCAACATGCGGGGCATCAAAGCCGGTTGTTAAAACCGAAACATTGACCAAGTATTTGATTTCCCGATTCTTGAATTGCTCAATGATCCTATCCCGTTCATCAAGCGGAGTATCACCAATGACCAAAGCTGCGTTTTCACCCTCGAGATAGCCCATGATTTCTTTGGCATGGTTGACGGTAGAAGCAAATATCATGACCCCGCGGCGGTCCTTAGCGTAGTCGATGACCTGATCGATGATCATCGGTGTCGCTCGCCCTGACTGTTCAATGACACTGTCGAGATCGGCTTCTTTGTAGCGACCGTTATTGCCCGGCTTTAGTTGCGAGAAGTCATAGCCCATAACGGCCATATCCATCATTTTGGGTTCGGTCAGGAAACCTTCGTCAAGCAAATAGCGGATCGGTAGCTCGAAAATACAGTCCCTGAAGAAGCGATCTCCCTCAGTACGGACCTGTCCACGCGTGTGGTATTTGTAAATCCACCCCATGCCTAAGCGGTAAGGGGTCGCGGTTAGACCTAGGATTTTAATGCCGGGGTTGATTTTCTGTACGTGTGAAATAACCCGGCGGTAGGCACTGTTCTCGTCATCGGGCACGCGGTGGCATTCATCGATAACCAACAATGAGAATTCATTGGCAAATTGGTCAAGGCTGTTGGCCATTGATTGAACAGAGGCGAAGACGACTTGGCGATCGGTCTCTTTTCTTCCTAGTCCTGCTGAAAAGATAGAGGCTTTGAGGTCATAACTTTCATATTTGCTATGGTTTTGTTCGACCAGCTCTTTGACATGAGTAAGTACCAGTACACGTCCACGGGCAATGCGTGCAAGTTCAGCCACGACCAAGCTTTTACCTGCCCCTGTGGGTAAGGCAAGTACGGCTGGTGAGGTATTCTTTCTAAAGTAATGAATGGTCGCATTGACACTGTCTTGCTGGTATGGGCGGAGCGTATACATAAATGGTGAAAAGCCCGGAAGTGGAAAATACTGTGTAAGTGTACAGGTAGGGCGCAAGAATGAAAACACCCGCGGGTAAACTGCCCACGGGTGATGATATATTCGGGTGTAAGATTAAGAGGCGATGTTTAGTGGCATTTCTTCTGCGGTGATGATTTTGGTCATCATGCAGAATTGGCGGCGCGGAACAAATTCATGTTTTTCATAGAATTTACGTGCCCCTTTGTTGCCGATATTCACTTCAAGCGAAAGGGCGTGAACCCCAGCAGAAGCCGCATGCGCTTCGATTTGCGGAAGTAGAACCGTACCGATCCCTTGCTGTCGCCATTCCGGCTTGAGGTAAAACTGGTCGATAAGGCCTACTCGTCCACCATGCTCCAAGCTGAAGCTATAACTAATAATAATATGGCCCGCAATGAGTTTTTCACCATCATTGTCCACTTCAATAAACCAAGCTTGGCCGAGCTCGGGATTAGTGATCAGGTGTTGGATAGCCTGCTGAGTTTGTTCTTTCTTTTTCGGCAGTACCTCATATTCAAAGAGCTCCTCAACCAGAGTAAGCAGCATGTCCATAGATGAAATACTTGGCGCAACAAGTGAAATATTCATATCGTAACCTTCACAGTTAGTCGGTATAACCAATGCGTAGATGATACTTGTTATACGTAACTATTGCCTGAATACGTTTATTGATTCTTACAGATACATCGAAAAAAGTTCGAGACTTTGAGGTTAGTTACGTTCTGAGATTTTGCACTGAACTTTTGGGAAAATATTGCTTCACTAAGCAGGGTGCTTTGTGGTTTCGTTGTTCAGTTGCTTCTATTTTAGTCCATTACACGCTGAGGATAATGCCTAACACCGTTAGAATTGCTATGATACGCGCTTTTGTACCATCTGGAGCCAACAATGAGGCTTGATAAGTTCCTTAGTACCACTCTTGGAATTACCCGTAAAGAAGCTGGTAAGCTATTAAAAAACAAACAAATTGAAGTGAACGGTGAAATTGTTAAAAACGGTTCCCTAAAGGTGACCGATGATTGCGACGTTCAATTTGATGGCCGCTCTTTGCGTTTTGATGGTCCACGATATTTCATGCTCAATAAACCATCGGGCTTTGTTTGTTCTCACGTGGATGACCATAACCCGACGGTTTTTGTCTTGCTCGATGTAGTGAGCCCGGAAAAACTGCACGTTGCTGGTCGCCTCGATGGCGATACAACAGGCTTGGTGTTATTAACAGATGATGGTCAGTGGTCACACCGTATCACGTCTCCTCGCCATGTATGCGAAAAGGTATACTACGTAGAAACGGCAGATCCTATTCCAGAAGAGACAATCAAGCAGTTTGCCGAGGGCGTGCAATTGCGCAGCGAGAAAGATCTTACCCGCCCTGCGAAGCTTGAAATATTAGATGAAAAAGCAGCGTTGATTACGATATCTGAAGGCAAGTACCATCAGGTGAAGCGTATGTTCGCTGCTGTTGGCAATAAGGTTGAAGCCTTGCACCGTGAGCAGATCGGCAGCGTGGAACTGGATGAAGATCTTGAGCCGGGTGAATACCGCGCTTTGACGGCTGAAGAAGTGGCGTCTTTCACCAAGTAACTGTACATATTAATAGAATAATATGAGAGGGATTATGCTAATGATCCCTCTCACTTTTATATTTCTCTCCATACTTTCCCTCTTTGGCAATATGACATGATAGAAAACGCACTATTTCCCAGAAGGAAAGAGTGTCTACGGCCAATTCATCGTACAATATCAGTCTTTGACTTTATCCAGCACAACTGAGAACACATGACTGCGACAGACAGCCAAAAACTAAGTATTCAACTCATTTTAATTTTAGGGGCAATTGGTGCGCTGACACCGCTGGCCATTGATATGTATCTTCCGGCGATGCCAACCATTGCCAAAGATTTGATGGTTAATCCCGGGTTGGTGCAAGCGACGCTAACTGCCTATACCGCAGGTTTTGCCGTCGGTCAGCTGGTACATGGCCCACTGGCAGATAGCTATGGTCGAAAACCCATTCTAATCATCGGTGTGATTCTATTTGCTATCGCTGCTGTTTTCTGTGCCGTGTCTGGGGATATCATTGAACTGACGTGGATCCGAGCGGCGCAAGGCTTTGCCGGTGCGGCTGCAGCAGTGATTATACAAGCCTTGGTGCGGGATATGTTCGAGCGTGAAGACTTTGCCCGAATGATGTCGTTCATTACCTTGGTCATGACCGTCGCACCGTTGATTGCGCCAATGCTGGGGGGATATTTGGCGGTATGGTTTGGTTGGCGCTCGATTTTTTGGGTGTTGGCACTCTTTGCCATTCTTATCTGTTTGGCAGTAACAACCAAGATCCCAGAGACGTTGCCAAAGGAAAAACGCTTGCCGTTTCATCTTGGTTCGACTCTGCGTAACTATGCAAAAATGCTCACCACGCCAGTGGCTGTAGGCCTAGTGTTCTGTAGCGGCTTCTCGTTTGCTGGTATGTTTACCTTCTTGACTGTTGGTTCATTTATCTACATTGATATTTACCACGTTAGTACGCAGTACTTTGGCCTGTTATTTGGTCTGAATGTGGTGTGTTTGATCTTGATGACCAGTATCAATGGCCGATTGGTGAAAAAGTTAGGCTCGCATTGGATGCTACGTTTTGGCCTGACTGTGCAGTTAATCGCCGGTCTTGGCTTGGTTTGTGGCCAGCTGCTTGGCTTGGGCTTGTGGGGGGTAGTGATCCCTGTCATGCTATTTGTCGGAACCATCTCAATTATCGGCAGTAACACCATGGCATGCCTGCTTGCTCGCTATCCTCATATGGCGGGTACGGCGTCGTCACTGGCAGGCACATTGCGTTTTGGTACCGGTACCGTTGTTGGCGGACTGGTTGCTTTAATGCATAACAACACGCCGTGGCCGATGGCGCTAACTATGGCGGCCTGTGCTGTGCTTTCAGCTTTGTTTTATTGGTTCCTTTCACGAGAGGCATAAAGGTTATCAATGGCTACGTTTTATCAAGAAATTTATAAGGTTGTTTCGCAGGGGCTGCAAGAGCTAGTTGACTCCCAGCAAGCTGGGAAGACACCGAAAAACCCTGTGAGTGAGACTCTGTATCTCAATGCTTGGGTGACCAAGGTCATCAAGCAGCAGCGTTATGATCATGTTGTTGCCAAGACGTTGGTTGCTTGGCAGAAGCAGGCGCGCAGTATGGGTAAAAATGCTCAACTGAAAAGCCAGTTCGAACAGATCAAAGCTTGCTACGAGGGGATCCCTCATGAAGGTGAGATTGCCAACACGCTGAGTGATGCTCAATTGACAGCATTGTATGAGCAGCTGGAGGAGCAAGACTGGCTGGTAACGACGGAACATGAAGTAAACCGTAAAGTCACTCACCATACAGATGGCCAGGCTTCACTTGTTGTGTGCTCGGCACAGCATGCAGCTGCTTTTGATGAAGCGGGCGAGATGGTGAAACCGTTGTCTTTGTTTGTACGTGGTGATGTCCGTGTATTGATTGATGTTGCTTATGCACAAGGTTTGTTGCTTTACAAAGTGACGGATTATAAATCGATTGTGAAGTACCACGGTGAGTATAAGCTATTCCCGCGAAATGCCGGCACGCACCTGCCAGAGCTACCCACTCAAAAGTAAGCGACTGCTATTATTGAAAAACGGGAACCCTAGTGGTTCCCGTTTTTGTATCTATATAGTTTCGGTCTTGCCCTCTTGGGCATGTGCGTGGCAGCGTTCAACTAGCGCATGCGTCATACCGCGGAAAATAAAAAGATGGGCAGGCATCATGGCAAACCAGTAAAGCAAGCCGGAAAACCCTGCAGGGTGCCACCAAGCTCGGATGTCGATTTCGCGGTGATCACCTTTGTCTTCTATGGTGAATTCCAACCGCCCAAGGCCCGGTGCCTTCATGCCAAATAGCAGTGACAAAAATTTATTCGGTACTATATTGATGACTTTCCATGAGTCGATTTTGTCGCCTAACTCCAGGTGTTCAGGATCCCTGCGGTAGCGTTTGAGGGCATCGCCGCCTATAGCGAAATCCATCCACTCCCGTATCCGCCATAAGTAGTTGGCATAGAAGTATCCTTCTTTTCCACCGACTAGCTGAACTTGCCGCCATAATTGCTCTGCGGTGGCATCGGTTTTCAAGCGGTATCCAGCTTGTTTTGGGTAATAGCCAAAGCCGGCTTGCCAGCGGGCGAGGGCATCCGGATCAAACCCCCATATATCGCTTCTGACCACTTCATTTTCATGCCCTAAGGTTTCTTCGACGGCTTCATCGTAACTAAGCAGATGTTGGGGGATCAGGGAATGTAGGGCCGTGCCGTTTGCCTGCAGATCATGTCCGAGCCCCCCAATGAGTGCCTTAGCAATATTGGTCGGTACCGATGTCACTATACGTAGCCACCTTGCAGCGAACTTGGGCGTAAGGAAGGGAACAGACAATATTCGTGCTTTTTTCCCTATATGCCGGCCGATCGTTTTTAGTTGTTCGGCGTAAGTGATGTTTTCTGGCCCGGCCACATCCATAATTTGATGGCGTGTTGGCATAAAATGCAGTAACTGCAGCAGATAGTACAGTAGGTTACGCAGTGCTATTGGTGAGCTTTTCGAATACACCCATTTAGGGGTGATGAGGAGCGGAAAGTGGAAAACAAAATCTCGCATCACCTCGAAGGCGGCAGAACCCGGGCCAACAATGATGCCTGCCCGTAGTTCTGTAATTGTTTTACCACTTTCCCTAAGGATATCGCCCGTGGCTTTTCGGGCTTGCAGGTGAGCGGAGGGTTCGCCGTCAGCAGGTTGCAGGGCGCCGAGATAGATCACTCGCTCAACTGAAGAATGCTTTAAGGCGTTACTGAAGTTTTGCGCCGCCTGTAATTCAATATCAATAAAATCATGGCCATGGTTCATGCCATGAACAAGGAAAAATACACTATCTACGCCTTCAAGCAGCTCGGGTAAATTTTCGGCTTCATTGAGATCTAATTGGTGCAGACTGACGTTCTCTATTTCTTGCCACCCGCGCTTTTCTAATAATTTTAGGTTGCGGCCAGTGGCTTTGATTTTGTAGCCAGCACTAGCCAATTCGGGCACAAGGTGACTTCCGATATAACCTGATGCGCCGACCACTAAAATTGTTTGCTCCATAAACTACAGCTCCGTGTCGCAGGGTTGTTGATTCGAGTTGATATTTACTGTGGGCTGAACAGTGATTCCCTGCAACTTATTGTAAGTAGGGTTTACACTAAAATATAACAGTAATTGGTATTAAGTTGAGTCTTTTTGTGAGAGCCGCGTAGGGAGGCTGTTGGAAATGTTGATTTGATGTGGCGTGTTAGTTGTATTTTATCTCCATGTTCCTCAAAGGGCTTTATAGAACAATCAGTTTACTGTAAATTTCAGTTCAAAGACTTCCTATCTCTGGGGATTATAATGTTACGACTGGTCGACCTTTGCAAAGGGTACATGGATGGTGATGAATATCATTCGGTTTTGCAAGGTGCTGAGCTGGATTTAAAGCAGGGTGAGCAACTGGCACTGATGGGTGAAAGTGGTTCGGGTAAGAGTACGCTTTTGAACCTTATTGCCGGCTTAGATTCCGTTGACTCAGGTGAAGTATGGTTAGGAGATAAGCCGATACATGATATCTCTGAACGAGAGAGAACCGCTTTTCGTCGTAACAATATTGGGTTGGTCTTCCAGCAATTCAATTTACTCCCCACCTTGACTACTGCTGATAATATTCGCTTTTGTCGCCAACTGAAGGGTTTACCGGAGAAGCCTGCACTTTGGCGGCAAATTATAGCCGCACTGGATTTAATGCCGTTGTTAGGGCGCTACCCTGAAGAAATGTCGGGAGGGCAACAACAACGTGCAGCCATTGCCCGGGCCCTTTACATGGAGCCGCAAATCTTATTGGCGGATGAACCGACCGGAAGCTTGGACGAACGAAATGCAGCAGCCGTGATTAACTTACTCGTCAACCTGACCAAGCAACTGCATTGTACTTTGCTGTTAGTGACGCACAGTAAACAGGTTGCCACGCACATGAATGGCTGCATTCGCCTGCAAGGAGGACTGTTGCATGTCAAGCCCCGTAGCTAAAGCGCTTTGGGGGCATTATAAGCGTCACCCTTTACAAATTGTCCTTGTATGGTTGGGGTTGACCCTAGGTATTGCCTTGTTAGTTGGGGTGATGGGGGTCAATCAGCAAGCCCGTGAAAGTTATCGTGATGGCGAGCTCCTTTTTTCTAATCCTTTTCCATATCGTATTCGTCACAGTCAACCGGCACTGAAAGTTCCGCAGGGATTTTATATCCAGCTTCGTCGCGAAGGATTCAATCAGTGCGTTCCGCTCGATGAACAGCGTATCTCGCTGGAAAATGGCCGCAGCGTCGAACTTGTCGGTATTGACCCTGTTGCGCTGTTCTCTAGCTTCCGTCGAACCACGATGGCGGGTACGGACAACCAAGAGCAAATACTGTCATTGATGCAACCGCCGTATCCTGTGTTGGTGGGCGATCAACTTGCCAACTATATGGGGTTTAAAGATGGCCAAACATTATTGCTGGAGTCAGGTAAGACTATCGGGCCGCTGCATGTATTGAATGAAGAACGGATAAAGGGGCCTCGGCTTATTGCCGATATGTCCTTGCTTAGGCAGTTGCAGCCAAGTTCAGGGTTGAGCTCTATTCTATGTGGTGAGTTGGATGCCCAAACCCTCAGTCGGCTTGAAGAACAGTTGCCCGCCGCACTGAAGCTTGAAAAACAAGAAACTGCGGGTCTAGAGCCATTGACCGATGCGTTCCACTTGAACTTATTTGCAATGGGAATGCTGGCTTTTGTTGTCGGGCTATTTATCTTCTATCAAGCAATGTCACTGTCATTTTCTCAGCGCCAGCCATTGGTGGGGCTACTGAGGCAGGCCGGTGTTTCGTCTGGGCAACTGGTGCGGGCACTGAGTGTCGAACTGATTGTCTGGATTATTGTAGGGCTGGTCGGCGGTAATCTGTTTGGTTTATTACTGGCTGAGAAGCTGTTGCCGTCGGTGGCTCAAAGCCTCAACGACCTTTACGGGGCAAATGTCAGCCTCGTGGTTCGCTGGCAATGGGAGTGGGGCCTTGCTTCGGTATTGATTGCTGTCGGTGGTTGTTTACTGGCTTGCGGCTGGCCATTGGTACGCTTGATCAAGTCTCAGCCTGCGCGCCTGTCGACCCGGATGTCTTTGGTCAGGTTCAGTGGCCGTGAATTTGCGCTACAAGCCGTATTCTCATGTCTGTTTATCGGTGCTGCTATTGCAGTGTATCAGTTGCCGCATGGCCAAAAGGCCGGTTTTGTTTTGATTGCTTGCATCCTGATCGCGTCGGCTTTGGCAATGCCATTCCTGTTGTGGCAACTGTTCCGGGTATTGGGGATTGCGGCTCGCTCTGCGCGCCTGCGCTGGTTTTTCACTGATGCAGCGGCCAGTTTAAGCTATCGCGGTGTCGCCGCAATGGCGTTTATGCTGGCGCTGGCATCAAATATCGGGATGGAAACCATGGTGGGGAGTTTTAGGAATACCACCCAAACATGGTTGGAGCAGCGATTGGCTGCTGATATCTATATCCGCCCTTCGGTCAATATGGCGCCGAGAATGACGCAATGGTTGGAAAACCAAGATGAGGTGAAACAGGTTTGGTGGCAGTGGCGTAAGATGTTGCCAACCGAAGCGGGCACCCTGCAAGTGGTCAGTGTTGGTGGTACTACCGATGAGAAACAGGCTTTGGCCGTGAAGGTTGCGGTCCCCAATTACTGGCAGAAGCTCCACCATGAACGTGCCATTTTGGTGAGTGAATCGATGGCGCTGAAGCAGAATATCAAGCCGGGACAAGTGTTAGATCTTCCCCCGCCACTGAATAAGCGATGGCTAGTTGCTGGGGTTTTCTATGATTATGGTAATCCACATGGCCAAATCATTTTGTCCCAAAAACGCTGGAAAGCCGTATGGCCGCATAAAGGTCAGGTTAGCTTGGCGGTACATCTTGATGAGCACTCTAAAGCCGAGACCATGATCCGCTCACTGGGTGAGACCTTCCGGTTGCCACCTGAGCGGATCCGGAACAATAACGAGTTGATGCTACAAGCGATGAACGTCTTTGATCGCACCTTTATCGTGACGGCAACCCTAGGCAAACTGACCTTGTTTGTGGCTGTATGCGGTTTGTTCTTTGCCACTGTGGCGGGAGAAACCTCGCGCCTTCGCCAGTTTGCCTTGCTGCGCTGTATGGGAATGACTGGGCGCGAGCTTGCTTTGCTCGGTGGTGGCCAGTTGCTCGTTATTGGGTTGTTGACGGCTTTGATTGCTCTGCCACTGGGACTGGTATTGGCCCAGCTGTTGATTGATGTGGTGCTTAAGTATTCGTTTGGTTGGACGATGCCTATCGAGTACTTCCCAACAAACTATCTGTTTTCTTTGGGCTCGGCATTGTTGGTGTTGTTGCTGGCTGGAGCTTGGCCTGTATGGCGCTTGGTGAAGCAGTCAGCCATTATGTCACTAAGGGAGTCGTTCTGATGAAGGGAAACAAGTTTCCTCGTTGGTATTTAGTTGTTTCGATACTGACGTTGATCGTCGTACTGTTCATGTTGAGCTACGACAGATCCGAGAAAAAGAGCAACCCTTCAGTCGCGATGATGTCAGGGCAGGACAGTGAACAATTTGCCCAAGTTGAGCCAGGTTATCAATTTCAGTTTCCTCGTGATCATTTACCGCATCCAGAATTCAGAACGGAGTGGTGGTACCTGACGGCAAACCTCAAGTCAGATGACGGAGAGGAGTTTGGTCTGCAGTGGACCCTGTTCCGTTCCCGTTCGTCCACAGAAGAAGGGCGGGGTTGGAAAAGTCCGCAGCGATACATGGCGCATACGGTGGTGACCAGTAAAAATAAAACATGGTCAGCAGAGCGTTTTGCTCGTGGCGGTATTGGACAGGCTGGTGTACTGGGCCAGCCTTACCGCGCCTGGCTGGATAATTGGGAGTGGCGTTCTGTTTCAGACTCACCTTTCCCCGGTATTTTATCCTTCGCTGACAATAGCGGTATGGCGGGTAAATTAGCTATCCAGCAAACCGGTGGCATCGTACTGCAGGGGAAGCAAGGCTATAGTAGAAAGCATGCAACAGAAGACATTGCATCTTACTATTTCAGCGCACCTTTCTTGCAGATAGATGGGCGGTTGGAACTGGATGGCAAGCGTTACCAGGTTTCCGGCGATGCTTGGTATGACCGTGAGTGGAGTAGTCGTGGCCTTTCAGACAATCAGGTAGGCTGGGATTGGTTCTCTATCCATCTCGATGATGGAAGTGCGTTAATGCTGTACCAGATCAGGGAAAAAGATACTCGACCGTATTATTTTGGCTCGCTAAGTTGGCCTGATGGCAATACTGAGGTATTGGCAGCGGAAGATATTCAACTATCTCCAGTGACATTTACAAGCTATGGGGATAAGACATATCCCGTGGTGTGGCAGGTTAAAGTGCCATCAAAGGCGATAGAACTTAAAGTGGATGTGGTCCGAAAGGAGCAGTGGCTTCCCTTCATCTTCTCGTATTGGGAAGGACCGATAACGGTCACAGGAAGTCACACAGGACAAGGATTTATGGAGCTGACTGGCTATTGAAGCCGCGCCCTGTAAAAGATTATTAGGAACAATAGGTGTTAAGTAACTTGCATTTCGATGAACAGACGCTGTCGCAGCGCTTAATGAATCATCGCCGGGAGTTTCATCGCTACCCGGAAGCTGCGTGGCGTGAATTTTTTACGACAAGTCGTATCGCTAGCCACCTTGAACATTTTGGCTACTCGCTACATTTCAGTGATGAAATCATTAAGCGCTCTTCAATCATGGGGCGTAATGACGTGCTCGTCGCTGAAGCGCAAGAGCGGGCAATTAGCTGGGGGGCAGATATTACTTATCTGGCTCATATGGATGGGATCACCGGTATCGGGGCAGAACTGGATACGGGTAAGCCTGGTCCTGTGATTGCACTACGTTTTGATATTGATGCTGTTGAAGTGATGGAAAGCGAAGAAGATGCCCACCGCCCGCGCTTTCTGGGTTTTGCTTCTCTTGCGCCGGGTGTTGCCCACGCATGTGGGCATGATGCCCATGCTTCTATTGGTTTAGGTGTGGCTGAGGTACTGGCTGAAAATAAGCACCTGCTAACAGGCAAAATTAAGCTACTGTTCCAGCCGGCCGAAGAAGGGTGCCGTGCGGGTAAAGCCATCGCAGAGAGTGGCTGGCTTGATGATGTCGATTATTTCTTTGCTGCCCATATTGGTATGAATGTGCCAAGTGGGACGCTGGTCTGTGATCCCCAACACTTTTTATGCAGCTCAAAGTTTGACCTTCACTTTACGGGGAAACCGGCCCACGCGGGTATCGAGCCGAACGCAGGGCAAAACGCCCTTGCTGCCGCTTGTACCGCGGTCAGTCAAATGCTGGCAATTCCACGCCATCGCGACGGCATGACGCGTATAAACGTCGGCCAAATGCATGCGGGTGATGGGCGTAATGTCATTCCGGCCAGTGCGGTGTTATTGGGGGAAACTCGCGGTGAGAACCGTGCGCTTAATTCCTATATGTTCCAGCAGGTAGAGAATATTGCCCAAGCCGCAGCCATGATGCACGGAGTCAAAGTGAAGCTCTGTGCCCAAGGCGAGGCAATTGGCCTTGAGAATGATCCTGAGCTGGTTGAATTGCTGGAGAGGGTTGGTCCTGATAGTGGGTTTTCAGAAGTGGTGCTAGAAAAAGACTTTGGCGCCAGTGAAGATGCGGGATATTTGGTTGATCGTGTTCAGTCACGTGGCGGCAAGGCGATATATTGCTTGGTCGGCTCGGACTTAACAGCAGGCCATCATAATGGGGACTTTGATATCGATGAGAGCCGCATGCTGCCCGCAGTGAAGCTATTGCTCAATGCGGTCAATGCGCTTCAGCAGCCGCCTTTGGTAGAAGAACCAATAGATGAGCCTTCGATTACGAGTAACTAGCCCCTAGCTATATGCCCCAGTAATTAACTGGGGCTTTTTGTATCTGGTCTTGCATCCGTTGGTAATCACATCTTTTAGAGAGAGAGGATGAACTAACGCAGTTATAAGGCTTTTCTCAATAGTGTGATAACTGTTTTAGCCGTCTAACAATTCGATAGATAAGACGATTTTTTTCTGCGTGTTAGCCAAAATACCCTAGCATTAGTAAATATGTCCATAAGGGCATAATGACTAATGCTAGGGGCGTGGGGTGAGTAAAGCCAACACTCAAGTACTTCGTATCAGAGATAAGCTGTCGGTTTTCCAGTTGGGAAACTGGTTAATCCCTTTTTGCTTGAGTGATAAGTTCAAGTTTGCCTTCCGTGTCGCCATCAGTCTCACATTAGCCTATATGATCCCAATGGCTTTGGGGTGGGCACAACCGTCAACTGCCGCAACGACCGTGATGTTGATAGCATCGACAGGTAGCCGTCGTGAATCCATGGCTAAGGGGACGCTGCGCGTACTCGGTACCATTGCTGGTGGCATTATTGGTTTGCTGTTAGTTGGGTTCTTTGCCCAGGATCGTTTGCTGTATATGCTGGCGGTTTCTCTCGTTGTTGTGATCGTTTTCTATATTCGATCTGCTTATCTTAATGACCCGACATTGTTTATGCTCACCGGCGTCATGATCCTCATGATGTACAACGGGGGAGATGCTGAAGGGGCCTTTCTATACGGTATCGATCGTACTTTTATGACGGTATTTGGGGTTGTTGTTTATACCTTAGTCGGTGTCTTTCTTTTTCCGCCAAAGGTTGAACAAAACCTCCGTCAGTTAGGCGATGATCTCACAGCAGCGCAAAAGGCGCTGTTCGAAGCAATGAGCTTGCCGCCTCAAACAGAGCAGCCAGCCGATCCGCCAGAACTACTTGAAGAGGAAGCAGAGCCGCCTGAGCCTGAAGTAGAGAAAGAAGCAACCACTTTAGTCGAACTCAGCAAATCGTTGTTCGCGGCTCAACAAGCATTTGAAGCAAGGTACCAGGCCCTCAACAGTGAGTGCAGTGAAGTGTCTGCTTATAAAAAAGAGTGGGATGGTACGGTGGCTTTATATAGTCAAATCACTGACTTGCTCCTTTTTGCCGCCAAGGATCACACCCGATCGGGTGGGCATCCGGTTGAGTACCTGCGTGATTTTGATGTACGGCGAACCGAGGTACTCAAATTATTCGACAGGCTGCCTGATGCTTGGGAAAAACAAACCGCGCATTCGCCCCAGACAATGGATCCTATTGAGTATGATGCAGAAAGGCTGAAACAGGCGGGACACCTATACCGAGGAGAGGCCATTTCTTCCGGTTACTTGTTTAATCAGTTGCGAGAGCGACTGTCCAAGCTTGAAAGCTGTATCAGCAGTATTGATTCATTGACGGGTACCGTAGACTTCGAATTACCGCCGTTAAAAGCCAAGCCCAACTTTAATTGGTGGGATGCTGAAAATGCCAAGTCGGCGATTAAAGTGTTTGTGACTTACTGGGTAGCAGGCGCATTTTGGATTCAGTTCAATCCGCCGGGTGGCTATAACTTTGTCATTTTCAGCACACTTTTTGTTTCTATACTCTCCTTTCTTCCCTTCCATCCCGTGATGCTATTTATTTTGTTTACCTTAGGGTTTGTTTTCTCCGTTCCGGCCTATGTTTTTCTATTGCCGCAATTAACCCTAGGCGCAGAGCTGGCTTTATTTATTTTTATTTATACCTTTGTCGGTTTCTATGTGCTCAAAGGTCCGGTGACGATCTTCTTCTTGCTCGGCATGTTCACCCTCGGCATTGATAACAATATGGTATACCACTTCGGTATCACCCTAACGATTGTTACCTTGTTTTACATGACGGTGCTGTCTGTGGTGGTTTCTTACTATTTACCGTTCTCAAGTCGGCCTGAACACCTGCTACTCGTTTTCAGGGAACGCTTTTTCCGTCATGCAACAGGCGTGATCCGGTTGCTGCAGGTCGATAAGTTGTCATTGTGGCAAAAGGTTCAGTTGGTTTGGCGGATCACCACCATGGTGGTAGCGCTGAAAAAAATGCAAGTGTGGGGGGGGAAATTTAAGGCGGATCACTATCCATCGTTCACGGCTGAACAGCTCAATGGCTATATTGCGCAGTGTGATTTATTCCACCATCACCTGATGACGTTCATCAAGGCGCGTAAAAAACTGGATGAAAACCCGTTACTGGTTCAGGCCAAAAAAGGCAATAGAGATACGGTGATCCCCGCACTGGCACAGGCTTTATGGCAAGTGGAATTAGCTAAAGGTGACGGGCTCAATGCAGAGCATTTAAAGCAAGACTACCAAGACTTAGAAGCTAGACTCGATAAGTATTTTTCTCATCTCGAATTGGAGAAGTATTCTAATTCAGACATTGCCGGCTTTTATATCTTTCTAAACTTGAAGAAAAATATTTTTGAATCGTTGCTCAGTTGCAAGCAGGTCAGCGATGAAGTTGTTTGGGAAGAATTGTCTATGAAGCGGTTTTAGGGGGCAGGGCGTGGTGAGTAGGATCAGCGTTTGCATAACAGTGTTATCTTTGCTTGTTACGTCAGGCTGTACGGTATTGGGGCCGAAGTTTGAAGGCGTGGCACCGGCTACGTTGCCAACATCGTGGTCGACATGGGATCTTGAGCAAAGTAAAAACAAGACTGCTCGCTGGTGGCAGCAATTTAATGACCCTGTTCTCAATGAACTGGTGGAAAAAGCCAGTCAACAGAATCTCGATTTAGAAGCGGCGGGTCTGAGGATTTTGCAGGCAAGGACAGCGGTAGGCGTCGCAGAGTCGTTTCAATACCCACAGCGGCAAAATGTATCGGGTAGTGTGGCGAAAATCTACCAGAACGAGAATACCTTTGATAACGCTTCGTTAAGTTTTGATGCTGCTTGGGAGCTGGATGTTTGGGGACGTTATGTGCTTGGTGTCGAGTCAGCTGAAGCGAGCTTGTATGCGTCTATCGCTTCCTATCACGATATTTTGGTCACCATTACTTCAGAAGTTGCGAGAAATTACATCAACTATCGGACATTTCAAGAGCGGGTTCTGCTCTCGGAGCGGAATATCGAGATCCAGCGTCGCGTGGAGCGTATCACCGAAATTCAATATGAATCGGGTGATGTGACCGAATTGGATGTCCAGCAGGCACGAACTCAGCTATATAACACGGAGTCGGCACTCCCGAGTTTGAAAATCGGCATGATGCAATCGCGTAACGCGATTGCTGTATTGCTTGGTATTTTGCCCGAACAAGCAATAGTGCTGTTAGATAGTCCTTGGGTGAATGCCAAAGTGAACGCCTTCGACAATAAATATGAAGGCACCCGCAGTAGCCGGTTAACCAGCGACTACGATCAATATTCATTGATTCCCGCAACGCTACCTCTCAGCACTCAAGTTGATGCCGGTTTGGTGTTGCGCCGACCTGATCTACAGCTGGCTGAGTTGCAGGCCCATGCACAAAGCAGTCAAATTGGTATTGCCGAAGCTGATTTATATCCGCAGTTTTCTTTGTTCGGTGTCATTGGCCTTAACAGTACGGTGCCAGCGGGTAATGATTTTAGTTTTAGCGATTCTCTCAACCTTTCCCTTGGCCCCGCGTTTTCGTGGAATATTTTTCAGTACGGCCGGGTGAAAAATACGGTTCGTGCTCAAGACGCTCGCTTCCAAGAGACGTTGACTAATTACAACAAGCAGGTGCTGCTGGCGGTACAGGAAGTCACTAATGCTTTGGAGTCTTACCAACTTAACCAATATCAGCAGAAACTTGCCTTTCGCTCTGTGGATGCATCGGTACGGGCTTACAACATCTCGTTGACTCAGTATGAAAATGGCCAAATTAGCTTTGAGCGTTTGCTCAATTCACTCGAGAAAATGACCCGAAGTGAAGATGCCTATGCCGTTGTGAAAGGGAATGTCGCCAATCAAGTGATCGCGCTTTATAAGTCACTCGGCGGCGGATGGGAAGCTGAAACCGGTCGGCCATATCTCAATGATGCCTTACGGTCTCAAATGGAAAGTCGGACTGACTGGGGGGAGGTGCTGGATGAAACGCAGCTTCCTGTCTTGTCGCCCAATGAAGTGCCGAAAGCCGTATCCCCCTTTGGTGAGCCGATTGATCCGACCAAGCAACGTTATCCTGGAGGCCCATAATGGAAGTGCCGCATGAAATGTCATGGGGAGACGTGTATTACTCCCCCTTTTTACTTGTCATCATTTTGTCTGTGATTGCGACTTGGATAACGGTAGTGATTTTAAATAAAACGCGGCTATCTCGACTGATTGCCTACCCATCGATGACATTTTTGGCAATAACGGTGCTCTATAGCGTGGCTATTGACGCTTACTTTATTCAATTTTAGGTGTGCATATGAAGAGTATAAAAAAGCTATTCGTTATTGCGCTAAACCTCATCATTATTGGTGGTGCCATTTATTATGGCTATCAGAAATATCAAGAATATTTCGACAATCCATGGACCCGTAACGGCCAAGTCCGCGCCAATATTGTTAAGGTGGCGCCGCGAGTTTCAGGGCCTGTTGTTTATGTGCCGGTTGTCGACAACCAATTTGTGCGCAAGGGAGAACTGTTATTTCAAATAGACCCTACGACGTATGAGGTGGCGCTGTCACAAGCAGAAGCCTCTCTTGAGAGATCGAAAATAAGCTCGAAAGGCAAGAAAATCGAATTAGACCGCTTACTCGATATTCAACGCAAAGATAAAGGGGCTGTATCACTGAAGGACATTACCCGTAGGCAAATCTCTTATGAAGAGTCGCTCATTCAAATCAAAGTGTCAGAGCAAAAATTGCGTGCAGCCAAATTGAATATGGAATTTACCCAGGTGTTCGCCTCGGTTGATGGCTATGTGTCTAACTTGGATATTCGAGAAGGCACGCAAGCTGTCGCCAATCAGCCTTTACTTGCCTTGGTTGATGTAAACAGTTTTTGGGTGTTTGGGTATTTTCGTGAAAACCAGCTTTCAAATATCACTATAGGCGATCAGGCAAAGGTGACCTTGATGGCTTATCCGGAAGAGCCGATTGACGCGGTAGTAGACTCTGTGGGGTGGGGGATAGCCCCACAAAATGGCGCAGTGGGCTATAACTTATTACCAAGCGTGAATCCGGTTTTTCAATGGATCCGTCTGGCGCAACGCATTCCGGTAAAAATTACCCTATCGACATTGCCAGAGGGCGTGAACCTACGTTTCGGCATGACCGCATCGATTATGGTGATGGAAGAGCATCGGGATTCAGAAGTAGAGCACACACAATAATCGGATTAGGAGGGGAGATGGGTAAGAAAATCACCGAGAAAAATAATTTTTACTACCTCACGATCGCTTTGATTATTTTGCTAGTCAGCTCATCACTCGATCAGGTACTGCATATTACTTGGCTCGATAAAATTATGCAGGGTATCACCTTGTTGACGTTTGCTGTCTGCTTGCTGAGTTTGCGCTTCGATTCCGCTTGGTATCGCTTTTTGCTCAGCCTTGCGGTGGCCTGGATTGGGCTGGTGATTGTCAAAGAGCTGTTTGATTTCAAGCAAATTGATATCGCCATGCTGGTACTGATGCTGAGTTTCTTTTTCGGTACGTTCAAATCCATCATGCGGCAGATCCTGTTTACCGGCTCGATTGATAATAACAAAGTCGTGGGTTCGCTGGCTCTGTTTTTACTTCTCGGCTTAATGTGGGCCATTGCCTATCTGCTTATTCTTGAGTTTTCCCCGGAATCCTTCACTGGCTTAGAAGCCAAAAATTGGGGGGATAACTTTTCCAATGCCGCTTATTTTAGTTTTGTCACTCTAACAACATTGGGTTATGGCGACATGAGCCCAATCTCACCCGTTGCTCAGGTCATAGTGTATTTAGAGGCGATTGCTGGTGTGTTCTATATGGCAATTGTTGTAGCCAGCCTGGTCGGCGCCAGCCAAAACAGTCAGGAAAACAACGATGGATAAACAACTTGAAAAATACAAAAGCAAGATATTTATCAATAATATGCTGGAGTCCTCAATAAGAATTGGACTGCTGTTAATCCTGCTTGTATGGACTTATGACATCATCAAGCCCTTTGTCATCCCTGTACTTTGGGGGGCCATCATTGCGGTGGCCTTGATGCCGCTGACCCTTAAGCTTGAAGGCGTAATGAAAGGACGGCGAGGGCTGTCTGCCACTATTCTGGCCTTAGTGGGTATCACTATCTTGGTCGTGCCGCTGGTGGTCGTCATGGGGTCTATTTTTGATGGGGTGGTTGCCATGACCGATTTCTTGCAAAGCGAGACGGTCAAGTTGCCTGGCCCGCCAGCTAGAGTGGCTGAAATCCCAATGGTGGGAGAAAAGCTACACAGTACTTGGGCGTTGTTTGCGACCAATATGGAACAGGCCCTGGTGCGGTATGCTGAAGAGATAAAAGCGGCAGTGGCTGCTTTTGCTGGAGCTCTGGGAAGTGGCTTAGCGACGGTCGTGATGTTCATTATCTCTTTGCTGATCGCGGCCGGCTTCATGGCACATTCTGAGTCGATGTCGAAAGCGGTAGGACTGGTATCGGTTCGAGTTGTTGGCAAGCACGGTGAAGAGTGGGCAAGTCTGATTGCCGCGACTATTCGCAGCGTACTGTTGGGTGTAGTGGGTGTTGCCTTCATCCAATCAGTATTGATTGGTGCCGCTATGTTTGTATTTAGAATTCCTGCAGCAGGCTTAATCACTTTTGTCGTTTTCATTTTAGCCATTGCCCAGTTACCCGCCTTGTTGATTGTGCTGCCAGTGATTGTTTATGTGTTCTCGTATATGGATACCACACCGGCAACCATCTTTACGATCTGGGTGCTATTGGCCGGGCTATCTGACAACTTGCTCAAACCGATGTTGATGGGGCGAGGAGTAGAGATACCAATGCCGGTTATTCTGATAGGTGCGATAGGTGGGATGATCTCGGCCGGTATCATAGGGTTGTTCATTGGTGCCGTTATCCTTGCCATCTGGTATGAGCTATTTACGACATGGATGAAGTTACCTCAAGAGGAGGATGACAGTGTCAACGAGGCAGATGAAGCGCCTGTGGTTCAGCCAGATACCGAGTGATTCGTGTTGTGGTATACCTTGATGTAGTGCGTCCTTGAAGACGTATGCTCCTGAAATAGTATGGATAGAACGGCTGGAATAATGATTGTTTTGCCACTTTCATATTCCAGCTTTTCTTTGCTTGTAATTCGAATAATTACTCTATACTTGATTTGGGGATATGCCTCTACAAAAGGACGTTATTGGTATTTTGCTGTTCCAATAACAATAGAATTTAGTTTTCTGGCTATAACGACAGGATGTTGCGGTAATGAGTAACTTTTTTGATAAAGCAAGACGAGCGATAAACCAGCTAGAAGTGATGGTGAATACCATTTCTATGCCGAAAGTAAAACAAGGTGAGAAGAACCTCAGCAAGCCGCTTACCGACCAATCGAGTTCTCTAGTGAATAAAACGGTGTTTATCAGCGGAGGTTCTCGCGGCATTGGCTTTGCGATTGCCAAGCGATGCGCGCAAGAAGGGGCGACAGTAGTCATAGCGGCGAAAACGGCCGAACCACACCCAACATTACCGGGCACCATATATACCGCAGCAGATGAAATTAACCAGGCGGGTAAGGGTAAAGCTATTCCTGTTGTTTTAGATATCCGAGATGAAGCCGCGATAGCCAGTGCGGTAGAGCAAGTCGTGGCGCAAACCGGTGGCATTGATGTTGTGATCAATAACGCCAGCAGCATTCATTTACAGAACATGGAAAACACCCCAAGTAAGCGTTTTGACTTGATGTTTTCGATTAATGTACGAGGAACATATTTGTTGACGCAAGCTTGCTTGCCGTATTTACGCAAGGCGTCCAATCCGCACATTTTGACTCTATCGCCGCCAATTGATTTAAGCCCACAATGGTTCAAGAATTACGGTGCGTATACCAGTTCGAAATATGGCATGTCGATGATGACCATGACTTTTTCCAATGAACTTAAAGAGTATGGTATAGCGGCAAACTCCTTATGGCCAAAAACCACCATTGCAACTTCTGCAATATCCCATATGAAGAACGGCAAGAAAATTATGGATCATTCCCGCCATCCGGAAATCATGGCAGATGCGTGTTACGAAATTATCACCCGCGAAGCGACCCAGTGTAGCGGACAGTTTTTTATCGACGAAGAAGTGTTGCAGCATCAAGGGGTGACTGATTTTTCTGAATATGCTTTTAAGCCCGGTGCGAGTTTGCAGCGCGATCTTTTTTTAAGCTAAGGTCAATGATCAGCTGTTATTTACCTTGCAAAGGGCTGCAATGTAAATAACGGCTGGCCACACATTCCTTTTCATTGCGTGCCAATCAATTCTCTCCTTAATACCCAGAACAAGATACTCAAATGGAAGATATACCCAAGTAATCTCAAGTTGTAGGATTCATTATAGGCTAATGAAATTGCTCATCATTTACTGCAGTGTCCGCTTCGGGCTGATGTTGGGGCGGTAATTGTGTTTATCACAAATGCGGGTATCATCGGGTGTGTGATGTGTAACTAGAGGTATTAATGCAGCAGTTTTTCAAAAATATTTACCAGTATATCAACCCAGAGAAGGATCCTGCTTTGCAAGCAGCGACCCAGCAGTGGGAGTCAACGTTGCCAACATTATGGCTACTGGGTAAAACTGGTGCAGGAAAATCGACCCTGATAGCAACGGTTACGGGTAATGAATTGATTGAGGTTGGTAACGGTTTTCAACCTTGCACCCAGACAGCGGTTGAATATGCTTTTCCCTCAGAAAGCCCTGTACTGCGTTTTCTCGATACCCGAGGGTTATCTGAAGCTGACTATGATCCTTCTGATGATATATCGGCCTGCCAGGCACAAAGCCATGCGCTATTAGTCGTTATGAAGGCTGAAGAACCGGAGCAGAGTGATGTGCTATCGGCATTGAAGAAAATCCGTAAAGATGGGCGGATTGATAGTTTATTGGTGGTTCATACCGCTTGCCTGTCTATTTTGGAGCCAGAGCAGCGCCTCCAAGCGATTCGATATAACCAAGATCAGGTTGAAAAAGTGTGGGGGACGACGCTTATGTCGGTCAATGTTGATTTCCACGCGGCGGCACCAGACGCTATAGCCACACAGACTAATGAACTGTTTGGGCTATCGGTGCTTAATGAGCGGTTAGCAGAAATGTTGCCGATTATTCAGTTGATGCAGCAGGCACAGCAACATGGTGACGCAGAGGATAGTAACTTCCAAAGGCTACAACAAGAAGTTATGTGGTATGCCGGTAGTGCGGCGGCTTCCGATGCACTTCCTGGCGTTGGCTTGGTGTCTGTACCTGCAATCCAAGGCAAAATGCTGCACAGCTTGGCGAGGCAATATGGTGTTGAGTGGAACCGGAAGCGTTTTACCGAATTTGCCGGTTTACTGGGTAGCAGTTTTGCGCTGAAGTATGCCACTAAGCTCGGGGTTAGACAGCTCGCGAAATTTATCCCTATCTATGGGCAAACAGTAGGCAGTGCAGTGGCTGTCGCGATTAGCTTTGGGATGACCTATGCCATTGGCCGCGCTGGCTGTAAATACTTGTATCACATCAGCCGCGGGGAAGCGGTTAATGAGAGTGATATTCGCCATGTATTCGAGCAAGCATTAAAGCAGGCAAAGGAAAGCCATGAAAAAGACCATCAATAGCCTCAGCCTGCTAAGTCGCTATTCGGCGGGCTTTGCTCCTTTAGCTTTTGCTTCGATGATCATCCCGGTATGTGTATTGGCGGGATGGGGGCTTTTTCGGATCATCCAAGATGATCAATGGTTGTTCTTATCGCTGTTAATCGCCTCCTCATCGTTTGTTGTGATCTTGGGCGCTATTTGGTTACGCCGAATGCGCCGCTTGTCTGGCAATCGTATTGATATTGAGGGGGATTATGATGTTGCCCCATCCGGAGAGTGGGGGGAGTTTGACCGCAATGTGTGGACTTCTCTTAATCCAGAAATAACACGCCATTTAGAGCAGGACGAAAGTTGGGTCGGGTTAAGGGAGCATGCCTTATCTCTGTCGATGGCTGTTGCCAGCCAGTATTACCCGGATCGTGACGCCCAGGCACTGTCATTTACCGCGCCCGAATTTCTCTTGATGCTTGAGAAGGTGAGCCATCGTTACCGGCACTTTTTACTGAATCATATCCCCTTCGCCGAAGCATTGAAGTTGTCGCATTTCCAGCAAGGATATCAACATAAAGATAAGCTTGGGGCAGCAAAGAAAGTTTACGATGTCTACCGGGTATTCAGGGCAATGACACCGGCCGGCTTAGTAGCAGAGGCGAGGGGACAACTGCTGGGCCATTTGTTTGATGAAGTCAGTGAAGAAGTTCAGCACACCCTGAAAAAAGTCCTGTTGCAGGAAGTGCTATCTGTTGCGATAGATTTATACAGCGGCCGATACAAAGCCGATGAAGGAGAGTTAAATAGCACTGACTCTGACAATGGTCATTTTGCTGAAGAGTTAGAGCCTCTGCGGGTTGCCGTTATTGGTCAGGTAAGTGCGGGTAAGTCTTCTTTGGTTAATACTTTTGTTGGCAATATGGTGGCTGAAGTGAGCGCGATTCCTTCAACGGAGAATATCGTCGTCCACCGCTGCTATGTTGATGGCATTGATATTATTCACCTTGTTGATTTACCCGGTATCGACGGGCAGGACAAGACGAACCAGCTGTTGGTCAAGCAGATGGCACAAAGTGATATTGTTGTTTGGGTGTTGAAAGCTAACCAGCCTGCGAGAAAGAGTGATCTGATACTCCGTCAGCAATTTGATGAATACTATCAGCAGGCGGAAAATCGCAGTCGTAAAAAGCCACAAGTGATCATGGTGCTTAATCAGGTGGACCGCTTATCTCCGGCCTCAGAGTGGCAGCCGCCGTACGACTTATCTACGCCGCAATCAGCTAAAGCCAACACGATAAAGGCTGCGCTTGATTTTAATAAGGCGCAGATCATGCCTGACGATGAAGTCGTCATCGCGATGCCACCGAATGATCAACCTTATAATATGGATAGCTTGGCAGAAGCGCTGTTGAGTGCATTTCAAGATGGGGTAAATACCCAGCTCAACCGGCGTCGAATCGAGCATAAGAGTGACGCATTGACGACACAGGCAAAGCGGTTTTACCGGTTAGGCAAGGTGGCGGTCAAACAGTGGGATAAATGATATTCACCCACACGGTTGCTTCTGTGTGGGTGAACGTCAAAAGCTATACCAGCGTGTTAATCCATTTCCGGCTGATGAAACGACGGGTAGAAGCGACCCATTTGAAGAGTGTTTCAAGGAAGAAAGCCGCAAAAACCCATTCGGGGCTTAGCCCTAGCCAAAAGGTCGAAAGTGCCGCTAAAGGTATACCGAAAGCCCACTGGGTCAGCATATCTTGATAAAGGCAGAATTTCACATCCCCCCCAGCTCTTAGGACGCCAACGACTAAAGTTGTTGGTACTGAACGGAGTACGATTCCGACGGATAGAATAGTCAGGAACTTTTCAGATAATAATCGAGTTTCACCACTTATTGCTGAAAACTGGTCCA
This sequence comes from Photobacterium satsumensis, assembly GCF_050336935.1. Classification (NCBI taxonomy): domain Bacteria; kingdom Pseudomonadati; phylum Pseudomonadota; class Gammaproteobacteria; order Vibrionales; family Vibrionaceae; genus Photobacterium; species Photobacterium satsumensis. The sequence continues at coordinate 155,450 of NZ_JAKJSK010000010.1, forward strand.
GAATAAGCCCTTGGTTAGATAAAATGAACAAAGATACCGCTATCGTCACAGCGACAGCAATGCACAGCATCGATATCGCTTGGTAGTAGGCGGCATCGTAATTTTTGGCACCAAGTTGGTTTCCAATAAGTACTGCTGAAGCATTGGCAATACCGACAAGAAAGCTTAATGAAACGGATTCAATAGGGGTCATGACGGCTAATGCCGCAAGCCCTTGGGTGCCTGTATTCCCCATAATGGCATGGTAGGTAAAAATCCCTCCCGCCCAGATAAGAAAGTTAAACGTGGTTGGAACTGATAGGGTTAGGAATTGTTTAATATTTGCTGGTGTAATTGCACATCTAATATCGCTTTTACTCAAAGTGAGCAGGTGGCTGCGAGTACGCAAAAATATAAATAAGCAGATGACTTCGAGCGAGCTACTGACCAGCGTAGCGATAGCCGCGCCTTTTATCCCTAGTGCAGGGAAGCCGAGATGACCAAAAATTAACAGCCAATTAAGCAAGATATTAACGGTTATTCCAATGCCGCTAATCAGGGTACAGATACCCGGTTGTTGCATTGACTTTAAACTTGCCGAATAACTACTGATGATGGCACTACCAAACAAGCTAAAAGAAGTGATAATGAGGTATTGGTTGCCAAGCGCGATCACTTCGGAGGAATGAGTTGCCACCCCCATGAGATATGGAGCAAAGAGGCATATTCCGAGGACGATGAACATTGTGATTGTTAACGTACAAAATAGGCTCAGGCTAGTGCTTTCCCTCACCCCTTTCCTGTTTTGCGCTCCCCAGTGCTGGGCAGCTAATAGACCGCCTCCGGTCGATACTCCCAACAGAATGATGGTGGCAACAAAAAACGCTTTGCTGGCAATACCAATTGCAGCAAGATCCGGTTCGCTCAATTGACCCAGCATAAGAACATCGACGAGGCCCTTACTGGCAAACATAATATTTTGCAGCGTTATAGGTAGCGCGATAGTGAGGACTTTTTTCATAAAGTCACCACGTGCGTGGGCATGAACCTGTTCAAGCACTGCAAACATTGTGTTTGTCTCTATGGTAGTGAAAGGTTGGAGAGAGTGAGGCTACTTGGCTCGCATTATTCTGTGCTCAAGCCCACTAATACTGAGGATTGCTATTTCAGAACGCTTCATATTGTTCACCGTTTCTAGCATGTCCTGGCAATAGCCTTGGCTAACCATCCATTGCATAGGCGTCGCGAAACTGTCTTCATTCACGATTACCGTTTCATCCTTCAACTTGCCATCAGTAACTTGAATAACCCAAATTCGTGATTGATATTCCAGCATGTTTTTAAACGTTCTGCTGATTTGAAAGAAAATACGCTTTGCTGGAGATACCTGATTCATCACTTAATTTTCTTAGTAAATAAAGATATCTGCATGATACATGAACTATTTGCGGCTTGGTGTTGAAAAAATAGGCGATAGGTAAGTAATGGCAAGGAAATGTTTCAAAGCGGGTAGGGCAAGACAGCATGGGAGACAAATCTCCCAAACTGTTTGTATCGTTGGTTCGCTTTTATCGACGCTTAATTTTCCGCGGAATCACTTCCACTCCAGTGCGGTATCGGCCGGCAATGGCATTTAGCGCCAGTTCCAATGCATTATCAGCAATGAGTTCAAACTGCTGCGGTAAAGACTGGATCTTTATCGGTAAGAAATCGAGTAGGCGGTTGTCACCAAAAGTGGCAAGGTGGGTTTTTTGCATTAACTCCGGATTTGCCAGTAAGCAATCGAGTACACCTTCAAACAGGGTATAGGAGGTTGCCAGAATAGCGTCTGGCATACAGCCACTATCGATCCAGCTTTGTACCTGCTGCTGACCTTGTCGTTGGCTGAAGTGATCGCCATTTGCTATCAGCGATTTGATTTCAGGCTGCTGTGTTTGGGTACTGTACGAACGGATAGCGGATAAGAAACCTTGCTCTCGCTCTTTGGAAACCCCCAACTCAGGTACGGCTCCAACTAAGCCGATCGTTTTGATCTTTTTGTCTAATAGGCTAAAAGTGAGATCAAATGCACCATCGAGATCTTCGCTGATCACACTGGCAAATACTTCATCATTCATTGCACGGTCGATCGCAATAATGGGTACGCCGCCTTTTTGAATTCTTTGGTAGAAGTCGTTATCGGTCGGTAAGGCGCTTGCGACAATCAAGGCGTCGATACGGCGACTGAGCAGGGTTTCAGCCACTTTCATTTCGGTTTCCGGGTCATCATCAGAGCAGGAGATGATCAGCTGGTAACCTGCTTTTCGGACATTACTTTCGAGAAGCTTGGCTATCTTTGCATAACTGCTGTTTTCGAGATCAGGAATGATCAAGCCGAATGAGCGACTGCTTCCCGCGCGGAGAGACGTCGCAGCATGATCGGGCCGGAAATTGTATTCATTAACGACGGCCATTACCTTTTGCTGGGTTTTCTCACTGATCCGATACTTCTGTGCTTTGCCGTTTATCACGTAACTGGCAGTGGTACGGGACACGCCGGCAAGTTTTGCTATTTCATCTAGCTTCATTCTGATTCTTGTTGGTTACAGTTAGCGGACATCCTCATTCTACTGGTTCATACCCAGAACAGAAAGAGGCAGGCTCGTTGAATAATATGCGCGTATGCTCATGGTTTTGTGCGGCGGATCATAAATTCAATCAAGATCTCCCAGGCACATTTGCAATATTAGCTGAAACCATTCAGCATGTCAGCTGAATGGTTTCAGCATCGATATAATTTTGAACTAGATTGTGCTGAAATTTTATTTTGACCAAAAGCTGAATCGATTCAGTCAGCAGGTATCAAGTTGGTCATTTAGGTTTATATTTGTGTAGACGGGGAGAGAAGACCACCGGTCTTCACCAGGTTTAACGAAACTGGAGTAAACACATGCTGTCACTCTCAACAAAAGATATTCAGCTCAAACAATCAGCAGCTGATAAGCAAGAAGCGATTAAGGCGATTGCGGCTGGTTTGGAACAACAAGGCTTGGTTGAAGCCGGCTATGTTAACGGCATGCTGGATCGCGAGGCGCAAAATTCAACATTTCTTGGTAACGGCATTGCGATTCCTCACGGGACAACCGATACCCGCGGCCTAGTGAAAGAGACAGGGGTACGTGTTCATCATTTCCCGCAAGGTGTTAGCTGGGGCGACGGCAAAATTGTTTATCTTGCAATTGGTATCGCGGCGAAATCTGACGAGCACCTTGGCATCCTTAAGCAATTGACCAAAGTGCTGTCTGCTGATGGTGTCGAAGACAAGCTGAAAATGAGTGACAGCGCAGAAGGCTTGATTGCCATTTTAAATGGTGAAGCGCAGCTAGAAGCTGATTTTGATGAAAGCTATGTTCAACTTACCTTCCCGGCAACTGATCTCGTTCAGTTAACGGCTGTGGCAGCAGGCTTAGTGAAAAATCATCAAGCTGCAAGTAACGAAACAGTCGCTGATGCGATTGCCTCTGGCGCAACTCATTTAGGTCAAGGTCTATGGATTGCCAAAAGTAGTAAAGGTGTCAGCCGTACATCCCTAGCCTTTGTTACTCCAGCAATCCCATTCGAAGAAGCTGGCTTCCCAGTAAAAGGCCTGTTGTTTGTTGCTGCTTGCAATGGCGCGCACGTCAATAACATGAATTACTTGGCCCAGCTGCTTTTCAATAATCAAACTGGAAAGTTATTCGCAGCGACTGCCGAACAGGCTGTGAAACTTCTGACCGAAGAAGCACTAGAGGGTAATACCGAAGTCTTCAAGATCCGCAATCCGCATGGTTTGCATGCCCGTCCGGGTGCCATGCTGGTGAGTGTCGCCAAAAAATTCAACAGCAACATCTTGGTTGCTAATCTGAACGGTGAAGGTAAAGCGGTGAACGCTAAGAGCCTGATGAAAGTGATTGCCCTTGGGGTAAAACAAGGTCACGAATTACAGTTCACAGCCCAAGGTGAAGATGCCGATGTAGCACTCGCGGCGATTGGGCAAGCCATTGCTGACGGTCTTGGCGAGGGCAAATAGTGATGACTCTATCTCAAAGCATGAATAACAAGCCGAAGGTCGTTACGGTTACCCTCAATCCTGCCTTGGATCTTACCGGTAGCCTCGATGTCCTGAATCCAGGTGCGGTGAACCTTGTCAATACCGGTACATTACACCCAGCAGGCAAGGGCGTGAATGTCGCGAAAGTTTTGGCTGAACTGGGTGCAGAAGTGACAGTGACTGGTCTTTTAGGGGCAGATAATCAAGAGCCGTTTTGCCAGCTGTTCGAAGAGCTCGGTGCCAATGACGCTTTTGTGCGTGTAAAAGGGGCCAGCCGCATCAATGTCAAATTGGTGGAGCAAAATGGCCAAGTCAGTGATATCAACTTCCCGGGTGTTGAAGTCGGTGAAGATGATCTGAAGGCTTTCGAAAGCACACTGCACACCTTGGCCGAAAGCCATGATGTCTTTGTGATAGCAGGTAGCCTTCCTCGTGGTATTACACCAGAGCAATGTGCCGCGTGGATCCAATGGCTACACGATAACGGCAAGCAGGTGTTGTTTGACAGTAGCAAGGCCGCCCTTGCTGCAGGTTTGGATGCGTCACCATGGCTGGTTAAACCTAATGACGAAGAGCTTGCCGATTGGGCTGGACGTGAACTCGATTCTGAGCCTGCCTTGCTCGAAGCTGCTGAGCAGCTTTCAGAAAAAGGTATTACTAACGTGGTTGTATCACTGGGCGCGGAAGGTGTTATGTGGTTGAACGGCGAAGGTTGGCTCCGCTCCCAGCCACCGAAAATGAATGTAGTGAGCACTGTGGGTGCTGGAGACACATTAGTTGCTGGTTTGTGCTGGGGGCAGCTCAAGCAGTGGAATAAAAAAGAGACATTGGGTTTTGCCACAGCATTGTCTGCATTGGCTGTTAGCCAAGTAGGCGTTGGCGTTGAAGATATCAACCAGGTGCTGAAAGTAAAAGAAAGTGTCCAACTCAATAACGTGAATAGCTGATTCGGATCAGAGGGTGTTGAAATGAAAATTGCAGTAATAACAGCGTGCCCGAGTGGTATTGCAAATAGCATTATTGCCGCTGGCTTAATTGAAAAAGCAGCAGTAGACCTTAAATGGACAGCAGCAGTAGAATGCCAGTCTTCAGTCGTACCGGTAAAGGCACTGAGCCAAACCGTGATTGATGAAGCTGATTGTATTGTTGTAGCCGCAAATACTGCGGTAGATACAACGCGATTCAAAGGGAAGAAGCTGTCCCAAATCGCTATCGAAGATGTATTGGCTGATCCGAAAGCGGCGCTTTCCCAAGCGGTGAGCCAGGCTGAAGTACTCACGGAAGTAGTTTCTGTTAGCGCAGAACAAGGCAATGAGTCGGCGAGCAAAAAAATTGTGGCGATCACCGCTTGTCCAACCGGTGTTGCCCATACCTTTATGGCTGCAGAAGCGTTGGAAGAAGAGGGCAAACGCCAAGGTCACCAAATTAAAGTTGAGACCCGAGGCTCTGTCGGCGCGAAGAACCAACTCACTGCTGAAGAAATCGCTGCTGCCGATTTGGTCATCATTGCCGCTGATATTGAAGTGGATCTTGCTCGCTTTGCCGGTAAGAAACTGTATAAAACCAGCACCGGTGCAGCACTGAAGAAAACGACAGAAGAGTTTGAGAAAGCCTTTTCGACAGCGGCACCTTATCAGCATCAAGCTGGCTCTGCGTCTGACGGTGAAGCAAAGCAAGAGAAGACCGGAGCCTATAAGCACTTGATGACCGGTGTTTCCCACATGTTGCCATTGGTTGTTGCCGGTGGTCTTTCAATTGCGTTGTCATTTGTATTTGGTATTACCGCATTTGAACAAGAGGGTACATTGGCGGCGGCCCTGATGACGATTGGTGGTGGTTCGGCCTTTGCCCTGATGGTACCGGTACTGGCAGGTTTCATTGCCTTCTCGATTGCTGACCGTCCGGGTCTGGCTCCAGGTTTGATTGGTGGTATGTTGGCAAGCTCAACAGGTGCCGGTTTCCTTGGTGGTATTGTTGCCGGTTTCCTTGCGGGTTACAGTGCTAAATTTATCGCTGAACACGTTAAGCTGCCACAATCGATGGAAGCGCTGAAGCCAATCTTGATCATTCCGTTGCTATCAAGCTTGGTAACCGGTCTTATCATGATTTACGTGGTGGGTGGGCCAGTTTCAACGGCGATGACTAGCCTGACTGACTTCCTCAACAACATGGGCTCTGCCAATGCGGTGCTGTTGGGTATTATCCTGGGCTGTATGATGTGTTTCGACTTGGGTGGTCCGGTAAACAAAGCCGCATATACCTTTGGTGTTGGTTTGTTGGCGTCGCAAACTTATGCGCCGATGGCTGCGGTAATGGCTGCCGGTATGGTTCCTGCGTTGGGTATGGGTCTGGCAACGTTCTTGGCTAAACGTAAGTTTAACGCGGGTGAAGCAGAAGCGGGTAAAGCCTCTTTCGTATTGGGTTTATGCTTTATCTCGGAAGGTGCGATTCCATTTGCAGCGCGTGATCCAATGCGTGTTATTCCAAGCTGTATGGCGGGCGGTGCACTCACGGGGGCGCTATCTATGTTGTTCGGTGCCAAGCTGATGGCTCCACACGGCGGCTTGTTTGTACTGTTTATTCCGAACGCCATTACACCTGTGCTGATGTACTTGGTTGCGATTGCGGCAGGTACGATTGTTACTGGTGTGGCATACGCGTTCTTGAAGAAATCTGATGAAGAGTTAGTGGCAGTTGCTGAAGCAAAATAAGTACTTAAACATATTCGTTAGATAAAGATAGCCCCGGCAAAAATTGCCGGGGCTTATGCCACCGCTGCCTACGGTATTCTTTGCGTTGCCCTAAACTTCTTAGAAGTTACCAGAGTTATCTTTCCGTGACATAAGATTTTTTTAGTATCTCTGTTAAGACAGACGTATATATTATGTAGGCATTCCCTGCGTGTAATACAAAGCGCAATATTATAGTTTTTATATACCCTAAATTATTATTATATATTTTATCGTTGTTATTTTTCTTCTGCTGCTAATAGCACGTTTTCCCCGTCAACAATTAATAAATAAGATTTCCCTATATCTAAATCGCAAATGTCGCGTTGGTTTGCTCCTAAGTAAAGCTCACCACTACAATTGCTTAAAATCATTTGAGAAGAGAAGTTACCTTTCTTAACTTCTGTACTGGACACTGATGTTGAGATAACTTGTACCCATGCATCTTCAATTGCAAAGACACGAACTCGGTACTTATCATCAATTGGTGCAGGGTTCTGTACGTCCGTTGATAAGGTAAGTTCACCGTTATCATTCCATGCGATGGCCCAAAGTTTTTCACTATTATTCAATAGGATATTGTCTTGCTTCGACTCTTTATCTTGCGTGTTAGCATCTTGTGTACCAACATCAATTGTCATCGGCGTTGCTGATGTCCAACTGATTGAGTGATAATATGAATCAGAGTCAGGCACTGAATATATTTTATTATTACTATCAAATAGCGTACTGCCGCCGTTAGACTCTTTAATATAGAAGTCTACTGTTTCTCCAGATATATTAACTTGGTCAATACCAATTGTTCTAACACTAACTTCATCCATAGTGACTACTGTAGGATCTGGTGAATCACTTGATGAACCACCACCGCAGGCAAATAGGAATACTGTTGATAATGCTGTAAGCGCAACCCTAATCATCTTGGAACCTCGTTATTATTTTTCTGAAGCTCAAATAAAGCATATTTCAAGAATTGATAATTTTTTGATGAATAATAGGGATAAAAATAAGAAATTAATAAGTGATTGAATCCTTGTATTTTTTTAGCTCTCAATATTGAGATTTTGCGGTGAGATAGTGATAATCATCCTTAATAACGACGGCGAGTAGTAAAAAACAGAATACTCGCCGATAAACAGACTTTGAGACATCCCCTAGGCTGAGTTAGCACATCTTGCGTTTAAGGCCGCTTATATCGAGCAGGCGAGTCGCAATTTCTTCTACTGAAAGACGACTGGTATTGAGATATGGGATGGCTTCGCGGCGGAACATTGCCTCAACTTTCCCCAACTCGCTTTCGCACTGTTCAACACTGGCATAGTGGCTATTGGCATAGCGCTCGTGGCGGATTTCGACTAAACGCTCTGTATCGATAGTAAGCCCATACGTTTTGTAACGGTAGGGTTCAATGGCTTTCGGTAGGCGAAGTTTATTCATGTCTTCTGCTATGAAGGGATAGTTAACAGCCCTGATCCCAAATTGCATCGCAAGATAGAGGCAAGTCGGTGTTTTGCCACAGCGAGAGACACCCAGAAGGATAACGTCGGCTTGGTCCAGGTTGTTTAGTGATACACCGTCGTCGTGGGAAAGGGTATATTCGATAGCCGCAATTCTGTCCTGGTAGCTGTCAGCATCTTTGGCAATGCTGTGAGATCGCTGCAGCTGTGGTTGCGGGGCCAGTTGCAAATCTTCACTCAATGGCGCTACTAGCGCATTGAGCACATCGTAAAAGTGGGCGTTACTCTGCTCAATGATCGCTTTCACTTCAGGAAGTACGATGGAATAGAACACCAGCGGCTGAATACCTGTTTTCTCATAGGCCTGGTTGATTTGCTGTTTCACACTGTTGGCACGTTCAATGCTTTCAACAAAAGGCAGCGTCATTTGACGTGTAGTGATGTCAAATTGACCCAGAACAGCGTGGCCGAGGGTTTCCGAGGTAATCGCTGTACCGTCAGAAACGTAGAATACGTCACGAAAATTGGAATTGGATTGCATTAAAAGTTTAATCCTTGAATTTATTTTTTAGCCATAAGTGCAGCAGCACTCAATATAATCACCTGACAGACAAGTTTCTATCTTTTTCATCACAGTTTGATGCAATCTTGTGAGCGAACATTTCACATCGATTTTCAGAGGATTTTACAAACATAGCTGTAATGGAATTGGAGGCTTCTTAAAAGCGTTAGTTTTGTTGGATAGGGCTATATGCGTATTGGTTTGCATGAAATGAAAGGAAAATTAATAAAAATAGAGCTTAATGCTTTGATTGGTAGTGAAAAAGTTAAATTGTTTCTAAGGCTGTTTTAACGGCCTACCGATGTTGAGCTAGATCAAAAACCTGATGTGGTTCAAAATTTTTTGATAATTTGCTAGATAATTTTTAGAAGAGATGGAAAACTAAATACAGAAGTTAAGTGCTACAAAGCATAAAAGGTGTGCTATTCAACATCACACCGAATACGAAAGTGTTTATATATGTGTGTCTACCCAGCTGTATCGCATATACATATACATTTTCAAGAAATTGAAAATGAAAAAGATTTGACAGAATTTTAGCATTTACACTTATAACAATAACCTCAGGGTAACTGTACTTTACTGACCTGTGCATCAGTGAAGTGCGTTTAAGGAGACATGATTGACGTTTTGCTCGAAAAAATGACATTTTTTGCTTTTTTTTGCAGCAAAAGGCAATCGTTTACTAAAGGGTTACCTGCTTTAAACTGTTGAATCCAATAAGGAGAATTACCGTGCAACAGAACGTTGTCTGGTACGATGCTTTGTCAATGAACGATGTTGACAAGGTCGGTGGTAAGAATGCATCTCTCGGCGAGATGGTGGCGAATTTGGCTAATGCGGGGGTAAAAGTACCGAATGGCTATGCGACAACGTCATATGCCTTTAATCAGTTCTTAGAAGCGGGCTCGCTCAACGAGCGAATTTATCAGCTACTCGACAGACTCGATGTTGACGACGTAAATGCTTTACAGAAAGCTGGCGAAACAATCCGCAATTGGGTTCTTGAAGCACCGCTTCCAGCGGAGCTTGAGCAGGATATCCGTGAATGTTACCTAGAGCTGGCTCAAGGTGACGAGATGTTGTCAGTAGCAGTACGCTCTTCAGCAACAGCGGAAGACTTACCTGATGCATCTTTTGCTGGTCAGCAGGAGACCTTCCTTAATGTACGCGGTATCGATGCAGTAATCGAAGCGGTGAAACACGTTTTTGCATCGCTATTTAATGACCGTGCAATTTCTTATCGTGTCCACCAAGGTTTTGATCACAAAGGGGTAGCTCTGTCAGCGGGTATCCAGCGTATGGTTCGCTCGGACAAAGCCTCATCGGGTGTAATGTTTACTCTCGATACTGAATCAGGCTTTGATCAAGTCGTGTTCATCACGTCATCTTGGGGTCTTGGTGAAATGGTCGTCCAGGGCGCCGTAAACCCTGACGAATTCTATGTCCATAAACCAACCCTAGAGGCCGGTAATCCAGCGGTTGTTCGTCGTACTATCGGCTCAAAATTACTGAAGATGGTGTATACCGATGACACATCTTTAGGAAAACAGGTTGAAATACTGGATACCTCGAAACAAGAACAGTCGCAATTCTCATTAACCGATCAAGAAATTGAATCCTTGGCCAAGCAAGCGCTGATCATTGAGAAGCACTATGGTCGACCAATGGATATCGAGTGGGCCAAAGACGGCATTACTGGTGAGTTATTGATTGTTCAGGCTCGACCTGAGACGGTACGCTCACGGGAAGATGCCAATGTGATGGAGCGTTTCCACCTCAATGGAACAGGCCATGCATTGATTGAAGGCCGTGCTATTGGTCAACGAATTGGTCGCGGTGAAGTTCGCGTGGTATCCGACCTGTCCCAGATGGATCAAGTTCAAGCTGGTGATGTATTGGTTGCAGATATGACTGACCCAGACTGGGAACCTGTCATGAAAAAAGCGGCGGCGATTGTCACTAACCGTGGTGGACGAACGTGTCACGCCGCGATTATTGCCCGCGAGTTGGGTATCCCAGCCGTTGTAGGTTGTGGTAATGCGACTGAGTTATTACAAACCGGTCAGAAAGTGACTGTCTCTTGCGCTCAAGGTGAGACGGGTTACATCTATGAAGGTGAGCTGGACTTTGAAGTACGCCGCTCTGCGGTAGATGAGCTACCGGATTTACCGCTTAAAGTAATGATGAATGTTGGTAATCCAGATAGGGCGTTTGACTTTGCCTGTATTCCTAATGAAGGGGTCGGTCTAGCAAGGTTGGAATTTATCATTAACAAAATGATCGGTATCCACCCGAAAGCATTGCTTAACTACGATCAGCAATCGGATGAGTTGAAAGCTGAAATCGACCAGCGAATCAGTGGTTATTCTGATCCGGTTGAGTTCTATATTCAGAAGCTAACCGAGGGGATTTCGACGTTGGCGGCTGCTTTCTGGCCAAAACGCGTGATCGTCCGTATGTCTGACTTTAAGTCGAACGAATACCGTAACTTGGTTGGTGGTGTGAATTTCGAGCCTACGGAAGAAAACCCGATGATCGGTTTCCGTGGGGCATCGCGTTACATTTCAGAGCAATTTCAAGATTGCTTTGCCCTAGAGTGTGAGGCGATTAAACGAGTTCGTGAAACTATGGGGCTGAAAAACGTCGAAATCATGATCCCGTTTGTTCGCACTGTGAGTGAAGCGGCCTCGGTGATTGATTTGCTTGCCAAGTTCGACCTGCGCCGTGGTGAGAACGGTCTAAAGGTGATCATGATGTGCGAGTTGCCTTCCAATGCTATTTTGGCAGAGGATTTCCTCAAGTACTTTGATGGTTTCTCGATTGGCTCCAATGACATGACTCAATTGACCTTGGGACTCGACCGAGACTCTGGTGAAATTGCGCATATGTTTGACGAGCGAAATGAAGCCGTCAAGGCATTGTTGGCAATGGCGATTAAAGCGGCCAATAAAGCCGGGAAATACGTTGGTATTTGTGGACAAGGACCATCTGATCACGAAGATTTAGCCGATTGGTTGATGGAGCAGGGGATCGATTCTGTCTCTTTGAATCCAGATACTGTCATTGAGACATGGTTACATCTCGGTAAGTCTTCGTAAGCTGCCGTTAAGTTGAAAAAAGCTCGCTGTAAAGGCGAGCTTTTTTTGTTGGTGGCGCCAGAGCAGATCATGCCCTAGCTATACTGACGGGCAGTGACTTCCGAAATATGTCGACTAATGGGTAATTTGCCAGTGGTTTAAACCTCCAAAAAGCAAACGACTTCATCGCTTGGTATTGACGACTCTGAGACGCGCAGTGTGGGCAGCCATTCCCTGCTAAATGGTTAAAGGGATGCTGCTCATAAATACCGTGCATTGCACAAGTGATCTTACCTTTTGTTCTGGCGTTTACATATTCGAAATGCTCGTAACTATATCGTTGCCGGTGTAATCGCTGTGCTTGGCGAATAAATTCCGCAGTGGTTTTCTTCCGACTGTCTTTTGCACAAATAGGGCAACCAGCTCCACGAAGGTGTGTATCAGGACGTTGCTCAAAATTCCCATGCAAAGGGCAGGTTATTACCGCTTTGGATAATGCGCCAGTATAAACAAAGTCGTTATATTCATATTTGTTATGATGAATGCTATTAGCTCTGCAAATAAATTGCTCTTGAGTCACTGGACTCGATCGCGAGCACTGAGGACAGCCTTTACCTGCTAAGTGTGAATTTGGGCGTTGCTCGAAATCACCATGTACGGGACAAACGATTGTACCTTTCTCTAATGAGCCTCGATATATAAACTTTCCGTAACTGTATTTATTTTGATGAACATCTTGAGCCTTTGCTACAAACTCTTTTAGTGTCCGTTTCTTTTTGCCTGAACACTCCGGGCACCCTCTCCCAGCTAGGTGTGCATCAGGTCGTTGTTCAAAGTCACCGTGAACAGGGCATGTCACTTGGCCTTTGGTTTTAGCGTTGATGTACACGAAATTTTCATAACTGTATTTTCCTTTATGAAAAGCCCGTGATTCTTCAACGAACATCGCTTTGGTCTTTCTCATATCTACATCTTCGTAACTTTGGTCCTGCCGATTAGCGTCAATTGCTGGGCAGGAATATCTATTATTTCCAATCGGAAAGGTTTGATTTTATTGTAGTTATCATAAATTTTTGTTGGATATTTCTTGAATAGATATTCACGAGTCAGGTGTATCCTCCCCCTAAGTGACCGAACAATCAAGCACCAAAAATGAAAATCAATGATTGCAAAAATTGAAGAGCTACTATTTTTGTAGTGAATTATAAGTTCAGAGAAAGTTATATTTCTCATGATCTAACCCTAAAGCGGTATGAGGGTGGTGATAGGTGTTGGTAGTTGGTGAATAGGCTTTTGTTCATTATTTGTTTTGTAAGCTGCTATATGTGTGTGGAAGTTTTTAATTGGAATGTGTTTCAACTTTGGAATAGTTGTAATAATAAAAAAAATTTAATTTTTGAGTGACATTTAAAAAAAATATGATAATTTAAAAACCACTTCAGCACTGAAGGTTAATTTTCTTTTTATATTATCAGGAGGCATTACTACTAATATTAATTAACGTAAGAGGATATATCTATGGAAGGTCACTCTCCATGCTCTGATATTATTTCTGCACTGAAATCATTACTATCAGCACAGTCTGTTATTGGTGCGATCGTGGTTTTGTATGAATTTGTATCGAGTGATTCACAGAGTGTTGAGTCAGCATTTATCGGTGTTGCTATTGCCGTTGTTCCATCTTTATTAGGTTTACTATCTGTTGCAATAAAAGTTAAGCGTAATAAGAGAAGCCACATCGGCGAACTGGCATGGTTTAATGAAATAATCAAATGGACATACACAGCCGTGTTTATGTTAATGGTTTCTAGATTTAATGAAATCAATGAGATAACTATGATTGTGGCTTATTCTCTGACTTATATGGGATCTTGTTTTACCCCTATATTTAACAAACCTCAATTTAGGATGACGTAAGGTGGAAAATGTTACTACTGCTCATGAATATATTGAGCACCATCTGACATTCCTCACTGCAGGCGAAGGATTTTGGAGTTTAAATCTAGACTCCATGTTCATGGTTTGGGTGTTAGGTTTAACTTTTATTGGTGTGTTTAGATATGTTGCAACGAAAGGAACAAGTGGTGTTCCTGGTAGAATGCAGTGTTTAATTGAAGTCACATTTGAATTTGTTAATAACCTAGTAAAGGAAATATTTAAAACAGAAGATAAATTGATAGGCCCTTTGTCATTAACAATATTTGTATGGGTATTCTTAATGAATGCCATTGATTTGTTCCCAGTAGACTTTGTGCCAATGCTTGCACGTACTATTGGCTTGGGACACTTTCGGGATCTACCATCAGCTGATGTGAATGTTCCTATGTCAATGGCGCTTGGTGTATTCATCTTAATTATTGGATATACGCTAAAAAATAAAGGGTTAGTTGGATTCTTTAAAGAATTAACGACGCAGCCTTTTACTCATCCACTGTTATACCCAGTGAACTTTATATTGGAATTAGTAACGCTTATTTCCAAGCCTATTTCACTCGGTCTACGACTGTTCGGAAATATGTATGCAGGTGAGATGATTTTTATTCTTATCGCATTGATGCCGTGGTGGATGCAGTGGGCGCTGAGTGTGCCGTGGGCATTGTTCCACATCTTGATTGTGTTCTTGCAAGCTTTCATTTTCATGGTACTGACCATTGTGTACCTAGGAATGGCCGTAGAAGAACATCATTAATTTTATTTTCTTAAGTTACGTTTTTAATAATCTGATTCGGAGTTTTTCATGGATATTGTTAGTGCGGTTCTTTACGTTGCGGGTGCACTGCTAATTGGTCTAGGCGCTGCTGGTGCGGCAAGTGGTATCGGTAACTTGGCCGGTAAATATCTTGAAGGTGTCGCTCGTCAACCTGATTTGACCCCAATGCTACGTACCCAGTTCTTCATCATGATGGGTCTGGTTGATGCGGTACCAATGATTGGTGTAGGTATCGGTCTGTACATCATCTTCGCGGTGGCATAAGCCATTTCACCACTCTTTAAACAACATAGAGTTACTAAAAAGTGAGGATGGAATGAACTTAAATGCCACCATGCTTGGACAGGCAATATCATTCGTGATTTTTGTTTGGCTTTGTATGAAATATGTATGGCCTCCTGTGACTGCGTTGCTTGATGAGCGCCAGCGAGTCATCGCGGAAGGTCTGTCTCATAGCGAGTATGCGGCGAAAGAACTGGAGTTGGCGAAAGCCAATGGTGCCAATTTGCTTGACGATGCTAAACAACAGGCCAGTGGCTTGGTTGAGCAGGGGAACAAACGCCGAGCGCAGATCATTGAAGATGCCAAGCTCGAAGCTGAGCAGGAAAAAGCTCGTATCATTGCTGCTGGGCAAACCGAGCTGGAAAGTGAGCGTAATCGAATTCGAGAGGAACTACGCCACGAAATGACCGAATTGGTGATTGAGAGTGCAGAAAAACTCATCAACCGCCAGTTAGACACCGACGCCAACCGGGCTCTGGTCAATAAGATCATTACAGATCTTTAACAAGGGGGTTAAGTATGTCCGAACCACAAACCATTGCTTACCCCTACGCAAAAGCAGCATTTGATTATGCTCGTGATGCGGCCCAACTAGAAGCTTGGGAAAACATGCTGGTGGTGATGAAAGAAGTCGCAGAATCACCCGTCATTGCGAGTCAAATAGAAACTCTCGATATGCTCGGCCCGGATGTCCATGAGGCATTTACTCAGTCATTCTTGGCAATTTGTAATGGCCTAATAGACGAGCCCGGACAAAACCTGGTCAAGCTGATGGCAGAAAACGGCAGGCTCGGGGTATTGCCTCAGGTGACCGACCTTTACCAGACGTTTAAAGCAGATTTTGAGCGCACAGTAGAGACTTGTGTCACCACTGCTGAACCGTTGGACGAGCAGCAGAAAAGCAGCTTGTGTCAAGCGTTGGAGCGGAAATTGGACCGCACCGTTGCCCTGACTTGTCAGGTTGATAAGTCGCTGGTCGGGGGAATCAAAATCACGGCCGGAGAGCTGGTGATTGACGGCTCGCTGAAAAGCGCCATTAACCGACTTGCCAGCCGCCTAGAGGCGTAATTAGGTACTAGACATGCAATTAAATTCAAACGAAATCAGCGATCTAATCAGACAGCGGATCGCCAACTTCAACGTGGCCAGCCAGGCACGTAATGAAGGCACAATTCTTTCTGTTAGTGACGGTATTATCACCATCAATGGCCTTGCTGATGTCATGCAAGGGGAGATGATCGAACTGCCGGGTAACCGTTATGCACTGGCACTGAACCTTGAGCGTCACTCAGTAGGTGCCGTCGTGATGGGCCCTTATGCCGACCTTGCTGAAGGCATGACAGTAAAAGGCACGGGTCGTATTCTTGAAGTACCTGTGGGAAAAGGCTTGCTAGGTCGAGTAGTGAATACTTTGGGCCAGCCGATTGATGGCAAAGGGGCGATTGACAGTGATGGCTTTGCCCCGGTAGAAATTATTGCCCCAGGGGTTATCGATCGTAAGTCCGTTGATCAGCCAATCCAAACGGGTTACAAAGCCGTTGACTCCATGGTGCCAATTGGTCGAGGTCAGCGTGAGTTGATTATCGGTGACCGTCAAACGGGTAAAACGGCGATGGCGATTGATGCCGTTATTAACCAGAAAGACTCCGGTATCTATTCAGTCTATGTAGCGATTGGACAGAAGGCGTCGACCATTTCCAATGTAGTGCGCAAGCTTGAAGAAAACGGTGCATTGCAAAATACCATCGTTGTGGTGGCGTCGGCCTCAGAAGCGGCAGCGTTGCAATATTTGGCTCCGTATGCCGGTTGTACCATGGGCGAATACTTTCGCGACCGTGGTGAAGATGCCCTGATTGTTTACGATGATTTGTCCAAGCAGGCTGTTGCCTACCGTCAGATTTCACTGCTGCTAAAACGTCCGCCGGGCCGTGAAGCTTTCCCGGGTGACGTGTTCTACCTTCACTCACGCTTGCTCGAGCGTGCAGCTCGAGTAAACGAAGATTATGTAGCCCGTTTCACTGATGGCAAAGTAACAGGGCGTACTGGTTCGCTAACGGCGCTGCCAGTCATCGAAACTCAAGCGGGTGATGTATCTGCTTTCGTTCCGACCAACGTAATCTCCATCACCGATGGCCAGATCTTCTTGCAGACGCACTTGTTCAATGCGGGTTTACGCCCGGCCGTTGATCCGGGGATCTCGGTATCACGTGTTGGTGGTGCAGCTCAAACCAAGATCATCAAAAAGCTCTCCGGCGGGATCCGAACAGCATTGGCGCAATATCGTGAATTGGCTGCGTTTGCCCAGTTCTCATCTGATTTGGATGATGCCACGCGTAAACAGCTGGATCACGGTGAGAAAGTTACTGAGCTCATGAAGCAGAAGCAGTATTCGCCAATGTCAGTTGCTGAGCAAGCTATTGCTATCTTTGCCGCTGAAAAAGGTTACCTCAACAGTATTCCATTGGCGAGCATTGGTGAGTTCGAAGCAGAGCTGATGGCCTTTGCTAAGAGTACCCAAGCCGAATTGTTGGCCTCAATCAACTCTTCGGGTGATTACAACGATGGGATTGAAACAAGCCTGCATAACCTGTTGAAGTCCTTTATGGATACCCAGTCGTTTTGATCGTCAGGGTAAGCCGCGCGGCGGCATAGCAACGAGGTAGACAGGAGCTAAAAATGGCAAACGCAAAAGAAATTCGTACCAAGATCAGCAGTGTCCAGAACACCCAGAAGATCACCAGTGCGATGGAAATGGTTGCCGCGAGCAAGATGCGTAAAGTGCAGGACAACATGGCGTCGACCCGTCCTTACGCAGACAACATGCGTAAGGTGATCAGTCACGTTGTTTCAGGATCGCTGGAATACCAACATCCATATCTCGAAGAGCGGGACGCTAAGCGGGTTGCGTACATCATTATCTCCTCTGATCGGGGACTGTGTGGTGGCTTAAATAACAACCTGTTTAAGAAAGTTCTGGGTGAGATGCAGCAATGGCGTGATAAAGGGGTCGAGGTTGATACCACCCTGATTGGTTCGAAAGCCATTTCTTTCTTCCATCGTTTAGGCAATGTTGTCGCTCAGGCCTCTGGCCTGGGTGACAAACCCAAACTGGAAGAAGTACTTGGCCCAGTACAAGCCATGCTGGAGCGTTACGATGAAGGACTGATAGACCGCTTGTATTTGGTTTACAACGAATTTGTGAACACCATGGTACAAGAAGCGAAAGTGGTTCAATTGCTGCCACGACCAGAATTGGCTCAGGCAGACAGTGCCGACAGCGAAAAGCGGGAAGGCCGTTGGGATTATATCTATGAACAAGATCCCAAGACGGTGCTGGATGAGTTAATGCTGCGATATATCGAATCGCAGGTCTATCAAGGAACGGTAGAAAGCAGTGCGTGTGAGCAAGCTGCCCGAATGGTGGCAATGAAAGCGGCAACAGACAATGCCGGCACGCTAATAAATGATCTCCAGCTGGTATACAACAAAGCCCGACAGGCCGCGATCACTCAGGAGCTGAGTGAGATTGTGGCAGGTGCCCAGGCCGTGTAAATGAATTTCCGAGGATAACAAATGAGTACGGGAAAAATTGTCAAAGTCATCGGCGCGGTCGTTGACGTGGAGTTTGACCAGAATAGCGTGCCACGTGTGTATGATGCGCTGAATATTATAGATGGCGATCATGCTTCGCTAGTGCTGGAAGTCCAGCAACAAGTGGGTAGCGGTATTGTTCGTTGTATCGCAATGGGTTCATCAGACGGTTTGCGTCGCGGCCTGACTGCTGAAAATACGGGCTCACCAATATCGGTCCCAGTCGGTGAAGCGACATTGGGACGGATCATGAATGTGCTGGGTACACCGATTGACGAATGCGGTGAAATTGGTGAGGACGTCAAGTACGCCATTCACCGTGAAGCACCTTCGTACGAAGAGCAGGCTAACAGCTCCGAGCTGTTGGAAACCGGGGTGAAGGTTATCGACCTGATCTGTCCGTTTGCCAAGGGCGGTAAAATCGGCCTATTTGGTGGTGCGGGTGTAGGTAAGACCGTGAACATGATGGAGCTTATCAATAACATCGCTAAAGCGCACTCGGGCTTGTCAGTGTTTACCGGGGTAGGGGAACGTACCCGTGAAGGTAACGATTTCTACTACGAGATGAAAGAAGCCGGTGTACTTGACAAGGTAGCCATGGTTTACGGCCAGATGAACGAGCCACCGGGTAACCGTCTACGTGTTGCTTTGACGGGTTTGACAATCGCTGAGCGTTTCCGTGATGAAGGCCGTGACGTGTTGTTGTTTATCGATAACATCTACCGTTACACCTTGGCTGGTACCGAAGTATCCGCTTTGCTAGGTCGTATGCCTTCAGCGGTAGGTTATCAGCCTACCTTGGCTGAAGAGATGGGGGTATTGCAAGAGCGTATTACCTCAACCAAGAAAGGCTCGATCACTTCGATCCAAGCCGTATACGTCCCTGCGGATGACTTGACGGATCCATCACCAGCAACAACGTTCGCGCACTTGGATGCCACCGTTGTTCTGTCTCGTAACATTGCAGCGCTTGGCCTCTATCCAGCGATTGACCCACTAGATTCTACGTCACGTCAGCTTGATCCGCTGATTGTCGGTCAGGAGCACTATCAAGTTGCCCGTGGTGTACAAACGGTATTACAACGCTATAAAGAGCTTAAGGATATCATTGCGATTCTGGGTATGGATGAACTCTCTGAAGAGGATAAACAAACCGTTGCCCGTGCGCGTAAGATTGAGCGTTTCTTGACACAGCCTTACCACGTTGCCGAAGTCTTTACCGGCCAGCCTGGGGTGTTCGTTTCTTTGAAAGAGACCATCGAAGGCTTCAAGGGGCTGCTAAGTGGCGAATATGACGATATTCCGGAACAGGCATTCCTGTACTGCGGCAGTATCGATGAAGTAATTGAAAAAGCGAAGCAGATGTAAAGGGGAAAGTTATGGCAATTGGCGTTACTCAAAATACGTTCCAGCTCAACATTGTGAGTGCCGAAGGCCCACTGTTTTCTGGTCCGGCCCATGCGCTGGCGATTGCAGGGTTCGATGGTGAATTGGGTATTCGCCCGGGCCACTCTCCTTTGCTGAGCCGGATCAAACCAGGTGTGGCGAGCTTCGTTACCGATCTAAAGGATCCTGAAGAAATCCTTTATATCTCGGGTGGGCTTGTTGAAGTACAACCTTCTGTAGTAACCGTACTGGCTGATACAGCCATGCACGGGAAGGATATCGACAAAGCCCGCGCGGATGAAGCACGCCGTGCAGCTGAAGAGAACATTGTTAGGCATGCTGACGATGCGAACTTCGCTCAGGCGCAGATGGATTTGGCAAAGGCAATGGCGCAGCTCCGTGCCATTGAACTGACCCAGAAACAGATGCGTCGATAGACTGAAACAGCAGCCTGGGCTCGGATTACCGACCGGCAGCCCAGCTTGCAACACGGTTTCAGAAAAGCTTATTAAAATTTTCATTAGTTATAGTTGTTTTGCCCTGATCTACTCCAAGGTCAGGGCTTTTTTTATTTTTGCGTCACTGCTTATTTGGATTAAATAGGCTACGTAATACTGAATGTTTGCGAATAACAATAATACAAACCCCATTATCTGATAGTGAATATTATCTAGTTTAAGTATTCACATCTGCAATAATAGACAGGCTTTGATTAAGCTTTAAGGCAATTTATTATTATCATTGGTTTGCTTCTCTTGTCGATTGCTGCAAGAGAAGCTTTTTTTTGCATGAAATATAGCGATGGGTAATATTTGAGCGAATTAAAAACGCCAACTGACGTTGGCGTTTTTAATTCGTTATGGGATATGGCTATGATTTACAAGAATATTACGGTGCTTTAACCCTGAAGAGTACCGCATAGAGAACAGGCACGATACCCAAGGTTAGAATCGTTGCGCCTAGCAGGCCGAAGATAATGGCAATCGCCATGGGCTCCCACATGATGCCTCCCCCTAGCCATAGCGGGATCATACCAACCACGGTTGTTGCCGTGGTCAGCAGGATAGGACGCATACGTCGTTTAGCGGCTTCTATAATGGCATCGTAATGTCCAAGTCCACTCTGCCTTTCGATATCGATACGGTCGATCAATACAATGGCATTGTTTATTACAATACCGGCCAGCGAGATGATTCCCAGTAAAGTCATAAACCCAATGTATGACTGGGCGACATGCAAGCCTATCGCTACGCCAATTAGCCCCAATGGGATCGTCATTAGAATAATGGTGGTTTTACGGATGCAATTGAATTGTGCCATCAGCAATAGCAAGATAATGACGGCGGCTATTGGCAGTTTTTCAAAAATCGATTTGTTTGCTTGGCCTGATGACTCGGCGACACCGCCAAGCTCCCAGCGGTAACCTGTCGGCCAGTTGTACTGCTGCTCATTTAGCCACGGTTTAAGCTGGTTATTGACCTCTGCCGCAGTGAGGCTAGGTGCCAAACTGGCTGATACCGTAATCGCTTTCATTCGGTCCCGGCGGGGGATCAAGGCTGGCTGCCACTCGAGATTGGCTTGGGCGACATGACCAAGGGGTATCGAATCGAGGGTATGCGTCAGTACATTCATACTTGTGGGTAGATCCTTGCCATTATATTGCTGGGAATTCGCCTTAAGCATAATGGGAATAATGTCCTCGTGTTCCCTGTATTCTGAGATCTGAATGCCTGTCGTGCTGGCTTGGATCACCTGTGCGATATCGGCATTGCTGATACCTAGGCGCTGTGCTTGGGCTTCATCAATATTGACGAAAAGGTTTTTGGTCTTGTTTCCCCAATCATCATTGATGGCACGGACACCATTAATCGCACTGAGTTGTTGTTTGACGGTATCAGCCAGTGCAAATAACTGGTCTGTATCATTGCCCATGATCCTGACTTCTATCGGGTTTTTGATTGCTGCACCGTTTTCTACTTTCCGTGTGCTGTGAACGACATCAGGGAAGTGACTGAAAATATGTTGATCGATGCTGGCCATCAAATCATCCACTACCTCACCGCTGGTGGTATTCAGTAAATAAACGGCATAGTTAGGGCTGGCAGGCTTTGAGGTGTGGGAAAGCACATAGCGGGGTCCGCCGTTACCGATAAATGCAGCCCAATTCGTTAGTCCTTCGTTATCATTTTCTGGTGACGCTTTAAGTGTTTCTAGATAAGTATCAATACTTTCTGTTACTTCCACGGTTTTGCTGAGGGGAGAGCCTACAGGTAGCTCGATTTCCAGTTTGAACGTCGGATCTTCTGAAGGCGGAAAAAATATGACTGGAATGAAACGGAAGCTATAGAGCGCAAGACCAAAGGCCAATACCACCACAGAAAGTGTTCGGTAACGATACCTCAAGAGGGTAGATAGCGCTTGGCTATACAGTTTTTCGGACTGATTTGGATGGATTGTATCTGGCTTCGCTTCTGAGCAGCCAAGGGTTGCTTCACTAGAGTCGGGCTGCTTTATTTTCAAAAAAAGCAGGCACAGCATTGGGATCATCGTCAGTGAGAAGAACCATGATGCTAATAAGGTAATTGATACCACTTTGAACAGCGGTGCGGTGTATTCACCAGTTGTTGATTCGGCAAGAAAAATGGGTAGGAATGCCGCCGATGTGGTGAGGGATGAAGTGAGTAGAGATAGCTTTAATTCACCGGCGGCATTGAGCGCGGCATCAAATGCTTTTTGTCCGCGTTGCATCCTTGTCATGATACTTTCGGCCATCACAATAGAGTTATCAACCAGCATCCCAAGTGCAATCATCAGTGCAGCAAGGGAGACTTGATCGAGACCGATCTGGAGCCAGTACATGATGCCAATAGTGGCAGCTATAGTGACAGGGATCAGGCTCGCGACAATCAAGCCAGTTCGCAAGCCAAGCGTCACCAGCATGACTCCTGATACCACGGCTATCGCCTGGAATAGATTGCTGACAAAGCTATCGACGGTATTTTTCACCAGCTCGGGCTGATAGGCGATGGTTTCAAAGTCTACGCCCCAAGGATAAGTTTGGTGAAGAGAGTCGAGCAGTTGATCTACTTGCTCACCCAGAGTGACGATGTTACCACCGTCAATCATGGCAACAGCAAGTGCAAGGCTGTTGTCGCCATTGGTGGTCACCATGGAACGGGCTGGGTATTCATAACCACGGTAGATGTTCGCAATATTCCCCAGAGGTAACACCTCGTTGGAGTTAGGAAGTGGAACAAAAGTACGTTTGAGCGCATCAACTGATTCAAGGTTTCCGCTTGGCTCAATGCTCATGACTTCGTGATCGGTATGCCATTCGCCGCCGCTTAACAGCGTGTTCTTTCCGGCTAAGAACTGCAATAGATAATTGGGTGAAAGCCCGAGTTCTTGCAGGTGACTGTTTTCGTATTCAACGAAAATACGTTCTTCCTGAGCGCCATAGATATCGACTTTGCCGACCAGCGGTAGGCGCAGGAATTCATCTCGCACCTGATCGGCGATGTCTTTTAGCTCGCTGTAATGGTAGTCGTTGGCAACAACCGAGACCACAATGCCATAGACATCGCCGTATTCGTCATTGACCGATGAGCGGCCAGCTCCGGCTGGTAACTCATTTTGTACTCCGTCAACCTTGCGTCGGAGCGAGTCCCAAACTGGCCGGAGATTTTTATAGCTGTCCTTGATATCGACAGTGATGATCGATACACCGTACTTTGAGAGGCTATTGATACTATCAAGCTCCGGCATTTCCTGGATTGCTTTTTCCAGTTTGTCGGTGACCAGCTCTTCGACATGTTCTGGCGATGCGCCTGGAAAAGTTGTTATTACCTGAGCTGTACGGATCGGGAAGCCTGGATCTTGTGCTTGTGGTATTGACAGAAAAGACGTGATACCGAGCAAAATAGCAGCGAGTACGATCAACCCCATCAACTGCTTTCTCTGCAATGCAAGCTGCGTGATGTTCATGAGCGATCACCCTCGACCAGCATCATGACTTCTTGGCCGTCATAGATTTGATTCAGCCCAGCAG
The DNA here is from genome assembly GCF_050336935.1 of Photobacterium satsumensis. Classification (NCBI taxonomy): domain Bacteria; kingdom Pseudomonadati; phylum Pseudomonadota; class Gammaproteobacteria; order Vibrionales; family Vibrionaceae; genus Photobacterium; species Photobacterium satsumensis. Next base: position 179,343 of record NZ_JAKJSK010000010.1, read on the forward strand.
TAATGACTCGCTGCCCTTCAATTAGCCCCTGGGTTATTTCAATGGAACCCGCGATAAACTTACCGGTTTCTATCTCGACTTTTCTGACAAGGCCCCGCTTGCCTTCGGTGGGTTCAAAGGTCATGACATACCGATGGCCATTGGTTTCATTGACTGTGTTCATCGGGACCCACAGGCTTTCATTGTTGACGAGAAAGTCACGGTTAATCAGTAATTCTGCCGCCATACCCGGTCGTAATTTTGCGTTACGGTTTTTTAGCTGGGCGGTAACAAAGTAGGTGCCGTTACTGCCAGTGTTCAAGCCTATTTCGCTGATATGGGCTGGTAGCGGTTCCGACTGGGCGGCATTGATTATCGCCTCGACGGGCTGGCCAATTCTCAGGTTGGATATTGTGCTCTCAGAAACATTGGCTGTTATTTCCATTATGCTTCCACAGCTCATTACAGCAATTAACTGACCGGCGCTGACATTCTCATTTTCGGTGACATAGGTTTGGGTGACAGAGCAATGATCCTCAGTCGCATGTAGCATCGCGTACTGAATCTGCTGGCGGCTTAAGTCGACAGCTTGCTGCGCCTGATCGATTTGTGCCAGGCTGACCTGATACTCGGCTTTGGCAACGTCGTAGTCCATCTCCGAAATCAATTTCTTGCTATGGAGTTCGCTCATGCGTTGATAGCGAGAAGTACTGGCTTGCGCATTCGTGGTGGCTTGTTGGAGTAAGGCCTCATTTTTTTTCAATGCCAGTTGTAGGTCGTCGTCATTGAGTGACGCAATCACCTCACCGGTACGTAGGCGTGCCCCTGCTTTTGCCGGAAAGTGGTCAATGGTGCCGGAGACTTGGAAGCTTAGGTTGGTTGTTGAGGCTGAAATTGTGGTGCCGGCAAATCGATGTTGGAAGTCCGAAGGGCTGCTGGAGGCGGCGGCTGTCCTGACGGGGCGCAACGGCGCTTGGTCTTCCAGCGTAGTGTGCTCTTGGCATCCAGTGAGGGTCATTATGCCTATCGTTAAAGATAGGGCAATAATTTGAGGTCGATATTTCATAGCAAGTCGGTTCACTCTGTGGGCATTGGGAGTCAGATGATGTAATGGATCTAAAAAAGATATATCGCCAACGGCTTTCACCTGTTTTTGAAAGAATAAAGAAAACAATAATAGTCAAAAAAGAAACAGCGGAATCAGAGAGAAAAACCATCAAGGCCGATTCTGAATACACCAATAATCACCAGTCAAAGTGGAAATATATGAAAGCTGCCTGTGGTTCACAACACGCATAGTGAATATTGCCGCAGAGCTCATAAAACAAAAATATGATAAGTTTTAATTGAAATATGAAATCCAAATTTAAAATAATGAGTTAGATTTTAGTTTGATAAACATCGCTATCAAATTGATTAGTTTTGATAGCAATGTTTATATTGATTTATTTAATTGGGGCTTGGGGCTTGGGGCTTGGGTATATATACCCAAGCTACTTCAAGATTGAGGTAACTTGGGTATATCCAGTAAATAACGAGAGGAGAGGGGAGATAGGCATTCTACCGGTTGATTTGATGGCGAAAGATTTGTGAACCTGCTTTGGAGAGGCGATAAACCCGGTTGTCATCTTGGATAATCAGGCCTGTTCGTTTGAGCTGTTGGATATGAAAATTGAGCTTGGTATGGTCTTCGATATCAAGCAGGTGGAAGATCGCCATAAACTTCAATTCTTTGTTATCCGTAAGGTGCTTGATGATGTTTCGGCGTATTGGATTAGACAGTGCTGAGTAGACTTTATCGAGGTTCAATTCACTGTCTTCAGGGAAAAAGGCTTTCTCAGCGATGCAGCGCTTTACCGTCATCAGTAGTTTAGTGCTATTAAAGGGTTTAGCGATAAAGTCATTGGCCCCTTTTTGCATCGCATCAACCGCGATATCGACCGTTGCAAATGCGGTGATAAGTACAACAGAGAGATTGGGGTTGAGTTGGCGTAAGTTGGATATCGCTTCGGTACCGGTCAAACCTGGCAGTAGGTAATCCAGAACAGCAAGATCAAAGATATGCTCCTGACATAACCTCAGAGCGGGTTCTGCACTGTCGGCTTGAAACACCTGATAACCGGCGTCTTCAAGAATATCGCTAATGTTCTCCCTCAGGAGTTGATCGTCTTCGACCACAAGAATTTTACTGGTCATGTTAGATCTCCTTGGCAAGTGTAGCCGTGACAGTGGTGCCAACCCCTTTGGTACTGTTGATGGTCAGTTTTCCTTTGTGGTCAGCTGTAATTTGTGCACAGATGGCAAGCCCTAGGCCGGTACCTTGGCCGATAGGCTTGGTGGTAAAGAAAGGTTCAACCGCTTTATTTTGTGTTTGTTTATCCATTCCACATCCGTTGTCGGTTACTGATAAGAGGATGAATTCATACCCATCAATCACTTTATTATCGATTTTTATAAGTATGTCTTTATTTGTCTCAGAAGCATCAATCGCATTACTGACTAAATTGATGACGAGCTCTTCAAGTTTAATTGGGTTGCAGAATAGTGAAATTGAGTCGTTACCGCAAACCGAAATATTAAACCCTCTTGCTTTATGGGCAAGTAATTGCAGGGCAGAGCCGATGGCTTTATTGACTGATGTATACTGTGTTACTTCTTCTGCCGAGCGCGAATAATTGAGTAAAGATGTACAAATGGTTGCTGCTCTATCTATGCCCAGCCGGGTTCTATTAACGAGTTCAAGCTGCTTTTGTTCTGTTAATCGACTTTCCAGCATATCGAGGGAAAGTGTCGATGAGCCCAGTGGGTTATTTATTTCATGGGCCACGCCGGAAGCCAATTGGCCGATGGCTTTATATTTATCGGATAAGTAGGCTTGGTGGAGCTGTGACTCAACCAATCGTTCTTTTTCCCTGTCAAAAACGCTAAGCGCCAGATAGAGAAACAGCAGCAGGCAATAGGCAACGCCGACCCGCAAGTAGAAGTAATGGCCATCGACATCCATCGGAAAGGCACCGGCCAGAATACCCATTAAAAGAAAGGTGTAGCCGGTGTACTGGAAATAGCGGCCATAAGATTTTTGGTCATCGGTAAGCTGACGGCCGTAGCTGATAAGGCAAAGGCCGCAAATGACGGTGGCCGGAAAGGCCAAAATAAATCGAGAGTAGTTTTCTAGGTTATCGATGGCTTCCTTTCCAAAGGAATGTGTGGATACGGCATGTAATAGAATGGCCAAATAGCTAAGGCAGGCAAGGGCCAGAACGCTCCTCATCAGCCGTCGTAACCAGCGGGCTTGTACGATGGTTATCATCCAGGCAAATAGAAGCAAGAAGAAAAACGATACTGAGAGCTTGCCGAGCCGTAACCACTCGATAAACGTAGATTTAGGTTCTTGGATTCGGTCGCCAAATAGATTGATGTATAGCTCAGACCATTCATAGAACGCATAAGCAAAACTAAATGCGGCCAGAGCCCAGAGGCTATGGGAAATAGTGAGTTTACTGTAGCGGAAATTACGAAATAGAATGGCACAGCCGACAGAAAAGAAGGCAAGGCCGTAAAATAGATAGACGAGGAATGTCGAAAAATAGCCCATTGCAAACGAGTCCGGAGTGAAGTGCTGCCCATTGAGGGTATTACGCTTTGCAGGTGTTGATCAACTAAAAGAGTAAGGCGCAAAAAGAAAGCCGCCAAGAAACGAGGCGGCAAAATTTGCTAGGAATATTATTATTGTGATGGAAGGGAAATATACCCAAGCGACTTACCTAACTTAGGCCCGTCGCTTGAGGTGATTAGGATAAATCTATTTCACTTCGGGGTAAGTCTTGTAACGTACACCCATCATCTGCTCCATGCAGTGGACAACTTGGCAACTGTAGCCAAATTCGTTGTCGTACCAGATGTACAGTACACAGCGCTTATCTTGGGCAATAGTTGCCGCACCGTCAACGACACCAGCATGGCGTGAGCCTACGATGTCACATGAGACAATTTCAGTCGACTCGGTATAGTCAATTTGGCCTGATAGTGGCGAGTTCAGGGCCATATCTCGTAGGTAGGCATTGAGCTCGTCTTTTTCAGCGATGCTATGCAGGTTCAGGTTGGCAACGGCCATAGAGACATTGGGTGTTGGTACGCGGATAGCATTCCCCGTTAATTTACCTGATAGCTCTGGTAAGGCTTTGGCTACTGCCTTAGCTGCACCGGTAGAGGTCAGTACCATGTTCAATGATGCTGAACGGCCACGGCGTTCACCGCTGTGGAAGTTATCAATCAGGTTCTGATCATTGGTGAACGAGTGCACGGTTTCGATATGGCCCGAGTCAATGCCATATTTATCATTGATCGCTTTCAGGATAGGGGTGATGGCATTGGTAGTACAGCTCGCCGCAGAGATGATCGCATCATCTTCTTGGATCACTGTTTCATTGACGCCGAATACCACATTTTTCAAATCACCTTTACCCGGTGCAGTAAGCAGGACTTTCTCCGCACCGTTGCAACCAAGGTGCTGGCTTAGCCCTTCGCGGTCACGCCACATACCTGTGTTGTCTACGACAAGTGCATTGTGAATGCCGAATGCCGTGTAATCGACTTCTGCAGGGCTATTGGCATAAATCACCTGGATGTAGTTGCCATTGACGATAATAGCCTTGCGGTTTTCATCGACGGTAATACTACCATTGAATGGACCGTGTACTGAGTCACGACGTAGTAGGCTGGCACGCTTCTCCAAATCACCACCTTTGCCGCCACGGACCACAATAGCTTTAAGGCGAAGTGGGTAACCTTGACCACTTTTTTCGACCAGTAGACGAGCAAGCAGGCGACCGATACGGCCAAAGCCATAAAGAACAACATCGCGGGTTTCGACGGACTGGCTGCTATTCAGTGATTCAAGTAATGCAGTTTGTAGGAAATCACTGATGTTGCTTTCGTCTTCGTTGTTAGACCAGTAGCTGTGGGCTAGCTGACCAATGTCAATCCGACAAGGAGAGAGGTCAAGTGAGCTCAACGCCTGGATCAATGGTAATGACTGTGCCGGAGATAGTTCTGAGCCGGTATAACGGCGGGAAAGACGGTGGGATTTAACGATATCGATAACTGACGTATTAACGATTTGCTTGCCGAACATCAGGACTTCAACACCCTTCTGCCGGTATAGCTGACCAAGTAGCGGTGAAATAGATTCGGCATTGGTTTGGCTTGTTTGCCAGTCTAGAAGGTATTTTTCTGGACTCATCGTTAGTTTGGACCTTTCACGTTAGGGAAGAGACCGCAGAGCGGTTTGTAATGTTTTTGTTATAGATTTTATGACGGGGAGTGTAACGTTTGCGTGGTTTTTATCCTAGTAAAATTAACGGCTTGGAAATGTGATCTCCCGCAAGTTGAAACAGTGATGTAACGCAAGCTTTTTGTTGCTGTTAGCTTGTAGCCCGTAAAAAATGACATCACTTAATTTAGGTCGTTAACAAATTCGATTAGCAATTTGACTCCCAAATTGAGCCTATCTGCTGAAAAGTGCTGACCATATTAATTAATTCTTTATAAACAATAGATTACTTCATCGCTAACTTGGTGCGGTTCTTGCTGGTTATGACTTAATACCCATTAGGCACGGCCACTGGCCCAGATTGCAAATAGGTTAAGTCATGAGAATTAACTTTATACTGTCGATTGTTGCTTTGTTATTGGTGCCTTCAATTGCATTTGCTTTGACTGTTGAGCAACTTGCAAACCAGCTCCAGAGTAATGAGATCATCATCTATGATGGCCGGAGTAAAAAGGAATATGATGCCGGACATATTCCAGGTGCGATTAGCTTTCCGTTCAACCAGGCTTATTTCAGCAAAGACAGGGCGCTATACGTAAAAGGGCGGACGCAAATTACCTTGCTGCTTCGAGAGAAGGGACTTGATAAAAAGAAGCAGGTTATCGTGTATGACAATGGTGATCTTGAAAGTGCGGCTCGCTTGTTCTGGATTTTGACGCTTTATGGCCATGAAAACGTAGCGGTATTCGAACCCGGTTATTCGGCGTGGAAGAAAAGCCATCCAACTGAACGTCACGCTCAGGATATAAAGATGAGCCTGTTCGAACCTAATTTTAATGCATCGGTTTATGCCAGTACTACCGTTGTCAAGCTAGCGACTTACTCACAAAAATACACCATTTTAGATGTGAGAACCTTAGACGAATATCAAGGGCGTAAGTCTATGAGTAGCACTTATGGCAGAATTCCATCGTCTTTGCATTATCCTATTTCATCTCTGTATAAGGAGGAGTCAGGATTAAGGGTTGTTAAGAACAATATTGAGCTCGCTTCCTCTTTCAGCCATTTTAGGCGTGATAAAAAGTACATTACCTATTGTAATTTAGGGAAAAATTCCACGTTGAGTTTTTACGTTCTCAAAAGAGCGGGCTTCGACGTGGCTTTATATGACGGCTCTTGGATTGACTGGTCGGCAAGAAAGCTACCGGTAGAATTGGAGAGGGAGCAATAAGATGACGGACAGTCGAATAAAATCAACCGTGGCAATGTGCACAAAGGGAGTGTTGGCATGTCGGCTTTTTACCGTTATCGGATTGATTATGTTGGCTTCAATATTTTTATCCCTGCTTTTTACATATCAAGAAAATTTAAAACGTGTGACAAGGGATGTTGAGGTGTTAATGAATACCTCATCGCCACTGGTTATAGATACTTTTATAAGCTCCGATGTTGAAAGCTCAATTGAGTTAAATCGTTTTTTCTCAAACTACGATGAAATTTCGGCAGTGAATATTTTTGATCTTGATGGCCAACTTACTCATCGATACCAAAGTAACCGTAAAGCTAACTTCCCGGCTAATGAATCGAAACTAGTGGGAGTATTAAACTCTGGATTTCATTTCAGTATTGTTAATGAAATGTTTTTTGATGGCAAAGTTATTGCTCACTATGCTGTGTATTACAGAAGCGCTTATATAGTGAAAGGGTTGTTGTTTTCTTTAGTACAGCTCTCGCTACCATTCATTCTTATGCTGTGTTTTGTTTTTTATTATGTTTATACCCGCGTGACTAAACCTATTTCTATGATTACAGAACAGCTTTCTTTAATGGGTAAAGGAGAGGTCAGTTTACTTGAGCTCACAGAATCGGACAGTGAGGTGGGTTGCTTAGCGAGAAAAATACAGGCATCGGATGCTAAGTTGTTTTTTAGAAACAAAAAGCTATTAGAGCTTAATCAGGAGTTAGAATCTCAGACAGAACAGCTGGATCGCGCCGTTAAAGTAAAAAGCGAATTTATGGCAAATATGAGCCATGAAATCAGAACGCCAATGAACGGTATTATCGGTTTTATTCAGTGCTTGCAGAAAAAAAATTTAGATCATGAGTCTAGTCAGCAAGTTGAATATATTAGAGAGTCCGCTTGCTCCTTATTAGTCCTTATTAACGAGATCCTAAGTTACTCCAAGCTTGAAAGCGGTAAGGTTGAAGTGTCAGAAACTGTTTTTAATATGAATCAGCTTATTCACTCATGCGTTAAAACCGTTCATTTAGAAGCGATAGAGAAAAAGCTTGATGTGAACCTTAGCCTGCCGCCAGAAAAGGACTGTTACTTTAATGGTGATGAACAGCATTTACGCCAAGTCATCACAAATTTGTTAGGGAATGCGGTTAAGTTTACCGACAGCGGTTTTGTCAATGTATCGGTAGAAATCTTACAAGATAAACCCCATGAAGCGGAGTTATGCCTTCGAGTGTCTGATAGCGGCATTGGGATATCTGCCGATAAGATTGACAGTATTTTTGAGTCATATACCCAAGCCGACGGTTCTATTTCAAGGCGGTATGGTGGCACTGGGCTTGGTCTGACGATTTCAAATCGGCTATGCGAGCTCATGGGGGCAAAACTCGGTGTGATCAGCCAAGAAGGAGAGGGGACAGAGTTTTCTTTTCGGCTGTCTATTAAAAAAGCGTTAGCTGTGAATGATCACAAGCCATTGGGTTTGCAAGAGAATACAGAGTGCGACTTATCCCAGTTTGCGCATACTCGAATTCTTGTTGCTGAAGATAGCCATGTGAATCAGCAGTTAGTTATAGCGTTTCTTAGGTCGATGGGATTAACCAAAATTGATGTGGTCGATAATGGTGTTCAAGCGGTTAATTACATAAAAAGTAGTAAGCCGGGTTTGATCCTAATGGATTGCCAAATGCCGGAGATGGGGGGCTTGGAAGCGACGGCGATGATACGGCGGAGCACCAATGGCAGCCAGGTGCCTATTATTGCGCTAACCGCGAATGTTATGGAAAGTGAAAAGCAGCATTGTTTTGACGCGGGGATGGATGCTTATCTCGCAAAACCCATTATTAAAATTAATTTATTCAGCACCCTGCTAGGTGTACTCAGTACGGATTCTGTGAGTTAAAAAGCCCTTACTGGATTGCACCAGTAAGGGCTTCTATTCTGCACCTTGAGGTAACTTGTCTATATAACGCTATAGCGTCAGGAGTAGGCCTTCTTTTCCTGCAAGCGTGATGTTGAGCACCCCATCTTTACACTCCCATTCATCACCGGTGATCAACTCGGTTAACACGGCATTATCAGCGATACCTAGCTGCCAAACCGGCAGGGTAAGCACTTTTGATGAGTCGCTGTTGTTGATCAAAGTAAGCAGTGTCTCATCACCTAGAGTACGGGCGTAGGCGAGCTGTTGTTGCTCTGCATGCAACCAGTGAAGGTTTCCTTCCTGCAATGCTCGATGGGCTTTACGGGTACTGATGAGTGTGCTGACAAAATCGTAGGTAGAATTCGACGTTTCAGTGCGTTCCCAAGGGAAGCAACGACGGTTATCCGGATCGTGGCCTCCTTCTAAAGCGACTTCTGTTCCGTAGTAAATGCACGGTGTGCCAACATAGGTAAACAGCATTAGCAGTGCCAGCTTCATGGTGTCTTGGTCGCCTTCCAATGTCGTCAAAAAGCGCATGGTATCGTGGCTGTCTAGCTGGTTAAGTTGTGCCAATTGGTTCTGCCATGGAATTTTTCCGCGAACTTCTTCCAGCCAGTCTGCAAACTCGGCAGCATCAATTTTGCAGTTATGGTAGGCGATGTCTTTATTGGCAAAGAAAGCTCTTACCGGGTGGGCGAAACCATAATAGTTCATGGCCCCGTCTTCCTGATCACCTTCCAGCCAGCTGGTGGCTTCAAAGAAGTGTTCGCCCAAGACATAACAGTCCGGATTCACTGACTTAGCTGCGTTACGGAAAGCTTTGACATAATGTGCGTTGTTGGTTGCCCCCACTCCTTCCCCCAGCATATGGATAACATCAAAACGCCAACCATCAACGTTGTACGGCGGACGAAGCCACTGTTTGATCACGGCATCGTCACCGGCATAGATATAATCTTGGACTTCAGGGTTCGAAAAATTGAGTTTTGGTAGGCTATCTATGCCTTTCCAACCAACGTAGTGCTCGCTGTCACTGTCGAATTGATAGTGATCGCGGAAAGGGGAGTTAGGGTTGCCGAATGCACCGGGTGTTTCTTGCGTTTTCTGATAGCGGTTAAACCATGGGTGGTTAACCGACGTATGGTTATAAACCGCATCCAGCACTATTTTCATATCGCGCTGATGGAGGTTTTCAACCATATCGGCAAACTGTTCATTGTTACCCAAGTGCGGATCGATACGCGTGTAATCAGTCGTATCATATTTATGATTACTTGGCGCCTCGAAAATAGGGTTCAGGTACAGTGCTGTAATACCAAGCTTCTCTAGGTAATCAAGCTTATCTTCTATCCCTTTCAGGTCACCGCCGTAGAATTCATTGGGGCCATTGTTTTCATGTGAGTCCGATACCGGCGCGCCCCATTCTTTGGCGATTGTTGGCCGCTCATTGCCTTTAAGGCAGTACTCGTTATCCACTACGCTGATAGCTGGGTCGCCGTTGTTAAAGCGGTCTGGGAAGATCTGGTAGAACACCTGGCTTTTGACCCACTGTGGTGGTTGGTGTTGGGCGTTGTATTTGAAATGTGATTCCCTGCCGGGCATTCGAGGGCTGATCCCCTTACTGTCGAGCCACCACTGGCGACTGTTCTGCATCACCTTGAAACAGTAGTGAGTTAAGGCTTTATCTTGATTGAGTGGGATTTGGCCATGCCAGTATTGAAGTCTACCTTCGGTTTTCCCTTTTTCCATGTCGATGAGCATTTCTTCGTTGTCTGGCTCGCAACGAATGAAAATAGTGGAAATTAGCGTGTCAGCTTCACTGGCAAGCGTTAGGGTTAGGGAGTGCTCTGAAACCGTTACCCAGTGGGTGTCCTGTCCGTGGTAAAAAAAAGGCTTAGTCATCATTGTTATTCCGCCCTCAGAAGTCGATGTGCCCATTACCTTACTGCTTTTGCATGAAAATAGAATCCTCCCGATTCAAAAATTTCAGGCGTAGGTGGGGGCGTAGAGAAGAACTGCGAGTGATTCGTGTTTATGTGGGATGAGAAGCAAGCCGCTGCTAGATGGAGCAGCGGCTGTTAGAGGAATAAGCAATTTCTTTTTTACGTAATGGCATGCTGTCGACCAGCTGGGAAATGTGCTGCCAGTTGGTTCGTTCATTCCAGCGGTGCTTTTCCAGTCCATCTTTACCAATCAAAATCGCGGTGTGGGTACCTCGGGGGATGTTGTAGAGTTTTTCTAACCGAACGATATCTTCCGGGCTAAAGATGTCCGTTGGTTTGTTATAGCCGTCTTTGGTCATGACCACCACAACAATATCTCGCTCTTGTAACATGCAGTCATGCATCAGCGATTCCTTTATAAAGGCATTAACATGCTGATCTTTTTCAGGGGCAAAATACAAAATACTACGGTGGTTCCAATGCATGGAATCTGTAGGGTAGGACAGGGCGTTAACACTACAACCAACAAGAATTATCGCCAATAGGTTTGTTAACAGCTTACTCATTGTCGTCTTCCTTCCTGATGCTAGGGGAAAGCCGGTGATGGCGCTGTATAAATCAGCGCTGCTGCCAATAACTAACGACATTCTTGTCGGATTGGATCAAAGGTGCGAATGTTGTTTCATTGTTGTGTTTATTAGTATATACCCAAGTGACTTCAAGACACTGTGTATTTCGCCATGTGCTCAGCGACATAATCGATAAAGACCCGAAGACGAGCAGGCATGAATTTGGTTTGGGCAAATTGCAGTGCAATGTCACCTTGGTAGTTGCCCTTGATGGTCCAGTCTGCCAACACCTGCTTTACTTCACCTTCGGCCAATGCTTTTTTAATGACAAAGTCCGGGAAGATACCGATCCCCAGGCCGTCCATGACACCACGCAGGCGCATCTGTGAGTGATTCACCGCATATCGACCTGAGACTGGGATCGTGTGCATTTCCCCCTCTTTGACAAAATCCCAAATATGATCGGTCGTTGTTTCACCGAGGTATAGGCAGTCGTGTTGCAACAGATCGGTTGGATGCGTAGGGATGCCTCGTAGGTCAAGGTACTCTGGGCTTGCGCAAAGACTCAGGCTGACTTTACCCATTTGTTTTAGCACTAACCCCTCAGTCGGTTTTTCCGTCAGACGGAAAACCACGTCAATCCCTTCAGAGATCAGATCGATATCGCCATCACGTGCCTTAAGTTTCAGCTCGATATCAGGGTATTGAGTGAGAAACGGCAGTACCATAGGCTGCAAAACGATACTCAAAAATGCTTTGGGTGCCGCCACAGTTAACGATCCAGAAGGCGTTTCGTGTTCAGAAATCGTGAATTCGACCGCTTGTTTGGTTGCTTCCAGTAAGGTGCAGCATTGGTTGTAGATACCTTTACCCGACTCGGTAATCACCAGTTTACGGGTGGTACGCTCGATCAACTTGGCTGATAGGGTTTGCTCCAGCCGGGAAAGTTGCTTGCTCAGGGCTGAAGGGGTCACTCCCAGCTTTCTTGCTGCTGCAGTAAAACTGCCTTCATCAACCACAATTTTAAATACTGCCAGTTCAGGCATTAAGGCAATGAGTTTATTTGTGTCCATAATTCACGAGACCTTTTCCACGAGAGGGGATAATAGTCTTATTGCTCTTTGATTAGAATGGCTAAAGTTCAAAGATCCTGTGAAATTACAATAATTGCAGGTAAATCACCTAATCTATAAATGGAAATATTGCTCAAATAGACGGTTTCACCGTGTGTTTGTGCCGGATGTCAATTGGTGACAGCCGGTTAAACGATATTATTGTGAGGAACATCATGTCTGCCGCATTTTATGATCAAATCAATCAGCAAATCGAAGAAGTAAAAGCTGAAGGTCTGTACAAGTCTGAGCGCATTATCACTTCTCAGCAGAAAGCTGCTGTTTCTATCAGTACTGGCGAAGAAGTACTGAACTTCTGTGCGAACAACTATCTTGGTCTTGCTAACCATCCTGAGCTTATCGAAGCAGGTAAAGCCGGTATGGATCAGCACGGTTTCGGCATGGCGTCTGTACGCTTTATCTGTGGTACTCAGGACATTCACAAAGAGCTTGAGCAGAAATTGTCAACATTCTTGGGTAAAGAAGACACTATTCTTTACACCTCTTGTTTCGATGCCAACGCGGGTTTGTTTGAAACTATTCTTGGCAAAGAAGACGCAATTATTTCTGATTCCCTAAACCATGCATCAATCATTGATGGTGTTCGTCTATGTAAAGCGATGCGCTTCCGTTACTCGAACAACAACATGGAAGAGCTTGAGCAGCAATTGATTGCGGCGAAAGAAGCGGGTGCTCGTCACATTCTTATCGTGACTGATGGCGTTTTCTCAATGGACGGCGTAGTGGCTAACCTTCCAGCTATCTGTGACTTAGCAGACAAGTATGGCGCATTGACCATGGTTGATGACTCTCACGCTGTTGGCTTCATGGGTAAAACAGGTGCCGGTACGCATGAGTTCCACAATGTTGTTGATCGTATCGACATCATCACGGGTACGCTAGGTAAGGCGATGGGTGGCGCTTCAGGTGGCTACACATCGGGTAAGAAAGAAGTGATCGACTGGCTGCGTCAGCGTTCTCGTCCATACCTGTTCTCAAACTCTGTCGCTCCTGCGATTGTCAACGCGTCTATCCGTGTTATCGACCTACTTAAAGAAAGTGGCGATCTGCGTGACCGTCTATGGTCAAACGCTGAGCAATTCCGTAGCCGTATGGAAGCCGCTGGCTTCACTATGGGTGGTGCTGATCACGCGATCATCCCAATTATGCTAGGAGATGCAAAAGTTGCCGCTGAGTTCGCTGAACGTTCTCTAGCGAAGGGTATTTATGTTGTTGGTTTCTCTTTCCCGGTTGTACCAAAGGGCCAAGCACGTATCCGTACACAGATGTCAGCAGCACACTCACCAGAGCAACTAGACAAAGCGATCAATGCCTTCATTGAAGTGGGCAAGGACATGGGCATTATCTAATCCATTCCCCCAGTAGTTCAAGGGCCAAGGGCTGGCAATGTATCAGCCCTTGCATATCTACCCTGCAGTAGGAACAAATAATGAAAATCAAAGCACTTTCCAAACTTAAGCCAGAACAAGGCATTTGGATGACTGAAGTGGACAAGCCTGAGCTTGGCCACAATGATCTACTCATCCGCATCAAGAAAACCGCTATCTGTGGTACTGACGTTCATATCTACAACTGGGACGAGTGGTCACAAAAGACGATTCCTGTGCCTATGGTTGTTGGCCACGAATATGTGGGTGAAGTGGTTGGCATTGGCCAGGAAGTCCGTGGCTTTGAAATTGGCGATCGTGTATCAGGTGAAGGTCATATCACTTGTGGTCACTGCCGTAACTGTCGTGGCGGCCGTACCCACCTTTGTCGTAACACAACCGGTGTTGGTGTAAACCGTGAAGGTGCATTTGCAGAATACCTTGTGATCCCTGCGTTTAATGCATTTAAGATCCCTGAAGGTATTTCTGACGATCTAGCGTCTATCTTTGACCCGTTCGGCAACGCGGTTCACACTGCATTGTCTTTTGATCTAGTGGGTGAAGATGTCCTGATCACCGGTGCTGGGCCAATTGGTATCATGGCAGCGGCAGTTGCTAAGCACGTTGGTGCGCGTCATGTTGTGATTACCGACGTGAACGAATACCGCTTGGATCTTGCCCGCCAAATGGGTGTAACCCGTGCCGTAAACGTGGCAGAAGAGAAACTGGAAGATGTTATGGCTGAATTAGGCATGACAGAAGGTTTCGATGTGGGTCTTGAAATGTCAGGTGTACCATCTGCATTCAACAGCATGCTAACTAGCATGAACCACGGTGGTAAGGTTGCCCTACTGGGTATCCCACCATCAGACATGGGCATCGATTGGACTCAGGTGATTTTCAAAGGTTTGATCATCAAAGGCATCTACGGTCGTGAAATGTTTGAAACGTGGTACAAGATGGCAAGCTTGATTCAGTCTGGTCTTGATCTAACACCAATCATCACTCACCACTACAAGATTGATGACTTCCAGGAAGGCTTCGACATTATGCGTTCAGGCATGTCAGGCAAGGTTATCTTGGATTGGGAATAATCCCTTTCAGGTAATGAAAAACGGGCTTATTAGCCCGTTTTTTTATAGATCGAATAGTCAGAAAATTGTTTATACCCAAGTCATTCTCGCTAGACTAAGTAGCTTGAAGTCACTTGGATATAGGTATTACGTTTCAAATCTTTAACAGCAAAACATCGCACGGCATATTACGCATGAGTGCCCCAGATTCAGAGAAGAACTGAGTGAGAGCATTGGTTTTATGGTGGCCCATAATTAATAGGTCGATGCCATACTCTTTTACACTGTGTCGGATTTCGTTTTCTACAACACCGCAACAAACAAGATATTTGTGCACTTGTACGTTCATGTTTTGAATTTGTTCTCTCATCGCAAGAACCGAAGCATGGTATTCTTTATTTTCGTATTCGGTTAAATCGATATCCATGATGCCAAAGTCATAATCTTCGAAATCCATATTGACATGAATAATGTTAAGTTTGGCATTAGGGTAAGCGGCTGCAACCTGTTCGGATTTATCCAATACAGCTTGAGTGTTATCGCCAAGGTCCAATGCCAGCATGATATTTTTATAACTCATAATGAACTCCCTATCTTTATCAGAGATGTTAAAACCAAAGTGCTAATGCGATTACTCCTAAAATAAAGTAGAAGCAAAATAATTTATTTATATCTTGTTCAATATTTTGATCTTCCAACTCACGACCTCACAAAAAGAAAATCAGCAATAAAGTAACGGTAAGGAGGGGGGGGAGATAATGTTTGGAAGATCTTGAGCGTTCAACTAAGCCCAGAGCTTGAGCGTCAGCTTCGCTCAGCGTGAAGTCAATTTTGTCGCAATACTCGTCTAATTCATGCATAACCACCTCCAAATCAATAAAATCAGTTTACTGCTGGTAGTGATTAAATAAAAATAAATTAAAATTAACAGGGGTTCAGTTAGTATTAACTCTGGAACGAAGTAATAAAAAACGGGCTGGAAGGCCCGTTTTTAAGTCTTACAATAGTTTGGCTATTGTGAGTGGGTCAGTAGAGTCTGTATTAACCCAGCATGGCACTCATCGCAACAAGAGCAACCAAGCCGCCCATCATTGGAATAGCGGTACGCTTAACAAGTTCAATTGGTGAGATCCCCGCCACACCCGCACACGCAATAACAACGCCTGCAACTGGCGAGAATGAACGGAAGATACCGGAAGACAACTGCATAGGTAGAGCAAAGGCCGCTGTTGTTACCCCTAAGGTTGATGCAATTTGCGGAGCCAGATCGGCGAAGCTAAAGAATGGTGCATTACCCGAGCCGGATAGAAGCGCTGTCGCACCAATAATAGTAACCATCACGATGATCATCGGAAGGTAACCAAGACCTGCGGTTGAAGTTGCGCCAAGTAGCATGCTGATAAAACCAATGGTACTCAAACCAACAACGAAAGTTTGTGCGGCAATAATCAGCGAGACAACGCTTGCAAAAGCTTTACCCATACCGTCTAGGAACACTTTTAGCGAAGCCGCTACTTTCTTGCCGTCACGGTTAACAATGAAGTCACACACCATGGCAATGAATAAGCTGGTGAACATTGCTGTGACGACGTCAACTTTGATCCATGAAATCGCAAAGCTACTGAATGTCAGGAGCATAAGAAGAGGAAGGATAGGCAAGATAGCAAACCATTTAGGTGCGGCTACGGTATCTTGCTCGACCTCTTTCAATTCATTGGTAATACCTTTTTCGGCATCTTTTTTGTCAAACCAACGCTGGCAGAAGAAGTGCAGTACAGCAATAACACCCATGACAACCGGGGCAACGACTATCTGGTGGTTAACAAAGTAGGTTGCCGCGTCAATGCCGATAACTTCAGCCGCTTTTAATGAGTTACCTGATGCTGGGCCCAAGTCAAGACATGCTGTGGTGGCCAAAACAGCGGCGGTAGACGCTGGTGTACAACCGATACGGACTAGAACGGGGTACATCGCAACAAGCAGAAGCATTGCCAAGCCGACAGCTGATGGAATGAAGATGTTGATGATCTGGCCGAGTACGTAAGTCAGGGCAAGAACCACGTATGGGCTTTTTATCAGAGAGAGTGGCTTGGTTGAGACTTGAACCATGGCATTAGCGGCACCAATATGATTCATGTAGCTAGAGAAGCCAGCCACACTCATGATTACCAAACCTAGGTTGGCTAGGGTTGAAGACGAAAGTGCTTTAATAACAAGGAAAAAGTCAAAAACAACCGTACCGGAAGAATTGGTTCCTGATGGTAGGAAGTCGGTATTACCTGAAGCAACGCCGATTAAAATCATTACTAGACCAGCAGCAAATAGTGCTGCTTGGGTGTTATATTTTTTAACAATCAAAAAACCCGCGCCAAATATGATGGGTAGCGATAGCAATGGGATGAACATATTTATTCTCACATAATATTTATAGGTACAGCATGTTGATGACTAATTATGGAATGTGTATATAAAGCTTAATTAAGTAAAAGCATCAACAACCTTGGTTAAATTTAACATCCCTGTATCAAGTGTTGCTTCTGCAACATGTCGATCCATAACTTCCTAACGGGCACCTAACATCTGGCTTAACTGCAAAAGTATGATGTGAAAGCGCCAACGTATTGGAAATAGACAAGCCTAAATCAATAACTTTAACTATGAGTAACGAATGCCTGGTTCAATCTTACTGAAAAGAGGTATTGAAGGGGTGTGCGCTTCATGTTTGTTGAGACCTAGGTCATATTGAGGTCTGTAACAAATCTTGTCTGAAAATGAATTAAGAAATAACAGTGAATAGAATTAAGGGGTTTCAGGCAATATAAAAACAAAATAATAATAAAAGAGGATGTTTGTATATTATTTATGTTGGTGTTGTTATTGGTATTTGCGGGTGTGAACAATTAAATTACAAGTAATTATATCTTACTTATACCCAAGTTACTTCAAGACACCTTTCCGAAGTAACTTGGGTATATTGGCTTAGTTTATATTCCACTTGTTTATATGCAAGTGGAGTAGTGTGTTTTTATGCTGCAGATCTCAGTGACAAGGTAACAAGTTGGCGTTAGGAAGAGTGAAATCTACTCGTGATGAAGCTCACAAAACCTGTTATACTTCGGGCACATGGTGAGGAAGTCGTCTTTATGGCGACTTTTTTATTGCTTGATATACATCATTATTGGAACAGTACATTGATTTCTACAGCTAATATCACGATGCAGTTTGGCGACAAGCCACTGTTTGAGAATATCTCAGTTAAATTCGGTGGCGGTAACCGCTATGGCCTTATCGGAGCGAACGGCTGTGGTAAGTCAACGTTCATGAAAATTCTTGGCGGCGAATTAGAGCAGTCAGGCGGTACTGTTTCACTCGATCCAAACGAGCGTATGGCTAAGTTAGGCCAGGATCAGTTTGCTTTCGAAGAATACTCTGTAGTTGATACCGTTATCATGGGTCACAAAGAGCTTTGGAAAGTAAAAGAAGAGCGTGACCGCATTTATGCATTGCCAGAAATGTCTGACGAAGACGGCATGCGTGTTGGTGACCTTGAGACTGAATTCGCTGAAATGGACGGTTACTCAGCGGAAGCACGTGCTGGCGAGCTTCTACTTGGTCTAGGTATTCCTGAAGAGCAACATTTCGGCCTAATGAGTGCTGTTGCACCAGGCCTGAAAGTTCGTGTTCTTCTTGCTCAGGTTCTGTTTGCTGATCCTGAGATCATGCTACTTGATGAGCCAACGAACAACTTGGATATTCATACAATTAGCTGGTTGGAAGAGATTCTTTTGGCGCGTAACTGCACCATGATCATCATCTCGCACGACCGTCACTTCCTAAACAGTGTTTGTACCCACATGGCTGACCTAGATTACGGTGAACTTCGCCTATTCTCTGGTAACTATGATGAGTACATGATCGCAGCTGAACAAGCTCGTGATCGTCTACATGCTGATAATGCTAAGAAGAAAGCACAGATGGCTGAACTGCAAACGTTCGTAAGCCGTTTCTCTGCTAACGCATCTAAAGCAAAACAGGCAACGTCTCGTCAAAAGCAGCTTGATAAAATTCAGTTGGATGAAGTGAAGGCATCTAGCCGCCAATCACCGTTTATCCGCTTCGATCAGGAAAAAGAGCTGTTCCGTAACGCATTGGAAGTTGAAGGCCTGAAGCAAGGCTACGATGATAACATCCTTATCAACGGCGTTAAGATGCTGGTTGAAGTGGGTGAGCGTATTGCAATCATCGGTGAAAATGGTATCGGTAAATCGACGCTACTAAATACCCTTGCGGGTGCGATGGAGCCGATGGACGGTATGGTTAAGTGGTCAGAAAACAATAACATTGGTTTCTACGCTCAGGATCACAGTGCTGACTTTGAAGAAGATATTACGCTACTTGAGTGGATGGGCCAGTGGAAAAAAGAAGGCGATGACGAGCAAACCGTTCGTGGTATTCTTGGCCGTATGCTGTTCTCACAAAATGATATCAAGAAATCTGTTAAAGTGATTTCTGGTGGTGAGCAGGGTCGTATGCTGTTTGGTAAGCTGATTATGCAAAAACCAAACATTCTTCTGATGGATGAACCAACCAACCACATGGATATGGAATCTATCGAAGCATTGAACTTGGCACTTGAAAACTTCAAGGGCACACTGTTGTTCGTTTCTCACGACCGTCAGTTTGTTTCTTCGATTGCAACGCGTATTCTTGAAATTACCAAAGATGGCGTAGAAGACTTCCACGGTACCTATGAAGAGTACCTAGCGAAGAAAGGCCTTGTTGGCTAATCAACGATTAGTTGAATTTTCTTTAAAAAGCCGCCTTATAATGGCGGCTTTTTGTTAGGTATAGCGATGAGGCACTATACCCATATACATAGGTATTATTGTGCTTTGTTTTTATAAATAAGGAAAAAGTATGAAGATTTGGGTCGATGCCGACGCTTGTCCGAATGTTGTTAAGGAAATTTTGTTCCGTGCTGCTAATCGGGTAGGGGTTGCCGTGACGTTAGTCGCAAACCAGTATATCCGTGTCCCACCCTCACCACACATCAAAGCGATTCAGGTTGAGTCTGGATTTGATGTTGCTGATAACTATATTGTTCAGCAGTCAGAACCGGGTGATCTTGTGATTACTGCAGATATCCCTCTGGCCGATGAAGTGATCACCAAAGGTGCTCATGCATTAAATCCACGTGGTGAAATGTATACCAAAGACACCATCAAGCAACGCCTTCAGATGCGTGACTTCATGGAAACCATGCGAAGCTCTGGTGTGCAAACCGGTGGCCCTGCGCCACTGAATCAGGCAGACAGACAGAATTTCGGTAATAAACTTGATGCTTTTTTAGCGAAAAACCATCGTAAATAGTTTCTGCTGGATATTGTTTGGCGTCTGGTATTCAAAATCTGAAATGGTGAGGTTACTCCTTAGCCTCACTGTTATTGTCTGATGCTTCCTCATCACCTTTCTTCTTTTTATCCTCTGTAGCTGCTCCTTCAGCGTTGGCTTTTTCTTCATTTTCCTTTTTCTCTTTCTCTTGTTCTTCCTTTTCTTTCTGGGCTTCTTGCTCTTCCAAAACGGCTTTAGGCGTCGATTTTTCTTTCTTTGCTAAGCGGTAGGCCGTGGCGAGTCCAAAAGGGGACATATTATCAGTCAGTAGTTCTTCAAGGGCTTTGCTGTCTACTTGATCGAATTGCCCCATATCACTGGCAGTACGTTTGGATTTTCCGATCACTTCATCATCAGGAAGATCAACCATGATAGTGGCAGCTTCCGTAAGGGCTGTGGCATATTCTTCAGGATCGTTGAGATCATAATCGGAAATTTTCATATGCTGGCGGATTTCAAGTGCCCAATTCAATGCAAGGAAAGGAACGGCAGCTGTTTTATTGTCCTTGCCATCGGGTTTTGGTGGCGTGTAGCTAATTCCATTGAGGAAATGAACCAATGAAAGGTATTTGTCGTGCTTAAGTTGTTTCATCCCGATGTATTCGGGGAGGTCTTTGGTTTTTATTTTTTTCCCTTTCTCATTGACTAACCACACTTCGTTATCATTGTTCATTTCTGCCCAGAAGTCATCGCCAGATCCTAGTAGGTTATGGTTCACTTTGACCGTAATAGGGACGCTTGTACCGCCATTTGGCATCCCCCAGAATGTTGAGAGTATGGTTAACCCTTCTGTTAGGTAGAGAACACCTTCTTCCGGGCCTACGACAACGGAACTTAGCGCATCCTTATTCTGCGCTGTCTTGCCTGAGCACTGGTAGGTTTCGGGGTCTGTCGGCATGGAATCTTCATCCCACTTTTTAACGCCTTTAGCACCATTTAACCGACACAGATCGTTGTACATGTTTTTCAGATCGGATTTATAGCGCTGAAGGTTGGCATAGATTTGATCATAGTTTAGAACCGCTTGGGTTGGCAGCAATTGATCAAGAGTGACAGTAATCGTGTCACCGTTTTCAAGCTCGCTGTAATTGACCTTTTCGGCATGCGTCGGAAAAGGTGTACAAATGATCGCACCAAGAATAAGTGAGCAAAAACGCTGACGATACATAAACACAGCCTCTAACCATTTTTTACAACAGTTTAGCAAAGCTGAGCCAATCTATTTGTTTCATCAGTGAGTGGAGTCGGCACAGCTGGCGAAATTGACTGCTGTGCCTCATGTGGTAGATGAAAGAGAGCCGTTAGATACCAAGTTCGTCGAGTAGGTCTAGGTCTACATTAGCAGCTGTCGCCGCTGGTTTGGAAGACGTACGAGAGTTACTTTGTGCCGCCTCGATGATGAGGTCGGGGTCGCACACTTCATGTTGGTCAAACTCTTCCAGTTGGATGAATTCTGTTTTGTCCATGGCCAATTCCAAGTAGAAAATATTGTTCTTCTCGGTTGTGAAACTGACCCGCCGAGCCTGCGGGCGATCAAGGTTGGTATCGACCGATAACAGTACCTGTTTGTTCAGGGCTAACATTTTAGGTTGATTCTGAGTAATCGAAACCTGTAACTCACGGCGAATTTTTCCGGTGAAATCACCGACAACCTGGTTCATTAGCTCACCCAGTATATCTGCAACTTCGTCTGATGAGTGGTGAATTGCCAGCTCATCAGCTGACATGCCCATTTTGAGCATATAGTCTTGGTAGAGTTCTAAAGCAGCCTGGTGCGAAAAGTTGGCTACAACAAGCCCAGTAAAGCCACCATCGAACAGAACAAAGCACCCGATATCAGGTTTCAGGCTCGTTTTATTGATCTTTTGTACCATTGCCGAGTAACTGACTGGGCTATCTGTTGCAGCGGTCAGTACTGAGGAAAAGGATTGGCAAAGCTTTAGGAGGATATCGTCGGTAGTGATGACTTTGGTTTTTTTCATTGAGCTTTAGTGTTCTTAGGCAAAGAACGAAAGTGTGGCATTAAAAGCGGAGAATTGCACAGCTAAAGGCTTAGGGGATTGACGTAGTTCACTTTTTTACCCATAAGCCGTTAACTTTTGTGTCGCTGAACAATGCGAATGAGTTATGCGAAGCGCTGCTCTAGGTATTGGATGATATCATTTGATTCATACATCCATGTTATTTCACCTGACTCGTTCTCAATACGCAGGCAAGGCACTTTGCGCTTACCGCCACCGCTGAGCAGCGTTTGTTCGTTGCCAGGCTGCTTGGCATCCACTGTTTCTAGCGGAAGGTTCATTTTCTTTGCTGCGCGGCGAACTTTGACACAAAACGGACAGGACTCGAATTGGTAAAGTGCCATAGATTCTAGTTCTTTATTTATTCGTTGCTGCTCTTCTTGAGCGCGCTGTTGGGGTTTCGGAGAGAAAACAGCGTTGAGCAATAGGATGAGCTTGCCAAGGATCAGGCGAATAATTTTCATTGTAATAATGTCCTTTGGAATATTCTTATTTACATCATACCTGTTAATCAATATGCAAAAAACCACACGAATATAATGGCTAATATACAATACACCATGTTATCTCTAACTTATTGAATTTATATGAGTCAAGCAATCTTCATAAAAAGCGATCCATGTCACTAAGTGGAAAATTTAATCAAGCCAAAAAATATAAAATTCAGATAAAGGCGTTATCATTATCGCTGTTGGTAAGCAATCTAGGTCATATTTTGTGTCGCATAACAAAACAGTATTAATCTGTGATGACTCACGGCTCGTGCACAGAGCAATGCAAAAGTTTTTCGATGATTTCATCGGCGTTACTTTGTATTTTGCTGATAACGGGAAACAGGCATTGGATTGTCTGGCTGTGAACGATATTGATCTGATGTTTCTTGATTTGACGATGCCAGTACTGGATGGTTTTGGCGTGTTACAACAATTGCCCGTCAATAATTATCCGACAAAAGTAATTGTGCTTTCTGCAGATGTACAACAACAGGCGATAGAGCGCTGTGTTGATGCAGGGGCAAATTACTTTCTTGCCAAACCATTTGCGAGACCACAAGTATCCGCTACTTTAAAGAAGTTGGGGATTGTTTTTAATGAGAAAGAGCAGCCTCTATCGCTAACTGACCACCACGCCCCAAATATACCCGACGGTGAAATTGATTACCTCCATCAGTTTAAAGAAGTCGCTAATATTGCCTTAGGTAAAGGAGCTGCCATTATTTCCGATCATTGTGGGGAGTTCATCACTATGCCACTGCCCAATGTGGCAATGTTGGGGGGCGGGGATCTGGAAATGATGATCAGCAATCAGATCCAACGAACAGACTCTACCGCAATTGCCCAGCGGTTTGTTGGCGGTGGTATTCATGGCGAAGCGTTGGTGTGTCTATATGGTCAAGATATTACGTTGTTTGGTAAACGGCTGGGGTTTAGTACATTTAATGACAAGCACAGTGAAGTCATTACGGATATTAGCAATTTAATGGTGTCTTCCTTTTTGGTGTCCTTGTCTGAACAGATGAATATCCCTTTTTCGATTCGGCAACCGATTTGTCTTGAAGAGTATATGGTCAGAGGGTGGAGTGAAACGGCAAACAATGATCTTTTTACCATAGAGTACAGCTATCAATCTGAAAATCTGGACATGGCCTGCGATGTATTGCTGATGATGGAGAATGACTCGACGCGAGTTATCAAGCGTTTTATGGAGACCCTATAGTGAATTACCCCGAGAGTTTATCTGATTTCCATCTTACTGCGCAGTTGATTGATAATATCGATGCGGGAGTCGTGATGCTCGATAGGGAGTACCGAGTAATGACTTGGAATACTTTCATGCAGGCTTATAGTGGGATCAGTGCCGATCAAATTATGGGAAAAAGCCTTTTTGAGGCAATGCCGGATTTACCGCAAGAATGGTTAAAAAATAAAATCCAGTCCACATTTAAGCTCGGTACGCGTTCATTTAGCTGCTGGGAAGATAGACCTTATATTTTTAACTTCATCAATTTCAGCCCTGTGACGGGAGGGATGGCCGCTATGTATCAAAACATGACGCTGACTCCGCTAAAGGCGCTAAACGGTGAATACCGACATATTTGTTTAACTATTACCGATGTATCGGATATTGCGAAAAGTAAGACGCATCTAAGAGAAAGCAATGCACAGCTGACTCATTTGAGTATCACGGACAAGCTGACTCAGTTGCACAACCGCGGGCATTGGGAATCATGTTTGGCCAATGAATTTGATCATTGCCGCCATAGTCAGAGCGCGGCGAGTTTGGTGATGTTCGACATTGATCACTTTAAAAAGGTAAATGATACTTTTGGCCATGTCGCCGGTGATGCAGTGATTAAATCGATATCCAGTTTGTTGAAAAAAGCAAAACGTCAGTCTGATATTGCAGGTCGGTACGGAGGCGAGGAGTTTGGTGTGATCCTTCCAGGTACGGCGGCGGAATTAGCCCAGTACTTTACCGACCGATTGCGAAAACGGATAGAAGAGTCACTCGTGAAGGTAGATGTACGGGATATCCAAGTAACGATCAGCCTAGGTGTCTGTGAGTGGGCACCTTGGATGGGTTCTTATGAACAATGGCTGGAATGTGCTGATAGTGCTCTGTATCAATCAAAGCGGCAAGGACGAAACCGCTGTACACTCTACCAATCAACAGCGGAACAATGTGCTGTTATGCACGGAACCTCATAGACGCTTAAGGTGAATATGATAATTTTGCCTATATTATCAGGCTGTTTTGTCATAAGATAATCTACTAATTTGCGTTTAAGCTATTACTGATGACAAGCATATGTTGCCTAAACGATAGCTGTTAATGCGAGTCAATAATCAACGGAAGAGTAGATAGGATTATGGTTGTAGAGTCTGAAGGTTATCACGCGCTTATTGAGTACTTTACAGAGCACCTTTCTCTGTTTGAAAATGCTGAGACAGAAGGCTGTGAAGAGACGGTTGAAGACGTAGTAACAGATATGATCGCATCCAATTTAATGACTGTTTTTTCGCAAAACCCCGATCTAGAGGCGGATTTTCGCTTCAAGTTAATGCAAGAAGCTGATGCGGTAATGGAAGATTTAAGCGAGGTGCTTGCCGGTGCTTGGAACCGCTGTCCAACCAATGAGCAAGTGCGCTTTCTCGAAGACTATGTCGGGCTTGTCAAAAACCTCTTTGACAGTGCGATAAGCCGATAATCAAAATGAAGAAAGCAGCATTTAGCTGCTTTTTTGTATAGTGTTGCTGCTGTTATTATATCCTGCCTGAGTATCATTTAATCTATATCACGATAGTTTGTATTTTATTCATTGATATTATTGATGAAATAAACAATTGAAATCTAACTGTCATATTTATTGAGTAAGTTTGCCTCCAACGTGTGTGTCATATAGTGACATGAAATCATTACGTTACTGTTTTGTGGTTGACATATAACACCACGATACTGGCTGAACTTAATCAGGGATATGATCAGCATGAAAAACCAGCAGCGGGGCAAATCGCGCCTCTCTATTGTTGCCTCAATTCAGATTGTTTTTGCGTTACTGGTAGCAACCGGTGGTTTACTTTCCTATTTCGGAAATAATGGCCTAAAAAATGTTGCACAAGAATTTGAGGTTCTTAGCCATCAAGCGCTACCTGTAACAATGAACAGCAGTGTCATTGTTAGGGCGTCCTTGCAATCTGCCCAGCGTCTGGGTGATATGATCAATAGTTCCTCAATTGAAGAACTTGATGTTGCCCATCAGGCATTCAATGAAGAGCAAAACACGATGAGCGTTGCTCTGAATGAGCTGGACCGATTGGCTGATCAAAACCAGCTTGGCTGGCTAATGAATGATATCCGAACTCTTTCCGCTCAAGCCGAGCAGGTTGGCTCTACAGCTGCCACTCTCTATCAATCTCAGCAAGAGATATTAGTTAATCAAAGTAAGATTGAGTCAGATAAAGGCATGATGAATTATGCGGTATCGTCTGTCAGGGCTGAGATGAGTCGTATTGGTACGGAAGTTTTCGCCAATAACCTGGATGGGGCTAATCACGTAACCAATTTCGTAAACCATTCATTGGAAATGGCCAGCCATTTGATGGCGTTGATGCTGGAGCGAGATCTATCAAAGGCGGAAGGATTTGCTCGCAGCCTGCAAAGGACAAATTTGTCGGGAATGAACTACGCGTGGCGTGAAATGAACCGACTTGATTCCAGTATGTCTGACTATACCAGTGTTATTGTTCCATTCACGATGGTAAAAGAGCTGTATGACGATAACGGTATTGTCGCTTTACAGCTTCTTACCTTGGCACTACAGGAAGAACAGGCACTCAAGGTACAAGATGCCCAACAACAAATCGCATCGATGACCAATCAAATTAATACCCTGACTGACGGTGCGAACCGATTGGTAACCCAGGGAGAAACAGGGGTAATGCAGGCCAGTGAAAATGCCATGGCCTTATTTATTACCTTTAGTATTGCGGGCCTAGTTGTTGCTATTCTTTCCAGTGTTTGGATTAGCCAATCGGTAAAGCGTTCACTACAACAGATTGACCGCGTCGTTGAAGCGACGAGTAAGGGCGACCTAACCGTTAAGGCTACGCAGGATGCGCCGAAAGAGTTTGCTATATTAGGGAGCTTGCTTAATCAATCTAACCTTAATAATAGTCAAACGCTTGGTCAGTTAGTCGATAATAGCCATCAGTTAAGTGCGGCAGTAGAAACCAGCCAGAAAGCGGCGTCTCAATCCCGTATTGCAATTAAAGATCAAAGTGATGAGCTAACAGCTATCGCGACCGCGATCACTCAGCTTGAGGTGTCAATCAAAGAGATTGTTGCCAGTACACATGAGTCAGAGCAAGAAGCCAAGCAAGCGAATGATATGGCCCAACAAGGGGTGGATATCATCGATGAAAGTACGTCTCGTCTACGTATGCTGGACGAGCGGTTTGCCGTTAATGAAACACGCATGAAAGAGTTGGATAGCCACGTCGATAAAATTACCGAAGTCGTGGCGCTGATCAGTGCTATTGCCGACAATACCAACTTGCTGGCGCTGAATGCTGCGATAGAAGCAGCCCGTGCGGGTGAGCAGGGCAGGGGATTTGCTGTTGTTGCCGATGAAGTGCGCAAATTAGCCAGTGAAACCAATATGCAAACCGCTTCGATTCGAACCACTATTAGCGAGCTTCACCAAGCAGCAAAAGAGGTGAATGATGCCATGGTGGTAAGCCGAGAAGAGATGACATCATCTATTGATTTGAGCAGTGAAGTTCAGGCCTCCATCCACCAAATTAAATCAATTGTTGTGAGTATCAGCGACAAGGTGATCGCGATTGCTGCTGCAACCCAGCAGCAGGAAAATGCATCCATTGAAGTGGGGCACAGTGTTGAGCAGGTGTCGTTGAAAGCCCAAACCAATAGCCGAGAACTTAAGACGTTGGTGGAGCAGGCTGGTAGAGTATCGGATGTAGCGCACAAGCAGCAGGGCTTGCTGTCAAAGTACCGATTACACGCCTGAAAGTGAATTTTGATCTAGCTTGGGTATACAAACGCCAGTAGAATGCTGGCGTTTTTTGTTTTTAGGTAAAGCTGTTATGCGTATCCATGCTGTCCATAAGTTATATGATGAGCGCCTTGCTCGTTCTACTCGTCCGTTCCTTGCCCGTGGCGGTAAAGTAGAGCGCTGCTTATTCTGTATGTTACGCAAACATTTGTGTATTTGTTCCAGCAAGCCTGAAATTTCATCCAATGCTGCTTTTCTGTTGGTGATGTATGACGACGAGGTCCTTAAGCCGAGTAACACCGGTCGTTTGATCGCCGATTTGTTTGAAGACACCTATGCCTTCATTTGGTCACGGACAGAGCCAAACCCTGAGATGCTCGCTTTGGTGGAAGACCCGCAGTGGCAGCCTTACGTGGTATTCCCTGCTGAATATGCGGCACCTGAGCGTGTTGCTGAACGGGTGGATATTGGATCGGGCAAGCGACCGTTGTTTATTATGCTTGATGGTAGCTGGGCTGAAGCCAAGAAAATGTTCCGTAAGAGCCCTTATTTGAATCAGTTCCCGGTGTTGTCGATTAGCCCGGAAAAGCCGTCTCGTTACAAAGTACGTGAAGCCTCTAAGGCAAATCAGCTAGGGACTGCTGAAGTCGCTGCGCGTATCGTTGACCTCTTTGGTGAGCAAAAAAATGCCGATGTGTTGGATTTGTGGTTCGATGTATTCCGTGAGAATTACATGACCGGCAAGATGAACCGTGTATTACCAGACGATAATGCAATCAGTCAGTTACATGAATACATGGGAAGTTATGCTTAGTGACAATCCGAGTGTGGGTGAGCGTTAAATTACATTGACACTTTGCGGGATTTTGATGTTTCTTTCAGCAAACGCGATAGATAGCACCATGCAGCCCTGCTAAATCTGCACCTCGTCACAGTCTGTAGGTGTAGATATGTGGATAATTTTTTCAGTTTTGTTTTTTTACTATTTTTTTGGAGTGCAGGATGTACTACGGCTTTGATGTAGGTGGAACCAAAATTGAGTTTGGTGCGTTTAACGAAAAACTTGAACGTGTAGCCACTGAGCGTGTGCCAACCCCGACAGGCGACTATGAGCTGCTGGTTGAGACAATCGCAAATCTGGTCAATAAATACGATGCAGAGTTTGGTTGCGAGGGCACTATCGGTTTAGGCCTGCCGGGAATGGAAGATGCCGATGATGGTACTGTACTCACGGTTAACGTACCTGCGGCAAAAGGTAAGCCACTACGTAAAGATCTTGAAGCGAAAATTGGCCGTACGGTTAAAATTGAAAACGATGCAAACTGTTTTGCGCTATCTGAAGCGTGGGATGAAGAGCTTCAAGATGAGCCATCAGTGCTGGGACTTATTTTAGGCACAGGTTTTGGCGGCGGCTTTATTTATGAAGGTAAAGTCTTCTCAGGCCGTAACCACGTTGCAGGTGAAGTGGGCCACACTCGTCTTCCGCTCGATGCATGGTTCCATTTAGGTGATAATGCGCCACTGCTTGGCTGTGGTTGTGACAAGAAAGGTTGTTTGGATAGTTACTTGTCTGGCCGTGGCTTCGAGTTGCTTTATACGCACTACTACGGTGAAGAGAAGAAAGCAGTCGAAATCATTAAAGCACATGCAGAAGGTGAAGCAAAAGCCGTTGAGCACGTTGAGCGCTTTATGGAGTTACTTGCGATTTGTTTTGCAAACCTATTTACAGCAGCCGATCCGCATGTTGTGGCACTTGGTGGCGGCCTTTCAAATTTCGAGTTGATTTACGAAGAGATGCCAAAGCGTATTCCTAAGTACCTGCTGTCTGTAGCGAAATGTCCTAAGATCATCAAAGCAAAACACGGTGATTCTGGCGGTGTACGCGGTGCTGCATTCCTAAATATCAAGTAAGATAGATACCAATTTATTTGGTTATAAACTGCCGTTACTATTCGTTAATACTAAAGCACCGTACTGTCGGTGCTTTTTATCGTTTCACACTTCCCTCGCTTTTTTGCTAAAATCCTGCCTCTTTTGAAAATTGTCGGTATTTTGCATGTCTTTCCAATCGCTGGGGTTGAATAACCAACTCGTCGAAAATGTTTCTTCTCTCGGTTTTGAACAACCAACACCAGTACAGCTTCAGGCTATCCCCGAAATTTTAGCTGGCCATGATGTGTTGGCGGGTGCTCAAACGGGAACCGGAAAGACCGCTGCGTTTGGCCTTCCTTTGATCCACCGTCTGATAGAAAGTAATACAATAGCTGAAGCAAAGCAGGTCAAAGCTTTGATCCTGACGCCCACCCGTGAGTTAGCACAGCAGGTTTTCGATAGCTTGAGCTTGTATGCAAAAAACACACAGCTGAAGGTTGCCGTTGCTTACGGCGGAACCAGCATGAAAGTGCAGGTAAAAGCATTGGAGTCTGGCGTCGATATTCTTGTTGCGACGCCAGGGCGATTGCTTGACCATGCACATGTACGTACGGTTGATCTCAGCAAGATCAGCTACCTCGTCCTGGATGAAGCCGATCGCATGTTGGATATGGGATTCATTGATGATATCAAGCGTATTCTTAAGCGCATGCATGTCGAACGTCAAACTTCATTCTTTTCAGCGACATTTGGCAAACAAGTTAAAAAGCTTGCATTTGATATCTTGGATGACCCGAAGCTGATCGAAGTGACCCCAAGTAATAGTACGGCGGTCACTGTAGAGCAAATGGTATATCCGGTCGACAAACACCGTAAGAGTGAATTGCTGGCTTACTTAATTGGTTCACGCAACTGGCAGCAAGTGCTGGTGTTTACCAAAACCAAACAGGGATCGGATGAACTGGCCAAAGAGCTGGGAAAAGACGGTATTAAGGCCGTGTCTATCAACGGTGATAAGAGCCAAGGGGCGCGCCAACGTGCGCTGGATGACTTTAAGTCGGGTAAAGCGAGGGTTTTGGTTGCAACTGATGTCGCTGCTCGTGGTATTGATATTGAGCAGTTGGAGTATGTCATCAACTACGAGATGCCGTTCAAAGCCGAAGATTATGTACACCGCATTGGACGTACTGGTCGAGCGGGGCAAACAGGGCACGCGATTTCTCTGATGAGTCTTGATGAAGAGTGGGCGCT
The DNA here is from genome assembly GCF_050336935.1 of Photobacterium satsumensis. Lineage (NCBI taxonomy): Bacteria > Pseudomonadati > Pseudomonadota > Gammaproteobacteria > Vibrionales > Vibrionaceae > Photobacterium > Photobacterium satsumensis. The sequence continues at coordinate 209,887 of NZ_JAKJSK010000010.1, forward strand.
GCGTGCCATTGAAGAGCTACTGGATACGAGATTGCCGCAGCAATGGTTGGAAGGCTATGAACCAGACCCTTCCATCGAACCACCTGAGAATCGTCGCCGAGGCCGCTCTGGTGATAAGCGCCGGGCTAAAGCGAAATCCCAAATTCACAAGGATCGGGGTCGCAATAGAACTCGGAAATAGCAAAAAACAATATGTTCGCAACGAAAAATAAGCATCACTTATAGTGGTGCTTTTTTGTGTCATCAAGGGTGCTTTATTCAATTTGTAAGCATAATATCGTGACTGGGAACTTGGTTTTCAGTTATTATTTCGCGCTAATAATTTTGGGTCTTGGTGAAGGCTATCTTATCTGTTACTTTGCCTGTTTGTTGTTCATCGCAAGTATGTTGCTGCCCGTGATAGGTATGCTTGAACATTCGTATTCGTAGGTATTCCGTGGACAAATTAAGACGACGTATACGAGTAGCGGCTTATTTTCTGCTCACGTTTTCATTGTTAACTTTTCTTCTTCATTATTTCGGTGGATTTGATCAGGAACTTAGTATCAATGCAAGGAATGCGACGTACTTGAATATTGACGATAGCGCGCAGGATGGTAACAGCCAATCAAGTATTGATTATAATGGGAAGTCCATTTCACTTAATTGCGAAATCGGTGACAAGGGCAAGTGGCCGTTTTGTGAAATATCGATGTCATTGGATGACAATCTTAATGGGTTGGACTTATCTTCATACCATTCAATCGGTATTGATGTGGATTACTACAGCTTGATCGATGATGAGCGTCTTCGTATTTATCTACGTAACTTTGACTCAGACTACTCTACAGCAGATGACCCAGTGTCTTATAAATTTAATGCCATTGAATATGCGCCAGGCGTGGGTAATGGACTGAAAGTCATTCCACTTAAGTCGTTTCAGGTATTATCTTGGTGGATTGCTGATTACGAAGTGCCGATTGAAAACTCTGGGCCTCAATTTGACAACATAGTTCAAATTGAAATTGCGACAGGCAGTTATATCAAACCCGCACATTATTCTATTCGGCTCAACCGACTAGTATTTTATGGTCATTGGTTATCGGAAGCGGCTTTGTTACGGCTTAACATTCTGATGTGGGGCTTGGCTGCTATTTACTTCTTGATTGCCGAGCGGCGCCGTCTTGCCGAGCAGGTGAGTGAAATGGGGGCAAAATCAGAGTACCTCAAACAAGCCAACCAGCACCTTTATCAAGAGTCTTTGGCATTTAAGGAGTTGGCTTTTACCGATAACCTAACAGGCACACAAAATCGTCATGCGGTGGATCGTTGGTTAAGAGATATTGTTAATTTTTCGCAACGAAATTGCCACGCTTTGTCGATGGTCTACATCGATATCGATTTTTTCAAGAAGATCAATGATTCCTTGGGGCACCATGGTGGTGATGAGGTATTAAAGGAGTTCGGCAGAGTATTGAACTTGCGCTCTCGAAAAACCGATGTTGTTGTACGTTGGGGCGGAGAAGAATTTATTATCTTTTGCCCAGCAACCAACCTCCGGGGAGCGAAAGAGTTTGCTGAAATGGTCAGGATGATTGTTGAAAGTTATCAATGGGCAAACGGACTCCACATTACCTGTAGTGTCGGTGTAACCGAATACATTTACGGTGAGGAGATAGATAGCTTTATCCAGCGAGCCGACAGTGCGTTGTATAAGGCGAAAAAGCAGGGAAGGAACCGGGTAGAGGAAGCGACGGTATAAATATACCCAAGTTACCTCAAGGTGCTGGATTCAGAGGGTTGCCAGATCATTCAATGCAAGGCGAAGGTTTGCAGGAATGGCATTCCCTTTTAAAAAGCTTCAACGAAGGAGTGGATGTTCTGGCCCCCTCCCTAAGGGCGAGTTTTATAAGCTTGTATACTACGTTTTTGTTTTTTAATTTAGAGCCACTAGACCTTCAAAACAATGCCTTGTCTACAAGCTTATAAATTCTCGCTGAACCTGCATCTTGAAGTAGCTTGGGTATATACTGTTTGATAAAACCAGCCACAACGGTGCTGGTTTTATCCATATCCAGCAAATAGCGTTATTTTTTACATTGCTTGATTGCATTTTCCAGCAATTCAGTCGCCGTTTGGTGGCATTCAGGTAGCTCTACATCAGTCTTGTTAACGGGAGTGACACGCTGTCCCCATTTAATGATTGCCGCTCCCCAAGTCAGGCCTGCACCGAATGCGGCAGATAATATGGTATCGCCAGGTTTTATTCGCCCTTGCTCAACGGCTTCGCATAGGGCGATAGGCACAGTTGCCGCCGATGTATTGCCGTACTTGTGAATATTGAGGAAGGCTTTGTCTTGTGGGATACCAGCATGGTCGCACAGCGCCTCAATTATACGTTGGTTTGCCTGGTGAGGAATGACCACATCAATGTCGTCTTGGGTTAAGTTAGCGCGCTGTAATACGGTATTCGCGGCAGTACCCATACCACGCACCGCGCGGCGAAAAATTTCCCGGCCAACAAAGTTAAAGGCAAAATGCCCTGCGTCAGGGTTGAAACGATCCATGGCTGTACCAAATTCCGGGATGGCAAGAACATCCCTTCCTTCTGGATCACATCCCAGTTGCGCATCAAGCAGTCCTGAATGCTGTGTTGAACGGCTTAAAACCGCAGCACCTGCTCCGTCACCAAAGAGTACAGCAGTATCGCGCTGGCTCCAGTCGAGATACCATGAAAGGCGTTCAGCGCCAACAACCAGAACATGTTGATAGTTACCAGCCTGAATCATTTTGGTTGCTGTTTCCAGGCCATACAGAAACCCAGTGCAGGCCGCATTCATATCAAAGGCGGCTGCTTTGGTTGCCCCTAAATCGAGTTGCACTTTAGAGGCGATATTGGGCACTAGGGTATCTGGAGAGCAGGTGGCAATAATGATTAAATCTAGTTCAGACGCATCGACTCCAGCAGCAGCAAGCGCTCGAGCTCCGGCAATACGAGCCAGATCAGAAGTGTTTACATGACTGATTCGTCTAGACTCGATACCCGTACGAGTTCGAATCCATTCATCTGAAGTTTCAACAAATTGGCTGAGTTCATGATTACTGAGCTCAGTAGGAGGGAGGCACTTGCCCCATCCGGTAATTTCCGCGTAGTACATAGCGTCACTCGTAATTATTATTCGACCTAACCAAAGTAAACCATAACTGACTGTAAACACAAGGAATATGGTTATTCTCTATGCAGATATTGAGCTTATGCAATATATGAATATTTGTTACACTGAACATAGCAAATAACCATAAGGAAATAACCAATGATTCGTTTGGGTGTAATCGGAACAAACTGGATTACGGATCGCTTTATCAGCGCCGCATTATCAACCGGTCAGTACCAGTTGACGGCGGTTTATTCCCGAACACTGGACAAAGCGTCGGAGTTCGCCAGCAAGTATGGGCAAGTAGAATGTTATGACTCATTAGACGATCTTGCAAACAGTGATGTGATTGATGCGGTTTACATTGCCAGCCCTAATTCACTGCATGGCCCGCAAGCCAAAGTCTTTATCAAAGCAGGCAAGCATGTTATCGGTGAAAAGCCCTTGGCATCAAATATTACTGAAGTTCAGGAGCTGGTGGAGCTTGCAACAGAGAAACAAGTATTGTTATTCGAAGCGATGAAGGCAACCTATGTACCTAACTTCGAGGTGATAAAAAAAGCGTTAACTAAGCTTGGGCGCTTACGAAAAGTGTATTTATCTTATTGCCAATATTCTTCTCGTTATCAGAAATATTTAAATGGCGAAAACCCAAATACATTTAATCCTGCTTTTTCAAACGGCTCTTTGATGGATATTGGCGTGTATCCGCTAAGCAGTGCCATTGCTCTGTTTGGCGAGCCAGCTAGCATGACGGCGCAAGGCTCGTTGTTAGATTCTGGCGTGGATGCCCACGGGACATTGGTACTTCACTACCCGGACTTTGATGTCACTATTGCTCACTCAAAAGTCAGTGATGGCTTTATTGCGAGCGAGATCCAAGGTGAGCAGGGGACATTGTTGATTGATTTTATCTCTGAATGCCATGGCGTAAAGTTATGTCGCCGTGGTGAGCCTGCGGTTGATTTGACCGTAGAGCAAGATGAAAATACGATGCGCTATGAAGCTGAAGAGTTTGCCCGTTTATTAAACGCTGGCGCCGTTACCCATGAAGGCCTGATCCGTAGCCAGATAGTCAGTGCTATTACAACGCAGGCTCGTGCCATTATAGGTGTGCGTTTTCCGGCAGATGAGGTATAAACGAGTCACAATGAAAAAGGGTGGTCATATGACCACCCTTTTTATTTGAGTTTGATTACCAGAACAGATAGGCAAGCGCGGAAAGTACAGCGATACAAAGAACGTTCAAATATATACCCACCTTCATCATGTCAGACTGTTTGATGTGTCCAGAGCCGAACACAATGGCATTCGGAGGCGTCGCAACTGGCAGCATGAATGCACAAGAAGCAGCGACGGCAATTAAGGCAGACAGAATAACCGGTGAGACACCTAGGGCCTCAGCGACTGTTGCAAATACAGGTACCAGCAGTGCAGCACTTGCGGTGTTGCTGGCAAATTCTGTGAGGAAGACCACGAAGCCAGCAATGACCAAAATAGTGAAGAATAGTCCCGCTTGCTCTAGGAAGCCACTTAGGCTGTGTGCTAGGAAGACACTGGTGCCAGTGGCTTTTAGAACATTACTCAGACAGATACCACCACCAAACAGAAGCAACACGCCCCAGTCGGTTGATTTCTCGATATCTTTCCACTGAACCACGCGTGAAGCACCAAGCATGACGATGGCTGACAGGGCTACCAGCGTATCGAAGCTCTTTATTCCACCGAGCATACCATTGATTGGTTTGCTGAGAATCCAAAGCATGACCGTGATGCCAAAAATGACTAACGTTGCCAGTTTGCTGTTATTCCACTCAACAGGTTTGTGGTCAAGTTCAAAAGTGTGGTTAAGGTTTGGCTTTAGCATAAAGTAAAGCAGGGCAACCGTTACAGGTAACAATACAATAGATACGGGTAGGCCAAATGCCATCCACTCTGTAAAGCTCAGGCCAACTTCTGCCGCTGCGATAGCATTAGGAGGGCTGCCTACTACGGTCGCTATACCACCGATACTTGCACAGTAGGCAATACCTAGCAGTACGAAGACGTAAGTGCTGCGTTCACTCTTAGCGTTCACTTTATTCAATACGCCAAGGACAAGCGGAAGCATCATGGCTGTCGTTGCTGTGTTACTGATCCACATTGACAGTACAGCTGAAACGCCAAATAACATAAATACAGCAACAGACATACGCCCTTGGGCAATAACCAGGACTTTATCCGCAATTGCTTTATCTAATTCTTGCTTATGTAGCGCAGCTGCAAGTGCAAAGCCACCCAAGAATAGGAAGATAATCGGGTTGGCAAAATTGCTTAAAGCCGCTGGAGTCGGGAATATATCAAAGCCGACGGCCAGAATAGGGACCAAAATTGCCGTAATACTAACGTGCAGTGCTTCTGTTAGCCAAAGTACTGCAACGAAAGCAAGAATACTGAGGCCAACGACCACGTCTTTTTCAAAAGGTAGGGTATTCAAAAGTAGGGTAAAGAGGGCTATGTCTGCCAGAAGAATAATACTGTTCCGGTCAAACAGCCACTTGCGTAGTGTCATCGTCAAGGCTGTCATAGTTGTTTCCTTTCATCTGATTATAGTTATCTAGTGCAATCTTTTGCATTAAGTTGACTCGAGGTGAATGTTAACAACTGGTTCTGATTTGTTAATAGTGAGATGTCTATTTGTTGGTCACTTGGCGTTTTGATTGATTGAAGTGTGAGGCTGTAAAGTGTGAATGAGTATAAAGTCACCCATTTATTTATGGAGTAACATCCACTAAATCGCCATAGTGATGCGGAACTGGCCGAAATTTGTAGCAGTCTGTGATATCGCTCTAAATGACAAATAGTGGGGGTCTATGCCTGTTTTCCTGCCTTTATGCTAGATGTATCATATTTCAATGTAATGTGAAGAATAATTGATCTCATTTTGGCAGGTAATATGAAACGGCAAGGAATTCAAAAGCGCGTTAGGCAGGATGCCCAGTTGCATGTGCGCAATGTAAGAGAAAAATTTATTAAGTCGTTTGATAGCATGCCAAAGGGCAATCAGACTCAGCCTGTCCCTAAGCTATTTATTATACCCAAGTAAACTTGCTCTTCGGAATCTCAATCCTGTAACTTGAAGTCACTTGGGTATACAAGTAATCGAATTGATATCGGGTTACTGTTTATTTCGGAAGGTTGGGGCCTTCAAATTCAAGGGGCTCTTTCTCTATCGGCTCTTTGGGGCCGGAAAACTTCGGTTGCATATCAAGAACGTATACATCGATAACCGCCTTGATCCTGGCAAGCACCTCCCGAGTGCGAATTTTTAATCCGGCCATGCCTTTGGGTTCTGGAACGGCTAGGCAAATTGCATCAATTTCATTTCGGTCGGCAATAAACAACGCTCGCTCGCAGTGAAAGCGCTGGGTAATAATGACAAAATGGTTAGCGTCGAAAACACTTTTTGCCCTTACCACAGAATCCAAAGTACGGAACCCGGCATAGTCGAGCACGATGTCTTGATCGGGTATACCGGCTTTAAGCAAATCACGCTTCATGGTCCACGGCTCGTTGTATGAGCGATGGGCGTTATCACCACTGAGCAACAATACATTGATCTTCCCTTCTTTATATAATTGTCGAGCAGCATCTATTCGATATTGGTAATAGGGGTTAAGTGATTTTGCTATATATTTGCTGGTACCTAGCACTAGGCCAACAGAGCGGGCAGGGGTGGCTTGAATGTTATCAAAGATACGAGGCGAGGCTTGATCGGAGAACCAGCGGTCGATCAACAAAATAGATGACACGAGCAGAATGCAGCTAATGGCAGCTAAGCGTATGATATTAAATAACTTCATAGCATTTCGGTTATTCGGGTGACGGAGAAGGAGGCCAGACATACAGTATGCTTTTGGCTAACGAAAAAAAACATGTGCTTGTTAAATCCCTTGTGTTGCTAAGAGCGCTTAAAACAATGTAGCGATGCGCCTAATCTTTGAAGATACCTCGGCTTGATATAAAAAATCAACGTAAGAGGTTTTCACTCATCAGAAGGACGTCAATAGCTTAGCGAGTACGCTTGAGTAGTTTAACCTAATTCATTGAATGTGTTGTGTTAAATAAGCGTCAATACAGTCTTTATTATGGCACGGTACCGACGGTGCTGCGGGCTAATGGCAAGGGTAAAACGTTTTGGTCGGACATACTGGATTCGAACCAGCGACCCCTACTCCCCCAGAGTAGTGCGCTACCAAGCTGCGCTAATGTCCGCCAAAAAGCTTTATATTCATTATGTTAGCTATTGATGTGACAAAGTTTACAATACAAAGGCCCTAATGCAATAGGGTTAAGGTCTCAAAATAATACCCACCTCTCATTATTGCTCTTAATGTAACTTATTCCTAAGTTACCTCAAGGTGCTAGGTTCAGTGGGCGTTGTTTTGAGGGGGAAGGGATAAATATAAAGACTGCTTGTGGATTAATTTGCTAAAGTCTGCCCCCTAGTCCACAATGTCTATATGCAGAAAAACCCTGCTGTTTGCTGAATATTTGATAATTTCCTTAAATTTATGTTCACAAGGATCCTAACAAGAGGTATTATCAGCGCATCTACCCTTTGTAGTTCCTAACGATTGCCACTCATTGCTTCTGACAACCTATGTGCTGCATTGATTGTGGTCCAATATGAAAAGAATTTCTTGCTCTTGATGCAAGGTAAAATCATTTGAATGTTATTTGCATATCATCATTACATTGCTGAATAGCCCAGTTATTAACTGGTGCCTTAATGCATGATATTCAATTTAAGAGGTAATATTGATGGATAACTTTGCAGCTGCTGAAAAAGCGTTATCAGCAATGCTTAATAGTGTTGAAGCGAAAACTGTAAAAGTTGATACAAAAACCGGTGTTGTAACAAAAGAAGAACGTGTTGACTACCGTCAAGTGCTTATCGATTTTGCAGATGAGGTGCCTGGACGCCAAAAGGCCGTGATTAAACGTATGCCTTTGCACAAAATTAACAATCTTATTGCTGTTCTCCATGAGTTTAAAGATGAAGCCCGTCAGGTTCGAATGATGGAAATTCTGGCTCTGATGGAAAAAGACGGTGTTGAACCGGAAGAACTTGTTGGAAAAATCGAAGAATAAAACCGCTTTTTGAACTCTTATTTGTCGACATTAACTTGCGTTCATTTTGAATGTGCAGGGTTAATATAACGACGTCCTGAACATAGCGATGTTTAGGACATGTTCACTCTGATGTAACGAGAGTGAAACCGCAGAATACCTCTTTAATGTGTCGATTATTTAATTGGCACATTTTCTTTATGCCACATTCCCGCGGCTGTCCTCTGTATTAATGCCAGCAAATACATACACTCGTATCTGACCTTACAGGTAACAAAGTGTATTAGGGCTATTGCGAACCTGATAGTATGCTTATGTAGAAATAGACAATAAGCGAAAAGGTTAAATAGTGGATACGTTGGTAAATGCACACCAGCTTGGAAAAAGCTACGGTAAGTTCCGTGCTCTGATGGGTGTTAATTTTACAATTACACCTGGACAGGTGTTAGGCATCTTAGGGCATAACGGCGCAGGAAAGTCATCGCTTATTAAATGCCTACTCGGCGCGCATGAATATGAGGGCACATTGAGTGTTTTCGGTCTTGAACCAATGAAAGAACGGGTAGCGATTGTTCGTGACCTAGCTTACCTTTCTGATGTCGCCGTGCTTCCCGAATGGATGACAGTAAAACAAATTGTGAAATACAGTGCGGGAGTCCATCCCAATTTTAATCTTGAATTAGCCAAAAAGTATTTATCACAGACCGATATCCAGTTATCAACTAAAATTGGCCGCCTGTCAAAAGGTATGAAGGTACAGCTGCATTTGGCATTGGTAATGTCTGCCGATGTCCGCTTACTCATTTTGGATGAACCGACCCTTGGTTTGGACTTAATGTTTAGAGAACGTTTTTATAATCAGTTGGTCGAATGGCTCAAGCAGGGTGAGCGCTCGATGATTATTGCCAGTCATGAAGTTGATGAAGTCGCCCACCTTTTAACTGATATACTGATCTTGAAGAAAGGTAAAGCGGTGATGAGCGGTGCAGCTGATGCACTCCAAGGCCGTTTTCAAAAAGTTGTCGTTAGCGAAGAAAATAAGCGTCAAGCTGAAGCGGCAAGGCCCCTTTATATACAACAAGGGGTAAAAGAGTCGGTGTATATTTATGAAAATGTAAAAGTTGAAAAGCTGTCGGTGCTAGGGGAGGTCAGTGAGCCTTCTCTTTCTGAGGTGTTCATTGCCTTACAGCAGGAGGAAGCATGAAAGCGTGGTTAACGTTGCTCGAGAAAGAGCTGATTGAGTATCGTATTGTGATTCGCCTACCGCTTCTTTTGTTGGCCTTTGCCATTGTCAATTTTATCTTTGTAATGAAAGGGGACAATGTTTCTTTTTCAATGCAGTCTACTGGTCAGGGTGTTATTGATTGGGGGATTGCACAAGGAACATTTGCCGGTTTAGTCGGTAAGCTCAATGAGGTGGTTGCCGGAATTGTATACCTCGTATTGTTTTTTATCTATGTGCCTAAAACGTTACGTAAAGAGAAACAAGAGGGGAGCTTGTTATTCTGGCGCTCAATGCCAGTCTCGGATTATCAAGCCATCGCCGTTAAATTAATTTTTGCACTCGTTGTCATTCCGTTGATTGCTGCAGCCTTAATGATGGCGGCTGATTTTATGGTTTGGATAATGGCGACCTTATGGCTGCCCCAAGATATGATGTTGAGCTGGGGGATCTCTGTGGCGAACCTAGTCGGTCATTGGTTTGAATTTCTTGGCCGTTTAACTTTGATGAGTATTGCTCTTTTCCCTATTGGTGCGGGGCTTATGGCTTTATCGCAGTTGACAAGATACCCATTGCTTGCCGCGATTCTGACGGTGATCTTGTTTAAAATTGCAATGTTTCAGGCGACAGGATCGAGCGAAGCTGGCGCGGTATTGTCAGAAATCTATGGTCTGCCATTTTCTATTTTGACGGGTTCGTCAGCATATGCGGTATTTTCTGAGTTCGGTTTTGTTTCTCATCTCGTCATGCTCGGTGTGGGTGTTGGTTTGTACTTGATGAGTAGCTGGCTCAGGGGGCGTGATGATAAGTTGCGTATGATGTAGCCTCAGGAAGTAACATATCAAAAACCACGCATAAAAAAACGGAGAATGTCATCATTCTCCGTTTTTTAGATTTAAAGCGGGCTAACTAAGCCGCTACAACCGTGTTTAGGTATTCAACCTCACGCTTGTATTTACGCACGTTGCGTGAAAGTGTACCTTTTGGTACGTCGAAGCGCTTTTCAGCTTCATAGCTAGAAAGACCTTCGAAGATTACAGCCTCAACGGCAATGCGCTGATTGTCAGATTTAAAAATCCGCTGTGCGATAATTTTATATTGTGAACGGTTCATGTGTTGTGTACTCGCTAGGCAAAAAACATTCCCCGAGGAAATCTCTAAGGAATAAAAGTTAGTTCTCATTTATGATTGATGAGATTACCAGCTGAACCCTAACAGAACCTTAATCGATTAAGCGTAATCCTGTTGGTAGTGCATCACCGAATACGCGCTTAGTTTCACTCTCTGTCAAGACCTTGACGGTCGATACCATTTCTATCCAACTTTCTGGCGCTTTGCTGGATTTTAGCTTCAAAATGACGTCATTTCGGTTATTTTCGTCAATATCCAAAGTTCGGTCTCCGGTCATTCTAGACATCATTACAGCGGCAAAAGCGATGTTTGGATCCTTGCGCCAGTCGAAGTCCATCAGCTCTGGTAAGCAGTATGCGACGTGTTGCGGTGTGAGCAAATTATGTGCACTTCCATAGAAAGGACTGCGCGTTGCAATACGACCGATTGCCCACCAGTGCGCCTGAGAATATTGTGTTTTTTGCAGTCGACCAAAGATCCACTCAATAAGTTGAAGTTTTTTGTCAAAAGGTAAGTTTTCTAAACTAGCGGCTAATCGCACCATATCTTCGTAGCTGCGTTCTTGCAGCTCCTTAGCGAGCTTGCTGTTGCGGCTTGCCGATGGATTGATGTATTTCGCAATGTCCTTGTAAATAACCAATTGTTGCTCTTGGCTCAGGCCTCCAGCAATACGGCGCCAGAACGTCCACCAGTCGCTCCAAGTTTGCGTGCTAGTGCTAGATTGAATACCGTGTTGGTAAAGCTGCCAGACTTGCTCCATACGCCATTCATCAGAAGGATAGCCAAAACCTGGGCGCATGGTGAACCCCGTCAGTTTTAGCCAGTTCCTTTCATGTAAATCAGAACGGCGACGGCGTTTCTTGCTATCGAGAAGCGCATTAGCCAGCTCCCTTAGACAAGGCGTTTCCCAGTTGTCGCGCTTACCAAGTGTTTTCTCAAGCTGGCTACGCAATGTTTTGATGGTTTTAGGATCATTGTTCTTAGTACTCCCACCGTAAGCCTGTTTTACAAGGGCGATGGCATCATCCATGCGAGCAGGCAGTGCTGATTCGGCAAGGGTTGAATTGCCACCCTCGCGGCTGAGTTTGGCCAAATCCTTACGGATAGCGAATTCGACTTTCCAGCGCTTATTGTCATCGTGGATGCTGACACACTCGAGCTGTAAGGTACCCACTTCCGTCAACTGGCAGGCGAGAGTGACTTCTTCACGGTCTTTCTGGTTGGCTGCAAGTTCAGCACGATCACGGTCACTGTCTAACGTGGCGATGAAAGGCGGTAGCGAAACAAAGCTCTCTTCATCAATGGTAAAGATCTCACCGGCTTGGGTGTGGCTATCATCAGTTGATGAAACCAGGTTAAAGCGCACTGGTTCACCGAGCGTAAGCGCGAACTTGCGATCTTTAAGGCGAATTTCGGTACTTTCATCAATCCCTTTTGGCAGCAGGCATAACCCTTGTTTTTCGCGCTTCTTATTCTCAAGTACTAAGAAGAACGAACGGGCGGAGCCTCCACCAATTTTAAGCTGCGCACCGTGACGGGCTTTAGCATAGGCGACCGCACCATAAGCGACAGCAAGATCGGGGTGAGGGTTATCTAGCTGGGTGACGTTGTCACCTTTCCAGTGAGAGAAGGTATCCAGCACTCGGTTAGATAACAGCGGGCTATTGAATACACCACCATTGAGCAATACAGCAACCGGAATCGCTGGTTGTTCAGCGGCAGGGGCTTGGGCTGTACCTTTAAGGGACTCTCGGCAGACAGAATCATGCAAGGCAATGAACTGGGCAAGGTGTTTGCTGATGGCCGGATCTGCAGCATAGGGTAAACCGAACTCGATAACTGCGGCTTGGCGATGGCTTGGCTGATCGCTAAAGTCGGTTTGAGGGAAGAAGCCGTCCAGTGCGATCTGGTGGACTTCATCACGCGTCATATCAATACTCTTAGCACCGCCAATCAAGCGAGAGCCACTGCCCAGCATGGTAACCTTAGCGGTATCAGGGGCGTTGCCCGATAACAGTTGCTCTTTGACTTTACGTGTTTGTTGGATGAGCTTAGACAGGCCAGAAGCACTTAATTTCTTACTGGCGCCATGCAGACGCTGTTCGGCAAGGTGGGCGAGGGCAAGGTCAATGTTGTCACCACCGAGCATAAGGTGATCACCCACACCAATCCGGTCTAGGGTGAGTTTGTCATCCTTGGTACCGACTTTAATTAAGCTCAAATCAGTGGTACCACCGCCCACATCGCAGACCATTAATAATGGAATATCTTTAAGTAGCTCTTCGGCTTGGTTTTTGTTTTTAGCATACCAGTCGTAGCAGACAGCCTGAGGTTCTTCGAGTAGGAGGATATCGCCAAAGCCAGCCAGTTTTGCAGCTTCCAACGTTAATGCTCGTGCCCCTTCATCGAAAGAGGCCGGTACGGTGATCACGACTTCCTGATTTTTCAGCTTGTCACTTGGATGGTGGTAGTCCCATGCTTGGCGTACATGGTTGAGGTAACTGGCACTGGCGATGACCGGTGAGACTTTCTCGACACTGCTGTTGGAAGACCAAGGGAGAATCGCTTCGGTTCTGTCGACACCGGTATGTGATAGCCAGCTTTTAGCACTGACAACTTGGCGGCCTTCAACCTTTGCTCCCATTTCTCTGGCAAGCTCACCGACAATAGCATGTTTTATATCGCCGTCGACGGGGTCGAGATCCCATGGCAATACCATTAACGATGGGTCAATCTCACCTGTGGCAGGGTGATAACGAAATGAAGGCAGAAGAGGTTTACGTGCGACCTCGCCAGGGGCGATAAGTTGGTCTATTTCAAAAATCTCGATTGGGCTCGATTCTAGGTTATCTGAAATCGGCGTGTAAGCGACAACCGTATGAGTTGTTCCGAGATCAATACCGACAAGGTAGCGAGGAGAAGTCATGCAATACTCCAGACGTGTTGTTTTAATACTTTTTAAGGTTTCTGATAGTATCCCAAAAGGACATTGAGTGCATTAATGAAGGCTTTATCTTTATGATCAAATCTTTGATTTCAATAATATATTGCTTTCTTATAGCCAAAAAAAACGGCGCCCCAAGGCACCGTTATTAGATAACAATATGTTATTAATCGCGAACGTCGAATTCGACTTGCCACTTTTGACCACCATCGGTCGGTGTGGCTTCAAGGCAGAGGGTACCTAGTTCGGTAACACGAGATGAAAGGCGAACTGGGACAATCTCGCCTGCTGTGCGGCCTTCAGAAACTGGTAGCGTAACTTGAATCGCTGGTAGTTCTTCCAGTTCTTCTGGCTGCCACCAATCAAGATGGGTACCCGCTGGGTCATCACGGCGTACCGTTGAGCCGAAGAACTTGAATTGTACCGGCTGGCCAATAACCAAGCCGAATTCGCGGCTTGGTACGTCAGCGTGAGTACCTTCTTCCATACCGAAAGGTGCAACACAAAGTGCTTCTAGTGGCGGTTCCATACCTGGGATAGCAGGCATGGCACTTTCGATGCCCACATAGTAGCTGCTAGCGATACCACCACGGATACGAACACCTTTACCCTTACGAACAGAGCCGTAGTAAGACGCACCGCTTGCAACCGCAAGATCAAGGTCAAGGCCTTCCAGCAGTTTTGCTTCCGGGCTATCAGCCGCTGTTAGCCAGCTGTTGATGATGGAAAGCAAACGTTCAGAAAGTAAATCTGACTTCAGTACACCACCGTTGAACAGGATAGCTGTAGGGCGGATAAAGCCTTCATGTAGCTGGTCATACTTTTCAAACAGTTCATCAACCGCAGAAGATTGACGGCTAAGGAAGCCTGCAACATGGCGTGAAACTGCGGCATCTTGGGCATACGGAAGACCCATTTGCGTCAGTGCGCCGCGCTGCATTTCTACTGGGTGCTGCTCGATAGTGTTGCGTGGGAAGAAACCTTCAACCAGCGTCTGCTGTACTTCTTCTTGGGTAAGCTCAGTTTGCAGCGTACCACCAAGCAGTTTTGAACCACGGCTAGGCACGACAATGGGTACGGCTTGAAGCTCTGCATCACTTAGTAAGGCTTCTTTGGCGTCACGACAAGCATGTGTGATCGCTTGGATTTGCCATGGCTGAAGTTGCTTGCCTTCTTGCGCCAGCTTCATCTTCAAGCGGTAGGCAAGGGCAAGATCCATATTATCGCCGCCAAGAAGGATATGATCCCCAACAGCAACGCGGTTTAGCGTTAGGTTACCTTCTTCTTCAGTCACTGCGACCAAAGATAAGTCAGTCGTACCACCGCCGATATCGACAACCAGAATAACGTCGCCGACAGAAACTTGATCGCGCCAAGTGTCGTCGTTGTTCTTTAGCCAGCTGTAAACAGCAGCCTGAGGCTCTTCAAGCAACGTCATGTGCTTGAAGCCGACTTCACGGGCTGCTTCTGCTGTTAAATCGCGCGCTGCTGGATCAAATGATGCAGGAACGGTAATAGTAACGTCCTGATCAAACAACGGTGTCTCTGGGTGTTGATGGTTCCATGCCTCGGCAAGGTGGGCAAGGTATTGGCGTGTCGCTTCAACCGGTGATACCTTCGCAACTTCTTCCGGGCTATTTAAAGGCAGGAAGGCATCACGACGGTTTACACCACCGTGGCATAGCCAACTTTTTGCACTGGCGATCAAGCGAATAGGGGTTTTGCTACCAAGACCACGGGCCATTGCACCGACAATCGCATTGGGTTGTGCTGACCACGGTAGTGCCGTATCACCTTCAGCTAGCTCTGATTCGTGAGCTTGGTACATGAAGGAGGGTAGCTGGCTTTTTTCTTCAACATTACCTGGTGTTGTTAACTGGGCAATTGGCATGACATTGACGCTAGCGTCTTCGTCTTGCAGGTCAACATAAGATAATACGCAGTGAGTGGTACCAAGGTCGATACCAACACTGTAACGGTGTTCTTGAATTTCTTGCATCACAGTTCTACCTCAGCGGCGGCAACAATATTCGCATCGTGACCTTCAGCCAGTTTTGGCAGTTTAATGTCAGTCACTTTCCAGCCGCGGTGGATTAGGGTTCCGGTAAATGGCGCTTCGCCAACAACATTACCTGTTAGGCGAACTTCAGAAGCATTGAAGCCTTTTGGTAATGTAATACGTGTTTCTTCTTCTTCGGCACGTACAGGGGCAAAGCTGAAGTATTCGGATAGTACTTTCTGGCCGCCTTCATGAATAACACGGGCAGCAGCACCGATTTCAGCATCGCTGAAACCTTTGAGATCTTCTTGCATGAAGTCGATAAATCGTGCCTCTTGCTGAAGCAGGGAAAGAAGCTGTAGCGCCGCATCTGGTGTCGATGTTTTAAGCTTAGGCTCAACTTCAACAATCTTTTCTACGATCTTTTCAACTTCAACAACTTTCTCGACCTCGACGATTTTCTCGACAGGTTTTTCAACCTCAACGATTTTCTCGACTTCTTTCTCAACAACTTTCTCGACTTCGACCGGTTTACCTTTTTTAGAGATATAAAGTACCAGCATGATGAGCACTAAACCGCCCAGCCAAGCATGTCCCATATCAATCGTTGTCGGCATCGCCGATAAGTCCACAGTTAATTCAGAAAAATCAAAAGCCATATGTCGTCTTCTCTATATGAGTGAGAGTTTAATCCACAAATTAAGGCGAATATTATCATAATCAAGGTGCATTACATCCAAGGGGGGGATTTTTTTGCCCTCTATTAAGCATTTAGCTGTCTTGTCGCTTAATTTAGCACCAATTAACATTGACATTACTCTGTCATTTAGCCTTTTAGAAAATGATACACTGTTTTAACCTGTTATTTTTAACAATCATAGCTTTCATTTTTAGCGCAAAATGTTTCATTCAGTGAGACTATTCATGAATTTCCTATTGTTTAGCAGCACGACAATGTGAAATCCTTTAGACTAGCGTCGAAACCAAAATCAATCCTAGGTGAGAAAATGTCTTCTGATTTTTATGGAACCAGTGCGGCGTATGCTCGACAAGAGCAGGGCTACCGAGAAAAAGCGCTGAAACTATACCCTTGGGTGTGTGGCCGCTGTACCCGTGAGTTTGTCTATTCAAACCTGCGTGAACTGACAGTACACCATGTCGATCATGATCATACCAACAACCCAGAAGATGGGAGTAATTGGGAGTTGCTCTGCTTGTTCTGCCATGACCATGAACATGAGAAATATACTGAACACGACAACCAAATGGGCAGCGTGGTGAAAGCGGGTGAGGATGATCACCAAGCCGCGACGTTTAATCCATTTGCTGATCTCAAAGCAATGATGAACAAGAAAAAGTAACCTGCTACAACTTGCTGTGATTATGGGTAATTCAGAACCGATTTTATTTCAGCAATATTTTCGGCGATCCACGCTTTGTTGATCGCCCCCCAGCTTTCTATTACATATTTCCCACTGCGATTGCGCTCACCTTTTGTTTGCATGAAGGTACACACAATATCAAGATCGGCCAGACTTTTGATAGTATCTTGAGCCGTTCGCCGTGGCATGCCTGTGTACTCAATAATACCTGGTACGGTTGCTACCCCTGAATCAATCAGGTGTGCGATATACATCCGTCGGTAAAAGCTTGATTTTGTTTTGCTGATAGTCATTCCATGACTCCTTTTCAAACAATTAGTTACCTATCACCCTAGCATTATACTTACCAAGGATATACCTGAGATTGCCTGTGCAGGTTATACGACGGGGTCTCATCAAGGGTTTTTAATCTCATCAAGTTATCAATTTCTCGGAAGCTAGCTAGAGTTATTAGTATCCATACTGATTGGAGTGACTGATGAGTGATGCTAACCGGCACCGTTCTGAGCTAAAGGCTTTTCTGTTTATTACCATTGTACTGTTTCCCATTCTTGCTGTTGCCGTTGTAGGCGGCTATGGGTTTTTTGTGTGGTTTTTACAGGTGGTAGCAGGCTAGTAAATAAGAATAAATCAATGGCCTGTGTGATTGTCTTTACCGTGAAGCAATAGTTGAGTGAGAAAACAATGAAATGTTCTCGGCGTAAGTTTATAAAAGCGCAGGCAGCGGCCAGCGCAGCGGCGGCGGCGGGTATATCGATACCCGTTGTGGCGAGTAATGTCGTTACCGATGCTTCGAAAACCCAGATCGCATGGGAGAAAGCACCCTGTCGATTTTGTGGGGTGGGTTGCTCGGTTAATGTTGGGGTGAAAGATAACAAGGTGGTGGCGACCCACGGTGATATTAAATCGCCGGTAAACCGTGGCCTTAACTGTGTGAAAGGGTATTTTCTTTCGAAGATTATGTACGGTGATGATCGCCTGACCCAGCCGTTGTTGAGAATGAAAGACGGTAAGTTTGATAAAGAGGGGGATTTCACCCCGATTAGCTGGGATCAAGCGTTCGATATCATGACGGAAAAGTGGAAAGCCGTACTCAAAGAGAAAGGGCCGGAAGCCATTGGTATGTTTGGATCAGGCCAGTGGACTATCTATGAAGGTTATGCCGCCGCCAAGTTGATGAAAGCCGGTTTCCGCTCAAACAATATTGATCCTAATGCCCGACATTGTATGGCATCTGCGGTAGTGGGTTTCATGCGTACCTTCGGTATCGATGAGCCGATGGGTTGCTATGATGATATTGAAGCTGCCGACGCTTTTGTTCTTTGGGGCTCTAATATGGCAGAAATGCACCCGATACTCTGGACAAGGGTAACGGACCGCAGGCTATCAAACCCTCATGTGAAAGTGTCAGTTCTCTCAACCTTTGAACATCGTAGTTTTGAGCTGGCTGATGTGCCTATCGTATTTGAACCTCAATCTGATCTCGCTATTCTCAACTTCATTGCCAACTACATCATTACCAACGAGAAAGTGAATCATAGCTTTATTGGTAAGCATGTGAACTTCCGTCGGGGCGCAACAGATATTGGTTACGGGCTACGGCCGGATAACCCGCTTCAGCAGCAGGCCAAAAACCCTGATAGCGGTGATTCTGAACCAATGACATTTGATGAGTTTAAAGAGTTTGTCTCAGAATATACGGTCGAAAAAGCCAGTGAGATGTCAGGTGTACCTGAACATAAACTCATCGAACTGGCTGAGCTGTATGCCGACCCTGATACCAAAGTAATGTCGTTCTGGACCATGGGCTTTAACCAGCATACCCGTGGGGTGTGGTGTAATAACTTGGTTTATAACATCCACTTGTTGACTGGGAAAATTTCAACACCGGGGAACAGTCCATTTTCATTGACCGGTCAACCTTCTGCGTGTGGTACAGCCCGAGAAGTCGGCACTTTCTCCCACCGCCTTCCAGCCGATATGGTTGTTAACAACCCTGAGCACCGGAAAATTGCAGAGAAAATATGGAAATTACCCGATGGCACCATTCCCGGAAAAGTGGGGGCACATGCCGTGCTGCAAAGTAGAATGCTCAAGGACGGCAAAATCAATGCCTACTGGATTCAGGTAAACAATAACCTGCAAGCGGCTGCCAATATCAACGAGGAAACGCTGCCTGGCTATCGAAATCCAGAAAACTTTATTGTTGTCTCTGATGCATACCCAACAGCGACGGCTCAGGCTGCTGATTTGATTTTACCTGCTGCAATGTGGGTAGAAAAAGAAGGGGGCTATGGTAATGCCGAGCGTCGAACTCAGTTGTGGCACAAAATGGTAGATGCTCCGGGAGAGGCGAAATCGGATCTATGGCAGCTTGTTGAGTTCTCAAAACGCTTCAAGACAGACGAAGTGTGGCCAAAAGAGCTGCTTGATGCCAATCCCGGCTATAAAGACAAAACCTTGTTTGACGTGTTATTTGCTAACGGTCAGGTTAACGAGTTCCCGTTGGAAGACATCACCGAAGGCCACAGTAACGACGAATCAACGGAGTATGGCTTCTACATCCAAAAAGGGTTGTTTGAAGAGTATGCCCAATTTGGACGCGGTCATGGACATGACTTAGCGCCGTTTGATGTATATCACGAGGTTCGCGGATTACGTTGGCCGGTTGTTGATGGCAAGGAAACCTTGTGGCGATTTAAGGAAGGTTCTGATCCTTACGCGAAGCCGGGAAGTGACTTTGATTTTTATGGCAAGCCCGATGGTCGTGCAGTGATTTTTGCTCTGCCTTACGAGCCACCGGCAGAAAGTCCTGATGAAGAGTATGACTTGTGGCTTTCAACGGGTCGAGTCTTGGAGCATTGGCATTCTGGCTCAATGACCCGCCGAGTACCTGAACTGCACAAGTCATACCCTAATGCGCAGGTGTTTATGCACCCTGAAGATGCGAAAGCACGCGGTATGCGGCGAGGTGATGCGGTGAAAGTGGTATCACGGCGCGGTGAAATTATTACCCGGGTGGAAACGCGAGGCAGGAACAAACCGCCAAAAGGGTTGGTGTATGTGCCGTGGTTCGATGCCAGCCAGCTGATCAACAAGGTTACCTTGGATGCCACCGACCCACTTTCTAAGCAAACAGACTTCAAGAAATGTGCTGTTAAAGTGGTAAAGGCATAGGAGTACAACCATGAATAAACTATTTGCTGTACTTTTATTGTTTTTTACCGGGTTGGTGATTGCGGCAACCGACGTCATCAAGGGGGATGAACTGGCCACCGCACGCCAGTTTGCCCTTAACAGCGAGCCAGAGCCGCCTCGCATGAATAAAACGATTAATGACGATCGGATCCCGAAGCGCAACTACCCAATGCAACCGCCGGTTATCCCGCATAAGATTGATAACTACCAAGTTGATTTGAATGCGAACAAATGTATGGCCTGCCACGCGCGTAGCCGGGTCGAAGAGACTCAGGCGAGAATGATCAGTGTCACGCACTATATGGATAGAGACGGTAACTTCCTTGCAGAATTGTCGCCACGGCGTTACTTCTGTGAGCAGTGTCATGTGGTACAAACCGATGCGAAGCCATTGGTTGGTACGTCATTTACCGATCTCGATACGCTGCTCGATCAAGAGAAGTAAGGGAGGAAGCGTATGTGGCAATGGTTAAAAAAATGGTGGACACTCATTCGTTCACCCGCACAGTATTTCAGCATAGGTTTTTTGACATTAGGTGGCTTTATCGCAGGGGTTATTTTCTGGGGGGCGTTTAATACCGGGATGGAGTTTACTAACTCAGAACCGTTCTGCGTTAGCTGCCATGAAGATAACGTCTATCAGGAGATCCAGGGTACGATCCACTTTAACAACCGTACCGGTGTGAGGGCTATTTGTTCAGACTGTCATGTTCCGCATAACTGGACTGACAAAATGGCCCGCAAGATGCAAGCTTCGAAGGAAGTATGGGCATGGGTAACTGGGGCGATATCTACCCCTGAAAAATTCGAAGCTCGACGCCTACATATGGCAGAGCGAGAGTGGACTCGCATGAAGAAAAGTGATTCGCTTGAGTGTCGAAACTGCCATGAGTTCAGTTATATGGACTTTACGCAGCAATCCCAGCGTGCATCAGTGCAGCACTCCAGTTCTCTAGCTGACGGTTCAAAAACCTGCATCGACTGTCACAAAGGGATTGCCCACCGGCTTCCTGATATGAAGGGGGTCGAGGGTTTTTAGAGTAAAAGTGATGCAAAATAGAGCTTAAGTTACATTAATCATACTAAGCGGCTTAAATTGACACATTTTGTTAAATGTTGATATTTAAGTCGTTTTTTTTGCTGATTAATCAATGAAAAAACATCGTTCATTTTCATTGGCTTATCACTACATTGTCATTTTCAATCGGTTGCAATCAATAAATTGTTAATGTAACACAATTTGGCTATGTTTTTGGGTAAGGTCAGCGTATGATTCAAGGACAATTTACGTTTTTTATTAGCCCGTAGATTTACTTAGAATTTACCTATTGCGATAATTATTTATGAGCAAATTTGCTGCACCTCGCTTCTCTTGGAAGCTACTAAGCCCACGTTATTGGCCAACCTTACTACTGATCTTGGTCATGTATTTATTGAGTTGTCTTCCTTACGTTATTCAGCGCCGTTTAGGGCAGGGTATTGGCCGTTTGGCTCTGGGTATAATGAAGAAACGCCGATTTACCATTGAGAGAAACCTTGACCTTTGCTTCCCTGAGATGACCGAAGACGATAAAAAACAAATCGTTAAGGAGAATATTGATAACTCAGGCTTGGCGTTGTTCGAAACGGGAATGGCATGGTTCTGGTCCGATGCTCGTGTGAAGCGCCATGTACGTATTGAGGGCATGGAGCATATTGAACAGCTTGAACAAGAAGGCAAAGGTGCCTTGTTTGTCGCAGTACACTCGCTGAACTTAGAATTGGGGGCGAGGGCGTTTGGGATCCATAAGTCCGGTATAGGGGTTTATCGACCAAACAATAATCCTTGCTTTGATTTTGTTCAGTACCGAGGACGCGCACGATCCAACCGAACATTAATCGACCGCAAAGACGTCAAAGGCATGTTGAAGGCGCTGAAGACTGGTGGTCGCGTATGGTATGCACCCGATCATGACTATGGTAAGCGACGCTCGACGTTTGCGCCTTTGTTTGCTGTTGAGCAGGCGTGTACCACGACGGGTACAAGCCTATTGGTTGATGGCAGCGGCTGTGAGGTGATGACATTTAGAATGGTTCGTGAATCGAATTCAGGCGATTATGTAATTACGATTGCACCTCTTCAGGAAGAGTTTCCACGTAAAGATCCTGAACGAGCCGCTGTGGTGATCAATAGAGCCGTAGAAAATGCCATCCTTGCTGCGCCTAGTCAGTATATGTGGCTGCACCGTCGTTTTAAAACCCGACCAGAAGGTGAGCCTTCGCTATATGCTAAAGAGGGATTTGAATTAAAGCCCCGTTCCGCTTAATGTCGAACGGTATTTAATCTCGCAGAGTATTGCTCATCTTACAAAACTACGGTGGTTTGATATAAACAAACCACCGTCCTGTCTTCTAATTAATACCATGCCTTCTTCCCCAATCCATTTTTTCGTTTAAATTTACAACGAGAATTGCTTCATCTACATCCATTTGCTTAATGCAAACTGAAAAATAATGGTACAAAACTTCAGCCTCTTGCATAGCTGATCTCCTCGCAATAGAATGCACTGTTCGATATATCTCCGTAAATAGTTCTCCCGTCAAGGGATGGCTCTCTCAGCTAATATCTGAATACGGAATAAAAATAATAAAGGGGTACCATAGGTTATGAGTAAATTTACTGCGCCTACGTTTACTAAATCGCTTTTGCATCCGCGATATTGGTTAACCCTACTGATGGTCGGTGTGATGTACCTTATCAGTTGGCTGCCATATTTTATCCAGTTTCGACTAGGGCAGGGGCTTGGTCGATTTGCTATGCGCATCATTAAAAAGCGCAGGCAAACCATAGCTCGAAATTTAGAGCTTTGCTTCCCTGATATGTCGCAGGAAGAACGCGATGAATTGATGAAAAAGAATATTGATAATACCGGTTTGGCGATGTTCGAAACCGGCATGGCTTGGTTCTGGCCTGATATTCGAGTTGAACGTCATGTTACTTACGAAGGCATGGAACATATTCATCAGCTTGAGGCCGAAGGCAAAGGGGTATTGCTTGTTGCTGTTCATTCGTTGAACCTTGAGCTTGGCGCTCGTGCATTTGGTATGAAAACGCCTGGTGTGGGTGTATATCGACCGAATAACAACCCCTGCTTTGATTATTTTCAGTTTACAGGTCGTATACGCTCTAATAAATATATGATTGACCGTAAAGACGTGAAAGGCATGCTACGCGCATTACGTAAGGGTGAGCGTGTATGGTATGCCCCTGATCATGATTATGGTAAGCGGCGTTCGACTTTCGCACCTTTGTTTGCGGTTGAAAAAGCGTGTACGACAACAGGCACCAGCTTGTTGGTTGATGCTTCAGATTGTGCGGTAGTGCCTTTTGCGATGGTTCGCAATACTGATTCAGGACGATATACACTTAAGGTCTTCCCACCGCTGAATGCGTTTCCTCATAACGATCCTGATGCTGCGGCTGCCTATGTCAATAAGGCCGTTGAACGCTCAATCATGGAAGCTCCGGATCAATATATGTGGTTGCATCGCCGTTTTAAAACTCGGCCGGAAGGTGAATCATCATTGTATGATTAAAAACCTCTCTCTAATTGATGATTAAAAAAGCTTCCCTGTGAAGCTTTTTTAATGCCTCTGGCAATATTCCACTTACGCTGCGGTAACCTCATTGTATTCTTTCTTTTGACTAACTTTGTACTTACGTTGTTCATCTCAATGTTGAACTTATAGTCAAGGACGCCTATGTTTTTGGGATATGTAAATATAAAAAGAGAGGGCAAGGATGGATTCAATCGCTAATTTTATCTCAGCCATAAACGGTTTTGTGTGGGGAGTACCAATGCTGGTACTTATCCTTGGGGTAGGTATCTACCTTACACTTGGCCTAAAGTTAATGCCGATTGTGAAAATTGGAGCAGGCTTCAAGTTACTCTGGACAGGAAGGATCCCAGAGAAAGAAGAGGAAGCAAAAGGGGAGATCAGCCCGTTTAACGCTTTGATGACCTCTCTGTCCGCAACGATCGGGACCGGTAATATTGCCGGTGTAGCGACCGCTATATTTTTAGGTGGGCCGGGTGCTTTGTTTTGGATGTGGTGTACTGCATTGGTTGGAATGGCAACCAAGTTTGCTGAAGCGGTATGCGCCGTAAAATATCGTGAAACAGATGCGAATGGTAACCATGTTGGTGGCCCGATGTACTATATCAAAAATGGCCTGAGCAGTAAGTGGGCGTGGCTCGGCACGGCATTTGCTATTTTTGGTTCATTAGCCGGGTTTGGCATTGGTAATACTGTACAGTCTAATTCTGTTGCTGCAGCGGTTGAGTCGAGTTTCGGGGTATCTCCTGTTATTTCCGGTTTAATAATGATGATATTAGTCGGATTAGTTCTCATGGGAGGGATCAAGCGTATTGCGGATGTTGCCGGTAAGTTAGTTCCATTAATGGCTGTTTTTTACATTGCTTCGGGATTGATTGTTCTCTTTATGAACATTTCCGATATCCCGGCTGCTTTTGGTTTAATTATTAGTAGTGCTTTTACGCCAGTGGCCGCACAAGGTGGCTTTGCCGGCGCCGCGGTGTGGGCTGCAATCCGCTTTGGTGTCGCCCGGGGTATTTTCTCGAATGAGGCAGGTCTGGGGAGTGCTCCAATCGCGCATGCTGCGGCTCAAACTAAAAACCCGGTAGCTCAAGGCTTAGTGGCTATGCTTGGTACGTTTATTGATACCATCGTCGTTTGTAGTATTACTGGGTTAGCAATTATCGTGTCAGGCAGTTGGCTTAGTGGTGAAACGGGAGCAGCGTTAACATCGGCTGCATTTGCCTCTGCATTACCAGGTATTGGTAATTATGTGGTTGCGATCGCATTGTCTATCTTTGCCTTTACAACAATATTAGGCTGGAGTTTTTACAGTGAAAAATGTGTCCAATATTTATTTGGTGTAAAGGCAATCATCCCTTTTCGAGTGTTGTGGATTATTGCGGTGCCGATTGGAGCAACCAGCTCTTTAGAGTTTATCTGGCTACTCGCAGATACACTCAATGCCATGATGGCGATCCCCAATTTGATTGCGCTCTTACTTTTAAGCCCTGTGGTTTTTAAATTGACGAAAGAATATTTTGCACTGCTCGCGAACGAAAAACTAAAAGGACCCGACTCAGAATAGGTATCGCCAAGCGGCGGCTAACATGGCCTTGATCATGTTAGCCGGCTTTTGGTAAACGGATATGGCAGTATGCTCCCGTCGACTTAGCCTTACACGAATTTACCTTGTTGGTAATCCTGAATGGCTTGCTCAATTTCCCCCATGCTGTTCATCACAAAGGGAGCATAGTGAACTGATCTGCTCCAGCCAGACTGGACACTGCATTAAGCGACATTTTGCTGTTCAAAGTAAACTGGGCTTAGATACCCAAGGCACTGTGCTTTCTCTGCCGATTATAATCAACCTCAATGTACTCGAAGATCGTTTGGCGCATCTCGCCTCTGGCCGTGATCGGCTCGTATTGGATCGCTTCAACTTTCATTGAACGGAAAAAGCTTTCAACACAAGCATTATCCCTGCAGTTTCCTTTTCTGCTCATACTTTGCTTTAGGTTATAAGCAGTTATGAGGTCTTGATGGTTTTTCGAACAATACTGGCTACCTCGATCACTATGAACGATAACCGGCTCAGGGAATCCACGGTGGAACAGAGCCATCGACAATGCATCGCAGACCAGAGTCGCCGTCATCTTCGTATCCATAGACCAACCAATTACTTGTCGTGAGTAAAGTCAATGATGACAGCTAAGTACAGCCAGCCTTCGCTTGTGGCAACATACGTGATATTACCCACCATTTTTGATTCGTAGTAATTTACTTTAGATTTTTCGAGAAGTAGGTGGCGGCTTTTTTCGATACTTAGCTGCCGCTTTGACAATCCACTAATCAGGAATATGCTAAGAAAAGGTTGTGAGTTGGGCTACATCAACAGGACTCTCCTCAACAAAGTCGGCAAAATAGTCTTGATTAGACATAAAAATCGGAAACCTATAAACAGGTTTCCAATTGTCTCTTATCAGGTGATCCTAATCTGATCTACATTGCATGAAAGTGCTGGCATTTTGTAAATAGTATTTATTGATAATGAGTCGATCTTAACGAACTTATTGCAATTAATAGAACCAGTTTAATTATTGTATAGAGCTGTCAATAGTCATGTGGTCGGGTATGGTTCTGACTTTTTGGCTGAAACTGATATTTTATATCGATTGTTTTCATAAGGTCGGTTGTATAGTTGGTTATATTTTTACTTAAGTTACCAATGTCTAATTTAGATTATTAACTCTAATTATTTCTCCCTTGGTAACATTTCATTTTCATTGCATTAACGCCTCTATTTTTATTTCTTTGTTTTTCTTATTTTCACAGTAAATACTGATTTGTTTGTTTATAGAGGTTCTTGTTAATAATTTAATGCGTTATGTGAAGTGTGCTGATAAATATAAAAAGTATGTATTGGTATCATTGTTAACTATTTTTGGTGGTGATACGTTATGACCAATATTTTTATGGGATGAATGTGATGATTACCTTGCACAATCTGGTCAAGACGTATAATGCGGGTGGAATACCTGTAACGGCTATAGATGGTTTGAACCTAAAGGTTAATGAGGGAGAACTTGTTTGTATCTGGGGGAAGTCAGGGAGTGGAAAATCAACGTTACTTAATCTGCTCGGTTTAATTGACTCTCCAACATCAGGGACGATTACAATTGATGGTGTGAGTACCAATGAACTGACAAGTAATGAATGCAGTGAGTTTAGAAGCCGTAAGCTAGGGTATATATTTCAGAACTTCAATCTCATCCCTGTATTGAACTCCGTAGAAAATGTCATGCTTCCACTGTTGATCAAGGGCGAACCTGAAAGAAGTGCAAGAAAAAAAGCACGTGACATTCTTGAAGAAGTGGGGTTGGTAAATGAGTTACATCGACTGCCTGACAATATCAGTGGCGGCCAAAGGCAAAGAGTGGCAATTGCTCGTGCCTTAGTGAGTGAACCCAGTATTATATTAGCCGATGAGCCAACGGCTAACCTTGATTCGACAACATCGCTGGCTATTGTCGAGCTAATGAAGTCACTAAATCGTGAGCATGGCGTAACATTTATATTATCTACGCATGATCAGGACTTAGTGCAACATGCATCTAGAAATATTTATTTAAGAGATGGAAAAGTGTATCCATCTCCTATTGAGCAAGTCAGAAAAAAGCCAGAACATTCTCTCATCAGTGCATAGAAAATAGGTAGCGTAAATATGGCATTTAGTTTTATCACTAAAGTCAAAATGGCTTCACGCAATATTCTAAAGAACAAGCGTAGAAGTGTCGTGACTTTACTGAGTATTAGTATTGGATTTATAGCTTTAAGTTTATTTGAAGGATATTTTACCTACATTTATCGATCCTTAGAGCAAGAGGCAATAATAGGTGAACGACTAGGTCACCTGACTATTGTAAAAAAGGACTTTTACGAGAAAGGCTCGGTTGAACCCAAGAAGTACGTATTTGATAGTCAAGAGCTAGAAACGATGACTGAGCGCCTGAGCCTGGTTGATGGAATAAAGATGATCAGTCCCCGATTACATATTAATGGTCTTATCAGTAATGGTGATGTTTCCCATATATTTTTAAGTGAAGGGATCTTGGCTGAAGACCTATTACAGTTGAGAAAGGGAGATATTTATGAGGACGCGCCGGGTTACTTGGATCCAAAGGATGATCGGGGGGCTGTTCTGAGTAGCGGTTTAGCCAAAATGCTGGATGTCGAGCCTGACAATTATGCCTCACAAGATCTTGTCATTGTCGCCGCCACCATCGATGGCATGATGAGCGCCAGTGATGTCAATATCGCAGATCTGACCGATACTGGCAGTGTTGCGACCAACGACAAGTTCGTACTTATTCCATTGGATCTAGCAAGAGAGCTCTATGATGTTGAGGGGGCGGACCGGGTCATTATTTTGATGGAGACGCCTGAGCAGGCGGAAGCCGCAATGCCGAGTATTCTTGCACTGTTAGAGCAGTCGGGGTTGGACGTTGAGATCAAGGATTGGAAAGAGCTGTCAATGTACTACTCTCAAGTCAAAGGCTTGTTCGACATGATGCATTTGTTTATTAGCTTGGTTGTCGTGCTCGTTGTACTTTTCAGCGTGCTCAATACCATGGGGCAGGCGATTGTCGAGCGTACCCGTGAAATTGGCACCTTACGAGCGATTGGCATGAAAGAAAGAACCCTGACGGGATTATTCGTCTACGAAGGGATGCTACTGGTCGCGATAGGTAGTGTGGTCGGCTTTATCGCTACCTATATTATCGGCGGTGCCATCAATTATGCTGATATCCGTTATCTAGCACCCGATTCTTCGTCCGAAGTGAACTTAATTATTGATCTATTGATCGAGAATCTGATCTCTACGTCCATTGTGTTTATTGCCCTGGCGGCCTTTGCTTCCTATCTGCCTGCGAAAAAGGCAGCCAAGAAGCCGATAACGGAGGCTCTTGGCCATGTATAAATACTTACTATCCATGGTGCTATCAACAGTTGCAGTGATGCCTGCACAGGCAGAGCCACTAAGCCGTTTGACTAGCTATCAGGATGAATCGATTGTGACTGATCTCACGCCGCTGGAGTCAATCTCTCTGGATGCCGATGAATTACTGAAGAGAAGTGACATGGCCAGAGGGGGAAACATTGATGGTATTCGATTCAATGCGGAACTTACTTCTTACAAGGAAGGTGAAGAGGTCAATAGCTTTAGTATGCTTATCGAAGCAGCTGGCGATGATAATCTCGTTTCGTTTACCGCGCCAGCCCGATCCCGGGGGATCAGCATACTTGTCCGGTCAAGAAATATGTGGTTTCTGTCACCGACCACCAAGCGCCCCGTGCCGATTTCACCTAGGCAAAGGTTGCTGGGGGAGGCGAATAACGGTGATATCGCTACGACTAACTACAGCCGGGACTATGATGCTGTTGTGATTGGCGAGGCAAAGGTCAAAGGCATCGATAGTTATGTCTTGTGGCTGAACGCAAAAGAAAAAAATGTGACCTATCAACAGGTTAGGTATTATATTGCCAAGGATAGCCACCTTGCACTCAAGTCTGATTTCTTTACCGCCTCTGATAAGATGATCAAATATGCATTAATGAGTTATGGTAATACGATCACTTTGCCGGATTCGCAATTAAAGTTTATCGATGAAATGAAGGTATACGATGCGATCCGTCAAGACAGTATGACCATCATGAAGTATTTCGATATTGAGGCAAGGACAATACCGGCTTCACGCTTTGATCGACGGACATTGATGCAAGGGTAGCCAAAATATGAATCGATACCTTATGGCTCTAGGCTTGTTGTTGAGTACCCAGGCTGGGGCCATTGATTGGAAAAATGCTGTTTCCTATCGGGCCAATGTTGAAGCGTACACAACGAGATATGATCTAAATAATCATTCTTACTTCAATCCTGAAAATACAATCGGTGAATTACCCGACTATGAAAATACCATCTTGTTCAGAGGGTATATATTGGGAGAATTTGAGAGATTTACCGTTTCATTATCACCAAATATAAAGTACACCAAAAGTAAAGTTAACTCTTATTCTATTTCTGAGGACGAGATTTACTTACAGGAATATAATGTTAGCTATCTCCATGATAATTGGAAGTTCTCAATTTATCGTGAATTGGATTTTTGGGGACCGTCACTGTTCACCTCACCATCTAACCCTTTCTACGCAACGACGGATCAATCAAATCCATTTGTTGAGGAGCCGGCGTTAGACTTTATTAGGTTGGATGGTTATCATGGTGACAGTTTCTCCTCATCTTTGATTTACTCATATAATGAAGGGCGCACAGAAAACCTTATCCACCCATTTGAGAAGACGCTTAGTTTCAAAGTTGACTATATATCATACAGCTACTATGCCGGTGCGATAATTTCAAGGCAGGATAATACAAATCTATTTGGCATGTTCGGGCAATGGACCGTCTCTGATTCTGTTATGCTTTATACGGATATCGGAGTGAAGGATAGAAGTACAGCTTATATACCGGTAAGGAGTAGCAATGCGCTGGGCTATGACTTTGAGGTATCTAATTCGAATAAGCGCTTTTATACCGATGGCGTTATAGGTATATCTTATTCGACGATGGGAGGCTCGACTTATAATCTGGAGTACCGTTATAATCAAGAGGGTTATAATAAAAGTCAACTTGATACTTATTATGATTTGGCAAAATCCGCTGGAGGAAGTCTAGGATCAAGTAACCTGGGGGGGATGTCACAATATTTACTCTATATAGCATCTGATCCGGGAATGCGAACAATCGGCAGGAACTATATTTATGCGCAATACTTTAAACGAGATGTGATCCCTGATTTGAGCGTGAATTTTATTCTGGCTCACGACATCGATACACAAAGTAGTGAGTTAACTTCGGTCGTTAATTATTACTTAAATGATAATATTGGTGTTTCTGGGAATCTTATATTGACTCATGGTGATGATAACCGTAGTGAGTTTACTCGTTATATAGAAAATGTATTGTATCTTGGCGTTAAGTACTACTTCTAACTAATTGAATAACTATATTGAAGATTTCCTTTTTCGGGGGAGGTCTATTTAACTGCATCTAAAAACTGAATGACAGTTTTGAACACGGTATATAATTTAACAGGACGTTTAAATGACCATGCAAAGTGATGTTTTAGGTAATGAATACGATGATTTGGTAAAAATATTATCCAGAAGAGCTGAAACTGATCCTGACTTTACAGTATACAGTTTTCTCAAGGGGGGAGAGACCGTATCTGAAAGCCTGACGTTTTCAGAGCTCGACAGCATATCAAAATCTTATGCCACTCAGCTGAAAGAGCACCTCTCTTTTGACGAATGCGCCGTATTGCTCTACCCAGCCGGACTTGATTTTCTCACATCATTATTTGCCTGCTTCTATGGGGGAATTATTGGGATTCCGGTACAAATGCATGGTTTTTCAAGGCTTCCTGAAATGTTGCCAAAGATTATGAGGATAGCAGAGTCAGCCGGTACCACGACGATCCTTACCACATCAACGATGCTAAATAAGCTCGCAAATTTAAAGCAAAAAATTCCAGAGCTTGATAATTACAACTGGATTGCGACCAATACGTTGGAACCACACTGTGAGCAAGTCTGGCAACCGGTGCCAATTACCCCGGAAAAGGTTGCTTATCTGCAGTTTACGTCGGGCTCAACATCCGAGCCCAAAGGTGTCGTACTGACCCACCACAATCTGATTGAAAACATGTTCAGCTTTGATTACCGGTGGGGCCATGACCGAAACTCGAAGATGGTGACATGGATGCCCCATTTTCACGATCTCGGTTTGATATACGGTATGTTACAGGCCGTCTATAACGGATTTTCAACCTATATCATGTCTCCGGTGACTTTCATTCAGAAGCCATACCGGTGGCTTAAAGCAATGAGCGATTACCAGGCCACCCATACCATGGCTCCAAACTTTGCCTATGACTTATGCTTCCGCAAAGTGAGCGACGAGCAACTGTCAGGGTTGGATCTCAGTAGCTGGCGAGTTGCCCAGAATGCAGCCGAGACAGTGAGAACGGAAACCCTCAGTCAGTTTAGTGACAAATTTGCCCCCGCGGGCTTTCACCCCGAAACCTTTTGTGTTGCCTATGGGCTTGCCGAGGCAACCTGCAAGGTGACGTCCACGCCAGCAGCAGGGTTCCCCGGTACAGTATATGCCGATAGTCACGCGCTGGAGCAGGGCTGGATCCGTGATGCTGCTGACGAGCATATGGCAAGGGCGATAGTCTCGTGCGGTGTTCCTGCACCGAACACAGAGATCAAGATAGTCAACCCATCGGACTTCGCCTTATGTGAGGACAATAAGATCGGTGAAATTTGGGTTGAGGGCGAAATCCTATCTCAAGGCTACTGGAAGGATAGCCGAAAAACGGCCGATGCATTTCACTTCAAGATCAGTACCGAGGTAGACGATGGCAAGCGCTACCTTCGGACTGGGGATCTGGGCTTTGTGCGTGATGGTGAGCTGTATATGACCGGCCGGCTTAAAGATTTGCTAGTTATCGATGGGGAAAACCATTATCCGCAGGACATTGAATGGACAGTGGATAAATGCCATCCGCTGGTGAGAGCCGGTGGCTGCGCTGCTTTCCCAATTACGATCGACGGTAAGGATCACCTCGGGGTCGTGCAAGAAGTTGAGCGCAATTTTAAAGCTGAGTCTGGGGAGGAAATCTTCCAGGTGATCCGCGATCAGATAGCGAAGCATCATGCCCTGGAGGTTGCCGGTATTGTGCTCCTTCGCCCTGGTGCCTTGCTGAAGACGACGTCAGGCAAAGTGCAGCGTGCTGCGAATAAACAGGGGTTCCTCGGACAGTCTTTGAAGCAGGTGGCGAGCTGGTACAGCGCTTCGCTATTGCCAGTTGTCGAAGCACAGGAAGAAGGCACGCCAGAGGTCGCTTCCGCGATGCGCTCAGGTACAGTGTTCACTGCTCAGCAGTTGGAGGCATGGCTGATCGCTAAATTGGGCGAGTTAACGGCCAAGCCGGTGGATGACATCGACAGCCTGTCGCCCTTTTCTTCTTTCGGGCTGGGATCGCGTGCCTTGGTCGGGCTTTCTGGTGAGCTGGAAGAGTTCTACGGCCAGGCTGTCTCGCCGACAGTGTTTTACGATTATCCGACGACTCGAGACTTGGCGCGGGCGCTGGCTGGTGAGACGGTTTCTGAGGGCGAGGGCAGCAAGGCGGGCGGCTCTCAGGAGCATGGTATTGCGGTTGTTGGCATGGCCTGTAGGTTTGCTGGAGCGGCTAACCTAGAGCAATATTGGGCAATGCTGGCCGAAGGACAGAGCAGTATCCGCCGTGCCGGTGAGTTGCCGGACGCAGGTTACCTCGACGATGCCGAAGGGTTCGATGCGGAGTTTTTTGGGATCAGCCCCCTCGAGGCTGAGCAGATGGATCCCCAGCAACGCTGGTTGCTTGAACAGTCTTGGCATGCACTCGAAGATGCTGGGATCCCACCACGCTCGCTCGCGGGCAGCCGGACAGGCGTCTTTGTCGGCATTTCAGCATCAGACTATGCCATCGAGCTTGCCAAGCAAGGTACGGCGATAGATGCCCATGCCTGCACCGGCGCCTCTCACAGTTTGTCGGCAAGCCGCATTTCCTATTTCCTTGATTTGAAAGGGCCCTGCCTGGCTGTTGATACCGCTTGCTCTTCATCCCTGGTCGCTGTTCACCTTGCCATTCAAAGTTTGCAGCGGGGGGAGTGTGAGCTAGCCATTGTCGGGGGAGCAAACATGATCCGCAATCCTGAGTGGAATCAAGCGCTGACCAAAGCCGGAATGCTGTCTGCAGACGCGACTTGCCATACCTTTGATGCGAAGGCCAATGGCTATGTAAGGGGCGAAGGATGTGGAGTGGTGATCCTGGCGCGAGCGGACAGCCCTTCCCTGGCGCACTGCCACCCTCAGGCATGGTTGATCGGCTCGGCAACCAACCAAGACGGCCGGAGTAATGGTATTACTGCCCCGAATGGCCTGGCCCAGCAGGATGTGATCCGCCAGGCATTGGCAGATGCCCAAGTCTGCCCAAGTGAGCTGAGTTACGTGGAAACACACGGTACCGGTACCCCGCTGGGTGATCCTATCGAAATCAATGCGCTGAAGGCGGTATTTGGCAAAACGCCCGTGGCATTGGGGGCGGCGAAAACTAACATTGGCCATCTGGAGGCCGCTGCCGGTATCGCCGGCCTGATCAAAACCGTGCTGTCTATGCAGAATCAATGGCTGCCCAAGCTAGCCAACTTTGAGCAGGTAAACCCCCATATCCAGCTAGAGCATTCAGGGATTGAGCTGTTGCAGGCTAGCCGGAAGTGGGAGGCCGAGTTGCCACGCGTCGCGGGAGTCAGTGGTTTTAGCTTTGGTGGTGCGAACGCGCACGTAGTCGTTCGCGAAGCCAAGGCTGTCAGTAGTCAACCGGCAATGAACTTCAGTCCCGAGGTAACGTTATTGTCAGCCCAGTCTTCCTCAAGTCTGCAGGCGCTGGTTGAACAGTTGGCAGGGAGGTTGGTGCAACATGCCCCTTCGGCAATGACTGACGTAAACTATGCGCTGGCTACAGGTCGCAGCCACCATACCCATCGCTTGGCCGTTGTTGCTGGTTCGGTGCAGCAGGCCATCGAGGCTCTGCCGCAGCAGAGCGGCGTGATAGGCCAGGCTCGTCCCGACCGTCAACCCCGTGTCGGTTTTGTTTTTACCGGTCAAGGCTCCCAGTTCTTCGGGATGGGCAAAGCCCTCTATCAACAACTACCAGAGGCTAAGGCGCTGTTTGATAAGGCCGATGCTGTGATCACGACTCATGGCCACCGCGGCTTATTGGACTTGCTAACAGGGAATGCCGGAGCTGAGCAGCTGCTGGCGATCCCACCTTTTGCCCAAACTGCGCTGTATGTACTTGAAGTTGCCATAGCCCGCTGGTGGCTAGCCATCGGAGTGGAACCCGCGGTAATTGTAGGCCATAGCCTAGGTGAA
This sequence comes from Photobacterium satsumensis, assembly GCF_050336935.1. Classification (NCBI taxonomy): domain Bacteria; kingdom Pseudomonadati; phylum Pseudomonadota; class Gammaproteobacteria; order Vibrionales; family Vibrionaceae; genus Photobacterium; species Photobacterium satsumensis. The sequence goes on from NZ_JAKJSK010000010.1 coordinate 244,626, forward strand.
TATGCCGGTGCGGTGATTGCGGGCTGTATGAGTTTCGAAGACGGCCTTGAGCTGGTGATCCGCAGGGCCGAGTTGATCGATGCACTTTCTCCTGCTGGATCGATGTTGGCTGTTTCGGCAACGGCCGAGCAGCTGCTCCCCTTGCTGGGCAGGGGCGTCAGCATTGCGGCCAGCAATGCCCCTCGAGCCGTTACGTTGTCAGGCTCAGAAGCCGATATCTCGAGTTGTTGCGATCGGCTAGAAGGGGAAGGTATTGCCTATCGTCGGCTAGAGGTCAACAAGCCTTACCATTCGCCGCTGATGGCTGATGTAGCTGGCGAGCTGGATAAGTTTGCGGCAGCCATGCGCTTCTCGGCACCAGATTATCCTTTGATTTCGAATGTTACCGGCCGACAGCATGACGGCGATAGAGCGATCGCTAGCCGCTATTGGTCTGAGCACCTGCTATCCCCGGTCCAGTTTGCCGAAGGGGTCAAGAGCGCAGTCGATACCGGTTGTGACTTCTTTATTGAGATCGGTCCTAAACCGGTTCTTTCTCAACTTGTCAGGCAGCTTGCGGGTGTCGGTAAAGAGGGCATTGCAGCCTGTATGGACACCAAACAGCCGCTTGAGCAAAGCTTTGGGCGGGTACTGGCAGGGCTATATACCCGCGGGGCGAATGTCGATTGGTCTGCAGCTCTGGGGGGCAAGCGTCGTTGTCAGGTGTCGTTGCCAAATTATCCGTTTACCCACAAACCCTTTTGGGTGGCCAGCCAGTCGTCATCGCCTCTGGATGTTGACACTCAGCTCGCTGCGGAGAAAAAGGATGGGGTGGAGATATTGTCCGAACCGGTTGTCGAGTTGATTGCCAGCGTGCTTAAGATCGACCATTCATCGCTCGATCCTAATAGCACATTCTTCGAGTTGGGGGCCGATTCGATCATTTTGGTGCGGATGATAGGCCAGATTGAAGACGTCTTTGGGGTGCAGCTTTCGATTCGACAAATTTTTGAGCAGCTGACGGATGTCCAATCATTGGCTGATTTTGTCGCCGAACATGCGGCAGAAAGCCAAGTCGCCACGCCGCCGGTCGCTGCCTGCTCTACTGCCGCGTGCTGTGCGGAAGCCAGCGAGCCAGCGAGCCTGCCGGTATCGCATTCTTTGCCGGAACAAGCAACCAACCCTGAATATCATGGATTGTTCGAGCAGCAGATCAAGCTGGTTTCGGAGCTGGTTCAGTCTCAACTGGCACTGCTGAGTACCGGTCACGCCGTTAGTGCCAGCGGTGATAAAGTGGCCAATGCGAGCGGTAAACCAGAGGCAAGGACCAGCGCAAAGAAAGCCGTGCTCCCCCCGTGGCGTCCGCGTACCGATGACGAAAATAGTTACAGCGAGCAGCAGAAGCAGCTGCTTGAACAGTGGATCCGCACTTTTAACCGCCGTACCCCATCCTCGAAGCACTATGCCCAGCAATACCGCACATCACTGGCGGACAATCGCACGGTGGCCGGGTTTCGGGTCAGCACCAAGGAAATGCTCTATCCCTTGGTGGTTAAGCAATCTTCTGGCGCGCGTTTAAACGATGCTGATGGCAATGAATACATCGATCTGACCATGGGGTTCGGCGCCAGTTTGTTTGGTCACAACCCAGACTTTATCAATCAAGCAATTGTCGACCAGCTCCAGGAGGGGATGCCGCTGGGGCCGCAGTCTCCGCTGGTGGGCGAGGTTGCCGATTTAATGTGCCAATTGACAGGGATGGAGCGGGTGACATTTTGCAACACCGGATCAGACTCGGTGATGGCGGCTTGCCGTATTGCCAGAGCTGCGACCGAGCGCAGCAAGATCGTCATTTTCAGTGGCTCCTACCACGGGACCTTCGACGGTATTCTCGGACGGGAAAACCACCAGCAAGACAGTACCGAGTCGGTACCGGTCGCGCCGGGTGTCATGCAGGGGATGATTGATGACTTAGTGGTACTGCCTTATGGCGAGCAGGCGGCGATTGACTATATTCGCGAGAACGGTGGCGACATTGCAGCGGTTCTGGTCGAAGGTGTTCAGAGCCGCCGCCCGACACTTCAGCCGAAGGCGTTCTTGCTAACCCTGCGCGAGCTCACTTCTCAGCAGGGCAATGTGCTGATTTTTGACGAAGTCCTGACCGGCTTCCGTATTCATCAGCAGGGTGCCCAAGGGTGGTATGGAATCCAAGCTGATATGGCTACTTACGGCAAGATCGCTGGCGGGGGCTTGCCTTGTGGCATTGTCGCCGGTAAAGCCGAGGTCATGGATGTTGTTGACGGTGGCTTTTGGCAGTACGGGGACCATTCTGCACCTGAAAGCAGCAATACCACGTTTATTGCGGGGACGTTCTGCAAGCACCCGTTGATGCTGGCAGCTGCAAGGGCGGCCTTGCAACGCCTGATAGACGAAGGTCCAGAGCTTCAGGAACGGCTCAATGCGAAAACCGATCGATTGGCCGACGAGTTGAATCACTTTTTCGGCGAAATTGGGACCCCGATGAAGGTACTAAACTGTGGCTCCTTGTTCCGGTTCCAGTATACCGGGGATCTTGAGATCTTGTATTACCACCTGCAATACCGTGGTTTGTTTATTTGGGAGGGGCGAAACTGTTTCCTATCTCTGGCCCATACCGATGACGACATTGCTTATATCGTCTCGTCAATCAAAGACTGTGTCCGTGGTCTGGTCGAAACGGGCTTCCTGATCGGCAAGGACGTTCAGCCGTTGGGGATCTCGTCAATGGGCTTTGGCTTATCAGCAGGGCCGGTGGCGCATCTTGGTGATGCGGGCAACAATGTATCGAGCCTTCCCCTGACGTCGGCCCAACGACATGTGCTAGTTGCTTCAGAGGCGGCGAGAGACATCGCGAGTGCATACAACGAACCCGTCGTGCTGGAATTGCTCGGGCAATTGGATCTCCCCGCCCTCGAGCAAGCCCTTGAGCAGGTTGTCAGACGCCACCCTGCATTACGGACGCGGGTCAATACGGCTGAAAGTGAGCAGGTTTTCGTACCGGATGCCACGGTAGAGATGGCAAGGTGGCTGCTTGATGAAGAAGGGGATACGACCCACCAGCGCCTCATTCGGTTGCTGGAAGAGGAAATCGCGAAGCCGTTTGAACTGGAGCCGAACAACAGTTTGGTTCGCTTTGGCTTGGTGCGTCTTGGTCATGATCACCATTTTCTTGTCGTGGTGGCCCATCATGCCATTATCGACGGGCTGTCGTATCACGTCTTGATCAATGAGATCGGCCAGCTTTATCGCCATTACAGTGCAGGTAGCGACACCGCTGAACTTGCCCCGGCCATGGGATTCCACACTTACTGTGAATGGATTCGGCAGAAGGCAGATCTCGCGGGGGAACAAGCGTATTGGCAGTCTCGCTTGGGGTCGCTGCCCCCGGCGCTCGACTTGCCGACAGACTTCCCGCGTCCGGCGGTATTGGCCTGCAATGGAGGCCGGTGTGTGCATACGCTAGAGCCCGCCTTTACTGAGCAGATCAAAGCGTTCGCCAAGCAAAGGGGTTGTACCCCGTTTATGTTTATGTTCTCGGCGTTCACTTTGCTGCTACATCGCCTCTCAGGCCAGGATGATATTGTGGTCGGTACACCGGTATCCATTCGTCCGAGCGACCCGGAGGCGGAGCACCTTATTGGCTATTGCCTCAACGTGCTGCCCGTCCGCAGCCATGTGGGTAGCGATGACACCTTGGGCAATTACTTGACCCAGATGCGCAGTGAGTTGCTCGATGCTTATGAACACCAGCACTTGCTGTTTGCCGACTTGGTGAAGATGCTGGATATGCCGCGAGATACCAGCCGGGCTCCTTTAATTCAAGCGCTGTTCAATATGGAAACCGTGGAACAGCCTGATTTTGGAACGTTATCGGCTCTGTTCACCATTCCGCCGATCCAGTTCACTAAGTACGATATCACCATGAATGCCATGGAGCTGAATGGGGCGATTGAGCTGGTGCTGGATTATAACAGCAAGCTGTTTAGCCATGAGACCGCAGTAAGGTTGCTCCAGCGGATGGAGGCTCTCTTGCACCGCTTCTTCAGCGCCCCCGACGTCTCGGCGAAGGAGGTGTCGGTACTGGCCAGTCAAGAACAGGCGCTGATGGAACAATGGAACCAAACCGACACCGAATATCAGGTTGGTCAGCGAGGGATGGTTACTGATTTTGAGGCGCTAGCGGAGGAGTCACCCCAGCTGCCAGCAGTGTATTGCCGCGAGCAGCTCCTTACCTATCAAGAGCTTAATGATAAGGCAAACCAACTGGCTCGGTACCTGATGGACAAGGGGGTAAAGGTTGGGGATCGCGTTGGTGTGTGTCTTGACCGTTCGTCGGCACTTGTCGTGTCGTTGTTTGCCGTACTGAAAACCGGGGCCTGCTACATTCCGTTGGATCCCAGCTACCCTCAGGATCGGTTAGCGATGATGCTTGATGACGCCGGTGCTGGTGTGGTGGTAGGCCGGGCGCAGACTGTGCCCCAGGGGCTACCGGACGATACAGTGCTGGTCGATATCGAGTCGGTCGCCGATCAGCTGGATCATTACAGTGCTGAAAATCTCGAGCTAGCTATTGGCGAGGAAAGTACGGCCTATATGATCTATACCTCGGGCTCAACTGGCAGGCCAAAGGGCGTCAGGCTGACCCACCGCAATGCTGCCGCAATGCTGGCATGGGGCCGACACACATTTCGTCGAGATGAATTGCGGCAGGTCCTCGCCTCGACATCAATTTGTTTTGATTTGTCGGTGTTCGAAATCTTCTTGCCGTTGAGTACAGGCGGTGCGCTGACACTGGTCGAAAATGCCCTCGAAGTGATTGATGCAGAGCATGGCGGGAATTACTCGTTACTCAATACCGTGCCGTCGGTCATGGTGGAGATGCTTGAGCGGGATTTGCTGCCAGAGTCGGTCGCGGTTGTCAATTTGGCTGGCGAGCCGCTGAAACCAAGCTTGGTCGAGCGGATACATGCCCAGTGCAAAGGCATCAAGCTGTGTAATCTTTATGGGCCGTCGGAATGTACCACCTATGTAAGTTACGCGGAACTGTTGCCTCACCGTGCACGCGACGTCCATATCGGTAAGCCTATCGATAATACTCGCTTCTATATTCTTGATGAACGGTTAAATGAAGTGCCGATCGGTGTCTCTGGTGAATTATATATCGCAGGGGATAGTGTTTCGCCTGGTTATTTGAATAGGGATGAGCTGAATACCACATCCTTTATCAAACTACCCAATAAAGAAAAGGGCGCGGTTTACCGTACCGGCGATATTGTTCGTTATCGTCAAGACGGAAATATTGAATATATTGGTCGCAAAGATCACCAGGTCAAAATAAATGGTTTCAGAATAGAGTTGGGTGAAATTGAGTCTGTTATTGCCCAGTCACCAGATGTGGATGATGTGGTTGTGAAGGCGATTGCCAATGACCAAGGTGCTTATCGCTTAATTGGTTTTGTTGGCAGCCAAAGTCGCACACACAGCGGTGACATGTTGAATGACGAGCTCAATAGGCAACTTCGTGCTCTGCTGCCGGGCTATATGCTACCTGAACACATTGAGGTGCTTGCAAGGCTGCCTTTGACCGTCAATGGAAAAGTTGATAGGTCAAAATTGACTTGGGACGAGTGTGCACCTGAAGCGGCGGTTATTGGAAGCTCGGAAAATAGAAGAGAGAGCCCTACTGAAATATCGCTGAAGAAGATTTGGCTACAAGTATTGAACTTGGATGAAATTACATTTGATGATGATTTCTTTGCATTAGGAGGAGATTCTTTCCTGGCTATGCGTTTGGTTCAGAAAATTAAACAAGAGTTCGATATCAGAATTTATCTCAGCGATGTCATTAACTCTCCAAGGTTATTTGAACTAGCGACCCATGTTGATTCGCTAGCAACAGGCGACTCGTTTGAGCTTGAAGAATTTATGGATGAAATCGGCCACTTAGATGCCGAACAGTTTGAAGGATTGTTAAAGGAAGTATTGAACGATGAGTGATATATCCCCAGAAAGCTCAGCGCCTGACGCCACGCTTCGCGACAAGCTGAGTAAGTTATCAGCAGAAGGCAGGGCTGCATTGCTGAAAAAAATTCGCCTGGCACAACCTCGTCAAGATAAGGCAGAGTTACCGCTCACACCGAAGGCACGGTTCGAGCCCTTTTCATTAACGGAAGTACAGGAGGCTTATTGGGTAGGCCGCCGGGAGGGGTTCGATTTGGGCGAGATTGCAGCCCACGGTTATATGGAGGTTGATTGCCAAGGTTTGGACTTGCCACGTCTCAATCGGGCGTGGAATCAACTGGTAGAGCGTCACGATATGCTTCGTGCTGTCGTGAATGAAGACGGTATGCAGCGGGTATTGCCAGAGGTCCCCGAATACCAAATGACCGTAGCAGATTTGCGCGAGTGCGCAGCTGAAGATCGTGATGCCGCTTTGATGGCAACTCGGGACATCATGTCCCACCAGGTCTTTGATACTGAGAGCTGGCCACTGTTTGACATGCGGATCAGCCATTTGTCATCAAATCGCTCACGGCTGCATATTAGTCTTGATGTGCTTATTCTCGATGCTTGGAGTTTAGATATCCTGAGCAGTGAATGGGAGCAACTGTACCACACTCCCGGGCTGGAGCTTGAGCCGTTGGCAGCCAGTTTTCGCGACTATGTAAACCACAAGCACAGCAAGCAACAGGGGCAAGACTACCGAGAAGCTCAAGCCTATTGGCAAGCACGGCTTGATACGCTTCCCGCTGCGCCGGAGCTTCCCATTGTAGCCCAAAACACGCAGGGCAAAACGTCGCCGTTTAGCCGCCGAAGCTTTCGCCTTGATAGCGAGGAGTGGACCTGCTTTGGCCAGCAGTGCCGCAGTGCCGGGGTGACGCCGTCGGTGGCGCTACTGGCAGCCTATGCTACCGTGTTGGCAACATGGAGTAAGGACCCGCACTTTACCTTGAACCTAACGCTGTTCGACCGCCATCCGGTTCATCCGCAGGTCGATAAGCTGGTGGGGGATTTTACCTCAGTGGTGTTGCTGGAAGCCGATATGGCCGCTTTTCAGAGCTTTAAAGAGCGGGCAAATAAGCTGCAAACTCAACTCTGGCAAGATATTGACCACAGCCTGTATTCGGGTGTTGACGTGATTCGAGATATCGCTCGCCGCAATGACAGCCCAGCCGCTGCTGCGATGCCGATGGTCTTTACCAGCGCCATTAGCCAAAGCGACAGTGTGGCTCCTTTCTCATGGTTGGGTGAAGAAAACTATGTCATTACACAGACTCCGCAGGTATGGCTTGATTGCCAGATAGCCCTTGATCGGGGAAGCCTGGTGGTTGACTGGGATGCGGTTGAAGATGTGTTTCCAGCCGGCATGCTTGATAGCATGTTCTCGGTATACCAGCAGTTTGTTCGCAGGCTCGCTGCCGATGCGCAGGCGTGGCAAGAGCAGCAAGTTTCCCAGACTCCAAGGGAGCACCAGCAGTTAGTAGAGAAAGCTAACGAGACCACCACGCCTGTCAGCCAGTTGCTCATGCACCAGCTGTTCGAGCGACAAGCCCAATGCCGAGCTGATAGCACAGCTGTGGTGCACAGTGATCGGAGCTTGACATACCGCGAACTCGATAGCATGAGTGATCAGATTGCTTACTATCTCATTGAGCAAGGGGTAGGGGCCAACCAATTGGTCGCTGTAGTGATGGAAAAGTCTTGGCAGCAGGTGGTCGCTGTCTTGGCTATTCTGAAAGCCGGTGCGGCCTATGTGCCGATTGACCCTGCCTTGCCTGAGTCACGATGCCTGCAGCTGCTGGAACAGTCAGAAGCCAAGCTGGCCCTATGTCAGCAGCAGTGGATGGCGGCTTTTGATTGGCCTAGCTGGGTCAATGCAGCGGTCATGGAAGACACACCTTACTGGGGCAAGACAGTCACCAAGCCTAATGTCGAATGCCACCCTACGGATTTGGCCTATGTGATCTTTACCTCCGGGTCAACCGGAATGCCCAAGGGGGTGATGATCGATCACCGGGGGGCAGTCAATACTCTGCTTGATATCAATAAGCGCTTGGGGGTTACGGAGCGTGACAGCATCCTTTCGGTATCGTCACTCAGCTTCGACCTGTCGGTGTACGATATTTTCGGTTTGTTGGCAGCCGGCGGCAAGGTGATCGTTCCTGACGCTTCGCGTCGGGTTGAAGCCAAGCATTGGCAGCAGCTGATCGCCGAGAATCACATCACGCTGTGGAATACCGTACCGACCCTCTATGACCTGCTGATCACCGACCTTCAGGCCGATAGCACTGAGCATGTGCAGTCATTGCGGCATGTCATGATGAGTGGTGATTGGATACCGGTCGATCTGCCGCAGCGCAGCAAGGCGTTGCTGCCTGATGCTCAGTTGCTCAGCCTCGGCGGTGCCACGGAGGCTTCTATCTGGTCAATCGCCTATCCCATCGTCGAGGTGGCACCGGATTGGACCAGTATTCCTTATGGTAAGGCGTTGAAAAACCAAACCATGCAGGTGTTGTCCAGCGAAGGTGTACCGTGCCCTGTATGGGTACCCGGTGAAATCTGTATCGGCGGGATTGGCCTCAGCCTCGGCTACTGGAAGGATAAAGAAAAAACGGCGGCTGCGTTTGTCACCAACCCTCACTCGGGGGAGAGGATCTACCGCACCGGCGATCTAGGCCGACTGCTGCCCGACGGTAACATTGAGTTTTTGGGACGCAAGGACTTCCAGGTGAAGCTGCAGGGGCACCGTATCGAGCTGGGTGAGGTCGAAGCGGTTATTAACCAAATGGAAGAGGTCAGTAGCTCAGTGGTCACCGTATACGGTGACAGTGCTCGCAATAAGCGGTTGGTGGCGTATGTCGTTCCTGCTACACAGGCCGCGTTTGAAGCTTCAGGGGTTAGCGATGATGGGGTGATCCTCGATGCGGGCAAGCGGCTTGCTTTTCGCTTAGCCAGACACGGGCTTCGGCAGTGCGAGGCCTTGGATGACGAGGTGTCCCTTGGGGACTATTTGACCGATGACCACAGTGTCTTTCATCGCCGCCGGACCCACCGCCAGTTTGCCCCCACGGAGGTGACGTTGGCTGAATTTGCAGCCTTGATCGAAAGTCTGGCGGCAATTGATAACAACGGACAGTTGAAGTATCGCTTTGGCTCTGCTGGCGGGCTCTATCCGGTGCAGGCCTATGTCTATGTCAAGCCCAATCGCATCGAGGGCATCGCGGGCGGGATATATTACTTCCACCCTGAGCGGCATAGCTTGGTCCCGCTCAACCTTGATGCGAGGATCCAGAGTAGCGTTCACGACGAATTCAATCGCCAGGCCGTTGAGCAGTCAGCTTTTTCTATCTTCTTGATTGCTCAGGAGCAGGCGATAACCCCTCTTTATGGCCATCATGCCGAGGATTTCTGCTTGCTTGAAGCCGGTCTGATCAGTCAGCTGCTGGAAACCGAGGCTGAAACGCACAACCTCGGACTATGCCAGGTTGGTGCGTTTGACTTCAGCCGTATTGCTGAGCTGTTCGACCTCGATAGCAGTCACCGCTACCTGCACATGCTGGTTGGCGGGCCGATTCAACAGCAACCCGCAGCAAGCAACGAAAAGCCGGTAGCAAACCAGACGGCGACGTCCCTGCCTGAGAAAGTCCAGAATACACTGGCTCAACAATTACCACGTTACATGGTACCCGGGAGCATAATAATGATTGATGCCTTACCTTTATCCGCCAACGGCAAAGTTGATCGTAAATCGTTGCCAGAGCCGGATAGTGACCGTACAGAGCAGTCTCCAGATGCCGCCAAAACGGCCCCTTCATCCGACATTGAAAAAGTAATTGCCCAAGCCTGGGCCGAGGTGCTCGGTCTTGACAGTGTCGGTATCGATGACAATTTCTTCGATATCGGCGGGAACTCCGTCCAGATGGTGCAAGTGCATAACAGGCTAAAGCGTGAGCTGTTAACCGATATGACCTTGGTCGAGATGTTTTTCAACCTGCCGAGTATTCGCCTGCTGGCCCAGAAACTGAGCGGCGAGAAAGCGGCCTCAACGGCACCGACTAGTCAGGGCCGAACGGTGGGAGAAAAGCGCCGCTTAGCACAGGGACAGCGTAGGAAAGCTGCGTTGGAGAGGAAAAAAAATAATCAAATGGATTTGAAAAAATGAACGAAGTGACTGAATTCGATGATCGTATTGCGGTAATTGGTATGAGCGGGCGCTTTCCCGGTGCCGAAAACCACCATCAGTTTTGGCAGAATCTCCAAGGAGGGGTCGAGTCAGTTACGACACTGTCTAAAGAGGACTTGCGTGGATGCCTGCAAGGGCTGGATCCTATCAGCGCTCAATATGTCTCCCGCCAGATGAAGAATCCTAATTATGTCAATGCCGGTTTTTTTCTCGAACAAACGGAAGGGTTTGATGCTGGCTTTTTCGGCTTTAATCCTAGCGAGTTAGAACTGATCGACCCGCAGCACCGGATCTTCATGGAAACTTCATGGGAGGCCTTGGAAGACGGTGGTTATGATCCTTACCGCTACCCCGGCCGAGTCGGGGTATATGCGGGTACTCTGATGAGCCGTTACTTGCTCTATAACGTATTTCACCTAATGCATTCGGAGCGTGATTTTCTGGTGGGGATCGGTAACGAAGTCGATTACCTGCCAACACGGGTCAGTTACCGACTCAACCTCAAAGGGCCAAGCGTCAGTGTACAGACAGCGTGTTCAACCTCGCTGGTTGCGATTCACTTGGCCTGTCAGGCGTTGCTTAACGGCGAATGTGATATGGCTCTGGCAGGCGGCTCTGTGCTACAGGTCCCCCATAAGCAGGGATACCTCTATCAAGAGGGGTCGATGACGGCACCGGACGGACATTGCCGCGCATTTGATGCCAAGGCGAAGGGAACGGTTTTCTCTGCCGGCGGCTCTGGCACGGTGTTGCTCAAGCGGCTGGATGAAGCGTTGGCTGACGGCGATCAAATTTACTCGGTGATCCGAGGTACAGCGGTCAACAATGATGGCTTGGACAAGGTCGGTTATACCGCGCCGGGCGTCGACGGCCAGGTTGCCGTGATCACCGAGGCCTTGGAAGTTGCGGGGGTATCGCCTGATACGCTGAGCTATGTTGAAGCCCACGGTACGGGCACGCCTCTGGGGGACCCGATTGAAATCGATGCCTTGACCAAAGCGTATCGCGAGTACACCGATCAGAACCAGTTCTGTGCCATCGGTTCGCTGAAGACCAATATCGGCCATCTGGCCGCTGCCGCAGGGGTGGCGAGCTTGATGAAGGTCAGCTTGGCGATGAAGCACGGAGAAATTCCCCCAAGCCTGAATTACAGCAAGCCAAATCCAAGAATCGATTTTGCCAATAGCCCGTTTTACGTCAACGACAAGCTGGTGCCGTGGCATGGGGTTGACGGGGTCAAGCGGGCAGGGATAAGCTCGTTCGGCGTGGGGGGCACCAATGCCCATGCCATTGTTGAGGAAGCGCCGGTGGTCCTGCCGTCGGATGATGGTCGCCACTATCAGCTGATCTCTCTGTCGGCGAAGTCGGCCAAAGCGCTCGACGCGCAGCGATGTAATCTGGCGGACTATCTGGAGCAAAACACATCGCTTAATTTCGCCGATCTTGCTTATACCCTGCATATAGGCCGTCATCCTTTTGAACACCGGTTCCAGTGCGTTGCCAGTAACACCGAGGAGGCAATATCACAGCTAAGAAAGGGCCTAAACTCGCCGCAGTCTCCCGCAATGGCTGACACCAGACCGTTGGTGTTTATGTTCCCCGGCCAAGGTGCTCAATATGTTGGTATGGCACAAGGGCTGTATGACAGTGAGCCCGTCTTCAGGGAAACATTTGATGACTGTGCCAGTGTGCTGGCTGCTCATACTGGCATTGAGCTGGCGTCCATCCTCTTTGCGGGCAACCAAGTTGAGGAGGCGGCACTACGCTTACAGCAGACAGAAGTCACCCAGCCAGCATTGTTCGTGGTCGAGTACGCGCTGGCCAAGCTGTTAGCTAGCTGGGGGATCTCCCCCGGAGCAATGATTGGTCATTCTATCGGCGAATGGGTGGCGGCCTGCCTTGCCGGTGTGTTCTCGGTCGATGATGCTATCCGGCTTGTCGCCAGGCGCGCCAGCCTGATGGGGCAACAAGAGCCGGGTACCATGGCGGCGGTAAGAGTGTCGGCCTCGGAGGCTGAGGATATGCTCTGCGACGGGTTGGATCTGGCTGCTGTCAATGGACCTGAGCTGTGTGTGCTGTCGGGCAGTCACGAGGCGATAGGCAGGTTGGCGGCGAAGGGGGTAACGGTGCAGCCCTTGCATACCTCCCACGCTTTCCATTCCGCCATGATGGAGCCGGTACTGGAGCCTCTGCGCCGAGAATTTGCTGATGTTCAGCTAAATCCACCGACGATCCCGTTTGTGAGCAATGTGTCCGGTACATGGATCACCGCCGAGCAGGCGATGGATCCAGAATACTGGCTGGCCCACCTGCGTGGGACAGTGCAATTTGCCAAAGGCATCCACTCCTTGCTCGAGCAGGGAGACTGTATCTTCCTAGAGGTCGGGCCGGGAACCTCATTGTCCGGACTGACGCGCTTGAGCCTGGCGGGGCAGGGGGCGTCGGTAACGGCCAACTGTCTGGCACACCCAAAAATGAAAACAGATGCGCTTGAGAGCCTTTTGCAGGCGGTGGGGAATCTCTGGTGTGCTGGCCACGAGCCTGACTGGCATGCCTTCTACAGCCTCCAACGTCGATTGCGGGTGTCCGCGCCAACATATGCGTTCCAGCGTACTCGCTACTGGGTTGAGACGCAAAGTGAGAGAAAAGCAGAGTTGGCCCTGGACGCGGGTGAAAGGAAACCGCTTGAGGAGTGGTTCTACACCCCGTCTTGGACGCGTGGCATGCCGGCCAGAGATGTGGTTAGCGGACAGCGGTTGTTGTTACTTCACGGTGGTTCCGGCCCGGAGCGGGCACTGGCAGAGCAACTCAAGCGACAGGACGTAGCACTTATCGACGCCCAATGTACTGAGGGGGAGGCTTTCGCCAAGAATGCCGACCATTCGTATACGCTCGATATGACCCGATCTGAACATTTTGCTGAGCTGATCTCGCAACTGGCCGCAGAAGATCGGCTGCCAGAAGGCGTGGTGCATACCCTGACGTTGCAACCCGACACCGACGCAACGAGGGAATTGGCCCAGCAGCAGGAGAAAGGCTTCTTCAGTCTGCTTTGGCTTAGCCAGGCTCTGGGTAGCTTGGCTGAGCAACCCGCGATGTCAGTCCAGATCGTGACATCGGGCCTCTACGACGTGCTCGGCAGTGAATCATTGCGTCCAGCGGTCGCGACCGTGCTGGGCCCACGCAAGGTCTTGCCGCTGGAATTCCCGAGCCTGTCCTGTCGGATCATTGATATTGCCGTTGACCAACAGGTCCTGCAACTCGATACCGCCTTATTGGGTCGGGAATTGCTGTCAGGAGACGGCGAAGATGCGGCGCTGCGCAACCGCCATCGTTGGACACTTGATTACCAGCCTTTGAGCGTGCCGCCGAGTGAAGATGGCGTTGACAGTTTGCGTGAACACGGGGTGTACCTCATCACCGGAGGGCTGGGTGGCCTTGGCTTGGTGCATGCGCATAAACTCGCCACCCTCAAGCCATCAACCCTTGTGTTGCTAGGCCGCTCGGCCCTACCGCCGCGCGAGCAGTGGGAGGCATTGCTCGGTGCTAGCGATACTTCCCCGGAGCTTGTCGAGAAACTGTCGAAGATTAGGGCCATCGAAGCGCTGGGTAGTCGGGTTGAGGTCGCAGCCGCTGATCTAGCCGATGAGACCGAGATGGAAGCTCTCATCGCAGGGATCAAACATCGTCATGGTGGACTCCATGGCATCGTGCACTGTGCCGGGGTTGCCGGTGGCGGGCTGATCCAGCTTAAACAGCGTGAAGAGGCCGAAAAAGTCTTTAATGCCAAATTATACGGTACCTCGGTGCTGGCCAAGGTCACGCAGCGCGAGGCGCTTGATTTTGTCATTTTGGCCTCATCACTATTTGCTGTCAGTGGAGGTGTTGGCCAGGTCGACTACTGTGCCGCCAACAATTTCCTTGATGTGATGGCGAAGTCCGGCCAGTTTGCCCATGCCCGCAAGGTGGTATCTGTTAATTGGGATGCATGGCAAGAAGTAGGTATGGCAAAGAACATGCTGAGCGAGTTGAGCCAAACTGAGCAGGCTGCCCTGCCGGCCAGCAATATCTCCCACCGTTTGCTACATAGTGGGGATACAGCAACCGGTGAATATACCATGGTGCTCAATCCTGCCAGCGAGTGGTTGCTCAGTGAGCATCAAATCAACAATATGCCGACTGTACCGGGAACCCTTTATCTTGAGCTGGCTCGCGCGGCCTTTGTTCATCACCAGCAATTGGCACCGGAGGCGATGGTCGAGCTCAGAGATTGTTTCTTCACAACCCCGCTGCAGCTGAGCCCAGGGGCTAAGCAGCATATGGTCCTCGCATTGGGCGAACAGTCCGGCGAGTGGGTGTTTGATGTCAAGGACGAAGCCGGTCATCCCCACGTCTTCGGTAAGCTGGCGGCGGTTGAACAGGCTGAGGTGAAACAGCGTGATTTGGCGAGTATCAGGCAGCGTTTAGCCCACCACATCAGCGAGGGGCTGTCGATTGGTGGCGATCAGAACGGCGAGTCGGGCGCCATCATGTTTGGTAAGCACTGGCAGAGCGTCGAAGCGGTTTCCTACGGCGGTGGTGAGGCCTTGATCCGCCTTGCCCTCAAGCCGGACTGCCGCGACGATGTCGAGGCCTTTATCCTCCACCCTGCGCTGCTGGATGTCGCGACCGGACCGACGGCTGGCTACTGCGTGCCAGATCACCTTGCTGCGGAAGGCGCACTATTCCTACCTGCTTCATACGGGCGGATGCGGGTTTACCGGCCATTGACTGAATCACTCTATAGCCATATGCGCTACCAGCCTGCGCAGAGCGACAACGATAGTGTGACGCTAGCTATCGAATTACTCGACAGTGACGGGATCTTGCTTGCGGAAATCGAGCAGTTTGTGCTTCGTCGCGTGTCCGCCGAACCACTCGCGAACGATCAGAGCAGCTTGTTTGCAGGGGGCGATGAGGAGTCGGCTGCTATCATGCCGGCCGAGGGGGCTGAAGTGTTTGCAAGGCTACTAGCGGGCGAGCATACCGAGCAGCTGGTGGTATCCACCACCGATTTGCCACTGCTCTTTGAGCAGATTGCTTCCCAGCAGTTCGGTGCAGAAAGTACAAACGAGAGCAGTCAGTCAACCAATCGTACTATGCACGACAGGCCTGAGCTAGATACCGCCTATGTCGAGCCGGAAGGCGAGGTTGAGCAGGCCCTGACGGCGATTTGGCAGCAAGTTCTGGGGCTCAACAAGATCGGCCGGCACGACAACTTCTTTGATCTCGGGGCCGATTCGGTGTTGGGGGTACAGATTGTGTCTGTTGCCCGTGAAAACGGGGTCATCATTAATCCCGGGCAATTGTTTGAGCATCAAACCATCGCCGAACTGGCACAGGTCGCTGAGGCGGTGTTTGAAGTGCAGGGCGGTGTTCAAGAGGCGACGGCATTGCCGTTATCTCTAGCTCAGGTTCACAGCGTCGACAGCGGTATTGAGCTATCCCTCGAGCCGGGCCTTGCCCTGTCAAACCTTGTCGAGGCACTTGAGAGCATGGTGGTGGAGGCCAGCTGTTTCCGCTATCAGCTCGGCGAACAGCAATTGATCCCTGCCAACCCTGAGTCATTGGATATTCGCCTTGAGATGCTTGATGCCGGCGAAGAGGTGTGGCCGCTCTTGGCTGAACAGTTGGCCGCGCATCCCGAGCTGCCGTTTGCTGCCGGCTACCGCGGTGATAATCGTGGAGCAAGGCTGGCTGTTTTGTTCCGCGGGGCATTGGTTGATGCGTCAACGGTGTCTGTCTTGCACCAATACCTGAGTGCACGACTGGCCGGTCAGTCGGCTTCTTTACCGGAAGGACCGGGCTATGCCCTTTGGCATGAGCAGCACTCGTCCCAAAGCCCGACCGCGCTGGCGATGGCTGACAGCTGGCCTATCACCGCGGCATCGCAGGCGCCAAAGCGCGAGTTTTTGCAACAGGCCCTACCGGCCGACTTTGAGCTTACAGAGGCCCTGCTTGCCCAGCACCACATTGCGGCAGGGGAGCTGATCTTGGCCGCTCTGGCAAGTTCTGTATCTGAGGTGCTCGGGCAGCCGTCACCAGCGCTGGCGGTGAAAAATAGCTACCGCCGCCTGGATGCATCAGGCCAGTGGGACGATACCCTCGGCAATTTGGCTGTTGTCACACCGACCTCATACCAACTTGATCCCACAGAGGATCTGCTCGCGTTGCTGACGCAGGTGAAGGAAGCATACCGGCAGCAGGCGGCTGATAGCCTTGAAAATGCGTCCGAAGCGCTGTCGCTGACTGGCTCGCCGATTCTGTTTGACTTTGAATTAGCCCAGAGGGGGGCCGACGGCGATGTGCTGACGGTGGTACCAGCCCTGCAAGAGACTCGCTTGCTGGCGGATTTCCCTATCCAGCTGCGCATGTTCAAGCCTGGCCGGTCCTGGGAGGTGCTCTGGCTATACGATGGAGAACGGATCGCGTCCAGTGTTATTAAGGGCTTGCATGACAGCCTGATGAGTGAGCTCAACCGCAGTCTAGATCAGTTACAGACAGCGCAGTCGACGATCTACACTCCGACCGACTTTCCTGATGCTGGGTTGGATAAAGATGCACTCAATAGCTTTATGAGCGACTTGTTTCAAGGGACTGAAAAATGAATAAAACATCAGTAGAAAACATCTTCCCGCTCTCACCGATGCAGGAGGGGATGCTGTTCCATACTCTATATGCCCCCCACTCCGGGATGTATTGCGAGCAGTTCACATGGCCTGCGGAAATTACAAGTGTGCCGGCCTTTGAGCAGGCCTGGCAACAGGTGATCAACCACCACCCGGTGCTGCGCACGGCATTTTTCTGGGAACAGGCCGAAAAAAATATGCAGGTGACCTTCCGCGATGTCACGATGCCGTTTACCACGCTCGATTGGTCACACTTGCCTGAAACGGAACAGGAGGCGGCGCTTAAGCAGCACCTTAAGGCCGATCGCGAGGCTGGCTTTGATCTCAACAGGCCGCCGCTGATGCGTGCGGCGTTGATCAAGCGCGAAGACGACCGTTACTGGTTTTGCTGGTCTTATCATCATCTGCTGCTTGATGGCTGGTCGTCGTATTTAGTGCTCAAGGATGTCTTCAGTGCTTACCAAGCGCAGCTTGATCGACAGCAGCCCGAGTTTGCGGTATTGCCACCTTATAGCCACTTTGTTAGCTGGCTATCGAAGCAGGATTTAAACCAGGCCGAAACGTTCTGGCGCGATTACCTGCGCGGATTCAATGCCCCCAATGTGGTGGGCAATAGCAGCCAAGCGGTCAAGCAGGATAACCCGGTATACCACACGCTGGTAAACCAGTTATCGACAGAAGAGACGGCGAGCCTGCAGGCGATCGCTAAAAAGCAGCGGTTGACACTCAATACACTGTTGCAGGCGGCATGGGCACTACTGGTGCATCACCATAGCCGGGACAGCGATATCGTCTTTGGGATGTCCGTCTCCGGCCGTCCAGCCGAACTGAAAGATGTTGATAAGATGGTTGGCCTCTTTATCAACACACTGCCTGTTCGAACGACGATATTGCCCGAGCAAAAAGTCACGGACTGGCTCAAGGCAGTGCAGAAACAGCAACTGAAGACCCAGCCTTACGAATATACCCCGTTGCAAGATATTCAGTCTTGGAGTGAGGTGCCGCAAGGTACAGCGCTGTTTGACAGTATGCTGGCGGTTGAAACCTATCCGATCGGCTCCCATGCAGGGCGGATGGCTGAGCTTGAGGTACACCAGTCGACCAATTACCCGTTGACAGTTGTGATTGAGCCAGGTGTGCAGTTAGCGCTGCGCATTAGCTACGATACCTCGCGTTTCGCTGAAGCTGAAGCGACGAGACTACTGGAGCAATACCGCCATATCCTGTGCCATCTTCCAGGCGCGATGGACAAGCCGGTAGGCGAGGTACCGTGGGTCCCTGAGCATCAGCTGGCTGAGGTCATGGCGTTGACGGGCAATGATGAACGGTGCTTTCCTGTTGAACAATGTCTTCATCAGCTGTTTTCCGAGCAGGCTCGCCTGAGTCCGGAGGCGGTGGCCGTCAGTGACGAGGCCGGTTCATTGACTTATGGCGAGCTCGATGCGCTGTCCAATCGTTGGGCGAACAAGCTGATTGCTGACGGGATCGAACCGGAAGACAAAGTGGGGATCTGCCTTCCCCGATCGACAGATCTGATCGTGGCCATTTTGGCCGTGCTCAAGGCGGGAGCGTGTTATGTCCCGCTCGATGGAGATGCCCCATCCCAGCGTTTGAAATATATCATCGAGGATGCCCGCCTCAAGCGTGTGCTGATCGCGACTGAGGAGCAGGCGGATATCGCCCCGGGGATCTGTCAGGTCATGAGTGAGTCGTCACTCAGCCCGGTGCACAGTCACGCTGAGTTGGCCGTGGATGTCAATCCGCAGAATGCGGCCTATATCATTTATACATCAGGTTCGACAGGCAACCCGAAAGGGGTGGTTGTCGAACATCGCCAGGTTGTGCGCTTGTTTTCGGCGACCGACCACTGGTTTGGTTTTACCGACAACGACGTATGGACCCTATTCCACTCTGCGGCTTTTGATTTCTCGGTATGGGAGATCTGGGGGGCGCTGATTTATGGCGGCGAGCTAGTGGTGGTCCCGTTCTGGGTTTCTCGCTCGCCGGATGCATTTTTCGCCTTGTTGGCTGATAAGCAGGTGACCGTACTAAACCAGACGCCGTCGGCTTTCCGCCAGCTGACAGCGGTCGCCAAGTCCTTGCCACGGCAGGAAGCCAAGCAGCTTGCCCTGCGGTATGTTGTTTTTGGTGGTGAGGCGCTGGATTACCAGGCGCTGGCACCATGGTTTGAGATCTATGGTGATGATCAGCCCACCCTGATCAACATGTACGGTATCACTGAAACCACTGTCCATGTTACTTACCGGGAGGTCAGAGAGGCAGATCTTGGACAGTCTGCTGCCGCCAGCGCGATTGGGCAGGCGATTCCTGATCTGCGGGTCATGGTGTTGGATGATCACCTAGAGCCTGTTCCTGTCGGGGTACCTGGGGAGCTGTGTGTGGCCGGTGCGGGGGTTACCCGGGGTTACCTCGGGCGTCCCGAGCTCAACCAGACCCGTTTTATTTCACATCCGCAACTAAAGGATGGGGAAAGGCTGTACCGATCCGGGGATCTGGTCAGTTGTCTGGAGGATGGTAGCCTAGACTATCTCGGGCGGATTGATCAGCAGGTCAAAATCCGGGGATTTCGGATCGAGCTGGGTGAGATCGAAAGTGCGCTAGGCGCCTTGCCCGGGGTGAGTGAAGCGGTGGTTACCGCCTCTCAGCTAAACGGGCAAAAGCTGCTTGTGGCGTACTACGTTGCCGAAGCGGGTGGGGCGCTGGATCATCATGCGCTTCGCCAGCAGCTGGACAATGTCCTGCCTTCCTACATGTTGCCGGCGGCTTACGTTCCGCTGGAGACGGTGCCGCTGACAATTAACAACAAGGTTGACCGCAAAGCGCTTCCTGCCCCTGAGTTGGGGCAACAAGCTTCGGGTGAATACCGCCCGCCTGTGACCGCCACCGAAAAAGTACTGGTCGAGCTCTGGGGCCAGCTGCTGTCGGTTACCCAGATTGGCATCGATGATAACTTTTTCGAGCTGGGCGGGGATTCCATCCTGAGTATTCAGATGGTGGCCAGGGCCAAGAAGCACAGCTTGAGAATTGCGCCTAAAGAGGTGTTCGAGTATCCGACGATTGCGGGGCTTGCCGAACACCTTGATGCAACCGTGCGCGAGGTTGAGGTTGTCGATCAAGGGGTGGTCTCCGGGGAAATGCCGCTGATGCCAGTGGCTTGCTGGTGGCTGGCATTGGAGCCTGAGAACCCTAACCATTATAACCAGGCCTTTGTCATGCGTACGCCGCAGGACTTTTGTGTTGAATCGATGACGGCAGCGTTGAATGCCGTCATCAGGCATCATGATGCGTTGAGATTACGGCTCGTCGAAGGTGATGGTCGCTACCGAGCCGACATCATGGCTAAGGCCGAGTCTGTCAGTGTCGAGGTTGCCCGCAGTGGTACGACGGGTGAGGAAAGGCGTGAATATATCCGCCAAGTTGGCCAGCGTATCCAGGCCAGCCTCCGTCCGGCTGACGGGCGAAACCTTCGGGCAGCATGGATCCCTCCACAGCATGATCATTCAGGGAAGTTGGTACTAGCTATCCATCACTTAGTCGTGGACGGCGTGTCATGGCGTATTCTTCTCGATGATCTGATGTCTGCTTACCACCAGATCTGCCAAGGCGAAAATGTGGCGCTGCCGGACAAAACCCATGCCTATTCACTCTGGGCCGAGAAGCTGGTGGCTTTCGCGCAGTCGGAGAGCATCACAGAACAGCTTCCGTATTGGCAGGCGGCCACCCGCGCTGATCTTGCACCTCTTCCGACCGATTTCGAGGGTGAGCAGGCCAATGTATACGCTTCGCAGAAGATCCATACCGTGACGTTGGATAAGACGACGACACGACAAATTCTCGGGGATGCGAACAAGGCGTACAAGACATCGGTGAACGATATTCTGGTTGCCGGTCTGGCCAAGTCGCTGGCTGTCTGGTCTGGCAATACCGCGATCAGACTCGATCTAGAAGGACACGGGAGGGAGGATATCTTCCCGGAGCTCGATATTTCTCGAACCGTAGGGTGGTTTACCAGTATTTATCCGGTATGCCTAGAGGTCAGCCAGACCGGAGGCGTTGAGCTGCTGAAGTCGGTCAAGGAGCAGCTGCGTCGTGTCCCGATGCAAGGGTTGGGCTTTGGCCTTCTCAACTTCCTAGCCGGTGAGAGCCAGCTATCCTACTTACCGCAGGTTGCATTTAACTATCTTGGCCGTTTCTCTCCAACAAGTGCAGACGAAGGGTTCAGCTTGGCTGATGATGAGGTGGGACTGACCGCGGACGAAAATAATCGCCGCTCACACCATATCATCATTGACGCCTGGGAAACGGATCAGCAGCTGACATTCCGCTGGAGTTACAGCAGTGCCATCCATCGTGACGAGACAGTTGCCCGCCTAGCTGAAGGGTATCTCGCTCAATTGGCTGAAATTACGGCAGCTTGTTGTGCTCCGGATACCAAGGGTTATACGCCGTCCGATTTTCCCTTGCTGGACCTCAGCCAGTGTCAGGTCGATAGGTTGGTCGCCGAATACCCTGATATGGTCGATGCGTACCCACTGAGTGCGACTCAAAAGGGGATGTTGTTCCATAGTCTCTATGACAACGACGATGATGCATATGTGAATCAGTTCTGCTGTGAATTCGGTGACAATTTAGAGGAGTCAGTTTTCCAGCAGGCATGGGAAGGCGTGCTGGCAAGGCATCCGGCCTTGCGTTCATGTTTCTTATGGCAGGACCGTGATGAGCCCACCCAGATCGTTGTGGACCGCTCGGCGGGATATTTTGCACCGCAGCCTCAGGCTGTTTTGAAAATGGATGCGTTGGACGAGTGGCTGGCGGCTGATCGTGAGAAGGGGCTCGACCTGAATGCAGTACCGATGCGCATGCACCTGTTGCCGACCGACCGTGAGAGCTGGTTGTTCGTCTGGACCCACCATCACATTCTGTTTGATGGCTGGAGCCTGGCTCAAATCCTAGGTGAGGTGTTCCACTGTTATGAATCGTTGTTAAATGGCGCGGCTCCCGATCTCGCCCCTGTCAAATCGTACCAAGAGTATATCGCATGGCGATCTCAGGAAGGTGACAAGGACAGTGAGGCATTCTGGCGCGGCCAGCTTGAGGGCATGGAGTCGGCGACGCCCATCATGGTCGATACCGTCCCGGCATCAACGAGCGGCCGAAAGGCCGACGGTCTGAATCTGTATGTCCAGCACTGTGATCGCGCCCTGAGCTCGGCACTTAACGCTTTGGCCAAGGACAAGCAGTGTACGCTGAACACCCTGATCCAGGCTGCTTGGGGAATGTTGCTCTACAAGTACAGCGGTGAGTCAGATGTTGTCTTCGGGATGACGGTAGCCGGCCGTCCGCCTGAGGTGGACGAGATCGAGTCTATCGTCGGGCTGTTCATCAATACCGTACCGATGCGAATGGATATCCAGGCCGTAAGCTCTGTCGCCTCGGTTTTGGCGGCTATCCAGCAGCAGCAGGTGAAGATCATGGAGCATGAACAGACGCCATTGGCGGATATTCAGGCTTGGTCGCCACTGGCAAACAGCGAGGCGTTGTTCGACTCTATCGTGGTGGTTGAGAACTACCCAATGGGTGATGTGCTGATGAAGCAGGAAGGGCCTCTGGCGATCCGGTCGGTGCGCTTCGATGAGATCACAAACTACCCCATCACCTTGATTGCGATGCCTGGCGAGCAGCTGTCCTTCAAGCTTGTGTTCGATCCGGATAAAGTGGCAGCGAATGCCGCGGAGACGATGCTGAGTCACTTCGTTTGCTTGCTTGAGAGCATTGCTGCCCAGCCGGATCGTGCTGTTTCACAGCTTGCTTACTTGCCACAGGACGAAGTAGCGGCGTTACTGGCGATGAGCCGGGGTGTAGAAGCTGAGTATCCATCACTGCCGTTACCGGCGTTAGTGGCGCAGCAGGCGAGCTTATTGCCCAGTGCCGTGGCGCTAAAGTGCGCGGATCAGTCGCTGACCTATCTGCAGTTGCAGCAAAAGAGTGATCAGCTGGCCCACTGGCTTGTGGAGCAAGGGCTCGGTAAGGGAGATCTGGTTGGCCTGTGCATGGAGCGGTCAGTAGACATGGTCATCTCGATGCTGGCGATTATGAAAGCCGGTTGTGCCTACGTACCCTTGGATCCGGACTACCCGGCCGAGCGGCTAGGTTTCATACTGGAGGACTGCGAGGCACGACTGGTACTGACTCAGCAACAGCTGCTTGCGCGGCTACAGGGGCTGGCGCTGCGGGAAGTGACATGGTGCGCAGTTGACGAAGCGTGGGACCGTATCGGCCAGTACTCTTACCTGCCAGTTGATGTCTCCGTCGCGATGGACGATGCAGCCTACCTGATTTATACCTCAGGCTCGACTGGGCGGCCTAAAGGGGTGATTAACCACCACCGAGGGCTGTGTAACCGCCTGCATTGGATGCAAGAGCAGTTCCAGCTGGGGGTGAATGACAAACTGTTGCAAAAGACCACGTTCTGTTTTGATGTGTCGGTATGGGAGCTCTTTAGCCCGCTGATCGCCGGTGCAACCTTGGTCATGGCCAAGCCCGGCGGACACCTTGACCCTGACTATTTGGTCGAATTGATCCGGCACGAACAGATCACGCTGATGCACTTCGTCCCGTCAATGCTCGAGGTTTTCTTGCAAGCTGAAGGGGTGGAAACATGTACCTCACTGCAGCGGGTGGTATGCAGTGGTGAGGCATTGAGTTATTCCTTGAAGCAACGTTTCCATGCCCGCCTTGGTGCCTCATTGTTCAACTTCTACGGCCCGACCGAAGCGGCAATAGAAGTTTCACGCTGGCACTGTGGCGACGATGCCGGCCGGGAGATCGTGCCGATTGGTTATCCTGTGCCGAATACTCAGTTGTACGTGCTCAACAAGGATCGGGAGTTGCTGCCGGCCGGCATGACCGGCGAGTTGTACATTGCCGGTGATCAGGTGGCAACGGGCTACCACAAGTTGCCAGAACTCAGCCAGAAGGTGTTTGTTGCCGATCCTTATGCCTCCAAGGCTGGCGCGGTGATGTACAAAACCGGCGATTTGGTTCGGTATCTGCCTAACCGGGCGATCGAGTATCTCGGGCGGGCCGACTTTCAGGTCAAATTACGTGGTCAGCGTATTGAGCTTGGCGAAATCGAGACGGCGATCACCCGAGCCTGCGGCGCGACATCCCTGGTGACGGTTATCCAGAGCGAAAGAGGGGATCAAAAATTACTGGCTTACCTTGTCAAGGACAACGGGCCGGTTGATGAAGCCGAACTCAAACAGAAACTTACCGAGTCCCTCCCTGGCTATATGGTTCCTTCGTTGTGGGTCCAGCTGGAGTGTTGGCCACTGAACGCGAACGGCAAGGTAGACAGAAAGGCATTGCCAATCCCGGACTTGGCTCTGGCGGGGAACGACAATTACGTTGCCCCACGCGATGAGCGGGAGGACGTGCTGGCACAGTTGTGGCGGGAGTTGTTGCAAACGCGTCGAGTGGGGATTCACGACAACTTCTTCGAACTCGGCGGTGACTCTATTTTGTCAATCCAGTTTGTTTCCCGGGCGAAGCAGGCAGGGTACCTCTTTACGGCAAAACAGCTGTTTGAACAGCCGACGATAGCCCAGTTGGCACAGATTGCCAGTACGGACGAAAGTGGTGGCGTCGCCAAAGCGGAGCAGGCTGCGGTGGTGGGAAGGGTACCGATGTTACCGATGGCCCATTGGTGGCTGTCGGCACAGCCCGCTCAAATCACCCACTTCAACCAGGCGATGCTGCTCTCGGCTCCGGCAGGGATGGACGTGGGGGCACTGAAGGTGGCGATCAATGCCCTAGTGGTACATCACGACGCACTGCGCACCGCGCTGGAGCATGAAGGGGGGAGGTGGCAGACCCATATCCTCCAGCCCGAAATGGAGGTGCCCGTCCACTGCTACGATCTTGCCGGCGACGAAGCCGGTTGGGCTGAGCAGATAGAGCACGTTGCAGGACGGCATCAGGCGCAGACCGATCCGTCGGCAGGGCAAAATATCCAGTTGCTGTGGTTCGACGCTGGAGTCGGCGGTGCTTGCCGGTTGGCCCTGATCGTCCATCACTTGGTTGTGGACGGGATTTCTTGGCGTGTACTGATCGAGGATCTCAACACTGCCTATCAGCAGGCTGTCAGCGGGAAGCCGATCGCGTTACCGGAGAAGACACACTCGGTGGCCGACTGGGCTGAAGAGCTGGCAGAACGAGCACAGAGCCAAGGTGTCGAAAACCAGCGTGATTACTGGTTGGCTGCCGCTCAGGCCCAAGGGGAGGTTGTGGCGCATGATGTTACCTTTGCGCCCGAGGACAATGTCGAAGCCTCGGCGGATGCTTGGGTTGACGCGATATCGCCCGAGGTCTCGGCGGCGATCGTCGGCCCGGCCAACAAGGCTTACCGAACCCAGGTCAATGATTTGTTGCTCACGGCGTTGTCGCTGGCCGTTGCTGGCGCTAGCGGCAGGGTGCGCGTTGATCTCGAGGGGCACGGCCGAGAGGGGAGCTGCTTGGATGTATCCCGTACCGTTGGATGGTTCACCAGTCTTTATCCGGTCGCATTGGAGCTGCCTCAGACTGGGCTCAAAGCACAGATCCAAGCGGTTAAGGAGCAACTTCGCGCAATACCAGACGGTGGACTGGGTTACGGTTTGCTACGGTATCTGCAGCAAGATGACGCGCTGGACAGTCAGTCGCAGATCGCCTTTAACTACCTCGGTAGGCTTGATGGCTCGGAAGACGCGGACACCCCTTTCCAGCTGGAATACGGCAGTGCCGGGCCGAACCGGGCAGCTGCTCACCATCGGCGACATGAGATTGTCATAGATGCATGGCTGGTCGAGGGGCAGTTGCATGTTCGTTGGAGCTATAGCCGCTGTTTGCATGCTCAAGCAACGATTGCCGAGTTGGCCAACCGCTTCCGTACGGCATTGACTGATATTGCCCGTCATTGTGGCAATAGCCTTAAGCTTGGCTATACGCCATCAGACTTCCCGACGGTTGAGCTCAACCAGCAGCAACTGGACAAGCTTGCTGGCAGTGATGGCCATATCGATGATATCTACGCGCTCACACCGACCCAGCAGGGGATGCTGTTCCATAGCCTTTACCAGCAGGGGAGCGGTGTCTATGTGAACCAATTCCGCTGCCGCTTTGGTGACGGTTTTGAGCTGGACGCCTTCCAGGAGGCATGGGGAAGACTGATTGGTCGCCATGAGGTGCTACGAACCGGGTATGTTTGGCAAGAGCTTGCCGCGCCGGTTGCGGTGGTACAGAGCCGGCCGGACATCCGCTGGACTGAATTGGACTGGCGTCATATGCCTACCGCAGAGCAGGAACAGGCACTCGAGGCCTGGTTGAATGCGGACAGAGAGCAAGGGTTCGATTTGACGCAAGCCCCCTTGATGCGCTTGAGCCTGATCCGGATGGCCGACGATGTTGTCCAGTTTGTTTGGAGTCATCACCATATCTTGATGGACGGTTGGAGTATGGCGCAGTTGTTTAAGGAGCTGTTTACCGATTACGCCTATGCCAGTGAATTTCTGCAGGTGCCGACGTTCCGCTACCACGCCTACCGAGGCCACATTGAGTGGCTATCGGATCAGGATCCGCAAGCGGCAAACGCTTATTGGCGTGAGCAGCTGGGAACGTTCGCCGAGCCGACGCCATTGCCCCGGGATACGGCGAGGGGAGCCGCTACCGCGCCAAACAATGAGCGCCATCAATGTTTGTCTGCCAGCCAGACACGCCAGCTTGAGCAATTTGCCCGACAGCACCATATCACGCTGAACTCATTGGTACAGGGAGCATGGGCGCTACTGTTACACCGCTACTCTGGCTGTCGCGATATCGTGTTCGGTTCAACGGTGTCGGGGCGCACGGCTGAGCTGACCGGGGTCGAGGAAATGGTCGGCCTGTTTATCAATACCCTGCCGGTCCGCTTTGACATTGATCCTGACCAGCCTTTGCTCGAATGGCTGCAGGAAATCCAGTTGGCCCAGGCCGGGATGCGCCAGTTCGAATATTCTTCGCTGGCTGAGATCAAAGGGCTAACAAACGTGCCGCTCGATCTGCCTTTGTTCGAAAGTATTGTGGTGTTCGAAAACTACCCTGTTGACGAAATCCTCAAGCAGCATGATGACGGCTTCGATATTTCGCAGATCAGCTTCCATGAAGTGACGAACTATGCACTGACTCTGATAGTCAATCCTGGCGAGGGGCTGCACTTCAAGCTGCTGTACAACGACAGCCGGTTTGAGCATGGCACGATTTCATCTTTGCTGGAGTATCTCGTCGAGCTGCTGAGCAAAATGGTCGATAACCCCCACCAGCCACTGTCACGGCAGCAGGTCTTGCCGGCGGCACAGCAGCAACTGGTGGTCGTTGAGCCGAACCAGACCGATAGCGAGTATGCCGCCGGTAATGTTGTTGATGCTCTGCGCTATTGGGCTGAGCACTGGCCCAGTGCCGAGGCCGTAACGTTTGACGGCCGAATGCTCAGTTATGCCGAGCTCGATAGGCAAACCAATAAGCTTGCGCATTGGCTGCGAGAGCAGGGCGTTGGCAAGGAAACCTTTGTTGGGATTTGTGCCGAGCGGTCGTTGGAGATGGTTATTGCTATCTGGGCCACGATTAAGGCGGGAGGCGCATATGTGCCGTTCGACCCGGATTACCCTGCCGAGCGTTTGGCCTATATGTTGGAGGATGCAGCTGTTTCGGTGCTGCTGACCCAAAGCGCGCTGGTCAGTCGCCTAGCCGACGATCTGGCCATGCAGCTATGCTGCCTTGACCAAATGGACAGCCAGCTGGCGGCCTATACCGATAGCGCATTGGAGGCCGAGTTCGATGCGGATCAAGCAGCCTATATGATTTACACCTCGGGCTCGACCGGACGGCCCAAAGGCGTGGTCAATACTCACGGCGCATTATGGAACCGACTCCAGTGGCAGACCCAATTGCTGGGGCTGGATCGTAGCGATGTGTTTGTCCAAAAAACGACGTTCTGTTTCGATGTGTCGGTGTGGGAGTTCTTTAATCCGCTGATCATCGGTGCCAGCTTGGAGGTTGCTCGTCCCGGGGGACACCTTGACAACAACTACCTGCGCCAGCTCATCCAGTCAAAAGGGGTGTCGGTTATTCATTTTGTGCCTTCCATGCTGCAGCTGTTCATCGACTCAACGAGCGTCGAACAGTGCCGTTCGTTGGCCAATGTGATTTGCAGTGGCGAGGCGCTGCCGCGTGATTTAGCTGAGCGAGTGGCGGCCAAGCTGCCAATGGCGGAACTGGTAAACCTGTATGGCCCGACTGAAGCCGCGATTGATGTCTCCATCTGGAAATGCAGCGAGCCATCGCCAGGCAAGGGGGTTCCGATTGGTCGCGCTGTGCCGAACACCAAGCTTTATATCCTTGATGAACATCTGGTACCGGTGCCATTTGGCGCCAAGGGAGAGTTGTATATCGGGGGTTGTCAGCTGGCGAGGGGCTATTGGAATCGTCCTGAATTGAATGAAGAGCGCTTTGTTCCCGATCCGTTTAGCGATAAGGACGGCCAGAGGCTCTACCGGACAGGGGATCAGGTGTGCTATTCCGCGTCAGGGGTGATCGAGTACATCGGTCGGTTGGACTTTCAGGTTAAGTTACGAGGCCAGCGGATTGAGCTGGGCGAGATCGAGGCCGCAATCAGCCAGCATTGCTCAGGTCAGGCCGCCGTTGTTTTGCATGAGGATGCCGGCGGGCAGCGTTTGGTAGCTTTTGTCGCCGGGACTGACCGCAGCGGGCTCGATGAGCCGGCATTGCGCAGCGCTTTGGCGGCCTCATTACCGGCTTATATGGTGCCGGGCCAGTTCGTGACGCTGGCCGACATGCCGCTGACCCCGAATGGGAAGCTGGATCGCAAGGCCCTGCGGGTTCCAGCCTTTAGTCCGCAGGTGACGGATGCGGTACTGCCTAAGACCCAGGAGGAGGCGTGCATTGCCAGCATCTGGCAAGAGGTACTGGGGGGGGATGTAATAGGGAGAAGCACCAACTTTTTCGAAGCTGGGGGCCACTCGTTGTCACTGATCAAAGTGCAGTCACTGATTGCCGAGCGACTTGGCAGAGATATTGCGCTGGTGACGTTGTTTGAGTATCCGACCATTTCCGCCCTGGTGGGGTATATGTTTGATGAACAGCAGACCGCGCAAGCCGAGCAGGACAAAGTGCGCGAAACACAGCATAACGAACGCCGCAAAATCGGCACAAACAGATTGATGCGCCGCCGTTCACTGTCGGCGGGTACAAGTAATGACAAGGAGTTCTCGAAGAATGTCAAATAAGGAATTTTTGCCGGAAAATGGCTTAGAAGTCGCAATTGTAGGGATGGCCGGAAAGTTCCCGGGGGCTGAGGATATCGAGCAGTACTGGCAATTGCTGGCTGAGGGTAAGGAGGCGATTACCTTTTTCAAAGATGAAGAGCTCGATAGCTTGAGTGTTGACCCTTCCATGGTCAAAGATCCAAATTACATCAAAGCCCGTGGGGTGATTGACAAGCCGGAGTACTTCGATGCGGCTTTCTTCGGTATTGCGCCGAGAGAAGCCGAAATCATGGATCCGCAGCACCGCCTATTCTTAGAGCTGTCTTGGACCGCCTTGGAGAATGCCGGTTACAACCCGGACGCGGTTCCTGGGCCAGTCGGGGTCTTTGCGGGGGCCGGTTTTAACTCCTATATGGTCATGAAACTGACCCTCGACCCGTCGTTCATTACGCAGGAGAATGCCTTGCAGCATTTGTTCAATAACGACAAGGACTATGTGGCGACCCGGACCTCCTACAAACTGAACTTGCGCGGGCCGAGTGTCAATGTCCAGTCGGCATGCTCGACCTCCCTGGTTGCTACCCACCTCGCATGCCAGAGCCTGCTAAGCGGAGAGTCGGATATGGTGCTGGCGGGGGGAATTGCTGTCAGGGTGCCCCAGAATGCGGGCTACTGGTACCAGCAGGGATCGATTTTCTCCAAGGATGGCCATTGCCGGGCCTATGATGCGGACGCCAACGGCACGGTTAGCGGTAATGGCGGCGGCGTGGTGGTGCTCAAGCGGTTAGAAGATGCACAGCGCGACGGTGACCGGGTGTATGCGGTCATCAAAGGCACGGCCATTAACAACGATGGTGCTGGCAAGGTCGGATTCACGGCCCCGAGTGTCCAGGGGGAAGCGTCTGCTATCCGCTCTGCGCAGGCGATTGCGGAAGTTAGTCCGGACACCGTTCGCTATATTGAAGGCCATGGTAGCGGGACAGCCCTCGGCGATCCGATTGAGCTTGAGGCCCTGACCAAGGTGTTCCGCCAGCAGACGGACAAAACACAGTACTGTGCAATCAGTTCGGCTAAATCTAACATCGGCCATTTGGATACTGCTGCGGGAATGGCGGGCTTGATCCGTGCGGCCATGTCAGTTGACAGGGCGGAGATATTGCCCAACGCCAATTTTAGTCGACCCAATCCCCGGGTCGATTTTGCCTCGAGCCCGTTTTATGTTCCCAGCGAACGCAAACCGTGGCCAGAGGATAACCATTCGCGCCGGGCGGGTGTCAGCTCGTTCGGTATCGGCGGTACCAATGGCCATATTGTGCTGGAGCAAGCTCCGCCCGAGCCTGCCTCGGAACCATCCAGGCAAACGCAGTTGCTACTCTGCTCGGCGAGAACCGCCTCGGCACTGAAGGCGCGTTGTGAGGATCTTGCTGATTATTTCAGGGCAAATAAAGCGCTGAATTTGGACGATGTCGCCTATACCCTGCAGGTCGGGCGTAAGCCATTTGAATACCGTGCCGCCTTTGCGGTCAGCGAAAAAGACGATATAGCTTCCATCATGAGTGATCAGTGGCATAAAGATATGGTGGCTGGAGGGCTATCCGATCATAAACCTGATATCGTTTTCATGTTTTCCGGTCAGGGGAGCCAGTATCCCGGTATGGCCAAGGAGCTGTACCAGGCTTACTCCGCCTTCCGCGAAGTGATCGACGAAGCTGAGGAGCTGTTGGTTGAGCAAGCTGGGCAGGGGATTCGTGACGTGCTATTTAGCACGGCGTCAGGCTCTGCCGCCGAACTCAACCAGACACGGTTAACCCAGCCAGCCTTGTTTGTTGTCGAATATGCCTTAGCCAAGTTGTTGATGAGCCTCGGGATCAAGCCGAAGGCGATGATCGGGCACAGTATTGGTGAATATGTCGCCGCTGCCTTGTCAGGGGTGATGACATTCCGCGATGCCCTGCGGCTTGTTGCCTACCGCGGCGAGCTGATGCAAGGAATGGTGGAGGGGACAATGCTGTCAATCCGCATGCCTGAAGAGCGAGTGGAGCCATGGTTGACGGAGGATATCTCCCTCGCCGCGGTCAATGCGCCGAATGCCTGTGTGGTCGCAGGGCGGAGTGATTCTATTTCACAGCTGGCGAAAGCACTGGCCGCTGAAGGGGAGCTATGCCGAGAGCTGCGTACATCGCATGCTTTCCATTCTTTCATGATGCAGCCGGCGGTTGAGCCCTTCGTCGAAGCGGTCAGGAATATTCAATTGCAGGCCCCGACCATACCGTTTATTTCCAATGTCAGCGGGACTTGGATCGAAGCAAAACAGGCGACCAACCCTGAATACTGGGGGCAGCACTTGAGGCAGGCTGTCAGGTTTGCGGAGGGGATTGATAGTCTATTGGATTTGGAACACCCGCTGTTTGTTGAAGTTGGCCCGGGAAACACTCTCTCGACACTGGCAAAACAGAGCATGAAACGGCACTCGGATCAAGACTGGCCGGTTATCACAGCATTACCGCGAGCCGATCAGGTGATCAGGGCTGATGACCATTTTCTGGGTGCGCTGGGTGAGTTGTGGACCTGCGGTGCGACTCCCGACTGGGAGCCACTGCACCAAGGCCGGTCACGGCGACGTATCCCGCTGCCAACCTATCCATTTGAGCGTAAGCGCTATTGGCTGACGGATGATGGGAGTGATGCTGGCGAGGAGCCTGAAACACTCTTTCCGCAAGCGGATGATAACAAGGTGGTGATGCCGACGAATGATATCGAATGGTCCGTGGCGGCAATCTGGCAGAATTTGTATGGGTTAGACAAGATCGGCATCCATGAGAATTTCTTCCATCTTGGCGGGGATTCGATGTTGGCCATTCAGTTGGTGGCGGAATTGCAATCTTTCTTCGAGATCGAGTTGCCGCTGGCTGAAGTGTTGCAGTACCCAACGATCGCCGAGCAGGCGGAAAGGATCGCTGAAGCGCGCCGGAGCGGCGGCAAGGTCGTCAACCATTCGCCGGTAGTGAGGATCCAACCGAAAGGGAGCAAGCCGCCGTTTTTCTGCGTCCACCCAGCCGGAGGTATTGTTCACTGCTACATCGAGCTGGCAAGGATGCTGGGTAAAGAGCAGCCGTTCTATGCCTTGCAACACCCAGGGATTGATGGGAAGTGCGAGCCATACACACGCTTTGACGTGATGGCGGAGTACTACATCAAAGCAATTCGGGAAGTCCAGCCTCAGGGCCCTTATTACATAGGCGGTTGGTCTTTTGGCGGTACCGTTGCCTATGAGATGGCGCAGCAGCTGGTTGCGATGGGTGAAGAGGTGGCTGTGTTGGTCATGATGGATACGCCCGTGCCGTCAGCCGTTTACGGTGCAGATTTGCTTCGAGATGAGTTCGATGCTGCCGGGATCTTTACGTTCCTCGGACGGGGGATCGGTCAGATCTTTGGCAATAGCTTGGATATTGATCCGAATGAACTCAATGGACTAGAGCCGGAGGCCCAGTTCGAAAGAGTACTAGAAAAAGCCGGCAGTATCAATGATATGTCTGAGAGCGGGGCGGCCCGTGAGCAACTGGAGCAAATTATTGATATGTTCAGGGTCGCCGACAGTGCCGAGCGTCAATACCAGCCCCAGCCTTACCATGGAAAAGTGAAGCTTATTCGGGTGCAGGATTTGGATGATTACGAGTTTACCGGCTACAAAGAGCATCCGGATATTAAGACCCCGACCTTTGGTTGGGATCATGTTGCGACGGATCTCGAATGCCGTATGGTGCCAGGGACCCATATGACAATGGTTGTTGCGCCCTATGTTAGAGAGGTGGCGCGGACATTGTCGGCAGTGCTGGCAGAAGCCCACAGCCAGAATGAGCAACCTCAGGCGTTGACTATAGTATAGAGGAGAAAAGATATGTGCTCGGCGTTAGGCTTGATGGCCACTGAAAATTCTGTACTGGGTGTCAATTACGATTTTCAGTTTGATCATGGCATGATGGTGATCAATCCCCGCAAACTGCACAAATGGAGTGAACTGCCCCTCGGGGGGCAGTTTCGCTGGCACAGCCGCTATGGCTCCGCCACATTGGTCCAGTTTGGCTGCGAGCTTCCCTGTGGTGGGATCAACGAAATGGGACTGAGTATCCACTTGCTTGAGCAACGCGATGCATCCTACCCGCCTTTGTGCCCTATGGAGCCGGCCTTGAGCGAGCTACAATGGATCCAGTATCAATTGGATACCTGCGCTAGTATTGATGAAGTGCTGGCAAATCTAACGACCATCAAGGTGTACAGCCAATTTATCCCGCTTCACTATGTGATTGCCGATAGCTCCGGGCAAGGTGCTGTGATTGAATTTGTGCACGGTGAGATAGTCGTTAGCCGCTTTCAGGCCGGCAAGCCGTTGGTGTTGACCAATCATAGTTTGGCCAGCAGTCGCCAGCATTATCAACAGTCCAGCCTGGCGAAGCCGGCAGCTTGCTCCAGTAGCTCAATTGCCCGTTATTGCCGGCTGTTAGACTACAGCCAGACTTTTCAGGACAGTAGGAAGGCACCTGAACATTTTGTCCGCGAGGGGCTGGAAAAGGTGGCGATTGCGGGTAAGTGTTGGGATCCCCTGCTGCAGGTGTTGTTTGGCGCAGGCAGCTTCAGGACGTGTTGGCAGATACTCTTCACGCCAGGTAATAGGACTATGGGATTTAATCGGTATGGCAACGGCTGCGGGTTTAGAATCTGTCTCGATGACTGGGCATTTGACACACTTCAGGAGCGTTTATGTTGCGATCTCCATCCCTCGTCTGATCGTGGCGCTAAACCGAAAATGATCCCTTACTCGTACCATGAGAATCGTCAGATGATCACCAAGACGTATCGCCCCTATAAGCGGCATTTTCCTGCAAGGGCTATAGAAGAAATAGCCCGCTATCCCGATCAATTTTTGGTATCTGAACAGTGATATTAAACATAGGATGTTGAAAGTAAAAATGAAGTCTGTTTATGCAAATCCTGAGCAAGCCATTGAAACTTGGTTTGCCAACTTCTCAAATCACGACAATGGTGATTACCGGTTGATTTGTTTCCCTTTTTCGGGAGGCGGATCCAACATATACCGCCAATGGCCAGCGCATCTGCCACAGGCGGAAGTGTGGGCGTTGAAGCTACCGGGCCGGGAGGCTAGGTTCTCAGAGCCGGTGATGACCGACCTTGAACTGTTGGTTGAAACGCTGGCACCGATTGTCAGAGTTCTGATGGATAAGCCCTGCGTGTTCTTCGGCCATAGTATGGGGGCATTGATTGCCTTGGAGCTGACCCGTTATGTGGAAAAACATTACGGCTGCTCACCAGAACTCTTGGTCGTATCAGGTTTCCGTTCACCCGAAAGGAAGAGCAAGAAGCGGCAGCTCCATGCCCTACCTGAGTCCGAGTTTGTTAGTGAATTGCGTGAATACGGAGGGACGGTACCGCAGATTCTTGAGCACCGAGAAACGATGTTACTGCTGTTACCTATGCTTCGTGGCGACTTCAAGATGCACGAAACGCACAACTTTGACCCGTCGCAGTCGGTCAGCTGCCCAATTCATGCGCTTTATGGACGCGCCGATGAAGTTGCCAATAGAGACGATATTGAAGGCTGGGAAAAATATACTCAAGAGACGATAGCGATCACAGAGTTCGATGGTGAGCATTTCTTCCTCAACACCAAGTATCCCCAGATCTGTGATTTGATAGAAACGCAGATGGGGAGTGCGACTTCAGGACGGGGAAGGCTTCGTGCTTAAGGGGGATAGTTACGCCGACGATATATCGGTTCACGATGTCATCTATATCATTGCCAACAATATGGATAGTTGGCCTCGGCTCATTCGCGATCTTGCACAGTATGAGCAGGATCAAGTCGATCAGTTCGTCTTCGAGAAAGATAAAGCCAGATATACGGTCAGCCACTGGTATATGCGCCGGATCCTTGCCGACCACCTTGGCTGCACCATGAGCGAGCTGTTTTTTTTTCAAGGCCGCTTCGGCAAGCCATATCTTAGTGTAGAGACAGGTTTGTTTTTCAACTTGAGCCATTGTGAAGAGTACAGTGTCCTAGTGGTCAGCCGCTATGGCGAAGTCGGGGTCGATGTCGAATCGCCGCAGCGGATGTCAGTCAGTGAGATCGATGGACTTACGCAGTCTGTATTGACCAGTGCTGAGCACGAAAGGCTTGATCGGTTACCTGTAGAGCAACAGTGTGAAAGTTTCATTCGGCTTTGGACACTGAAAGAAGCCTATTTGAAGCAGAAGGGCTGGGGGTTGCATTACGAGCTGAACAAGTTGAGCTTCTCAATCGATGGACCGATAGAGGTGGAGGTGGCCGGTATGCCGGATTGTGATATCAAACTTGGCAGTATTATGACACAAGGGCACATCGTGTCTTGGGCTACACTCAATCGTGCAGAACCACAGATTAGGCACCTTAACTTGCCAGCTTGATTTGAACTTTGCGCATAATACTGAGTTAGTTCAAAAATAATTCATTCACTAAGTTATATTTGTATTGTTTTATCGTCAGCCTTTATCTGATAACCAGTGATCATTAAAGGTATCCTATATTCTTCGACTAGAAGATCATGCCAATAGCCATGAAAATAACTATGGGCATCAGAATAATGATGAACGGAATTTTTTGAGTTTAAGACTTCGATAACCCTTTTTACTGACACAATCAGTCAAAATAGTCGATGTCGATATAATAGCGATAAATGACTTCTTTATTAACAATTACTTCCCTGTTGAATTAGGATTCCGTTTAGCTATGCTTATATAAGCATATGATAGAGTTAAGCTATGGCTCTTGTTTAATAATATGTATGTTGTGATGTTGCACTACAGCAGAAACTATTCTAAACCTGATATTTAAAACTGAAGGTTGCAGAACAGTTAAAATAATTATGAATTTAACGGATGAACAGCGTCCTATTGTAGAGAAAGTTCACTTAGCTCTGGTTGCCAAGTGCTGACGTAACGTCTTGGGCCGCAGGCATTCAGGGTAATCGGTGTGCCAGAAAATCGGCCCGGCGAAAGTCTTGCAGTATCACGCCAATGGGGATTAGACCGTCTTCCTGTAGAAACTCTAGCCAGGAACACACAACCTTTCGTCCTGAACGACATAGCGTTTCCATGCTGGCTTTAGTGCCCGGACGACTGATGTACCAAAGGCCAAACTGTAGCACCAGACGTTGCCAGCTCTAAAATGTATCAGGCAGGCGGCTAACATGGCCTTGATCATGTTAGCCGGCTTTTGGTAAACGGATATGGCAGTATGCACCCGTCGACTTAGCCTTACACGAATTTACCTTGTTGGTAATCCTGAATGGCTTGCTCAATCTCCCCCATGCTGTTCATCACAAAGGGACCATAGTGAACGACAGGTTCGTTAATAGGATGGCCAGATAACAATAACACCCCGGCTTCGTTTTCAGTTGAAATAGCTAAACCTTCCCCATTGCCGAGCAAAGCCAGTGTGCCTTGCTTGACCGTAGTATCACCCACTTGAATCTCGCCGTGGTATACGTAGAGCATGGCTTGAAAGTCCGGATTGAGGCAGCTGTTAAATGTCGCGGCCTTGTGTGCCTGCCAATCAGCAATTGTTACCGGGACACCTGTTTGCTGCAATGGGCCGGCAAGTGTTGTTCCTCGGGTTGTTAAGTCACCGGCAATAACGCGGATAAGGCTGCCATCCTCTTGTTGGTATTGCGTGATAACGTCAGACTGAAAATCATGATAATCCGCAGGCTGCATTTTTTTTGCTGCAGGTAGGTTTATCCAGATCTGGAAACCGTGAAGCTTCCCGTCAGTCATGATTGGCATTTCACTGTGGATCACGCCTTTTCCTGCAGACATCCACTGGGCTCCACCATCGCTGAGTTCACCGACATTCCCCATGTGATCCTTATGCTGGAAATGGCCTTTTAACATGTAGGTCAGTGTTTCTATGCCCCGGTGTGGATGGGGAGGGAAACCACCGATGTAGTCAGCCGAGCTTTCGGACTTCAATTCATCGATCATTAAAAAAGGAGAGAACTGTGTGTTGTTAAAACCATGTACTCGTTGAATACGGACACCATCACCATCAGAGGATGGGTGGGCGGGGATGAGGGACTGGATTTGTCGAATAGCCATAATTGCCTCCTAAACTGAGTATGTTTTCAGTGTATGCAGAGTTTACAATCACAAACAGTAGCCATTGACGAACAAGATGTTTTAAAAAGTTGAATGAGGGTGGGGCTGCTCGGGAATATAAAAAGGCCATCGAATGATGGCCTTGAATCATGGTTACTTTATGGCTTACTGGGCCAAAGAGTAGAAAATCGCTGAAATAGAAATCAGGCCGATAATAACGATGAATACGTTACTGATAGCACCAGAATATTTACGCATCGCAGGTACTTTATTAATCGCGTACATCGGCATGATGAATAGCAACATAGCGATAATAGGACCGCCCAAGCTTTCAATCATACCCAAGATGCTTGGGTTGATTGTTGCTACCGCCCAAGTCGTAACAAGCATGAAGGTCGCGGTGAATGCGTTTAGGGCTTTCGGGCTAATTTCTTTGCCACGACCACGGCCAACTTTAACTACCAAGCCGTTTAGGCCTTCGCTAGCACCAATGTAGTGTCCAAGGAAAGACTTAGTAATTGCAATAATCGCAACAATAGGGGCTGCGTAAGCAATCATTGGTGTATTGAAATGGTTAGACAGGTAAGTCAGAATTGAAACGTTCTGTGCTTTAGCTTCTGCTAGGTTTGCTGGAGACAAGGAAAGCACGCAGCTGAACACGAAGAACATTACTGTTGCAACCATCATGATGTGTGCACGTTGAAGTACGCGGCGCGCTTGAGGCTCAGCATTATCACCGTGCTCTTTTTGCATCGCTACAGCAAAAGATGAAATCACCGGCGAATGGTTAAATGAGAAAACCATCACAGGAAGAATTAGCCATACCGCCATAAGGACTGATGTCATTCCGCCTTCTGCAGGCATAACATGGTTGAAGATTTCGCCATTCCATTCTGGAACCAAGTATAGAGCTAACGCTAGTAGAACCGCTACGAACGGGAATACCAATACGCTCATTGCTTTAACGATGAGTTCTTCACCCAGTCGTACAACCGCCATTAGACCGATAATCAAAGCCAACGCAAGGATCCAGCGTGCTGGTGGAACCATGCTCAACTGGTTGATCATGAAGCTTTCAACTGTGTTAGTCAGCGCCACGCTGTATACAAGCAGGATCGGGTAGATAGCAAAGAAGTAAAGTAGGGTGATTACTTTACCCATGCCCGCCCCGAAGTGTTCTTCTACTACCTCTGTGATATCAGCGCCAGGGTTGGAGCTTGAAAGCACAAAACGTGTCATGCCGCGGTGAGCGAAGTAGGTCATCGGTAGCGCAAGTACTGTCATCACTAACAGTGGGATCAGGCCGCCGACACCAGCATTGATTGGTAGGAACAGCGTACCTGCACCTACAGCTGTACCAAACAGACCAAGCACCCACAGGGTATCGACTTTTTTCCACCCCAGCTTTGCTGAAGTCGTTGATTGAGATTGAACGGTATTGTTTTTCACAGTGTCCATTATGGACATCTCCTTTATAGGTATAATTTATATATCCTTCAAAGGGTTCTCTTCGGTGTATCTTCCCTGCTTTACTGATGGAAAATCAGTAAAAGAGCAAGAGCAGCTTGCAAATAACTATTTGCAGGTTCTACGAACAATAGTAAGAAGCAAATTGTGGGGGAATCACTTTAAACGGAAAAGTGATTATATCGACGTCCTGGGTCTAAAAGCGCTAATTCCATGCATGCACAATGCTACTTGGTCATGACTGCTCTAAATCTCTAACTTATTAAAACCTTTAAAATTAACAACTGGAACCCTAGATAGGACGGGGCAAGTATAGGGGATTATCCGTATCACAACTATGGTTTTTCGCTTTTACGAGTCTGTTTGCACAATATTCAGGCACTTGTTTATAACCATAAAATATCCAGTTATAGATTTTTGTGTCTAGTGGTGAAAGTGTATTAACTTTTGTTAATAATCTTTAATTGATTTTAGCGCCGATATCAATTGGTGGAGATAATTGCGTGAATGGTTTAGATGAAGTGAGAAAATTCATGTGTGGTAGGTTTGTAAGTGGACTTCGTATAGATAAAAAGGAGTAGTTTGAAGTATTCGAAAATTTATACCATAAATTAAGTGATGAAAAATCCAGCGATCTAATTGCGCAAATGACTGGTTTAGGGGAACGGAGCAGCCTCTAATTTAGCCAAGTACGTTAAAAAATATGCTGTGTAACCATGGTGGTGTCAATATTTTGACAAATCCATTGAGTGGGTGGTGTATTTCAGTATAATCACCATATGTTTACCTATGCATTTGGTGGTATATAGTTTGGTTGTTGGTCATAGTAATGCCTATCCTTTTCAAAAGGGGTTTACTCTAATAGAAATGGTTGTAGTCATCGTGCTTTTGGGCATTTTAGCTGTTACAGCAGCACCTAAATTTATGAATAGCCAAAGCGATGCAAGAATTGCTGTCTTAAAAGGATTTGAAGGAGCGTTTCATGCTGCGAATGATATTGTGATGGCCAAGGCTGAGATAGCGGGGGTGTTAGATGGGACCGCCAGCCTTAAAAACATTCCGGGCACAGAGCTTTACGTGCATGATAACTTTATGAGCGTCAAGCCTGAACATTTGCATCAAGCAATGAGTATCGATGGCTTAACCGTGAGCGACTATGATAGCTGGACATATGTGTATTTTGGTGCAGAGCGATTCGGTGAGGAGATCACAGCACATAGGTGTTATGTAAAGCTAGAGCACTATAAAGATGGCGCAACACTAATAGACAAGTTAAAAGTTACCCAAGTAACCTATGAATGCTAATAAAAAACCGCCAACTCTGGCGGTTTTTTTTTGCGAAACGGTATTAGTCGCGGAAGTTGTCAAACTGGAATGACTGTCCCAACTCAGCACCACGTACAAGCGACATAGCTGCCTGTAGGTCATCGCGTTTCTTACCGGTCACGCGTACTTTATCGCCTTGGATTGAAGCTTGTACCTTCAGCTTCTCATCTTTAATCATTTTAACGATTTTTTTCGCAACAGTAGTGTCGACACCTTGCTTGAATTCAACGTTACAAGCAAAAGACTTACCAGTGCGAGTCGTGTCTTTTTGATCCATTGATTGTGCGTCAACATGGCGTTTAGCAAGGTTGCCACGAAGAATAGCAATTAGCTGGCTTAGTTGATAATCAGATTCTGTCGTAATTTTAACGACTTCTTTTTCTAGTTTGAAGCTAGCTTCTACACCTCGGAAATCAAAACGAGTTTCAAGCTCGCGAGACGCGTTTTCTACTGCATTTCGGATTTCAACGAAGTCGACTTCAGAAACAATATCAAAAGATGGCATGTGCGTAATCCTAATTGTTTAGTGATTTAATTATATGTTGTATTGAGGTATGGCATAGAACGGGCCATACCTCAGTCAGTTACTGTTGGCTACTTACTGCATCGGAAAGCATGTCTAGCAGGGTGACTGTATCATCCCAGTTAATGCACGGATCGGTAATCGACTGGCCATAAGTTAATGCGTCTAAATTGTCGATATCGACAGGCTGGTTACCTTCTACGATAAAACTTTCGGCCATTATGCCGGCAATAAACTGGCTGCCTGATTTAATCTGCTGACAAATGTCGGCAGCGACATCAAGTTGGCGCTTATGCTGCTTCTGGCAGTTACCATGGCTGAAATCGACGACCAAACGGGTTGGTAAATCGAATGAAGCCAATGTGTCACAAGACGCTTGAATATCTTCTGCATGGTAGTTTGGCATCTTGCCACCACGAAGAATCACGTGGCCATGAGGGTTACCTGATGTACGGTAAATGGTCATTTCACCGTTTTTGGCTGGAGAGCAGAACACATGTGACTCGCGTGTGGCGCGAATCGCATCGATTGCAATCTTGATGTTGCCATCGGTGCCATTTTTGAATCCAACTGGGCAGGATAGGGCAGAAGCCATTTCGCGGTGGATTTGAGATTCGGTTGTACGAGCACCGATAGCCCCCCAACTGATCAGGTCTGCCAAATATTGACCAGTGATCATATCAAGGAATTCAGTTGCTGTAGGCATGCCAAGCGTATTGATATCAACAAGCAACTTACGGGCAGTGTGTAGACCCTTGGCTAAATCCAAGCTGCCGTCAAGGTTAGGGTCGGAGACCAAGCCTTTCCAGCCCACGACAGTACGCGGTTTTTCAAAATAGGTACGCATAACAATAAAAAGCGTATCTTGGTATTTTTCCTGAACCGCTTGAAGTCGTTTTGCGTAGTCGATGGCTGCATCAGGATCATGGACAGAGCAAGGACCAACGATA
Source organism: Photobacterium satsumensis (assembly GCF_050336935.1). Lineage (NCBI taxonomy): Bacteria > Pseudomonadati > Pseudomonadota > Gammaproteobacteria > Vibrionales > Vibrionaceae > Photobacterium > Photobacterium satsumensis. The sequence goes on from NZ_JAKJSK010000010.1 coordinate 286,226, forward strand.
ACAAGAAGACGGGAGTCCTGGCCCGTGAGAATAGCTTCAACTTGACGACGAGAGTGGGCGATATGCTCCGCAATTTCATCTGTGATTGGGTAAGCAGCTTCTACCGCAGCCGGCGTTGGCATTAGCCCAAGGCTTACGGTGCGGAGTTCATCTGTTTTCATTGGCATAGTGTTGCCTATCTCGGTATTACAAAAATTATTGACGCGTAAAGATAGCCCAAAAGTTGGCAGGAATAAACCAAACTTGTGATATCACTTAGATTTTTATTCTAGTGCTTTCTTTTTTACTTCGCCTTTTATGAAAATAGATCAATGCAAGCTGCCTTTTTGTGCAACTGAAATATATCATCCCCACCTAGCATTAAATACATTGGCCCTGTGAATACTCAGGATCTTGTACTTACCGAAGCCATAGATAATTAAAACTTTCGACATAGCTACTTGCGTCAGGTGGCATGAGTCAGTATGTTGGGTCTATGTGAATATCTATCCATGTTGTATGGGTAAAAATGGAAGTCGATATACGAAAGGAATCACTGGCCTAGGCGCTATGATCTGTCCATATATGTTCTTCCAAGAAACCAAGATAAAGTAGTTATGGTGGCTTATGACAAACAGCGCTCAGTCAGGTTTACAATTTTCTGAAATCCTCAAATCCTCGTCGCAATTATCAAGTATGCAAGCCGATATTGGCCTGCTTTCGGTTGATGATATTTTGCTAGAAATTGGGCTCCATCCTCTGGCAGCGGCTTACCCTGCTGACTTATCCTCAGACGTTCAGCAGCAGTTGCTGGTACAAACAGAAGGTAACCCAGCGGAATATTTTGTCTCTGCTCTGGCAGAGAAGCTCATTGCGGCAGCGCAAAAAGCTGGGGACAAACCGCTCAAGGTACGCCTTGCTGGGGCTGATTCATACCAGAGGCAATCACTTCTAGGTTCAGAACTTGAAACCAAAGAGGTGAATCCGCTTATTGGCCAGCGAGGCGTTTCACGCTGGGCAAACAAGGCAATTCGTAAAGCTTTTGAACTTGAGTGCGAAGCTATCAAGCGTGCCCGAATGGCAGAAGGTATGGTGAATATTGAACTTGTCATTCCATTTGTCAGAACTTTCAGTGAAGCGGCGACGGCCATTGATTTATTGGCAGAGCAAGGTCTATGCCGCGGAGCACAAGGGCTCAGGGTTCATCTGATGGCTGAACTACCGGCTAATGCATTAACGGCAGAAAAGTTTTTGCAATATTTTGATGGGTTGGTCATTGATATCGATCAGCTAGCCCAGTTTGCTCTTGGGTTAGATCAAACCCATCCGTCATTGGAGTATTTGCATGATGATCAAAATGAAGCGGTGTTAGCACTCATCGACCATGCATTGAAGGCTGCAACGGTAGCGAAAAAACCATGTGATATGCTGAGCCATTACATCAGCAAAGCGCCTAATCTCCAGCTGTGGTTGATGGAGCATGGAGTCTCTAGAGTGATTACACAATAGTCGTTCCAACTGACGTCAATGTTTGATCAATAACTTAGCTTTATTGGTATAAAAAGCCTTGAAATGAAGAACCCGGTGGAATTCTTATCCTGCCGGGTTCTTTTTTGCTTCTTATCTCTAATTTGTTTTTTATCTCAAAAGTACGCTTCGTAGCGGTGTCTTATCTATCAGTGTAACGAGGCCATAGCTAATGATACATGTAAGAACAAAACGTAAAATGTCATTGGCGTAGCCAGTGAAACCAAGCAGGGGAAGAAGGTGCATTAAGTAAATAATGATCAGAAGGTGAACCAGATAGATCCCTAGTACATGCTTGCTAATGTTTAATTTTACCACTGACTTTCCAAATTGAGGGTGCCCCATCAACATGAAAAATAACCCAGTTGCCCAAAAGGGAGTTCCGATGAGGAAATCATGCATGTTGAATGGTACGTCATAGCGTAATAAAAATACCGCTTCAGCCAAATGTAACCCCATGCCGACTAAGGCGAGAGCAGTCGCTTTGCCAAAACTTAATTGCCATCCGTTCTGTTTGCTCATGAAGCCAATCGTGAGCATCAGCATACTCATAAACGGCCCGTTACGGCTGAATAAAGGAAATTCAATCCCCGTAATAGGCAGGTAGCTACCAGCAGCTAGACCAAAGAGATACAGCGCGATAGCAATAGGAAAGATTAAGTTTTGCTTTTTTGCATGACAACAAAGGGCAATGGCAAGTAGCCCGCAAACCAAGCCCGGGATATACCAAAGGTGAACTAAGCCGCCCTCAAACAATGTGTTCAACGGCTGGGAGAGTAAATACTGCCAATAACCACTGCGCTCAGCGATATAGCCTGATTCCCATGCCATTTGAATGTTGAAGGGCGCAAATATAAAGATTGCGCTCCAAACAAACCAGAGTTTTAAGAGTGGAGAGCTGTAATGCTTTAGGGTTGTTGAGGGTTGGGCTGAAAGCTTTGGTGCAATGAAATACCCCGCCAAGATGAAAAATAGAGGAACGGCAAAACGACTAATTTGGTTAATGAGTAGGCCGAGCCATGGTTCGTCGTTAACCAATGGAGCTTTCATGAAGAGCTGGCTATGAATAGCGATTACGCCAAGCAGAGCGACGAGCCTGCCGACTTCGAAACTGGCAATGCGGTTTTGGGTCATGGGGAGTCGAGAATGGTGAATTTAGACCTCAATATTATCAGGCATAGTCAACTTTAGTTACTCATCGATCAATAGATTTGTAAAAGTTTTTATCAAACTAGAGGGCAAGTTGCCGCTAGAAGGCGCTGTAGTGGTTTACATATATAGAGAGAGGTGGATGAACCGATGCGCGCCAACTCACAATATGCAATCAAGTCAACTGCGTGCTGTTTGATAAATAAGTAAAGAGCATCTATCTTTAGTTTCAGTTTGATATTGATAATATGCGGTTCCATTTAGGGTTGTTATTATTGGTGATTGATTTAAAGGTTTGATTATTAACATAATAATGAGAGAGTGCAATGGGAATGGATTTCCAGAGTCAAAACTCTGTAGAGGCAACGTTTAGCTCACCGGACTATGAGTTAATTGAAAAAATTGGCGAAGGTGGTTTTGGGCATGTTTATAAAGCCCTTCAGCATAGTACGCAAAAGCTCGTTGCTATAAAGTTTTTAATACTCAGTCCAGACTTCGACCAAGAAAAAAAACGGCGCTACATTGAACGATTCCATCGAGAGTCCGATTTAATCCGTCGCCTCAATCATCCAAATATTGTCCATCTTATTGATAAAGGTCAGCAGAGTGATTTACTGATCTATGCGGTTTATGAGTATATTGATGGATATACATTAAAAGAGCACTTAGATACTCATGGTGCATTGAATGCTGTTGATACTGCTGAAATTATGGCATGTGTGTTAGACGCATTATCGCATGCACATGAAAAAGGCGTGATACATAGAGATATAAAGCCTGCCAATATTATGCTCTATCAAGTCGGGGCTAAAACTCATGTTAAAGTGTTGGACTTTGGCATAGGTACATTAAAGAATGAAGTCAGGCAGTTAGACTACAAAAGCATCACGCTAACACAAGAAACCTTAGGAACGCCGACATATAGTTCGCCTGAGCAGCTACGTGGTGAGCCTCCTGTTGCTCAAACGGATATATATGTCTGGGGCTTGGTCTTTTTAGAGTGCCTAACGGGTGTGCCAACAATCACAGGTCGTAGTCTCGCCGCTATCTTTCATCAGCAATTAAGCCCGACGAATGTTCCGCTAGGCATTTTGGCTGGTCATAATTCGGCGCCTTTCTTTCGACGGGTATTGAACAAAAAGTCATATGAAAGGCCTGCTAATACAGCTGAGTTATATCATGAATTTGAAAAAATAAATTTTGTAAATTTAACGGGCACTCCTTCTCCTAAAGCTGTACATCATCCCGCTGTTGGCGTCAGTGATATCACTCAGGTTAACCAGCATGATGAGACACTGGTGAATGACGGGAACTTTTCTTATTCTCGGCTGACTGAGCGTAAACAAATATCGGTGTTAAGCGTAATCTTAACAACGGCCTGTTTGCAATCTGAAGAGCAGACGGTTCAGCTTGTCGAGCAGGATGTGATTGATACTTTCCATAGTGATCAAATGCAGCAATGTATTGATCTTGCAGTTCGTTACGGTGCTACTCATGTGGGTTCTTTAGGCGATACGTTATTATTCTACTTCGGCTACCCAAAAGTAAGTGATAATGATAGTCGGCTATGTAGTCGTGCCGCGTTAGAAATCGTGAGTAACTTTAATCGAAAAAATGCGTTGTTAAAAAAAAGCCATGGGATTGTAAGTCATATTCAGATGGGTATGCAGGCTGGATTAATGCAAAGCCTCGCAGGTAATATACCTGAAGGTAAGGCCGCTCATGATGCGATGAGTTTATGCCGGCAAGCTAAGCCTGGGCAAATAGTTTGCTCAGAAAGCGTTAAACTGATCCTTGAAAGCTACCTGAATTTTGAGCGATTAATCAATCCAGAACCGGTTAATGCGTCGGCAAGCTATGTTGAAGAAAGGCCCTACTTATTACGCTCAGAACGGTTATCAGAAGCGTTTGGCTTTTTACGCAGTACGCAAAAAAACAGGGCTTTTGTTGGTCGAGAGCTAGAAATAAAAGCGTTAGTCGAGCTGTTGGCTGGCAAAAGTAGCGATGATACGGCGCTACAGCGTACCAATAGAATCGCCCATATCCAGGGCGAAGCTGGAATTGGTAAGTCACGCTTAGTCTTTGAGTTAAGAGAGCGTATCGGTGATTGGCGACATTTTGTTGCCCAGTGTCTACCTGAACACCAAAACAATGCCCTTTATCCTATCCTCACTTTATTGAAAGTGAAATATGCACTTTCTCCTTTGTCTGATGAGCAAAAGATCATACGGCTAGCGCAAGCGATTGAGCTAAGCGATTTGCCTCAGCTGCATCAAGAGCAAGGGCTGTCAGTCTTGTCTTCATGGCTCAATATAACGACTGATGAACAAACCGCAGAGAGTAACGCGATCGGTAACTTGTCACCCGCATTACAAAAACAGCGTTTGTTTGACGTTTTAAGCCATTTGCTGTGCCAGATACACCTAAGTGATGGGGAGAAGGCAAACGATAAAAAACAACACCTATTTATTTTTGAGGATCTACATTGGGCTGATCCAACGAGCAAAGAATTTATCCATTATTTTGTTCAGACTGAAGCATTTAAAGAGGGAAATCACTGTTGGTTAAATACTTCGCGCGAGGATATACCAACCATAATGGAAGATCTCCCTTTCTTGGTAGTAAAAGTTGATAAGCTCAGTGATGCTAACGTTAATGACTATGTTGCTTATCTGTTTAATCAGCAGCCATTATCGAAACGCTTATCGGCGCTTTTAATTGAGCGAACCGATGGTATTCCATTGTTCATTGAAGAATTGGCGTCAACTTTACAAAAGCAAAAGCTAGTACATAAGGTCAATGGTACCGTTGACTTTGTCGATAGCGAAAAGCAGAGCCAAGTGCCGGTCAGTTTAAGAGAGTCGTTACAACAAAGACTTGATTGGCTTGAGTTCGCCAAAGATACTGCACAGCTTGCCGCAACAATAGGACGGACTTTTGATTACGATTTACTTGTAGCGGCATCAAGTAAAGATGAAGCGCAAGTGCAAATAGATCTGGATGAATTGATTAAGGCTGAGTTGATTTATCAGCAGCGACAAGTAGAAGGTGATAGTTATATCTTCAAGCATGCTCTGGTTAGAGATGCTGCCTATGAGGGGATAAATAGCGCCACATTGAAGCACTCCCATTTACAGGTTGCAAATTCATTAGAGGTACATTTTCCAGACGTCGCTAGAAAGGAGCCAATGGCCGTAGCGCAACATTTTGCATCGGCAGAGGTATTTAATAAAGCGGTCTGTTTCGGGATTGAAGGTGCAAAACTTAACTTGAATGCAGCATCTTCTAAAGAGACAGCACTTCAAACAGAAAAAATCAAAATTTGGCTAAGGTACCTTCACGAAGATGAGCAACGTAAGTTCAACCTAGCGCTTAACGAAATTTTAATAACATTAAATATGCTAACCGGAGGTTGGGCGTCTGAAAAGGTCAAAGAGTATAGTGAAAGCTCAATAGAGTTGTTGAACTCGGAGGAGGGGACTGAAAAGAAAGAACTCATTAAACACTTATGGTGGAAGCTGATGCAAGGCCTTTCTGCGGGGGAGCGTCAGGACCTACCACAAGTTGTACGAGAGCTGGAGCAGTTGATAACTGTAGCCAGTGATTCGGATAAGTCCGCTATCTTAAGTTTGATTGGTTATTATTTTTATACTGGTGGAGACTGCCAATCTGGCAGGAAATATATTGAATCAGCCGTTAAATATGATGCTGAAGTTGATGTAGACCCCGACCACCTTCAAATATATGGCTGGCACAGCCCTACGTTTTCGCTAGCAACTTTAGGAAGAATTTGCTGGGAGATGGACGACACTGAGTTAGCGTTAACGTATATAGATAAAGCGTTGATTAAGTCTCGTGAGCTAAATCACGTGGGTACATTGGGAATCACATTGATGTACGCAAGTATCGTACACCAATATAACAACGATAAAGATGCATGTTTTAACACGTCAAATGAGTTATTACGTTTATCGCAACAGCATGAACTACCTATTTTTGCTGCTTACGGCCGTTTAATTTTTTCTTGGGCAAGTAACGATGATCGTCACGCTGATCAGGCTCTTGTTGAGCTGAAGGAGTGTGGCTCCCGGCATGCTGTTGCCTACTTTTCTTCACTTATTGCAGATATTTACTTATTGAAGGGTGAGGCCTCAAAAGCCGTTGAAAGGTTTAATGACTGTATATCGCTATGCCAGTCGATTAACGAACATTATTACGAAGCGCAGCTATACCACCGAAGGGCAATGAGCCTTTGGCAGAATTTCCCTGAACAAGCTAAGGCTGCGGAAGATGATGCCAAACAAGCTATGTACCTAGCAAAACAAGTTGGTGCCACATATGTATATGCCAAAGTACAGCAGGATGTTAAGCACTTTTTTTAATTTAAAACTAAGGGATTAAAATGTCAGATGAAAACGCAGAATTACCAAAACGCGTTGATGAATTATCAAAACGCATTGATGAATTATCAAAACCCGTTGCTGGAAAAATGATAAATTTAAGGTTGCTTCACTTACGTGAATGTGCCCAAATTTGGTCTGAAAGTGCCAACATCGAAAGCTTTATCGAAATGTGCAACACGCATACGCTTAATAGCGCGGGTAAACTAATAAAGCTAACTGATACCGATGATAAGTCTGAATGTATTGATTTTCGTTATCAGAACCCCCTTGATACTGAGATTTTTGGTTCGAAGTTTGAAGGCCAGTATTGGGTTGATTATATGATTGCCGCTGGACCTAAGGATCCAACTAAAGTGGTATCAAAAAAGAATCACTATATGTTTTGGCAAGAGGGGATTGCCCCTTATTATAATCCGGCTAGTAGTTCGGCTATGGTGCAACCTTATATTAATAATAGGCTTATTATAAAAGTCCCTAAAAAGCAGACGCTAAATACGATTAGCGGTCAAAGAATTAATAAAGGCAAAGAGAGTCTGTCTGGTTTTGAGCAAACAATAGCGCTTTCAGTTGCTGCTGGAAATTACCCATCATTTTTTACGACCTGCTCCGAAGGTGATAAAAGCGTAACTTATGAGTCTGGAGCCCAAAGCATGGGGGATCTGGCACTTAGCGAGAATAAGTTTAATATTGAAACCGATTTATTTATTGCCCATACGGGTTTATACAGCCTGTATTTCTCTAAAGCTTATGCTAAATTTCGCCACAATGTAGGACTACCACCATTAGATCGCCATGAACCAACACAGCTAATACCTGAGTTACTTGCGCCGGGCCAACCACAAAGATCCTATAACCTTAATAATGATGCTGATGGTCTCTACTTTGGCCTTAGTGCCGGTGTCCGGAATCTAGTTACGATGATGTGGGCTGAAAATAACTTATGGGATCTATTGATTACTAAGCCAGAACAACTGGACCAGCATAAGCCAGGGCAAACGGTCAAGTTGGTGAATGAGCTGCTTGATACGACGTACCCACTTCATTTTGATTTAATTCTAATGGAGGATGAACATGCAGTTTATGCTTTTGATGAAGATGATAGAACAGAAGGTCGTTGGTATTGGGTATATGAACAAGAACTTACATCTAGCTTTGATGGTGAAAGCCAAAAAGATGTGGAACCTAACGTACCTTATCTAAGACCCAAACTACCACTACAAATAGTGCAGTATTCTATACCGCATCCGCCGGAAAATGAGGGTATGGCACCTATTGCGTTAATGAATTACGATGTTGATGATGAAGGATTTCCCTTCACTTGCTAACAATATCACTTAATGCGATCTCTCTACCTATTATCAATATAGTTATATGTTGTTATGTATTTGGGTAGGGAGTAACTTTAGAAGCAGGAAGCTCCCGCGTATAGCCTGACTCTTATGGAAGAGAGAATCTATTGAATATTTTTAGTCAATACTATGAATGGCATCCAAAGTATGTGATTCAACCGATTGATAATAAATACATTTCGTTACTAGCAGATTTTGATCATAACATTATCAGTGTTGACTCACTTGAAAAGCTAAATGATGTACTTCAACACAAGCGAACACTGGATGAGTTAAGTGCTGAACTATCGACACCTCAAGTGTTGCGCTTGTATAAAGAACTAGAATACCTATTGAAGGCGGAATATATAAGGCAGTATAAACCTAGCGATAGTGATATTCGTTACCATACGCCTAGGTTTGATAAACCGTTATCAAAGATTTTACTGGATCAGCAATCAGATAAAATAATCATATTGTCGGAATATGAGTTTTTATCTCCATTACTTAAAGTTATTGAACGTATAAAGCCAACGTATAGTGGCAGCTTCGTTATAGTTGACGATTTTTTTGACCCTCGATTGCATGAAATCAACGCTTTATTTCTGGATAAAAACGAGGATTGGATCCTAATAAAAGTGACGGGTGAGCAAGCATTTGTAGGGCCGCTCTTTAAAGCTGGTGATAATACGGCTTGTTGGCAATGTTTGCATCACCGGATGCGTATTAACACGGCTATCCGTTGGGTTACTTCAAGTGACAATATGATGGTGAAATTAGCCCACACCGGTCCAGGTAAATATCTCTTAGGCAAAGATCACTCAGGGAATAGGCTAAGCGGTGCTATAACTGCCGTACCGATACAGTATACCCGCCAGGTTGTTGATAAGCATATTGAACTGGTTGAACCGTCCCTACAGAAACTGGTTGACGATGAGCCTGCAAATTGTTTTTTTGAAGTAAATGCTGGTGGACCTGAACCAAGAGTTCACCCAGTGATTCCGTGGCCTCAATGTCCATGTTGCGGTGATCCTTATTTATCGCAAAGACAACAGCCGATAAAGCTTCAACAAGCATTAAAGTTGCCAACGCTCGATGGCGGTGTGCGCTGTAATACACCTGAGGAAACCTGCCGGAGCCTAAGTTCATTGATTAGCCCAATCAGTGGCCTTTTGAGCCATATTAAAACGGCCTCTCATTCAGGAAAGTATGTGAATAAAATTTTTCGAAGTGGTTTTTTTCAAATTCCACAGCCGCTAAATTGGCGCACGCTATCTAATGATAGTTTTCATTACACTACGATGGGTAAGGGGATCAGTACTCAACAGTCGAAAGCGAGTGCGTTGAGCGAAGGTATAGAGCGTCTTGCTTCTCAGTATCAAGGAAATGAGTTTAGTTTCTATACAACACCTCGAAAAGGAGATGAAGATTATATCTTACCTCAGGATTTAATCCCCTTTAGCCAGCGTCAATACGAAAGATTTGAAGATGATAAAAATATTGAAAATCAACTCTATGCGGCAGCAAGATACAAGGGTGATTCGCCCCTTCACTGGACTGAAGTCTGGTCTCTAACACAAAAGAGAAAGCGTTTTGTACCGCTAAGTTACTGCTATGCCAATACACCTTATGATGATCAAATATTTTGCCGTTTCTATCATAATGGTGGTGCAGCAGGTAACCGTGTAGAAGAAGCAATATTGCAAGGTTTTTTGGAAATTGTTGAGAGAGATGCTGTTGCTATCTGGTGGTATAACAAAATTCAGCGAACTCAAGTTGATATTACCAATGTTAGTGCTGATTTATTGCGACAGCTCTCAAATACGCTTGGTAGTGAGTGGGAATATTGGGCAATTAATATTACCAATGATTTCAACATTCCTGTTATAGCAGCTATCAGTCAACATCGAATAACTGGAAAGTTTTGTTTTGGCTTTGGATGCCATGTTAATGCAACAATTGCCTGTCAGAGAGCATTGACTGAACTGTGCCAAATTACAGAGATAAGAGACAGCAATACAGCACCTTTTAACTTTGACGCAATGAAGTCCGATCAATATCTTCTACCAAACGCCAGTTCACCTTGCCAGCTTGAAGACTTTTCCACGCCAAGTAATCAAGATATTTCTGATGATATCCAATATTGCTTAGCGCAAGCAGAGCGATTGAACCTCGATGTTTTAGCATTAGACTATAGCCGTCCAGAAATGATTTTGAATACGGTAAAAATTATCATTCCAGGGACCTGCCACATATTTCCATATCTAGCGGCAAAGCGTTTATATCAAGTGCCAGTTTCTATGGGATTTTTATCCGAACCGAAAACCGAGGAGCAGCTTAATGCTCAAGCCCTGCTGATATAACCGTTGAAGGTCAGGCTATGTGTGGATTACTTTTTTATCATTCATTATCAAATCAGTTAAGCACTGAGAAATTCATTGCTGCACTCCAAAAATTACATCACCGTGGTCCTGATGAAACTGGTACATGGGTTTCTCATGACCAGACTGCGGCCTTAGGGCATAAACGGTTGTCGATTAATGGAGGGGAGGCTGGGCGGCAGCCATTATTATCTGAAGATAAGCGATGGATAGCTGTTGTCAATGGTGAGTTTTATAACTCTAGGCAATCATTGATCGACGAAGGAATACAATTTAAGACTGGTAGCGATAGTGAATATTTACTGAACAGCTTTATTTCCAAAGGGGAAGCGTGTATGAGTGAACTCGACGGTGAGTTTGCTTTCGCTTTGTGGGATCAAAAAACCAAAACTGCGTATTTAGCGAGAGATCGTCATGGTATTAAACCGTTGTACTTTGCTCAAGTTGGCGATCAATTCATTGCTGCTTCTGAAATCAAAGCATTATTAGCATATGGTGTGCCAGCTCGTTGGAATCAACAATATTTAGCTACGGCAGGGGCTTTCGTTACTGGTGCCAATGAGACCTGCGTAGAAGGCGTGTATGCTGTTCAACCCGGTGAGTTATTGAGCCTTACCACAAGTGGCCTAGAGGTAAGGGGTTATTTAAAACAATCTCCTCTTGACCCTACATTGTACCCAACGAGTCAATTATCATTCACAGAAGCGTGTGTCCAATTTGAACATTTACTGATTAATGCTGTAGGAAAGCGCTTACAGAAGGGGATGGGTAATGCGTGCTACCTGAGCAGCGGTATAGACTCTTCAATGATTGCTGCGATGGCTGCTGAGAGCTCAAGTAGCATTGATGCTTTTAGCATTGGTTTTGACGATCCCAGACTTGATGAAAGTAAAACGGCTCGATACATCGCAAAACAGCTGGGTGTTAGCCATCATACCATCGTTGCAACAGATGATTTACTTGCAGATTCATTTGAAGAATCTGTTTATCATTGCGAGAGCTCAGTACCTAATCTGAACGTCACAGCCAAGTATTTATTAAGCAAAACGCTGGCTACTAATGGCCATAAGGTTGCTTTGACGGGGGAGGGCGCTGACGAATCATTAATGGGTTACCATTTTTTTAAAAAAGACCTGTTGTCGCCTTATAAAAACGTTCAGGAGATGCCGATAAAGCTGAGCTCTCATTTATTAGATGTTTTCCAGAAAATGGGATACATTCCAGCTCAAATCATGCATTCCTCATATCAAGCGGAAGTCCTGAAACAATTACAAAGTGATAAAGATATAGATATAAATCCGTATACTAGTTTGTTGAGTAAAGCAGTAGCTACCGGTGAAATGTATAAAAACTCTCAAAGGTTGCACTATAAAAGCGCATTTCAAAACTATAACCTTAGCGCTTTAGCGGATAGAACAGAAATGGCAAATGGCATTGAAGGGAGGACACCTTTTTTAGATAATGAATTGGTCGACTTTATTCACTCACTACCTATTGCATTCAAAGTAAATGAAAATATCGATAAACGAATATTACGACAGGTTGCAAGAAAATATCTTCCAGATGAGATCTCGATGATTGATAAAAAACCGCTTATCGCACCTGTTAGCTGTTTTCGTGAAAGTGAGCCTTTATCTAGTCTGTTCGACCATTATTTCTATGATGATAGTAATCTACCAGAATTTTACTCAATCAATAAGGTGAGAGAGCTTTATGCAAAACTTCGTAATGCCACTTATCCGCAACAGGTTAAGTTTGACCCTGTTTTTATGCATTTAGCCAGCCTGATGGTTTTGCAGAAGCATTTTTCTTTGGCATTTTAAAAAACAGTAATAGGGAGCGGTTAAAGATAATGACTAGTAATTTGAGGTGGCACCCTAGATTTTCAGCATACTGTTTAAAGAAAACAGGTGTTATGTTGATCAGTGAAAAAGAGTTTTACTGGTTGCCAGAATCGTCGTTTCCAGCATTTTGGTTAGTTGACGGAACATGCAGTTATGACAGTGTCATTGGACAATATGCTAGTTTTTATCATCATGAGCCAGAGCAAATGGTACGGTTTGTTAGTCAAGTCAATCAGTTAAAGTCACAAGGCTATTTAACTGGTGCGAGTATGGCATTAGATGAGCAATATCAAGTGTCTGGACAGACTTCACTCGAATCAGTCTATAGTGGGAATGCGATTGAAATATTGAATCTATCTTCTTCAGATAAAGGTTTCCTCGAGCTATGGTGTAATGCTCTTAAAATAATATCAGAGACTGAAGAAAATCAAGTCGGGGAGACTGTCACACGCTTCTCAAAGAAAATGACATTTTTGTTGGTTGATGATTTACTTGACAGCCGAATTGCAGATCTTGCTCGTGACCTTGAGTATTATTGCGTTATCAAAATCACTGGCAATCAACTAGCGGTTAGCCCTGTATTTAAACAATTACCAACATTACCAGAGAACGACTGCTGCTGGCTGAAATTTCAAACTTGTATATACAATAACAAGCCGGTAAGACAGTTTTTAACGCGTCTATATCCTGAAGCTCGGCATGTTATCCCTTTTGACGTAACAGACAGGCCGAAAATTGAACAGTGGCCAATGATACGTGGGTTAATTCAACGTCAATTGGAAACGAAGCAGCCTTGTTTGCTTCAACTTGATATAAGAGAAAGCACGATCTCAGAGCATGCTCTTCACTTTGCAGAAGATACTGAGCTGAAGGCTCAATTTGAGCAACCTGTAGTATTACAACATGTTGAATCTATTTATAACATGGATGGTGGTTCACGATCGATTTCACCAACAGAAACGGTTCGCAAGCTAATGCCTTTTGTTGACGCCATAACAGGTAATATTACCCACATTAAAGAATTAGCCTCTGATGATGATGCGCCGATTAAAATATATAAAACTGCTTTTTACAAAACCCCTTTAGTTAGAAACTTAGACACACTTAATAATAATGCTTTTGTGCAAACATGTTTGGGTAAAGGCGTTAGCCATGAACAGTCACGAGCAAGTGCGTTATGTGAAGCTATCGAGCGGTCAAATGCGCAGTTTAAGGGCGATGAACCCTTGTACAGAGCAAGCCCAAGTGAGTTAAGTAAACGTCATATAAGTTTTCAGACCTTGACGCCTTATAGCGCTACTCAGTATCAGCGATTTGCAGACAGTACAGACAGTGAGTCGAAGCGAGCGCAAGCCTCAATACCGTATAAAAACGAACCTATACATTGGTTAGCGACTTGGTCATTGACTAATGATGAACACGTATACGTGCCACTAACTTGCTGCTTTTCAAATATTGAAATACCACAAAAACAGACAGCGCCTCAGCGTTTTGAAGATGACAAATTTGGTCGTTGGCATTCAAATGGTGCGGCTGCCGGTAATACGCTAGAAGAAGCAATACTACAAGGGCTGTATGAGTTAATAGAGCGTGATGCTGCTGCAATTTGGTGGTACAACCAAATTGAGCGTCCAGCTTTTAACTTGCAACTACTTGAGCGTGATTTTTATGAGCCGATTGAGCTAACGTTGAGCAAGGATTATCACTTCTGGGTTCTTGATATTACCCATGATATCGGTATTCCTGTCATGGTAGCTGTGGGTCGACATAAAGAGAACGATGGCTATATCTTTGGTTTTGGTTGTCACCTGCAGCCACAATTAGCAGCTCAACGTGCACTTACTGAATTATGTCAATTGCTCCCTATTCGAAATCAGCAAGGGGCTGCATTTAATTTCGATGAAGTTGAGGAAGGGGCATATTTACATCCAAACAAAGAAATTGCACCTGAAATACCCTTTATAATCAATTCAGGTGATATGAAAGTAGATATCTTGGGTCTTGTTGGGCAACTTAAGTCTTGTAACCTTGAAACGTTAGTTGTTGACTATACTCGACAGCCAATCCCTCTGCACACTGTTAAAGTTTTTGTTCCAGGTCTGTGTCATATTTGGCCGCAACTTGCCAATGAGCGCTTATACCAGGTACCCGTTAAGCTAAAATGGTTGAATAAAGCGAAAAGTGAAAACAGTATTACGTCATTAGGGCTATATATTTAGCAGGCTTAGGAAGTTTAGTCTCACGAAAGACGTGTAATATTGTCGTAATAGACGTTGAACCAGGGCCAAACTAGGATGTAATCAGAAGGTGATTAATAGGCCTGAGGTTGAGTTACTCAATAGCTAACAGCAAGGATGAACTATGGCATACCTGACTTCAATTAATTCAAGCTATCCACTGTTTTTAAAGGCATTTCATCAATTTGGCCGTCTCGCGACAGCAGTAGATACTTTAGTTGATAACCCTGAAATTTCGAGGATACATGCAGTCATTGAGTGGATTGATAGCAAGTGGTATATAAGAGATCTCAGTAAAAATGGTGTTTTGGTTAACAATAAAGCCATTCAGCCGAACAAACTCTATCAACTTGCGGTTGACGATAGGATCTGCTTTGCCAACAAAAAGAGTATAACATTTGTTGTTGCTAACCTAGATGAACCAAAAGACGTGTTAGTTCCGTTCGTTAGCGAGAAAAACTTCAAGGTAGAGCCCCGGAATCCCCAACCAATCCTATTGGAGCATTATCATTTTTTGCCATCAGAAAACTCACCGGAAGTCATTATCTTTTATGATGTGGTCGAAAAAAGTTGGTACTGTGAAACGATTAATGATTCTACACCAAGCAAACTATATGATGGAGAATTACTGGAATTCTCCGATTCAATGTGGAAATTAATCAAAGGGGCTGATGCTGCTGAAAAAGAAACAGTAGTTACAAGTGATACGGTTAGCAATGAGTTATGTTATATCTTCAACATCAGTCAAGATGAAGAACTCACCGAGCTTACGTTAAAGAACAATCGGTCTGATATTGATTGTGAAACACGTAGCCACCATTACTTAACAGCCTTGCTAGCAAGATATAAAGGCCAGGATAAACAAGAACAGTTACCTGAGCATTTACAAGGTTGGCGCACAATTGAGCAATTGACCAAGGATATTGGTTTGTCTGAGAATCACGTCAATATTCAAATTCATCGCGCAAGAAAACAGCTTGCTGATAAATTACAGTCGGAAGGTATTTGTGAACCCTTGCTTATTGAACGGAAAAGAGGCCGTGTCCGTTTTGCTGCAAATGACTTTAAAGTGTTTAAAGGCCAGGAATTGGAAGTTGATTCGATGATGGTGTGATGGTGATACTAGGCAGTGTGGATTTCGGTTTGAACGACCTTTTTCCGCACTGACTATCATGAATTGTTAGCGTGCGAGTTCACAAAACCAATAATATATGCAACAGGTGGCGCTTGTTGGTCTAAGCTTAAATTTGATAATTTGCACAGTTGCTTTGCTGATGACTATAGGCAGTAGTGAACTGAATTGGCTCTGAAATATGCTGTAATAGACAATCATATGGATGTGATTTTTTCTCAATTAAATGTACCGGATGGGTTGGCTTGGCCTAAATCGAAGGGCTATGACACGACACAATTAGATGAAAGTAGATGGTTGACACATGTCAACAAAGCTTGTTTCGATGGAAAATGGGACGTTATGCCTTTAAGGGGATTAGCGAGGCATATGGTATGTTCACCCATCTTACAGGCTTTTAATTTTGGGGAATCAGCCAACCCTAACGATTATCAAAACTACCCCATCTTAGATGGATTACCCCATATTGCTCGTTTTTTGCGGTTATTTCCTTGTTCTGTTCTATCTGCCCGTTTAATGAGATTGAGCCCCGGCTCTGAAATCAAGCCTCATCGTGATAGTGGCTTAGATCTTTCTAATGGTCAGGCCCGCCTTCATTACTGCTTGCAGTCCGATCCTGATGTTGAGTTTATGGTTAGTGGACAATCGTTAAAAATTGCTGAGGGGGAGTTGTGGTACATCAATGCGGCAGCAGAGCATGCTGTTTATCACCGAGGTTATCAGCCTCGTATTCACTTAGTTTTTGATTGTACTGTCAACCAGTGGCTTAAAGAGCAACTATATGAATGCTGAGAAATTTACTCTTCATTAGATACAAACGGGATAGTTGATAAACAGATATAGGATGGTCATGAAAAGTTTGAAAAGTGACGAGTTAGAAATTAATGATGTCAGTCCTACATTGTCAGCTGGTTTGATGAATGATTCAATACGTCAACAGTTAAGAGGAGGTGATACCTATCAGCCATTAATTGAAACCTCTCGTGCCGAGAGTATTGATAATTGCTTATCAGAAAACTTATATCAGTTAGTTGGTAATGTACTAAGTAATCAGCCGATAGATAAAAAGGGGTTAGATTTACAGTTAAAAGTAATTTTTGATCAATTAAAAATGATATATACGCATGCTGATATATCATCTATGTATCGTTCGCGTCAGTTTATTTCTCGTCATGGTCTAATCATTTCACCTGATCATTGTATAACATCTGTGAAAGATACGCTTCGAGTACGAGCATATCTTAGATCAGTACACCAAGCCATTTCTCAATTAAAGTTAGATAATAATTCTACGGTTCATATTGTTTATCCGGCTTGTGGGCCTTTTGCACCCTTGCTATTACCCCTATTAAGTTATTATAAAACTAATGGGCTATATACTGGGGATGATATACAGGTAACGTTTATCGACCTCCAACCTGGTGCGATTTTGAGCTTAAAGGCTGTAACCGATGAGCTTGGTTTACATGACTTTATTCGTGATTTCTATTGTCAAGATGCCTGTGAGTATGAGTCCAGTACCTCAATAAATATAGTTGTATTAGAATCATTGCAGCATGGCCTGAGTAGAGAAGGGCATGTGGCTCTAGCACGTCACTTTGCTAGGATTATGGATCCAAATGGTATCTTTCTTCCACAGGAACTTGTGTTACGAGCTGTCTTAACCGTTGGGCAGAAAGAGTATATTGAACAGTGGAAAGAGGAAAATAGTCGTGCGTATGATGTTAGTCAGGAAATTATTGGTTGTAATCAAAGAGTAGAACTCGGTGAAATCTTACGCTTAAACACGCAGACACTGATTGACCTTAAAGACTATGTTGTAGATCAATCAACAAGTCTTATTGAGTGTGAAGAAATAGTTATTCCACCTGAAACCGTAATACCAGAACAGCCTTTGATTATTATTTGCACTCAAATAAAGGTCTTCGACGAAGAGATATTGAATGAATATGACTCCGGCATCACACATCCATTACCAGATATGCAAGTTTGTATAAATTATACGCCTATAGATGCTAAGCCAGGGGACCTAATGGTAAAAAGTGGTGATGAATTGAAATTTTATTATCGACTGAATGGGTTACCAGGTTTCATGGCAACGATAGCAATGTAAGCTAATTTTAAGGGAAGTGATAATGCCTGAACAAAATCAAAAAGTTGTCATTTTTGCCGCAAGTAGCGCTGTGATTCCAGTGATTAATACACTTTTAGCGAAAGCTTCATTGGTCGGCGTTGTATTAAATGATCGAGTTGATACTGATTCCTATCAATTAGAGCTGCAATTGCAGCAAGCAAAGATCCCCTACATTCGATATCGGCCAGATACTCCTGAAGACGTTATTTTCCAAGTAGAAACATGGGGGGCTAATATTGGGTTGGTTTATACTTTCTCACATCGGCTACCTTCGATTATTCTCAATAGCTTTACCATAGGAATCTATAACCTACATGCATCTTACCTTCCTAAATACCGGGGTGCGATGCCACTGTATTGGCAGATTAGAAACAATGAATCAGAGACAGCGATCACTATTACAAAAGTTGAGCCAGAGCTTGATGTTGGCGATATTATGATTCAGCAATCATTGCCATTGAACCCTAATGATACTTTTAATAGTCTCGGTCATACCATTGCCCAGCAGTCGCCAAATTTGGTGATGAAATTTTTAGAATCATTAAGTGCAGGGGCACTTGAAGGGGTACCTCAACAGGGTGAAATTAGTGTTGCTCCTATACCAAGTCAGCAAGATTTAATGGTTAATTGGCAAACGATGACAGCCGCCGATATTACGGCAATGGCCAGAGCTGGAAATCCGTTATTCAATGGTGCACTTGTTGTTTGGAAACAATCATATATTGGATTGTTACAAGCAACTTTAGTCGACCATGCTGATTATGGCGTTCCTTTTGGGACTGTTTTGCATATTGGCGAACCCGAGGGGGTAGTCGTATCAGCTAGGGGCGGGGCATTGCGCTTTGATATACTCTCGGTCAATGAGGGGCTTTTTTCGGGGGGGGCATTCGCTGAACGCTTCCAGTTAACAGCTGGAGAGCAATTTAGCTCTCCATAATACAGTTTTTATCTTAACTATATCGTTAGCAAACGGCTGACTCATGTGGAAGGTTACTGACGTATAATATTATTTTTACTTTAGTTCCGAGATGGGAAAGTCCCCTGTATTGCAATAATATAGTTTATTCCTAATGTCGGCTGGATGGTGCTAAATTTCTCCCCTCCGCCTGTGACTCCGACTGTAACCGTGCCACCAGTAATACCTGTTCCAGTAATAGTTGTTGTTGTATTAACCTCAACATCTATTGCCTGTTCAGCAAGAAACGATGTTCCCTTACTATCGTTATAGATATTGTCGCCGTCATTTCGACCATCTTTGGTCGTAGCTAAATAATTGCCAGCAGGTTGATTGGTTGTGCCGTCTGAATCAGAAACAAACATTTTTGCTGTTGCTTCTGATTGAGAAGTCGCTGTAAGCGAAGGACTTCCTCCTGACGGTGAAAATTGCGCAGTATGTGAGTGGTTAGGCATATGTTTAATGGATAATTGGGTCAAGTCATTACCAAACATACGACCCTCTATCGTTTCGACGGTTATACCAGGAGCTTTCCCTGGACCTGATGGAACGCGACTTCGTAAATCAGGTAGAGCGAAATTAGTACGCCCATCGCCTCCCCATGTAGTACCTAATATTGCAAAAAGAGCCTGATTTTGACTGATTGGCATAAGTTGCCCACTACAAAAAGCCCAATCTTTTGGAGCAAAATTACCACCAAATAAGATTGTTCCACCCATTATAAATTCCATGAAAATTCCTTTCTTCGTGAGTTGGTCAATAACAAGTATCGTCAAATGTTCGATGCAAGCAACCTGCTGTAAGGAAGCGGTAATATTAAAGGTAGCAGTAAAAACCCATTATATATGTAATTAGGTGCTTCGTTGTGCGCGATGATATTTCTTGAAATAAGGTAGGATTACAATGGATTGTCGACAGTACTTTGGACAAGTAGGATCTGCTTTATCGAACCTGCTGTTTATTCTCATTTTGATTCTATCGGGTACTGTTGCGACAGTAAATGCTATGACTTTAGGCACTAGCGATGGTACTTATGATTTTGGGAATTTAGGAGGTACCGATTCAGGGGGAGCTAGTTTTAAGACGCAGGGCGATAAGTTTATTGTCAGTAATAGTTTCGCGGGTGTGGCTAATATCCTTTACGTATCAAATGCTACGCAGGCAACAAACACTGTTATTTTTCAAGCTGAAGGTGGCGATATCATGAAGTCGTTTTCGCTTATTGATATAGGTGTGGGTGATTTTGGTGGTGGTCAAGATATTCCTCGTTTCGATATAACCCTTTATAATTCAAGTGATGAAATAATTGCGACTCATGTTCTATCTAGCGACTACGCAAATGTCCCATCTTCAGGCGTTTCAATTAGTGACTTTACATTTACTCCAGCTTGGCCAAGTACGGGGTATGATGTTGTCACAAAAATTGAAGTAACTTACGAAGCTCAAAATAGTGCAGAAGTAGCTAATTTCGAATTTCGAAGTATAACGTTGGCAAACATTTCTGCTGAAATTATTTCCACAAATACTCCACCTGTAATTAGCGGTTCACCTGCGACCTCTGTTAACCAAGATGCCAGTTACAGCTTCACGCCAGTAGCGAGTGATATCGACAACGATGATCTGACCTTCAGTATCGAAAACCAGCCTTCGTGGACGAATTTCAACCCCGCGACCGGAGTATTATCGGGCCTGCCGACGAATGCTGATGTCGGTACCAGTTCAAACATTGTCATTAGTGTTTCGGATGGTATTGAGACAGCCAGCTTACCAGCGTTCAATTTGGCAGTGGTGGATGTGAATGATGCACCAACTATATCGGGCTCTCCACCTACAACCGTTAACCAAGACGCGGTGTATAGCTTCACCCCGATTGGCAGTGATGCCGACAGTGATGACTTGGCCTTTAGCATCGAAAACCAGCCTTCGTGGACGAATTTCAACCCCGCGACCGGAGTATTATCGGGCCTGCCGACGAATGCTGATGTCGGTACCAGTTCAAACATTGTCATTAGTGTTTCGGATGGTATTGAGACAGCCAGCTTACCAGCGTTCAATTTGGCAGTGGTGAATGTGAATGATGCACCAACTATATCGGGCTCTCCACCTACAACCGTTAACCAAGACGCGGTGTATAGCTTCACCCCGATTGGCAGTGATGCCGACAGTGATGACTTGGCCTTTAGCATCGAGAACCAGCCGAGCTGGACGAATTTCAACCCTGCGACTGGAGTGTTATCAGGCCTGCCGACCAATGGTGATGTCGGTACCAGCTCAAACATTGTCATCAGTGTTTCGGATGGTATTGAGACAGCCAGCTTACCAGCGTTCAATCTGGAAGTGGTGAATGTGAATGATGCGCCGACTATTTCAGGTTCACCAGCCACCTCAGTGAATCAAGATGCAGTGTATAGCTTCAGTCCAAGTTATAGCGA
>NZ_JAKJSK010000034.1:0-679 GCF_050336935.1 Photobacterium satsumensis
CGGATTGGAGTCTGCAACTCGACTCCATGAAGTCGGAATCGCTAGTAATCGTAGATCAGAATGCTACGGTGAATACGTTCCCGGGCCTTGTACACACCGCCCGTCACACCATGGGAGTGGGCTGCACCAGAAGTAGATAGCTTAACCTTCGGGGGGGCGTTTACCACGGTGTGGTTCATGACTGGGGTGAAGTCGTAACAAGGTAGCCCTAGGGGAACCTGGGGCTGGATCACCTCCTTAACGATATGACTGCTGTTTTATGCAGTGTCCACACAGATTGCTTGGTTAATAGTAAAAGACAAACAGTGTCCCATTCGTCTAGAGGCCTAGGACACCGCCCTTTCACGGCGGTAACAGGGGTTCGACTCCCCTATGGGACGCCACTTTCTAAACACTTTATTGATAAAGTCGTTAGAAAGTGGTTTTTTATCCTCTTGGGGATAACRAAACACATGCTCTTTAACAATCTGGAAAGCTGACTAGTAAATTGAATTCTTTGAATTCAATACTAAATAGTTTCATCGAAAGATGAAACGAGTTCTCAAGCAACACACATTCAAGTGTCTTGTGTAAGAGTCCGGCGAAACAACAGTCCATCATAACTCAGATGGACAACCTTGGTTGTTGACCRTACGAAACCTCTTGGGGTTGTATGGTTAAGTGACTAAGCGTACACGGT
>NZ_JAKJSK010000035.1:0-644 GCF_050336935.1 Photobacterium satsumensis
CGCGTCCGTAGCTCAGCTGGGTCCGTAGCTCAGCTGGATAGAGTACCTGGCTACGAACCAGGCGGTCGGAGGTTCGAATCCTCCCGGACGCGCCATTATTTACAACGTATTGCCGACAGGCGGTACTATATAAACCGAATTAAGTGTGCGCTCGTAGCTCAGCTGGATAGAGTACCTGGCTACGAACCAGGCGGTCGGAGGTTCGAATCCTCCCGAGCGCGCCATAATTTGTGTGGTGAGGTGGCCGAGAGGCTGAAGGCGCTCCCCTGCTAAGGGAGTATACGGCTTATACCCGTATCGAGGGTTCGAATCCCTCCTTCACCGCCATTCTTTTCTTGTTCAAGTTTTGCTTGATAAAGAATGCCTGCGCGTCCGTAGCTCAGCTGGATAGAGTACCTGGCTACGAACCAGGCGGTCGGAGGTTCGAATCCTCCCGGACGCGCCATTATTTACAACGTATTGCCGACAGGCGGTACTATATAAACCGAATTAAGTGTGCGCTCGTAGCTCAGCTGGATAGAGTACCTGGCTACGAACCAGGCGGTCGGAGGTTCGAATCCTCCCGAGCGCGCCATAATTTGTGTGGTGAGGTGGCCGAGAGGCTGAAGGCGCTCCCCTGCTAAGGGAGTATACGGCTTATACCC
>NZ_JAKJSK010000011.1:0-212592 GCF_050336935.1 Photobacterium satsumensis
GTCCATCTGCGCAGCACCAGTGATCATGTTTTTAACGTAATCGGCGTGTCCTGGGCAGTCTACGTGTGCGTAGTGACGAGTTGGAGTATCGTACTCTACGTGAGAAGTAGAGATTGTGATACCACGCTCGCGCTCTTCTGGAGCGTTATCGATAGATGCGAAGTCTTTAGCTTGGCCACCGTACACTTTTGCAAGCGTAGTACAGATAGCAGCAGTTAGAGTTGTTTTACCGTGGTCAACGTGGCCGATAGTACCAACGTTAACGTGCGGTTTTACGCGTTCAAATTTTTCTTTAGACACGATCGTGTTCCTTCCTAGTTGTGATACGCCCCATTGACAAAAATATGGGACGCGTCAGAAGTTGCTATTTTATGCGCCAACAGCCATTGGCGCAATATAGATATTGCGATTAACCACGCTCGGCGATGATAGCATCGGCGACATTCTTTGGAACATCAGAGTATTCACTGAATTCCATTGAATATGACGCACGACCCTGAGTCGCTGAACGTAGGTCAGTTGCGTAACCAAACATTTCCGAAAGCGGTACTTTAGCACGGACAATTTTCAGGCCAGCAGGGCCTTCATCCATACCTTCGATCATGCCGCGGCGACGGTTAAGGTCACCAACAACATCACCCATCCAGTCTTCCGGTGTGGTTACTTCAACCTTCATCAATGGCTCAAGAATAACGGGTTGAGCGTCTAGCGCACCCTTCTTGAAAGCCATAGAGCCGGCAATCTTAAATGCCATTTCGTTGGAGTCAACGTCATGGTAAGAACCGTCGAACAAGGTCGCTTTGACATCCATTACAGGATAGCCTGCAAGCACACCGTTGTTCATCTGTTCTTCGATACCTTTAGAAACAGCACTGATGTACTCTTTCGGTACCGCACCACCAACGACTTCGTCCACGAACACGAAACCTTCATCAGGCTCCGATGGTTCGATTTTCAGCCATACGTGACCATACTGGCCGCGACCGCCTGACTGGCGCACAAACTTCCCTTCCACTTCCGTTTTACCACGGATAGTTTCACGGTATGCTACCTGAGGCTTACCAACGTTACATTCAACGCTGAATTCGCGCTTCATACGGTCAACGATGATATCAAGGTGAAGTTCACCCATACCTGAAATCAAAGTTTGACCAGATTCCTCGTCGGTTTCGACGCGGAACGATGGATCTTCTGCAGCCAGTTTACCTAGCGCAATACCCATTTTTTCTTGGTCAGCTTGTGAACGAGGCTCAACAGCGATTTGGATAACAGGCTCTGGGAATTCCATGCGCTCAAGAACCACTCGGTGGTTTTGGTCACATAGCGTGTCACCGGTAGTGACATTCTTCAGGCCGATCGCCGCTGCGATATCACCCGCACGGATTTCTTTCACTTCTTCACGTTTGTTCGAATGCATCTGTACGATACGACCGAAACGCTCGCGTTTTTCTTTTACAGAGTTGTAGACGGTGTCGCCAGAATTTACAACCCCAGAATAAACACGCATGAAGGTCAAAGTGCCAACGAATGGGTCGGTTGCGATTTTGAACGCTAGCGCTGAGAATGGTTCGTCATCGCTTGAGTGACGCTCAACATCGTTACCGTCTTCGTCTTCACCGCGGATAGCTTTCACTTCCGTTGGCGAAGGCAGGAATTCGATAACTGCATCAAGTACAGCCTGAACACCTTTGTTTTTGAATGCTGAACCACAGGTTGCCAGCACGATCTCGTTCGCTAGCGTGCGCTGGCGAAGACCGGCTTTGATTTCCGCTTCAGACAACTCACCTTCTTCAAGGTACTTGTCCATCAGCTCTTCAGTTGCTTCCGCAGCTGATTCAACCAGGTTCTGACGCCATTCCTCAGCAAGCTCAGTCATGTCCGCTGGAATATCTTCATAGGTAAATGACATACCCTGATCAGATTCATCCCAGTTGATAGCCTTCATCTTGATAAGGTCAACAACGCCTTTAAATTCGTCTTCAGCACCGATATTCAATTGAATTGGCACTGGGTTCGCACCAAGACGGTTTTTGATCTGGTCAACAACACGAAGGAAGTCAGCACCAGCTCGGTCCATCTTGTTTACGAAAACCATACGCGGTACTTCGTACTTATCAGCCTGTCGCCAAACGGTTTCAGACTGAGGCTCAACACCAGAAGAGCCACAGAAAACAACAACGGCACCGTCAAGCACACGTAATGAACGCTCTACTTCGATAGTAAAGTCAACGTGTCCAGGGGTATCAATGATGTTTACGCGGTGTTCTGGGAACTGAGCTTCCATACCACGCCAGAAGGTGGTAGTCGCAGCAGATGTGATGGTGATACCACGTTCCTGCTCCTGCTCCATCCAGTCCATGGTAGCTGCGCCGTCGTGAACCTCACCAATTTTGTGAGATAAGCCTGTATAAAACAGGATACGCTCGGTAGTTGTTGTTTTACCGGCGTCAACGTGAGCACAAATACCAATGTTACGGTAGCGCTCGATAGGCGTTTTACGAGCCACGGCAGTATCCTCTTACTAAGGGGGTCCTTAGAGTATGGTTTAGGCGCGACAAGCCAAGCTTGCCGCGCCCTATTTGTATTACCGGGTAAATTACCAGCGGTAATGTGCGAACGCTTTGTTCGCGTCTGCCATACGGTGAACGTCTTCACGTTTCTTAACAGCAGAACCTTTGTTGTCAGCCGCATCAAGCATTTCGCCTGCTAGACGCTGAGCCATAGATTTTTCACCACGCTTACGCGCAGCTTCAACCAACCAACGCATAGCTAGTGCGTTACGACGTACTGGACGTACTTCTACAGGCACCTGGTAAGTTGAACCACCCACACGGCGAGATTTAACTTCTACCGCTGGACGTACATTTTCAAGAGCTTTTTCGAATACAGCTAGGTGTTCTTCACCAGAACGCTCAGCCATAGTTTCTAGTGCAGAGTAAACAATTTTTTCTGCAGTAGATTTTTTACCGTCAACCATTAGGATGTTGACGAATTTTGCCAGCAGCTCAGATTTGAACTTTGGATCTGGAAGGATCTTACGCTGACCAATTACGCGACGACGTGGCATGGAAATCTCCGTTGTGTCTTCAGGTTATCCAAAACTTTACAGTTTCTTCAAAATTAAATAATTTTAGTGTTTGGCCTTACTTAACGGAATCCATTAAGACTTAGGACGCTTCACACCGTACTTAGAACGACCTTTCTTACGGTCGTTAACGCCTGCACAGTCAAGTGCACCACGAACGGTGTGGTAACGCACACCTGGCAAATCTTTAACACGACCACCACGGATAAGAACAACTGAGTGCTCCTGAAGGTTGTGACCTTCACCGCCGATGTATGATGTTACTTCGAAACCGTTGGTTAGACGAACACGACATACTTTACGTAGTGCCGAGTTAGGTTTCTTAGGAGTAGTAGTGTATACACGAGTACATACACCACGCTTCTGTGGGCACGCTTCTAGTGCAGGCACGTTGCTTTTTACAACTTGCTTAGCACGTGGCTTACGTACCAACTGGTTAATAGTTGCCATTAAATAGCTCCTGAAATATTACTTTCGTAAAGATGAAAAATCTGCCTCCCAACAACAGGAGGACGCGAAATTTTAGGCATCGCACCCAAGGGTGTCAAGATGTAACCAGCGATCAATTAAATGATTATTTCTTAATCAACCAAATATCCACTGGTTTTCCAAGGTTTGAGAGTCCCTATCAAACCCATTTCATCTGGGTTTCATTATCAACGGTCAAGCCAACAAACCCTTTATAATCAACAACATTGACTTCAAGCTTGAGCTTGGCCTGTAGCCCTCTGGCAATGATATCCTCAGACAGTAAATAAATTTTTACGCCGGCTTCGTGAAACTGAAAAATTGGGGTGTTTTCTACCGTAGCAGCGATTACTGCATCCTGGATCAACAAAATCGAGTCATTTTTGCTGATTATCGTCGCGGCTTCGCTGAAGGCTTGAGACTGGAATGGGGAGCGGGTAAAAATATGCAGCATGCTGTGCCTCGAAACTATGCCTGAGTGATTATGGCGTTGTTGATTGTGCTATAAAGTGAGAAACCTAGAACGTCAGAACGCGCTGGCAGGCATGGAGGTGTTCGGTAAATGCCGCCGATTCACACTCAATGACGTCGATCAGCAAATCCCCCACAGTGAGTCCGCGCGCCTGCAGCGACTGGCGGCAGACATAAACCTGCTCGATATCATAGAGCTCTAACATCTTGAACGTAGCAATATAATCACGTGACAAGATCCCCTGGGGCTGCTGCCCATCAAGCAACTGGTAAACACCATCACCATGAAAGAACAGTGAAATATCTTCGCTATAGGCCGAGGTAGCCAATACGGCATCCAACCCCTCACGACCCGAGGCGATACCATGCGGCGCGTGGAGGAATACAAAACCTAAGGTTGTCATGACTACCTCGTTAAAATTGAATGACGCGATCAGCGGTCAGCATGGCTTCAGCCAACCCACCCAAGCCGGCTTGCTCAAAACCGGCGGCCAGGTTGCTGCCCACTAACTGATTCTGCTCTGCTTCCTGAGGGCTTATGATCCCCCGACGCAGAGCAGCCGCGACGCAGGTTTGCAGCTCGGTGCCATGGTCCTGCGCCAACTGCTGCCAAGCCCCGACCAAGTCAAACTCGTCCGAAGCCGGAGCTGTCAGGGCTGAGCCGTTGTGGACCCCGTCCTGATAGAAAAACACCCGCGACAAGCGGTGCCCTTCAGCCAACAGCGCTTGGGCAAACTGGTAAGCTGACCGTGCCGACTGGGTCCCGTAAGCCGGGCCTTCCACTACCAGCACATAGTTCAGGCTCATTTTTCGCCATCCTCGGTTTTACGCTGGCGGATGTAGAGGTATACCGTGTGCTTGGAGATATTAAGACGATCGGCAACCCGGTTGATCGCGTCTTTGATATCGAAAATCCCCTTGTCGTACAACTCCATCACGATCTGACGATTCTTGGCATTGTTCGAGACATTCTTGTCGGCATTAATTTCTTCAATGGTGCGCTCAACGGTCTGATCCACCAGCTCATCGACATCGCTGGCGAAGTTTACGCTCGATGCCGCCTGCTTGGCTTCATCGGTCGGCATGAAGGATTGCAGGATTTGCGAAAATGGCGCATCCAGATTGACGTTGATACACAGCAGGCCAATGATGTCATTATCGCCATTGCGGATAGCAATGGTGATCGACTTCATCAAATCCCCCCCCTTGGCGCGGGTGAAGTAGGCTCGGGAAAAGTTACGCTCTGAACCTTCGATATCACGCAGCATGCGCAGGGCAAGATCAGTGATCGGGGAGCCGACTTTACGGCCGGTATTCTCACCATTGGCGATTTTGATGGCCGAGGTATTGAGATCGGCTAGCGAGTGGAGCACGATTTCACAGAACGGACCAATCAGTGCCGCCAAGCCATCGACGACAGCCTCGTATGAACGTAGGATAATGTAATCATGCTCGCTAAAAGCACGCGGCTCAATCAAGTCACTCTCGACCATCACTTCTGAGCCATAGTTTTCAGTAGATACCACGCGATTATCTTCCTTGCTGTTGCCCATTCTATTTAACTTCTTTACCACAGAAATGGGAAAAATTAATAGAATGGGCTATGCCTCACCGAAAAAGGATCTTTCACGGCGATTGATAAATTTTCAAATCTTGCTTGCAAGTTTATCAGATTTCGGACACGAGCCTGAACATTTTCACATCATATACAACTAGAATGATAAAAAAACCCAGCTTTCGCTGGGTTTTTAATAATGACCGATATGGTGGTAAAACGGCGGGACTTACTGCGTTTCTTCTGCAGTTGGCTGTTCTGCTTTCACGATATCCAGTAGCTCGACTTCGAACACTAGGGTCGAGTTAGCAGGAATGCTTGGATTTGCCTGAGAGCCGTAGGCCAACTCTGGCGGGATAACGAAAGTGAACTTCGAACCAACAGGCATTAGCTGTACGCCTTCAGTCCAACCAGAAATCACTTGGTTTAGCGGGAATGTCGCAGGCTGATTACGTGCGTAAGAGCTATCGAATTCAGTGCCGTCAGTTAGCATACCTTTGTAGTGTACTTTAACAGTATCTGTTGCTGCCGGCTTGTCTCCTTCACCTGCAGTATCGACTTGGTACAGCAGGCCTGAGTCAGTCTTGACTACACCGTCTTTCTGCTCGAACTCAGCGCGGTAATCTTCACCAGCTTTGATGTTCTTTTCTGCTTCTTCCTGGGCTTTCTGCTGCGCCATTTCAGACACACGCTGATCCAGCGACTGAAGCGCCTGCTGAGTCTCTTCCGTTGTCAGACGGCTCTGGCCAGCAAATACGTCAGTCACACCGGCAAGGACTTGCTCACGGCTCAGCTCCAAGCCCAGCTCTTTCTGCTGGTCTAGGTTAGCGGCTAGGTATTGGGCCAGTGAAGCACCGATCGCATAAGCTGCTTTGTCATCTTCAGTAGCAAATGTCGCCGGTGCGGCTTCCGCTGCGACCTGCTCTACTTTTGCAGGCTCTGCCGGTTTTGTTTCCGCTGCTTTCTCATCTTGGCAGCCTACAGCTAGCAGGATTGTTGCAGCCAAAACAGACATCTTTAGAACAGGTTTCATGTATTTCTCCATTTTAAACTGAGGCAAAACCTCAAAAATCATTCACCAGCCTTTTCAACAAGCGGTATGAAAAGCACTGTAGATCAATATACTAATATGCACCTTATGAATTCACTGCCCAACAGTACATTCATAAGGAAATGACACTATGTGTTAACCAAGTGGAACAAGACCTTAATGCAAACAAAAAGATACGTGCCCTGCTTCATTTTGGCACTTTTCATTCTCACTGGCTGCTTTTTTTCCGGTACAGAGTTACAACGCTGGGATCTTGCACCAGAAGGCACCACCAGTTTCAGCCTGAGCCGGGACGGACGGTTTGCCCTTTACCACTCAGCCCAACAAGGTATCGTGCTGTGGGATTTACAGCAAAACAAAAAGTTAGCTGATTTTGGTTCTCAAGATCCACATCACAATACGGTGCTCTGCAGCCAGATATCCGACAACAGCCGCTACGCCATTACCGCCACGGCGCAAAACTTTGCGGTCTGGGATCTCGCCTGGGGCCAATCCGAGGGACTGTGGTCCATTTCCGACGGTTTGATCCGCGATGCCGCTGTTGCCAACAACGGTCAACATGTCCTGCTAGCCCTGTCCAACAGCAAAGCCCTGTATGTCGACTTGGGCAGCGGAAGACGACTAGAGTTCCTCGCCCACCATGAAAAAGTTAATTCGGTGGCGATTTCAGCCAATGGACGCTATGCCTTATCGGGGGGAAATGATCATTCGGCTTACCTGTGGGACACCCAAAGTGGCCAGATCCTCCAGCAGTTCGAGCACCAGAGTCGGATCAGCCGTGTAGCCCTGCAACGCGACGGTAAACTGGCAATGACTGCCGATGGTAGCAACGAGATCGTCATTTGGGATTTACCCAGCGGAGAGCAAGTTTCGTCACTGGCCGTGCGCCTACGCCAGCAGATTTTATCCAGTGCCCGGTTCTCCGATGACGGTAAGCTGCTCGCTACCGGCACCCCTGCCCGACGGGTAGAATTATGGGATACCCAAACCGGGGACAACCTTGGCCGCTGGGAGGCTGCAGCCAAACAAGATACTCGACCCCCAGCAGCGGT
This sequence comes from Photobacterium satsumensis, assembly GCF_050336935.1. Lineage (NCBI taxonomy): Bacteria > Pseudomonadati > Pseudomonadota > Gammaproteobacteria > Vibrionales > Vibrionaceae > Photobacterium > Photobacterium satsumensis. The sequence continues at coordinate 7,683 of NZ_JAKJSK010000011.1, forward strand.
GGTGTATGATGTGGCCATTACTCCCGACGGTCATGTGGTCTCGGGAACTTCGGCAGGTATCGCCCAGCAATGGACGACGGAATAACGCAATGAAAGAAATCGAACAGCTACAGGCCCGTATCGACGAGCTTGAAATGAAGCAGGCTTTTCAGGAGCAAACTATCGAGGAGCTAAACCAGGCCCTTACTGAGCAGCAGTTCCTGATTGATAAAATGCAGACCCAGTTGAAATTCATGGTTGGCAAGGTCAAGGGCATAGAGCCATCGAATATGGCCAGCGAGTCGGAAGAAACACCACCGCCGCATTATTGATTTGAAAACAAAAAAAGGAAGCCAATAGCTTCCTTTTTTTCATTCTAACCGCGAGCGATTAGTGTGAGCAGCAACCGCCGCTTTTTTCTTCGCCGCCACAACAGCCTTCTTCCTGCTCACCGTGGTCGTGATCGCCACAGCTACCGCCACCGCAGCAACCGCCGCCCTGGTGGATATGGCCATGAGCAACTTCTTCTTCAGTCGCAGCTCGTACCGCAACAACTTCTACGCCGAAAGTCAAAGTCTGACCTGCTAGCATGTGGTTGCCGTCAACAACAACGTGGTCACCGTCAACTTCAGTAACTTCTACAGGGATTGGACCCTGATCAGTATCAGCTAGGAAACGCATGCCAACAGTGATTTCGTCTACGCCCTGGAATACGTCAGCCGGTACACGCTGAACCATCTCGTCAACGTGCTCACCGTACGCTTCTTCTGGAGCAACTGTCACTTCAAACTTGTCGCCAGCTTCGCGGCCTTCAAGCGCCTTCTCCAAACCCACGATCAGGTTGTTGTGGCCGTGTAGGTAATCAAGAGGTGCTTCAGTTGTCGACTGATCAACAACAACGCCTTCTTCGGTCTTCACTTGGTAAGCCAGGCTTACTACGATGTCTTTAGCGACTTTCATGTTTACTCCAATTTTGAACTGGGTATCAAAGGATTTCGCCCGCATGATACCGGATAATGGCAGCTAGATGCCAATATTCTGTTTAAAGGCTGTTCAGCCAAATCAGTCTTCGGGCTTAAATATACCGATAACTTGTTGTTTGGTTTGTGTAGAGAGTTGCTCGCTCTGCTCGACCGATTGTGGTGCTCTCACATCGGCATGACCGCAAGACACGCATTCAACCCGCTCCACATCATTTTCCTGCCACCAGCGCAGCGTATCCTGCTGACTACAGCTTGGACAGACTGCACCGGCGATAAATCGCTTCTTGGCCATGCTTTCGCTCCTTGCCTCTGTGTTAATTAGGGAGACTTGTCAGTCCCAGCCATCATGGCGTTCCCGCTCTCCCCGCATCTCCCGGTCAAAAATCTCTTCCAGCTCTTTGCGCGCTTCACGTGCTCGGGTTGCCAAATGGACATCCTCAGAGTGCTGCGGAAGTAAGTCTCTCAAGGCGGTAGTATCCAAACGACGGAAATGCGCCTCGGCCCGCTTGGCCTGATAGGGATGCATGCCAAGAGATATGAGGGCCTGACGGCCCAAATCAAGGGCTCCGGCAAAAGTTTCCCGAGAAAAGTTCTCGACCCCGTGGCTGAGCAGCTGGTGTGCCTCGACCCGGCTTCTGGCCCTTGCCAGTACTTTAAGCTTAGGAAAATACTGCTGGCACAAATCGACCACTTCCATCACCTCGTCCGGCTCATCGGTACAGATAATAATGGCTTCAGCCTTGTCGGCCCCGGCCGCGCGCAACAAGTCCAGTTGGGTCGCATCGCCGTAATACACTTTATAACCGAATTTGCGCAGAAACTGAATTTGGCTCGGATCCCGCTCCAACACCGTCACCCGGATCTTGTTGGCAAATAACAAGCGCCCCACCACCTGCCCGAAACGACCGAACCCGGTGATGATCACCCGCGGCTCTCGGTCTATTACGTCCGACTCCAGCTCTGCCTCGGCTTCTGCTTTGAAGGTGTGGATGAACCACTTGTCCTGCAACAACAGAATCAATGGCGTGGTCATCATCGACAGACTGACCACCACCAGCAAGAACGCCGACAACTCGCCACCCAGCAGCCCTTCCCCCATTGCGGCGGTGAACAGAACAAAGGCAAACTCCCCCCCCTGGCTGAGGATAGCCGCCATCTGGCTACGTGACTTGGCACGGGTACCGAAGAACCTTGCCAAACCATACAGGATCAACCCCTTGATACTGATCAGCGCAAAAACAGCCATCAAGATCTGCAGCGGGTACTGCAGTAACAATCCAAGATTAACGGCCATACCGACCGAGATAAAAAACAGCCCCAGCAACAATCCCTTAAAGGGCTCGATAGCGATTTCCAGCTCATGGCGGTATTCGCTCTCTGCCAACAGGACTCCAGCGAGGAAAGTACCCAGGGCCATCGACAACCCCAGCGACTGCATCCCCAGGGCTATTCCGATCACCAGCAGCAATGCCGCGACATTGAACAGCTCACGCACCCCACTGAGTACCACCCAGCGAAACAACGGGCGCAGCAGGAAATGGCCACCGACCAGCAAGGCCAAGATACCGCCGATCATCCAGCTAAAATCAAGCCAGCTACCGCCACCGCCACCCGCCAATACCGGCAGTATCGCCAGCATAGGGATCACCGCGATGTCCTGGAACAGCAACACCGCGAACCCTGACTGACCCGTTTCACTGCCACCGAGGTTCTGCTCTTCAATCACCCGTAAAGCAATGGCCGTCGATGACAAAGCCAGTCCCATCCCGACCACCAAAGCATCTCGCCATGACACCGCAGGTAACAATGACTGTCCGGCCAGCAGCAGCACCAAAGCGGCAATCACCAACGTCGTCACCACTACCTGGCTACCACCAAGCCCCAAAATCGGTTTTCGCATCTGCCACAGCTTCTTGGGATTAAGCTCCAACCCGATGAGAAACAGCAGCAGCACCACACCAAATTCAGAGAAATGGAGAATCGCATCGACATCGGAGATCAGCCTCAGCCCCCACGGGCCAATCGCGATCCCTGCCAACAAGTAGCCCAGTACCGAGCCCAAACCCAAACGCTGGGCAATCGGCACCGCAACCACCGCAGCGGCAAGGAACACCACACTGACCGACAATACATCACTCGCCATACTTTGCCTCCTCCATCAGTGTGCTGGGTGCTTCCAACCACTGGCGATAGTCCTCGCCATGCTGCTTGCGCTCTTCAACCGGCACCCGCCGGGCCCAGTGCAATACCAAAGGTGGCAACCACTTCATCCGGCACAACATGGCACTGAGCTCAAATGGCCGCAGGATTTCATCCATGCTGCAACGGTTATAACCATCCGGGGTATAAGCTTCCGCAGCCCCACCGGTGGTGATCACCGAGCGCCAGTACTTGTTTTTAGTCTGGTTGCCCTCGCCATGGGCAAACCCCTTGCTGAGGACAACATCAATCCACTCCTTGAGCAGCGATGGGCAGGAGTACATATAAAGAGGATGCTGGAAAACAATGATGTCGTGATCCCTAACCAGCTCCCGCTCAAAGGTGACATCGATAAAGAAGTCAGGATAGGCCGCATAGAGATCATGGACCGTGACATGGGAAAGCTGACTGATCGCCGCCAACATGGTGCTGTTTGCGACCGATGCCACGGGATCTGGATGGGCATAGAGTACGAGTATGCGAGGAAGTCCTTTTTCTGACATAGCATTCCTTGTTATACGGCAAAATATGCCTATAGCGCCGTAAGTTACAACTTTTCATTAACCTATATCCACATAATACATAATTGCAGGCAAAGTAGATCGATTAATCACCTTCACCATTCGCTTCCTTGGTATTTATCCTCGCATGGCGGTATTAGCGGTCACCGCCGCTTTGCGGTAGACTCCGCACTTAATTCTTGCATTTAGCTTTTGCGGAGCGGGGCAACCCCGGCACAGTCAATGATCACTTTTTCCGATATCCAACTTCTACGCGGTGGCAAGGTCCTGCTCGATCAAGCCACGGCGACTATCCACCCGGGCGACAAAGTCGGTCTGGTCGGCAAAAATGGCTGTGGTAAATCCACCCTGTTTGCCCTGCTCAAGCATGAGCTCAGCGTCGATGCCGGCAACTGTCAGTACCCAGCCAACTGGGAGCTCGCCTGGGTGGCTCAGGAAACCCCGGCCCTTGAGCGTGATGCACTGGAATATGTGATAGACGGTGACCGTGAATACCGCCAGCTGGAGGTCGATCTTCTTGCTGCCGAGCAAGCGGACAACGGCACCAAAGTGGCAGAACTGCATGGCAAACTGGAAGCCATTGGCGGCTACAGTATCCGCGCCCGTGCTGCCGAGCTGCTAGACGGCCTTGGCTTTTCGCAAGAACAAATGCAATGGCACCTGACCCAGTTTTCGGGGGGCTGGCGTATGCGCCTCAACCTTGCCCAGGCCCTGCTGTGCCGCTCCGATCTGCTGCTGCTCGATGAACCGACCAACCACTTGGATCTCGATGCGGTGATGTGGCTAGAAAAATGGCTCCAAAGCTACCGCGGTACGCTGGTACTGATCTCCCATGACCGTGACTTCCTCGACCCAGTGGTTAACCGGATCATCCATGTCGAAAACCAAACCATGAATAGCTACACCGGTAACTACTCGTCGTTTGAAACCCAACGGGCAGAGAAATTGGTTTTGCAGCAGGCGATGTACCAGAAGCAGCAAAAACAAATGTCGCATATGCAGTCATACATCGACCGCTTCCGCTACAAAGCCAGCAAAGCGCGTCAGGCCCAGAGCCGGATCAAAGCGCTGGAGCGAATGGAAAAAGTATTACCCGCCCAGTTCGATAACCCATTCAGTTTCGAATTCCGCGAGCCAAGCGCCCTGCCCAATCCTATCTTGATGATGGATCAGGTCGCAGCCGGTTATGACGACAACCTGATCCTCGAGAAGATCCGGTTGAACTTGGTGCCGGGTAGCCGTATCGGCCTGCTCGGACGCAACGGTGCCGGTAAATCCACCCTGATCAAAATGCTGTCCGGCGATCTGCCGGCCAAAGCGGGAGATCTCACCTATTCACAAGGGGTGAAGATTGGCTACTTCGCCCAGCACCAGCTCGAGACCCTGTATTTAGACGATACGCCTGTCCAGCACATGGCCCGTATCGCGCCACAGTCGACCGAGCAGCAACTGCGTGATTACCTCGGTAGCTTCGGCTTCCTGGGTGACAAAGCGCTGGAAAAAGTGGGGCCTTTCTCCGGTGGCGAGAAAGCCCGTTTGGTCTTGGCATTGATCGTATGGCAGCGTCCTAACCTGTTGCTACTCGATGAACCGACCAACCACCTCGATCTCGACATGCGTCAGGCACTGACTTTTGCCCTACAATCTTTTGAAGGTGCCATGGTTATCGTTAGCCACGACCGCTATTTGCTGCGTGCGACTACCGACGATCTCTATCTTGTCCATGACCGTCAGGTAGTGCCGTTCAATGGTGATCTGAATGACTACCACAAGTGGCTGACCGAGCAGCAGCGTAACGAGCGCCGCGAACAGCAGGCCAGCAAGCCGGAAGTCAGCAAGGATAACAGTGCGGCCTCGCGCAAGGAGCAAAAGCGCCTAGAGGCAGAGCTGCGTAAGCTGACCGCACCTATCCGCAAGAAAATCACCCAGCTTGAAACCAAGATGGACAAGCTCAATACCACTATCAGCGACGCCGAAACCCAACTCAGTGACGGCAGTATCTACGAGGCAGAGAACAAGGCGCGGCTAAACGAACAACTGCAGCGTCAGGCAGATGCCAAATCAACGCTGGAAGAGGTCGAGATGGAGTGGATGGAGCTCCAAGAAGAGCTAGAAGCGATGGAGCAGCAGCATGCCCCAGAGTGATGAACTGAAGCATAATGACTCGAGCCAAGCACCGCTGAGCCATGATGCCTTCTGGCAGTTCAGCTACAGCCACTACTTCAAGGCGGACGTCGAGGCCGCCTGCCTTGCACTACAAACCTTCCACAGAGGCAGCGTGAATCTGGCCCTGTTGATGATCTGGCTTGATGCGCAGGCTATTGACCTGACACAGCAGCAACGGCAGCAGTTGGAACTGAGCCTCCAGCCAACCGAAGGCCTGCTCGAGCGCTACCGCCATATGCGACGCTCCCTAAAGCCTCAACTGGATACAACCGGATACGAGCAACTCAAAGATTTCGAGCTGCAAATGGAACGCCAGCAACAGCACGACCTGATTGCGACGTTAAACCAACTGCCACTTCGCCACGTAGCTGATAATGAAGACGCCGCAAACCTAGCCCGCTATTGCCATCGCCTGGGGGCTGTGGCATTGATAGATAAATTGATGGCGAAATAGATCCACTCCGAGGTATAGACATGACAATGGCTTTCAATCCAGCCAAAGGGCTCGCAAATCCTCACCTGCAAACCCTGCTGCCGCGCTTTTTGCGCCGTAAGCCATTGTTCACGCCTCACACCCAGCGTATCGAGACGCCAGACGGGGATTTCCTCGACTTGGCGTGGACGGCCCCCGTGACCGATACCCAGCCAAAGCAACCCGTGATGATCCTGTTTCACGGCTTGGAAGGCAGCTTCCACAGCCCCTATGCCAACGGCTTGCTCCATGCGGCAACACAACAAGGTTGGCTCGGGGTCATGATGCACTTCCGCGGCTGCAGCGGCGAGATGAACCGCAAGCCCCGCAGTTACCACTCAGGCGAAACGGCCGACGCGCGTTTCTTTCTCCAGTGGTTGCGCCAGCAACTGCCCACCCAGCCTTTCTTGGCTGTCGGCGTGTCACTCGGGGGCAATATGCTGGTTAACTACCTGGCTGAAAGTGGTGAGCATTCGGAGCTGGCTGCGGCACAAGTGATTTCCCCTCCCTTGGATCTAGCCGCCTGCTCGGAGCGGATCCAGCAAGGATTTTCAAAGGTCTACCAGCGGTACCTGCTCGGCTCGATGAAGCGCAACCTGAGCAGGAAAATCACCGCCTTGCCCAATGCGATGCCCATTACCCATGATGATGTCGAGCAGCTTGACACCCTGTGGCTGTTCGATGAGTTCGTCACCGCACCCCTGCACGGTTTCAAAGACGCCACCGATTACTACCAGCGCTGTAGCGGACTACCTCGCCTGAGAGAGGTCAAGACCCCGTTGCGGGTGATCCACGCCAAGGACGACCCGTTTATGACCGAGGCGGTGATCCCTACCGAGCCGCTGCCACCGCATATCCAATATGACCTGTACCAGTACGGCGGCCATGTCGGTTTTGTCACCGGCTCGTGGCGCCAACCGGATTTCTGGCTGGAGAAGACAATACCGGAGTGGTTTGACAAGATCCTAGGTTCGAGATCCTCGATCCTAGAGAAGAAACCCTGCTTTTCTGGCTCCTAATTGTCTCGGGCTTAAATCTCTCGCTCTTTCTCTGCCTAGGATCTAGGAACTAGGAACTAGGCTCTTCCCTCTCTACAACTGATGCTTTTGCCAATATAATTGTCCTAACCATCCGCCACCAAAAAGCTGTAACCATGAATATCCCTTGGCAAGACATTGATCCCGATACCCTGACTAACCTGATAGAGCATTTTGTCCTGCGTGAAGGCACCGACTACGGCGAGCGCGAACTCTCGATGGCCGCCAAGGTTGCCCGAGTGCGCCAGCAGCTGGAAAAAGGCGAGGCGGTGATTGTTTACTCCGAGCTGCATGAAACCATCGACATCAAATCCAAGCGCCAACTGGGGCAACATTAACCCTACGTAAGCTTTGTAGACCCGGCATTTTTGACATCCCGGCTTGACCTTACCGCCCAGCCCTGTTAATAACTCTTTCCGTTAATGTTAACGACAGGGTTTGTCATGTCTGCAAAACATCCGATTATTGCAGTAACAGGGTCCTCGGGGGCAGGTACGTCGACCACCTCCGAAGCTTTCCGTAAGATGTTCAATATGATGAGCATCAATGCTGCTTGGCTTGAAGGCGACAGTTTCCACCGGTTTACCCGACCGGAGATGGACGTCGAGATCCGTAAAGCCAAAGAGCAAGGCCGTCATATCAGTTATTTCGGCCCCCAAGCCAACGACTTCCCGTTGCTGGAGACTTTTTTCCGCCAGTACGGTGAAGACGGTAGCGGCCAGTTCCGCCGTTACCTGCACACATTCGACGAAGCCGTGCCTTACAACCTCATGCCCGGCACCTTCACGCCTTGGCAGACCCTACCGGAAAATACCGACCTGCTGTTCTATGAAGGCCTGCACGGTGGTGTCGTCGACGGTGAGGTCAATGCCGCCCAGCATGTCGATTTGCTGATTGGCATGGTGCCGATCGTCAACTTGGAATGGATCCAGAAAATTGTCAGGGATACCCGGGATCGTGGCCATTCCCGCGAAGCGGTAATGGAGTCGATTGTCCGCTCGATGGATGACTACCTCAATTACATCACCCCGCAGTTTTCCCGTACCCACATCAACTTCCAGCGGGTACCGACGGTAGATACTTCCAACCCGTTCAGTGCCAAGGCCATTCCAAGCCTCGACGAAAGCTTTGTGGTGATCCGATTCCGCGGGATCAAGAAGGTGGACTTTCCCTACCTGCTATCGATGATCCAAGGGTCGTTTATGTCGCGCCACAACACCCTGGTGGTACCTGGCGGCAAGATGAGTTTTGCCATGGAGCTGATCATGCGGCCGCTGATCCAGCAGCTGATTGATACGGGGAAAATAGGTTAAGACCGGCGATAGGCGATAGGCGATAGGCGATAGGCGATAGGCGATAGGCGTGATTTTCCTCTCGCCCCGGGCCCATCGCCATTTCTTGCCGCTATATTACTCTTCCACCACCTCATACGAGTGGGTCATCTCAACTCCTTCTCCCAGCATCAGGCACACCGAGCAGTATTTTTCCAGCGAGTCGGCCACTGTTTTGGCCACAACGGCTTCATCGAGGTTTTCACCCGTCACCACAAAGTGCAAGTTGGCGGTGGTGAAAATACGAGGAGCCTGCTCGCGACGCACCGAATTGATTTGCGCTTCACAACCGGTGATCTTCTGTCCTGCAGATTTGAGTCCGTCAACCACATCCACCGAGCTGCACCCACCCGCAGCCATCAGTACCAGCTCCATTGGACTCGGGGCTTTTTCTCCGCCATTGCCGTCCATAACCACGCTGTGGCCGGAATTTGACTGTCCAAGGAAGGTCATATTCTCGACCCATTTCACTCGTGATTGCATTGGTTTCTCCTTACAACTTATAGGGGGTTTCGGCACTATCTAGCAACTGTGTGATCATGTGCACACTTATGACTACAAAATGGCCTTTTCACATAGATCAATATCAAGAAAAGCGCGCCGAAAAAAGATAAAATCTGAACTAATTATTCACGTGAGCTTGCAGCCCAGCGGTTGACTGAATATCCTAAACGACGAACTCATTATGGTTAGGCCCAGCCTCATTTTTTAAAGGACGTCGTTGTTGGGCAACAAACGCAGAGGAAGTTAGTAATATGGTTCCAGGTAAACCTCAAACAGATCCAACTCTAGAGTGGTTTCTTTCCCATTGCCACATTCATAAATACCCTTCAAAGAGTACTTTGATCCACGCGGGTGAAAAAGCCGAGACGCTCTACTACATCGTCAAAGGTTCTGTTGCGGTCCTGATCAAGGATGAAGAAGGTAAGGAAATGATCCTGTCTTACCTAAACCAAGGTGACTTCATCGGTGAATTAGGCCTATTCGAAGAAGGCCAAGAGCGTACTGCATGGGTTCGTGCTAAGACCCCTTGTGAAGTCGCAGAAATTTCTTTCAAGAAGTTCCGCCAGCTAATCCAAGTTAACCCAGACATCCTGATGCGCCTTTCAGCACAGATGGCAAGCCGCCTACAGGTGACGAGCCAGAAAGTCGGTGACTTGGCATTCCTGGATGTAACAGGCCGTATCGCACAGACACTATTGAACCTGGCTAAACAGCCAGATGCAATGACTCACCCAGATGGTATGCAAATCAAGATCACCCGTCAGGAAATCGGCCAAATCGTTGGTTGTTCCCGTGAGACTGTTGGTCGTATCTTGAAGATGCTAGAAGAGCAGAACCTGATCTCTGCCCACGGTAAAACTATCGTTGTTTACGGTACCCGTTAAACCATCCGGTTTACTGCCAGATACTCAAAAAGCCGCACTATGCGGCTTTTTTATTGCCTACCCTGCCCACTTTCATACTTACAGGGCATTACTGTCTACCCCATCACTCTTTTTGTGCTTGTATCTACCCGGCTTAGTGCTACATTGTGCATATCAATTCTCATCACCTGTAATGGAATACCGGTATGGACATCGAACGCTTTTCACCACATAGCTCCCACCACGTGCAGCGCGGCGTCATTTCGCCACTACCCGATACAATTGAAATGACCGGTTTCAGCGACAGCCGTCACTACCTTGAGCAACACGAGAAGGTAAAGCGCCATACACCGGAGTCCCACTTTGGGTATCCGCTCGACAGCCTCAAACACTAAAGTCGGGCGCAAAAAAACCTGTGACCCTATCAGCCACAGGCGCTTTATGTTTTACCCAGTTATGATAATGCAGGGGCCCTCATGAAAGGGCCTTGCTGATTCAGTTGGTTTAACTGGCATCCGTGCTTTCAAAGATTTTATCTGCCGACGCTTCAACGAAGCCGGTATATAGCTCACCGTCCTCTTTCGGATAGCGCTTGGCAAACTCATAGAAGCCGCCCGGTATAGTATGCACGCCATCGATAAACCCAACCTCGACCCGGTCTGCCATGGTCGATGACTGCTCGAGCATCACTTCAGGACTGCCTTTGACCTCACCGCCTGCACTGTTGATTTCAAAGCCATTATGACGCAACAAGTGATTGACCTCATCGACCTCGGTAAACTGCTCAAGCTGGTTCAGGCTAACAGTAAAGTGGTTGGCACCGAAACCATGGGCGGCCAGCCAGCCGGCATATTCGCTTTCAGCCGCCAATAGCTCATAGGTCGCGTAGTCCAAGTCCCATAACCGCCCACCATAGAGAAAGGCCGGATCATGCATGGCCTGCTCCGGCACCTGATCGACCAAATCCCTAACCGTCTGCTGCAGTAACGAGCTGAACTGGCCAACCATCAACTCACTGATAAACACTTTGGGTGCCAGCGGGTTCGGATGCTCAAAATGCTCGGCATACAACTTTTTGGCCTCAAAGTGATAGCGGCCACACGGCTTGTAGCCAATGGCAATGAACGGGGCCGCCAGCCGGTCAAGCCCGACCTTCGGCAGGTTGAATGTCCGCAGCGCAATATGATCGTTGAGCAGCGGCTCTTCTTCGGTCAGCAGATCATGAACCTGAGCGGCTGATGGGCATAGGCGCTGGATGTAATCCTGCCATAGCCCGGCAAATAGTTGCTCTACCCTTTCCATGTGCTCGCTATCCTCTTTGGCTGGTGAATGATTGATGGCCATCAAAGCGAAAGACCCGGTGATAGCTGAGCGGGAAGCTCCGGCTGTTCACCTTCCATCGACGCCATCGGGTATGCACAGTAGTCTGCCGCGTAATACGCACTTGGCCGTAAGTTACCCGACGCGCCAGGTCCACCGAATGGCGCATCGCCACTAGCTCCCGTTAGCTGGCGATTGCGGTTTACAATGCCGGCCCGGATATGTTCAATGAAATACTGCCACTCACTGTCATCGGTCGATACCAAGCCTGCCGATAGGCCATAGCGGGTATCATTGGCCTTTTCTACCGCTTCGTCCAAATCGTGATAACGGTCAACCTGCAGCAGCGGACCAAAGTATTCTTCATCAGGTAGTTCATCGATATTGCTGACGTCGATGATCCCCGGTGTGACAATCGCCCCTTGGCCACGGGTCGCTGGCAGCAGCACTTCACCACCTAGCTCGACCAACTGCGACTGGGCCTGCACAATATTATCAGCCGCCTGAAGCGACACTTGTGCCCCCATAAACGGTGCTGGCTCATCGAACTGGCCACCGACGCGGATCTGGCGGGTTAACTCGAGCAAGCGCGCCAAAATACGATCGCCTTCCACACCGTGAGGTAAGTACAGACGACGAGCGCAGGTACAACGCTGTCCGGCACTGATAAAGGCAGACTGAATAATAGTGTAGACAGTCGCATCCAACTCGCCATAGTGACGGGAGATCACCATCGGATTATTGCCGCCCATTTCCAACGCCAGCATTTTACCCGGCTGGCCGGCAAACTGACGGTGCAGCAAATGGCCGGTATTGGCACTACCGGTAAACAGCAGTCCATCAATGCCCTTGGCACCCGCTAGGGCTTCACCGGTTGCCCGTGCGCCCTGAACCAGGTTAATCACACCCTCAGGCAAACCGGCCTGCTGCCATAACTTCATACATTCTTCAGCCACCTTAGGGGTCAGATCCGATGGCTTAAATACCACGGTATTCCCTGCCAGCAAGGCCGGGACGATATGGCCATTGGGTAGGTGTCCCGGGAAATTATAGGGTCCGAAGACCGCCATGACACCCAATGGACGGTGACGAAGCACGGCTTGGGTGCCAGCAACGTCTTTTTGCTTATCGCCTGTACGCTCATGGTAGGCACGCAGCGATATGGCAATCTTACCCACCATCGCGCCAGCTTCGGTACGGGTTTCCCACAATGGCTTGCCCGTTTCCTCGGCAATAACCACCGCAATAGCTTCACTGTGCGCTTTGACCAGCTCGGCAAAGCGCTCAACAATCGCCTGACGCTCAGCAATAGGTAGGCTACGCCAGCTCACCAGTGCCGTCCTTGCGGCAGCAACAGCCTGCTCAACCTGCTCTGCGGTTGCCGACAAACCTTGCCATACGACTTCACTGGTGTACGGGTTGAGCGACTGCATCGCTTGTCCTTCGCCGTCTTGCCAGCGACCTGCAATCCATTGGGTCATGGTCTACTCCTTTATTGGGCGATCAGGCGAACCTGATCCCCTTGTTTAACATCCAGCGCCTTGGCCGCTGCTGCACTCATCAATGCCGTGCCATCCAGTACGTCGACCTTGTCGACGATAGCGCGGAAATGGGTAAACGAAGAGTTACTGACGATGCAATCCGTCTGTGCGACCGGTTGGCCGATCTCAACCCGGCACACTTGCGAGTGGCGTACCGACTCGATATTTCTGACATCACACTCTACCGTCGGGCCGGCATCGAAAATATCGACATAACCACGGCAGGTGAAACCTTCCTTCTCCAACAGACGAAGTGCCGGACGGGTTTTCTCATGCACTTGCCCGATCACCGCCTGTGCTTCCGGGCTGAGCAAGTTGACGTAGATCGGCAACTTGGGCATCAAATCGGCAATAAAACCTTTCTTACCGATACCGGTCAGGTAATCGGCCAAGGTGAAGTCAATCGAGAAGAAGTGTTCTTTTAGCCACTCCCAGAACGGGGAATTGCCGTCTTCATCTGACACCCCGCGCATCTCGGCAATCACCGTGTTGTCAAAGCGCTCAGGGTGCTCGGCCATCATCAGGAAGCGGCACTTCGACAGCAAACGGCCATTGAGGCCTTCACGCCACTCCGGGCGTAGAAACAGGGTACAGAGCTCACTCACCCCAGTGTAGTCATTGCCGAACGTCAGCACTTTCACCACATTGTGGACATTGAGGCGGCGCGATGAATGCACCACGGTACTGAGATGGTAGGTATAAAACGGGTTGTCCAGCCCAATCGCGGCTTCGATCGCCGTCGTCCCTGCAATTTCCCCGGTCTCGGTATCTTCTGCCACCATCAGGTAACCTTCCGAGCCAGGTTGGGTGACCAACTTGGCAAAGCTCTCTTCGGAATGCTGAATTCGATTAGCGAGAATTTCCTCGTTAACCGGTAGCGAGGTGAAACCATGGCCCGACTCTTCCGCGCACTGTAGCAGTGCCGGTAGATCCGCGGCAGTAATAGGACGTATAACCAGCATCGAACTCCCTCCTGATGCAAGCTGCAGCATGGCTGCCAACTAATGATAAGACCGGCACTGGGCCGGAGGTTGCGGCCTAGCTCCTGCCAGCCGCCTCCCGTTGAATCAAACTATGAGTAAATTTTGGCGATCGCGCGCTCAAGGCGGGCCATCCCCTCGTCAATATCGGCTTTGTCGATCACTAATGACGGTGTGAAGCGCACCACATTGGTACCGGCAACCAGTACCATCAGGCCTTCTTCACCAGCGGCAAGTAAGATATCTCTTGCCCGGCCCTGCCACTCATCATTGAGAGCGGCGCCCAACAGCAAGCCCTTGCCTCGTACTTCGGCAAATACCGAATACTTGGTATTGATCGCCTCAAGTGCTTCGCGGAACCACTGCTCACGCTGCTTGACGCCAGCCAGTACTTCCGGCTTGGTGACTTCACTGACCACAGCTTCGGCCACGGCACAAGCCAGTGGGTTGCCGCCATAGGTCGAGCCATGGGTGCCAATTTTCAGGTGTGCAGCCAGCTCGGTGGTCGTCAGCATAGCGCCGATTGGAAAACCGCCGCCCAAGGATTTGGCCGTGCTGAGGATATCCGGTGTGACTCCTAAACCTTGATAGGCATAGAAATCCCCCGTACGGCCATTACCGGTTTGTACCTCATCGAAGATCAGCAAGGCATTGTGCTTGTCACACAGCTCGCGCACGCCTTGGATAAATTCAGCCGTCGGCGACACAATACCGCCCTCGCCCTGCAACGGCTCCATCATCACCGCACAAGTACGCTCCGACATATGTTCGGCCAAACCAGCCAAATCGTTATAGGCAAGATGGGTTACCGCGCCCGGCTTCGGCCCGAAGCCATCGGAATACGCTTCTTGGCCACCGACAGTGACGGTAAAGAAGGTACGGCCATGGAAGCCCTGTTTGAAAGAGATAATTTCAGATTTCTCCGGACCAAACGTATCGGCCGCATAACGGCGGGCCAGTTTCAGCGCCGCTTCATTGGCCTCAGCTCCGGAGTTGGCAAAAAATACTTTATCGGCAAAACTGTGCTCGGTCAGCAACGTCGCCAACCGCAATGCAGGCTCATTGGTCATCACATTACTGAGATGCCAGATTTTCTCGGCCTGTGCCTTGAGGGCATCAACCATTACCGGGTGGCAGTGGCCCAAGCAGCTCACTGCAATACCGCCAGCAAAGTCGACATACTCTCGCCCTTCCTGATCCCACACCCGTGCACCCTCTCCCTTCACCGGGATCATTTGCATCGGCGCGTAGCACGGCACCATCACGTCATCAAATACCTGACGATCAACTTTATACTCCTTTGCCATTATCGTTTCCTTCTAATGTTTTTGCCCTAAGCATAGTATTTACATTTTATTAACCAATTCCAATAGCAGAATATTTTTTATTCCCTCTCGGTTAACGGTTAATCACCTACAAAATACATATTTATGCGAGACTGAGGAAAACTTATTAAGCCCAATTCATTAAAAGGTGTTTTTCCTGCAAGGAAATAAAAATCAAACACAGCGATATTGTGCATAATTTTTCCGTGCCAAAAAAAGCAAAAAAGATAAGGAAATGTTAAGAAAGGTGACAAGGATCGCGCCATTAAGATAGCAAAAAGCCTTAGATTGGCTGTTTGCGGCGGAGGAAGAAGCAGTTTGATTGGCAAAAAATGGTGCTGTGGCTTAGCAAGGCAGCATTTTCTGCTGCTCTGCTCTCTTGATAACTTAGCGACGGAGAAAATTCGCCAGCAGTTGATGACCTTGCTCGGTCAGGATGCTCTCGGGGTGGAACTGGACCCCTTCAATCGGCAAGGTTTTATGGCGGATCCCCATAATTTCATCGCGCTCACCGTCTTTTTCTGTCCATGCGGTGATATCAAAGCAATCGGGTAGCGTATCAGCCTTGACCACCAACGAATGGTAACGGGTCACCGTAAGCGGGTTATTCAACCCAGAGAATACACTGCTATCTGTGTGGACGACCGGGGAGGTCTTGCCGTGCATCACTTGGCGGGCACGGACAACATCGCCACCAAACACCTGAGCAATTGACTGGTGGCCGAGGCAAACCCCGAGGATCGGCAGTTTGCCCGCAAAATAGCGGATCGCCTCGAGTGAGATCCCCGCATCATCCGGCGTACAGGGCCCCGGCGAGATCACCAAGTGGGAGGGGGCTAAAGCCTCGATACCGGCAATGTCGATTTCGTCATTACGCACTACCTTTACCTCGGCCCCCAGCTCACAGAAATACTGATACAGGTTATAGGTAAACGAGTCGTAGTTATCGATCATCAATAGCATGGGTACTTCTGCTCCCTGAAAATTACAGCGGCCTATTTTGCAACAGGACAGCAGAAAGGCAAGCATAGACGAAAAAAAACCGGCCTGGGGCCGGTTTCCTATCTTTACATTATAGATCTGATTGCATCACTACGGACGCGCAACAAAACCGACAGCAGCGAACGCTTGTTTCAAGGTCTCGGCCGCACGAGCAGACGCTTTCTCAGCACCCGCCTTCATCACTTCATCAAGGTAAGCACGGTCAGCACGAACACGGTGGTACTCTGACTGGATAGGCTCCAGCATCGCAACAATGGCTTCACCAACATCTTTCTTGAACGGGCCGTACATCTCAACGCCCTGGTATTGGGCTTCAATTTCAGCAAATGTCTTACCAGTTGCCGCCGAGTACAAGCCCATCAGGTTAGAGATACCGCCTTTGTTCTCGATATCATGGGCGATACGCGGTGGGGTCTCGGTATCAGTCTGGGCCTTGTTGATCTTCTTGATGATCGATTTCGGCTCTTCCAGCAGGGTGATCACGTTCTTACGGTTATCATCCGACTTAGACATCTTCTTGGTTGCATCCTGAAGGCTCATGACACGGGCATTAACCGTCGGAATGTACGGCTCTGGGACCTGGAAGATCGCCTCACCATCACCGTAGATGTTGTTGAAACGGGTCGCGATATCACGCGCCAGCTCAAGGTGCTGCTTCTGATCTGAGCCTACCGGGACCTGGTGGGCACCGTATAGCAAGATATCGGCCGCCATCAGTACCGGATAGCCAAACAGGCCAACGTTAACATCGTTAGCGTGGCGCTGCGACTTGTCCTTGAACTGGGTCATACGGCTTAGCTCACCCATCTGGGTGTAGCAGTTCAGCAACCAGCCTAGCTGGGCATGCTCAGGTACGTGAGACTGGACAAACAAGGTGCTTTTCTTCGGGTCGACACCCACAGCCAAGCAAATTGCCAGCGCATCCAGCGTTGCTTCATGCAGCGCTTTCGGATCTTGGCGTACGGTAATGGCATGCAGGTCTACGACACAGTACTGACAATCATAATCATCCTGCATCTGTTCCCACTGACGCAGCGCACCCAGATAATTACCGATACTTAATTCACCTGAAGGCTGTACGCCACTCAATACAATGGGTTTGGTCATGATGAGATTTTCCTATGTCACAAAAAAGCCGCGGCCATCTGCCGCCGGCATAATATCATTCTGAGCCCGGCACAATGCCAAGCGTACTAGCTACCTAGTTTAACCACTTCTGCCAAGTGACTAAAGTGATCCAGTACAATATCTGGATTACTTTCGCTGATCGGCTGGCCATAGTTGTAGCCGTAAGTCAGCCCAACAACATAACATGACGCCGCTTTCGCCGCCAAGATATCGTTGCGGGAGTCACCGACCATCAGCATTTTCTCTGCCGTCAGGCTGTGCTTATCGAGCAACCAGTTCAGGGCATACGGATCAGGTTTTTTCAGCGGGAAGGTATCACCGCCGATCACATCGACAAAGTAATCAGCAATGCCATGCTCCTCAAGCAAATGAGGCACGAACTGGGCCGGCTTGTTGGTGACGATAGCCATTGGCAAGCCAGCATCATGAAACGCTGCCAGTGTCTCTTTAACGCCCGGATACAGCGCGCTCTTCTCGTGACCGCCTTCTTCGTAGTAGCGATCGAACAGCTGGCGGGCCTCGCGGTGCAGCGCCGGGTCAAGTTCAGGGTCAACCTCGACGCTCTGGCTCAACGCACGGCCGATTAAGATATCAGCCCCGTTGCCAATCCAGGTCGTCACCTGCTCAACGGTCACCCCTGCACGCCCCAGGGCGCGCATGGTTTTATCCGCAGCATCAGCCAAATCAGGCACACTGTCGAGCAGCGTGCCATCAAGATCAAAGGCAATAAAATCAATACCACTTAGCTGACTCATTAACGCTCAACCTTGGCCAGCTCTGCACGCATTTCGTCAATCACAGCTTTGTAGTCTGGCTGGCTGAAAATCGCCGAGCCCGCCACAAACATGTCAGCACCGGCTTCGGCGATTTCACGGATGTTGTCAACCTTCACCCCACCGTCGATCTCAAGGCGGATCTGACGGCCAGACGCATCAATGCGCTTACGCACTTCACGCAGCTTGTCTAGGGTTGACGGGATAAATGACTGGCCACCAAAGCCCGGGTTAACCGACATCAGCAGGATCATGTCGACCTTGTCCATGATGTAATCAAGGTAGTGCAGCGGTGTCGCCGGATTGAATACCACACCCGCCTGGCAACCGTGCTCTTTGATCAACTGCAGCGAACGGTCCAGGTGGTCGCTGGCCTCGGCATGGATAGTGATCATGGTAGCGCCCGCATTGGCAAAGTCAGGGATAATGCGATCCACTGGTTTCACCATCAGGTGTACGTCGATCGGTGCAGTAATACCGTAATCGCGCAGGGCCTTGCATATCGGGGCACCAAAAGTCAGGTTAGGTACGTAGTGGTTGTCCATCACGTCAAAGTGCACAACATCGGCACCAGCAGCCAATACTTTCTCTACATCCTCGCCAAGACGAGCAAAATCTGCAGACAGGATAGATGGAGCGATCAAAAAGTCCTTCATGTTCAGCCTCTATACGGTACAAACGAAAACGTTATCGGAAGTCGGCGCAATTCTACCCGATCATCAAGATGATGTCTTACCGGATTTCAAGGCGGGTGTGCCACAGGGCAGCTACACTTATGTTCTAGCGAACCGATGTAGCAAGGGGTTACGGCTATTTATATGACTTGGGTACTAAGGAGATGAACCATGGCAGGGAACAAGCCACCGCGCCCCAATTTAATCAAAAGCATTGCCGGGGCATTGTTCGGGGTACAGTCGGAGAAGAACAGGGAAATTGATTTCAGCCAGCAGCGTCCGCTGCCATTTATTTTGGCCGGTATCGCTGCTATTGCGGTATTTGTCGGGCTACTGATCGCGTTCAGTTACTTGATAGCGAGCGGGTAGCCAGCGAGGGGCTGGCCAACAAGAGACGACGTGATTAACAAGAGACTATGTGGTTAACAAGAAACTGCGCGGTTAACACCTAGTCTTGAGAAGACTTGAACAGCGCTAGTAGCTCATCGACCTTGTTACGACCGCCACCGTTGCGGCTGATCGTTCGCTTTACCTTGACCACCGACAAATCGGCACCATGATACAAACGACGGGTCAATGTGGTGTCATGGTTGGAAATCAGCACCGGAATATCACGCTCGTTCGCTGCTTTCTCGGCGGCATCGGCCAAGGCAGCCTGATCATCGAGACTGAAGCCATTACCGGCATAAGAGGTAAAGTTTGCCGTGGTCGATAGCGGCGCATAAGGCGGATCGCAATATACCACACAGCCCTTGCGAGCTCGTGAAAATGTCTGGTGGTAGCCTTCGCAGACAAACGTCGCCCGCTTGGCTTTTTCTGAAAAGAAATACAGCTCATCTTCCGGGTAATAAGGCTTTTTGTATGAGCCGAACGGGACGTTAAAGCCACCTTTCTTGTTATAGCGGCACAAGCCATTGAAGCCATGGCGGTTCATGTACAGGAAGTACAAAGAACGCAAATATGGATCTTTGGTTTTATTGAAGGCCTCACGGATCTCAAGGTACGCCCCCTTCTGGTTGTATTCAGGGGTAAACAACGCCTTGCTGTCACGAACATACTGCTCGGGATCATTTTTGAGGATATTGTAGAGGTTAATCAAGTCAGGATTGATATCGGCAAGCAGGTACTGCTCGAAGTCAGTATTGAGAAATACTGAACCGGCACCAACGAAAGGTTCAACCAGCTTTCGTGCTGGCGGCAAGCGGCGCTCGATCTCCTCGACCAGGGAATATTTTCCTCCAGCCCATTTCAGGAATGCACGATGCTTTTTCATTCAGCTGACCACCAATACCGACTTTGTAACGAAAGGTGGCGGATTGTACACCATTTCAATCTGTGTCTGTACCGCTTGAGGGAAATATCTGAGAAAGAAACGGGTTATTTAGCCCGATCCATTTCGGTATGGATCTGGCGATAGGATTTCACCCATGGATCGACCGACTGGAGCTGGGACGGTAAACGAGTTTCGGCAATACGGGCCGCTTGTACATCCGCGTAATCACCGGTCACGATAATGAACCATGCTACCCCGTTACGGCGGGTTTCATACACCTCGGCCAATGCCTCAATATCATAATCGGCGATAAACTGCTCCGCTGTCGGTAATGAACGCATTGCCGCCAGTTGCAGAGCATAGTGTTCGGGGGCAACGCCGCGCAACTTGCTGCCGATCTCCTCGACAGACGGTTCAGCGGCCGCAGTTTGGGGCGCCATCGTAGACCCATCTCCCTCAGCAATATCAGCCGAGATTGTATCTCCCTGCGACGATACCTGAGCCGCTGAGTCTGGCAGAACCATTTCAGGCCGCTGTATTGGCTGCCCTTCAGGCAATACCGGTTGCAGACTCTCTTTGCCTTCTTCCACTGCCTTCTCGCCGGTACCGCCAAGCTTCTGCTCATCAAGCATCGCATCAACGACATCGGAAGGCACCACCACCCTAGGGTTGGTATCGCGCCGGCCTACAGTCAGGCCCTCGACTGAAACATCCGGCGGCAGGGCATCACTATCGTCTTCAAATACCAGCGCCGGTTCTTGTCCTTTATCACCTACCACGTTGCTTTCCGCGGTGGCAACACTCACCGGCTCTTCGGACAGCTTGTCCAGCTGTTCTTGCGGGATCCCATTGGTTGCCAGTGTTTTATCTTCACCAGCCGGTACAAACCACCACGCAATCACGGCGATCATCACCACCAGCAATCCACCCAGCAGCGCCATTGGCGAAACCAAACGGGATGTACTCTCTGACATATCCTTATCCTCTGCTAAATCGAGCTTGAGCAGTTCCCCCGGAGCCGGGGCACAGCTTGAAGCATGCTCGCGGATCCTGCGCCTTCCTGGTGCATCAAGGTGCTCGCCATCGAACATCATTTCGACCATCAATTGGGCTTCTTGTTCCGACAATGGACTTATTTCTACCTCTAATGGCGCATTCCCCTGCCCCTGAACCAACTGGCCCAAGTATTTATCCAGCCTGCCGTTATGGCTAAACAGCAACACATTGACCTGCCAGTCAGGGTACAAACGAGCCTGCTGCACGACCCCCCATAACTCTGCAAGCAGATCAGGGCTCAGCAAATGTGCGTCATCGATAACAATCAGGACATTGACAGGCTGTTGCTCGAACAGGCGTTCAAGGCTCTGGCCTAACGGGTCTTGTTCGTTGAATACAGCACGGGGAGCGAGCTGTTGAAGGATGATAGCGCGGTGTTGACCATCTTGCTGGTTTGGGTGGCAAAGCAACAAAGACTGACGGGAGTCTCCGGCCCAGTGTTCGAGGTAACGTTGGGACAACCAGGTTTTACCAGCTCCCTCGGTGCCCGTTACCTGGATAAGGTTAGAGCTGAAGCGGGTGAGAAACTGCAGTCGAGA
Organism: Photobacterium satsumensis; assembly: GCF_050336935.1. NCBI lineage: Bacteria > Pseudomonadati > Pseudomonadota > Gammaproteobacteria > Vibrionales > Vibrionaceae > Photobacterium > Photobacterium satsumensis. The sequence continues at coordinate 29,349 of NZ_JAKJSK010000011.1, forward strand.
AAGGAGCTGGATTTGGGAGTCCAAATCCAGCGGGGTAAGGTGTAGGCCGCGACTCATAGGCAACCTACAGGATCAGGCTTGTACCGCTTGGCGCAGTACATCTTCCGGTACACCAGCCACAACCTCAGCACTGCCAATACCGGTCGGCAGGATCAAACGTAGCTGGCCAGACAGCACCTTCTTGTCACGCATCATGTGCTTGATGTAGGCGTCAAAGCCCATGCCTTCCGGACCGTGTACCGGCAGGTTGGCTTTTTCCAGCAAGCGAATAATACGTTCAACATCAGCCGGACTGATCAGCCCCTGCAATTGAGCAGCACGAGCAGCCTGGACCGTACCGGCAGCAACGGCTTCGCCGTGTAACCAGTTGCCATAGCCCATTTCGGCCTCGATAGCGTGACCAAACGTGTGACCAAGATTGAGCAAAGCACGAACCCCAGACTCTTTTTCGTCAGCGGCCACGACATCTGCCTTGATCTGGCAACAACGGCCAATCGCATAGCTCAGTGTGTCATTATCCAGCGCCTGAAGCTTGTCGATGTTCTGCTCGAGCCAGACAAAGAAATCACCATCGGCAATGATGCCGTACTTGATCACCTCGGCCATACCGGCAGCAAACTCACGGGCTGGTAGTGTTTTCAGGCAATGGTTGTCAATCACCACCGCTTTTGGCTGGTAAAACGCCCCAACCATATTTTTACCCAACGGATGGTTCACCGCAGTCTTGCCACCCACCGACGAGTCGACCTGCGCCAACAACGTGGTCGGGACTTGGACAAAATCCACCCCTCGCTGGAAACAAGCCGCCGCAAAACCAACAACATCGCCAATCACACCGCCCCCTAAAGCAACCAGAACCACATCGCGGCCATAGTTGCCCTCAAGCAGGAAGGACATAATTTGGTTGAAGGTATCAAGGGTCTTGTACTGCTCGCCGTCAGGCAATGAAAGTAAAGCGACCTCGCATGGCAGCGAGCGGATAGTCCCGATGATCTGCTGAGCATACAGCGGGGCTACCGTTTCATTACTGACCACAACAACGCGTCGGCCTGCCGGAATGGCAGGGGAGAATAGCGCCGGGTTATCAAATAACTCGGCGCCGATTGATATTGGGTAACTTCTGTCACCAAGATTGACGTTGATCCGTTCCATGGCCAGCTCTCTTTTCGATTAGCGCTCTTCTAGCATTTTAATGATTTGGTTTGCCACTACCTTGGCGCTCTGATCATCAGTGCGAACCACATAGTCAGCTACTTCTTCATACAATGGATTACGCTCGCCTGCAAGTGATTCCAGCACTTCACGAGGCGTATCTGTTTGCAGTAAAGGACGCTTTTTATCGCGCTGAGTACGTGCCAGCTGCTTTTCAATCGTCGTCTCTAGGTATACGACAATGCCACGGGCAGAAAGACGGTTACGGCTTTCTTTGCTCATCACTGAGCCACCACCCGTTGCCAGAACAATACCTTGTTCCTGGGTCAGATCGTCAATCACGTTTTCTTCACGAATACGGAAACCGTCTTCACCTTCAACATCGAATACCCAGCTAATATCAGCACCGGTACGTTCTTCAATCACAGTATCTGAATCAAAGAACTCCATATGCAGCTGCTGTGCAAGGTGTCTACCGATAGTACTTTTGCCGGCACCCATTGGGCCGACCAGGAAAATATTTCGTTTTTCAGCCATTTTTAGCAATATTTACGCGCGGTTAATAAAACGACACCGCCCGCAGGCTTCGATAAATCAAGCCCGAGGCGCCAACTTCCTCACATTTAATTCGTGATAAGATCGAAAATTATCTCAGGACAGGGCTGCTGTTGGCAATAGCTAGGTGGGGATTTATTCATTTATGGCGCAATGCTGGGACAATTATTGCCCCAGCATTGCGCCAAGTGACTCACTGATAGACAATTTTTGGCGTCACAAAAATCAGTAGCTCCTTCTTCTGCAGCTCTTCGAGTTTATGGCGGAACAAGGTCCCCAGTACCGGGAGGTCACCCAATAGCGGCACTTTGCGCACAGCATTACTTATTGCGTGCTGATAAATACCTCCCAGCACAACCGTCTCGCCGTTTGCCACCAGCACCTGGGTGCCAATACGCTGGGTATCGATCGCCACCGCTTCACCGGTCCCGGTTTGTACCACTTCGCCTTTTTTATCCTGGGTCACCACTAAATCCAGCACCAAATTGCCGTCCGAGGTGATTTGCGGGGTCACCATCAGACTCAAGACCGCTTTTTTAAAACTGACCGAGACAGCACCACTGGAAGCTGCTTCGAGGTAAGGGATCTCAGTGCCCTGCTCGATAAACGCGGTCTTTTTATTGGTGGTCATCAATCTTGGGCTAGAGATAATTTCTGCTTTCTGCTCCGATTGCAACGCCGACAGCTCCAAATCCAGCAAGATGTCACCGACCTTTGCCACCTGGAAGGCAATACTTGATGCCCCAGGCTGGGTCGCCGCCAAATTAACATTGAGAAAATCGGTAACAGTTGCTTCCTCACTCAACAGCCCAGCGGAATTGAGATTACTCTCAATCGAACCACCCACAGTCGTACTACCGTTGGTATTGAGGATCCCCCAGCGTACCCCCAACTCATCCACATCCCCTTCATTGACGGTGACAATCCGAGCTTCAATCTCAACCTGTTGGACAGCCACATCCAGTGCGGCGATGATATCGCGAATATTAGCCAAACTGTCTGATATATCATTTACAATCAGTGAATTAGTCCGATCATCGATATGCAGAGAGCCACGACCAGACAACATGCTGATCCCGTCATCGGCCCCCTGCAACAGCTCTCCGAGCTCAAGGGCATTGGCATAGTTTATCTTGAAGATTTCCGACCGCAGGGAGGCCAATTCTTCGGCTTTTCGCTTTGACTCCATCACTTGCTGCTCACTCCGTGCCAACTCCTCTTTCGGTGCAACCAGCAATACAGATCCCTGCTCGCGTTTATCCAGCCCTTTGGCCCGAAGGATAATATCCAGTACCTGCTCCCAAGGCACATTGTCCAACCGCAGAGTAAGGTTGCCCTGAACCGAGTCCGATACCACCAGATTGAAATCGTTATATTCAGCAACCAGCTGTAGCACATTACGCACCGGCACATCCTGAAAGTTGATCGATATCGGCTTGCTCTTATAAGCAATAGCAGGGTTCGCCACTGAGTCACCAGTGAGAAGCTGCGTCGGTTGAACCGTTACCAATAGCGCGGTTCCTTTCACCGCATAGTCATAGCTGTAGTCGCCTTCTACCGACAGAACCAATCGGGCCCCACCTTCACTTTGGAAAGTCTCAACCGCTAGCACCGGGGTAGCGAAATCGTTGACGTCGAGTACATAGACTAGCTCTTGTGGCAGTTCAACCTGGGGGATCTCAAGGACCAGTTGGTTATCAAGCCGCCGAGCACCGACGTCTACCGTCCCGCTAGCCAGTACCACTTCCAACACGCCCGCCCCCTGCTCACCACGGGAAAAGTCAATACTGCTTACTTGGGGCAAAGGCTCAGCGGCTGCGACAGAGCTATATAGCAGCCCGAACCATGCTATGCCCGCCCACCTCAACGCCTGCCCACCCATCAACCGCAGGACTTGCAACAGATTCCTTGTCATCATTCCATCTCTATTCTGGTACTTATTGCGACGCCAATGTCAGTGTGGCGGGTATTTTTAGCCAGCACCCGTCACCGTCCGGCATGATTTGTTCGATAGCCACTTTATTCGCGGTGACCTCTAGCACCCGGCCATGGTTACGGCCGATATAACTCCCCTCGCGAACCCGGACCAAGCTACCCTGAGGGGTATAAATCAACGCCCACTCCTGGTTCGCACCACCAATGGCCCCACGCATACTGAGCTGTTCCAGTGAATAGCTCTCCAAGGGTGAAGAACGCTTGCGCGCAGCTGGCTGCCAGCACACCTTCTCTTCCTTGCGTAGCTTTACGTCCGGCTCTGGTTTGGGAAGCTGAAACGGAACCCGATCGCGGCTCATGGCAAACGCTTCGGCCCGGAACACCTCGAGTTCATCCAACGGCTCAACCTGTGCCACCGCATGCCGGTGGGCCTGGTTGATAAACTGCTCGACAGAGTCATCATTGGCCTGGCATCCCATTAACCCGAGCCACAGCCCGAGCCAAACCCAGCGTTTGATATTCATCGTCCTCCCTCCATGGGCGGCGTTTTAAAACGAAACGTTGTTGCAGAGACCTTGAGCTGCAATTGTGCCTGCTCCGGATCGCGCCTTCGCAGATCGATATCCTTGAGCAGGACTATCCGGGGCAAGTGCGCGATATCAGCAGCAAAGCGACCGATATCTTCATACTGGCCAACCACATTGATGTGGATTGGCAATTCAAAATACAAAGGATGATCTCTTCTGGCCGCCCATTCGATCCGCTCAAACACCAAGCCATTGCGCACCCCGCTATCATTCACACTGGCCAACAAGCTAGATAGCTCCTCCTCTTCGGGAAGTTGTTCGACCACCTGCAGGTAACGGTTTTGCAAAATGTCAACCTGTTCCCTCACCTTGGGCAGCGCCGCCACCTGGCTTGCCCTACGGGAAAGGTGCATTCTCAGCTCCTGCTCTTGTGATTTGAGCCCCTCGAGTGCTTCCAGTTTTGGGGATACCCAATACCAAGCCCCCGCCAATGACAGCAACCCCGCCAGCACAATAACCACGACCGTTTGGGCAGCCACCGGCCAGTCCGCCATTTCATCGAGTTCCAACTCTCGCCAGTCAATCATTGGGGCCCCTTATCAGTACTGTGGGCCTGCTGAACCGGGTTGATCACAAATGAAGCCCTGAAATGAATCAGAGCTTGCTCCTCCTCGGCACGCACTATCGAGTGCATGGTAATCCCCTCTATCCATGCGGATTGCTCGGCATTGGCCAGCAAAGTGGCCAAATGCCCGTTTGATTCTCCTTTGCCACTGAGCTTGACATGGTTTCCGGTCAACGAAATGTCGTCAAGATAGACCCCTTGAGGAACCAGACCGGGCAACAAGCTCAGCAACTGGGTAATATGGTTGCGTCCTTCTTGAATATTGGTGATGACAGATAAACGCTTGAGCAAGGCTTCTCGCTGGGTATCCATTTCCGGCAGCAGGGCCAACTTTTCCTCAAGCAACGTCACTTCTTGCCTTATCTGGGCATTGCGTCCCGATTGAATATCCTGCTGCCAATCCAGCAACCAGCCAGCGAGGCCGACCAGTACGACAACGGTTGTGGCAGTGCCGGCTAGCATCAAGCCAAAGCGTTGCCTGTAGCGCTTTCGTCCCTCTTCCCGCCACGGCAGTAAATTGACCTTGGCTATCATGCGCTCCCCCCTCGAATCGCCAAACCAGCCGCAACCGCATACTGGCCGTTTGCCCCCTCATCCAAAGCAAGATCAAGCTTGGCCGAACGCTGGAAGCCGGACAGTGGGTGGATCTTACGTACCGATATTGACAGCATCCTCGCCAACATTTCTTCAAGGATCAGATGTTGCCCGCCGCCAGACAACCAGATCCCCTGCAAGGCAGAGCGTGGGTAGGTCGTACTGTAAAGCTGTAGCTGCCGCTTTAGGTTGTCTGCCAGTAGCTTGGTGAACTGTTCAGCCCGAGCAGTAGTATCCCCACTACCGGAAAAGGTACTGTCGACCTGCTCCATCGCTTCGCAACCAAATGATACTTCACGCCGATATACTGTACCGGCAGGTCCCCTGATCCCGATGGCCGTTGTCGTGTGGCCAATATCCACCACTCCCCAATCCCCTTCGGTGCCTTGTTGCTCGGCGAGATATTGCTCAAGCCATACCAGTGCATGGGTCTGCAGCTCCATCACTGTCGGTTCCAGCCGGGCTTCGCGCATCACCGCCACCCGGCTATCGACCGCTTCTTTCCGAGTGGCGTAAACCTGTACCGGGTGAGTTTGTGATTGTTCGCCGAACGTATCCCCCATCATCGGGAAAAAGTCCAGTCGTAGCTCTTCAACGGGAAAGGGAGATGAGGCACTGATAGCCTGCTCGACGGCAAATACCGATTCGTCTTCAGTTAGATGGCTATCAAGTTGGACAACCTTGCTGATCACCGCACTGTCAGGCAGGGCCAGTGCTGCCTGCCTTGCACCAAAAGGCAGGGCCTTTTTTAATTTACGCATCGCTGACAACAAAGCGGGGGCATTTACGCTATGCTGCTTGTTCAACACTGGAGCTGGCAATACAACTTCGGCAAAAGCGACAAGCTCAAGCTCTGACTTCTTCTGTCGTAAGACCACGGCTTTAATGCTGTGATGACCAATATCGACCCCAATTGTTAGTGGGTTACGAAACATACCGTGCTATGCTCCCTTTAGACAGAAAAGCAAATTACTTATTTAAAACAAACACCAGCTTTTTAGCGTTAATTTTCCTTAAGTTACCTTTATACTACTCGCGGAAACCGAAGAAACGCATGAATACTGGTGTAACGGGAAATCTCAAGTGAAGTTCATAAAGCGATTACTAACTTTTGCATTGATTTGCATTATTCTTGGAGTCACTACAATTTTTGGCTTTTACCTCTACGTCAAGCCAGAACTGCCAGATGTCGCCACCCTGAAAAATGTTGAATTACAGACACCTATGCAGGTGTTCAGTGCAGACGGAAAGTTGATTTCCCAATTCGGCGAGCAGCGCAGGATCCCGCTCACTCTTGATGAGATCCCACCGCAAATGATCAATGCGATCCTCGCGACAGAAGACAGCCGCTACTACGATCACCCGGGTATTGACCCGATTGGTATTGCCCGTGCCGCATTTGTTGTCGCAACATCCGGTTCGGCCAAGCAAGGCGCGAGTACCATCACCCAACAGCTTGCGCGTAACTTTTTCCTCTCCAACGAGAAAAAGATCATGCGTAAGGTCAAAGAGATCTTCATCGCTATCCACATCGAGCAGTTGCTCAGCAAAGATGAAATCCTTGAGCTTTACCTGAACAAAATCTATCTTGGCTACCGCTCCTACGGGGTGGGTGCCGCAGCGCAAGTGTATTACGGTAAAGAAGTCAGTCAGCTAACCCTTAGTGAAATCGCGGTAATAGCCGGCTTGCCGAAAGCCCCATCGACCATGAACCCAATCTACTCAGTCAGTCGAGCAACGTCTCGCCGTAATGTCGTGCTGGGCCGGATGCTCGCTGAAAACCATATTACTCAAGCAGAGTTTGACCAAGCTCGTGCCGAACCCGTGGTAGCCCGTTACCACTCTGCAGAGATCGAGCTAAGTGCCCCTTACTTTGCCGAGCAGGCTCGCGCTTGGATGATTAGCCGTTACGGCGAAGATGCCTACACGTCGGGCATGCGCGTCTTTACTACTGTCGATCCCAAGCTGCAGAATGCTGCCCAACAGGCGGCGATTGATAACCTGCTTGGCTACGATCAGCGCCATGGTTTCCGCGGTGCCATTGCCACCTTGTGGAAACCGGAGCAAGCCGCTTGGTCGGGTGAGCAAATCAATGAGCACCTTGCCAAGCAGCCGACTTACGGCCAGCTTCTACCTGCAGTCGTTACCCAGGTAGAAGGCAAAACGGCAACAGTCCAAGCCAAAGGCGGCAGCCAACACACCTTGGAGTGGGATGGCATGAAATGGGCCCGTAGGTTCATTACCGACAACCGTCAAGGACCCGCCCCCAAAACCGCCAGCGATATCTTGGCGACCGGCCAGCAGATCTGGGTTCAGCAACGTGGTGACAACTGGGTACTGAGCCAGGTGCCCGATGCCAACACCGCTTTCGTGGCTGTCTCGCCGCAAGATGGAGCTGTAAAAGCCATGGTCGGTGGTTTCAACTTCGTCCACAGCAAGTTCAACCGTGCCACCCAGTCAGTCCGTCAGGTTGGCTCGGCAATCAAGCCGTTTATCTACTCGGCGGCTTTGGATAACGGTATGACCCTGGCCAGCCTGGTCAACGACGCGCCAATCAACCGCTGGGATCAGAGCATGGGCACCGCATGGCGTCCGAAGAATTCGCCACCAACCTATAATGGCCCAACCCGCCTGCGGATCGGTTTGGCTCAGTCAAAGAACGTCATGGCAGTGCGCGTACTGCAGAATGTCGGCCTCGATGAAACTATCGACTTCCTGACCCGTTTCGGCTTCAAGAAGAAAGATCTACCGCGTGCAGAACCATTGGCACTGGGTGCCGGTAGCCTGACCCCACTGGAAGTGGCACAAGGTTTTGCCGTGTTTACCAATGGTGGCTACTACGTCGATCCCTACTTTATTGAGCGTGTAGAAGACCCATATGGCAACGTGGTTTTCCAAGCTAGCCCAAGCGTCGTCTGCAGCACCGAGTGCCAGCAGGAGCAAGGGCTGGCTGGACAATCAAACACAACCAGCCCGATCCTCAATGATATCGCGATCAGCGAAGAGGCACTGGGTGATGATCAGCAAACCCAAGGCCCTCACTATGCCCAGCAGGTGATCTCCGAGCAGAATGCCTTCCTGGTGCGTGAAATGCTCGAAAGCAACGTCTGGGGTGGCGGTGACTGGCGCCATGGTACGGGTTGGAACGGCACCGGCTGGCGTGGCCAGGTGCTCAAGCGCCGTGATATCGGTGGCAAAACCGGTACCACCAATGACTCGAAAGATGCTTGGTACTCAGGCTTCGGTCCAGGCATCGTCGCAACCGCATGGGTTGGCTTCGATGACCACAGCCGTAACCTCGGCCGTACATCATGGAACAACAACCAGGACAAGAACCAGATCTCCGGTGCTGAAGCCGGTGCCAAAACAGCCCAACCAGCCTGGATTGAGTTTATGAAGAATGCCTTGGAGGGTGTTCCGGTCCAGCGTAAGCAATTACCGGAAGATATCATTCAAGTTCGTATCGACCGCGATAGCGGTAAGCTCAGCAACCAGAATGATTACACATCGATGTTCGAGTACTTTGAGGAAGGCACCGAGCCGACTGAATCGGTCAGCGAATCGGCTTCTGAAGGGATTTTCGAATCAGATAGTTCTGACGAGCTGTTCTAGTTCTCTGGAAGTTTAAGCCTAAGACAGAAACCAAGAGCTTAAACTTTAGATCTAAAAAAGAGCGCCTCGGCGCTCTTTTTTTATGAATCAATATTAAGTGGGCAACTGCGCTTCAAGGTGGCCCTGGATCAATTCGGCCAGTTTCTCGTAACGCCCTTTGAGCGGTGAGCCGGGACGATACGCCAGGGTGATCAGCCTGCTCGGTACTGGGTCTTCTGCCGAGATATAACATACCCCGTCCCGGCGCTGCTCCTTCGGCGTCGCCAGTTTTGGCATCAGAGTAATTCCGCTACCGGCGGCCACCATATTACGTAAGGTTTCCAAACTAGTGGCCTTGAAACTGCCGTCTTCCTGTGCGCCAGCCGCAAAACAGAACCCCATAGCCTGATCGCGCAAGCAATGGCCGTCGCCCAGCATCAATAGCGTATGGCCATGCAACTCTTCCATTGGCAGAGATTGGCGATCTGACCAAGGGTGATCTTCTGGCACCGCCAATACCATCGGCTCATGGTATAGCGGCAATTCGATAAACGCTTCGCTTTCTTTCACCGCGGCCAAAATAATGCAGTCGAGCTTACCGTCTTCTAATTGCTGTACCAGCTGGTGGGTTTGCGCTTCATGGAGGAATAGTTCCAGCTCAGGAAAGTTCGCCTTCATCTTGGGAATAATATGCGGCAACAGGTACGGTCCAACGGTCGGAATAAAGCCAATATGCAAAGGACCGGACATACTCCCCCCTTGCTCGCTGGCCAGCTCAGTCAGTACCTTGACCTCGAGCAGCACTTTCTGTGCCTGGGCTACCAGCGCCAAACCGGCATCGGTGAACAACACTTTACGGCTGGTTCGCTCCAGCAACGCAACACCCAGCTCTTCTTCCAGCTTACGGATCTGGCCGCTCAGGGTCGGCTGGCTGACAAAACAGGCTTCTGCCGCCTTGCGGAAATGCTTGTGCTCAGACAACGCCACCAAATATTCAAGATCCCGAATATTCATCACTCACCACATTGATAGAAAATAACTATCAAAACCATAACACCAAACGATTAGATCTATCAATATCAAAATTGCATAATCATCACATCAACAGGGAGCAAGACAGATTAGGCTCCAGTTGCACTAAACAACTAACTTAATCCAAAGGAAAAAATTATGTTTGAATCAAAAGAAGGCCAAGCAGTCCCTCAGGTTACTTTCCATACCCGCCAAGGCGATCAGTGGGTTGACGTAACAACTCAAGAGCTATTTGCTGATAAGACAGTCATCGTATTCAGCCTACCAGGCGCATTCACACCGACATGTTCTTCTAGCCACCTGCCTCGCTACAACGAGCTAGCTTCAGTATTCGCTGAGCACGGTGTTGATGACATCCTGTGTGTTTCTGTAAATGACACTTTCGTCATGAATGCATGGAAAGCCGATCAGGAAGCGGACAACATTACCTTCATCCCAGATGGCAACGGTGAATTCTCAAAAGGTATGGGCATGCTCGTCGGTAAGGATGACCTAGGCTTCGGTGCTCGCTCATGGCGCTACAGCATGCTGGTGAAAAACGGTGTGGTCGAAAAAATGTTCATCGAAAACGACGAGCCGGGCGACCCGTTCAAGGTTTCTGACGCTGATACGATGATGGGCTACATCGCACCTGAGCACAAACTGCAAGAGTCAATCACGGTATTTAGCAAGCCTGGTTGTCCGTTCTGTGTCAAAGCGAAGCAGAGCCTTATCGATAAAGGCCTGAACTACGAAGAAATTATTCTTGGCAAAGATGCAACCACCATCAGCCTGCGTGCTATCTCTGGCCGCAGCACGGTACCTCAAGTCTTCATCGGTGGTAAGCACATCGGTGGCAGCGAAGAACTGGAAAGCTACCTAGGCTAATACCCTACCGATAACGATAAGGGCCCGCTCGACGGGCCCAAACCAGCAAAAATATGCTGCAATATTTGACCGGCAAGTGCTGGACTGGAGAGAACCTATGAAAACCCTGAATGTTGATGTTGCTGTAATCGGCGGTGGTACCGCTGGCCTTGGCTCGTACCGTGCAGCCAAAGCCCATACCGACAGCGTAGTAATGATCGAAGGCGGCCCATACGGCACCACCTGTGCCCGCGTAGGCTGTATGCCATCAAAATTGCTGATTGCAGCAGCAGAAAGCGTTCACCAGATTGAAAAAGCCCCGGCCTTCGGCGTTCACCCACAAGGTGACATCGTGATCAACGGCCGTGAAGTCATGGACCGTGTGAAGCGCGAACGTGACCGTTTCGTCGGCTTTGTCCTGGAAGGGGTTGAAGAAATTCCAGCCGAGGACAAAATTGCCGGCTACGCCAAATTCATCGATAACAACACACTGGTTGTTGACGGCCATACCACCATCCATGCCAAGCGTATTGTGATCGCGACCGGCTCCCGCCCTGCTTACCCTGCCGTGTGGAATGAGCTGGGCGATCGCCTGATCATCAATGATGATGTCTTCGACTGGGATGATTTACCAAAAGCGGTTGCGGTATTCGGCCCGGGCGTTATCGGCCTTGAACTTGGCCAGTCTCTCAAGCGCCTTGGGGTAGAAGTCGTGATGTTCGGCCTTGGTGGCCAAGTCGGCCCTCTGACCGATCCGGCAGTAATGGCCTATGCAGACAAAGCCTTCAACGACGAGTTCTACCTCGATGCTGACGTACGTATTGAAAGCATGAAACGTATCGGTGACGACGTTGAGATCCAGTACCTCGACAAGGCTGGTGCCCTGCAGGTGATCAATGTCGACTATGTACTGGCCGCCACCGGTCGCCGCCCGAATGTCGACAAGCTAGATATCGAAAATACCACGATGACACTTGATGCCCGCGGTGTACCGACAGCGGATTACTACACCATGCAAACGTCTGTCGAGTCAATTTTCGTAGCAGGTGATGCCAGCAACCAGCTCCCTTTACTGCACGAAGCGGCTGATCAGGGCCGTATTGCCGGTGACAATGCCGGACGCTTCCCAGATATCCGTGCCGGCCATCGCCGCTCGAAGATTTCAGCCGTGTTCTCTGATCCGCAAATTGCCATGGTCGGTGAAACCTACAAAGAAATCACGACCCGGCAGGGCCAGTGTGGCTGCTTCGAGACCGGTGAAGTCTCGTTCGAAAACCAAGGCCGCTCCCGTGTCATGCTGCGCAACAAAGGCATGCTGCACGTTTACGGTGAACAAGGTACTGGCCGCTTCCTCGGCGCAGAAATGATGGGCCCGAATGCCGAACACCTCGCTCACCTGTTAGCTTGGGCACACCAGAATAAAATGACCATTGCCGACATGCTGGATATGCCGTTCTACCATCCAGTTATAGAAGAGGGTGTCCGTACTGCCCTGCGTGACCTAAACGCCAAATTGCACCTAGGCCCGGAAATGGTCAAGCACTGCCTCGACTGTGGCCCAGGCTGCTAATAACAACAATTAACGTGAAAACTCTCCCTTGCACTACCGAACAGCCCTCCTCGTGAGGGCTTTTTTTGCTTTACCCTTTATGACCAGAGTAAACTGCCGATAACTTCAAGGGACTAACGGATGAGATCAAGATGGGATGCCAAGCCTGTACCCGTTCTGTTTTCTGGCAAAAGCTCGGGCGCTGCCAGCGCTGTATCCGCCAGCTGTCAGTATTGAGCCCACTGTGCTGGGTAGGATGGTTCATTTTTTACCGCCACCAGCCGACGACTATCGACGCTATCACCCTCTTTGTCGCCGCCAGTAGCACGACCTTACTGCTGGTTGCCCATGGTATCCGGGCCTGGCAGCTTAGATCCCGAACAGCGATTTCCAAATAGCCGTTTCTTAAACAACGACTTTCCCAACCGCCCTACAAAAAACATAAAAAAGCCCGACATAAAGCCGGGCAAATAGACTAAGAGAATTCATTATTTGGGGTCAGCCCCGAACAGACTTATGCCACATTTACTGTAGGGATGGCCTGCTCTTGATCCATCCGCACTTCCAGCGCCACCTCATCACAGGCATGCTGGCGTGGGCAGCGGTCGCAATCTTTCATCACCTTCTCCGGCAGCAAGGATTTCGACGTCGGTACAAAGCCCTGCTTCATGAAGAACTCAGGCACACGGGTCAGGACAAACACCTTCTTAATGGCCATCTGACCCGCTTTTTCAATCAAGTGATCAACGATAGCCTTACCCTGCCCTTGATGCTGCCAGCCAGCCTCCACGCCAAGGGAGCGAATTTCTGCCAAGCCAGAGTCATACACATACAAGGACGCACAACCGGTAACCGTACCGTGATGCTCAGCCACTGCAAACGAGCCGATATCCCGCACCAGTTCGTTGCGCATCCGTGGTAAGTTCTCGCCAAGGCCAGCCCAGTACACCACCATGCCCTCGATAGCATCGAGATCGGTCAGGCGGGCTCCACGCACTTTCACGCCCGGTGAGTAACGCTTCTCGAGGCGCTTCTCGACTTGGCCAATGGCAAAATCGACCTGATTTGGTGCCACACCACCCAAGGCACAGCGTTTTTCAAGACAGGACTCGATGGTGAGGATCGGGTAGACATCTTCATCGATCACCTCGGAGAAGGCTTTCATCTCGTCCAGTGACAACTCTTCAAGGGCACAGCCCTTCGCAATGGCCGCGACAACCGCGACACCGACAATATGGTGGGCTTCACGGAACGGGATCCCCTTCGCCACCAGATAATCGGCCAGTTCAGTCGCATTGGAATAGCCCTGCATGGCCGCTTCCAGCGTTCTGTCCTTGTTGACCTTGATGCCTTCAAAGCACAGTGCAGCCATCTCCATACATTCATACCAGCTGTCCAACGCATCGAACAGGCCTTCCTTGTCTTCCTGCATGTCCTTGTTATAGGCCAGCGGCAATGCCTTGACCGTCATCATCATGCCGGTCATCGCCCCGTAGACCCGGCCACACTTACCACGGATCAGCTCCAGTGCATCCGGGTTTTTCTTCTGCGGCATCAGGGACGAGCCCGAAGTCACGGTGTCGGCCAGTTCAATAAAGTTGGACTCGCCAGAGTTGTAGAAGATCAAATCTTCCGCCATCCGGGAGAGATGCAGCATGGAAATCGAAGCGGTCGATAGCAACTCCATCACATGGTCACGGTCTGATACCGAATCGAGACTGTTACGCGTCGCGCGCTGGAAGCCCAGGCTATGGGCCAGCACTTCACGGTCAATTGGATAGGCAGTACCGGCCAAAGCACCAGAACCCAGCGGGCAGGTGTCCAACCGCTCTAGCGCATCGGACAGGCGCGAGTGATCACGCTCGAACATCTCGACATAGGCCAAACACCAATGGGCGAAAGTTACCGGCTGCGCACGCTGCAGGTGGGTATAGCCCGGCAATACCGTCGCCTGATGCTCTCGGGCCACGGTCACCAGCTGGTTCTGCAGCTGATCCAACATCAACAACAACTGCTGACCTTGCTGGCGACACCACAACTTGAGATCCGTCGCCACCTGATCGTTACGCGAGCGACCCGTATGGAGCTTCTTGCCCAGATCACCGACTTTGCCAATCAGCTGCTGCTCAACCCAGCTATGGATATCCTCGGCATCAGAACGCAAAATCTGCTCCGGATCTTCCATCACTGCCAGCTTAAGCTCATTGAGCGCCAGCTCCAGCCGTTGCTGCTCTTCGTCCGACAGCACGTTGACCTGACGCAGCGCCTTCGACCAGGCGATCGAGCCGACAATGTCCTGCTCCGCCAAACGGTAATCAAAACGCAATGAGTCGTTGAACTGCTTAAACCGTGTGTCAGCCGCCTGACTGAACCGTCCGCCCCATAGTGCCATGGCCTATCTCCTATGTATCTTGCTCGACTTGCTGTGATTTATGATGTCGTGTTCTGGATTATTTTTTTTGTTCGTTCAGCGCACGGATACGGCTTGCCAGCGAGTACAGGCGGATAAAGCCACCCGCATGACTGTGATCGTATACCTCGTCCTCGCCAAAGGTTGCAAACTCTTCGGAGTACAGGCTATTGACCGAACGCTTCTGGACTACCGTAGCTTGACCTTTATAAAGTTTCACGACAACCTCACCGCTCACATCTTGTGACAGCTCTTGTGCAGCAGCCAGCAAGGACTTGCACAGCGGGGTAAACCAACGGCCATCATAGATCAGGTGCGACGCTTTCAGGCCGACACTCTCACGGAACTCAAATGCGTCTTTGTCCAGTACCAGCTGTTCTACGGCACGCAGGGCTTCATTCATGATGGTCCCCCCCGGCGTTTCGTAACAACCACGGGACTTGATCCCTACCAGGCGGTTCTCGACAATATCGATACGGCCAACACCGTGCTCGGCACCTTTCTCGTTGAGGTAAACCAACGCATTGTATGGCGACATAGCTTCACCATCGACAGCGACGATTTCACCTTTCTCAACCAGAATAGAAACCTGTTCAGGTTTTTCCGGTGCATCTTCAGGATCTTTGGTCCATACCCAGCAAAGCTCGTTAGGTTGGTTCCACGTCTCTTCCAACACGCCACCTTCGGTGGAAATATGCCAAGCATTGGCATCACGCGAGTAGATTTTTTCCAACGAAGCCGTACACGGAATATCACGCTCAGCCAAGTAGTCCAGCAGCGCCTCACGGCTACGAAGATCCCACTCACGCCACGGCGCAATCACTTCCAGCTGTGGTGCCAGTGCCGCATAGGCACTTTCGAAACGCACCTGGTCATTTCCTTTACCAGTACAACCGTGACATAGCGCATCGGCCCCGACTTCCAACGCACATTCAACCTGCGCCTTGGCAATAATAGGACGGGCCATTGACGTGCCCAACAGGTACTTGCCTTCGTAAATCGCCCCAGTCTTCAAGCTTGGGTAGATATAGTCCTTGACCATTTCTTCTTTCAGATCGGCGATGTAACAAGCGGATGCCCCTGAGGCCAACGCCTTTTCTTCGATGCCTTCCAACTCTTCTTCGCCCTGGCCAACATCGGCCACAAACGCCACCACGTCACAGTCATAGTTTTCCTTTAGCCAAGGAATAATCGCCGAGGTGTCCAGACCGCCGGAATAAGCCAATACCACTTTATTTACTTTGCTCATAACTCTCTCCTGATTGCCTGTTCGACGGTCTTCCCGTTCAGGCGATTTATCAATCCATGTGTACTACATTTGTAGGTATTCAATAACCGCAGGCATTACGCCTGAGGTGAAAATTTGGTACCGATACTCTGGCCATCAAACAACGCAGCCAACTTATCTGGGTAGCGCCAGGTCGCAACTTCGATTGAACGCCCTAGCGCATTCGCCGCTTCAAATGCGGCGCGGACTTTCACTACCATGCCATCGGTGATCACCGCCTGGGCGATCAACGCCTCGGCTTCAGACTCGGTCAGCTTGCTGATAAGGTGTCCCTTACCATCTAAAACCCCGCTGACATCCGACAGCAACACCAACTCCCCGTCGAGTGCAGCGGCCACCGCAACGGCCGCCTGATCAGCATTCACATTCATAAGCTGACCCTGACTATCAAGGCCAATTGAGCTGACAATAGGTAAGAAACCCGCCTGCATAATTTGGCTAACCAAACTGCTGTCGCCCGGTTGGGCTTTGCCCACTGCGCCTAATTCAGGATCCAGCTCGGTCACTTCACACAATCCGCCATCGGCAAGGCTGAGGCCTACGGCTGCAACACCCGCTTTTTGTGCCTGCCCCTGTAGCAGCTTATTGGCTGTACCCGCTAGCGCACCGGCGATATAAGGGATTTGCTCAGCCGGGGTCACCCGCAGCCCTTCTTTCTTCACCGTTTCCAACTGCAGCTTGGCCATCAGGTCATCGACCAGGTAACCACCACCATGGACAAGCACCAGAGGGCGCTGTGCCTGCTGCTGGTAAGCATTGATAGCACCAAACAATTTTTCTAGGGTGTCACCGCAAGACAGTACTGCACCGCCGAGCTTTATTACCAAAGGAACCTGATTCATCGCGACTCTCCTACCTTTATACCAACGCTGTAAGCTGAGGGAAACCATTTCGAATATTTATGCACTGCATCGCTTGCGATGATGCCCCTTTGAGTAGGTTATCAATCGCAGACGTTAAGATTATGTGTCCATCCTGTATCTGCCAACCGATATCACAGAAGCAAGTGTTGACCACGCTCTGTAATTTCGCGGCCTGATGGCCCAGCAGACGAACGGCATGCTTATCACCTTCCGCACCATAGGCCGCAACCATTGCCGCCTCGACCTGCTTAGCCGTGACGCCATCGGCCAGTTTTGCCGTGATGGTTGCCAGAATGCCCCGTTTGAAATTGCCAAGATGCGGGGTAAAGATCACCTCCTGGCCGAGGTGGGCTGTGATTTCAGGCTGGTGACGGTGGGTAAAAATGCCATAAGCCTGCAGGCTAACTTCGCAAAAGCTGTTAGTCATCGAAGCCTTACGGCCGGCACCGGATACGCCGCTTACCGCATTGATCACCGGCCACTGCTGCGTATTCAATAGCTGCTTTTCCAACAGGGGTTTCAACGCCAATTGCGAGGCGGTAGGGTAACAACCCGGTACAGCAATAAGCTGGGCGGTCGCGATAGCATCGTAGTTCCACTCGGCAAGTCCGTACACCGCTTGCTCCAGCCAAGCCGGGAACTGATGTTCGAAGCCATAATACTGGGTATAGAAGAGGTCGCCCTGAACCCGGAAGGCTCCCGATAAATCAAACACCTGACAACCTGCCTCCAAGAACGTCGGCGCCAAGTTATGGCTCACTTCATGGGCCGTTGCCAGCAGCACAATATCTCCAGTCTTTGCGACCTTAGCCGGTGCGACCAATGGTTGCAGCGGCATATCGACAATCCCCTTTAGCTGACCGTGAAGATCACTGATCGGCTTGTTGGCGTCGGTACTGTTGGCTGAAACATATAATCCCGCCAAGTTGAGATTGGGATGCAGGTGTACCATTTTGGCCAGCTCTGCGCCGGTGTAGCCGCTGGCACCGATAATATGGGTGTTCAACATAATAAGTCCGTTTGTTTGATTTATGGGTGTTGGAGGTATAGCTGACAGCAGGGCTGTCTCGGGATGGGGTGCGCAGAGGCACCAAGCGAAACTCAGCGTCGTCGGAGGGTGTTTTGTGATTGGCTAGTCGCTTGGTTCATGGGGTTCGTACCTATTTCAGTTTCGTTACAATTCTTGATACCGCTCGGTTAACATAATGCCGTTGTTAACCATCACTCAACATGAATATTTTTATTCATATCTTTTGAATTAATATGTTTTTACCGAGATTTATGACCGGTGTCAACTCTTCGTGGAGAAAAAATAATAATTCCCCCTTTATCGACACCTCTTCACCAACGCCCTCTCTATATAGCGCAGCACAAAGCACTGAATCGACCGTAAAGTGCCTCCTTTCGCGACATATTGCGCAACAAGCACGCAGGTTTTGTGCTTTATCACGCCATTTTAGTGACACTTTGTTACACCCTCCGTTTCATAACATGATAAAAATCAATGCACTGTCGTTTTCTTACTAGTTATGACGATCAATGTTGACCTCAAAGCCTGAACACGGCTAGATTGTTGTCTATTGAGTTAATTGGATGTAATAAATTTACGAGATGGATGCGATATGAACGAAAAGTACAGCGCGCTTAGAAGCAACGTCAGTATGCTCGGCCACATGCTGGGTACGACAATCAAGGATGCGCATGGTGAAGCGCTACTAAGTAAAGTAGAAACCATCCGCAAACTGTCCAAATCTGCCCGCGCAGGTAGCCAGGACGATCGTGCCAAGCTGATCGACGAACTGCAGAACCTGCCAGACGACCAGCTACTGCCTGTTGCCCGGGCCTTCAGCCAGTTCCTGAACCTGACCAATATTGCCGAGCAGTACCACACGGTGTCTCGCCATAGCGAAGAACATATCTGCAGCCCAGACTCTATCGATGCCCTGTTTGCCAAACTGGATGAGCAAGACATCAGCCAATTCGATTCTATTCAGGCGGTTCGCGACCTTAATATTGATCTGGTACTGACAGCCCACCCGACGGAAATTGCCCGTCGTACCATGATCCACAAGCTGGTGCAGATCAATAAATGCCTCTCCAAGCTGGAGCTGAGCGAACTGTCGGCCAGCGAGCGCCAGCGTGTTGAACGCCGCCTTGAGCAGCTCATTGCCCAGGCATGGCACTCTGATGTGATCCGCAAACAACGCCCGACTCCGCTCGATGAAGCCAAATGGGGCTTTGCGGTGGTTGAAAACTCACTGTGGCACGCCGTACCGGAGTTCCTGCGCCAGTTTGATGAGAAGCTAACGACTCACCTCGGTGAAGGGCTCCCTATTGATGCCGCGCCAGTGACCTTCTCGTCATGGATGGGGGGCGACCGCGACGGTAACCCATTTGTGACCTCTGAAGTGACCCGTGAGGTATTGTTGCTTTCACGCTGGAAAGCGGCCGATCTCTACCTTCAGGATGTCAAAGAGCTGGTCAGCGAGCTGTCGATGGTCAAATGCAACGACGAAGTACGCGAGCTGGCTGGTGACGAACATGAACCGTACCGTGCCATCCTCAAGGTTCTTCGTGCCAAGCTAACCAACACCCGGGACGTACTGGATGCCAAAATCAAAGGCCTCGACGCGCCAAGCTTCGGGATCATTGATGATATCGAGCAGCTGTGGAACCCGCTATACGCGTGTTACCGCTCACTCCACGAGTGCGACATGGGGATCATTGCCGACGGCCTGTTGCTTGATGTGCTGCGCCGTATCAAATGTTTCGGTGTGCACCTGGTTCGCCTTGATATCCGCCAGGAAAGCACCCGCCACTCCAACGTCATTTCGGAGCTAACCCGCTACCTCGGTCTGGGTGACTACGATCAGTGGAGTGAGCAGGATAAAGTGGCCTTCCTGGTCCGTGAACTGTCGTCCAAGCGCCCGCTGCTACCGCGCGACTGGGAGCCCTCAGCCGAAGTCAAAGAAGTCATCGACACCTGCAAGGCGATTGCCGACCAACCTCGTGAAGCATTGGGTGCTTACGTAATTTCCATGGCCCGTACCGCCTCCGATGTACTGGCGGTTCACCTGCTGCTCCAAGAGGCCGGTTGCAAATTCCGTATGGATGTCTGCCCGCTGTTCGAGACCCTGGAAGATCTCAATAACGCCGAGAGCGTGATCAAACAGTTGATGAATATCGACTGGTACCGTGGCTATATCCAGAACCACCAGATGGTGATGATTGGCTATTCCGACTCGGCCAAAGATGCCGGCGTCATGGCGGCTGGCTGGGCCCAGTACCATGCGATGGAGTCACTGGTTAATGTGTGTGAAGAAGCCGCTGTTGAGCTGACCCTATTCCACGGTCGTGGTGGCTCTATCGGTCGTGGCGGCGCCCCTGCTCACGCAGCGCTATTGTCACAGCCACCGCGCAGCCTGAAAGGTGGCCTACGGGTTACCGAACAAGGCGAGATGATCCGCTTCAAACTGGGTCTGCCTGAAGTCGCGGTCAACAGTCTGAGCCTGTATGCCAGCGCGATCCTCGAAGCGAACCTGATGCCACCGCCGCAGCCGAAACAAGAATGGCGCGAACTCATGGACGTGTTATCTGAAGTCTCCTGCGACGCCTACCGCGATGTGGTGCGTGGCAATGAGAAGTTTGTGCCGTACTTCCGTGCCGCAACCCCTGAGCTGGAGCTGGGCAAACTGCCTCTGGGCTCACGTCCCGCCAAGCGTAACCCGAAAGGCGGCGTAGAGAGTCTACGCGCTATTCCGTGGATTTTCGCCTGGAGTCAGAACCGCTTGATCCTGCCTGCTTGGTTGGGTGCCGGTGAAGCGATCCAGTTCTCGATTGACAAGGGCCATGCCCCGCAGTTGGAAGAAATGTGCCGTGAGTGGCCATTCTTCTCAACTCGCCTAGGGATGTTGGAAATGGTCTTTACCAAGACCAATATCGGGATAGCCGAATACTACGACCAACGCCTGACCGATGAATCGCTATGGCCTACGGGCCAGAAGCTTCGCGACCAGCTGCAGCAAGATATCAAGGCTGTATTGACCGTGGAAAACAGCGCCCACCTGATGGAGCAAAACCCATGGGGTGCCGAGTCTATCCGCCTGCGTAATATCTACGTCGAGCCATTGAATATGCTTCAGGCTGAGCTGCTCTACCGTAACCGCCGCCAGGAAACACCGTCTCCGATGCTGGAAGAAGCCTTGATGGTGACTATTGCCGGTATTGCAACGGGTATGCGTAACACGGGTTAATTAGTCCGTAAAATAACCACAAGGGCTAGCATCTATCATGCTAGCCCTTTCTCTTTTCCGCTTATTTTTCATTTGCCTCATTAATGAGACAGCCCCACCAATACGCCCTTAGCTAAACTAAACAGCACGCACTGAAACCATTTGATAAAAAACAATTTGCATCAAATGATAAATACGAATTAACACGCATTATATAGACCAGCATCACAAGACGGGCAATTGGTTGCACCAGTTTTCGTCGATATCCCACTCTGATGTCGAAAATTAGCCCATTGATGTGTATGCTACGTGATCTCGATCAGGCACTGCAACAATACGATTATAAAAACGCCAATGAGCGATGGGTACGTTGCGGCCACTTACGGCCATGCCAGTCGAGTTATTTTTTTATGTAGTATTTTAACGGATAGAAGAGATGTCACTACCACACGTTATTTTAACTGTGTTGAGTAACCGCGATGCCACCGGTTACGATATCACCAAAGAGTTTTCCCATAGCATTGGTTATTTCTGGAAAGCCAGCCACCAGCAAGTGTACCGCGAGCTGAATAAAATGGCCGGTAACAACCAGGTAACCTGTCAACTTGAACCACAAGAAGGCAAACCCGATCGTAAGGTATATTCCATTACTGATCTGGGCCGTCAGGCCCTATTTGAGTGGTTCCAAGAGCCTGCCCGTAACCCAACCATCCGCGATGAGTTTTCAGCCAAGCTGGTCGTTTGCGGTGTGCACAATTCAGAGCCAATGCAACAACAGCTCGAAGGTTTGATTGAAGAGTCGCACACGCTAATCAACCACTACAACGAAATGGAAAAAATCCATTTTGCTGACCACAAAAATCTCGATCGCCAATCCCGCCTTGACCGTCTAACCCTTCGCCGTGCGATCCACAACCGCCAGGCTTGGATTGACTGGGCCGAGGAAGTATTGATCGAGCTGAAAGACATGGACTCAGCGGGTAGCCCGGTTGCACTTTAAGCACTAACTACCAAACATAAAAAAAGCCGCTCATGCGGCTTTTCTTTTGTCTGTTATCCGGTCTAGCCAAGGTTAACCTTTAGCGCGCACTCCTAGCGTATGGCAAATTGCGTAGGTCAGCTCGGCTCGGTTTAGAGTATAAAAGTGGAAATCTTTCACTCCTTCGCGGCTGAGTACCCGCACCATATCGATAGCGTTACTGGCACCCAGCATCTGACGGCTTAGCAGGTCATCATCAAGCCCTTCATACTGCTTCTCAAGCCAACCTGGAATTTTCACGTTATTGGCATTGGCAAAACGCTTGGCCTGTTTCATGTTGGACACAGGCAAGATCCCCGGCACAATTTCGACATCAATACCCGCCGCCACACAGCGGTCGCGGAAACGCAGATAGCTTTCTACATCAAAGAAAAACTGGGTAATGGCACGGCTGGCACCGGCATCGACCTTGCGCTTGAGATTGATAAGATCTGCCTGGGCACTCTTGGCTTCAGGGTGGACCTCCGGGTAAGCCGCAACCGAAATATCAAAATCGGCTTCCGAACGCAGTAATTCAACCAAGTCAGCGGCATACATTTCGGGCTTGGAGCCTTGCTCCGGCAAGTCGCCACGCAGGGCAACAATGTCGCGGATACCGTTATTCCAATAGTCACGGGCAATAGTACGCAGCTCATCACGAGTTGCATCGATACAGGTCAGGTGCGGGGCTGCAACCAGGCCAGTCTGATCTTTGATGTCCTTGATAATTGAGTGGGTACGATCACGCTCGCCCGAGTTGGCTCCATAGGTCACCGAGACAAATTTTGGTTGCAGCGTCTTCAGGCGGTGAATGGAGTTCCACAGTGTCTGCTCCATCTGCTCACTGCTTGGCGGAAAGAACTCGAATGACACATTGATGTTGCCGTCAATGTCAGCAATATTCTGGTTCAGTGAATCCAGGTGGCTTGCGTGTGAATACCCCATAATCCTTTCCTTACTTTGTTGGCTCGCGGCCACTCCCTAAACTGAGACATCAAAATAACCGTTTAGACGTCTATATGTCTACAGAATGTCTTGTAACCAATTTATTGTCAACATGATGATCATGAATATTTTTCAACTTCAAATTGCAATAACTTCAACATCCCCAGATAGCAAAAAGCCCGCAAATAGCGGGCTTTAAGGTTATAAATCATTCCTGTAGAGACTTTAGCTGGATGAATGGTTATGCCTGGGTAAATACGCCGCATAACCACCCACACCCCAGCATATACCACTTGCCTCACATTCCGATATATCCCCACACCGAAGGCATTTACAGCATCGAAGCCAAACGGTTGATATCCGATAACAAGGCACCAGCCGTCACATCTCGACCAGCACCCGGACCACGGATCACCAATGGGTTATCACGGTACCAGTGGCTTTCGATGGCAAAAATATTATCGCACGGCAGCAAATTGGCCAGAGCATGCTCACGAGGCAGTGCCTCTATCCCCACCGCCGCCTTACCATGGCGATCCAAGCGGGCAATGTAGCGCAGCACTTTCTCTTCTCTCTGAGCCTTGCGCAGACGCTCATGCAGCAGTTCATCAAGCTCCGCAGCCTGCTCGAAGAAATCATCCACGCCAAGCGTCGACAGCGAATTGGGCACCAAGGTTTCAACCTTGACCTGCTCGGGCTCAAGCGACAAACCCGATTCACGCGCCAAAATCACCAGTTTGCGCATCACATCGCTGCCATCCAAATCATGGCGAGGATCCGGTTCGGTCAGGCCCTGCTGCCAAGCCAGCTCGACCAGCTGCGAGAACGGCACCGAGCCATCATACTGCTGGAACAGCCAAGACAAGGTACCGGAGAAAATCCCCGACAAGGCGATGATCTCATCGCCGCTCTCACGTAAATCACGTACCGTATGGTTGACCGGTAGCCCAGCACCAACGGTGGCGTTGTAGAGCCAGAAACGGCTGCTCTTGGCAAAGGCATCAATCACTTGGTGGTAATCCTCGCCAGACGCCGAGCCCGCCACTTTGTTGGCTGAAATCAGGTGTAGCCCTGACTCTGCTACCTGCGGGTAACGCGCAGCCAGTTCGCTGCTGGCTGTCACATCCAGCACCATCACATCATCATAGGTATGGTGGGCCAGCACCGAGAGCCAATCTCCATCGGTTTGGTCATATCCAACCGACTCATCATCAAACGCATTATGAGCCCGGCCGGCATCAATACCGTCAAAATCAATCCAGTGACGACGGCTATCAACCACCCCGATCAAGGTAAAACTCATGCCGTGACGCTTCTCCAGCGTCGCCTTCTCACTCTCGAACAACTCCAGCCAGCGACTACCGATATTGCCCTTGCCACAGAGGACGAGACCAATACGTTTCTGGGCCTGGAACAAACTCTGGTGGATCCCCTGGATCAAGCTGTCAGTATCGGCCTTGCGCAGCACAGCAACGAGGCTCAAGCCCGATTCAGACTCGGCAATAAACTCCAACGCCTGACCTTTGAGCTGCTGATAGAACCCATAGCAATGGACGGCATTGTTCACCACCCCGGCGCCCACTGCCGCCACCAACGAGAAGCCCTCACGTAAGCGCAACTCCGCGGCAATGCCGCTGTCCTGCAGCTGGGCCAATACGCTATTTACAACCTCGGCGGTATAAGCCAGCTGCACCCGACCTTTATCCGGTTCAAAACAGCTGGCAAGCGGCTGCAATTGAGTACGCTGCAGGAAACGCTCGATATCAGTAGCGATAGGCGCAAAATCATGAGCCCGGGTCACCGACAGCTCAATCAGGCACACCTCATCGAGCGAAGTAATGATCTTAGCGCCGCGCCCTGAGGCCAGTACTCGCTCAACCCGGGTCGAGCCCTGCTCCGGCTGATGACTGCAGCGCAGGGTCAGGTCTATTGCACTTTGGGCAACCGGCTGCAAGGTACGGCTATGCAATACCGGTGCCGCCAAACGGGCCAGTTCACTGGCCTCATCAAGACGTAACAGTGGCAGCAGGCAGGCATCGGCCACCTTACGCGGATCCGCACTGTAAACACCCGCAACATCACTCCAGATAGTGACCCGATCAACATCGGCCAGCGCCCCAATCACCGTTGCCGAATAATCAGAGCCATTTCGACCGAGCAGTACAGTCTCGCCAGTACCGCTCTGGGCCATGAAGCCGGTGATCACCACCCGCTGCTGGCTATATTGTGCCAGCTGCGCCTTGAGCAGCGGTCGTGACTGTGCACGGTCAACTTCCGGCTGTGCCGAACACTCAGCACGCAGGAAGCAACGAGAGTCCAAGCTCACCGCAGGCAATTGCTGTTTGCTCAGCAAAGCAGCCAACAAACGGGCTGACCACAACTCGCCGTGCCCCAGCACCTTAGCTTGCTCGGCTTCATCCCGGGGCTTTTCCGCCAGGCTTGATAACTCGCCCAGCTCTAGGTGCAGCTGGGTCAGCAGTTCATCGGCCGTCTCACCGTCTAGCAACGACTCAATCAGTGTCTGCTGGAAGCTACGTAAGGACTGCAGAGCTTCATGGGCCTGACGGCCATCTTTATCCAACAGTTCAAGCCACTCAATCAAACCGTTAGTCGTCTTGCCAGCCGCCGACACCACCACTAAATCGTTATCGCTCGAGTATTCCCGCAAAATGTCAGCCACCCGTAGATAGCACTCGGGATCAGCCAAGCTACTGCCCCCGAACTTATGCAGTTGACGTGCAAAAGAAACGCTCATTTAGGCCACCTCCGAGGCTTTATTGAAAGCCTGCTCAAGATCAGCAATCAAATCTTCAGGATCCTCAAGGCCTACCGACAGCCTTAACAGCGACGGCTTCAAACCCGCTTCGGCCTGGGCTTCATCCGACATCGCACGGTGTGTCATGCTGGCAGGGTGACAAATCAAGCTCTCGGTCCCGCCTAATGATTCCGCCAATGAGAAACAGTTTAGCTCTTTTACAAACACTTCCAGCTGCGCCATACCGCCAGCCATTTCAAAGCTCAGCATCGCCCCGAAGCCCTTTTGCTGCTTGAGAGCAATGGCATGGCCCGGATGCTCAGGCTGGCTCGGGTGGTAAATGTTGCCAACCAGTGGCTGTTGCTGCAGGTAGGCCAAGATCTGGCGGCTATTTTCTTCATGCATCCGCATTCTTGGTGCCAGGGTCCGCAGCCCCCGCAATGTCATATAGGCATCGAATGGCGCCCCGGTCGCACCGATACAGTTTGCCCACCAGGCAATCTCTTCTGCGTGCGCTTCTAACTTGGAGATCAGCACGCCACCGACCACATCCGAATGACCATTAATGTATTTGGTGGTGGAGTGAACAACAAAATCGGCGCCCAGCGCGATAGGCTGCTGGAGGATCGGAGACAGGAAAGTATTGTCGACAGCCACCAGCGATCCGGCCTGCTTGGCTGCTACACAGAGTTCTGCCACATCAACCACACGCAGCAGCGGGTTGGATGGTGTTTCGACCCAGATCAACTTGGGCTGCAATGTCAATGCTTCGGCCACTGCAGTCGGATCGGTCTGATCAATAAAACGGACCTTGAAGTCGCCCTTTGCTGCGCGGGTGTTGAACAGTCGGTAAGTACCGCCATAGCAGTCGTGCGGGGCAATAATCAAATCTTCAGGACCAATCAATGCTGAAGCAAGCAAGTTGATTGCCGCCGTACCGCAGTTGGTCACGACCGCGCCCGCGCCCCCCTCGAGCTCAGCCAGCGCATCGGCCAACGTGTTGCGGGTTGGGTTGCCAGAACGGGAGTAATCATATTGCGGCACCTCTCCTAATTGCGAGAAGCTATAGGTTGAGGTTAAATAGAGAGGGGGAACCACAGCATTGTACTGGGTATCGGATTCGATGCCGGTGCGAACAGCGACGGTGGCTAGCTTCTTGTCACTCATAATTACTTTCCTTGTCAGGGCGGCCCTGCTGAATAACTTTTATGCAACAACATAACCACAAACGAAGAGGACGTCAACACTTCTAGACGTCTATATGTCTTTGCTTATGGCAGTAAATCCCGCTAAAATTCAGGCATACTATATTTCTTCACTTTTATATCGCTGAGAAGGTAAAAAATGGCAGAGTGGAATGGCGAATACATCAGCCCTTACGCGGAACACGGTAAGAAAAACGAGCAAGTCAAAAAAATTACAGTTTCGATTCCATTAAAGGTTCTGAAAATCCTGACAGATGAACGTACTCGTCGCCAGGTCAACAACTTGCGCCACGCTACCAACAGTGAACTACTGTGCGAGGCCTTCCTGCATGCCTATACCGGTCAGCCACTGCCGACCGACGACGATATCCGTAAGGACCGTCCGGACGATCTTCCAGCCGAAGCCAAGGCCCTAATGGAAGAAATGGGGATCACATACGAAGACATTAACGAGTAGCCCCAAGCCAATACCACTTAGGTCAACAAGACGACTTGGTCAATAATACCGACAAATTATGACGAAAAAAAACCAGCCATACGGCTGGTTTTTTTGCACTACGTGGTGCGAAGCAATTACTTCTCTTCCATATAACCAACAGGCATATCGATTCGCGCAACGCCCGAGTCTACCGCAGCTTGCGCAACCGCCTTGGCAACACGTGGCAACAGGCGTGGATCCATCGGTTTAGGAATAATGTACTCTGTACCGAACTCAAGCTTGTCGGCACCTGCTGCCGCAACCACTTCGGCTGGTACCGGCTCTTTTGCCAGTGAGCGAATAGCGTCAACGGCAGCCAGCTTCATCTCGTCATTGATTTCGCTCGCGCGAACATCCAGCGCACCACGGAAGATGAACGGGAAACAGATAACATTGTTCACCTGGTTCGGGTAGTCCGAGCGGCCAGTACCCATGATCAAATCATCACGAACGGCATGAGCCAACTCAGGCTTGATTTCAGGATCCGGATTAGAACACGCAAATACCACAGGCTTGTCAGCCATCAGTTTCAGTGATTCCGGCGCCAGCAGATCGGGGCCCGATACGCCGACAAAGATATCCGCACCTTCAATCACATCTTCCAGCGTACGCTTGTCGGTGTTGTTGGCAAACAGCTGCTTATATTCATTGATATCGTCACGACGGGTGTGGATCACACCTTTGCGGTCAAGCATGTAGATTTTCTCACGCTGGGCACCACACTTGATCAGTAGCTCCATACACGCCACAGCTGCAGCGCCAGCACCCAAACAGACAATGACTGCTTCGTTGATTTTCTTGCCTTGCAACTCAAGCGCATTGAGCATCCCCGCCGCAGTCACAATCGCCGTACCATGCTGATCATCATGGAAGACCGGCACATGACAGCGTTCGATCAGGCGCTTTTCGATTTCAAAACAGTCCGGCGCCTTGATATCTTCCAGGTTGATCCCGCCAAATGTATCGGCAATATTCGCCACCGTATCGACAAACTCATCGATAGTACGGTGCTTTACTTCGATATCAATCGAGTCCAGGCCAGCAAAGCGTTTGAACAACAGTGCTTTACCTTCCATGACAGGTTTTGAAGCCAATGGACCCAGGTTACCCAAGCCAAGGATAGCGGTACCGTTGGTGATCACCGCGACCATATTGCCCTTACCGGTGTACTTGTAGACATTCTCTGAGTTTTGCGCGATTTCACGCACCGGCTCAGCCACACCAGGGCTGTAAGCAAGTGCCAGATCTTCTACGGTATTAGCCGGCTTGGTGAGTTCAACGGCGATTTTTCCTGGTACTGGGTAAGCATGGTAATCAAGGGCCTGCTGGCGAAAATCTTCAGACATAGTGTTCGAAATCCTGACTGGAGGTGACTTTATTTTGTAATTTGGACATAGATCATATTCTATGGCAGCACAAAATCCTAGCACCGAACATCTGGTCGATCCAATGATTCCCAGACTGAATGCCCAAGGAGTATGGGGAATATAGCGTCTTCGGTGATAACTATAGGAGGGAATCGCCAACATCGCTGGCAGTGGAATGCAGATAGGGAAGAAAGCAGGCTAAACTATGGCATAAAAAATGGGCATAAAAAAAGGGATGCTTGCGCATCCCCTTTTTCGACATTCATCTGGCAATTACTTGCTAGAAAGCGCACCGAAACGCTTGTTGAATTTGTCGATACGGCCACCAGAGCTAACCTGACGCTGCTTACCAGTGTAGAAAGGGTGACACTTGTCGCATACATCTAGGTTGATGTCTTTACCCATAGTAGAGTTAAATACGAAAGTGTTGCCGCAAGAACAACGAGCGTTTACTGCAGTGTACTCTGGGTGAATACCTTGTTTCATGGGATAACCTCAAAAGTAAGGCCGTGTCGCTCTCCCGATCCAAAGCCGGGCACCACACGTCGTTAAAAAATATACGTAACGGCTGAACTGCCAATACGCCAAATTAGGCGGCGTATAGTAATCAATCGAGCAGTTCAGATCAACCAATATGCGCCTTTTTTCGCCGCTTTGCCGCCCGAGGCTGGGCAGGGTACACTTCTCTATCTTAGTACATGCGGATTTAGCGGTTATATATGACGCCCAACATCGCCCGAGTGGCCCTTCCTGTCCCCTTAGACAAGCAATTTGATTACCTGGTCAAGCCCGGCCAGCAACCTGCCATAGGCGGGCGGGTCAAAGTGCCGTTCGGACGACAGCAACTCGTTGGGATCGTGATGGCACTCGCCGATACGTCCGATTTTCCCATCAACCAGCTCAAGCCCATCTACAGCGTACTGGATGAGACGCCGCTGTGGGAACCGAGCCTGTTCAAGTTGCTGAACTGGGCCAGTCAGTATTACCAGTATCCACTCGGTGATACGCTGGCCAATGCGATGCCGACCTACTTACGCAAAGGAAGGGAAGCAGCTCCATCGACGCTGAAGATGTGGCAGTTGACCGAGGACGGACATAACCAGCCATTAACGGCTCTCAAGGGAGCTCCTCGCCAGGCACAGGTTCTGAACATGCTACGCCAAGGGGCATTGAGTCAGGAAGCCTTACTGGCCGAAGAGATCAGCCGGCCCATACTGAAAACCATTGCGAATAAGGGGTGGATTGAAGCGATTGAGCAAACACCGGCTCTGCGTCACTGGCAATCGCAGTTCGCGGTTACCGAGGAGAAGCCCCGTCTCAACGAGGAGCAGGCACTGGCGATTGCCAGTGTCAACGCCAACCCGGAATTCGGTTGCTACCTGCTCGAAGGAGTCACCGGCTCGGGCAAGACCGAGGTTTATCTCAACCTGCTAGAACCCGTGCTGGCTGCCGGCAAGCAAGCGTTGATCCTAGTGCCGGAAATCGGCCTGACACCACAAACCATCAACCGCTTCCGCCGCCGCTTCAATGTGCCGCTGGAAACGATCCATTCCGGGCTCAACGATACCGAACGGCTGTCAGCCTGGCTTGCCGGGCGGGATAATCAAGCAGGGATCATCATCGGCACCCGTTCAGCCCTGTTCACCCCGTTTGCCAACCTCGGCATTATCATTGTCGACGAGGAGCATGACGCTTCCTACAAGCAGCAGGACAGCCTGCGTTACCATGCCCGGGATCTGGCCGTGATGCGTGCTAGCCAGGCCAATATCCCAATTGTTCTCGGCTCGGCGACCCCGGCACTGGAAACCCTGCACAACGCCAAAAGCGGCAAGTACCACCACCTGATCCTGTCACGCCGGGCAGGCACCGCCCAAGCGGCCCGCCATGGCGTACTGGACGTCAAGGGGCAGTATCTGGAGGCGGGATTATCTGCGCCATTGATTGCCAGAATGCGCCAGCACCTCGAGGCCGGTAACCAGGTCATGCTGTTCCTCAACCGCCGCGGATTCGCCCCGGCGGTGATCTGCCATGACTGTGGCTGGCTGGCCGAGTGCAAGCGCTGTGACGCCTACTATACCTTTCATCAGCAAAGCGGCGAGCTGCGCTGCCACCACTGTGCCACCCAGCGGCCGATGATGCACCAGTGCGGCCAGTGTGGCTCGACCCAGCTCAATGCGGTCGGGGTCGGTACCGAGCAGCTCGAGCAGCAGCTCGAGATGCTGTTCCCGAGTTACAGGACAGTGCGTATCGACCGCGATAGCACCCGCCGCAAGGGCAGCCTGGAGCACTACCTTGAGGCGATCCGCAACAACGAATACCAGATTTTGATCGGCACCCAGATGCTGGCCAAAGGACACCACTTCCCCGATGTCACCCTGGTCGCCTTGCTTGATGTCGACAGCGCGCTATTCAGCAACGATTTCCGGGCCAGCGAACGCCTAGCCCAGCTATTTATCCAGGTCGCCGGCCGTGCGGGGCGGGCCAGCAAGCCCGGTGAAGTGGTGTTGCAAACCCACCACCCCGAACATACCTTGCTCCAAGCGCTGCTCTACAAGGGTTACGATCACTTCGCCTCGGATGCCCTGAGTGAGCGCAAGCAGGCATGGCTGCCACCGTTCACCTACTTGGCCCTGCTTCGGGCCGAGGCCAACCAAAGCGAGCTGGTTGAGCAGTTTCTCCAGCAAGTGAGAGGCATTTTTGAAACCAGTCCTGTCGCCAGCCAAGAGACAATGGTGATGGGGCCCAACCCCGCTCCGCTGTCACGCCGGGCGGGCCGCTACCGCTGGCAATTACTGCTACAAGCACCGAGCCGCAGGGCATTGCAGCAGTGGTTGTCTGTTGCCAAGCCAGCCATCGCTTTGCTTCCTCTTGCCAAGAAAATCCGTTGGTCTATCGATGTCGAACCACAGGATTTAACTTAAAATGAACAATGCGACCTAAGTCACATCTTGGATGTAATTTATGCTGTTTAAAGCATGTTTAATCCCCGGCAGACAGCCTACAATAACAAGCTCGCTGGCTCAGGTATCGACCGTTTTGGCCATGATCCCCCAGCGGCAAAAGAGAGAAAAATAATAGAGAGGAACCTTAACTATGGCGACAATGAAGGATGTTGCCCAGCTCGCCGGTGTCTCGACGGCCACGGTCTCCCGTGCCCTGATGAACCCGGAAAAAGTGTCAGCCTCGACCCGGAAAAAGGTCGAACAGGCGGTCATGGATGCTGGCTATTCACCCAATTCACTGGCTAGGAATCTTCGTCGCAACGAATCAAAAACCATCGTCACTATCGTCCCTGATATCTGTGATCCTTATTTCACCGAGATCATCCGGGGTATCGAAGAAGCGGCAATGGAGCATGGCTATTTGGTCCTGCTGGGCGATAGCGGGCAACAAAAAACCCGTGAAAATTCGTTTGTAAACCTAGTCTTCACCAAACAAGCCGACGGTATGTTGTTACTCGGCACCGATCTCCCCTTTGATGTCAGCAAACCCGAGCAAAAGAACTTGCCGCCGATGGTCATGGCGTGTGAATTTGCCCCGGAACTCGAACTGCCAACCGTCCATATCGACAACCTGACCGCCGCTTTCGAGGCTGTCAATTATCTTACCCAGATGGGGCACAAACGCATTGCCCAAGTCACTGGGCCAGACAATGCCGCCCTATGCCAGTTCCGCTCACAGGGTTACCAGCAGGCGTTGCGTCGGGCCGGAGTTGAGCTCAACCCCGCCTATACGGTCAAGAGTGACTTCAGTTTTGCCGGCGGTGCCCGTGCAGTCACGGCCCTCTTATCGCTACCTGAGCCACCAACGGCCTTGTTGTGCCACAATGACGTGATGGCAATCGGTGCTATGCAGCAAGCCAAACGCCTAGGCTTCCGGGTGCCGCAAGATCTGTCGATTGTCGGCTTCGATGATATCCAGTTTGCTGAATACTGCGATCCACCGCTGACCACAGTATCCCAGCCGCGCTACGAGATCGGCCGTCAGTCGATGATGATGCTGCTTGATATCCTCAAGGGTAAAGACATTGCCTCTGGCTCCCGCCTGCTTGATGCCAAGTTGGTGATCCGCGAAAGTGCCGCGCCACCCGCCAACTAAGCGGGCTCACTGGGCTATTTTTGGGTACAAGCTCACAAAACCTATGCCTTACGGTGCAACCTCAAAGTCAGGATGCATCGCAAGGTCTGGTCAGAGCTGACGCAAATTTGTACCATAGGTTTATCCTACTTACCTTTTACTGATTGACACCGTGGCTACCAAAGATTACGTCAAACGCGGCAGAGCTGCCGCCAAGAAACCCCGTGGCACCCGCAATCAAGCCCCAAGCAATGGCTTCCCGTTCAAATGGGCGGCTATCGCCCTGTGCTTGGTTGGGGGATTGGGCTATGGGCTATACTACCTATCCGCCAACCCGGCACCACAAACCCAGCAACAGACCGGGCCGCCGGCCACCAAGCCCGAGTCGGTCAAGCCGGTAAAACCGAAGGCAGAGCCTGTGGCGCCGCCAAAAACGACCAAGCCTCTACCGCCTAAACCGGAAGAGAAATGGCGTTATATCGAAGAGCTGGAAAACAGGGAAGTACAGGTAGAAGCCAAAAAAGAACAAGCCCCTACCAAGCCATACTTGATGCAGTGCGGCGCCTACCGCAGCCAGAGCCAGGCCGAGGAGCGTAAGGCGATGATCGCCTTCCAGGGACTGACCAGCCAAATCAAGGTCAGCCAGGGTGAAAAGGGCAACTGGTACCGGGTCGTGCTCGGTCCTTACCCGCAAAAGCGCAAGGCCGAGAGCGATCGCAACCAGTTACGCCGGGCCGGTATCGAGCCATGCGCTATCTGGTTCTGGGAATAGCCCAGCAACCGAATAAACAAGGATGCCAATGGCATCCTTTTCTTTTGCCCCTTGAAACTTTTCCCAGCCGTCCCCAGATCTGCAATATATCGAAACCGGCATGATGGCCGGAACAGACCAAAAGAGGTAAGACCGTGACAACTATCGTATCTGTTCGTCGAAACGGTAAAGTCGTTATCGCAGGTGATGGCCAGGTGTCCCTTGGCAACACAGTCATGAAAGGTAACGCCCGCAAGGTGCGCCGTTTATACAACAACAAAGTTCTGGCTGGCTTTGCCGGCGGCACAGCGGATGCCTTCACCCTATTTGAACGTTTCGAGCGCAAGCTGGAAATGCACCAAGGCCACCTGCTAAAAGCAGCGGTGGAACTGGCAAAAGACTGGCGTACCGACCGTATGCTACGCAAGCTAGAAGCCTTACTGGCCGTTGCGGATGAAACCGGCTCACTGATCATCACGGGTAACGGTGATGTGGTTCAACCGGAAAACGATCTGATCGCGATAGGCTCAGGCGGTAACTTCGCCCAGGCGGCAGCAACCGCACTGCTGGAGAACACCGATCTCAGCGCCCGTGAAATCGCCGAAAAATCACTGACCATTGCCGGTGATATTTGCGTCTTCACCAACCAGTTCCACACTATTGAAGAGCTTGAAGAATAATAAGGAAGGGCTATGTCTGATATGACTCCTCGCGAAATCGTCCACGAGCTTGACCGCCACATCATCGGTCAGGACAAAGCCAAGCGTGCGGTGGCCATTGCCCTGCGTAACCGCTGGCGCCGCATGCAGCTACCAGAAGAACTGCGTGTTGAAGTAACCCCGAAAAATATCCTGATGATCGGCCCGACCGGCGTCGGTAAAACAGAAATCGCCCGTCGCCTGGCAAAACTGGCCAATGCGCCGTTCATCAAGGTCGAAGCGACCAAGTTCACCGAAGTGGGCTATGTCGGTAAAGAAGTCGAAACCATTATCCGCGATCTGACGGATGTGGCGATTAAAATGACCCACCAGCAGGCCACCGAAAAAGTCCGCTTCCGTGCAGAAGAGCTGGCCGAAGACCGTATCCTCGACATCCTGCTGCCACCGGCACGCGACGCCTGGGGCCAGAACGAAGAAGCCGACAACAGTTCATCGGCACGCCAGTCATTCCGCAAAAAGCTGCGTGAAGGCAAGCTGGATGACAAAGAAATCGAAATTGATGTTGCTGCCTCGCAGATGGGTGTCGAAATCATGGCCCCTCCGGGCATGGAAGAGATGACCAACCAGCTTCAGGGGATGTTCCAGAACCTGGCAGGTAGCACCACCAATAAACGCAAGATGAAAATCAAGGACGCGATGAAGGCCGCGACCGAGGAAGAAGCCGCAAAACTGGTTAACCAGGAAGAGCTGAAAGAGCAGGCGATTTTTGCTGTCGAGAACAACGGTATTGTGTTCCTCGATGAAATCGACAAAATCTGTAAGCGTGGCGATACCTCGGGCCCAGATGTGTCTCGCGAAGGGGTCCAGCGTGACCTGCTTCCGCTGGTAGAAGGTAGCACGGTATCAACCAAGCACGGTATGGTCCGTACCGACCACATCCTGTTTGTTGCCTCTGGCGCATTCCAGGTCGCCAAGCCATCGGATCTGATCCCAGAACTGCAAGGCCGCCTACCGATCCGTGTTGAGCTTGAAGCACTGACCAGCAACGATTTCAAACGCATCCTGACCGAGCCGAATGCCTCGTTGACCGAGCAGTACAAGGCCTTGATGGCGACCGAGTCGGTGAACATCGATTTTGACGAGAGCGGTATCGACAAGCTGGCCGAAGCCGCATGGCAGGTGAACGAGCGTACCGAAAACATCGGCGCCCGCCGTCTGCACACCGTCATGGAACGCTTGATGGAAGAGCTGTCTTATGATGCCTCGGAAAAATCCGGTGACAAGATTGTGATCGACGATACCTATGTCACCTCACGCCTTGGTGAGCTGGTTGAAGACGAAGATCTGAGCCGCTTTATCCTATAACCCGGCACTCACTTAATACTGTCAAGCGGCACCCTACAGGGTGCCGTTTTTTTGTTCTCAAACAAACAAAGTGGCGATAAAGTTGCCCCCTGCTACAGTTACGCCATAATAAGCACCTACTTGTTTACCGGTTTAAGATCACATTATGAAATCATCTTCTCTCGCAATTTGGCTCGATGCTGCAAGGCCGAAGACCCTGCCTCTGGCCATCGCCTCAATTATTTGTGGCAGTGCAGTAGCAGGATGGCAAGGAAGTTTCTCCGCAGTCATTGCAGGTCTGGCCCTGCTGACCGCACTGTTATTGCAAATTCTCTCCAACCTCGCCAATGACTACGGAGATGCAGTCAAAGGCACAGATAACGACCAGCGATTGGGTCCCCAGCGAGCGATCCAGTCTGGCCTCGTCACTCCGTCAGCCATGCGCAAGGCGATGATCCTCAACATCATCCTGACCGCTGCCAGCGGCCTGAGCCTGATCTTTATCGCCACCAACAACCTGCAGGATATGGTCGGTTTCATGCTGCTCGGCCTGATGGCGATTGCCGCCTCGATTGCCTACACCGTCGGCAACAAGCCTTACGGCTACCGTGGCTTGGGTGACCTGTCGGTCTTGATGTTCTTCGGCTGGCTCGGTGTGGCCGGGACCTATTACCTGCAAGCCGGGCAGATTGATTCAATCATCATGCTACCGGCAACGGCTTGCGGCCTACTTGCCGTTGGCGTACTCAATATCAACAACCTGCGTGATATCGACAACGATCGTGAATGTGGAAAACTGACATTGGCAGTGCGCATGGGGCCGGAATGGGGCCGCAAATACCACCTGTTCTTGCTCTTTGGCAGTGTGCTGTGTTTGGCACTGTTTGCCTTGCTGGAGCTGCACTCTCCATTTGGTTGGTTGTTTATCCTCAGCGCCCCGCTACTGTTCAAGCACGGTAAGCAGGTACTGCAGTCGACTGACGGGGCCGCGCTGCGCCCGATGATGGCAACCATGGTCAAATGTGCCTTGCTCACCAACCTGTTGTTTGCAGCTGGCGTAGTGCTGGCTGCGGCCTAATTAACCTTAAAGTGCGAAGGGATATATCCTTGTGCGAAGGCTAAATAACTGGTTATACTTTCAACAAGTT
Organism: Photobacterium satsumensis; assembly: GCF_050336935.1. Classification (NCBI taxonomy): domain Bacteria; kingdom Pseudomonadati; phylum Pseudomonadota; class Gammaproteobacteria; order Vibrionales; family Vibrionaceae; genus Photobacterium; species Photobacterium satsumensis. Next base: position 66,295 of record NZ_JAKJSK010000011.1, read on the forward strand.
AAGCTTGGCCGCTGCAGCCAGCGGCCAACCAACCCTTTTCAATTGCCACAGAAGAAGCGCGCTTATGGAATATAATACGTCCGAGTTATGCGATATCTATCTCGACAAAGTTGACGTCGTCGAACCCATGTTCAGCTCCTATGGCGGTCGTAGCTCCTTTGGCGGCCAAGTTACCACGGTTAAATGCTTCGAAGATTGCGGGCTGATCCGCTCCACCCTACAAGAAACAGGGGCTGGCCGGGTATTGCTGGTTGATGGCGGCGGCTCTCTGCGTCGGGCGTTGATCGATGCCGAACTAGCCCAGTTAGCCGTCGACAATGAGTGGGAAGGGTTGATCATTTATGGCTGTGTCCGCCACGTTGATGATCTCGACGAGCTGGATATCGGTATTCAGGCCATGGCCTCGATTCCCGTCGGCGCCGATGAAAACGGTATCGGCGAGATGGATGTCGCGGTCAATTTCGGTGGGGTCACCTTCCTGCCGGAAGATCATATCTATGCTGACAATACCGGGGTGATCCTCTCCCCCGAGCCGCTCGATATCGACTAGCCTGCAATGCACCCATAAAAACCTGTCATACACCCATAAAAAAACAGAGCCAGTCGGCTCTGTTTTTTCTTGCACGGCAGGCGCATTGACTGCCCGGCAACAGTACGTTTATTCAACGTGTTCCATCTTGCCCAATAGCGCACGTACGCGCTCTTGCCATGCCTCGTGGTCATGACGCAGTTTGCTGTTCTCTTGCTCAAGCTCTTCACGGTTAGAACGCAATTCTTGCGCTTCGCCCGCCAGACCATTATTTGTTTCTTTTAGTTCTTCAATTTCCATCTGTAGCAGGGAAATTGTATCAACAGCCATTTGTACTTTGGCTTCCAGCTTTTCGAACATTTCTAATGACATATTGTCCACCTGTATTCAGCCTATCTATTTGCCCTAACTGTTAAGGCAACGTTCCACAGGCACATTTACGATTGATTATCACCTATTCTAACGAGGCTACCGCCTTCTGACATCTACAAATACCATGCTTTTTGGCAAATGGGGAAATTTTGCGCGAAATTCATCAAATCCTTGCTTTCCATGCGCTTGCTATACCGCCCAAGTGTAACGCCAAGAAGATTGGCAAAAGAAATGAGCAAGCCGTGCAAAATTCATTCGGCCTCGCAGCCAAATGCGTAGAATTGCGATCAAACTCTATTTTAATGCACCGACAGCGTGCTAATTTTTATCTTGATCGTATCTCTCTTGGAAAAATCCAAGAATTTGCCCCTCTGGCACATCCGACCTTCTTAGGTCGGATTTTTTATTTCAAAAACAAACACATACCTTCAATATCCATATTTTCACCCCGCCAACCATTAAGCAACTGGTAGCAATGGGGGAATTTCCCGCCAAATTGCAACCGTTTGCGCGAACGCTCAAAAAACAAATTCATTTTATGCTCGAACGCACACTTTTCGTTCGGTCCAATTTTATTCTTGGTGGATTCGAGTACATTAGCCACACATAAATACAAAAATAGCTATACCCCTACGACATTTGACAAAAGGACTGAACAATGACTACCCAAAAACAACATACCCTGCTCGGCGAATGCCTGGCCGAGTTCATTGGTACTGGGCTGCTGATCTTCTTTGGCGTCGGTTGTGTTGCCGCACTGGTACTGACCGGGGCCGAATTCGGCCAGTGGGAAATCAGTATCATGTGGGGCCTTGGCGTTGCCATCGCTATCTACTGTACCGCCGGCGTTTCCGGTGCCCATATCAACCCAGCCGTTACCATTGCCCTTGCCCTTTTTCACGGCTTCGACAAACGCAAAGTCTTACCTTACATCGCCGCACAGATGCTCGGTGCTTTCTGTACTGCGGCATTGATCTACGGCCTGTACAGTAACCTGTTTGTTGAGTTCGAAACCGCCAACGGTATTGTCCGCGGCAGCGAAGCAAGCTTGGCGACTGCCGGTATTTTCTCAACCTACCCGCATGCCGCCCTGTCATTTGTCGGCGCATTTGCGGTGGAATTTGTGATCACCGCCGTATTGATGTTCGCCATCCTGGCCATTGGCGATGAGAAAAATGGTGCCCCTCGCGGCGCGATGGGACCACTGCTTATCGGTATTTTGATTGCCGTGATTGGCGGCTCATTGGGTCCATTGACTGGCTTTGCCATGAACCCAGCACGTGACTTCGGCCCTAAATTCTTCGCCTTTTTAGCTGGCTGGGGCGATATGGCCCTGACCGGTGGTAAAGACATCCCATACATGATTGTGCCTATCCTGGCGCCAATCATGGGTGCTGCATTCGGTGGCTGGCTATATCCTAAAGCCATCGGCGCCTACTTGCCGGGCAATCGCTGCACCCTGCCGAACCAGTGCGAAGAGACTGGCGAAGAAACAGCGAAAGCCTAACACACAAGTTATTGAACATTATCGGCCTGCCCCGCACAGGCCGATCAGAACACCACACTCTACTACCCTTATATAATGACAATGAGAGGAAACCGTTATGACTACTGAGCAAAAGTACATTGTTGCGCTGGATCAGGGTACGACCAGCTCCCGTGCCGTGGTGCTTGATCACAACGCCAACATTGTGTGCTCGTCACAGCGTGAATTCACCCAAATCTATCCAAAGGCTGGATGGGTCGAGCACGATCCTCTAGAAATCTATGCCACCCAAAGTTCGACGCTGGTTGAAACGTTGGCCAAGGCAGGGATCCGCTCCGATCAAGTTGCTGGTATCGGTATCACCAACCAGCGCGAAACCACCATTGTCTGGGACAAGAACACAGGTAAGCCTGTTTACAACGCGATTGTCTGGCAGTGCCGCCGCACAGCAGATACCTGTGAAGAACTGAAAAACGCCGGTCTTGAAGAATACATCCGTGAAAACACCGGTTTGGTTGTTGACCCGTATTTCTCAGGCACCAAAATCAAATGGATCCTCGACAATGTCGAAGGCGCCCGCGAAGAAGCCGAAGCCGGTAACCTACTGTTCGGTACCGTTGATACCTGGCTGATCTGGAAGATGACCCAAGGACGTGTTCACGTTACCGACTTCACCAATGCTTCCCGTACCATGGTATTCAACATCAATACCCTTCAGTGGGATGAAAAACTGCTTAAAGCACTGGATATCCCGCTATCCATGATGCCGGAAGTGAAATCGTCGTCTGAAGTATACGGTAAGACCAACATTGGCGGTAAGGGTGGTACCCGTATCCCAATCGCGGGTATCGCTGGTGACCAGCAAGCCGCACTGTTCGGCCAGATGTGTGTTGAACCGGGTCAGGCGAAAAACACTTATGGCACAGGGTGCTTCCTGCTGATGAATACCGGCAAGGAAAAAGTCACCTCACATAACGGCTTATTGACCACACTGGCTTGTGGCCCGACAGGTGAAGTGGCTTATGCCTTGGAAGGGGCTGTGTTTATGGGCGGCGCCTCCATCCAGTGGCTACGTGACGAAGTGAAATTGATTGGCGATGCCGGGGATTCCGAATACTTTGCCGAGAAAGTCGGCAGTGCCAATGGTGTCTATGTGGTACCGGCCTTCACCGGCCTTGGCGCGCCATACTGGGACCCATATGCCCGTGGTGCTATCGTCGGCTTGACCCGCGGTGTTAACAGCAACCACATCATCCGCGCAACGCTAGAAAGTGTGGCCTACCAGACCCGTGACGTACTGGATGCAATGCAGGCGGACTCCGGTATCAAGCTGGCCACTCTGCGTGTTGATGGCGGCGCCGTTGCCAACAACTTCTTGATGCAGTTCCAGTCTGACATTCTGGATACCGAGGTACACCGTCCAGTGGTTACCGAGGTGACAGCACTTGGCTCAGCCTACCTAGCTGGTCTTGCCGTTGGCTTCTGGGGCAGCATCGATGAGCTGAAGAACAAAGCGGTATTGGACCGTAAGTTCATCGCCTGCAGTGACGAAGGCAAGCGTAGCCGTCGTTACAACGGCTGGAAGCGTGCTGTCGAGTGCGCCAAAGGCTGGGCGGTAGATGGCGACGACATCTAAGGTGAAAGCCCACCCCTAGCGTTACCCTCGGTTCCCATCAAGGCCTGCGAAAGCAGGCCTTTTTTCGTCCATTGGTGGCGAAATGGCAAGAAATAAACATTTTTGCGCTAACGCAAACGTTTCCTTGCAACCTGTGTTAAAATCGCCGCCAGATTTATTCTGGGCCTGTAGCCTACAGGCCCTAGCCCACTGATTTCTATTTCTGGAGTTACCATGAAACGCGATTTGGCGATGGCATTTTCCCGTGTCACTGAAGGTGCAGCACTTGCAGGCTATAAATGGCTAGGCCGTGGCGATAAAATTGCAGCGGATAACGCTGCCGTTGAGGTTATGCGTACCCTGTTAAACCAAACAGAAATCGAAGGCGAAATTGTTATCGGTGAAGGTGAAATCGATGAAGCCCCTATGCTTTACATCGGTGAGAAAGTCGGTACTGGTGGTGATGCTGTGGATATTGCGGTAGACCCAATCGAAGGTACCCGCATGACAGCAATGGGCCAGAACAACGCATTGGCAGTATTGGCGGCTGGCGAGAAAGGCTCATTCCTTAAAGCACCAGATATGTACATGGAAAAGCTGGTTGTCGGTCCTGCTGCGAAAGGCGTCATTGATCTGGCTAAACCACTGACTGAAAACTTAGAGAACATCGCGGCAGCACTAGGTAAAACCCTTGATACGCTAGTCGTGACTACGCTAGCGAAGCCTCGCCACGATGGTATTATTGCTGAAATGCAAGCGATGGGTGTACGTGTGTTTGCCTTCCCTGATGGTGATGTTGCCGCATCAATCCTAACGTGTATGCCTGACAGCGAAGTCGATGTGATGTACTGCATCGGTGGTGCACCTGAAGGCGTTGTTTCTGCCGCTGCAATTCGTGCACTTGGCGGTGACATGCACGGCCGCCTGCTGCCTCGCCACGAAGTGAAAGGCGACACCGAAGAAAACCGCAAACACGGTCAGATGGAAATCGACCGCTGTCATGAAATGGGCATTGAGACCAATACCATACTGCGCATGGAAGACATGGCACGTAGCGATAACGTCATCTTTGCCGGGACTGGCATCACCAAAGGTGATCTGCTGGAAGGCATCAGTCGCCAAGGCGATATCGCGACAACAGAAACACTGTTGATCCGCGGCAAGTGCCGTACTATCCGCCGTATCAAATCAACTCACTACCTGAATCGTAAAGACGACGCGATCAAGGGCCATATCCTGTAAAGCCCCATACGTCATATCGATTATCTAGCGCGCTTCCTGGCGCGCTTTTTTATCTCCTCAACTCCCCCTCATCTTCGCATTGTTTCCCTTATTCCTTTCCCTCGTATTTTTGACTTTGTAAAGTTGTTGCTTTATTTAGAAAGCTGACTACATAATTAACTATGCCAATTTGTTACCAAAGATGACTATGAAAACCATCGACAAAATACTCTATCGGATGAAACGCGAAGGCCCGGTCACCGCCAAAATCCTTGCCGAGGATTTCCAGCTCACCACCATGGGAGTTCGCCAGCATCTACAAGGACTGGAAGAGGAAGGTCTGGTCGACTTCGAAGACATCAAGGCCAAAGTCGGCAGGCCGACTCGCCACTGGCACCTGACTCAGAAGGGACATCGGCGTTTTGCCGACCGTCATGGCGATCTTATTATTCAAATGCTTGATTCTGTTGAGGAGTTGTTTGGCCAAGCAGGGCTAAGCAAGGTTGTCGATCGGCGGGAGGATCAAACCTTTGAACAATACCAAGCCCAACTGGCCGGAGTGGAAAATATCGCAGAAAAACTGCAGATCCTTACTACACTCAGGGAGCGGGAGGGTTATATGGCCGAACTTCACCAGGACGGCGAAGATTTCGTGCTGATCGAAAACCACTGCCCTATTTGCCACGCAGCCCAACGTTGCCCATCACTTTGCCAGTCCGAACTGGCCGTTTTCCAACGCTTGCTAGGCAACGAATACCAGGTTAACAGACAGGAACACATCATTGCCGGAGAGAGGCGCTGCGCGTATCGAATAATAAAATCATAACGAGGAGAACATTATGGCTGACTGGATCCCTGCGAAAGTCATCAATAACCGACATTGGAACAATGACTTGTTCAGCCTTGTGCTGCAAGCCAACATCGAGCCGTTCAAAGCCGGCCAGTTTACCAAGCTGGGACTGGAGATTGATGGCAAAATGATCCAGCGCGCCTACTCTTTCGTTAATCCCCCTTCTACAGATCAAATCGAAGTGTATGCAACCCGGGTCGCTGACGGCTTGCTGTCACCGAGGCTGCACGCCCTTGAGCCGGGCCAAGAAGTCTTCATCTCTGCCCGTGCCAACGGCTATTTCACCCTAGACGAAGTGCCCGATGCCGAGCAACTATGGTTATTGGCAACAGGTACTGCCATCGGGCCATACCTTTCTATTTTGCGCGAAGCATCGCCCTGGAAGCGCTTTCGTAAAATTGTCTTGGTTCATGCGGTACGTTTTTCGGCTGATCTCAGCTACCAGGCCGAAATCAATGCCCTCAAAGAGCGCTACCCTGAACAGCTGATTGTTCAGCCTTTCGTGAGCCGTGAGCCAGCGCCACCCGCCCTGCCAGGCCGGATCCCTCAAGCGCTCGAAGACGGTATGCTAGAACGTCATGTTGGTCTGGCACTGGCACCAGAGAAAAGTCAAATTATGCTATGTGGTAACCCGGAAATGGTCCGAGAAACCAAAGTGGTATTGGAGCAAAAAGGCTTCACCAAGAACCTGCGCCGCAAACCCGGTCAAATCACCATGGAGCACTACTGGTAACGCTTTCGGCAGGTTTGGTCGCCGAGCCTGCCTCTCTCCCTCTCCCTAGTTATGCCCTTTTGTCTCACTCCTGAGCCAGATAGTCACCTTATTGACAACTAACTTTATTGCATAGCAATCCTGCTGATAGGCATCACTTCAGCCCGTGACCTGCAGGGCAGAGGTAAAGGTTTGGGGATAGGAGGAGTAAAATGCAGACACTGCCACCGTTTGACGAGCTGAAAGCCATGGCCGAAAACGAGCCAGAGAAGCTCGAGGAACTGCGTTTGACAATGAGTGAGGAAATCATCAGCAATGCCAGTGAAGAGATGCAGCCGCGGCTACGAGCGCAGATGAGCCATATCAACCAGGTGATCGACAAGGGAAAAAATCCCAACCATACCAATATCTTGTTGATGGCCGAGCTGCAACAGCAACTCAAACGTTTTGCCCAGGCACTCAATGCCCCGGAAACCCTGACCGAGCATCAAGCTGACATCAAGCCTTTCCGCCGTCCGGGCTCACAGGATAAGTCCGCCTAGCAGCTGACCTTGAGGAAACAATCATTATCCATATCGCGGATATCGATGGTCAGGCTGTTGATTGTGCCGGCATGCTGCTCCAGCGCGGTCATCAGAGCGCGGGATAATTCGCGTTTCACCTCAACGCTGCGGCCTGACAGCATCGTCAACTCGATGTGGATAAAGGTGTCGAGATCGCGGTTCTCACCCACCAGCCAGTTATGGCACCGGTAGCTTCGTGACTTGACCGAATCCGGCTCGAAAACCCCGCATTCGAGCAAAATAGTGTGTAGATCATCGAGTAACCCCGAAATATTAACCCGCTCAACAACGGGCTCGGCGTACTCCATCACTAAGTTAGGCATCCGCTTCTCCTTGTGCTTTACACTTCACTTATTTTTGTTGGGAAAAGCCATGTTTGACATGGCTTTATCCTGAAATAGCCCCCAACCTTAGCGGATCTTATCCCACTACGCCAAAGATACAGGCTATATTTCAATCACGGATCACTGTCTTTTTTTTCCCCGTCATGATGGGAATAGCACCAAGGTGAAAAAAATTCCTCCGTAGCGGTTCACTTTTGCCGGGGAAAAGGGTACAACCGAGCACTGATATGATTTCGGACAGGAAACTGATTTCCTAAGCTGTGGTAATGTTGGCGCTGCTCGCGGTGTTCACTGATATGACCGCCAGCGTGCGTGCCGGATGATACTCTATAGCCTAGTATTCAGCGCCGCCAATAGCGGGTTACCTCCCCGGGGCTGTATATTAAGCTATTGAGTATTTTTTAAGTCAATTTGATATGGAGAAAAGCTATGCGCCATCCTGTGGTTATGGGTAACTGGAAGCTTAACGGTAGCAAAGAAATGGTATCTAACCTGCTTAAGGGCCTTGATGCTGAACTTAAAGGCGTTGAAGGTGTAGACGTTGCCGTTGCACCACCAGCTATGTACCTTGACCTGGCTGAGCAACTAATCAGCAAAGGTGAGAGCAAAATCATCCTAGGTGCACAGAACGTTGACGTTAACGCTAGCGGTGCATTCACTGGCGATACCTCTCCAGAGATGCTGAAAGACTTTGGTGCAAGCCACATCATCATCGGCCACTCTGAGCGTCGTGAATACCACAATGAGTCAGACGAGTTCGTTGCCAAGAAGTTCGCTTTCCTAAAAGAGCACGGCCTAACACCTGTACTATGTATCGGTGAGTCTGAAGCACAGAACGAAGCTGGCGAAACTGTCGCTGTTTGTGCTCGTCAAATCGATGCAGTGATCAACACGCAAGGCGTTGAAGCCCTAGAAGGCGCAATCATCGCTTACGAACCAATCTGGGCTATCGGTACCGGTAAAGCAGCGACAGCTGATGATGCACAGCGCATCCACGCCGCTATCCGCGCTCACATTGCTGAGAAGAGCGAAGACGTTGCTAAGAAAGTTGTGATCCAGTACGGCGGTTCTGTTAAGCCAGAAAACGCACAAGCTTACTTCGCACAGCCAGACATCGACGGCGCGCTAGTTGGCGGTGCTGCTCTAAACGCTGAAAGCTTCGCCGCTATCGCGAAAGCTGCTGCTGAAGCGAAAAAATAATCGCCCTCTTCTTTTGAAGAAGACAGGCTGATAAAAAAAGCTACCCGAGGGTAGCTTTTTTATTGCCTGCAATATATTGCCGGTAGATTTGAGAATTTGCGGCACAAAAAAACCGGCTATAGTCGCCGGTTTTTTCATTCAGGGGATCCCCTTAGAACAACTTGTCAGCCAATGCGTAAAGATCTTTACGTACTGGGCGCTTCATGTTCTCAATCGCGTCGATGATATCGTGGTGAACCATCTTCTCGTTCTGGATACCCACACAGCGACCGCCCTGGCCTTCCATCAGCAGATCGACTGCGTATGCACCCATACGAGATGCCAAGATACGGTCAAAGGCTGTTGGCTGGCCGCCACGCTGGATGTGGCCAAGTACGGTTGCACGGGTTTCACGACCGGTTTCATCTTCGATGTACTTCGCCAGCTCGTTGGCATCGGTCATCAATTCGGTCAGTGCAATGATCGCGTGTTTCTTGCCTTTGTAGATCCCTTCTTTGATCTTCGCCAGCAACTCTTCTTTGTTCAAGCCGGTTTCTGGTGTGATGATGTACTCACAGCCACCAGCAATCGCAGACATCAGCGTCAGGTCACCACAGTGGCGGCCCATCACCTCAACAATAGAGATACGCTGGTGAGAAGAAGACGTGTCACGCAGACGGTCAATCGCATCGATAACCGTGTTCAGTGCCGTCAGGTAACCGATAGTGTAGTCAGTACCTGCAACATCGTTATCAATCGTACCCGGCAGACCGATACATGGGTAACCCATTTCAGTCAGCTTCTTCGCACCCATGTACGAACCGTCACCACCGATCACAACCAGCGCGTCGATGCCGTGGATCTTCAGGTTTTCGATAGCCTGCTGACGTACTTTCTCTTCCTTAAATTCAGGAAAACGCGCAGAACCCAGGAATGTACCACCTTTGTTGATGACATCTGATACGCTAGAGCGTGTCAGCTTTTCAATGCGGTTCTGGTGCAGGCCCTGGTAGCCGTCATACACGCCGTATACTTCAATGCCTTCAGACAATGCTGCACGAACAACACCGCGAACAGCCGCGTTCATACCAGGTGCGTCACCACCACTGGTCAATACACCAATCTTCTTAATCATGGTTACCCTCTGACTTTGGGAAATGAAAATTCAAATCCGACATAAGCGGCCGAGGTTCCCCGCTCGACCACAGGCCTTCAACCGGCCCTGACTTATGTAAACTGTAACTTTCCTACTAATGTAGGAGTATTACAATTTTGATAAAAAAATTTGTTGATTCATATCACGATAGCCTGCGACTGCAGCATGACGCGGAAACTATCGCCACCTCATACACTATCGGGATCGATATAAACAGTTAGCCCCTAGGCTGGAGTCGCGAGCAGCGCACTGCTCGGCCGCTATAACTCTACTTCTTTCAGTATAACGGCTGGCACCAGCGCCTCCAGTTGTGCCGGATGAGGATGATGACCGCGGGTGATTGTGAATTCATCCATGATAATCACACCAGACAGACTGCACTGGGCTGGGCAATACCCCGCAGTATAGCTTTTTTATGACGAAAATTAATAACAAAATTATTCAAATTGATGATTTACAAAGCAGTACCCCCAAGTGGCTTTACCTCACTTGGGGGCAAATAACAAAAAAGCCGCCAAGTGCTTTGGCGGCTTTTCCCTGTTCAATCACTACAATCAGTTAGATTGTTTACGCTCCATGCGCTGTTCCATTTTGGCCTGGCACTTTTCACTGCGCTCGGCCTGAAGCTCCTGCAGTTTGGTCTTTTGCTCTGCGGTCAATACTTGCATCATTTCGTGGCGCTTCTTAAGCATAGCGACACGGCGCTCAACTTGCTGCTCAGACATTTCTTCAGCTAGGGCACGTACTTGGGCCTCGTCGAAGTTTTCACTCAGCACCAGCTGCTGCATTTTCTGGTGCTGCGACTGCATCTCAGCATGACGCTCGCCCATCTTGCCGTGCATGTTTTCCTTGTTGGCCTGGCGTAGCTCTTTTAGCTCAGTCTTCTGCGCATCGGTTAAATCCAACTGGCGGAACATACGGCTGTCGTCCATGCCGCAGCCACCTTTGCCACCGTGGCCGTTGTGGTGTTTGCCACCACCGTATGCCAATGCAGAGGCAGAGCCCAGGGCTAGAGGAAGGGCAATTGCTAGAGCCAATGTTTTTTTGAAAGTCATCATTATGTTCTTCTCCAATAGAGGCTGCTGTTGCAGCACCATGTTCTCAGGTACGGTTATAGATTACCCCCTTCAAGGTAAAGGGCTGTCTGGCAAACGTAAAACTGCGTAAAGCTAAAGTGGTTTTACTTGGCTGCCCTACATTGATTAGGGATACTTACCCTATCGCTGTTGCTATTGAAGGTAGACACCATGGCCAAAATTCTGCTTGTTGATGATGATACTGAACTGACCTCATTGCTTTCCGATATTCTCGATATGGAAGGATTCGAGGTTGTCGAAGCCAATAATGGCGAACAAGGGTTAGCCAAGGTGGACGACAGCATCGACCTGATCTTGCTAGATGTGATGATGCCGGTGATGAACGGTACCGAGATGCTGCGCCGGCTGCGCGAAAAGCATGAAACCCCGGTATTGATGCTGACTGCCAAGGGTGAAGAAATTGATCGGGTGCTCGGGCTGGAGCTCGGTGCCGATGACTATATGCCCAAACCATTCAGCGACCGTGAATTACTGGCTCGGATCCGCGCTATCTTACGCCGCACCCAAAACAAGAACACCTCGACCAAAACCGGACCGGAGTGCCTGAACTACCAGGATATCGAGATCTACCCGGGACGCCAGGAAGTCCTGTGCCACGGTATCCCTATCGAAATGACAGGTACCGAGCTGGCGCTGCTGAGCTATTTTGTCCAGCACCCGGGCAAGATCATCGCCAAGAACGAGCTCAGCCTTGAGGTGCTAGGCAAAAGGCTTGCTCCGTTTGATCGTGCCATCGATATGCACGTGTCCAACCTGCGCAAGAAACTGCCTGTCCGCGATGACGGTAAGCCGTGGATCAAGACCCTGCGCGGCAAAGGCTATCTGCTGGTCGAGGACGTATAATGAAGCTGCCGCGCTTTTCCAGCCTCTACGGCCGCATCTTTGCGGTCTTCTGGCTTACCCTGTTAATTGTGGTACTGGTACTGCTGTTACTGCCCAATTTGGATCCGCGTACCCAACACACTATCCCTCAGCCACAGCAGGAGCGATTCCAAGAATCCGCTGCCAGCATTTCCAGCCAGCTTTCCAGTAATAGCGGCTCGCTGGAGAAGAAGCTCGGCCGCTTTACCGATCACAACCGCCACAAGGGATTCCAGCTCTACTTCACCACCACCGATGGCGATGTTATATCCCCACGCCGTAACAGCAAGGCACTGCGTAATTTCATTACCATGGCCGACAGCCCTAAGGATCCCAAGCAGAAGCTCTATGGCCGCTGGATGATGGCCGGACCGTTCGAAGTCAAACACAAGGGCGACACCTTGCTGATGTACATCGGCAGGATCGTCAGGGAGCCGCCGCCGTTTTTCATCCAGGTCCTGGATAAGCCGTTCCAGCTATTGCTGCTGACCATGCTGGTCAGTACCCCGCTGCTGCTGTGGTTGGCATGGGCGATATCCCTGCCGGCTCGCCGCTTGCAGAATGCCGCAGAGCGCGTAGCCAAAGGGGAGTTCGAAGCCGATCCCAAGCTAGAATCCGGATCGAAAGAGTTCAAGCAGGCAGGTGCCAGCTTCAACCAAATGGTCCAGGCTATCAACCACATGATCGGCGGCCAACAACGTCTGCTATCCGACATCAGCCATGAGCTTCGCTCTCCGCTGACCCGGTTGCGCATGGCCACCGCACTGGCAAAACGTAAGCAAGGTGAGAGCAACGAGCTCACCCGTATCGATACTGAAGCCGAGCGGCTGGAGACCATGATTGGCGAGTTGCTGGAATTGTCCCGGATGCAGGTCAACAGCCACGAGCAGCGGGAGCAAACCGATGCTGCCTCACTATGGTATGACATGATGGAAGATGCCCGCTTCGAAGCCGAACAATGTAACAAGCAGCTAAGCTATACCCCGCTGGAGGAGTGGCCGCTGCATGGCAATCCTAACTTGCTGATCAGCGCGCTGGAGAATGTCGTCCGCAATGCCATCAAGTATGGTGATGATACGATTCAGATCCGCTTCACAACGCAGGCTATGCGCCTGTGTATCACGGTGGAGGATAACGGCGAAGGGGTCCCCGACAATGAACTGGGGGATATATTCCGGCCATTCTACCGCGTCTCGACGGCACGTGACCGCAGCAGCGGCGGCACCGGGCTGGGACTGGCGATCACCGAAAGTGCCATCCGCCAGCACAGCGGCACTATCAAGGCATCGCGCAGCACATTAGGAGGCCTCAAGGTCACCATCACCCTACCACTCTCCCGCTAAGCCATACCCAAAGAGCAGCCCCACCGGGCTGCTCGTTTTAGCCTCACCATTCTTGCTGCCGTGCTTTTACGCTGCCTTTTCCGCTACAATAGCGCTATTGTCACCACGGATTGTCTACTATGTTTGATATCGCTCTTTACGAACCGGAGATCGCCCCGAATACCGGCAACATCATCCGCCTTTGTGCTAACTGTGGGGCCAACCTCCACTTGATTGAGCCGCTAGGCTTTGATTTGGAAGAGAAGAAACTACGCCGCGCCGGCTTGGATTACCATGACTTGGCCCACGTCCATCGCCATGCCAATTTCGACGCGTTCCTCGCCTACATTGGCGATCGCCGCATCTTCGCCTGCACCACCAAAACCACTAACTTCCACACCAATGCCAAGTTCGAGCAAGGCGATGTACTGCTGTTCGGCCCAGAAACCCGCGGCCTACCTGCGGAGCTTATCGAAAGCCTGCCACTGGAACAGCGCCTACGCATTCCAATGCATCCGGACAGCCGCAGCCTCAACCTGTCCAATGCAGCGGCAATCATCGGCTACGAAGCCTGGCGCCAACTGGGCTTCAAGGGCGCGATGTAAGAAATAGGCTAGAGGCTATTTAGAATTGTTGCCATTAAAAAAGCGAGAGGCTCTCCTCTCGCTTTTTTAGTTTTTGGGTGATGGCTTTATTTACTCAAGGACATTATCAAACAATGCTCATCGCACGTCCTCGCGCCTCTAGCCCATCGCCTCTAGCCCATCGCCTCTGGCCTGAGCTATATCCCATCTCCAGCAGTGAATGTCTGGCTGGTGCCGTTGAACTGCTGATCCATGTCCATCGATGGCTTGTCGCTGCTCGGGCGGCCGACAATCTTGGCCGGTACACCGGCGACGGTAGTATGTGGCGGTACCGGGTTGAGCACCACCGAGCAAGAGCCAATCTTGGCACCCTCGCCCACTTCGATATTGCCCAAGATCTTGGCACCGGCCCCAATCATGACACCCTCGCGGATTTTCGGGTGGCGATCGCCACCTTCCTTACCGGTCCCCCCCAAGGTGACATCCTGCAGGATAGAAACATCATTATCGATCACTGCCGTCTCACCAATCACAATCCCGGTCGCGTGGTCAAACATAATGCCTTGGCCAATGCGCGCTGCAGGATGGACATCAACCTGACAGGCGACTGAAATTTGGTTCTGCAAATACACCGCCAATGCCACCCGTTTTTGCTTCCATAGCCAATTGGCCACCCGGTAGCCTTGCAAAGCATGGAAGCCTTTCAGATAGAGCAAAGGGATAGAAAACATCTCTACCGCCGGATCCCGCTCTACCACGGCCCGAATATCATTGGCTGCAGCTTCGGTGATCAAACAATCGGCGGCAAAAGCCTCTTCTATCACTTCTCGTACCGCCATCGCTGGCATCGATGGCGTAGCAAGTTTATTGGCCAGAATATAACTCAGCGCTGCCGCCAGATTATCGTGCTTGATAATGGTGGCATGGTAAAAGCTCGCGAGCATTGGCTCCTGCTCTGACTGCTCTCTCGCTTCCTGCTTTATTGCCTGCCAAACGGCATATTGTTGACATTCCCTCACATTACCCTCGGTATCATTACGGTTGGTATCGGCTTGCTTTAACTTTAACGCGCCCTGAAAAAAAAACAACGCAGGCCTCAGCAGCCCGCGTTGTATTGTTAGTAAACAGAATGGAGGCGATAGCTCCCAAGCTGCTATTCGTCTTTTTTCTCGCGGGCCAACAGATCTTTGGCCGCTTCACGGGCGTCTTTGCCCTGATAAAGCACCTGGTAGATCTGCTCGGTAATCGGCATTTCGACCCCTAACCGCTGAGAAAGAACCCAGACTTCCTTGGTATTACGGTATCCTTCGACGACCTGGCCGATGTCATCTTGGGCTTGGTCAACGTCTTTACCTTGACCTAGCGCCAAACCAAAACGTCGGTTGCGGGATTGGTTATCGGTACAGGTCAGTACCAAGTCACCCAAGCCAGCCATTCCCATAAAGGTTTCAGGCTGTGCCCCTAACGCCGCACCCAAACGTGACATTTCGGCCAGACCGCGGGTGATCAATGCTGTACGGGCATTGGCGCCGAAGCCAATACCATCAGACATCCCCGCACCAATGGCTATCACGTTCTTGACCGCACCGCCAAGCTGCATACCGATAAAATCACTGTTGCTATAAACACGGAAGGTTTTGCTACAGTGAATTTTTCCCTGCAGATCGCGAACAAACTCGTCGTCCGGCGACGCCACGGAAATGGCTGTCGGCATACCTGCAGCGAGCTCTTTGGCAAACGTCGGGCCTGACAGTACCGCCAGAGGAACCGACTCACCCAGTGCTTCAACAGCAACATCTTTAAGAAGACGCCCCGTTTCCGGCTCCAGTCCCTTGGTCGCCCAGCAAATGCGAGAATCATCACGCAAGTGCGGTTTGATATTACCTAGTACCAAACCAAATACATGGCTCGGTACTACCACCAGTAGATCACGGCTGGCCTTGACCGCCTGCTCCAAATCGGCAGTGACAATCAAGGAATCTGGAAAAGCCACACCCGGCAAAAATGCCTCGTTGGCACGGTCGATTTCCAGCTGCGCCATATGTTCCGGCTCGTGGCCCCATAGAATCACATTGGCACCGTTACGGGCCAGCGAGATCGCCAAGGAGGTCCCATACGAACCGGCACCCAGTACCGCCATGGAAATTGTTTGTTCAGAGCCTGGATTCATTGTGTCCACCCTAAAGCTTAGGCTTCAGTGTTTTCTGGGTTAGCTTGAGATTGGTTCTGAAGGTAGTTCATGAACAATGCATCAAAGTTAACCGGCGCTAGGTTCAGTTGAGGGAATGTACCCTTAACCACTAGGCTAGAAATCGTTTCACGTGCGTATGGGAACAGGATGTTCGGGCAGAATGCACCAAGGCAATGCGCAAGCTGAGGCGCTTCCATACCAGCAACAGAGAAAATACCGCCCTGCTGAACTTCACACAGGAATGCAGTCTCTTCTTCATTCTTAACAGTCACAGTCAGGCGAAGAATAACTTCGAAAACACCTTCACCCAGCTCACGGCTTTGCGTGTCAAGATCCAGTTTCACATCAGGGTTCCACTCTTTCTGGAACATCTGTGGCGAGTTTGGCGCTTCGAAAGAAACATCTTTCAGGAAGATACGCTGGATTTGGAAGTTCTGCTGTGCTTCGTTGTTTGCTGCTTCAGCCATGTTAGAGTCCTTTTTCTCTCGCGCTCACGTACGTGAGCCAATCAATACCGCAACCATGATAACTATCACAACTGCACAAAATTCAGTGTTATCCCACTGCCCGACACAGCGCACAGCGGGACGGCAAAATTACTTTTTCGCCTTGCCTGACTTGCTACGGATCAATGGCAGATTTGCCTCATTCCATGAAATCAGACCGTCTTTCAGCAAGTTTACGTTCTCGAAACCGGCTTTACTCAGCAGGTTGGCACTCTCTTGCGCCGTTTGACCTGTTTTGCATACTACGATGATTGGGGCTTGCTTGTATTTTTCAAGATCCGCCAAGTTCTGTTCTTTAATTTGGCTTGGCAAAATGTGAAGTGAGCCCGCAATATGACCGCCGCGGTATTCATCACGACTGCGGATATCGACAAACACACCGTCTTCACGGTTGACCATTACAGTCGCTTCATTTGGGGTGACAATCTTATAGCCTGCCGTCTTTTGCTTGACGTAAGACGAAATGATAGCCACAACCAAGCCAACCCATACCAATGCCAAGATAGGGTTACTTGTTACAAAATCAATGTATTGTTGCATGACCTTCGCTCTATATTCCTAATATCAGCCTGCTGTAACCCAGGCTCAAGTCGACAAAATTTAAAGACCCCGAGTATACCCTCGACAGCCTAGTTGTACAGCAAGATGCAATAAATCCGCGCGGCGGCTCACTGGCCCCTGGCGCTCTCAGTATAAGCCTTAACTACCTTGAGCATTATTGCAGCATAAGAAAAAGTAAAAAAACTGTGCTTCAGGACTTACACTTATCCTCAGAAATGAATATATTTCCGTAGGAAGATAACAATCTATTTACAGCATTGTTTGATCTTGACCTACAGTTTTCACCATAAACTGTAGTAAAATTACGTCCGCTACGATCAATTACCTTAGCCCTAGTGTATTGAGGGCTAAGGTAATTGATCGATATTTCATTTCAGGTTTTAACATACGAGGGACAGCATATGTCTGCTAAGAAGCCATTGGCTTTAGTTATCCTAGATGGCTGGGGTTACCGCCAAGACAACGCCAACAACGCTATTGCTAACGCCAACACGCCAGTTATCGACGGTTTGATGGCAAACGAAGCAAACACTCTGATCTCAGCATCAGGGATGGATGTTGGTCTGCCTGATGGCCAGATGGGTAACTCTGAAGTAGGTCACACCAACATCGGTGCCGGCCGCATCGTTTACCAAGATCTTACCCGCATTACCAAGTCAATTGCTGACGGCGACTTCTTCGAAAACCCTGCACTTACTGGTGCTATCGACAAAGCTGTTGACGCAGGCAAAGCTGTACACATCATGGGCCTGATGTCTCCAGGCGGTGTTCACAGCCACGAAGACCACATCGCCGCAGCCGTTGAAATGGCAGCAAAACGCGGCGCTGAAAAAATCTACCTACACTGCTTCCTAGACGGCCGTGACACGCCTCCTCGTAGCGCGCAGGCATCGCTAGAGCGCTTCGACGCATTGTTTGCTGAGCTAGGCAAAGGTCGAGTGGCCTCTCTAGTGGGTCGTTACTATGCAATGGACCGTGACAACAACTGGGATCGCGTTGAAGTTGCTTACAACTTGCTAACAGCAGCGAAAGCGGAATTCAGCGTAGCCTCTGCCGTTGAAGGTCTGGAAGCCGCATACGCCCGTGACGAAAACGACGAGTTCGTTAAAGCAACAGAAATCCGCGCCGAAGGTCAGGACTCAGCAGCAATGGAAGATGGCGATGCCGTTATCTTCATGAACTACCGTGCTGACCGTGCCCGCCAGATCACCCGTGCCTTCGAAGTTGATTTCGCCGGTTTCGAACGTGCTCAGTTCCCAGCACTTGCTGATGTTGTCATGCTGACCCAGTACGCAGCGGACATCAACCTTCCAATCGCTTACCCACCAGCGGATTTGGTTAATACGCTAGGCGAGTGGCTATCAAAGAAAGGTAAGAAGCAGCTACGTATCTCTGAAACAGAGAAATACGCACACGTGACCTTCTTCTTCAACGGCGGCGTGGAAGACGAGTTTGACGGTGAAGAGCGTCGACTAGTCGCTTCACCAAAAGTAGCCACTTACGATCTTCAGCCTGAAATGAGCGCACCTGAGCTTACTGAGAAGCTGGTTGCAGCGATCAAGAGCGGTGAGTTCGACACTATCATCTGTAACTACCCTAACCTTGATATGGTTGGCCACACCGGCGTTTATGACGCTGCTGTACAAGCGACCGAAGCGGTTGACGGTTGTATCGGCCGTGTCGTTGAAGCTATCCGTGAAATGGACGGCCAGCTTCTGATCACTGCCGACCACGGTAACGCAGAGATGATGGTCAACCCAGAAACCGGTGGCATCCACACAGCTCACACTAGCCTACCTGTTCCACTAGTGTATGTGGGTAACAAAGATCTGACGCTGAAGAATGACGGTAAGCTATCTGATCTGGCACCAACGATGCTGGCCCTAACAGATATGGAAATCCCTGAAGAGATGACTGGTCAGGTGCTGTTTGATCTGAAATAATCTCCCCTATGCGGGAAGTTATCAAACACCTACACCAAAGTCTTCGCGCCAGTGCATTTTGCACTGGCGCTTTGCTATGCCTGCTGTTTAGCCTACACGCCTTGGCCAATGACGGTCAGCTCAAAGGGGTTAAGCAGGAGATCTCCCGCCAGCAAGACCAGGTCGCAGCGAATCGCAAGAAAGTCGACCAACTGCAAAAAAGCCTGCGCCAGCAGGAAGTGGGCATCGCCGAAACCGCCAAATCGATCCATCAGGCTGAATCACGTTCTGCCGAACTCAGCACCTCCATCCGTGCACTAAGACAACAGCTCGAACAACTGCGCCAGCAGCAGCTCGGCCAGCAAGAGCTGCTCAAAGAGCTACTCAATGCCCATTATAAGCAAGGTAAACAAAGCCAATTGGCACTGATGCTCAGTGGCGAAGACAGCAGCCAGCTCGACCGCTTTACTGTGTATACAGAACGCCTCAGCCAGGCACGCAGCCATGCTCTCGACGAGCTAGCAGCAACCACCACCGAATTACAGCTCAAACAACACCAGTTGGGTGAGCAGCAAAACGAACAACAGGCCCTGCTGGCCAAGCTCAATGAACACAAACGCAAGCTGGAAAGCGATCGTAGCCAACGGCAAAAAACCGTACGGAGCCTGCGCGGCCAGCTGACGACCGACAATCAGTACCTGACAGAGCTCAAGCAAAACGAGCAGCGCTTGGTCAAAGAAATTGAAAAAGCCAGAGCTGCCGCCGAAGCCGCACGCCGGGTCCCGATGGATGGCTTGGCTAAGCAGAAAGGCAAACTGCCCTGGCCGGTCAAAGGCAAGATCCTGCATCGCTATGGCACCAGCCAACAAGGCGAATTGCACTGGAAAGGCATGGTCATTGCCCAGTCTGCCGGTAGCCCGGTAAAGGCAATCTATCCCGGTAAAGTTGTGTTTGCCGACTGGTTGCGCGGTTACGGCTTAGTGCTTGCTGTCGACCACGGCAAGGGGGACATGAGCTTCTATGGCTATAACCAGACCTTGCTGAAAAAAGTTGGCGATACGGTACAGGCCAACGAGAACATTGCTTTGATTGGTGACAGTGGCGGCCAGGATCAGTCTTCGCTGTATTTTGAGATACGCCGCAAGGGCTCGCCGACCAACCCAAGCAGTTGGCTAACAAGATAAAACTGCGTTATAACAGATAAAACCCTTTCATCGCAATAAACAAGCAAAGGATAGCTTTTGGCGAAGAGTCGTAGAGTGGGGAAATGGGCCTTTGGCCTTGCCCTTGTACTAACCAGCGTATTAACCAGCCTTGGGTTGCCCAGTATTGCCCTCGCAGCCAAGCTGGCTATCGTCATCGACGATCTCGGCTACCAGCCCATGCCCGCCGCCTTGTCAGCGCTGCCGCCACAGATCAGCATTTCTATCCTGCCGGATACCCCCTATGACAGAGCAACCAGTAAACTGGCCGACAAGCAGCAACGCGATGTCCTGCTCCACATGCCAATGGAGCCGCTACACCGAGCTCCGGTCGAGATGGCAACCCTGACCCGGCAGATGGATCAGCAAACCCTGCAGCACGTTCTGCGCTGGGGATTGGAAAGAGTGCCGGACGCCATCGCAGTCAATAACCATATGGGCAGCGCCCTGACCCAAAGTCCACAGGCAATGGACTGGGTAATGGAAGTGCTGTCAGAACAGGGGTTATTTTTCTTGGATAGCCGCACTACCGCAAGATCAGTTGCACTCAAACAAGCCAAGCAACAGAATGTGCCTGCGCTGCGCCGCCATGTGTTCCTCGACCACCTCAGTACCGAGAAGTTCGTCAATCAGCAACTTTCCCGCGCAGTCCATCAGGCCAAGAAAAATGGCTACGCGATTGCTATTGGCCACCCTTATCCGGTGACGCTGGACGTGTTGAGTCGAGCTCTACCTCAGCTTGCAGGGCAAGGGATCCAACTGGTCAGGCTATCCGAGCTTAATCCGTCTGATTAGATATCTTTTTCAATCTGCTCACGATAGTGCGCTTTAAGCTGCAATACCTGCGACTTGCCTTCGGTGGTCGTCAACGGTCTCACGATCCCCAGAATATGCAGTACCCCCTGGTAAAGTACCGCTTTGGTGATCTTCGCACCTGGCGCTTGGGTAGTCTGGTAAAAAATCCAGCTTGAGGCCACAAGCTTTAACGTTGTCGCCAGGTTTTCCAGCTCTTCTTCTTCGATATCCAGCAGCCCGCCAGCGCGAAAACTTGCCATCATCGCCATAATATCCTTGTGCAGCCCTTCCTGTGCTGCAAGGTACTTATGCTGGAGCTCCGGGTCACGCTGTAGGATATCCGGCAGGTTGGCGTAGAAAAAACGGTAGCGCCACATCAGCATAAAGACTGAATCAAGATAAACCAGCAAGTCGTCAGCGGTTATTTGTTCATTCTCAAGAGGTTGGAAGTGAACACTGAGATCATGCGCGTATTGATCGAAAATACTGTGTATAATCTCTTCCTTATTACGGAAATGATAATACAGATTACCGGGGCTAATCCCTAAATGGGCAGCAATATGGTTAGTGGTAATATTCGGCTCACCGCTTTCATTGAAAAGCTCCAGTGCAGCCAGGATAATTTTGTCACGGGTTTTCATTTGCTTCTCACTTCTTTGCCCAGATCATTTGGCAATCTGCTAATACTATCATAAACATAATCTATAACAGCGGGTCTTACCCTTGTTATCACCCTACAGACTGGAAGAGCCATGATTATAGTAACTGGTGGTGCCGGTATGATCGGCAGCAATCTCGTAAAAACTCTCAATGAGCAAGGCCGCAGTGACATTCTGGTGGTCGATAACCTCAAAGACGGCACCAAGTTTGCCAACCTGGTCGACTTGGATATTGCCGACTACATGGACAAAGAAGACTTCATCACCCAAATCATGGCGGGTGACGACTTCGGCCCAATCGATGCGGTATTCCACCAGGGCGCCTGTTCATCCACCACCGAGTGGGATGGCAAATACATGATGCTCAACAACTACGAGTACTCCAAGGAGCTACTGCATTACTGCCTCGAGCGTAATATTCCGTTCCTGTATGCCTCCTCTGCCGCGACCTACGGTGGCCGAGACCACGACTTTATCGAGGAGCGTCAGTACGAAGGCGCGCTCAACGTCTACGGTTACTCCAAGCAGTTGTTTGACAACTATGTCCGCCGCCTGTGGCAAGATGCCAAAGAGCATGGCGAAACCCTGCCGCAAATTACCGGCTTTCGTTACTTCAATGTCTACGGCCCACGCGAGCAGCACAAAGGTAGCATGGCCTCGGTCGCCTTCCACCTCAACAACCAAATTAACCAAGGTGACAACCCGAAACTGTTCGAGGGTTCGGATAACCTCAAGCGTGACTTTGTCTTCGTCGGTGATGTCTGCAAGGTCAACCTGTGGTTCTGGCAAAACAGTATCTCGGGGATCTTCAACTGCGGTACCGGCAAAGCCGAGCCGTTCAGCGAAGTGGCCAAGGCAGTGCTCAAGCATCACGGCAAAGGTGAAGTCGAGGAGATCCCCTTCCCTGACCACCTCAAAGGCCGCTACCAATCTTTTACCGAAGCCGATTTGACCAAATTACGTGCCGCCGGCTACACCGATACTTTCAAGTCTGTCGCCGAGGGCGTGGCCGACTACATGGCAACCATCAACCAAGCACCAAAACACTAGATGAAAGATCACTACGATAAAAATGCCTACAACCCCGAGTTCAGCTGGGCCTTCCTGCACCCCAAATACTGGGGAACCTGGCTGGCCGTCGCGTTTGCCGCGCTGCTGTGTCTACTGCCACACTCCACCCGACGCGCAATAGCGAGCCTGTTTGCCAAGCGGGCGGTGAAGTTCAACAACAAAGCCAACCAGCGCGCCCGGGTCAACCTGCAGATGTGCTTCCCTGACAAGAGCGAGGCAGAACGCGAGGCAATGCTGCTCGAGAACTACATTACCGCCGGCAGTTTCCTGATGGGCTTCGCTGCGCTCAGTGTACGCAACCGCCAGTGGCTGGAAGACAACACCGTTGTCCGAGGTGAAGAACACCTGACAGCATTGAAAGAAAATGGCGACAGTGCCATCTTGCTGGTCCCCCACACTTGGGCCATTGATATTCCAGCCGTTTTGCTGGCATCTCGTGGTTTGCCCGTTTCCGCGATGGCAAAAAAGCAAAAAAATATCGTCTCTGACTGGTTAATGCATAAGCAGCGTGTACAATACGGCGGCCGCGTTTACGAACGCAGTGGCGGGATCAAACCCTTTATCAAGTCTATCCGCGAGGGCTATTTGGGCTACTACTTACCGGATGAAGACTTGGGTGCCGAGCACAGTGTGTTTGTTGATTTCTTCGCCACCACCAAAGCGACGATTGCCGGGCTGGGCCGCCTGGCAAAATTAAGCCGTGCCAAAATCGTACCGTTGTACTCGATTTACAACAGCGAAACAGGCAAATACGAGATAGACATCTATCCACCGCTTTCTCCGTTCCCGCTGGACACCGAGGAGCAAGACGCCCGTTTGATGAATCAGTGTATCGAGCAGTACGTCACCGAGCGCCCTGAGCAGTACATGTGGATTTTACGTTTATTGAAAACCCGGCCGGAAGGCGGGGCGAATCCGTATAAGATTAAGTAAATGAGTAATAAGATAAAAGATAATTGGTTTGATACCATACTGTATCTACCACTAATAAGTTTGTTTACAGCAGCTTTTATTGTCCCTGGCTGGGACAAGAAGATCGTGGTCCTCTTTTCCGTATCTATAATCGCTATTATTTGTAAATATGGATTTAAGACAATTAGAGAAAACTATAAAGATCCGTACGTAGTAATATTACTAATTACTACACTGTACGGTTCTTTCCTATACGAAACAATTGGATACGCTTCTGGCGAAATTCGCACATTAATCGCAATTTCACTATTTACCTTGTGCTTCCCTAAAGATAAAATTTCACTAAAGTGTCTCCCTCACTTCCTATTACTTAGCGCTATAATATCTTGCTGCTACTATCTTTATATTAAATTTTATTTAGATATTCCAAGGGGAGCAGAGCCTATCAACCCTATTCCCTACTCGATAGCGCTATGCTTATTTTCTATTGTTAGCCTTTATTTTTTCTTTAAGAAGAAGAACAATTTAATACTTTTGGCTTTTTTAATTTTCTCTATCACCATTGTTTTAACCGAAACAAGAGGGGCTATCCTTACTTTATTCATTTCTTTGATTTTCTTGCTATTCCTTAAAATCAAAGAAAAAAGAAACCTAAAGAAAATAATCACAACAACGGTTATTGGCTCAATCATTACATTAGTTTTTTCTTATGGAATAGTTAATGCGAGAGTTAATGAAACTGTAGCAGAGATAAAATCAATAAATCATGGAAATTACAACACTTCCATTGGATTACGGTTACAAATGTGGAAAGCTAGCCCAAAACTAGTTTCTATTAATCCAGCATTTGGTTTGGGCAACCAACATAAGGAAGAATTACAAAAACTATACAAAAATGGAGATATACAAGAGTCTCTAGCTTTATATGCACCGACACATTATCACAACCAATATATTGATAAAGCAATTAAAAGTGGAGTCATTGGCCTAATTCTGTTTTTACTGGTAATATATTATCCTGCTTATTATTACTATAAAAACAAAAAAAATAGAAACAGTGATGAAGCTCAATTGACTTTTACTCTAACACTAGCATTTAGTATTGCATGCTTAACTGATACCCCATTCAGTCAATCATTCACTCTTCTGCCATTATTGTTATTATTTTATTTCATATTAAGTAAAAGCAAATTAGATAATTAATTTATCAATAGCAGCCACTTTTTTGTGGCTGCTTAGAAAGCCCTACATTAATTCACTATACTTTTTTGCGACAATCTTAGGCCAAAAAGTCTCCGAAACATGTGAAGTATATTCATTTGGGTTTTCTAAAAGGTTATCAACCTTCTTAGCAAAAATTTTATTATCTGCCATTGGGGATATTGATTCAGTATCAATATTTATAATCTCAGAGATACCACCAGGACAGTTCATTGATACAACGGGAACATTGAGGCTCATCGCTTCAAGTAGAACCGTTGGCAAACCTTCAAAATCAGAAGTTAATACTAAAGCTTTTGCACTTTTTATATAAGGATATGGATTTTCTTTGAAGCCTAAAAAGATCACCCTATTATCCAGCCCAAGCTCTTTTACTTTTTTTGAAACTTCAGACTTTAATTTACCATCACCAAGAAGCACTAGTTTTATATCTTTGTTCTTTACTTCACTAAAGATAGTAACTAGACGATCATGACGTTTAGCTCTATTAAACCTTCCTACATGTATAATATAATCACCATCTATATCACTCATAAATTCGTTTGATAGTAACGTTATTTCCTCAGTATCTATAGGATTATAAATTACATGGCTTTTCTGTTTTGATTTAAATCTTTCAAAATAACTGTTTTTGGAAGAATTAGAAACAAATACCAATGGGTGATTTTTATAAATACTGTTTGTCTTAGTAATCACTTTAAACTGATTAAATTTACTTTTACCTAAAAGTAAGGATGTCGAGTATGAATTATGGATAACATGAAATACATTCAATTTACTTTGAGACATAATTTTATCAGCAAGCAGCATATTTGATAACACTAATGCATCTCCACCAATATTATCCCTCACGAAACCATCTATCGCCTTAGCAACATTCTTCTTATAGAAAAGCCTTCGCCAACCTTTTTTAGATACATTACAAATATCACTCGCGAAATGTACCCTAAAACCAGTTATATCATGCTCTACTGCTTTTTCAATCGCTAGAATATGACACTCATAGTTCTCATATTTTTCTAGTGCTTTGTATAAATTAAGTACAAACTTTTCAGCACCACCACCTCGTAGGGCAGATACGACTAATACTGCTTTTTTTTTCATAGAATACTATTTAACCTCTGTTCCAACTGAGCTGGATCTTTTCTCCAAGTATCAAAAATATCGGCCATTACTTCAGCTTCAGTGTCATTAACCAGAGTCTTACGAGTGCAATAGCTCTCAAAACCCATTCCTGCACTGGAATAAATTGAAAGAATATCGAGTTTTTTTTCCGCGCCGAAGATCAGCAATTCAAGAGGGATTTTACCTTGAATAAAGTTTATTCCAGGAAGAGCATCTTGATAACGCTGTATAGATTCGCGTGGGTGCAATTTGCAAATAAAGTTTTTTTTCTGATTTTTGAGATGATCAATCAGATCGCTATACACATTTAAATCAAAATTAGATGCTGTTAAGTTACCCACTGAGATAGGCTGTGTTGCAATAATTGCATCAATCGATTTATCCAAACTTTCAGATATTTTGAATAATGGATAGCAAAATTCAGTTACATTACGTGGCTGAATGAAATTAATATCCCTTGTTTTACCTGAAATTTCTTTAGGAGCCTTATCTACATTTAAAAGCCATATCTCTCGACACCGGCTACTGTCGCCGATGTATCTCAGTGTATTTTTATTTCCACTGAAAACCTGCTTTAACTTATCGAAATAGCTAAGAGGAACACCATAGTAATTTGACAGACCATCTTCAATAACAGAATAACTATCGACAGAGAGCTTCAACAACCTTGCCAACCGATTCCTGTCGTTAAAAAGAAATAATTGAAAATCCGCTGTATCATTTAGCCCCAAAGCTTGATGAAATACTTTCTGACGAGAATACTGCTTCAAGCTAGGAAACGGTCTCAACCCAGTAATAGCAGCACACTTCAACAATACACCAGCCGTCCCCCGATAAACGTTAGACAGTATTTTTTTTCGATTAACAAATCGAATATTTACATTTTTTGGCAGAGCGCTGATATCAAAGTCTGCTTCTTGTAAGTTTTGCTGATCAGTGATCAGCAAAATTGTCGATTGTGCATGCGGTTCATTCAACGCTTTTAGTACCGCCAACATTAAATGCCTGATTGTTGAGCATAGATAAAGATTCATGCTACTCATTCGCTTCCATCAGTATGTCTAATCATTTTTATTGCCAATACAGAAACCAACTAAAATAGATAAGCATTTATATTAGCGATATAAAACTGCTATAAAGTACAACACATTTTATTTATTGCTCAAGCAACCTATTAAATAACTCTAAGTGCCTTTTTACCGTGACTTTAGAGCTAAAATGTTGCTGAAGCCTTTCTTGTGCAGCCTTTCCCATATCTCTACAAATTTGTTTGTCAGCGGCCATCTTGTTAATCGCAGATGCTAATGCCGAAGCATCGTTTGTAGGGACGATATAGCCAGTAGAACCATCATCAACGAGCTCAGGAGAGCCGCCAGTTGTTGTCACAACTGAAGCGGTACCATTCGCCATCGCTTCAATAATAGTCCTCGGTAATCCTTCACCACTAATAGAAGGTTGTACCTGAATGTCAGCCATCGCCATCAGCGAAGGAACATCTTTACGGTGGCCGATATAATGAATCCGATCTGCCATCGGGCTGTCTTTCATTTCTTGAAAATGAGGTTCAAAACCATGCCCTGCCAAGACAAGATGAAAGTTTTCACTTTCAATGGCATGCGTTGCTTCCAGTAAGATAGAGATACCTTTACTCGGACGAACGTGCGCTGCACACACGGCCACAATATCTTGCTCATTGAGCCCTAACGACTCCCGGTCAGTCGGCGCAACATCGTACCATTGTAATTCATGTCCCTTATAAATCGTGACGACGTTCTGCGGATTTTTCCACACTCGCTTCACAACATCCTTACGGACAGCCTCTGATACACAGACAATCGCGTCGACACGTGGGTGAAGTTGAGTTAAGTATGCTGAAGGGTCATGACGATATAGGCCCCCTGTCGTACCACGGTAAACCACTAGTTTGACGGGAAAACCAATACAAGCAAAAGCTGCATTCGGAATAGTTTTAGAGTTGAAGGCATAACACACATCGTAATTTCCTTCAGTTAGCTCCTGGCGGAACCGCTTTATTGTCTTAAGACAGATTTTACGCGTTGGATAGCAATCTATCACTTTTACGCCATTTTCTTGCAACCGAATAACATGCTCTGACTCGCCTTGTGTCATCACAGTAACCTGATGACCCTGCCTGACCATTTCAAGGAAGATTTCAGCTTCAGGTCGGATACTGTTCCACGCATGCAAGTATGATGCACATACAAGAATTTTCATTTACGCAATGCCTCAAAATCAATTAAAAATAAGCGTCCAAGCTTTCATTTACTTCTTCTTCGAATGTGATTCTTGTTCCAGTAACCACAACCCTACATACTTATTGAAATTAACCTGGGCATAAGTCATAGCAACAATAAAACCGACACTTCCATCAAGGAAGCCACGTCGAATTACGTAGATGAGGAAGAAGGTCCAGATGGCACGCAACAGAGCCAAAAAAAGACCATGAGACTTTTTCCCCTTGCGATGGTATTTCTGTGAGCCAAGCCAAGCATATTTGGCCGCCTTATCTAGGCCATGCCCGTAATCACGGTGGGTATAATGCAGCAACAAACCCTTCATGACGCCCCTGCTACCAGACGCGGGCACCACTGTCTCATGCACCTCATCAAGGGTGAATTTCGCCCCCTCACGCTTAAACAAACGCAGGACAGAGCGGGCACTTCGACCATACTTCAGCGTTTTACCATAAAGGGTCACCCCCCAAGGTAGACGGTAGGCCGTATGTTCAATGACATCTTGCTCTAGCATGTCAGTCAACGCTTGCTGCATTTCATTATCCAGCGCTTCATCGGCATCAATAGACAGAACCCAATCACAACTGGCTTTGTCCAAGGCGCGTTGCTTTTGTTTACCGAACCCGGGCCAGTCAGTCACGGTAATATTATCGGTGTAACCACGGCAGATCTCGACAGTCTCATCGGTCGATCCGCTATCAAGTACAATGATCTCATCCGCAATTTTAACGACAGATTGTAGGCAGCCTTCAATTCGGTCGGCTTCATTTTTAGTGATCACAATCACTGACAGTGAATGCCTTCTCATACGGTGACCTTCTATTCTTATGTTTAATTCGCCATTCTACTGGCGGCTTGAATTCTACAATTTCCAGTAACCCAATTTCTTCCGCATTTTAAATTGGCGAACTAGGTTTAGTGGCTTGGATTTTAATCCCGCTCGGCCGTCTTCCACCAGCTGATTGGTAGCTTCCAGCACCCGTACACTAGATTGTCCATCCATATAGGGATGAATGGTCTGGCAGTACTGTTCAATGTGCGCCATCAATGCCTCTGGGTACTGTAAAGCCTGTTCCAGTGCCGCTTCGACCTGCTCAACCTCAGTGACATTCAATAGGTGGCCTGCTGGTGACTGGTTACGGAATGCCACCACCGGTTTGCGCTGAAGTAAAAACATCAACAATACCGATGAGGTATCACATAACATAACATCAGCAGCTTGCAGCAATGGCAGTACATTGTCTGTCTCAACAAACTGTAAATGATCACTTTGCAGCTGCTTGTACTGCTCAACAACCGCCGGATCCATCTTCGGGTGAAACTGGATCAGCCAGCGCCACTTTCCAGTGGCTGCCAAAGCCTTAATTTTATCGTAAAGGATCGGTGCACAGGTCAAATTACGGGAAAATGTCGAGCACATCAGTACCGTCGGTCGATCATTTTCTGAGACAAGATAAGGGTTACCGGGCTCTGGGTTAAAAAGTGGGTCTAACGCAGGCCAACCTGTCTGGGCGACACGAAAAAAGCCATGCTCAGCCGCCAATAGTTCAAAACGCGCAGTCGTATCTGGACCTTGGGTACAGTACAGATCAAAGCAGCCACGGATTTCAAAATGGTCCTCACGGCCACGACGGTTTAACTTACCGGCATTAAAACCGTGAAATACGCCGACCTTAATGCCAGGAATAAAACTAGGAACCACATTACCAGGTACAAAAACGGCGTCTGGCCGCCAGGCTTTGACCGCCTCAACCGACGTCAGCAATGTTTCACTGGCTTTGATATAGCTAGGATCAGCTTCATTCCCTTCGACAAACCAGCAAACTTCGCCACCTTGTTCATGTATCGCAGCTTGCAGCGGGCGCAGCATGGCATAGGAATAATTCTGGGCAACATACATCAAATAGCGTTTGCACTGCTGGCTCACGGCTCCACCCTTGGCGTCAATTTACAAAGATTAATGGTGCATTCTATCGCAATCACTAGAAAAATTGGGAAATTTCCCAGCCTGTTATCAGGCGTATATAGCGTTATAATAGGCCAATAACCCAAGACCATAATCTTCTGTATGTTTACCCGAGCCCTGTATACCTCGATGCTAGCAGTCTTGTCTCCACTACTGCTCTATGGCCTCTACCGCCGCCGGCCCAACAAACCTACTTTTGGCCCGCGTTGGAAAGAACATTTCGGCTTTACACCGCCACTGTCGGAAACAAATGGCACCCAGCCTATTTGGATCCATGCGGTCTCTGTCGGTGAGTCGATTGCCGCGATTCCGGTTATCAAGGCCATCAAAGCCCAGAGTCCAGAACAAACTATCGTCGTCACCACGACCACCAGCACCGGAGCTGAGCAAATCAGTAAGCTAGGTAATTTGGTCGAGCACCGCTACATGCCGATTGATTTTGCATGGTGTGTCAGAGGATTCCTGCGGGCCATTCGCCCATCGGCCATGCTGATCATGGAAACCGAACTCTGGCCCAATACCTTGGCTACCGTACACAACGCTAGGATCCCAGTGATTGTGATGAACGCCCGCCTGTCCGCACGCTCAGCCAGCCGGTATACCAAATTCCAGCCGGTGTTCAATATGATAGCGCCCAACCTTAGTCACTTGTTGTGCCTGCATCAAGACGATGCCGAGCGTTTTGCCGGCTTGGGGATCCCGGCAAACCGCCTTAGCGTCACCGGGTCGGTCAAATTCGACATCCAGATAGAGCCAGCTCTGCGTGAACAGTCCCAACAGCTTCGCCAGCAACTGGGAGATGCAAGACCGGTATGGATAGCCGCCAGCACCCACAAGGGGGAGGACGAGCAAATCCTGACAGCCTTCAAGGCTGTGAAAAAGCAACACCCTGAGTGCCTGCTGATCCTAGTGCCACGCCATCCGGAGCGCTTCGACAGCGTTGCCGATCTGTGCCTGTCGCAGCAGTTAAGCTGCATTCGCCGCACCTCAGCACAAACTGTCGATGACACAACCGATGTGTATCTGGCCGATACCATGGGAGAGATGTTGCTGCTGATGGGAGCAGCCGATGTCACCGTGATGTGCGGCAGTTTGATCGGCGATAAAGTCGGCGGCCACAATATGCTTGAACCTGCCGCTCTAGCCAAGCCCGTATTAACCGGGCCGAGCTACTACAACTTTACCGACATTACCCAGCAACTCGAAACAGCTGGCGCATTGGCGGTTTGCAATAACGCAGAACAGATAGGCAAGCGCCTCACCGCCCTGTTGTCCGACCCCGCGCAATGTCAGCGCATGGGCAAGGCGGCTGTGAAAGTCGTGCAACAAAACCAAGGCGCCGTGGCTAAAACACTTGCGGTGATCGACCAGCAGCTACAGTCATCAACCCGGTAAATCAATCTGCTTGGTAGCCGTTCAATAACCATTGCCAGCATTGCGGTTCAAACTGAATTCCTCGCTTGCCCTGCTCTTTGACAAAAGAGCGGTGCAGGCGGGACAGGTTATCTTCCTTCCAGCCCTGCCCCCCTTTTTCATAACACTTGTCAAAATCAATCAGCCAGATCTGCTGTTGGCTATCCAGCAAAATATTATGGCTATTGAGATCGGTATGACAGACTTGGAGGTCGTGCATTTTCCTGACCATTACCCCGATTGCCTGCCAGTTATCTTCCGGCAAAGCGTTTTTTTCCAGCAGCGCGACTAAATCCTTTGCATCAGGCACTTTTTCCACCAAGAGATCGGCACGGTAGGTCAAACCTTGTTTGATCGCTCGGGCAGCGACTGGACGCGGTACCCGCACCCCGCCACGAGCCAGCTTATCAAGCAGTTGGAACTCCTCGGCACAGCGGGTCTTCTCCCATCCCGTAAACCAATAGGCATCCTCGACCAGTTTGCCGAACAGACCGCCTCGGCGGTAATGGCGCAGCGCCATTTCTAATTGTTTACCTTTAACAAACCATGTCGTCCCGCGACCTTGGGCCGAGCCAATGACCAAGTTTTGCTGCTGCCAGAAAGCTGGTTCGAAGCATTGCTGCGGATCTTCAGCCAATAATTCAGGGGCAAACCAGATCCTCTGGTTACTGCTTGCTATTTCTTGCACACTTTATCTCCAAGCTTGAGGGACAGAGTATTTTACAATCACTTACCTGAACTGCATAATTTCATCTCTGATTGATTAACAGGACTTTGTCATGGCGTTATTTACCACCCCGCCACGCTCAATTTGTATTCTTAGGCTATCTGCCATCGGCGATGTCTGCCACGCCATTTCAGTCGTGCAGGCTATTCAGGCCCATTGGCCGTCAACCGAGATCACTTGGGTTAGCGGGAAAATCGAAGCCCAGCTGATCGGCGATCTGCCCGGCATCAAGGTTGTGGTATTTGACAAGAAAGCCGGATTGACCGGTATGAAAACGGTATGGAAAGCGCTTAAAGGCCAGCAGTTCGATGCCCTACTGCATATGCAGGCTGCCCTTCGCGCCAGTGCGCTATCCCTAGGGATCAAAGCCAAATACCGCATTGGCTTTGGCAAGAACCGCACCAAAGAAGGCCAGTGGCTATTCACCAACCGTCACTTACCTCATACGGAAAGCTTCCATGTCCTGGATAACTTTGCCGATTTTGCCCGCTACCTTGGCGTCCCTTTCGAGGCCCCACAGTGGAACATTCCACTGAGCGAGGATGATAAAGCCTTTGCCGAGCAACAAATCAATGGCACGCCGACCCTTATTATCTCGCCGGCCGCGAGCAAGGACGAGCGTAACTGGCTGACCGAGCGCTACGCCCAACTTGCCGACTATGCTACGGAGAAAGGGATGCAGGTCATGCTGTGTGGCTCACCGGCCCCACGTGAAGTCGCCTTGGGTGAGGCGATCAGCCAGCACTGCCAGCATGCGCCGGTTAACCTGATCGGCAAAACCAGCCTCAAACAGCTGACCGCCCTACTCGGCGCCGCCAACGTCGTCGTCGCCCCGGATACCGGTCCGGCCCATTTGGCAACGACCCAGGGGACACCGGTCATTGGCCTGTATGCGCACAGTAATCCAAAGCGTACCGGCCCGTACAACAGCCTACAATATGTCGCCAGCGCCTACGAGCAACATGCCGAGCAGCAACACGGAAAGCCAGTGGCTCAGCTCCCATGGGGCACCCGGGTCAAGGGCGAGGCCCTGATGCAAGACATCCAACTCGATGATGTCACCGCCATCCTAGACCAACTTATTTCCTAATTTTGATTTTCTGACTGGTATTCATTATGACAACCCGCGTTATTTACCCAGGTACATTTGATCCTATTACCAACGGCCACCTCGACTTGATCGAGCGCGCTGCTGCCATGTTCGACCATGTGGTGGTCGGCATTGCATTCAGCCCAAGCAAGAAGCCGCTATTTGATCTCAAAGAGCGTGTGGAACTGGCCCAACAGATCACCCAGCACCTGCCGAACGTAGACATTGTTGGCTTCTCTGGCTTGTTGGTCGATTTTGCCAAAGAATACCAAGCCAATATACTGGTCCGAGGCTTGCGCGCCGTCTCGGATTTTGAGTTTGAATTCCAACTGGCCAACATGAATCGCCGCCTGATGCCTGAGCTGGAAACCGTATTCCTGACCCCGTCCGAAGAGAACTCCTTTATCTCATCGACCATCGTCAAGGAAGTCGCCCTGCACAAAGGCGATGTCAGCCAATTCGTCGACCCAGTGATCTGCGAGGCACTGCAAAAAAAACTCAGCAAAAAATAATCTTTACCGACCAAAACAAAGAAGGAGGCAATCGCCTCCTTCTTTTTCATCTTTGCCTATCTCGTTGGCACCCCCGACGTCCTAGACGCGGCTAGCCATCAGCACTGGTAGTAATCACGGTACCAATCAACAAAGGCCTGAACCCCTTCCTTGACCTTAACTGCCGGCTTGTAACCTGTCGTTTCGAACAAATCTTTGGTATCAGCATAGGTGGCGTAGACGTCACCCGGCTGCATCGGCATGAAGTTCTTCTTCGCTTCGATACCCAGCGCATCTTCCAACGCCTCGATGTAATCCATCAGCTTCACCGGGCTACCATGACCAATGTTGAACACACGGTACGGTGCAGAACTGCTTGCCGGCGTGCCGGCTTCTACTGTCCAGTCTGGTGTTTTTTCAGGGATCTCATCCTGAATACGGATAACCCCTTCAACAATATCATCGATATAGGTGAAATCACGGCGCATATCACCGTTGTTGTACACATCGATTTCACGTCCCTCGATAATCGCCTTGGTAAACTTGAACAATGCCATATCAGGACGGCCCCAAGGACCATAAACAGTGAAAAAGCGCAGGCCCGTCGTCGGCACGCCATAAAGATGCGAATAGGTGTGCGCCATCAGCTCATTCGATTTCTTGGTGGCGGCATACAAGGAGATCGGGTGATCGACACTATCTGCAGTATCGAACGGCATTTTCTGGTTAAGGCCGTAAACCGAGCTGGAAGAGGCATACACCAGATGCTCAATATTATGATGGCGGCAGCCTTCGAGGATCGCCAAATGCCCGACTAGGTTACTGTCGGCATACGCCATCGGGTTATCAATCGAGTAACGCACACCGGCCTGAGCGGCAAGGTGGATCACCCGGTCAAATTTCTGCTCGGCGAAAAGGTTAGCCATACCGTCACGATTAGCCAGATCCAACGCAATGAAAGTGAAGTGCGGGTGGGCAGCTCTGGCGAGCCGGGCTTCTTTGAGCGACACCTCATAATAGTCATTGAGGTTATCAATCCCGATCACCTCATGTCCCATGGCACAAAGCCGTTCTACCACGGCACTTCCGATAAAGCCGGCGGCGCCGGTGACCAAATACTTCTTCATCTGCATAGACCTTACAAAACTGTACGAATTATACCCAAGTAATTCTCGCTGAACCAAGCAACTTGAAATTACTTGGTATATACATACTTAGTATAACGATATGTGACGGGATCATAGCACCCGCTCGCTAACGACGGTAGCGACAAAAAGCAAAAGCCACATCAATAAAACTGACACCGAGGTTCAGCATGCCTTAATGCACCTTTGAGAATATTCAGCCGCTATTTCTGGCAGTCACTGCAATACACCGTGGCCCGCTGGCCAATTTTGACTTCGCTGAGTGGTTTATCACAGCGTGGACAAGGCTCTCCTCCCTTGCCATAAACCTGAAGCTCCTGGGCAAAGTAACCCGGCTTGCCATCGGCATTCTTGAAATCCTTCAAGGTCGTGCCGCCCTGTTTGATGGCAAAGGCCAGCACCGATTTGATTTCCTCGACCAGCAAACCAAGACGCTGGGCGGAGATCTTACCAGCCTCACGCTTGGGGTGGATCCCCGCGGCAAACAGCGACTCATTGGCATAGATATTACCGACACCGACAACAACGTGGTTATCCATAATAAATTGCTTAACCGCTGTACGTTTGCCCTTGGCTTTATCTTGCAGGTAAGCCACCGTGAAGGTCTCGCTCAGTGGCTCTGGGCCTAATTTAGCCAAGACCGAATGCTCACCCTCACCAGACTGCCACAGCCAAGCCCCAAAGCGGCGTGGGTCGTTATAGCGCAATATCTCACCACTCGACAGGCAAAGGTCAACATGGTCATGTTTTTCCGGTGGTATGTCTGATGGCAAAACCCGCAAACTGCCCGACATCCCCAAATGGACAATGGCATAACCGGCGTCGGTCTCGAGCATCAGGTACTTGGCACGCCGGGTTACACGGCGGATCACCTGCCCTTCAATTTGGCAGATCTCGTCCGGCACCGGCCAGCGCAGCTTGGGGTTGCGCACAATAATCTTGGTGACGGTCTGATTGGTCACATGGGGCGAAATCCCCATCCGGCTGACTTCAACTTCAGGTAATTCAGGCATGACGTTCTCTATCTTGGCGATAATATTATGGCGTCAACTATAACACCGGCGGAAACAAATAGGCCTCTTCCACCGATACCGCCAGCCACTCGCCTTGCCAGTTCTGCATAAGCCAAAACTGCGGCTGCTGGTAAACCGTCACCCTGATCGGCTCTTCCTGGCTGGATAACCAGATTTCCACACTACTTGGTGGCGGCAGGGTCGGCTTGAGTTTCCCCACCATTTCTTCACTGACAGCCGTTCCGGATAGTACCTGCCAGCGGGCAATGAGTTGATCGGCTGGCACTGCAACCCGCGGGCTGGCAAGCCACCCCGTATCCTGCTGGCCAATACTGGTATATGGCAGGTGTAGCTGATCAATCGTCGATGCTTCAGGAAGCAGAGCCGTCATACCCGATTCCACGTGAGCGGGAGCCTCACCACCTAGACGCTGCTTGACGAGTTCAGGCAACTGCACCACAGCGATAAAGCACACCACAGCGATAATCATCACATTGTTCCAACCTCGGCGAGACAGCCTCATCACGGTACTCCTTAAGCGCAATCGGAAGGGATAACTAAAACTATACCGTTAAGGTACTCATAATGCAGGTGTAATGACACGGATAAAGAGACGAAGAGGAAGCTATGGAGGTTGAACGGTGAATTTCAGGTATAAAAAAACCCAGTTAGAAAACTGGGTTTTTATCAAAAAAGCTGTCAATCAATTACTTGATTTTCGCTTCTTTGTACATAACGTGCTTGCGAACTACAGGATCAAATTTCTTGATCTCGAATTTGCCTGGCATGTTACGTTTGTTTTTGTCGGTAGTGTAGAAGTGGCCTGTACCAGCAGATGATACTAGACGGATCTTCTCACGAATGCCTTTAGCCATTGTTCAAATCCTCTTAAACGTTCTCGCCGCGAGTACGCATATCAGTAAGA
The DNA here is from genome assembly GCF_050336935.1 of Photobacterium satsumensis. NCBI lineage: Bacteria > Pseudomonadati > Pseudomonadota > Gammaproteobacteria > Vibrionales > Vibrionaceae > Photobacterium > Photobacterium satsumensis. Next base: position 103,376 of record NZ_JAKJSK010000011.1, read on the forward strand.
ACGGCATCGATGCCTTTCTTATCAATGATACGCATACCTTTCGCAGAAAGGCGTAGTTTAACGAAGCGTTTTTCGCTTTCTACCCAGAAACGATGAGTTTGCAGGTTCGGCAGAAAACGACGCTTGGTGGCATTACGTGCGTGTGAACGGTTGTTACCCGTTACAGGACGCTTACCAGTTACTTGGCATACTCGGGACATTACTGTCTTCTCCAAATCGTTTCAGCTCGATATCTACCGTGGCTATTTCAATGTGAAAAACAATTCTCACACATAACCACAGCTATCAAAGGTCGCGCATTATACTAAGTCAAAACCAGTTGCTCAAGTCCCGAGCAGTCCTTTCTCAACTTTTTAAGCAAAAAATGGCCATTTTATAGCCATCCTCGCTCTGCAAAAGAAGTGATTTCTCCGTCACCGACAACAAAGTGATCCAGAACTCGAATATCCACCAATGCCAGTGCATCACTGATGCGGCGGGTAATTCGGCGATCTGACTGACTTGGCTCTGCCACGCCTGACGGGTGATTATGCGCTAAAATGAGCGCCGCTGCATTAAGTTCTAGTGATCTTTTTACAACTTCCCTCGGATAAACGCTCGCAGAATCGATCGTTCCTTCGAAAAGTACCTCTCCGTTGAGCACCCTATGCTGGTTATCGAGAAATAAAATATAAAACGCTTCACGATGGCGATCACGCAGCACATGACTGAGATAACGTCTTGTATGAACGGGGCTCGTCAGCGCATCTTCCTTCTTGAGCGTCTCTTCCAAATGGCGCTGGTTCATTTCCAGAACCGCTTGCAGCTGGGCATACTTGGCAGGTCCTAGCCCTTTATATTGGCAAAACGTGGCTTTATCGGCTGCTAGCAGTGCCCGCAGCGAACCAAATTTATCCAACAGCTCTGTCGCCAGTTCTATCGCATTCATCCCAGTAATGCCGGTACGCAAAAAAATAGCTAGCAGCTCGGCATCTGATAGGGCCCCAGGGCCGCGTTCCAATAATTTCTCCCTCGGCCGAGACTGCACCGGTAATAACTTGAGCGTCATATCAACCTCCTGAAGCCTTAGCTAAGCGCCCTCTTCTGCATTAAGCAAGGTGCGTCGCGGTATCTCCTGCCACCCACACAAAAACTCATGACTGACTTGCAACACCGCTCTCCAAGCTGCCAACTGGCTCGCAACCCAAGCGCCCCAATACCGCTCATACCAACAAACTACAGACCAAATTTGATCCCAAGCAAGGAAGCGGGCTTTTTTTGGTGACTAACAATTTTTGGTGGTAAGGTGTGGCGCATTGACATTCCGGATATCGAGAGCAGGCAATAAGATGCAAACTTTGGCAGGAAAAAAAATTCTCCTTGGGATCAGCGGTGGCATCGCGGCCTATAAATGTGCAGAACTCACACGCCGACTCATTGAGCGCGGCGCACAGGTGCAAGTCGTTATGACCAAGGCCGCCAAGGAGTTCATCACCCCGCTCACCATGCAGGCTGTATCCGGCAGGCCGGTATCCGACAGCTTGTTGGACCCGGCAGCAGAGGCCTCGATGGGCCACATTGAACTGGCCAAATGGGCCGACTTGGTACTGCTTGCCCCAGCAACCGCCGATTTGATTGCCCGCATGGCAGCAGGTATGGGCAACGATCTGCTCACCACCCTGTGCTTAGCAACCGACTCACCGATCGCTGTCGCCCCGGCGATGAATCAGCAGATGTACCGTCATATTGCCACTCAGGAAAACATTGCTACCCTCGCCCGACGTGGCTGCCACATCTGGGGACCCGCGAGCGGCGAACAGGCCTGCGGTGATGTCGGCCCGGGTCGAATGCTCGAGCCAATGCAACTGGTCCACTTGGCGGAAGACTTTTTTAAGCCCGCCGACCTAAACGGTATGTCTCTAACCATTACCGCCGGCCCGACCCGTGAAGCCATTGACCCGGTTCGTTACCTGACCAACCACAGCTCCGGCAAAATGGGTTACGCCATTGCCGAAGCCGCCGCTAAACGTGGCGCAACCGTCACTCTAATAAGCGGCCCGACGAACCTGGCGACACCGCATGGCGTCACCCGTATTGATATCAGCAGCGCCGAGCAGATGCACCAGGTGGCGCTGGAACAAGCCCCTGCCAGCGATATCTTCATTGGCTGCGCTGCCGTTGCCGATTTCCGCCCAGCAGCGGTTGCCGAGCAGAAGATGAAAAAGAAAGACGGTGAGGATGACATGGTGATCCGGCTGGTGAAAAACCCGGACATCATTGCCAGCATTGCTGCGCTGGAAGCCGACCGCCCATTCACCGTCGGTTTTGCGGCCGAAACCCAAGATGTCGAGCAATACGCCCGCGGTAAGCTGGCGCGCAAGCACCTTGACCTGATCTGTGCCAATGACGTATCGAACGCAGGGCAAGGCTTCAACAGTGATCAAAATGCCCTGCACCTATATTGGCCGCAAGGCAATAAAGCCTTACCGCTAACCAGCAAGGCAGAGCTTGGCGCGCAGTTAGTCGATGTCATCGTCGGGCAGTTCAGGGCTGGGCAAGAAGGTTAACTCTCCCCTCCAGTGCTGAGGAATTAACCGAATAAGATCAAATATAAAGCCCAGCCCTTCAGGTTGGGCTTTTTTTGTCGATAAAGAGATCAGTATCGGCGGGCAATGCTTTTCACAACAGGATTACGCCGCTAAGATATGCGGGTTTCACCCTGTCCAATGACAGTCTTATTTTGAAAAGGAACGGTTATTCATGGCTGGCAACAAGAAAAACAACCGCCGCGAAGAAATTTTGCAAGCGCTGGCACAAATGTTGGAATCTGCCCAAGGCAGCCAACGTATTACCACCGCCAAGCTGGCAGCCCAGGTTGGTGTCTCAGAAGCCGCCCTCTACCGCCACTTCCCAAGCAAGGCGAGAATGTTTGAAGGGCTTATCGAGTTTATCGAAGACACTATCACCACCCGGATTAACCGCATCCTCGATGATGAAAAAGACACCCTGCAACGCCTGCGCATGGTGCTGCAGCTGATCCTCGGCTTTGCCGAGCGCAATCCGGGTCTAACCCGTATCATGACTGGCCATGCCCTGATGTTTGAACAAGATCGCCTACAGGCTCGTATCAACCAACTGTTCGAACGTATCGAAACCCAGCTGCGCCAGATCCTGCGTGAACGCAAACTACGTGAAGGCAAAGGCTTCCCGGTGGACGAGTCAATCCTGGCCGCCCAGCTTCTTGGTCAGGTAGAAGGCAGCCTTAACCGTTTTGTCCGCTCGAACTTCAAGTACAAGCCGACCGCCAACTTCGACGACTACTGGCACCTGCTAAGCGCAGAGCTTGGCTAAGAGCAGAAGCGGGATCCTAGTTCATGGTTCCTAGAAATATCGAACATAAAAAAGCGAGAGGTTTTTACCTCTCGCTTTTTTATTTGCAGTTATGGGTTCTGCTTTTCCTAGGCCCCGCTCTTGCTAGGAACTAGGATCTAGGTTCTAGAACCTTATACCCCATACTCCGCACGATAGGCCTTCACCGCTTCAAGGTGTTGCTCCATACCGTCCTGCTCTGCTAAGTAGCTCACCACATCGCCCAGCGACACGATAGAGATCACCGCACAGCCGAAATCACGTTCTACTTCCTGGATCGCAGATAGCTCACCCTTGCCTTTTTCCTGACGGTCAATGGCAACCAACACACCGGCCAAATCGGCACCGTTGGCCTTGATGATTTCCATTGACTCGCGGATTGCCGTACCGGCAGTGATCACGTCATCTACCAACATAATGCGGCCTTCCAGCGCACTACCTACCAGATTGCCGCCTTCACCGTGAGCCTTGGCTTCCTTACGGTTAAAACAGTAAGGGGTATCAACATCATGCTGATCAGCCAGTGCAACAGCCGTGGTTGTAGCAATTGGGATCCCCTTATACGCAGGACCGAACAACACATCGTACTCGATACCGGCATCCACCAAAGCCTCAGCATAGAAACGGCCTAGGCGCGCAAGATCACGTCCCGTATTGAACAAACCCGCATTAAAGAAGTACGGGCTCTTACGGCCGGATTTCAGAGTGAACTCACCAAACTTCAGTACCCCTTTCTCCAAGGCAAATTCGATGAACTGACGCTGATATGCTTTCATGGTTTCTCCTTAATAGATGCAACTAATCATTACACGATTTAAATCAATCGGCCGGACCTCGCTTTTCAGGCACAGCGACATCCAAGCCAAAAAAAAGCGGCTCCAATAGGAACCGCTTCAAAAAATTAACTTTCCAGCGCCTGCTTCTGAATGCTGACAATGTCGGCAATGCCGTCTTTCGCCAGAGCCAGCATGGCCAGCAACTCTTCGTGGCTAAAGGCTTCGCCTTCTGCCGTGCCCTGGATCTCGATCATCTTACCTTCTTCGGTCATGACCACGTTCATGTCTGTTTCTGCTGCCGAGTCTTCGACATATTCCAGATCGCAAATCGGCTCGCCGTTGTAGATACCGACAGAAACGGCAGCCACCATGCCTTTAAGCGGGCTGGCTTTAAGCGTTCCCTTCTCCAGCATGTAATTGATAGCATCAACCAAGGCCACCATCGCACCGGTAATAGACGCGGTACGGGTACCACCATCGGCCTGGATAACATCGCAGTCTACAGTGATCATCTGCTCACCCAGCGCTTCCAAGTCCACCGCAGCACGCAAGCTACGAGCGATCAGGCGTTGGATTTCCATGGTACGGCCACCCTGTTTGCCACCGGCCGCTTCACGGCGGTTGCGCGAGTGGGTTGCACGCGGCAGCATGCCATATTCAGCCGTCACCCAACCCTGTCCTTTACCTTTCAGCCAGCGTGGCACATTCTCTTCCACACTTGCGGTACAAATCACCTTGGTATCACCAAATTCAACCAACACCGAACCTTCGGCATGGGCAGTAAAATTACGGGTAATAGTTATAGGACGAACTTGGTTGTTGCTTCTTCCGCTTGGACGCATCAGTGGCTCCCTCTGGCTGGATGACATTAACCGGCGATTATAGCCACAACCAACAGGTTGTGCACGCGAAACCCAACTGGTACAACATTTCCCGCATTGACTGCGGACAGAATCATCATATACCCAAGTAACTCTCGCTGAACCAAGCACCTTGAAGTTACTTGGGTATATGCTTAAGGCTAAGTATACTCTTGGCATTCGGATGACTGCGCACCACCTCCACGTTATTGACGGTGGCTTGCCACAGGCACCCCACCCTAAGCAGTTATCAACCACCACTATTAGAGGCTCTAGCCAATGATTCATAGCATGACCGCCTACGCCCGTCGCGAAGTCAAAGCCGACTGGGGTACTGCCGTATGGGAAATCCGCTCTGTAAACCAACGTTATCTGGAAACTTACCTGCGTATGCCAGAGCAGTTCCGCAGCCTTGAGCCTGTACTACGCGAGCGCTTCCGTAAGCGCCTGGCTCGCGGCAAAGTTGAATGCAACCTGCGTTTTGAAGTTAACCCAGCCGCCAATACCGAGCTGAAAATTAATGAAGGTCTGGCCAAGCAGGTGATCAATGCGGCCAAATGGGTCAAAGAGACTGCAGGCGAAGGCAATGTGGGTCCTTTCCAGGTATTGAACTGGCCAGGTGTAATGGAAGCGCCGGAGCAAGACCTCGATGCCATCAACAAAGATTTGCTCAATGCATTCGACAGCACAGTTGATGACTTCATCGCAGCCCGCGCCAGCGAAGGCGAGAACATGAAGGCGCTTATCGACCAACGTCTTGAAGCGATTTCTGTCGAAGCGACCAAGGTTCGCAGCATGATGCCAGAAGTATTGACCTGGCAGCGTGAGCGCATCATGACCCGCCTGGAAGAAGCCAAGGTAGAACTTGATGCCAACCGCATCGAGCAAGAGCTGATCATGCTGGCGCAGAAGAGCGATGTGGCCGAAGAGCTAGACCGCCTTGACTCGCACGTCAAAGAAACCCAGAAAATCATGAAAAAAGGCGGTGCCTGTGGCCGTCGCTTGGACTTCATGATGCAGGAGTTCAACCGCGAGTCGAACACCCTGGCCTCGAAATCAATCAACACCGAGATCACCGCAGCTGCCGTTGAGCTAAAAGTGCTTATCGAGCAGATGCGCGAGCAAATCCAGAACATCGAATAAGCCGCACGGCTTCCCCGGTCAGCACTGCCTCGCCGGGGAGGATGATCCAGTTGGCATGAAATCATCATCAATTCCAACTAGGCTTAGTCTATTGGTTGTCAGAGCACCGACAAAAAGTTGAATTTTCAAGCAGCCAGCTAATTTCTTTTGCACGCAGATCATGATAATCTGCGCGCCCTTCTATCACTGAGTGAAAATAGGCAATGAGCAAAGGTACTCTATACATCGTGTCGGCCCCAAGTGGCGCTGGTAAATCAAGTTTGATTAACGCCCTTCTTGAAACTAATCCGACCTATGACATGAAAGTATCCGTCTCTCACACTACGCGTGGTATGCGTCCGGGTGAGCAGCACGGTGTTCATTACAATTTTGTCAGCGTAGAAGAATTTACTGAACTCACAGAAAAAAGTGCATTTTTAGAGCACGCTGAAGTCTTTGGTAACTTCTATGGCACCTCTCGCCTTTGGATTGAAGAGCAGCTAAACAAAGGGATCGACGTATTCCTTGACATCGATTGGCAGGGTGCGCGTCAAATCCGCAAGCAAATGCCACAAGCGAAAAGTCTGTTTATTCTGCCTCCATCAAAAGAAGAGCTGGAACGTCGCCTGAATGCACGCGGTCAAGACAGCGAAACTGTTATTGCCCGTCGCATGCAAGAAGCCCGCGCTGAGATCTCTCATTACGACGAATACGATTACGTGATCGTCAATGATGATTTCGATGCTGCTTTATTGGATTTTAAAGCTATCATCCGCGCTGAACGATTGAAGCAAGACAAACAAGCTGCTAAATATAACAGCATGTTGAATGCGCTACTGGCAGAACAGTAAGTATTTTTGTACAATTTTCCCTCTTTACTTATAGATAACCACTGGAGTCCTCCATGGCACGCGTAACCGTTCAAGACGCTGTTGATAAAATTGGCAACCGTTTCGATCTGATCCAAATTGCTTCACGCCGCGCTCGTCAGATGCAAACTGGCGGTAAGGATCCACTGGTTCCAGAAGAAAACGACAAGTACACAGTGATCGCACTTCGTGAAATCGAAGAAGGCCTAATCACTAAAGACATCCTTGATGCTCGCGAGCGTCAGGAACTTCAAGAGCAAGAAGCAGCAGAGCTAGCAGCTGTTAGCGCTATTGCCGGCGACAACCGTTAATTCAGGGAACCGGGCGAATTGTATCTTTTTGATAGCCTGAAAGAAGTCGCGATCGAATACCTGCCTGAGTCTCAAATAGAGGCGCTCAGGCAGGCTTATTTAGTTGCGCGTGATGCCCACGAGGGGCAGACCCGCTCCAGTGGCGAACCTTACATCATCCATCCCATTGCCGTTGCCCGTATCTTGGCCGAAATGCGCCTCGACTACGAAACATTAATGGCAGCCCTCCTCCACGATGTCATCGAAGATACCGAGGTCACCAAAGACGATCTCGACAGTCGCTTTGGCTCCACCGTGGCCGAGTTGGTTGATGGGGTCTCCAAGCTAGACAAGCTGAAGTTCCGCGATCGCAAAGAAGCGCAAGCCGAGAACTTCCGCAAGATGATCATGGCCATGGCCCATGACATCCGCGTTATCCTCATCAAGCTGGCCGACCGTACGCACAACATGCGCACCTTGGGTGCCCTGCGTCCGGACAAACGCCGCCGCATTGCCCGCGAGACGCTGGAGATCTTCTCTCCGCTGGCGCACCGCTTGGGTATCCACAACATCAAAACCGAACTGGAAGAACTGGGTTTCGAGGCCCTGTATCCGAACCGCTACCGTGTTTTGAAGGAAGTGGTGGCTGCCGCACGGGGTAACCGCAAAGAAATGATTAATAAGATCCACGCCGAAATTGAGGGCCGCCTCAAAGACGCGGGGATTGAAGGCACGGTACAAGGCCGCGAGAAAAACCTGTACTCCATCTACAACAAGATGAAGAACAAGGAGCAGCGCTTCCACTCGATCATGGACATCTACGCCTTCCGCGTACTAGTCAAAGATCTGGATACCTGCTATCGCGTACTGGGACAGGTCCATAACCTGTACAAGCCCCGCCCGAGCCGGATGAAAGACTATATCGCGATCCCGAAAGCCAACGGCTACCAGTCGCTCCATACCTCATTGGTAGGCCCACACGGGGTACCAGTGGAAGTCCAGATCCGTACCGAAGATATGGATCAGATGGCCGACAAAGGTGTCGCTGCCCACTGGGCCTACAAAGACGGCGAAAGCCCTGGTACCACAGCGCAGGTCAAAGCCCAGCGCTGGATGCAGAGCCTACTGGAGCTGCAGCAAAGTGCGGGTAGCTCGTTCGAGTTCATTGAAAACGTTAAGTCGGATCTGTTCCCGGATGAGATTTACGTCTTCACACCGAAAGGCCGGATTGTCGAGCTGCCTGTCGGTGCCACCGCGGTCGATTTTGCCTACGCAGTACATACCGATGTCGGTAATGCTTGTGTCGGTGCCCGTGTCGAACGCCAACCGTACCCGCTCAGCAAGCCGCTGAAAAATGGCCAGACCATTGAAATCATCAGCGCACCGGGTGCTCGCCCGAATGCCGCTTGGCTCAACTATGTGGTGACTTCCCGCGCCCGCACCAAGATCCGCCAGGTGCTCAAGACCATGCGTCGCGAAGAATCCATTACCCTTGGCCGCCGCCTGCTCAACCACGCCCTAGGTGCGATCAACATCGACCAGATTGATGAAGATAACCTGCATCAGGTACTGACCGATCTTCGCCTTGCAAACCTCGAAGATTTGCTGGCCGAAATAGGCCTGGGTGAGTTGATGAGTGTGGTCATTGCCCGCCGCCTACTGGGCAGCGCCGATGAACTCACCACCAAAGAGTCTGATCAACGCCTGCCAATTCGCGGCGCTGACGGTATCTTACTGACCTTTGCCAACTGCTGTCACCCGATCCACGGTGACCCAATTATGGCCCATGTCAGCCCGGGTAAAGGCTTGGTGATCCACCGCGAAGAATGTGCCAACATCCGTGGTTACCAGAAAGAGCCGGACAAATACATGGCAGTTGAGTGGAGCGAAGACTTCGAGCAGGAGTTTGTCACTTCGCTCAAGGTCGATATGCAAAACCACCAGGGTGCACTGGCCGACTTGACCAATACCATTGCTGCGACCGGATCGAATATCCAGGGCCTGGCAACGGAAGAGAAAGACGGTCGCCTGTATACCATTACTGTGCGTCTGACCACCAAGGGACGTATCCATCTGGCCGACATTATGCGCCGGATCCGGGTCATGCCCAATGTGGTGCGCGTTTCGCGCCAGAAAAATTAACCGCGCCAGCATCTCGCTTGGCCCGTCAAAAATTAAAAAACGCCCGTTCTCGGGCGTTTTCTTTAGGTAACAAAGAACAATGAGCCCAGAACGCTTCCAACGTATCCACGAGGTCCTTGCCACCCGCCAGCCAGACTTGACGGTGTGCATGGAAGAAGTCCACAAACCCAATAATGTCTCGGCGATTATCCGTACCGCCGATGCAGTAGGGATCCACAAGGTCCATGCCGTATGGCCTAAAGAGGGCATGAAAGTGCTGAGCCACACGTCGGCTGGTGCCCGCAACTGGGTCGAGCTCGAAACCCACAACTCGATGGTCGATGCGGTCAGCGCACTCAAAGCACAAGGGATGCAGGTATTGGCAACCAACCTGTCCGACACGGCAGTTGATTTTCGTGAAGTGGATTACACCAAACCGACAGCCATTATCTTGGGTGGCGAGAAAAATGGGATCACCGCTGAAGCCCTGTCGATGGCCGATCAGGATATCATCATCCCAATGGTAGGTATGGTACAGTCATTGAATGTCTCGGTCGCCAGCGCCCTGATCTTGTATGAAGCACAGCGCCAACGCCAAAATGCCGGTATGTATAACAGGGATAAAACCCCGTTGCCCGATGACGTGGTCCACCGTATCTTGTTCGAGCGCGGCCACCCGGTACTGGCCAAGGTCGCCCGCCGCAAGGGGCTGCCTTACCCACCACTGGACGAGAATGGCCAAATTGCTGCCGATGAGCAGTGGTGGAGCATCATGCAGGCCACCGAGCCGAAAAAGAAAAAATCATTACCTTAAACGGATGTGGCGATAATGGAGTAGTAATGAGCGGACAACTTCTCGATACTATAGCCCTGACAGAACTGTCGGGGGTCGGTGCCAAAATGGCAGAAAAACTGGAAAAAATCGGCCTGCATACGGTGCAGGATCTCCTCTTCCACCTACCGCTCCGCTACGAAGACCGCACCCGGATCTGGCCTATTGCCAGTGCAATAGCCGGCCAGCACCTGACCATTCAGGGTGAGGTGATCAGCAGCAATATCGCCTTTGGCAAACGCCGGATGCTGACTGTAAAGATCAGCGACCAGAGTGGCAGTGCCACTCTGCGCTTTTTCAACTTCAATGCGGCTATGAAAAACAGCCTGGCCGAAGGCAAGCAGGTCAAAGCCTACGGCGAGATCAAACGTGGCAAATACGGGCTGGAGATCATCCATCCTGACTACAAAGTTTTCTCAGAGCCCACTGAACTCAGTACCGAGGAAACCCTGACGCCGGTCTACCCGACCACCGATGGCCTACGCCAGCTGACCCTGCGTAACCTGACCGATCAAGCCATGCGATTGCTCGATAAGTCTGCGGTGCGCGAGTTGCTGCCAGAAGGCCTGTACGACCGCCAGATGACCCTGTCCCAAGCACTGCATGTGATGCATCGACCGACACCGGATGTGTCACTCGACCAGCTAGAGGAAGGCAAGCACCCAGCCCAGCAGCGTCTGATCCTCGAGGAATTGCTGGCGCAGAACCTGTCGATGCTGGCAGTACGCCACAAGAGCCAGCGCCATGCAGCATGGCCGCTTGCCGAGAGCAATACGCTCAAAGACAAACTGCTAGAAAGCCTGCCGTTCAGCCCAACCGGTGCCCAGCAACGGGTGGTAGCCGATATCGAACGCGACCTTGCCGTGCCACACCCGATGATGCGCCTGGTTCAAGGGGATGTAGGCTCGGGTAAAACCCTGGTCGCCGCCCTAGCCGCGCTGCGTGCTATCGAGCATGGCTACCAAGTGGCCCTGATGGCGCCGACCGAATTGCTCGCCGAACAGCATGCTATCAACTTTGCCGCCTGGCTCAACCCAATGGGTATTGAAGTCGGCTGGCTCGCCGGCAAGCTCAAAGGCAAAGCCCGCGACAAGGAGCTGGCCCGGATCGAAAGCGGCGAAGCCAAAATGGTGGTGGGTACCCATGCCCTGTTCCAAGAGCAGGTGGTATTCAATAACTTGGCTTTGGTCATTATCGACGAACAACACCGCTTCGGGGTCCACCAGCGCCTAGAGCTGCGTGAGAAAGGCGCCAACGGTGGCTGCTATCCGCACCAGCTGATCATGACCGCGACCCCTATTCCGCGTACCTTGGCGATGACCGCCTATGCCGATTTGGAAACCTCGGTCATCGATGAGCTACCACCGGGGCGTACCCCGATCCAAACCGTGGCCCTGCCCGATTCACGCCGCCAGGAAATTATCGAACGTATTCGTTCGGCCTGCCTCAATGAAGGCCGCCAGGCCTACTGGGTCTGTACCCTGATTGATGAGTCCGAGGTACTGGAAGCGCAAGCCGCCTCTGATACCGCCGACGAGCTGACGGCCCAGTTGCCAGAGCTCAACATCGGTTTGGTCCATGGCCGTATGAAGCCAGCAGAAAAGCAGGAAGTGATGAAACGCTTCAAGGATGGTGAGTTGCACCTTTTGGTTGCAACCACCGTTATCGAAGTGGGTGTCGACGTCCCCAACTCCAGCCTGATGGTAATTGAAAACCCCGAGCGGCTCGGATTGGCCCAGCTGCACCAGTTACGCGGCCGGGTTGGCCGTGGCAATGTCGCCAGCCACTGTGTACTGCTCTACCATGCCCCGCTGTCAAAAACAGCGCAAAAACGACTTGGGGTACTGCGCGAAAGCAGTGATGGCTTTGTGATTGCCCAGCGCGATTTGGAAATCCGAGGTCCCGGTGAACTGCTCGGCACCAAACAGACCGGTGTGGCCGAATTCAAGGTGGCCGATCTGATCCGTGACCAGCACCTGATCCCACAGGTCCAGAAGCTGGCCCGTTACCTACACGATAACTACCCGGACAACGCCAAGGCGATCATCGACCGCTGGCTCGGCCAGCGGGAAAACTATTCTAATGCCTAACAAGCTATTCTAGCGGCAATAAAAAAAGCGAGGGTGATATCACCCTCGCTTTTTACGTTTAGCGGCTTAGCTCAAGACGGCCAATCATTACTTTTCAACCGGCTACTTCTTAACGAGCAAAGGTAAGCTGATCTGCACCCGCAAGCCACCTTCGCGGCGGTTGGATACCTGGATCACCCCTTCGTGCTGGTCGATGATACGTTTGACAATCGCCAGCCCCAAACCGGTCCCTTCAGTATCCGTACCACGCGCCGTGTCCCCACGGGTCAATGGCTGGAACATCCTTGCCACCTGCTCGGGATCAATACCGGGGCCATCGTCCTCGACACAGAACCATGCACTCTTGCGATCCGCAGCCGTCCCGCTGGATATCTTGACCCAACCATTACCATAGCGCTGGGCATTGACCACCAAATTGGCGATAGAGCGCTTGATAGAGACCCCATTGCCAATCACGACACCGGGAATGGCAGCCAATTCCAGCTCGACCTGACGCTCATAGCCCCCTTCGGCTTCCGCAGCCTCTTCCAGCAAGTAGTTAAGCTCCAGCTCTTCCTCTGCCTGCTTTTTGGTTGACTTGAGGTAGTCCATGAACTGGCTGATGATCTCGTTACACTCCTCAGTGTCCTTAATCATACTCTCGGCCAGATAACCATCTTCCGGTGACATCATCTCCGTCGCCAGACGAATACGGGTCAAAGGTGTACGCAAATCATGGCTTACCCCGGCCATCAGCAAGGCCCGGTCATCTTCCAGCTGCTTGATCCCTGCCGACATCTTGTTGAAGGCCTTGGTCACCGCCCGGATTTCCGATGCCCCACGCTCAGGTAGCACCGGCGGCGTTTCAGCTTTGGCCACCTGCAAGGCAGCCTGCTCCAGTGCCACCAATGGCCGATTCTGGATCCGGATGAACAACCAACCGCCCGCGATCACCATAAAGGCTATGATCAGGCTGTAGTGGAACAGCGGCGAAAAGTCATCTTCCTGCAATTCAGACAACGGGATCCGCATCAGGTAGCCGGGTATCGACTCGCTTTTCAGCCACAGCACATAACTGTCTGCCCCCAGCACCAGCCGGACTTCCGTCGGCGACTCCAGCTCCTGGGTCATCTCCTCGCTGAGATACTCAATCACGGTCGCCTTGGAAAACTCCTGCAGCTCCTCGTCATGGATCGGATCAGTCCCATCTTCAGCGTGCAAGGTCACGCCCAGTTGCTCAAGCAACTGGCGACGCAGCGGGGTATCAAGGTGGAAGGTATTGCCGTCAGCCAACTCGACATCTTCCTTGAGCATCAAACGCACTTCATAGGCGAGGATCCGGTTGAACTGCTGCAGGCTCGGCAGCAAGGCATAGTTGAGGACAGCCAGATAAGAGAAAATCTGGCTGGCTATCAACAAGCCAGCCAGAAGGATCAGTGTCCGGGTAAAGGTACTGCGTGGCGACAGTCGCATGGCTTACGCCTCGCTGCCATCCGGGACAAACACGTAGCCCAGTCCCCAAACAGTCTGGATGTAGCGCGGGCGGCTTGGATCTTCTTCAATCATTCGGCGTAAGCGAGAGATCTGAACATCAATCGAACGCTCCATCGCAGAATATTCACGGCCGCGGGCCATGTTCATCAATTTATCACGGGACATCGGCTCACGGGCATTGGTCACCAAGGCTTTCAATACCGCAAACTCACCCGAAGTCAGTGGCATTGATTCTTCGCCACGGAACATTTCACGGGTACCCAGATTCAGGCGGAACTCGCCGAACTCGATAACCTTGCTATCAACACTCGGTGCACCCGGTGCTTCAACCGTCTGACGACGCAAAACGGCACGGATACGAGCCAGCAGTTCGCGTGGGTTGAATGGCTTAGGCAGGTAATCATCCGCACCGACTTCCAAGCCGACAATGCGATCTACTTCGTCACCTTTGGCGGTCAGCATCAGGATCGGCAGCATGTTGTTGGCATTACGTAAACGGCGGCAAATCGATAGGCCATCTTCACCTGGCAGCATCAAATCCAATACCATCAGATGGAAGGTTTCGCGGGACAATAAGCGGTCCATTTGCTCACCGTTGGCCACGCTACGCACTTGGAAGCCCTGCTCTGACAGGTAACGCTCCAGTAGCGCGCGCAGACGCATGTCATCATCAACAACTAGAATCTTATAATTTTCCTGCATATCTCACCTTACTTGCATCGACCAAAGTTATCGTGCTTTGGGCGTATTTTACTCGACGTACCCAGCGGTTAGCTGAAAATTGCCGCTAAAATAACCACTAAATTGTTACCGTTTATGTCAAAAGCGCCAGTTTTCTGGTGGTTGACACTGTTACCGTAACAACAATCTTTGTTTACCTACCTTTTAAACTAACCTAAATTCAATGAACTATCCAAAACAATACGCATTCTGGGTCGCTGATACTTGATCTGCGCCTCGCACCGAACGACTATGTGAAACAAGAGAGACATTCAGTTTCAGCAACCCGATAGACAACCGGACCCTGCAATGAAAACCAACCTCATTACCCGCGAGGGCTATGACAAGCTTAAACGTGAACTCGATTTCCTGTGGAAGGAAGATCGCCCCGAGGTCACTAAAAAGGTCACTTGGGCAGCTAGCCTTGGCGACCGCTCGGAAAATGCTGACTACCAGTATAACAAGAAGCGCCTGCGCGAAATCGACCGCCGGGTACGCTATCTGCGCAAACGACTAGAACAAGTACAGGTGGTCGACTACTCGCCGCAGCAAGACGGCAAGATCTTCTTTGGTGCCTTTGTCGAAATCGAAAACGACGACGGTGAGACCAAGGCTTTCCGCATTGTCGGCCCGGATGAGATATACGGCCGCAACGACTACATCTCGATTGATTCCCCCATGGCGCGCGCCCTGTTGAAAAAAGAAGTCGATGACGAGGTGAAAGTGAATACACCAGCAGGCAAAAAAGAGTGGTTTGTCAACAGTATCCGCTATCAGTAGTGGCGGTTTGATAACGCTGTCAGATACTGACAGTTCGCTAACACGCAATGCCTTGCCTGCACCCCAATCGCCCGTAGAATGGGCTTATACAAAACAACAAGAGAAATGAACGGATGAGCAATACGATCAACCAGTTGATTGCCACCGAGCTGAATGTTCGCCAGGAACAAGTCACAGCCGCAATCACTTTGCTCGATGACGGTAACACCGTGCCTTTCGTGGCCCGTTACCGCAAGGAAGTGACCGGCGGACTGGATGATACCCAGCTCCGCAACCTCGAATCTCGCCTTGGCTACCTGCGCGAGCTCGAAGATCGCCGACAGGTGATCATCAAATCCATTACCGAGCAGGGCAAGCTGAGCGCCGTGCTCGAAGCGGCCATCAAAGATGCCGACAGCAAGACCCGCTTAGAAGATCTCTACCTGCCTTACAAGCCCAAGCGCCGTACCAAAGGTCAGATCGCCATCGAAGCGGGTATTGAGCCGCTGGCCGACTCACTTTGGGCCGATCCAAGCCAAACACCAGAAGACAGCGCCTCGGCCTATATCGATGCAGATAAAGGCTTTGCCGATAGCAAAGCCGTACTCGACGGTGCCCGCGCGATCCTGATGGAGCGCTTTGCCGAAGATGCCACGCTGCTGGAGAAAATTCGCCGCCACCTGCTATCACAGGCCGAGCTAACCTCGCGGGTTGTTGAGGGCAAGGAGCAGGAAGGCGCCAAATTCAAGGACTACTTCGAGTACAGCGAAGTGTTCAAGAATATCCCTTCCCACCGTGCTTTGGCCCTGTTCCGTGGCCGTAACGAAGGTTTTTTGCAAATCAGCCTCAATGCCGATCCGAATCAGGACGAAGGCGTCCGCGGCTCCTACTGCGAAGTGATGATTATCGACCACCTTGGTGTGACCTTGGGAACCCAACCGGCCGATATCTGGCGTAAGCAGGTGATCAGCTGGGCATGGCGGATCAAGATTGCCATGCACCTGGAAACCGAGCTGATGGCGGCACTGAAGGAAAAGGCCGAAGACGGCGCGATGCAGGTATTTGCCGACAACCTCAAGGACTTGCTGATGGCCGCACCGGCCGGCCCGCGCGTGACGCTGGCGCTGGATCCGGGCTTGCGTACCGGTTGTAAGGTCGCGGTTGTCGATAGCACCGGTAAACTACTCGATACAGCCACTATCTATCCGCACACCGCCCGATCCCGTGTTGCCGAAGCCGAAGCCACCTTGCTGGCACTGCTTAACAAACATGATGTCGATTTGATTGCGATCGGCAACGGCACTGCTTCACGTGAAACAGACAGCTTTGTTGCCAACCTGCTCAAGGACAATAGCCTCAAGATCCAAAGCGTGATGGTGAGCGAAGCCGGGGCATCGGTCTATTCGGCCTCCGAGCTGGCAGCCAACGAATTCCCGAATCTGGATGTGTCACTGCGTGGCGCTGTCTCTATCGGCCGCCGCCTACAGGATCCGCTGGCCGAGCTGGTGAAAATCGACCCGAAATCTATCGGAGTGGGCCAGTACCAGCACGATGTCAGCCAGAACATGCTGGCCAAGCGACTGGATGCCGTGGTCGAGGATTGTGTAAATGCCGTCGGTGTTGATGTAAACACCGCCTCTCCAGCCCTGTTGACCCGAGTCGCGGGCCTGAACGGTACCATTGCCCAGAACATTGTCAGCTACCGTGATGAAAACGGCCGCTTCGACAGCCGCACCACGCTGAAAAAAGTCTCGCGCCTTGGGCCAAAAGCGTTCGAGCAGTGTGCCGGTTTCCTGCGTATCATGGGCGGTAAGAACCCGCTTGATAGCTCGGCAGTTCACCCGGAATCCTATGCCGTGGTCAAGAATATGGCCGCAGCCAACGACAAGGCCCTCGATGCGATCATCGGCAACAGCGAGTTCCTGCGTACGGTCAAGGCCGCAGACTACACTGATGAAAAATTCGGCCTGCCGACTGTCACCGACATTATCAGCGAGCTCGATAAACCGGGCCGTGACCCGCGCCCTGAGTTCAAGACCGCCACCTTCGCCGAAGGGGTCAACGAGGTCAAAGATTTGATCCCGGGTATGGTGCTTGAAGGGGTGATCACCAATGTCACCAACTTCGGTGCCTTTGTCGATGTCGGCGTTCACCAAGATGGTCTGGTGCATATCTCTGCGCTGTCAGACAAGTTTGTCTCCGACCCACGCGAAGTGGTCAAGGCCGGCGATATCGTCAAAGTCAAGGTGATGGAAGTGGACTTGCAACGCAAACGCATTGGCATGTCGATGCGCCTAAGCGATGAGCCGGGACAGGACAACAAGCCGGCCCGCAAACCGCAGGGAGACCGTTCACAAGGCAACCGCTCCCAGGGCAACCGTTCACAAAACAACCCTCAGCCACGTCAGCGCCAGAACAAGCCTGCAGACAATGGCAACAATGCGGTGGGCGGTGCATTCGCTGCCGCTTTTGCCAACGCGAAGAAGAAGTAATTTAGGCTTCACGCAAATGAAAACGCAAAGAGCCAGCATGAGAATGCTGGCTCTTTTGTTATCTGGCGATTGGCGATTGGCGATTGGCGATTGGCGATTGGCGATTTAAATGAGTTGCCCTACTGCCGAGCTTAGTAAAGCGAACCAATATGACTTTGCTGCCCCTCTAACCTCTGGCCGCTTGCCCCTAGCCACATTAAAGCACTACCAAGTATTCCGTCGGCGGGTTGGGCACTGTAGCCTGCGCATACTTGTGGGCAACCACACCTTTGGTGCGCTCTGACTGGCTGATCTGCTCCAGCGCCTCAAGCAGTTCACGCGGCAACTTGATATGCATGGAGTACCCCAGTTCATTAACATCGGCTAAATAACTGTCAGCCGACAGGGCTTTAACCAGCATCTCCATGGATTCTTGATAACCGTAATGCTTTTCTTCAACGGCCTGCTGATAATTGGGGTGTTCGGAGGGATCCCAAGATGGCTTCTTGAGCTGTTTCTCTTCGCTACTCAGCGCTCGCTCTTGAGCAGATGACTGCATTTCAGTCGTCGGTACAATTTTCTCGCGTACACGATTATCCCGCGCGGTTTGCTCAGTCGGCGGATTTATCGTCGGGGCAACAGCGGGGGCACCTACCTGTACGGGAGTGACTAACATGCTGGTACATCTCTCCTGTCATCTGCATATTATGCTGCGGGCGATAGTGAAATCGATCTCAGGTTTTCAAACGATCAGGCGACGGCCAACAGAACGGTCGCTACCGTACCCGCTGCAGCCAACCACTGTCCGGCATTGTAAAAGCCATCACTATTGGATTTGACCTCATCAGGGTGATCCATACCCAATGCGCCATAGGCAAAGGCTTCTGCCTTATCCCCCATATCTTGTTCAGACGCTTGCGACTTGTCCTTCTGCGCAGCTGCGTCATTAGCCTGAAGCTGACGCGCCTCATCAGAGATCGATACCTTGGTCTGGGCGGTTGGCGCTTCGCTGTTTTGAGTCGCCAGATTTGCTGCTTTATTCTCTACCACAACAGCATCAGGCTGTGCAGCCGCCTGCAAGCTTACCGGAGAATACGTTAGCGAATTATTGATAGTGCCGATTGTCATGTTGGTTTTCCTTCTCCCACCATAGCGCTAAAGTCAGAAACAGCGTTGAAATTTTCGCTCTAACACTGCTATCGGCCCACATAGCAAAAAGTTTAGGCCAGACAAGTCACGAACATCATAAAGATCTACTCATGCTAACCCATAAATGCTTTTAGCGTATCGATAAATTCATCAGGATGGGAGATAAACGGCGCATGGGAAGCGGCAGCAAATACATGCTGTTGCGACTGCGGAGCAAGCTTATCAAGATCACGGGCCACCTTGGCCGGCACCAAGCCGTCAAGTCGGCCATAGAGCCTCAACCATGGCTGGGATATTGCAGCCAGTTCTGGCCGTAAATCCACCTGTGCCAACATATCTAACCCCAACGCCAATGCAGCCGGTTCGGGCTCGGGGCGAGATAATACCGCTTCCTTGAGGCGGCGGATGTCCTGTTTGGCCGATGGGCTTCCCATCGCCTGCAAGGCCATGAAGCGCTCTACCGTAGTCCTAAAATCCAGATCGAGCTGACGGCGAAAATCCGCCAAGACTTCCGGTTTGATCCCTCGCCACGTCTTTTCAGCCGCAAAACAGGGTGAACTCGCGACAGTTACCAACTGCTGCACCCTCTCCGGAGCCTGCAACGCAGCAGTCGTGGCGACCAAGCCTCCCAAAGACCAGCCCAGCCACGTCGCCTGCTCTGGCGCTTGATCTAGCAGCATACGGGCTATTTCATCAACATCGGCAGCCGAGCGGTGCTGGCTGTGGCCATAACCCGGCAGATCAACCACGTGTACCCGGTAATGCTGGGCCAGTGCAGGCAGGACCTGCTGCCACACAGCACCATTCATTCCCCAGCCATGAATGAGAAGTAGATCGGAACCTTGGCCTCGCGTTTGCCAATGCAGCTCTGCGGTCATCTATATTTCCTTTATTTACGCCTTGGGATAACACGGATGGTATCGCTTATTACTCGATTCACCAACTTTCTCCGCCGCGACCACCGTTGCCAGCTATGCCACCTCCCGGCTACGGGCCCACATCCAATATGGTGCCAACATTGTCTGGCTCGCTTTCCATGTCCGCCATATTGCCGCCACTGCGGCCATACCCTCACGGAGGATGCCGACCAGTGCGGTCATTGCCTCAATGCCCCTCGTCCATGGCAACGTTTATACCGCGCCGGCGAATATCAATTTCCCCTGCGCCATGTGATCCACCAGTTCAAATTCCAACGAAAATTCTGGCTGGCCAAACCCCTCGGAGAGCTTTTGGCACAACAGATCGATGATCCAGCCCCATTATTGCTCCCCATTCCCCTGCACCCGTTTCGCCGCCTACAGCGCGGTTTCAACCAAAGCAGCCTTATCGCCCAAGTCATCGCCCAGCACACCGGCAGCCGCCTTGCTACCCAGCGATTAAAACGCCAACGCTATACCGTTCCCCAGCACCGCCTCAGTAAGGCACAACGCCTGCATAACCTTGAACGGGCATTTATACTTACCGATAAGGCACTGCCTTGCCATGTTGCCCTAGTCGATGATGTCGTCACGACCGGCAGTACCGTCGCTGCAGCGGCGATCCTGCTGCGCCAACATGGAGTGGAGCGAATAGATATCTATTGTCTGTGCTATACCCCAGCGTAAAATTTTGAAGAAAGTCACCGAGATCTGTGCCGAAATCATAGTTGCAGCGATTAATGGGTGATAGAAAGGGCAGCAAAGAGTAGAATAGAATTAATCTTACTAAATAAGTCAGGTATTACGTCGTGTCTATGATTACTATTACTGAGAATGCTCAACAGCACTTCGGCAAACTTCTGGCCCAGCAGCCTGAAGGGACAAACATCCGTGTATTCGTGGTAAACCCTGGGACCCAAAATGCAGAGTGCGGCGTGTCCTACTGTCCACCGGAAGCGGTGGAAGCCAGTGACACCGAAATCAAGTTTGATCTGTTTTCAGCTTTTGTTGATGAACTTAGCCTACCGTTTCTGGAAGATGCAGAAGTTGATTTTGTCACCGACAAAATGGGCTCACAGCTAACATTGAAAGCCCCGAATGCCAAGGTACGCAAAGTCTCTGACGACGCGTCGCTGATGGAGCGTGTCGACTACGTGATCCAAACTCAGGTGAACCCACAGCTAGCCGGCCACGGTGGTCATGTATCACTGGCTGAAATTACCGAAGATGGCGTCGCTATCCTTCAGTTTGGCGGTGGTTGTAACGGCTGCTCAATGGTCGATGTGACCTTGAAAGAAGGCATCGAAAAAGAGCTACTGGCCCAGTTTGCCGGTGAGCTAACAGGCGTACGCGATGTCACCGAGCACGCACGTGGTGAGCACTCTTACTACTAACAGCTTCCTAGCTGAGTAAAACAAATAAAAAAAGCGAGAGCCTTGGCTCTCGCTTTTTGTATACCAAACTGAATAGGGCCGATCTAAAAAAAGGTGTATACGCTTGGCATTCTCTCGAATCTGAAAAAATAGCGATTCTAGCAATTAATTAGAACAGTTATGTTTTCAGGTTGTTGATACCGTCATTACGACTTCACAACGGTAATGGTCACATTGCGGCGACCCCAATTCCGTGCGGCTTTGATATCCTGGCCCATGTAGATATCAATCTTGTTGCTCCAGCGCTTGTTCATCTTATCCAGTACCACATATTCACCCGGTAGGCCGGAGATTTTCACGATGGTTCCGCGCTTGAAGCCCCTGCCCAGAAAATCCCGCGAAATTGCTATCGCTTTCATCCCCGGTTTCAACCGATCACCCCAAGCCGCTATCGATGGGTTGGAGTTAGTCTGGGCCCGAACTGAGTTATACGCCGTTGCCGTCACTTTGTAGGACTTTCCCTGGATAGCGGCCATCGCAGGCGCGACCCAACTTATCGTCATTACCGCTAAAAAAAGTGCCAATACTGCTTTTTTCATTTAACCCCCCAGGTGACATAATTGCTCGCATTTTAAACAGATCATGTCTCACCTGGGTAGCTTTTTTTGCCGCAAAAGTGAACAAATTAAGTCAATTCGTCCTAACTATTTGTTTGCACTAGCTGGTTGCAGGAAAATATTTTTTTGCCATTGATAGGCAAATACCACGGCCAAACCGATCCCGCGCATTGCCATGAACCCCAGCATCGCGCCCCAGAGAGCATGATTGCCAAAACCGGCCAACAGCCACCAGAGAGCAAAATAACAACAGGTGGCAACGAACATGCTGTTACGCATTTCCCTACCCCGTGTCGCCCCTATAAATATGCCATCTAGCAAGAAGCACCACATCGCCACCAACGGCACTGCAGCCAACCATGGCAGGTACTGGGCCGCTTCTTGTTGCACGGCAGGAATATCGGAAATCAGCGCTATGATGTCTCGGCCAAAGACAGCAAATGCCAAGGTCAGCACCAGAGAAATCATCAGGCTCCAGAAGGTCGTCCCGACCAAACTGCGGCCGAGCTCCTCACGGTTACGGGCACCAATGGCCTTGCCCACCATCGCCTCCATGGCATAGGCAAACCCATCCATGGCATAGGAAACAAGCATCAGGAAGCTCATCAACACCGCATTAGCTGCCACCACATTATCGCCTAGTGTGGCCCCCTGAAATGTCATGAAGGTGAAAGTTAATTGCAGACACAGACTACGCAGAAATATATCCCGGTTAAGCTTGAGCAAGCGGCCCGTACCATGGAGTATGCTGCCCAGCTTACTTCGCCACGCCGGCAGCGCTTGGCTCAACCATTGGCGGGAAACAAACCATAGCCCCAGAGCCAACCCGCTGTACTCGGCCAGTACCGAGGCAGCCGCCGCACCCTGCACTTTCCAGCCAAAGCCGAGGACAAACAGTACATCCAAGCTGATATTGACCACGTTGGTCACTATCAACAGCCACATTGGCAACTTGGCATTCTGGCTACCGAGCAGCCAGCCCATGATGACAAAGTTTGCCAACGCTGCGGGCGCCCCCCAGATACGGATGGAGAAATACTGCTCGGCGTAGGTTTTCACCTCGCTGCTGGCCGAGCTGAAATGGAAGATAAGATCGGCTACCGGACGGTGGAACACGAGCAGCACCAGCGCCATCAACCACGCCAAGGCGATACCCTGAATGAAAACCCTTGCCTGCGCGTCGCGATCAGAAGCGCCGTAGGCCTGGGCACTGAGCCCGGTAGTGGCCATCCGCAAGAAGCCCAACAGCCAGAAGGTGACATTGATCATGGTCCCGCCAACGGCAACCCCGCCCAAATACCAAGCATGTTCGAGATGCCCTATCACCGCAGCATCAACCAACCCCAACAAGGGAACGGTAATATTCGACAACACCATCGGCAACGCCAGGGCAAACACCTGACGGTGCAATGTTCTATCTCGCAACGCTTGCAGCACAACAACCTCAACTCTCGATATCCGGCCCGCGATTATCTGGTGTTCAGGGCCAAATAAAAAGCCCCTGTGAACAAAATCCACAGGGGCTATCCCCAGTCTGCAGGATGGGAATATTCAGGGGGAGCGGCCCAATGCTGCAACTAAGCAGTCATTAAGCCCACAACTAAACCAGCAGCGCTGCCAGCCAGTGATCCGCCAACAGAACCACGAACAACGCCAGCAAATGCCAGATAGAGTACTTGAAAGTGGCCCATGCATGACCGGGCTCATCGGCAAACTTCAGCTTCAGCGCATAGCCAATAAAGCCAAGATTCAGCACACTGCTACCCGCCAGATACAACCAGCCATTCATTCCCGTCAACCACGGCAGCAGGCCCACTAAGGCCAGCATCAAGGTATACAGTAGTACCATGGTCTTGGTGTAACTAATACCGTGGGTCACCGGTAGCATCGGGATCCCAGCCTTGGCATAGTCATCGCGACGATGGATAGCCAGCGCCCAGAAATGTGGCGGGGTCCAGGTAAACACCAGCATCACCAACAACAGCGCATGGGAATGCAGCTCTCCGGTTACCGCTGTCCACCCAAGCAAGGGAGGCGCCGCCCCGGCAAGGCCACCAATCACGATATTCTGCGGCGTTGCGTGTTTGAGCCAGACGGTATACACCACAGCATAGCCAATCAAACTGGCAAACGTCAGCCAAGCGGTCAAGGCATTGAGTTGCCATAACACCACAAAACCGGCCACCATCAGCACACAGGCAAAAATGACCGCCTTGTAAGTCTCCACCCGGCCTTTTGCCAGCGGGCGGTGATACGTTCTTGCCATCTTGGCATCAAAGCGGCGATCCAAAACATGATTGAAGGCCGCCGCAGCTGCCGACTGTAAGCCGATCCCAACCAGACCGAATACCACCGCCTTGAGTGGCGGGATCCCCGGTACTGCCAGGCACATCCCGACCAATGCTGTCAGCAACAACATGGCAACGACTTTGGGCTTGGTCATGGTCAGGTAGTCCTGCCACACCCTTGCCGATGAGTGGGGCTTAAAGCCCCCTTTTGCTACAACCTGACTCTTTGCCATGCTCAGGCCCTCCTTTGGCTATTCCACACGCTTAATCAGCTACCCATCCGGGATGCTATTCGATTGGTATAACGGCCTGACTGGCGCATCCGATATACCTGCATATTTACCACTACCAGAGACAGCAACAGCAAGACGCCGGTCACGTTGTGAGCCACCGCAACTGACAAGGGTAAGCTGGCTACAACATTAGTAACGCCCAGGCCAATTTGCCCCACTAGCACCAGCAGCATCGCCGCTGCCACACCTCGAAGCGCCTTGTGCCGACACAACAAGCAGGCAAGTACAAACAGCACCCCTGCCGTAACGATTGCCCCGATCCTGTGGGTCACATGGATAGTGACCCGCTGCTGGTAATCCAGCACCCCGTACTGGTAGGTATCGTGCTCAGGCTGGATCAGGGCAAACGCCGAGGCATCATACCCCTGCCGCCAATCAACCTCACACAGCGGAAGTTGGGTACAGACAACAGCGGCGTAGTTCGCTGCCGTCCAGCCCCCTAGCGCGATCTGCCCGATAACCACCAGCAAGCCAAACAAGGCAAAAACCTGCAGGGTGGTACTGGTATGGTTTGAAGAGGGATGCAACGATGTTCTACCCAGCCGCAGCCAGAGCAGGAACAGCAGGGAAGCGGTGGTAAAGCCCCCCAGCAAGTGCCCCATCACGACCACGGGCATCAACACCAGGGTGACGGTCCACATCCCGAGCAGTGCTTGGAAGATAACGGTCGCCAGCAGCAAGGCCGGTAGCCCTTTAGGCCGGGAAGGCTTGCGCCACGCCATAATATTGAGTGCTAAAATCATCAGCCCCAAGGTACCGGCGACATAGCGATGCAACATTTCGTTCCAGGCCTTGCCAGCTTCCAGCGGCGCATCCGGGAAGCGCGCAGCCGCCAGAGCCTGCTGCGTTTCATCCTGAGGTACCCCAGCAAAGCCATAACACCCCGGCCAATCCGGACACCCCAGGCCCGCCTCGGTAAGACGGGTATAGGCCCCGAGGGCAATCACACACAGTGACAACGCAAAAGTCAGAGCAACCCACAGTCGATAATGGTCGTGTTTCATCACAGGCTCTCCCTAGCCAATTTTGGAAATTTTCAGCAGCCGCTTGAGATCCCTCAGCACATCCTTGCCCTGCGCCAACACCGCCACCTGCCCTTTGACCAAAGGGTAAGCCATCATCACATTACCGAGAGGGTCGGCAATATAGATAGCCTTAGCACCATACTCCAGAGTCTTGAGCTGGTTCACCACATAGTCTGGCACCTGCCGTTGAGCGAGGCCGGACAGCTGTTTTTTAACATCGGAGGGTTGCTCATCAAGCGAGTCACCATCGATCAGCAATACACTACTGAGCCTATCTTGGTCTGCTCCCACCGCCTGCGGAACCTGACGCAGGTTGAACAAGGCTCCTTGGCACTGTTCATCGCACTGTTCAGGTAGCAGATAGATCAACTGCCACTGTTTGCTCTCACCCAGCCATTCCGAGGCCATCGGTGAATCCAGCAGTTCCCCGCGGTTGGTCACACCGCCCTGGTACCAGTTGAGATCCAGCACCAGCTTGGCCAAAATCACCGGCAGGGCGAAGGCACCGAAAAGTAATAGCAACGTTCCCTGTTTCTTCATGGTTTACTCCGTCTCAGCCACCAAAATGCGAGTCCTGATACCGCCAGCGCCATCAAAAACCATTGCAGCGCGTAGGCATAATGTTTATGCGGTCCCATCACCACCGGGATCCAAGTCTGATTGAGGGCCAACGGACTGTCCGGATCGATCTGCAACACCCAAAGCGGAAGGGACAAACCCATGTGCTGGTTCAAATCCGCCACACTGATGTTCTGCACCCTCAAAGGGTACCCCTGTCCCATCACCTCGGGCGCTAGCTCAAGCAGGGAAGACGGCGGGGCGATAATGCCACTGACCTTGAGCTCACCATGGTGCTCCGGCAACACCGGGATCTGCTCCCGGTAGGCCGGCGCTGCAATCCATCCCAAATTTACCAGCACCCACCCTTCATCAGCTTCAAAGGGGTATAGCACGTGGTATCCCGGACGACCTTGGTAGAGTTGATTATCTAGCAACACTGCCTTGCTGTGGTCAAATTTGCCCCTCAGGGTCAAGCTGTACCAACGTGGATCCGATGGTAGGCTCGCTAAGCTGTAATACATCTGTTCGCTGCGAAACTTCAGTGCATGGCCCAAGCTTTCTTTTTCCTGGGCGCGGGTCATTTGCCAAAATCCCAACTTGACCAATGTCATCAGTACCGCCACAGTAAAAAGAACAAAACCTATCCGACGCATGATTCACCCAGTCCTGACCGGAGACCTCTATGTTGCTGAAAGCTCTGATTGTTTGCCTATTGATTTTTATCGTACTGAATCTGTTCCGTGCCCTACCGGTAATGCTCAAGGGCAAACAGAGCCAACCGATGTCACGCCACCTCGGACGTCGGATACTGTTCTCCGTCTTCTTGTTTGCCCTACTGCTTATCGCACTGGCCAGCGGCTACATCACACCCAACCCCAGGCCTTACTAGAGGCCACTTCTAGCCTCTAGCCTCTAGCCTCTAGCCTCTAGCCTCACAGGATATAAACAAACACAAATAGCCCGAGCCAAACCACATCGACAAAATGCCAGTACCAAGCTCCGGCCTGGAAGGCAAAATGCTTCTCGGGGGTAAAGTGGCCCCGCAGTACCCGCAACCACACAATGAACAAGATCAGGGTCCCAAGCGTGACATGCAAGCCATGGAATCCTGTCAACATGAAGAAGGTGTTGCCGTAGATCCCAGCATCGAGCGTCAATCCCATATCTTCATAGGCATGGACGTATTCCACCCCTTGCAAATAAACAAACAGCGAACCGAGCAATACGGTCAGCAACAGGAACAGCTTGAGCTTGGGCCGGTTATCCTGCTCCAGTGCCGTATGGGCAATGTGCACCGTCACCGATGACACGAGTAGGATCAAGGTGTTATAGAGCGGTAAGCCTATGGGTCCCATCGCGGTTGTTTCAGCCCCGCCCGGCGTCATGACCAAAGGCCACTGAGCAATGAACTCAGGCCACAACACCTCATGGGTCATGGCATTATTACCAGCGCCCCCCAGCCATGGCACCGCAATCATCCGGGCATAGAACAACGTGCCGAAGAAGGCCGCAAAAAACATCACCTCGGAGAAAATGAACCAGCTCATGCCTTGACGAAATGATCGGTCCATCTGGCGGCTGTATAGCCCCCCCATCGACTCAGCAATCACATCGCGGAACCACCCCACCAGCATGATCAGCAGCAAACCAACTCCGGCCAGCAAAATCCAAGGTCCCTGGCCGCCGAAGAGATCACCAACCGTCGCCCCAGCCCCCATAGCAATCAGGAACAAGGCGACAGCACCGATAATCGGCCAGCCACTGGCTTCGGGCACATAATAGTTCTCGTGGGGAGGAGTCACAGATTGATCATGTTCAGAATAAGGGTTCGCCATCATTCAACCTCATTGCGTTTGTGCCGGCGCATCCGGCTGGGCGTTGTAAAGGGTATAGGCTAGGGTCAAGGTGTTGATATCATCCGGCAACTCCGGGTCGACATAGAACACCAAAGGCAAACTGGCCGTTTCACCGGCAGCCAACGGCTGACGGTTGAAGCAGAAGCATTCGATTTTATTCAGGTAGCGAGCCCCCATCCCCGGACTGACCGAGGGGACGGCCTGGCCGACAGTCTTCTGCCCGGTCAGATTCTTGGCCCGGTAGGTAATGGTATGGGTCTGGCCGGGGTTGACCACCAACTGCTTGATTTCCGGTTCAAATGTCCATTGCACCCCGGGATTGATATACGAGACAAACTCCACCGTGATCTCGCGGCTGGTATCAACCCGATCACTGGCTGCGGCCTGCGTGTCCGACGTTTTGCCGTTGATGCCGGTGATATCGCAGAACACGTCATACAACGGCACCAAGGCAAAGGCAAAACCGAACATCGCGACGGCCATCAGGGTCAACGACCAGATAGAACGCTGCTTTTTGTTACCCGCAGCGGAGGCTGATCCAGACTTAGGTTGTGTATCAGACTGTTGTTCAGGCTGAGGCTTATCCATGGACAACCCTCCGCTTAATCCACTTTGGGTGGCGTGGAAAAGGTATGGTGCGGAGCCGGTGAAGCCACCGTCCATTCCAACCCTTCGGCACCATCCCACGGCTTGGCCGCCGCCTTCTCACCCCCGCGGGCACACTTGATCACCACAGCGAGGAAAATGAGCTGGGACAGGCCGAACAGGAAACCACCGACACTGACCACCGCATTGATATCGGCAAACTGCAGCGCATAATCCGGGATCCGTCGCGGCATGCCGGCAAGGCCCAAAAAGTGCATCGGGAAGAACAAGATATTGACCGAGACTATCGAGCACCAGAAATGCCACTTGGCCAACTTCTCATCGAACATATACCCGGTCCATTTCGGCAGCCAATAATAGGCCGCCGCCATAATGGAGAAGATCGCCCCCGACACCAGTACATAGTGGAAGTGGGCCACCACAAAGTAGGTATCATGGTACTGGAAGTCCGCCGGGGTAATGGCCAGCATCAACCCGGAGAAGCCGCCGATGGTAAACAACACGATAAAGGCTATGGCGAACAGCATCGGGACTTCGAAGGTCAACGAACCACGCCACATGGTTGCCACCCAGTTGAACACCTTGACCCCGGTCGGTACCGAGATCAGCATGGTGCAATACATGAAGAACAGCTCGGCCGCCACCGGCATCCCGGTGGTGAACATATGGTGGGCCCATACCAAGAAGCTCAGCCCGGCAATCGACGCCGTAGCATAGACCATCGAGCTGTAACCGAAGAGTTTCTTACGGGAAAAAGCCGGGATAATCGCCGAAATAATGCCGAAGCTCGGCAAAATCATGATGTAGACTTCCGGGTGACCGAAGAACCAGAAGATATGCTGGAACATCACCGGATCGCCCCCGCCGGCGGCATCAAAGAAGCTGGTTCCGAAATACTTGTCGGTCAGTACCATAGTCACCGCCCCGGCCAGTACCGGCATGACGGCAATCAGCAGGAATGCGGTGATCAGCCATGTCCAGACAAACAGCGGCATCTTCATATAGGTCATGCCCGGTGCGCGCATATTGACGATAGTGACGATGACATTAATCGCCCCCATGATCGAGCTGATCCCCATGATATGGATGGCAAAGACAAACAGGCCGGTACTTTCCGGGCTGTAGGTTGTCGACAGCGGCGCATAGAAGGTCCAACCGAAATTAGGGCCGCCCCCCTCCATAAACAGCGAAGCCAGTAACATGGTGAATGCAAATGGTAGGATCCAGAAACTCCAGTTGTTCATTCTCGGCAAGGCCATATCCGGCGCACCGATCATCAGCGGTACCATCCAGTTTGCCAATCCGGTAAACGCCGGCATCACCGCGCCAAAAACCATGATAAGACCATGGACCGTGGTCATCTGGTTGAAGAAATTAGGGTCAACCAACTGCAGGCCAGGCTGAAACAACTCCGCCCGGATCACCATCGCCATTGCCCCGCCGATCAGGAACATGGCAAAACTGAACATCAGATACAGCGAGCCGATATCCTTATGGTTGGTCGTAAACAGCCAGCGCTTGAGACCGGTCTGGTGGTGTTCGTGATGCTCATGCTGCTCGGTCTGGGTTTCCTCGACCTCGGTTTGCTCACGCAACATATCCGTCATCGTCACTCTCTCCCTTATAGATCCTGACCGTCCATCACAGCCTGCACTTCAGCAGCCTGAATGGTGTCTCCGGTATTGTTATCCCAGGCATTGCGCTCGTAAGTGATCACCGCCGCCAATTCTTTGAGGCTCAACTGCGGGCCAAACGCCTGCATCGCCGTTCCCTGCTTGCCGTGAACCACAATACTGATGTGCTCAAGCTTGGCATTGGGATCAATTGATAGCCCCTGCCCCGCCAAGCCAGGAAATGCACCCGGTAGCCCCTGACCATTGGCCTGATGACACATCGCACAGCGGGTGTTGTAGACCTGCTCGCCTAGCGTCATCAGTTCATCCATGTCCATCTGCATCGCCAGCAGGCGCTGCTCTTCTTCCCGTGCCTGTTGCTGGGCCACCTTGGTCGTTTGCAGCCACTCTTCATAATCCGCCTGTGACTTGGCAATCACCACCACCGGCATGAAGCCGTGATCCTTGCCGCACAGCTCAGCACACTGACCACGGTAGATCCCGGGCTCATCGATGCGGGTCCAGGCTTCGTTGATAAAGCCGGGGTTGGCATCTTTCTTCACTGCGAAGTCAGGAACCCACCAAGAGTGGATAACATCTTGAGAGGTAATAAGAAAACGCACTTTCTTTCCGACAGGTAGTACTAAAGGGCGATCAACCTCAAGCAGGTAATTGCTGCGTTTTTCACGCTCATTGGTGATCTGAGCTTGGCTGGTTGCCAGCAGAGAGTAGAATTCGACATCCTCGTCGAAATAACGGTAATGCCATTTCCATTGCGAGCCGGTGACCTGAACAGTCATGTCCGCCTGCGTGGTGTCTTCCATTGCCAGTAGCGTCTTGGTGGCAGGCACTGCCATGATTATGAGGATAACGAACGGGATCACCGTCCAGAGGATTTCAACCTTGGTGCTTTCGTGGAAGGAAGCAGCGACCGCTCCTTTTGACTTGCGGTGATGGATGATAGACCAGAACATCACCCCGAAAACAACCAAACCGATCACCACACAGATGTAGAAAATCGTCATATGGAGATCGAACACCCGCTGACTGACCTCGGTCACTCCCTGGGTCATATTCAGTGGCATGGGTTGAACGTCTGCCTGTGCCGGTACAACCAGCAAAGCAAACAGACAGCACATCAGATGGCGAATCATCACCCGGATCCCTCCTATCCCTTTCCTATCAAATACCCCCGTGAACGCGAATTCGTTTAAGGGGACAGCGCAAAATGAATCAGAGTCTTCCCTGCAGACTTTGCAGATGATGTGTCACCTGCAGTTACATGGTTAACAGTTTGTTTACATTTAACTTAGGACAGGATCGTGAGATCACGCAAAAAAATAGACGGGAAAAATAGAGAAAAAATCCAAACTGGCATATTGCATGCTAGTCATAGATAGGAAGCAAAATAGCAGCAACGCTGTGCCTGCGTGAAAGATCACAGATGAATATGCAGCAATACTGGCAAGATACGGAATTTCAATCCAGGGATCCGCGCTAACCAGCGTTGCCATCCGCGCCAACGCGAACAGGCACTATCCATCGGGCTATAATGGCCGACGGCGGTTGCCCAAGGTAACCATTGCAGCAGCTTGCGGCGTGGATCGCGCAAAGCATGGCCAAAAGAGGTATCGACGCCCATTTTGCCAGACAGCGGCGAATGACACAGATCCCCTGCAACCACCAAACACAACTCGAAGCGGCCAAAGTGGCAGGCCAATGACTGGACAACATGGGCCAGCTCGGCCTCGCTAGATGCCAGCAGGGCGTGATCGCACAGCACCATAACTGGCGCACCGGACATCGGTGGCAAGGCCTGCAACCAGGACAAATCTGTGGTGGAGCCAGGCAGCATCCGGTAGCGCTCGCTGCGATGGAACAGCCGTTGTCGCCACAGCAAGTTCTCACCGACATCGATATCAAACCAACGGCAACGGCCGTTATCGACCCGATAAAAGCGAGTATCCAGGCCACTACCAAGGTTGATGATCCGCCCATCAGGGTGACGACGAAGAAAATGCTGGATTTGGCGATCGCAAACCAAGGTCAGGCTGGCGTGCAGCAATTGCTGCTGGGAGACATTGCCCTTGAGGCATTCAGGCTTAAGGCTGCATTGGGTACAAGCGGCAGCGGCGACGGGATCATAAATCAGGCGATCATCAGCCAAGCTTTCACGGCTGCGGAGCCACAGCGGCTGGAGCAGATCAGCGGGAATATCATGGCGGACGGTCTCAGTCATTATCATCTCCTTTTGAATACAGAGATGATAATGACTATCATTAGCACTTGTAAAGTGGTAATGGATATTTTTTAAGCTGGACTCGGTTACATCCAGTCGGTATTGCGGATCACACCGACGGCAATACCTTCAATCGACAGGTGCTGGGTATTGAGATCTACCACAATCGGCGCAAACTCTTCGTTCTCGGCATGCAACAAGACCTGCGCACCTTTACGCTCCAGTCGCTTGACGGTCACATCATCTTCAACCCGGGCAACCACGACCTGACCATTACGGACATCCTGAGTCTTGTGTACAGCAAGCAAATCGCCGTCCATGATCCCGATATCCTTCATACTCATACCATTCACCCGCAGCAGAAAGTCTGCACGCGGCTTGAACAGTGATGGGTCAACCTCGTAATGGGTTTCAACATGCTCCTGAGCCAGAATCGGCTCACCAGCAGCAACCTGGCCGATCAGTGGCAGGCCGCTCTCTTCATCTTCGCGGTTCCCTAGCAAGCGGATCCCACGCGAAGCGCCAGGAATAATTTCAATCACTTCTTTACGGGCCAATGCCTTAAGGTGTTCCTCAGCAGCATTAGCAGAACGGAAGCCGAGTTCACGGGCTATTTCAGCACGTGTTGGCGGCATTCCAGAATCTTCAATTTTTGCTTTGATCAAATCAAAGACTTCTTGTTGGCGCGGCGTTAACGGCTTCATAACTCACCCTGTCTTTTTATACAGTTCACTGTGAGTATATCCAGTGTTATCACGCTTGAAAAGGTTATTGTTTAGGAAAACAACAATTTTGGCGCAAATTCACCAACGAGTAACCGATCGTGGCCTTGGCTTTTTCCTACTCTTTTGATCAGCCAAGGTGCGTTGGGAAATCAATAAAAATGTCATATAACGGCAAGTCTGTGCTATTTCGCTGCTTATAACTGGTTTTTTTCTGCTATCCTTCCACGCATTAAGAATTCGAGGCTAGTAAAAGATATGTCAAGTTGGCAGAAAATCTATCAAAAAATACTGGATTTGCCGCTTTCTCTGCTGGTTAAAACCCACTCAATCCCTTCCGATCCAGTTGCGGATCTGGAACTGGACCTAGAACGCCCGATTGTTTACATCCTGCCGTTCCGTTCCAACACCGATTTGATGACTCTGCGCAGCAGCACTAAAGCTCTGGGCTTGCCTGATCCCCTATCCCCTCTGGAGATCAACGGGCAGCAGTTTGTCCGCTATGTCTATATTTCCGATGGCCCGAGTGTCTTCGGTGATAAGAACGCGCTGCCGCAGGAATCTATCGACCTGTTTACCGCCCTGCTCGAGCACCACACGCAAGACAGCGAGCTGGATATTCAGGTGGTTCCTGCTTCTATTCTCTGGGGCCGCAAACCCGGCAAGGAAGAGAACCACAAACCTGTACTGCGCCCGCTCAATGGTCCGGAGAAGTTCTTCACTATCCTTGGCCATGGCCGCGACTGTATGGTGCGCCTGAGCCCGGCTGTTTCCCTGCGCTACATGGCCGATCACCACGGTACCGACGATTCGATAGCCAACAAACTGGCGAGGGTGGCCCGTATCCACTTTTCGCGCCAGCAACTGGCTGCGTCAGGGCCGAAATTGCCCGATCGCCAAGTGCTGTTCAACCGCCTGTTGAACTCCAAAGCGATTGAAAAAGTCGTGGCAGAAGAAGCCGCAAGCCGTGATGTGCCGATTGAAAAGGTGCGCAAAGAAGCCGTCGATATGATGGAAGAAATTGCCGCTGATTTCTCCTACTCGCTGATCAAACGCGGGGAACGCTTCCTTGGCTGGCTATGGAACAAGCTCTACCAAGGGCTGAACATCAACAATGCCAAGCAGGTACGTAAGCTGGCCCAAGACGGCCATGAGATTGTTTATGTGCCCTGCCACCGTAGCCACATGGACTACCTGCTGCTGTCTTACGTGCTATATCGAGAAGGGTTAGTGCCGCCGCACATTGCAGCAGGCATCAACCTTAACTTCTTCCCGGCCGGACCGATTTTCCGCCGCGGCGGTGCCTTTTTTATCCGCCGCAGCTTCAAGGGCAACCGCCTTTACTCAACAGTCTTCCGCGAATACCTAGCTGAATTGTTTGCCAAGGGCTATTCGGTGGAGTATTTCAGCGAAGGTGGCCGTTCGCGAACGGGCCGTTTGCTGCCGGCCAAAACCGGTATGCTGTCGATGACAATCCAGGCGATGCTGCGTGGCCTTAACCGCCCAGTTACCTTGGTACCTGTCTACATCGGCTACGAGCACGTGATGGAAGTGGCGACCTATGCCAAAGAGCTCCGCGGTAAGCGCAAAGAGAAGGAAAACGTCGGTCAGGTGATCCGTACCCTGCGTAAGCTGCGTAACCTCGGCCAGGGCTATGTCAACTTCGGAGAGCCGATCTCACTCAACCACTACCTCAACGAGCATGTCCCTGAGTGGCACAAGGATATCGATCCAATCGAGCCGCAGCGCCCGCAATGGCTCAGCCCGGTGGTGAACGACTTGGCCGTGAAAATGATGACCCACATCAACGATGCCGCTGCGACCAATGCCCTGACATTATGTGGTGTGGCACTGCTTGCCGCCCGCCAGCGCGCCCTTAGCCGTGAAGATCTCGAACAACAACTTGATTGCTACCTGCAGTTGCTGCGCAACGTGCCGTATTCAGAGAAATTTACCGTACCGGATGAAGATGCCAAGGCGATGGTCAAGCATGCACTTGATATGGATAAGTTTGTAGTCGAGCGTGACAGCCTAGGTGAAATGGTGTCATTGAACCGCCAGCAGGCGATCCTGATGACCTACTACCGCAACAACATCATCCACCTATTTGCGATGCCGTCACTGATCGCCAATATCATGATCCACCACCAGAAATTGGCCGTGGATGAGATTGTCGAGCAAGTCACCCGCCTGTACCCATTCCTTCAGGCCGAGCTGTTCCTGCGCTTTAGCAAAGAAGAGCTTGAAACAGTGATTGCAGCACAAGTCGACGAACTGGTTCGCCAGCGACTGGTATTGCGTGAGGGCGATCTAATCAGCCTCAACAGTGCCCGTATCGGACCGCTGCATTTACTGGCACGTACTATCTCAGAAACCCTGCAGCGTTATGCTATTTCCCTGACCCTGCTTAACTCCGAGCCACAGCTGATGAAAAGCGACCTCGAGCAGCAGAGCCAGATGATGGCCCAACGCCTGAGCCGCCTACATGGTATTAATGCACCGGAATTCTTCGACAAGGGCGTATTTGCGAGCTTGGTGAAAACCCTGCGCAACGAAGGCTACCTCAACGAGGAGTGTCACGCGGTATCACAACCGGTCGAGCAACTTGCCGAGCAGCTGGCAGCCTTGGTGTCACCGGAAGTGAAGCTGACCATCCAAGCGGTCATGAACCGCGAAGACCGGGGCGAAGAGGCCAACAGCGACGAGTAATCGCACTCTCTACCACACCCAAAGGGCTGCTGTTTGCAGCCCTTTTTTATACCTACCGACTGCCCTACCATCAATCATACTGTACTGCTTTTCGAGCCCTTGCCTGCGGTAGCCCAAAAGCTCTCTTTTCGCTGCCCAGCAAGAAATCTGGCACAAAAAAAGCGCCGTTAAAGGCGCTTTTCAATAACCGTATTATCGCTGTCTCTATGACAGATACATACTGGCCGCGATACCGACACAAATCAACATACCGACATAATTGTTGTTGAGAAAGGCTTTGAAACACGGTTCACGCTCACGGCCACGCAGCAGCATCTGCTGATAGACGAACAATGACGAGGCCAACAGAAGACACCAGTAATACACCTGTGACAGATCTTCAATCGTCCCGACGGCAATCAGCAACACCAGAGTCCCTAGTTGCAGCAGGCCAATGATCATCTTGTCGAATCGACCAAAGAGAATGGCGGTAGACTTGATCCCGACCTTAAGGTCATCATCACGGTCAACCATGGCGTACTGGGTATCATAGGCGATGGTCCACAGGATATTGGCCACAAACAGCAACCATGCCACCGCCGGCAGTTCCCCTGCCTGAGCCGCGTAGGCCATTGGAATCGACCAGCCAAACGCCATCCCCAACACCAGCTGAGGCAGGTGGGTATAGCGCTTCATGAACGGATAAGCCGCCGCCAATATCACCGCCACCACCGACAGCATGATAGTCAGGGTATTCATGGTCAGTACCAACAAGAATGACACCAACACCAACAGGCCAAACAAAGCCAGCGCCTCACGCTCTGACACCTTGCCTGACGGCATCGGCCGCTTGGCGGTACGTTTAACATGGCCATCGAAATTACGATCAGCAAAGTCGTTGATCACACACCCTGCCGCCCGCATGAAAATGACCCCAAGCACAAACACCAGCATCACATGGGGATTGGGCATTCCTTCGGCAGCCAAAAACAACGCCCATAGCGTCGGCCACAATAGCAACAGGCTACCAATAGGACGATCGAAGCGCGCCAATTGCCAGAACGCTTTCATCTTGGTCATTTCCAACTTAGGGTCTCCTTATAAATAGGTGCTTCCTGCAAAAACAATTCCGCAACCAGTAGCGGCTTATCATTGAGCCACAACCGCGAGCGGCGGGCCCAGACCGGTTTATTTTCAGTCCCGACATTGGCGACTTCCAGTGCATCACGACGCGCACTGCGATCGGTAAACACGCGGAATCCGAGTGGCATCTCCCCCAACTGGGCCAAATCCTGCTCCTGCCCTGTCAGGGTAGTCAGCGGGATCAGGGTTCTGGCAAACACCCATGGTACCCCGTCTCCCTTGAGCACGACCTTGCGCAATAGGCAATCAACATCACCGATCAGGGCACGTTCATCGTCGGTCAAACGCTCACGGCTGATCTGTCCCTGTTCTTCCAGGGACACGGTAAATGCTCTGCAGTGGCGCTCAAACCGGCGGGACAAGGAGTCCAACTCCAACAACCAATGCCCAAATTCAGTCCCTTCAATGACTGCTTCTTCCGGTGCCAGCCATTGGGCACTATCTAACAAGGGCTTGTACAACTGTTTGAATTTCGACATCTTTCCAACAAAATCTCTACCCAATTACCGACAAGGGCTTGGTAGATCAAGGTTAATTTATTACCATGAAGAAACACTATTGTAGCAAGCTGTAACCAGTACGAATATCGTTACGATCGAAAGAAACTCATTTGCAGCCATAAAAACCAATAACTCTATGAGCATGATAATGAAATTAACTTTACCTGGATTACTTTTCCTTTTTGCGAGTTTACTGGTGCCGATGTCAGCCCAAGCCAACGATGGGGCCACGGCCAACCCACAATATACCTATTACACCCTGGCCCCAGACATTACGACCAATTATGTTAGCCAAGGCAAGCGGATAGGTTATCTCCGCTTACAGATTGACCTCATGGTCGCTGACCCTTCACTGATCCCGGAGGTCGAGCACCATGCCCCGCTGATCCGTGATGCCATCATCAGTATTATCGGCCAGCAGCCCGAGGCCAGGATCAAATCGCTGGCTGGACGAGAAGAAATCCGTCAGGCCTGCCTGAACAAGGTCAACGAGCTGCTACTTATCGAGACCAACAAACGACTACTCACCGAGCTGCTGTTTACTAAGTATCTCTATCAGTAAACCCGGTACCTTTAGATACAAACATTCTTCTAATACAAAAAAAGGCGCCTAAGGCGCCTTTTTATTGGGTTACGGTTTACTGATCAAGCTGCACTTTGGATCGATTGCCAGTTAGCAATGTAATCGGCGACTTGCTGCTGCTGCTCCTGGTCAAGGTACAACCCCAGCTTACTGCGGCGCCACAACACATCGTCGGCCTGCTGAACAAACTCATAGCACAGCAGGTAATTCAATTCCTTGGCATAGAACCCCGCCCCAAAATGCTGCCCCATATCGGCCTCACTGGTAACGCCCTCAAACAGCCCCGCGCTACGGTTACCGTAGTTGGTCGCCATCCGCTCAGCCGCTACCGTTTCCAACCATGGGAAACGCTGCTGCAAATCCGCTGCCTGTGCTTTGGCATCAAAGCCTGATTCCCCGCCGGGTAGGTAGGCATCCGCCGTCCACGGCTGCTGCATCTGCGGGAAGAATGGCGCCAGTTTCGCCATCGCCGTCTCGGCCAGTTTCCGGTAGGTCGTCAGCTTACCACCGAAAATCGACAGTAGCGGCGCTTGCTGCCCTTCCTGCTCAAGCTCCAGTGTGTAGTCACGGGTAATGGCCTGTGGCGAGTCCGATTCATCATCACACAGAGGGCGCACCCCGCTGTAGGTCCATACCACGTCATCACGGCCAAGCTTGTTGACGAAATGATTGTTGTAGACATCAAGTAAGTAGCCGATTTCATTATCGTCAATCGCCACTTCACGCGGGTCACCGTTATATTCCACATCTGTGGTACCGATAATCGAAAATCGGTCAAGATACGGGATCACGAACACGATACGGTTATCTTCATTCTGCAGAATATACGCCTGCTCCTCGCCGTGGACCCGTGGCACCACAATATGCGAGCCTTTGATCAAACGAATATTGCGGGGTGATGGCAGTGCTAGGCTCTGATCATAAAACGTTTTCACCCATGGACCAGCGGCATTGACTAACGCATGGCAGCGGCGCTCGAACACTTCGCCAGTCAAGGCGTTGCGCACCGTAACACGCCACAATTTACCGTCGCGCTCGGCCGCTTCGACCATACAGCGATTGCGCACTTCACCACCACGCTGGGCCACCTCCATCGCATTGAGGATCACCAAACGCGCATCATCCACCCAGCAGTCAGAATATTCGAAGCCTTTGGTAATTTCCGGTACCAGCACCGAGTCAGCACCGAATTTCAAGCCGCAGCTCGCCGGCAGGGTGGTACGCTTGCCAAGGTGATCATACAAAAACAGGCCCGCACGGATCATCCAGGCCGGACGCAAGTGAGGGCGGTGAGGCAGACGAAAGCGCATTGGGCGGGCAATGTGGGGAATTTTTTTCAACAGCACCTCACGTTCAGCCAACGCTTCGCCAACCAAACGAAACTCATAGTGCTCAAGGTAGCGCAGGCCGCCATGGATCAATTTCGAACTGGCTGACGACGTCGCCGAGGCAAAGTCTTGTGCTTCATAAAGCCCGACACTCAAGCCACGTCCAGCGGCATCAGCGGCAATACCCGCCCCATTGATACCGCCACCGACGACAATCAGATCCAATACTTCGTTATTTGCTGCCATTTCACCACCTCGACTACCGACTTTCGTTATAATGTTCTTTTTCGCGCATAAACGCTCGATATCGAGCACTATAGACAATAAATTGATTAAGATCATCATTATTATGCTCGAATGTTTAAGTAATTATGATCAAGATGGCATTTTTACGAAAAAAAACGGGCTGCTTATTCAGCAGCCCGTTTATAGAGAAGGGTACTTTGGCCTCTAAGCCGATGACATTGATGAATTAACGGATAATTTCAATGTGCGTTTCATGTTCGGCCAGGCGCTTGGCTAATTCTTCCGGCGGCGTATGGTCGGTAAACAGCATATCGACCTGGCTGATATCACCAAGATTGACCATTGCGTTGCGGCCGAACTTGGTATGGTCGACCCCGAGCATCACGCAGCGGCTATTTTCGATGATCGCCTGCTTCACCCGTACCTCGTGGTAATCAAAATCAAGCAGTGAGCCGTCAAGATCAATCCCGCTGATCCCCAAAATACCGAAGTCGAGGCGGAACTGGGAGATGAAGTCCAATGTTGCTTCACCAACAATGCCACCATCACGGTTACGCACTTCACCACCGGCGAGGATCACCCTGAAGTCATCCTTACCCGTCAAAATGCTCGCGACATTAAGGTTGTTGGTTACGATGCGCAAGTCATTATGGTCGAGCAGTGCACGAGCAACGGCTTCCGGTGTCGTACCGATATCAATGAACAAGGTCGCACCATCTGGAATATGGGCAACCATGGCCTGGGCAATGCTGTCTTTTTCAGCCAGCTGCATGACTTTACGGGTACTGTATGAGGTATTCACCGAGCTCGATGGGATAGTCGCTCCACCATGGTGACGGCGGATCTTGTTGTCTTCCGCCAGCTCGTTGAGATCCCGTCGGATAGTCTGCGGACTCACATTAAACCGCTCAACCAAGTCATCGGTGCTGACGTAGCCTTGGGTTTTGACAAGATCAATAATTTCCTGATGACGTTTACTCTGCTTCACGACTGATGCGGCTCCCTTTCGCTGTGGCCAGGTACTCTAACAAACTGTCTTATGCAATCGATATCATTCAAGGCGAGATCAGCTTGTAAAACAACAAGGCTCCGCACAATGCGAAGCCTTGTCATATTACCTAGGGTCTAATCAAGATGCCAATGATGGCGCTCCCAATCATACATTTTGTTCGATCTGGCCAGCTTCCTTCTCGCGGTGCAAGCGGCTTTCACCAATCAATGCCAAGGTCAGGAAGAAGATAGACATACCACAAGATGCAGTCAGTACCATAAAGCCGCCGTCCCAGCCGAAGTGGTCAACGGTATAGCCTAGAATGGCGTTAGCTGCCACTGCACCACCGAGGTAACCAAACAAACCGGTCAGGCCAGCTGCGGTACCCGCTGCTTTTTTCGGTGCCAACTCAAGTGCATACAGGCCAATTAGCATGACCGGACCATAAATCAAGAAGCCGATAGCGACCAATGCAGCCATATCCACTGTCGGGTTGCCGGCTGGGTTGAACCAGTAAACCAATACCGCAATGGTCACCAGTGCCATGAACAGAATACCTGCCGGTGCACGGCGGCCCTTGAAGAATTTATCCGACATCCAACCACACAGCAGCGTACCCGGGATACCCGCCCACTCGTACAGGAAGTAAGCCCAAGATGATTTGTCGACGGTGAAGTGTTTCACTTCGCTCAGGTACACCGGCGCCCAGTCCAATACCCCGTAGCGGATCAGGTAAACGAAGGCATTAGCAATCGCAATAAACCACAATAGTTTGTTGTTAAATACATACTTGAAGAAGATTTCTTTGGCAGTCATCTCCTTTTCGTGGGAGGCATCATAACTATCCGGGTAGTCGTCTTTGTGCTCTTCGATTGAAGGCAGACCACAAGATTGCGGCGTATCACGCATCACCAACAGGGTAAATACGGCCACCAGCAAAGCAAAGAAAGCCGGTACGTAGAACGCTGATCTCCAATCGTCATTAAACGCCCACAGACCAAGCAGGAACATCGGACCAATCAAACCGCCACCCACGTTATGGGCAACGTTCCAGACCGAAACGACTTCACCCCTTTCCTTGCGCGACCACCAGTGCACCATCGTCCGGCCACAAGCAGGCCACCCCATGCCCTGGAACCAACCGTTCAAAAACAGCAGGATAAACATGGCCGCAATACTACTCGTAGCCCAAGGCATAAAGCCGAAGCACAGCATCACAATCGCCGACATACTCAAGCCAGCCGCAAGGAAATAGCGAGGGTTGGAGCGGTCAGACACACTACCCATCAAGAATTTCGACAAGCCATAAGCAATCGAAACGGCAGCCAGTGCTACGCCCAGATCACCACGGCTGTAGCCGTATTCTTCGATAAGGTAAGGCATGGCCAGACTGAAATTTTTACGAACAAGGTAGTAGCCGGCATAACCAAAGAAAATACCAGCGAAAAGCTGCCAACGCAGACGCTGATAAGTGGAGTCGACCTGGCCATCGGGAAGACGCGCCCGATGCATTGCCGGTTTGAAAAGACCAAACATAGAATGTTCCTTTTTA
Source organism: Photobacterium satsumensis (assembly GCF_050336935.1). Taxonomy (NCBI): domain Bacteria; kingdom Pseudomonadati; phylum Pseudomonadota; class Gammaproteobacteria; order Vibrionales; family Vibrionaceae; genus Photobacterium; species Photobacterium satsumensis. The sequence continues at coordinate 145,397 of NZ_JAKJSK010000011.1, forward strand.
TAGTATTTTTACGATAGTATGGGTACAAACGAGTACAGGACGAGCGAAAGTAATCAATTTCACTCAAGGTATGCAAATTATTGCTCTAATGAAGGTAAGAAAATGTGAATAGTGTCAAATAGGTAGATTAAATCGCTACCTGGGAGGAAATATGTGAGAGATTTTGCCTAAAGTATGGACGGGTTTGATATATCAACAAAAAAGGTGAACACCCCAAGACGGATATCCACCTCTTTTTTGCGCCAACATTGACCTATCGACGTAGTTTAGCGTCCACCCAGCCAAGGGCACAGCCGCTGAGCAAGCCAAATAGATGGGCCATATTGGCAACGGACATGCCCAGCACATCGGCAAACCCCAGCACCAACCAGGCTAGCATAAAGGCGACATAAGGCTTGGGAATGGACAAGCCGCGCTGCGGCGCCAGCCACCCCATCCACCAGATATAACCCAATAGGGCATAAACGACGCCGGATAAGCCACCGAAGTTCGGGCCATGGAACCAAAATTGGGCAAACCCCGAGATCAACGCCGAGATCAGAAAGACCTGAAGCAGCTTGGCACTGCCGCTGTGCTGCTCGAGCTGGCCGCCGAGGATCCACCACCACAGGCAATTGAAGATCACGTGCAGGGTCGAGAAATGGATCAGCGCGTGAGAGAAAAAGCGCCACAGCTGCCACTCATCCCCTTCCATCAGCGGAAAATGCATCAGGGCAAAAACGGGCTGCTGCAATCCCAGCAACCACAGCAGGTAAATCACCACCGACGCGGCCATTACCAATAGCGTGAACGGCCCGGCCTGAGCACGAACCAAACCGAGTAAGCTGGGGCTGCGGTAATGAAACTTGGCGGTCCGGCTTTCGGCCACCTGCCATGATGCCGCCTGGTACTTGCGATCAGAGGGGTTGGACAGAAACTGGTTGAGCTCAGCCTCTACCTCGACCCAATGCTGTCCGTCTTCCAGCCACAGGGCAAACAACCCCTCGGGTTCGGGGGCCATCACCAGCGAAATCCCACGCGAGGCCATATAGTCAATAAACGCCTGCGCCTGGCGGGGGTTGTTCAATCCGGCTAAGCGGTGCATATCTATCTCCACAGTGAAAGACTTTCGGCAACATCAGGTGATGAAGCCAAGCGATACCTGTCCCGCCGCCGCCTTTGGGATCAGGCCATCTGGATACACGCGAATGCGTTGCGCTTCCAAGCTTCAAACCCACCATCGAGGCTGTAGACACAGTCGTAGCCCTGGTGGATCAAGTACTGGGCAGCCCCTTGGCTGCTGATGCCGTGGTAACACATCACGATCACAGGCTGCTCGAAATCAACCTCATCCATAAACGCCACCATTGTATCATTAGTTAGATGAATCGCGCCTTCAGGATGGCTCAGGGCATAGGACTGAGGATCGCGAATATCCACCAGTACCGCTTCGCTACCGTCCTGCGTGAGCATGGCATGGGCCTGCTCGGCAGAAATGTGTTCAAATTGCTCCATAATTACGCTGACTCTTGTTGGTATTGATCAACAGGCAGGATCTGCTGCCCGGGAAAAATGTGACGATCGTCCGTTTTGGCCGAAACCACCTCACCTCGTCTTATTTTGTCATTGTAACCGATCAAGTTACTCACAACCCCATCGAAAAAATAGGGATATCGGCCAAGCGCAAAATAAACCCGAAGCCGCGTACGGCAAGGGCTGGCAACAACAGATGCAAACATCAACCACCCCAGGTGATTAAAACATCACCAGCTGTGGAAAAATCTGTGAATTGCGTTGATAATGTGTTCTGTCAAATTTGGATCCACTATATATAGATCGGATCATGTAAAAAGCTGTGGATAACGTTATTTCAACGTCACATTTTTGCTGGATTTCGTGAGCTATCTCTCGGATTTTAGGCACAAAAAAACCAGCCTTTGGCTGGTTTTCTTTCTTCGCGATTTGTGGATAGTTTGCCAAGGATCCTTAGGCAAAATCACCCACTGCTTCCTTGAGCTTTTTCATCGCATTTTTCTCAAGCTGGCGGATCCGCTCAGCAGAGACCTGATAATGTTCTGCAAGCTCTTGCAAGGTAGACTTACTGTCTTCCAACCAACGCGAACGCACAATGTGCTGGCTTCGTTCATCGAGACCCGACAGGGCATTGGACAAACGGTTGTTCGCATGGGCTTCCCAGTTGTTTTCCTCAACGCTCAAGGCAACATCTGATGATTTATCTTCAAGATAATACGCTGGCGCGCTGTAGCTAATGCCGCGATCATCATCTTCGGCCGGCATTTCGAAAGCCGGATCCTGAGCGGCAAGGCGGGATTCCATCTCACGGACTTCGTTCGCCTCAACACCGAGCTGCTCGGCAACCATCGCCACTTCATCATTATTGAACCAGCCAAGACGCTTTTTGGCCTTACGCAGGTTAAAGAACAATTTTCGCTGAGCTTTGGTTGTCGCAACCTTAACGATACGCCAGTTACGCAGAACATACTCATGGATCTCCGCTTTGATCCAGTGAACCGCAAATGACACCAAGCGAACCCCGACCTCAGGGTTGAAGCGCTTGACCGCTTTCATCAAGCCAATATTGCCTTCCTGAACCAAATCAGCCATTGGCAAGCCGTAGCCAGAATAGCCACGAGCGATGTGAACAACAAAGCGCAGATGGGACATGACTAATGCTTTTGCTGCATTGAGATCACCATCAAAATGAAGACGCTCAGCTAACTCGCGTTCCTGCTCCGCCGACAGCATAGGATAGCCGTTGACGCTCTGGACATAGCTATCCAGACTATCTGCAGTAACCAGAGCCATTGAAGTCATCTCTTTTGCCATTCAACAAACCTCGTTTATTTTTTGTACCAATGCGAAATTGCATGAACCGACAATGATGCCTGTAAAACAGGCCCTATTGCAAGCAAGCCGCGTAATTTACCCTATTTGTAGAGTGAAAAATGTCAGATAGGTTCAATTTCTTTCAAATGGCGTCCTGCTGACAAACGCGCAGCCAACAGGCCAAGGAAGACTGAGATCATCAATAAGATCAACGACTCATCCCAACCTAAACCGACCATTCTAAACGGGCTGTCATACAAATTCGCCAAATGGGCCACGGCGCCATCCAGCAGCATCGCAACCAATGCTGTCAGCACCCATGCCGCCACACCACCGATCAAACCATACCAAACACCGGTATAGAGATAAGGACGCAGGATAAAACTGTCGGTTGCCCCCACCAGCTTCATGACTTGAATTTCGTCACGCTGATTGAGTACCTGCAAGCGCAGGGTATTACCGACAATCAAGAACACCGCAAACAGCATCAGCCCGGAGATAATCATAGCCAGAATAACGACAAGTTGCTTAATCGCAGCCAAACGCTGGAGCCAATCGCTATCGAGCCGTACTTCGTCGACCCTGGTCTGGAGACGCAAACGGGATGCCAGTTCGGTTGCCTTGGCATCCAGCTGCCAGGCTTCGGCTGGCTTGATGATCAACACTGGCGGTAACGGATTGTCATCGAGTAGGCTCAGGGCTTGCTCAAAACCGGCCTGCTGACGGAACTCAACCAATCCCTGCTCGGGCGAAATCGACTCGAGCGATGCAATTTCCGGCCATTGGGCCAGCTCATCATGCAGCTGTTTAACCTGTCCTGCCGGCGTACCCGATTCTAGATATACCGTCATCTGGGTCGGGTTCTGCCACACTTGTGCCACCATGGTGACGTTCTTGGCAAACAAATAGAAACTGGTAGGCAGAGTCAGGGCAAAAGCCAAGACCGCCAAGGTCAAGATGTTGCCCAGCGGGCGGCGCATCATGTCTGCGAGTGACTGCTTACATTGCTGCTTGTGCAAGGCAAAAAAGCCCGTTTTATTTTGCGCCACTGGCTAGCTCCCTTAACTGTCCTTGATGCAGATCCAATCGGCGGTAGTGATGAGTGGTCAGCAGCGAGGTATCGTGGGTCGCCATCAGGACCGTGACCCCAACTCGATTAAATTCCTCAAACAATGCCATGATCTGACGGGACAAGGCCGCATCAAGGTTACCGGTCGGTTCATCCGCCAGCAACAGCATCGGTTTATTAACAATCGCTCTGGCAATACCTACCCGTTGCTGTTCGCCTCCCGAAAGCTGAATCGGCAGGCAGCGGGCTTTGTCCAGCAACCCGACCTTGTCGAGAGCCGCCGACACCCGGCGTTTGATCTCGTGCTCGGTCGCCAACTCGACCCGCAGTGGCAACGCCACATTGTCGTAGATAGTCCTATCCATCAACAACTTGTGATCCTGGAAAATGATGCCGATATTGCGACGCAGAAATGGGATCTGCTTATTCTCAAGGCGGGTAATATCATGCCCATTGAACATGATCTTGCCGTCACTGGGACGCTCAATGGCACAGATCAGTTTCAGCAGGGTACTCTTACCCGCACCTGAGTGCCCGGTCAGGAACGCCATATCTGCTGGCTGCAGATGGAAATCGACCTTTTGCAGAGCCTGGCGTCCGCCCCGATAAGCCTTACTTACCTGCTGAAACCGAATCACACCTTAATCCTCGTCACTAAACAACGCTTCGATAAATTCATCCGCCGCAAACGGGCGCAAGTCCTCGATCCCCTCACCGATACCGATATAGCGGATAGGAATGTTGAACTGATCAGCAATCGCAAAAATCACACCACCCTTGGCGGTGCCGTCCAGTTTGGTCAGGGTAATACCGGTCACCGGTGCCACTTCACTGAACAACTTGGCTTGGCTGATCGCATTCTGGCCAGTACCGGCATCGACGGTTAGCATAATTTCATGCGGCGCATGCGGGTCAACCTTCTTCATCACGCGGACAATCTTGCGTAATTCTTCCATCAAGTTGCCTTTGTTCTGCAGGCGGCCTGCTGTATCGGCGATCACCACATCGACATTTTTCGCCTTGGCCGACTCGATTGCATCGTAAATCACCGAGGCACTGTCAGCCCCAGTGTGCTGGGCAACAACAGGGACACTGTTACGCTCGCCCCAAACCTGCAGCTGTTCAACCGCCGCGGCACGGAAGGTATCACCGGCAGCCAACATCACTGATTTACCCTGGCTCTGGAACTGCTTGGCCAGCTTACCAATGGTGGTCGTCTTACCGACGCCGTTCACCCCGACCATCAAGATCACATAGGGCTTCTTGGCATCATCAATCACCAACGGCTGCTCGACCTTGGCCAGCATGCCGGCCAACTCTTCTTTCAGCAGGCCGTACAGGGCATCACCATCTTTCAATGATTTGCGATCGGCTTTTTCGGTCAGGTTTTCGATGATCTTAAGCGTTGTGTCCATACCGACATCAGCCACCAGCAGCTGCTCTTCCAGCTCCTCGAACAAATCATCGTCAATCTTCTTGCCCCGGAACAAGCTGGCAAAGCCCGAGCCGAAATTGCTCTTGGTTTTCTTCAGACCGCGCATCAGGCGGGCGAAGAAGCCTTCGCTTTTCGGTTTTTCTTGCAGGGCCTCAGCGTCTTGTAACTGATTTTCTTGTAACAGGGCTTCTTGTGCCTTGGCTTCCTCCTCAGCCGTCACCTGAGCTTCGGCTTCCGCCTCTGCTTTCGCTGCTGCCTCAGCTTCGGCTTCCGCCGTCGCTTTCGCTGCTGCCTCGGCTTCGGCTTCCGCCGCTGCTTTCGCTGCTGCCTCGGCTTCGGCTTCCGCCGCCGCTTTCGCTGCTGCCTCGGCTTCAGCTTCCGCCGCTGCTTTCGCTGCTGCCTCGGCTTCGACTTTCGCCGCCGCCTCAGCATCTAGCTGTTCATTCGATTGTTCTTTTACCGCTTCAGCCTCAGCTGAAACAGTTGATTGTTCTTGATTTTGTTCGGTTTGCTCCTCAGAGCCAAAACCCAACCACGAAAATAATCCGCGTTTCTTTTTTTCTGCCATTGGCAAATCCTAGAGCTTGATTGGTACAATTTGCGGCCTAAACACAGGTGTATTCCCTCAGCAGCATAAATTTCGGCATGCTTGTTTTCGCATACTGCCGAGAGGTTTAGGTATACTATCATTTTCTAAACGGTCGAAGAAATCTATGACAAGACGCAGACAACAATCAGGGCGAAATATGCCAAACAGTGGCCGTGACGGGTTCGTAAGGATCATCAGCGGGCGCTGGCGTGGGCGTAAACTGCCCGTTCACGACGTTGAAGGCCTTCGCCCGACCACAGATCGTGTCAAAGAGACCGTTTTCAACTGGTTGGCGCAAGACCTTATCGAGTCTCGCTGCCTTGACCTGTTCACCGGCAGCGGCAGTTTAAGCTTCGAGGCCCTATCTCGGGGGGCTAGCCATGTCACCATGCTGGAGCTCGACAAAAAAGCCGCTGAACAGCTGGAAAAAAACCGGGCAACGCTCGGTGCCGACAATGCCAAGGTGCTCAATACCGACAGCTTGGTGTTTTTAAAACAGTCCGGCACCCCGCATGATGTGGTGTTTATCGACCCACCATTTCGCAAAGACCTGCTGGATGAAACGATAGCTCTGCTTGAAAAAAATAACTGGCTATCGCCCCATGCGGTTATTTACATTGAAGCAGAAAAAGAATTCGGATCGCCAGTAACGCCAGCCCACTGGCATCTTCACAGGGAAAAAACAGCGGGACAGGTCTGTTACCGCTTATTCGAAAGAGAGGAAGCATGAAAGCACTGATTTTACTAGCCAAAGCGGCGATCGGCTTTGTCTGGCTGATTTTGCTGATCAACATTTTCCACCCGTTTCCGGGGGTCGCAGCGATGGCACTCTATATCATGACCGGGTTCCTGTTCATGATGCATGGCCTGCAAATGCTGATTTTCATCGGTGCTTTCGGTGACAAAATTACCATGACCCGCTGGGAAAAGTGGTCAATCTTAATCTTCGGCATTTTTGCCCTGCTCGACATTCGCCGCAAGCATATGATGTAAACCCACCAGCACGAATTAAAAAAAGAGCGAGGCTAACAGCTTCGCTCTTTTTTTATTAAGACATCATGAAAAAGTTTCGGACGCCATCCAGAAACATCTGGGTCGATATCATGATCAGCAATAGGCCCATCAAGCGCTCGACCGCCTTGAGGCCCTTTTCGCCAAGCAAGCGGTTGAATACTTCATAGAACATCAGAATCACAAACGATGCTCCCCAAGCCAACAACACCGCAATCACCCAGTCCGTAGTCCGGCCCGGCTCCTGATTAGACAGCAGCAGCAGCGATGCCAACACCGACGGTCCGGCAATCATCGGGATCGCCATCGGCACGATAAATGGCTCTTCACCCGCGGCAAGTCCGGTTACCCCTCCGGGCTGCGGGAAGATCATCCTGATCGCTATCAAGAATAAAATGATACCGCCGGAGATGCTGACGGTCTCTGTCGAGACATGCAGAAAGTTCAGCATTTTCTGGCCACCGAACAGGAACAACAGCAGGATCACCAAGGCAATCAGCAGTTCCCGAATCATGATAAAGCGACGACGCTTTGGCTCAATATGCCGCAAGATAGACAACATAACCGGCAAGTTGCCGAGCGGATCCATGATCAGAAATAGCATGACCGCCGCAGAAATAATTTCCACAGAGCAGACCTCAGATAGAGAAAAAGTAAAAGAAGTATCAAGAATTAAGAACGATCAGCCAGAAAGCCAACCGGAGGCGAAAGAGTATAACAAAGCATCAGCGGGGTGGCGATATTTTTACCTCTCATGCATCAGAGCGGCTAGCGGGCGCTAGCCAACTCAAATCAGAACTAGTGGCTGCACATCCGCTCTCGGTTTGCCGCGACATACTCGCCGTCCTGTACCACCTTGCGTCGATCCAATAGGAAAGTCATCAAAGCATCAAATGTCAGGTCTTGCTGGCTACACGTGTAGAAACGCACATCTTCGCCATATTCCGCAACAATCGCCTGCTTCAGGCTCGCAAAGGTATATGGGGTTTCAGCGGCCAATAACATATTCAGCAGGTTATGGGCATGGACTTGATTATCACTCATGGTAGGTATTCTCTTCACAGCACAATAGCACCATTGTAGCGGTCACCTGCTGGAGGAAATTTGACCAAAAACAAATTAATGCATTTTGTATATATGTTTTATGGATCAACCAAACGGTCCTGCCCGCACTGCCAGCATAATTCGAACTGGCTACCATTGGCCTCACCACAAGCCGGACAGACCCACCCCGATGGATCGGCGTGTTCATACTCTTCCAGCAGTAATTGGGCACTGGATTGTTGCGAAGCCTTCACCCACAAACCAACTTCCACCACATTGGCTGGCAACTCACCTGCAGCGGCTCCCAACCCCTCACCACTAAGATGAACCTCAATGTGCCTGGCTTCCAGCATGCCCTTAAGGCTATGCGCTTCAAGGGCATTACCCGCATCGTAGATTTTACACCACGCTTCTGACATAACCTTCCCCATGCCTCTCACCTGCTACCAGTATGATCTAAAGACAGGTTAATGGCCGGGAAAGTTTCATTTATCAGCCACTACACGACCAGCAAGGTGGCAACAAATAGCGACTGAGCAAGAAAATAGCTAGACATGATCATCGTCGTTGCCGAGCGAAACGGCCCACGAAAGCGATCAATCGCCAGGCAGAGATCGGAAAACATAAAGATTGCCGCCCCCGCAAAGGCCAGCAGTGCCGGCGTGGTTGAAGTCGTTAGCCAGAATTCACCAGCCGCCCAGGCCATCTGGGAAATGACGGCAATATAGATAGCAACCGGTATCAGCATCTTGCCTAGTGACGGTAACAAGAGAAGGAAAACAATCACACCGGCGGCAGCCAGCATAGCAGGCAGCCACCAAACAATCTGGCTTTCGAGCTGGGACCAGAACGCGGCAGAATAGCTGACATGTGCCAGGGCGAAAGCCACTAAACCGGGGATAAACCGATCTTTCGGCCACATGAGGAAGATATCACCCGCAATGGACAATACCAGCCCCGCCAAGATAGCCAGATGATAGACCCCGCCATCACCAGCCGGCCATGCGACGACGAGCAACAACAGCAAGGTGAAAGGCTTAAAGACATAAAATTGCCAGCGGGGACCATGATACGCCGCTGTGATGTGTAGAAGAGCAGAAAGAGCAATGGCTAACCAAACCCACATAGTTTCACCGTTATTATTATGGAATTGTCACAGAGCAAGAGTTTGAGCGCTCCGCGGCAAGCACAGTGTAGGATCTGACAGGCGATTGTCTAGCAAGGAAGGCCAATAACTAGCGGCGAATCATATTAATCATTATCTCTGCGGATGCTCCGAAAGCCAGCTGTTATCGCCTATTAGAAAAATAAAATAGCAAACGTTTGGCATTGCTTGAACAGCATTGACGGTCCATAGCACTAGTCAGCACAATCAAAAACCAAGACTAACGCCCTACAACACCCATTCTAAAAAACAAATAAAAACATTAAAAAACAAATAGATAACCAACAAATAAATGACTTTACCATAAGTTTTACATCAGCAGAGACTCAAGACAGTACTTAACGCAAGTCGCTTAAGGACAATACATAAAATCAACGCAAATATGCACTTCAAAGGCTTAGCGTTCGATAAAAGGGGCTAATCAACACGTTCAAAGCCAGCAATTAATACCACTTTCGATCAGCAAAAGCACTCACCGCCAGTTTTTAAAGAAAAAACACAAAAACCAAAAAACACCAATAAAAAAGCCAACTCACCACCAACAAAAACAACTAAAAAACAGATACTTAAAACACAAAACACTCCACAAATAGACACTAGAACACTTTTCAACCACACCAAAAAACACAGTTCACTTAACCCTAAAAGGCCTCATTCAGCCTCTATAAATTATTTTTATGACAACAATATGACAATTCAACTTGATAAAACCATAAAATAAGTGCTATTCTTATTTACAACATCAACTTAGCAGCTACAAGGAGCCTCTGCATGTTCACACCTTCACAAAAACAAGGCCTTATGATGATCGCAGTGGTTGTCGGACTCATGACGCTGCCAGTGATTTATTAAGCAAAAAAAATTCATAAAAAAAGGTGCCTTTCGGCACCTTTTTTGTTTTATCCAATCAATTCTATCCGCTAGAGATCTCTGCTACCGCCCGTTGGCCCTTAAGGGGTCAAATTGATCCGGTGCCAGTGGAGGGAATAGAACCATATTGCCAACGCCGTCACCCCCACAACCAATAATACCGCTGCCGTCCAGACAAAACGGCCACTTCGCGGGGTCAGTTCCTTTTCGCAAGCATTACAAGCCGCAATAAAACCTTTCTTGTCGTCGAGTTTATACCCTTCTTCATGCACGGTTTTGTTACGGACAGAAGCAATAAAACGTAACTTGGGAATAATTTCGTGTGGCAGGCGTTCTTCACAGCTAGTGATCAGCTGGTGCAAGCCTTTGCCCTCAGCATGGTAATGTTCACGCAACAGGCTTTCAATCCGCCTTGAACGTGTTACCACTAACTCAATGTTTGCCATCTAATCTCTTCCTTGCTCACTCTTTCTACTAACTTACCTCGACTTTGCACTAAAGCAAAGTACCGCGTCTCTCAGTGATAACCGATACGACCAGGGAATACTTGCAGGACTGGGCCGTATAACTGTTGAAGTCATACTTGCAGCGATCACGCTTTTTGCGACAGACCGTATCCAGATCCCCAAACTTGCCCAATAATGAAATCCCGTTGTGTCCAACAAGGAAGCCCTATGCCAACCAGTGTTCCCTTTATTATTATTGCCCTGCTGGCCATTGCTCTTTTCTGCTTCATCCGAGTCTACCGCCAACACACCGTGGGGGAAAATGCCCCGGAAAAGCAAATCGAAGTTCAGATCCTCGACAAACAAAGCTCACCGATCATTGGCGCCAGACCGGGTGAAGACGACGAGGAATACTGGATTTATGTGCAACCCACCCGAGGTGGGCCAAAACGTGAATTCATGGTCGGTATCCATTATTTCCATGCCCTCAATCCGGGGGATAAGGGAGTGATGACCTACCAAGGCGTCACTTTCCGCCATTTTGCTCTACACCGGGACGAATGATGCCCCTTGGAATCAAACTCAGGGCACCAACCAGGCAGTTTTAGGGCTCTTGCCCAGTAGCCAGCTAGCAGCAAGGGCCAGTGCCGTGATGATCACCGTCCAAAACGGGATCATCAGCACCGGTGGCAGGAAATACCAGTCATACGCCCTTACCGGCCACAAAAAGATAGGGTGAAGCAAATAGATCCCGAGGCTATAACGGCTCATAAAGGCCAATTTATCGAGCCAGCCTTCGCTGATCTTATCTGCCACATACCTGCCCAGCGCAAAAATCATGGCTGCGATAAGCGCGGTATTGAGCGTTTTGTAAGACATCCAGCGGCCAACCTTGTATTCCCCGGCGGCAAAACTATTGCTCAGCACCATGGCATCGGTTAACAACAACGCCACGATGCCCAGTGGCAACAGCCACTTCAGGCTCGGCCAACGCAACTGGAACACGCAGTAGCCAAACAGTAAGTAACCACTATACAAAACCAGTTCATGGCTCCAGGGACCGTCAATTTTGAGCAGGAGCAAGGTTGTCAGGGCTAGCCATACCAAGGTCAGGGCCAATGTCGCCTGCCTGTCGTAATGCTGGACAAAGTAGCGCAGGAAAGGCACAACGAAATAGAGCGGGATAAAGTAATAGAAAAAGCCAAGGTGGTAGTAGGTTTCATGTACCGGCATCGCCTTTAACGTTTCGATCGCCACATCGCCATCAAAACCCGCTGGCGATACCCCAGATAGCCAAGCATAAAACACCGACCATACTAGGAACGGCAGCAGTACCTTACCGAGCCGGCGACGGACATAATAGCTAAGTTCAAACGGGCGGGTGTCGGTCAGCATCAAGGCGCCGGTGATCATAATAAAGATCGGCACCGCCCAGCGGCTGAAGCTATTGAAAGTGGTGGCGGTTATCCAACCGCTGTCGGGCATCACCCCAAACTGATCACGATAAGGGCCCAGTACGTGTATTACCACCACCGCCACGGCGGCGACGCAGCGCAACACATCAAAAAAGCGAACCTTCTCCCTCACTTCTGCCCCCTCACCGCACAAACTAAAAAGGGTATCCCGTTGGGATACCCTTTTGAATATAGCAGGCGATTTTTATTAAGTAACTGAATAAGCGTAGATTTGCAGACAAAATCACTCAGCGCTGACATTCAGAAAAAACACCGCCCAACTTGGCTTATGGCTGTTGACGAGTCGCAGCCAGCACGATTTCACGAATACACAGATGCTGTGGCTGCTGGTAAGCGTAATGAATGGCATTGGCAATATCCTGCGGCGCTATCACCCCGCCCATGCCGTCTTTCCACTCTTCATAACCCGCTTTAATCGCATCGCTGGTGGTGTGGCTCAGCAATTCAGTGTCCACCGCGCCAGGTGCAATCGTAATAAAGCGAACGTTGTCGTCAGCCACTTCCTCACGGATATTTTCAGTAATAGCATGGACCGCGAACTTAGTGCCGCAATAAGCTGCATGGTTAGGGAACGTCTTACGACCGGCAACCGAACTGATATTAATCACGGTACCGCCCTGACGGGCTTTCATCTTGGCCAGCACCGCATGGATACCGTTTAGCAGACCCAGCACGTTAACATCGAACATGGTTTTCCATTCTGCCGGATCTTGTTCATGGGCAAGGCCAAGCAACATCATCCCGGCGTTATTAATTAAGCAATCCACTGGGCCGAACTGGGCTTCCGCCTCTTCTATCGCCGCAGAAAATGCCGGACCATCGGTTACGTCCACTTGGCGGCATAGGGTGTTTGGCAGTCCCAATGCAGTCAATCGGTCAATACGACGAGCCAGCAATAATAGAGGATGGCCTTGTGCTGATAATGTTCTAGCTGTCGCCTCACCAATACCTGAGCTTGCGCCTGTGATCACAACAAGAGACTTAGACATAGTTTCACCTTATATATAGAAAGAGAAAATCACCCCGGGCCCTTGCCCGCCAGGTTATTACCAGTGGCCACCAGCAGATGGACGCTACTATATCGGCCTAATCCCTTAGTGAAAAATATCGATTACCTCTGTTTATCATAAATTTTAGCTATGGATACGCCATATCACTGAAAACCCCGACAGAAAAATGCTAACAAACAGTTAATGAAATGCTGCCACACAGGAATTAATAGACGATAAATTACCCTTTTTGTGAAATCAAGCACGCTTTTTTCGGGCTGCGGTTTCTAATTAATTGATATCCGGTTATTGAGTAAAGGTTAACAAACCGAAAATAAACAACCAATTTCATAAAAACTAAAAATAACAAATAGAACAGCCATCACACAAACAGCATATACCAACCAAAAATTAACAATAACCAGACAAAAAATGAGCAACTGACACATTTTGACACAATTATATCTTGTTTGTGATGTTAACAATGACGTAACCTTCCCCGCGACAAGAGATGTACCCATTGATGGGATTAAAACGATAAATGGAGGTCGTGATGCATTCATCTGCTTCACCGCAAACACAACAACAACCGAAGAAAACATTATTTACCCGTTTTCTAGATACCGTCGAGTGGCTGGGTAACCTGCTACCACACCCAATTACCCTTTTTGCCCTTTTCTGTGTGGCTATCTTGGTCGCTTCTGGTATTGCTGGCTATTTCGGCTTATCTGTCGTCGATCCACGCCCTGAGGGTGCAGCTGGCCGTGCCGCTGACGGCATGATCCATGTGGTCAGCCTGTTCAATGCAGAAGGCCTGCAAAAAATCGTCGCTAACCTGGTCACTAACTTCACAGGTTTCGCCCCATTGGGTACCGTTCTTGTAGCCATGCTAGGTGTAGCAATTGCCGAACACTCTGGCATGCTATCTTCTGCAATGCGTGGCCTAGTAATGGGTGCCTCAAAGCGTATGGTGACACTGGTTGTCGTCTTCGCCGGTATCATTTCTAACACCGCATCAGAGCTAGGCTACGTGGTACTGGTACCGCTGGCAGCCATGCTATTCCACTCTTTGGGTCGTCACCCACTCGCTGGCCTTGCGGCGGCGTTCGCCGGTGTATCGGGTGGCTACAGTGCCAACCTACTACTCGGAACCGTTGACCCACTGCTATCGGGTATTACCCAGACGGCTGCGCAAATGATCGATCCGAACTACTCTGTTGGCCCTGAAGCTAACTGGTACTTCATGTTCGCATCAACCTTTGCTATCACCATCATGGGTGCCTTTGTTACCGAAAAAATCGTTGAGCCGAAACTGGGTAAATACAACCCGGAAGAAGCCAGTGAAGATCTCGGCGGTGACAAGCTTGGCAAGCTCACAGATATTGAGAAGAAAGGTCTGAAAATGGCGGGGCTGGCAGCACTTGTTGTGGCTGGCCTACTGGCGCTAACCATCGTGCCGGAAAATGGTATCTTGCGTCACCCTGAAACGGGCATGGTTGCAGGCTCTCCATTCCTTAAAGGTATCGTGGCCTTCATCTTCGTTTTCTTCGCCGTTCCTGGCTTTGTCTACGGTAAAGTCGTCGGCACCATGAAGAATGACCGCGACGTGATCGATGCGATGTCGAAGTCAATGTCTTCAATGGGCATGTACATCGTACTGGTATTCTTCGCTGCTCAGTTCGTCGCTTTCTTTAGCTGGACTAACTTCGGCCAGGTGTTCGCGGTTGGCGGTGCTGACTTCCTTCAGTCAATCGGTCTGACTGGCCCGGCACTGTTCTTCGCCTTCATCCTAATGTGTGGATTTATCAACCTTATGCTCGGTTCGGCATCGGCACAGTGGGCGGTAACAGCACCGATCTTCGTACCTATGCTGATGCTGGTTGGTTATGCACCTGAAACTATCCAGGCGGCTTACCGTATCGGTGACTCAGTCACCAACATCATCACACCGATGATGAGCTACTTCGGTATGATCCTGGCGGTTGCGACACGCTATAAGAAGAACCTAGGTTTAGGTACGCTTATTTCAACCATGCTACCGTACTCAATCGTCTTCATCGTGGGCTGGAGCCTCATGTTCTACCTATGGGTATTCGTATTCGGTATGCCTGTCGGTCCAGGTGCTGCGACCTACTACAGCGTAGGCTAACACTACACTCTGTCACCAAAGCCGGGCTTATGCCCGGCTTTGTGTTTTCTGCCCCGCCCAACCTCCATTGCCAAGCCGCTTTGCTAAGGTTCTTGGCTATCAAAGCTTCTTTGCTATCATAGGCCCCATCACTTGCCAGCCAGAGCACTCCCATGGATCTCCGACTCCTACGCTTTTTTGTCGCCGTCTACGAAGAAAAGAACATCACCCTTGCTGCCGAGCGCTGCTTTGTCTCCCAGCCATCGATTTCCAACGCCATCAAGCAGCTGGAAGACGAGCTCAATACCACCTTGTTCGAACGGCACAAAAAAGGGGTCAACCTGACCGACGAAGCCCATTACCTTTACCCACTGGCCGTCAGGTTGCTCGGGGACATCAATCGTCTGCCGTCATTGTTCCAGCAACGCACCGAATGCCTGCCGCTCAGGCTGGGCAACTTCCCGGATCTGAGCCAAGCCGCCCTTGCCAGCGTATTCAGTTGCCTGAATAAGCACATTCCGAATGTGCTATTAGAATTGGTCGATCATGATGTGCCTGCGGATGCGCGTCTGACGCTCGATATGTTCAAACAAGATGGCGAGATTTTCCTGCCGCTGTGGGAAGAGGACTATGTGCTGTGTATGCTGCCGTCCCATCCGCTGGCCAAACTGGACAAGGTCAAACCGGAGCAGCTCCACCAGCATGATTTCATCGAGTGCCCGCCATGCGAAGCCCACCAGCAAACTATCGGCCTGCTGGCCTGCGATGGGCTGGCGGTCAATCTGGTCGCCAAGGCCGAGCATAAAACCCAAGTGATGCATCTGGTACAGGCCGGTCTCGGCATTTCCTTCCTGCCAACCGGAGTACTGGAGACCGCCCGGGAGCTGGTCACCGTCCCGCTTGATGGGCCGCGGATGTTTCGCCGACTCGGGTTATGCTACCCAGCCAACAAAACGCTAAATCCTGCCCTGACCGAAACGGTGAAAGCACTCAGCCAGTTTTTACGGCAGTAAGCGGACGGGCGGAGGCATGGAAGCCGTATTTTGACGACCACTGAAGGGCAAGCTGGTAGCTTTGGCCTATACTCGAGCCTTCGATCCCTAGCGCCTCGCCTATCTGGTTGACCTGCCACCACTTTGCCTGTTCGAAGGCAATCGCCAGTTCCAATAGTTGACCCAACACCCCCTCCTGGTACAACAGTGCCTGCCGGATCTCGGTCTGCAGGGGCAGTTGCTCAAGCAGATCATCCAGAGGCTGATCCAACAAGGCATCGATCATAGAAAGCAAACCGGTCATAAACGCGGGTTTGGCCTCAATGTCCTGCCCGCAGGCCGAGGCGAGAATTTCACACATCCGGCCGCGCTGGAGCGATAAGGCATACAGCTCATGGGGCTTATCAAATGAGGCCTGGGCCGTTGCCACAGCACTGACAAATACCTTGAGTTTTTCCTCGCCCAGATACACAAGTGCCTGCCTGAATTCACTGATCGGCACCTTAAGCCTGTCGACGGCAGTATTGACGTAGCGCAGCAACAAGTAGGACAGTGATAAATCCGAGGCGATGATCTGCTCAACCCGCTCGAAATCAACCTGATCCCGACACACTTCCTGTAACAGGCGCAACGTAGAAAGCCGCTCGGGTTTGAGGTTACGGCTTTTCAGCATCTCAGGGCGGCTGAAATAATAGCCCTGGAAAAAATGAAACCCGGCCTGATGAGCTTGAGTATAGTCAGCGTGGGTTTCGACTTTCTCGGCAAGGAACATCAATTTCCTGTCGCGGTTCTGCGCCACATATCCACATGCCGCATCCATCCCCACCTTGAGCAAATCGAGTTTGATGATATGGACATACGGCAAAAAGCGTTGCCAGCGCTTGTCCATGGTGAAGTCATCAAGGGCAATCATGTATCCCAACTGGTTCAAATGACGGATCGCTAGCAGCAACTCATCATTTGGCTCGCACGTTTCAAGCACCTCGATCACCACCTGCTTTTTCGGCAGCAAGGTCGGCAGCAAGCGGATCAGGCTCCGGTGGGGAAAGTTAATGAAACAGCGCTTGCCGGCCTGGGTCATACCTTCGCTGTCGGCAATGTAGCTATTTAGCAATAAACAGCAGGTCGCCTTGTTTTCGTCGACGCCGGCAGGAAAGGCATTACTCTCACCGTCTCGGAACAACAACTCATATCCCGCCGTCTTCTGATGACGATTGAAGATAGGCTGGCGTGCAACATAGGAATACATAAATCTGAACGAGTCTCCACAACAGAGGACAAATACCGCATCGCTTTAATGACAGTCCAATAAAGGCGGTCAAAAAACTCAGGCCTTGGCCGTCGCCAATAACGCCCCACAACCGATAAACATCGAACCAAACACACGGTTCAAGGCAGCCATGATCCTGGCCGAACGAATATAGTCCGCTAGCCGAGAGGCCAGCAACACATAACCCAGCATCACCAAGGTATCCACGGCAACCGTCGTCACCCCCAATACCCAGAGCTGTAGTGCCTGTGGTTGGGCAGGGTCGATAAACTGGGGAAATAACGCAACCAGGAAAACCACGGTTTTCGGGTTGGTCATATTGACCAATACCGCCTGGCGGCACAATTGCCTTGCCGGGGTAGTCGGTATGTCACCAGCAATATCAAACTGGCCACGGTCACGCCACTTTTGTACCCCGAGCCAGATCAGGTAACCGACCCCAGCCCATTTGATCACCGCAAACGCCGTTGCCGACTGGGCAATCAACGCACCCAGACCAATACCGACCAGTACAATGTATATTCCCAGACCAAGCTGCAACCCAGCAATTGACGCCAGCGACTTGCGCCAGCCATAGGTCATACCATTACTGATTGAGTTCACCGTGCCCGATCCCGGGGCGATACTAAATACAATCGCTGTCGCCAGGTAAGCTAGCCAAATTTCAAGCGCCATAGACCCATTCCTTTTTTCGCTATTCTAACAAAGTTTGTCACTAGCCGCATAAAAACGCCACACGTTAACAGCTGTTCACGCCTTATGGCAACATCTTGTATGACATTGGGTTATACTTGCCCCAGATGCTGTTAACCGAGATGATAAATGACTGTCCAGCCCCCCTCTTTTTTTGATCTATCCCAAGAAAGTTGCTTTGAAGAGACCATGGCTGGGCCCGTCGCTGAGCTATGGCAGCAGCGCCAGGAAGGCATGTTCCAGGGGAGCCACCACACCAATATTGGCTGGGCTGCCTTTACCGGGAACAACCCGGAGAAGGCCATTGTCGTGGTTAACGGACGAATTGAAAGCTACTGGAAATACCAAGAGCTGTTTTATGATCTGGTGCGTCAGGGTTACGATGTTTTCGCCCTCGACCACCGGGGCCAAGGCGTCTCCGACCGACTGGCCGAAGATACCGAGCTTGGCCATGTCGGCCACTTCGACGACTACGTCAGCGATTTAAACACCTTCATCGAGTCGGTGGTCAAGCCCAGAGGCTACCAGCAGCTATTTATGCTCGGTCACTCAATGGGGGGGACCATTACCAGCCTTTACCTAGCCCGCCACCCCGGCACCATTGAGCGGGCAGTACTCAGCGCCCCGATGCACGGCATCAATATCAACAAGTGGATGCGCCCTATCGCCTCGCCCCTCGCCCGGGTCATGGAGCAATTGCAGGGCCAGCCCAGCTATGCGCCGGGGCAGGTTCCCTATTACCCCAAGCCATTTAGCAACAATCCGTTGACCCAAAGCAAGGTGCGCTACCAGTGGTTCCGAGATCTCTACGAGCATAAACCAGAGCTGAAGATCGGTGGCCCCAGCGCCCGTTGGGTATGGCAAGGACTGGCGGCAGCCAAACGCTGTATCAGCGAAGCCGGCAACATCTCCGCTCCTATTCTGCTGCTGCAGGCCAGTGAAGACACCATCATCGATAATGCTGCCCAGCAGCAGTTTCATCAGGCCATGGTACAAGCCAACCGTGACTGCCAGTTCAAGGTGATTAAAGGTGCCCGCCACGAACTATTGTTCGAGGCCGACACCTACCGCATCCCGGCACTGGCCTCTACCCTTGAGCATTTTCGGAAAGCGGAAATACCCAACGCATAAAATAGCCTCTTTTCTCTTGGGGGAACTGGTTTAATATTGCACTGTTTCCCCCAATGCTCAGGCATTGGGCCTCTGTTCCTACCGCGAGAGGTTTCATGTACAAAATTATTGCATCGGATCTGGACGGCACCCTGCTCACACCAGACCATAAAATTGCCCCATTCACCAAAGATACCCTCAACCAGCTCCATCACCAGGGTAAAGATTTCATCTTCGCCACCGGTCGCCATCATATTGATGTGGCAGGGCTGCGTGAGCAACTGGGGATCCCGGCTTACATGATCACCTCCAACGGCGCTCGGGTACACAACTGCAAAAACGAAGTGATTTTCAAGCAGGATGTCCAGCCTGAGGTCATTACCGGCATCATTGCCATGACCAAGCAAGATCCAGCGCTTAAAATCCATATCTACCGCAACGATGATTGGTTGCTGAACCAAGAAGATCCAAGCCTGCGCGAGTTCCACGATACCTTCAGCTACCAGCTGTTCGATGTCGAGAACCCACCGCTGGAAGGCGTCGCCAAGATTTTCTTCACCCGCGACGACCATGACCATGACAAATTGGTGGAATGGGAAGATAAGATCAACGCCCAATTTGGCGACAAGGCCAATGTCGCCTTCTCGACCCCGTGGTGCCTCGAGGTTATGGATGCCGGTGTGTCCAAAGGCCATGCCCTGGAAGCGGTAGCCAAAGAAAAAGGCTACGCCCTGGCTGACTGTATTGCCTTTGGGGACGGGATGAACGATGTCGAGATGCTGACCATGGCCGGCAAGGGGCTGGTGATGGGGACCTCGCACATCAAGGTCAAGACCGCCCTACCCAAGAATGAAGTGATCGGCGACTGCAGTGATGAGGCCGTTGCGCACTACCTCAGTGAGCGGTTTCTTAAGTAAGGTCCACAACGGAAAAGCGATCAGGAAGCAGTAGAGCTGCTTCCTTTTTTTGCCACGGTGTTAGAACTGCCCGGTCATCTGCAAAATTTCCAACCATTGGCCTTCGGAAACCGGCATGATGCTGAGACGATTGCCCCGCTTGACCAGCGGCATCTCAGCCAAAGCTGGGTTGGCTTTCATCCGCTTCAATGACACCAGCCGCAAATGGCGGCGATATTCAATATCCACCATGATCCAGCGCGGGTTGTCTGGATCGGATTTTGGGTCGAAATACGGCCCCTCGGGATCAAACTGGAAATGATCCGGATACGCCTCGCGCACAACTTCGGCAATCCCCACCACACCGACATCCTTGCAAGAAGAGTGGTAAATCAATACCTGATCCCCTAGCTTTATGTCATCACGCATCATATTTCGCGCCTGATAGTTCCTGACACCTTCCCAGCAGGAAACTTTTTGCTGCTTGAGCGTGTCTATCGAAAAGGTGTCCGGCTCTGTCTTGAATAACCAATACGCCATTCTGATACTCTTTTATTTATCTGGTATAACTGACTTTATACCCAGCCTATCACAACGAGGGATCCCGATGATATGCCGACAACTTACCCTAGCACCAATAGCCGCCATCTTGCTGCTAGCAGGCTGTGCCAGTGATCCTGCCACCGGCCCAACGCCAGAAGAAGAAGCGCTAACCACACCTGAGGTTGCCACCAGCAGCGGCAAGGTGCAGGCCTTCATGCTGCGTGGTCAGGTCGTCTTCGGCCACGAAAGCCGTAGTATTCAGCCATGCGGTAGCAATCAGCAGTATTGGCTGCATTTGCCGGCAGGTGATCTGCCCGCCGCGAATGCGGTAGCACCACGCGGATACGAGCCGATGTACGGCGAATTTATCGGTTATCTCGAGCCAGCGCCGGAAGAAGGTTTTGCCGCCGACTATGATGCTCGCTTCAACGTCAAACAAATCAATTTACTTGCCAGCGAAATGCGTCAGGCCTGCCAGCAACCACCGCGTAAAACACGGGCGTTTGGCAATGAGCCTGGGTGGACTATCGACGTCGCCGGGGACACGGCCTCTCTCAGCCGGATCAGCTATCCAACCCAACAGCAGTCCATTACCAGCCGCGATATCCGCTCAGGACAGCAAACCTACAAGGGGCGTGATTTTACCCTGACCATCACCCAGGCCCAATGCAACGACACCATGAGCGATGCACTGTATGGCTGGCAGTCGAACCTTATCTGGCAAGGTACGGAATATACCGGATGCGCCACGCTCGGATCCACTGACGTTACCCAACATTGGGTCGGCCAATATCAGGGCCATAGCGATTTGGGTGCGACAGTACTGACAACGACGCTGAACCTGCTGCCGGATCACTCGGCGGTCACTGAGTACAGCTACAGTGATGGACAGCCAGGCCTGAGCGAGAAAGGCTTCTGGCAACAAGCCGGTGACGGCAAAATCAAAGTCACCATGGCCCAGTACCAAGGCCGCAGGCTGATAAGCGAAAGATTGTTTACTCGTGAGGATGGCCAATTATCGACCCGCCAAGAGGTCATCAACGGCGAAACCTATGAGCTGGGCGACAGTGGCCTAACCCTCGACAAGCTCAGCCCAGTGCAGGAATAAGCGACAAAACGGAAAACCCTCCTTTTTTGGGTTGGGTTATGCCACACTGCGTGGCATAACCCACTGGCTACAATCCATCGTCATGAATACTCCCTGCCCGCGCTGCGGCTTTCACCACAACTGTATCTGTCACGCCGAGCCCGCGCTGAACTGCCCGTATGTCTTTGTCTTACTCACTCACCCCAAGGAATTAAACAAAGACACCAATACCGGCCAGTTGATGGAGCGCAGCCTGCCCCACTGCCAGCGCCAAATCTGGGATAGGACTACCCCTCCCCGAGCATTGCTGGATATGCTGGCCGATCCCCAATACCAGCCTTGGCTGCTATTTCCCGGCGATGACACCGTGCCAGCCATGCCATACCAAACACACACTCGCAAAACGCCTTTGTTCATCCTGCTCGATGCGACTTGGCAGGAAGCGCGCAAGATGATCCGCCGCAGCCCGTGGCTGGCTACCTTGCCACGGCTGGAATTGACCCCAACGATAAACTCGACCTACGCCCTGCGCCGCAACCAGAAACAGGGCAACTTGTGCACCTGCGAAGCTGGGATCTCGCTGCTTGAAACAGCCGGTTTCCCTCAAGATGCCGAGCAACTCCAGCACTATTTCAATCATTTTATCGATGTGTTCCATGCCGAGAAAAGCGGCCATAAAAAATAATCGGGTAAATTTCCAGCTCCGCGCCAGGGAAAGTCTTCTATACTAAAACCGACTGACTAGTCAGTTTTATTGACAGGGAGACCCACCGATGACTGTGGCCGAGAATATCCAGATCCAGCCAGCATACTGCACCGAAATGGACCGTACACTACAAACCCAGAAGGCGGCCTTCAGGGAGACCACCATGCCTTCTCTTGACGAGCGAAAAAGCCAGCTCACCGCCCTCAAGCGTGCCATCAAGCAACACCGGGAGGCGTTCTGCCAAGCACTCGACGAGGATTACGGTCAACGCCACCACCAAGATTCCTTAGTCGCCGATATTGTCCCCTGTATCAATAACATCAATTACACCCTGAAACGGCTCAAACGCTGGATGAAACCCTCTCGCCGGCACGCCGGGTTGATGCTTTCCCCTGCCAAAGTTGCCGTTCACTACCAGCCGGTCGGTGTGGTGGGTATCGTGGTGCCGTGGAACTTCCCGGTGATGCTCAGCCTCGGGCCGCTGGTTTCTGCCCTGGCCGCAGGTAACCGGGCGATGATCAAGCTCAGCGAGTTTACCCCGGCGACCAACCAGGTTCTCCGCACCCTGATTGAAGAGATCTTCCAGCCCGATCAAGTTGCCGTGTTCGAGGGTGAAGCAGACGCCGCCGCCCACTTCACCCAGTTACCGTTTGACCACCTACTGTTTACCGGCTCCACTGCTGTCGGCCACCATGTGATGCGGGCTGCTGCCGGCAACCTGACACCGGTGACCCTTGAACTGGGGGGCAAGTCCCCAGTCATTGTTGCGAAAGATATGCCGATAGGATTAGCGGTAGAACGGATCCTGTTCGGAAAATGCATGAATGCCGGGCAAATCTGTGTTGCCCCCGACTATATTCTGGTACCCAAAGGACTGGCCCAAGCCTTTATCGATAACTTTATCAAACAGTTCAACCACCATTACCCGGACGGGGTGGATAACCCGGACTTTGCCTCGGTGATCAACGAGCGCCAATACCAGCGCCTGTGCCAGTGGCTTGACGAAGCCAAGCAGCTCGGTGCCAATGTCTTTCCGTGTCACGAGAAAGCGCGCAGTGACACTCAGCACCGTTTGATCCCCCATCTTCTCAGCTATATTCCCAGTCAGGCCACGCTGATGCAGGAAGAAATTTTCGGCCCGCTACTGCCGGTTATTGAATACGATGAACTGACCGATGCTATTGATTTTGTTCAGCAGCGTCCGCGCCCACTGGCACTTTATCTCATGAGTCAGGAGCCAGCCGTCCAGCAGCAAGTCCGTGATGAGACCATTTCGGGCGGGATGGCGATCAACGAAACCCTATTGCAAGTTGCGGCCGATGATGCCCCCTTCGGCGGTATTGGCCCGTCCGGCATGGGGCATTACCACGGTAAGGAAGGTTTCCTCACTTTCTCAAAGGCCAAGACGGTACTGAACCAGCATAAGTTCGCCACCACCGGGCTGATCAAACCACCTTATAATCGCTGGTGGCAAAAATTGATGTTGGCCTTTTTTATGCGTTAAGGCTGTGATGTGTTCAGGAGCACAATGAGAAGACAACAATTACTTGATAGCGCACTGGCCCTGTTTGTCACCAACGGGGTACAGGCAACATCGACCGCCCGCATTGCGCGTGAGGCCGGGGTCGCCACCGGCACCTTATTCCACCACTTTGCCAGCAAACAGGACTTGGTTGATACCTTGTACCTTGAGGCCAAGCAGGATCTAGCCCAGACCTTATCCTCCCCACCGGATACCGCGACATTGCCCGATGAACTACGGCAACTGTGGCAGCGAGCATTGGCGTGGGCCGTTGATCACCCTTGCCAATTCAAGCTCATGCTGCAGCTCAACCACGACCCGGCCTACACCATCAGCCGCCACCAGGATCTGATGCTGACAACCATGGGGTTCATTGGTGAAAGGGTCGAGCAAGCACAGCACCAAGGGCTGCTCGCCCCCTTGCCGATGCCACTGGTACTCAGCTTTTTTCGCCAGCACTTTCTGAGCACAGCCCAGCTGTTTATCGAGCAGCCCGAACTGGGTCGGCAGGCACAATACCAACAAGGGGCCTTCCAGATCCTCTGGCAAGGGCTACAGCCTGCACCCCAAACCGAGAAGCCTTGAGTCTAGAGCCATGACCTTGAACCTCAGCCAAGATAGCCCAGAAACAAAAACGGGAGCCTAAGGCTCCCGTTTTGCTAACATTCAACCTGCGAGATGATTACGCCTGGTTGTTAGCGTACTGGCTCAGCTCAGCAACGCTGACCGCAGTGATGAACTCACCATCAAGGTAGAAGTTCACATCATCACCGGCACGTTCACCGCGAAGCACAGCCTGCTCACCGCTTTGGTAAACCACATTCATCTCCAGCGTACGCGCATCCACCTGACGGAAACTTGCCGCTTCAATATCGCTATTCTGAACACTTGCCAACGGCACTGTGGTCAAAGATGGGTCTAGCTGGCCATTCACCTTGAAAATCGCATCAACAGGCGTATCTGCGACAGCCGGTGACTTACCCGTGATTGGGTTCTTGCCTGTCCAGAATTCAACGGTGTTGAAGATGAACAGATCAGCCGTCGCCGCAATACCGTATACCGGGCTAAGCAGCACAAACAGGCCAGCACGGCCATAACGGTTATCCACTGCGCTCAGGTTGGCTTTGGTGACCAGCTGAGAGGTGCCCATTTGACCAATACAACCAGAAAGAGACGTCGCAAGAAGGGTCATTACGATCGCTTTTGATGCGATTTTTTTCATTTAAGCTCTACTCCGCTAAGAGATGGTAAAAATCATAAAAAGTGCGCGGATTATAGGCATTTTAAGGCTGGTTGCTAGCAAATTTAGCAAATACTTGTCG
This sequence comes from Photobacterium satsumensis, assembly GCF_050336935.1. Taxonomy (NCBI): domain Bacteria; kingdom Pseudomonadati; phylum Pseudomonadota; class Gammaproteobacteria; order Vibrionales; family Vibrionaceae; genus Photobacterium; species Photobacterium satsumensis. The sequence continues at coordinate 170,585 of NZ_JAKJSK010000011.1, forward strand.
TGAATTTACAGTCGTAAAATTAGGGAGTGATTTAGGTAAATGAATGGTTAACGGTCAACAAGGTATGGAATCATTAAAATTCAAAACAACCCGTATATTAATCAATTCACAAACAACACAGCGGTGCAGTGCACCGCTGTGAACAAATGGCTAAAGCCTTTTCAGTAACTAGGCATATTGCCCAGCCACAAAGCCCGAGCTCCACGCCCACTGGAAGTTATAGCCGCCCAGCCAACCGCTGACGTCCATCACCTCACCCGCAAAGTACAGACCCGGCACTGTTTTCGCTTCCATGGTTTTCGATGACAGTTCATCAGTATCAACACCACCCAAGGTTACCTCGGCAGTCCGATAACCTTCAGTACCATTGGGGGCAATCGTCCACTGATGGAAATAATTGGCCATCGCCGTAATATCTTTCGGGTTGAACTGCTTGAGCGGCTTATCAACCAGATCCCCACGCTCGATCAGCACTTCAATCAAACGCTTTGGCAGCAGGCGAGAAAGCGAGTTTTTCAAGCTCTGGTTCGGGTGCTTGTCGCGCATAGCGATCAGGGTTTCTTCCAAGTCCAGATCCGGCAGCAAATCAACCGTTACCTTTTGGCCCGGCGTCCAATAAGACGAGATCTGCAAAACCACCGGTCCAGACAGGCCACGGTGGGTAAACAGCAGGTTTTCCCGGAAAGTGGTACCGTCTTCAGCTTCAACCAACGCTGGAATGGCAATGCCCGATAGCTCGGCGAACGCTTCCTTGTCTTCCTTGTGCAGGGTAAACGGTACCAAACCCGCGGTGGTCGGTACCATCTTCAAACCAAACTGCTCGGCAATCTGGTAGCCAAACGGGGTGGCACCCAGTTTTGGCATCGACAGGCCACCCGTTGCCACCACCAGTGATTCACACTCCACCACGTCGGTATTGAGCTTGAGGCTAAAGCCGCCTTCGGTTTTGGCGATGTCATGAACACCGACCTGGTAGCGCTGCTGTACCGTCGGCAAATCACACTCGGCCAACAGCATGGCCACGATCTCCTTGGCTGACTCTTCGCAGAATAGCTGGCCGTGATCACGCTCCTCGAAGGCGATCCCGTGCTTAGCGATCATTGAAATAAAGTCCCATTGGGTATACTGGGATAAAGCCGACTTCACAAAGTGCGGATTACGGCAGACGAAGTTGCTTGCAGCGACATCGTAGTTGGTAAAGTTACAACGGCCACCACCAGAGATCAGAATTTTACGCCCCGGTTTCTTGCCGTGATCGACCACCAGCACAGAGCGTCCACGCTTGCCCGCCTCGGCCGCACACATCAAGCCTGCTGCGCCTGCACCAATAATTACTACATCGAACTTTTCTGCCATATTTCTACCGTTCACGACCCGAGTAAAACAAATAAAAAAGGGATGCGGTAACCTAAACTGGCCAGCATCCCTTATCAACGCCGCTATTCTACCCACCTACACAACGAATAGAAATAGCAATGACGTCTGAATATATTTTAGGCGGCGATCTCCTCGCGGCACAGCCCCACTTCACTAGGCTGTCAAGCGGGCCCTCTCCTGTCGCGCATTCGCAACCAACGCATTGTCGAGCTGCGCACTTTCATGCTGGGCGTGATCCGCCAGCCTGATCGTGGTAGTCGGAAAGGCAAAATCAGCCCCATGACGATGAACAACCTTCACAACTTCCAGCATCACATTCTGCTGAATGGCCTTGTATTCCACCCATCCAGTGGTTTTGGTAAAGGTGTAGATCAAAATATCCAGCGAGGACGGGCCATAGTTATCAAAGCTGACAATCAAGGTCTGGCAGGTATCGATATCAGGATGAACCGACAGCATCGCCTTGATATCATCAACCACGTTTTCGATAACGGCGGCATCTTGATAACGCAGGCCAATTGTCTGCTTGATACGTCGATTGAGCATACGTGACGGGTTTTCCACCACTATCGAGCTAAACACAGAATTGGGGATATACAGCGGTCGCTTATCAAACGTGCGGATCACCGTCATGCGGAAGCCTATCTTCTCGACCACACCTTCGATTTCCCGATCCGGACTTCGGATCCAGTCCCCAAGCTTGAATGGCTTGTCAAAGTAAATCATGATCGCGCCGAAGAAGTTTGCCAGCAAATCCTTAGCAGCCATACCCACAATCAAGCCGCCTACACCACCAAATGTCAGTACCCCGGACAGGCTCAGTCCAAGGTTCTGCATCATGGCCAAACCGCCAACCACCAATACCATCAAGCGTAAGATTTTCGACACTGCGTTGATGCTGGTGACATCTTTAGCCGTCAGGCATATCGCATCCTCGGCATTAGTGATCAGGCGTAGCAACACCCAGGTAAACGTCCAAACCAACATCAGGTGACGGACATTGGCCAAAAATGCACTGGAATAGCCCGAGGTATTATCGATAACCACCCCAAGGGAGAATGCCGCCGGCCATAGCCATATAAGCCAACTGACAGGCCTCCTGATGGCATCTATCAAGGCATCATCCCATACCATCCGGGTTTTCTCAGCCGCTGTCGACAAATGCCGGGTTACCAACAGCCAAGCCCCCCACATACAGGCACTGAGCAAAAGCAGTAAGCCGACATTGGACATCCAGTCTTGGCTTACACCTCTTTGCAATGCACTCCACCATTGATAAATATGAGTCATAGCAACCACCTAGATAAAAACAGGTGGCTAACTTAGTTTCATATTTACGTATTAGCAATGTTAGAGAGTATTTTTGTGCCACTACTGCTGGTTTTACCCGCAATTTGTTAAATACCCAGGAACGCCACCACAAAAATAGCGACTAAAAATATCATCAAATAGGTACTGGCGAGGATAAATAGCCGCCGCACCTTCGAGCATTTATCCATAAACACCGGATCGTGGTGGTTATGGTACTGATGGCTGCGGATATAGTGGAATAACCGAATTTGCTTGGTGACATTGCCTTGGGACGAGAAAAACCCACGGCCGTCGACTTGCTGGTAGAGAAGAGGATCGCATTCGCGCATGACCGCTAACAGAGTACGCAAAGTACTGACATAGCGAGAAACATTCACCACAGCGACCAAAAAAAGTGCGAGTAAGATTGCGTCACCACTCATAATATAGCCCCCGAACAACGTGACGGATCAGCTGGCCATACTTTGATGAGGGGGCATCACAGCCCCCCGAATTTATTAGCCAGCTGGTGAATCCATAATTGATGTCGATCCAGCTTTCGCCATTGCGGCTAGGTCTTTGTCAATGAAGAACAAGGCTTTGCCGTCTTCACCAACCAACTCGATCTTATCGATAATGCCTTTGAACAGTTTTTCTTCTTCGTGTTGCTCTGCCACATACCACTGCAAGAAGTTAAACGTCGAGTAGTCCTGGGTCGTAAACGCAACATGGGCAAGCTTGTTGATCTTATCGGTGATCAGCTGCTCATGCTCGTAAGTTTCACGGAACACGTCACCCAACGAGGAAAACTCATGCTTTGGTGCTTCAATGGAGCCAAGAATCGGCATTGCACCTGTTTCACTGACATAAGTGAAAAGACGCTGCATATGTTCCATTTCTTCAACGGCATGTTTGCGCAGAAATTCTGCCGCGCCATCAAAGCCCTTGTCTTCACACCATGCACTCATCTGCAGGTAAAGGTTGGAAGAGAAGAACTCTAAGTTGATTTGCTCGTTGAGTTTATCAACCATTGCTTGAGCTAACATCGCACTACTCCTATCTATTCTAGTGTATACCAATCTCAACGGGTGGTATGAAAACGCTGTTCTCACCATTGTCACAATGCCAACGCGAGAATGCAACTCATCGTGCAGGTCAGCAGAGAATCTATGATACGTTTTGGCTAAACCAGCGAATTAGATTAAAAAAGTTCAAAAATTCAAGTAATTCCACTGCTAGAATTATTTCGTAAAATGGCCGAACAAGTTGCGATCACGGTAATATTTTTTCCCAAAATTAGGTGCTAGCATGAAGCAAAGCCCCTAAGTCAAGGAGTGAAAACTATGGCTTACAAACACATTCTGGTTGCTATCGATCTATCAGATGACAGCCACGTCATCGTCGGCAAAGCCGCTGAACTCGCCAAGGCACTGGACGCCAAATTGTCGCTCATCCATATCGACGTCAACTATGCCGAGCTCTATACCGGCCTGATTGATATCAACCTGTCTGATGCCCAGCACCGCATGGCGGACGAAGCCCAGAAACAGCTTCAAGCACTGGCTGACAAGGCCAACTACCCGGTATCCCACACCTTAGTCGGCAGTGGCGATCTGAGCGAAGAGATCTGCCACGCTATCGACGATATGAGCATCGAGCTGGTCGTTTGCGGCCATCACCAAGACTTCTGGAGCAAAATCCTCAGCTCGGCCAAACAGCTGATCAACCGCTCCCCGGTCGACATGCTGATGATCCCACTCAAATAGTTTTTGCGAAATCCTTCCTAGTTACGCCCAGCAGGCACGGTCCGATCACCGTGCCCGTCTCCTTTTCAGCACTTGCACCGTGGCGTTAACCGTACAATTTGCCTGTATTTCCTTCCTCTTTTTTTCGCTACACTTGCGCCATCATTCAACCAATCACCCCTGAAAAACACTATGGGATACTTATCCACTGTTACCTTGCTCTGGGCCTTTTCCTTTAGCCTGATCGGGGTCTATCTCGCCGGTCAGGTCGACGCCTGGTTCTCGGTGCTCACCCGCGTCAGTCTGGCTGCCTTGATTTTCCTGCCTTTCTTGCGCCGTCAGCACCTCCACCGCTCGCTGGCCCTAAAAATAATGGCCGTCGGCGCCTTCCAGCTCGGGATCATGTATTGCTTTTATTACCAGTCCTTTCTCTACCTGAGCGTACCGGAAGTGTTGCTGTTCACCATTTTCACCCCGATCTATGTCACCCTGATCTATGACATGCTACATCGCCGTTTTTCGATCTGGTATCTTGCGACCGCTGCTATCGCGGTATTGGGTGCAGCCGTGATCAAATTCGAGGGGATCAACGAAAATTTCATCACCGGTTTTCTCATCGTCCAAGGGGCCAACCTGAGCTTTGCCATCGGCCAGGTAGGCTACAAGCGAGTCATGGAGCAGGAACGACAAGACATCCCACAGCATACGGTCTTTGGTTTGTTCTACCTCGGAGCCGTTTGTGTCGCGCTGCCGATGTTCCTGCTGTTCGGCAATACCGAACAACTGCCGACCAGCAATACCCAATGGGGAATCTTGATCTACTTGGGCACGGTAGCCTCCGGCCTTGGCTATTACCTGTGGAACAAGGGAGCGACCTTGGTCAATGCCGGCGCACTGGCGATCATGAACAATGCCTTGGTCCCTGCCGGTCTTATCGTCAACCTCGTCATCTGGAACCGGGATGTTGACTACCTTCGCCTCGCCATCGGAGGGGCAATCATTGTCGCTTCGCTATGGTTCAACGAAACCTGGGTCAAGCGTAAGGTGGAAATGGCGCGGGCGTAAGCAAGGCTTAGATACAACAACGTCAAATACAACAAAGGCGAACCCGATGGGTTCGCCTTTTGTCTTTTCCAAGTCCTAGGAACTAGAATCTATAACCTAGGAACTGTATTTAGATAAACGAATACGCATCAGCAAACATGCGCTCGCGCTCGGCACCTTTCTCGGCCGAGAACTGCTCGCGGGCAGCGCCGGCCATTTCGAAGCGGCCACAGATGTAGATGTCATAGGCTGACAGGCTGACGAAATCATCGCTGACGGCCTCCAGCACGTTGCCCGTTTTGCCCTGCCAGCCTTCCGGCGCACTCTCGACCACGGGGACATAGGTCAGGTTACCGTGCTGATCCGCCAGTGCATTTAGCTCATCATTGGCATACAGTTGGCATTCGTCACGGCCGCCCCAGTAAACAAAGATCGGCTGGCTGACACCACGGCTCAGGCAGTTATCCAAGATACTGCGAACATAGGAAAAACCGGTACCACCTGCAATCAGCAGCAATGGCTTGTCACTGTCTTCGCGTACCCACGCTTCACCGTGCGGTGCTTCGATCTCAATCGGTGTGCCCGCTGCCAGTGCGGCTTTCATGCTCTCCACCACCTCGATGGCGTAAGCGTTGTGCTCGGCGGCACCAATATGCAGCTCGAGCTCTCCTTCGCGGCACGGACTGCTGGCAATAGAAAACGGACGCTTGTCCTTCTCGCCCATCACGGCCAATAGGTACTGACCCGCTTTGAATTCAATTTTTGTCTCTGGGCGCAGCAGGATACGAAACGTATTACAGGCTAACGGTTCGACAGATGTTACTTCGCATTTGATGGACATTCTCTTCCTCTAATCTAGCTGGAGCACCAAATCACTACTTGCCATTGCCTGACACGCAAATATCCAGCCTTCTGCCTGCTCCTTCTCGGTGAGCATCGGCTCGAGCTGATAGCGAATCGTCCCCTGCTGCTTGCGGCACATGCACATGGCACAGGCACCGACCTGACAGCGGTTGGGAAAAGCAATGCCTGCGTTGAGCGCGGCCTCAAGTACGGTTTGTTCACCGTCGATGGTAAACGTCATATCATGAGGCAGCAGGCGGACTTGGTACATATTTATTTTCTCACGCCCGGCTTCAGCCGGGCCTTGCTAATCAAACTTGATTTACTGATCAGGGTTACAGGCTGAGCTTACTAACAAGATTAACTCAGGATCCCCAATTCATCCCAAATAGCATCGACTCGGGCGACCACTTCAGGCGATTTGGTAATAGGCGTTCCCCATTCACGGGAAGCCTCACCCGGCAGTTTATTGGTGGCATCCAGACCAATCTTGGCCCCCAGCCCTGCACTTGGGTTAACCATCAGGGTATCACGGCTCGGATCCATCCGGGTGGTCACCGCCCAAATCACATCATTCCAGTCGCGGGCATCGACATCATCGTCACAGACAATGATGAATTTAGTATCGGCTTGATCGGAAAAGCGCGACCAGATCCCTTCCATCACCTGCAATGCCTGACCAACTTTCTCCTTCTTGATGGTGACAATGGCCATGCCACCACACTCAGCCGTCTGCGGCAGGTAGCAATCAATCACTTCCGAAAACTGCTGTTTGATTGCCTGCTCAAGAGCAGAGTGATCCAAGTCAGCTTGCGGACGGGAATAAGCAATGGCATTGGCGGTTTCGGCTTCCCATTTACGGGTCGCATCCAATCCCATCTTGGATCCAAGGCCGACGACCGGAGAAGCGAAATCCAGCGAGTCTATCGGGGTGTTATCGATCAGGAGTGTATCGCGTACCGGATCCATGTCTCGAGTCATGGCACCGACCACGCTATCCCAGTCGCGAGTATCGACGTCTTCATCGACCACAATCACAAACTTGGTATACATAAACTGGCGCAGGAAGGACCATACCCCCATCATCACCCGTTTGGCATGGCCAGGGTATTGCTTCTTCATCGACACCACGGCCATTCGGTAGGAACACCCTTCTGGCGGCAGATAGAAGTCGACAATCTCTGGGAACTGCTTTTGCAAGATAGGCACGAACACTTCGTTCAATGCCACCCCGAGTACCGCTGGCTCGTCAGGCGGGCGACCGGTGTAGGTACTGTGATAAATAGGCTCTTTGCGCATGGTCACATGAGTAATCGTGAACACATGATGTCGTTCGACTTCGTTGTAGTAGCCGGTATGATCACCGTATGGGCCTTCATCGGCAAACTCGTTCGGGTCGATATAGCCTTCAAGTACGATTTCAGCGCTGGCCGGTACTTCCAACTCATTGGTAAGGCTCTTGACCACTTCGCTCTTACGCCCACGCAGAAGGCCAGCAAAAGCATACTCCGACAAGGTATCAGGGATCGGCGTCACCGCCCCGAGAATCGTGGCCGGATCGGCACCGAAGGCCACCGTCACCGGGAACCGCTCGCCCGGATGGGTGTCCATCCAGTCGCGTAAATCCAGCGCACCGCCACGGTGGGCCAGCCAACGCATGATGATCTTGTTCTTGCCAATCTTCTGCTGGCGGTAAATCCCGAGGTTCTGGCGCTTTTTATTCGGTCCTTTGGTGATAGTCAGTCCCCAGGTCAGCAGCGGTGCCACATCATCAGGCCAGCAGCTCATCACCGGAATTTTATCCAGATCGACGTCGTCACCCTGCCAAACAATATCCTGGCACGGGGCACTGCGCAGCCGTTTGACGGGCATATTCAGTACCTGCTTGAACACCGGGAGCTTATCCAGCACTTCGCGGAAGCCCTTCGGCGGCTCGGGCTCTTTCAGATAAGCCAGTAACTTACCGACCTCACGCAACTCACGGACGTCGGTCCGGCCCATCCCCATGGCAACACGACCAGGAGTACCAAATAAATTGGCCAATACCGGCACATCGTAGCCAACTGGATTTTCGAACAACAATGCCGGACCGCCGGCACGCAGGGTACGATCACAGATTTCAGTGATCTCCTGATCCGGGTCGACAGGCTGCGAGATACGCTTAAGCTCGCCCTGTTGTTCCAGATAGTCAATAAACTCTCGCAGATCCTTGAACTTCATCGGTTTGCGGTTACCTATCCTAAATACACCAGCACCCGATGTTGGTTACAGACACCGGGTACAAATAATCATTATCAAACATTATAACGACTTGTTAACGCTAGGACAGCGGAAAATCCGGCCACTGCGATCCAACCTATTCCCCACCAGCAGGCAGATTTTTACTTAGCCGGGTATAAACCGGCCTAGGGGAGCTGAGCAACTGCCGAACGAAAATTCTTCTGAAGTACCTGGCTGCGGCTGACCGACGCCAGTTGCTCGAGCCAATCAAGGTAGCCACTGCGGGCAAGCTCGGTCGCCACCAGTTCGCCATCATCGACCTCGCTCAGTTTGTCACTGAGAAAATCTCTGGTCGACATGGGTAAAGGCTTGAGGGTGATCAGGGCGCGATAAGCCTGCAGCTTCAGTGTCGGGTTCATCGTCGCCGCCATCAGCTGTTGGGTGGCTGCCGGCTGCGGTGCCAACTCGGCCAGCCGGTTAAGCTCGGCCAGGCTGTACTGATCGCTGCGGCGTCGCCACAACAAATGGTAGACTCCCTCATCGCCAGAGGCAGCAGCCACGGCAGCAATCACGGCATTGTCCGGTAGCCAAACCAGTTTGCTGTCCGAGGTAAATTGCGCGGCCAGCACGTCCACAGCCGTTTCAGATAACGCCGGCAATTGGGCAAGGAAAATATCACGCCGGGTAGTTTGGGTGTGGATATCCCCTGTCAGCCATTGTGACAGCTGCAGCTCACCGTTTTCGGCCTGCTCCACCATCTGCAGGGCCAACAGCTGCTGCTGCCAGCGCATCACCAAGCTGCGCGCCTTGGCGCCATAGTGGAAAGCCGACTTGGTCACCAGGTAGCCATCACCTTGTTCGACAACATTAAACGCTGGCGTACGGGCCGCCTGTACCTCAAGCCAATCAGCCTTGGCCTGATCCAACCCGTCGGGTTTAGCCGCATAGTCGATAGCATAGTCAATCAGCTGGCTACGCACCGCTTCTTGCTGCAAGGGGGGCAATGGGGATAACTGGGTTTCCAGCGACGCAAAATCACTGTTGTCATAGTATTGGCGCAAGGCCGACACCCGGTTTTGAACTTGTAGGGAAGACTGAACTTGTTTGACTTCCTGCTCGGTCGTTTCTGTCGCCGGCAAGGCAACCTGAGCCGAAGCCTGAGCCGCAATGATCCCTGCAGCCAGCAAGCCTATCTGCATGCACTTTCCTAGTCGCATGTCACCTCCTTGGTGAAAAAAGATATGTCGGTTATCTGGATCATCCTGATCCAAGATCACAATTTGATAACAAACACAGTATATCGATGTATGAGGGCCAATTACTAGCAAAGCCGTAATTGAACATCGATCAATTAAGATTGCCAGTGTACCAAAAATAAAAAACGCCACAAGATGTGGCGTTTTTCAAAACTGTGAGACGTTCGACAGAACGGCGCTTCAGTATTAGGACTTCTGGCGACGCATCGCGTTGAAGAACTCATCGTTGGTCTTGGTCATCGATAGCTTATCGATCAAGAATTCCATGCTATCGGTTTCACCCATTGGGTGAACAATCTTGCGCAGGATCCACATCTTCTGTAGCTCGTCAGTCTTCGCCAGTAGTTCTTCACGGCGGGTACCAGAACGGTTGAAATCAATCGCCGGGAAGACACGCTTTTCTGCGATCTTACGAGACAGGTGCAGTTCCATGTTACCTGTACCCTTGAATTCTTCGTAAATGACTTCATCCATCTTAGAACCGGTATCAACCAGTGCCGTTGCGATGATAGTCAGGCTACCGCCTTCTTCTACGTTACGTGCCGCACCGAAGAAACGCTTAGGACGGTGCAGGGCGTTAGCATCAACACCACCGGTAAGTACCTTGCCCGATGAAGGGATAACGGTGTTGTAGGCACGCGCCAGACGGGTAATCGAGTCAAGCAGGATAACAACGTCTTTCTTGTGCTCAACCAGACGCTTGGCTTTCTCGATAACCATTTCAGCCACTTGAACGTGACGTGATGCCGGCTCATCAAAGGTCGAAGCAACCACTTCACCTTTAACCAAACGCTGCATCTCGGTCACTTCTTCCGGACGCTCATCGATTAGCAATACCATCAACTCACACTCAGGGTGGTTATGGGCGATGCTTTGGGCAATGTTCTGCAGCAACATGGTCTTACCCGCTTTTGGCGGAGCAACAATCAAGCCACGCTGGCCTTTACCGATTGGCGAAGCCAGATCAAGAACACGTGCTGTGATGTCTTCGGTCGAACCATTACCACGCTCCATACGCATACGCTCGTTGGCGTGCAGTGGCGTCAGGTTTTCAAACAGGATCTTATTACGCGCGTTATCAGGTTTATCGTAGTTAACTTCGTTTACCTTCAACAGGGCAAAGTAACGCTCACCGTCTTTCGGCGGGCGGATCTTGCCAGCAATAGTATCACCTGTGCGAAGGTTGAAACGGCGGATTTGGCTAGGAGAAACGTAGATATCATCTGGACCGGCGAGGTAAGAGCTGTCTGCAGAGCGGAGGAAGCCGAAGCCATCTTGAAGGATTTCTAGAACACCATCGCCAAAAATGTCCTCACCACTTTTCGCATGCTGCTTGAGAATAGCAAAGATGATGTCTTGTTTTCTCAAACGCGCCAGGTTTTCTAGTCCTAAGCTTTCGCCAAGCGCAACCAACTTAGAAATAGGTTGGTTCTTCAGTTCAGTAAGATTCATAGTGGTGGGTTTCTTGTCAGTCAAAATTGGGGTTCTATGTTAATTGAGATAAAGTTGACCAATGGGGCTGGTCAAGGAATGAACGGATTTACAATTTACGTGCAATAAGTTAGCACTAAAGATCTCATCCGTCTAGCATAGACGCAAGTCAAACCATGCACAACGAGAAATTGTGCACGGTTCGAAGCAGAGTTGCTTATAGGTTCGCGTCTAGGAACTCTTTAAGCTGGCTCTTTGACAGGGCACCCACTTTGGTTGCCGCTACACTACCGTCTTTGAACAGCAGCAGAGTTGGGATACCACGGATGCCGAATTTTGGTGGTGTCGCTGCATTTTGATCGATATTCAATTTACCGATAGTCAGCTTACCTTCGTACTCGTCCGCGATTTCATCAAGAATTGGGGCAATCATTTTGCAAGGACCACACCATTCAGCCCAAAAATCGACTAGTACCGGGCCTGCAGCAGCAATTACATCGCTATCGAAACTTGCGTCTGTCAGCTGCACAATCTTGTCGCTCATCTTCCACTCCAATGGTTGATTTTGTTAGCTGATTTGATTTTAACCAGCAAATCGATGCCCTATTTGAATGGAATCCGTTTCGTATTGCAACCCTAAGCTGATATTCTATACGAATGAAGACGACTCACATCACAGAGCAAAAATTTGCCGACCTGGGTTTAGAACCTCAGGTTTTACAAGGATTGGAAGCGAATAACTTCCATAATTGTACGCCTATCCAGGCGCTGGCATTGCCGGTAGTGCTCTCCGGCCGTGACATTGCTGGTCAGGCTCAAACAGGCACAGGGAAAACCCTGGCTTTCCTGACCGCGACTTTCAACTACCTGCTGCTAAACCCAGCAAAAGAGGATCGCAAACAAAACCATCCTCGTGCCATTATTATGGCACCAACCCGTGAACTGGCGATCCAGATTTACAACGATGCCAAACCAATGCTTGAAAGCACCGGCCTAAAAGCGGGACTTGCCTACGGCGGTGAAGCATACGAGAAACAGCAGAAAACCCTAGAAGCGGGCGTCGATATCTTGATTGGCACATGTGGCCGTATCATTGATTTCTACAAGCAGCGCGTGATCGACCTGCGCTCTATTCAGGCTGTTGTTCTGGATGAAGCTGACCGTATGTTTGACCTTGGCTTTATCAAGGACATCCGCTTCTTGTTCCGCCGCATGCCAGCTCCGCAGGAGCGTTTGAACATGCTGTTTTCGGCGACCCTGTCTTACCGCGTCAAAGAGCTTGCCTTCGAACACATGAACTCGCCTGAGAGTGTGGTTGTCGAGCCAGAGCAGAAGACCGGTCACCGTATCCAGGAAGAACTATTCTACCCATCGAACCAAGAGAAGATGCGCCTGCTTCAGAGCTTGATCGAAGAAGAGTGGCCAGACCGCGCGATCATCTTTGCCAACACCAAGCACCGCTGTGAAGACATCTGGGCCCACCTGGCGGCTGATAAACACCGCGTTGGCTTGCTAACCGGTGATGTCCCACAGAAGAAGCGTGTTCGTATTCTGGAGCAGTTCACCCAAGGTGAAGTGGATATCCTTGTGGCAACCGATGTCGCGGCCCGCGGCTTACACATTCCACAGGTAACCCACGTATTCAACTACGATCTGCCTGACGATGCCGAAGATTACGTGCACCGCATCGGCCGTACCGGTCGTGCTGGCGCCAGTGGCCATTCGATCAGCTTTGCCTGTGAACAATATGCCATTAACCTGCCCGCGATCGAAACCTACATCGAGCATGCTATCCCGCTGTCGAAGTATGACTCGGAAGCCCTGTTAGATGATCTACCGCCGCCAGTTAGCGTCCCACGTTCACCGCGCCAAGGTGGCAACCGTCGCAGTGGTGGTGGTTCACAACGTCAAGGCCAATCGCGCCAGCGCAGCCGTCGCCGTCCGCCGCAGAACAAACAGCAGTAAAAGATAAATATGCCTATGGAAAGAACAGTATCACCTTTGTATGCCGCCATTGACCTTGGCTCCAACAGCTTCCATATGTGGATTGTCAGGGAGGTCGCAGGCACCGTCCAGACCCTGGCCAAGATCAAGCGTAAAGTCCGCCTAGCGGCTGGCCTCAACAGCGAAAATGCGCTGAGTATTGAAGCAATGCAACGGGGGTGGGACTGCCTCAGCCTATTTGCCGAACGCCTGCAGGATATTCCGGCAAGCAACATCCGTATTGTCGGAACTGCCGCACTGCGCACCGCCGTCAATGCCGAGGCCTTTCTTTCCAAAGCCGAGACCATCCTCGGCTACCCGGTCGATATCATTCCTGGCGAAGAAGAAGCCCGGATCATCTACCAGGGAGTTGCCCATACCTCAGGCGGTTGTGGCAAACGCCTGGTGGTCGATATTGGCGGGGCCAGCACTGAAGTGATCATTGGTGAAAGGTTTGATGCCAGTGCACTGACCAGCCTGCAAATAGGCTGTGTGACCTGGCTTGAGCGCTATTTCAAAGACCGCTACCTCACCGAAGCCAACTTTGATGCTGCCATCACGGCCGCCAAAGCCGCCATTGCCCCGATTGTCGAGCAGTACCAGACATTGGGCTGGCAAACCTGCGTCGGTGCCAGCGGTACCGTACAGGCCCTGCAGGAAATCATGCTGGCTCAGGGGATGGATGAAATCATCACCCTGCAGAAACTCAAGCGGATGCAGCGCCAGGCCATGCAGTATGAGCGCCTGGAAGATTTGGACATCGAGGGGCTGACCCTCGAGCGTGCCCTAGTATTCCCTAGCGGACTGTCTATCCTTATCGCGATTTTCGAGTCACTGGGAATCGAGTCGATGACCCTTGCCGGTGGCGCGCTGCGCGAAGGCATGGTGTATGAAATGATGAGCCAGATGCGCCACAACGATGTCCGTGAGCGTACCTTGCAAAGTCTACAGACCCGCTTCCAACTCGACAGTATCCATGCCGGCAATGTCAGCAACGCCGCCCGGGCCCTGCTTGGCAGCTGCCAATCAGAATGGAGCCTAGAGCCGCAAGCCCATTACCTGCTGGATGCCACTACCGCCCTGCATGAGATCGGCACCATGATTGAGTTCAAGAAAAGCGGTGAGCATGCCGCCTACCTGATCCACCATAGTGACCTGCCCGGTTTCACCCGTGCCCAGAAACACCTGATCGGTGAACTGCTACGCCGCTACCGCGAGAACCTGACCAGCCTGCCAGAGCAACACGCCCTGTCGGCCCAGAGTGCCACTCGCCTGCTGCGTCTGCTGCGTCTGGCCGTGATATTGTGTCACCGCCGTGACAGCAGTCACCAGCCGCCGTTCACCCTGACGGCACAGGACAATACCCTGAGCCTAACACTGCCAGCCAGTTGGCTGGCTGCCAACCCGCTGACCGATGCCGAGCTGCAGCAAGAAGCCACCCGCCAAAGCGACATGGGCTGGCCGCTGACCATCATCACCAGCGAGTAACCCGCACCACCTACAAAAAAAGCACCCCGAGGGGTGCTTTTTTATTGTCTGACCGTTTTTCTTTGGCACAGGGATTTCGCTACATCGCTAAGAGGGCGCGCGGAGTTGATAACCACTTCCTCCCTCCCCTAATTTGTAATTTAAACGCAGGAATTTTACTCGGGTTCAAAGAGAAAGCGCGGAGTTGATGATAATCAATGAGCACTTTCGATGCAGAAACCGAGCAAAATAACCAGTTTGAAACCAAATTAGCCAGTGATGCCGCTGTGGCGGAGCAATGCATCGATCTGAGGCTCACGACCACGGAAGCGCTTGAACAAGTCCATCGGCTCCTCACTGCCACCGCGCTCCAGGATGCAATCTAGGAAGTCAGCACCAGTTGCGGTGTTGAAGATCCCTTCTTCCTCGAAACGCGAGTAGGCATCCGATGACAGCAGCTCGGCCCACAGGTAGCTGTAGTAACCGGCGCTGTAGCCACCAGCAAAGATGTGGCTGAAGCTGTGCGGGAAGCGGCCAAACTCTGGGCTTGGGACTACCGACACGCGGGACTTGATATCCGTCAGCGTCTCTAGCACTTTGGCACCCAGCTCAGGGTCGTATTCGGTGTACAGGGTGAAATCGAACAGGCCAAACTCAAGCTGGCGCAGGATCCCCATCGCCGACTGGAAGTTCTTGGCCGCCAGCATCTTGTCCAGCATGGCTTTCGGCAATGGCTCACCGGTCTCGTAATGGCCAGAAATAAAGGCCAGCGCCTCTTCTTCCCAGCACCAGTTTTCCAGGAACTGGCTCGGCAGCTCGACCGCATCCCAAGGCACACCATTGATGCCCGATACCGCAGGCACGTCGATCTGGGTCAGCATGTGGTGGATGCCGTGGCCAGTTTCATGGAACAGGGTGACCACTTCATCATGGGTAAACAAGGCTGGCTTGTCGCCAACTGGCTTGTTGAAGTTACAAGTCAGATAGGCCACCGGCGCCTGCAGGCTGCCATCCTGACGGGTACGGCGAACCATACACTCATCCATCCAGGCACCACCGCGCTTGTGCTCGCGGGCATAGAGATCAAGGTAGAAGCTACCGCGCAATTGGCCTTGGCTATCGAAGATATCGTAGAACTTAACCGACTCATGCCAGGTATCGACACCGGTACGTTCTGTGACATTCATACCGAAAACGCGTTTCAGTACCTCGAACAGACCGGCTACCACTTTTTGCTCAGGGAAGTAAGGACGCAACTGCTCATCAGAGATGCTGTAGCGGTGCTGCTTGAGCTTCTCGGCATAGAAGGCAAAGTCCCATGGCTCGAGTTGCTCGGCACCGTACTCAGTGCTGGCATACTCGCGCAGCTCGGCCACTTCACGCTCGCCCTGCGGCTTGGCACGACTCGCCAAATCATTCAAAAAGCCCAGCACCTGCTCTGGCGTTTCCGCCATTTTGGTCGCCAGTGATTTCTCGCTGTAGGTATTGAAACCCAGCAGGCGGGCAATTTCATGGGTCAGCTTAAGCTTCTCGGCAATGATCTCGCTGTTGTCCCATTGACCGGCATTCGGACCGCGGTCGGAAGCACGGGTCACGAAGGCTTCATACATTTCCTGACGCAATTCGCGGTTTTCGCAGTAAGTCATCACTGGCAGGTACGACGGGATATCTAAGGTAAACAGATAGCCTTCCTGCTCCTTGGCTTCAGCCGTGGCCTTGGCAGCCTGCAACGCCGACTCCGGCAATCCACCCAGTTCGGCTTCATCGCTCACCAGCTTGCTCCACCCCATGGTGGCATCCAATACATTGTTGCTGAACGTTGATGACAGCTCCGACAAGCGCTTGCTGATCTCACCGTAACGGTGCTGCTCTTTGGCTGGCAGGCCAATGCCCGATAATTCAAACTCTTTTAGCGCATCAGTAATGGATTTTTTCTGGGCCTGGCTGAGATCGGCAAAGCTTTCATCGGCCTTGATCGCCTTGAACGCTTCGTACAGGCCCTTGTGCTGACCAACCCAGGTACCGTAATCCGACAGCATCGGCAGGCAGCTCTCGTAAGCTTCACGCAGTTCATTGCTGTTTTTCACCCCATTGAGGTGACCGATAGGTGACCAGATCCGGCTCAGGCGATCATCCGTCTCGGATAGCGGCACGCAGATTGTTTCCCAGCTTGGTGGCGTATCAGCCGCCAGTACTTGCTCCACTGCAGCCCGGCAATCGGCAATCGCCTGCTCGACCGCAGGTTTGACATGTTCGGGTTGGATAAGCGAAAACGGTGGCAGATCCGTCATCGACAGTAATGGGTTAGTCATGCGCAATTCCTTAAATTAGTTGTCCTTTATTAAATGCGTCTTGAACAGCGTAAATTCAATCCTTTCATCGCACTAAATCGTAACGCAGCACTCTCATTTTAACCTAGGATTAACATCCCAAGCATGAAAGTCATCACGGTTGCTGGCTATTCCCCGTCAATTGGCGATAATACTGACCCAATTTATCCCTATTCTGTCGAGATCCCAGCCATGCTGAGCTACCGCCATAGTTTCCATGCCGGCAACCATGCCGATGTGGTCAAGCACATTGTCCAGAGCCTGATCCTGGATGCCCTGAAACAAAAGGACAAACCGTTCGTCTACCACGACACCCACTCAGGTGTTGGCCGTTACGATCTTCAGGATGAGCGCAGTGAAAAAACCGGTGAGTTCAAACAAGGTATTGCCCGGATTTGGCAGCGCGACGATATCCCGGCAGAGATTGCCAGCTATATTGAAGCGATCAAGGTCTTGAACAACGGTGATGCGCTGCGCTACTACCCGGGCTCACCGAAAGTTGCCCGTGCTCAGCTCCGCGATCAAGACCGCATGGTATTGACCGAGCTGCACCCGAGTGACTTCCCGCTGCTGCTGCAGGAATTCCGTGGCGACAGCCAGGTCCGCATCTACAAAGAAGATGCCTTTGCCCGTCTCAAGGGCAGCCTGCCACCGAAAGAGCGCCGTGGTGTGGTGCTGATTGACCCACCGTATGAACTCAAGCACGAGTACATGGATGTGGTTAAGGCGATTAAAGAAAGCCACAAGCGCTGGGCAACGGGCACCTATGCGATCTGGTACCCGGTGGTTTACCGCGAGAATATCGACAAGATGCTCAAGGGGCTGGAAGATCTGGGGATCCGCAAGATTCTGCAGATCGAGCTGGGTGTCGAGCCGGATACCGAGGAGCGCGGCATGACCGCATCGGGCATGATAGTGATCAACCCACCGTGGAAACTGGAAAGCCAGATGCAGGCGATTTTACCCTGGTTGAAAGAGGCGATTGCCCCCAACCACGGCCACTACAAAGTGGAATGGATCGTACCGGAATAAGCATTCATCATTCGGTAACATCTTGTAAGGCGGGGATTTCCCGCCTTTTTTATGGCTGTTATTTTTTGTTCCAACTTTCTCAATCCTACCCTCTCGTAACTCTTCCCATTCTTGATTACACTAGGACAAGCACAGCAGGAGCTGTTACCAAATCAAAAAAATAGTGGAGTAAAGTCATGGCAAAGCATTTTGATTACATCTGTATCGGCGGCGGCAGTGGCGGTATTGCCTCGGCAAACCGTGCGGCTATGTACGGTGCCAAAGTAGCACTGGTAGAAGCCAAGGCTCTGGGTGGAACCTGTGTCAACGTAGGCTGCGTGCCGAAGAAAGTGATGTGGCACGGTGCCCAAATTGCTGAAGCTATGCACCTTTACGCCAAAGACTACGGCTTTGACGTTGACGTTAAAGGCTTTGACTGGGGCAAGCTGGTCGAGAGCCGCGAAGCCTACATCAGCCGTATCCACACCGCTTACGACAACGTACTTGGCAACAACAAGATTGAAGTGATCAACGGTTTCGCACGCTTTGTTGATCAAAAAGATGGCGTTGATGCGAAGACTATCGAAGTAAACGGCGAGCACTACACCGCCGACCACATCCTGATCGCTGTCGGTGGTGAGCCAACCATCCCGAACGTTCCGGGTGCCGAGCACGGCATCGATTCAAACGGCTTCTTCGAGCTCAACGCGCAGCCTAAGCGTACCGCCGTTATCGGTGCCGGTTACATTGCGGTTGAAATTGCCGGCGTACTCAGCGCTCTGGGTACCGATACCCACCTGTTCGTCCGTAAAGAATCACCGCTGCGCAGCTTCGACCCGATGATCATCGACACCCTCGTTGAAGTGATGGACAAAGAAGGTCCAACACTGCACACCCACAGCGTACCAAAAGAAGTGGTTAAAGAAGCTGATGGCTCTGTAACACTGCATTTCGAAAACGGTGAGTCGCACAATACCGATGTGCTGATCTGGGCAATCGGCCGTAACCCGACAACTGACAAGATCAACCTGGCAGCCACGGGGGTTGAGACCAACGATCGTGGCTACATCAAGGTCGACGAATATCAACAGACCAATATTGAAGGCATCTACTGTGTCGGCGATATTATGGAAGGCGGTATCGAGTTGACGCCGGTTGCCGTTAAGGCTGGTCGCCAGCTATCTGAGCGCCTGTTCAACAACAAGACAGACGCCAAGATGGACTACAAGCTGGTTCCAACCGTGGTCTTCAGCCACCCGCCGATCGGCACAATCGGCCAGACAGAAGCAGAAGCGATTGCCGAGTTTGGCGAAGAGAACGTCAAAGTGTACCAGTCTGGCTTTACTGCCATGTATACCGCCGTTACCGCACATCGTCAGCCTTGTAAGATGAAGCTAGTGTGCGCGGGCCCAGACGAGAAGGTTGTTGGCCTGCACGGTATCGGCTATACCGTTGATGAAATGATCCAGGGCTTCGGTGTCGCGATGAAGATGGGCGCGACCAAAGCGGACTTCGATTCGGTTGTGGCTATCCACCCAACGGGCAGCGAAGAGTTCGTGACTATGCGTTAATTGCATATGCCAAACGGATGCACTGAAATTCAAAGCCTATCAGTCCATTCGAACGATAAAAAGGAGCTCTTGGAGCTCCTTTTTTGTTGGCTGCAAACCATTACATAGCAGCATATCATTCAAACTTAACAGGATTCACCAGCAGGAATCTTCACCATAAATATCGTTCAATAGTGGATAATAATGAATAAAAGCGCACATATTGGCGAAAATAATTCCATTCCAAGATGAAAAACTGTAACCTTTCCCGACCTGATTATGGAAGATCAGTGAATATTTATTCCAAAGAGAATAAAGCATTTATTTACTCTTAGCTTATCAATCAGTTAAAGGCCATATATGCAGGATCAGGTTATTTCCCAAAACGGTAAGAAGAACCCATGGCTCATGTTCATCCTACCGTCGCTTCTCGGTGTCTTCCTTTTCATGGCACCCATCAGTTACCAGGATTCATTGACAATCCCTATCGCCATACTGGCTAAGTCTGTCCAGGCAATATTTGGTGACATGCTCCCAGCCATGGTGACCTTCGTGATCGCCCTGACCGCTATCGCTTCGATCGCCACGAAATTGCTCAAGCCTGAAGCCGTTCTAAAGAGCAGCTTCCTCAGCGGATTGCTCAATCCTTCTTTACCTTGGTTTGTGGTCCAACAGCTTGGTGCCATCTTTGTCATCATGACATATTTCGGTATCGGCCCTGAAATGATCCACCACGGTGATACCGGCGGTCTGGTTCTGAACGATCTATTACCGGTACTCTTTTCTGTTTTCCTTTTTGCCGGTTTGCTGTTGCCACTTCTCCTTAACTTCGGCTTGTTGGAATTTGTCGGTGCCCTGTTTACCCGTGTTATGCGCCCACTGTTCAACCTACCGGGCCGTTCGGCTGTAAACTGCATTGCCTCTTGGTTGGGTGATGGCAGTGTCGGCGTCCTGATGACCAGCAAGCAGTACGAAAGCAAAATCTACACCGAGCGTGAAGCGGCGGTGATCGGTACCACGTTCACGGCGGTATCTATCACGTTCAGCCTAGTGGTGATTGCCCAGGTAAACCTGGAGCACATGTTTGCCCCGTTCTATATGACAGTTTGCTTGGCTGGATTGGCGGCGGCAGTGATTGTCCCTCGCCTACCACCATTATCGTGGAAGAAAGACCGCTACATCGATGGTGAGGCTGTAAAAGGGGATATCGAAGCCCTACCGGAAGGCAAGACCGTCGTTGGCTTTGGCCTTGAACAAGCACTAGAGAAAGCGTCGCAAGTGAAGAGCCTGCGTAGCATGGTGGTTGAAGGGATTAAAAATGCGATAGATATGATCTTCGGCGTCCTCCCGGTGGTCATGGCGATCGGTACCATTGCCCTGGTCATTGCCGAGAACACCCCGGTATTTAGCCTGCTTGGCCAGCCGTTTATTCCGTTCTTGGAACTACTGCGCATTCCTGAAGCGGCTGCCGCTTCTGAAACCATCGTGGTGGGTTTTGCCGATATGTTTCTGCCATCGATTCTGGCCTCGAGCATAGAGAGTGATCTGACCCGTTTTGTGATTGCGGCTATGTCAGTCACCCAGCTGATCTACATGTCGGAAATTGGTGCGCTACTGATCGGCAGTAAAATCCCGGTCAAACCGTGGGAGCTGTTCATGATCTTCATCCTGCGTACCCTGGTCACCCTGCCGGTTATCGCGATGATGGCGCACATTTTCTTCTAACAGAAGGCCATATGCCCCTCCAAAGCCAGCGCCTCGTCGCTGGCTTTTTTGTGCCCGTAATTGACAGGCCTCTAGTCTCTAGTCTCTAGTCTCTAGTCTCTAGTCTCTAGTCTCTAGTCTCTAGTCTCTAGTCTCTAGTCTCTAGTCTCTAGTCTCTAGTCTCTTAGGCCAGCATCCCTACCTCCAGATATAAAAAAACCGGCCTAGGCCGGTTTTTTCTTGTCTGTGACACAGGCTATAGAATGCCTTACTGCTCTTCGGCAGCGTCATCTTCTTCTTGGTCGCGAACATAGAAGCGCGAGAAGAACAAGCCGACTTCAAACAGCAAACACATTGGGATCGCCAATAGCGTTTGTGAAATAATATCCGGCGGTGTCAGCATCATACCCACGACAAAGGCAGCGACGACAATATAAGGCCGCTTGGCACGCAGGCTTTGCGGATCTGTCGCCCCTGTCCAACACAGCAGGATAATGGCCACCGGAATTTCAAAGGCGATGCCGAATGCCATGAACAATGCCAAGACAAAATCAAGGTAGCTGGCAATATCGGTTGCTACCGTGATCCCTTCCGGGGCAGTACTGGTAAAAAAGCTAAATACCAGAGGGAACACCACGAAATAGGCAAAGGAGACGCCAGCATAGAACAGCAGCGAGCTGGAAAACAGCAGCGGCATGATCAGCTTGCGTTCATGCTTGTATAAGCCCGGTGCCACGAAGGCCCAAACCTGATACAAGATCATCGGTACGGCGATAAACACCGAGGTCACCAAGGTGAGCTTAATTGGCGTGAAGAATGGCGATGCCACATCTGTTGCGATCATGCTCGCCCCTTCCGGTAGACGTTCTACCAAGGGGGCGGACATAAAGGCATAGATGTCGTTGGCAAACCACACCAAGCCAAGAAAAACCACAATGACACTCAGGATGGAACGCAACAAGCGGTTACGCAGCTCAATCAAGTGGCTGAATAACGGTTGCGTATCTTCAACAGTAGACATAGTGACTTATATTAATCCTGCTTTTGAGAGGTCGTCGTCGCCGAAGGCTGCTCGTCTTTTTTGTCAGCATAAGGACGCTGCACATCCGAGGCCGCTTTTTTCAGCTCCTCCACAGTGTCCCTCAGCTCTGGCGAGAGATCTTTCATCCCCATCTGCTCGGCTTTTTTCAAGTTTTCCTGAAGCTCCTGAAGCTTAAGCTCCTGGTTCAGTTCATCCTTGACCGAGTTCGCCATATTACGTGCAGCTCCAACCCAGCGCGATACCGTACGGATCGCGACAGGTAGGCGTTCCGGCCCCAGTACAACCAATCCCACCACGGAGATCAGTATTAGTTCCCAGAACCCGATATCAAACACGTGTTAAACCTGCTCTTTGTCTTTCTGGCTCTTCTGAGCCTGGTCAGCCTGCTGTTCGTCAGCCAGTTTCTTTTGATCGAAATCTGCATCAGCTGCTGCATCTTTCTTCTCGGCAGTCGGCTCTTCATCTCCGATCGCCTTCTTGAAACCTTTCACGGCAGAACCCAAGTCACCACCCAGTGTGCGCAGTTTCTTGGTTCCGAACAACAGCACAATGATTAGTGCAATGATTAGCAATTGCCAGATACTGATACCACCCATGCTTGTTTTACCTCAGCTAATTGTGGTTAATAACAAATCGAATATATGTTGGCTGCATACTTTACCGTCTATTTACGGCAAGCACGCCACCCAAGTAACCAAAACGTGACCCCCATTGCAGCGCTAATGGCCGAATAGGTTTCAACGTGATTACTAAAAAGTATGGCAGAACATACAACCAGAGTTGCACCAATGCCAAAGTAGAACCGTGCCTGGCCCTGGTAACGTCGACTCTCCATGAAGTTATCGTAGAGTTTATCGATACGTTGGTTCAGCACATTGCCTTGGCGCAAACTATCGTACAGTAATTCCGGTAACTCCGGTAATTTCTCCGCCCAGAATGGCGCCCGACTTTTCACCCCGTCGATCACGGCCTGTGGGCCGACTTGACGGGACATCCAGTCTTCCAAGAAAGGTTTGGCGGTATCCCACAAATCTAGTTGCGGGTACAGCTGACGCCCCAATCCCTCGACATATAATAAGGTTTTTTGCAGCAATACCAACTGTGGCTGCACTTCCATATTGAAGCGGCGTGCGGTATTGAACAAATTCAGCAACACATGGCCAAACGAGATCTCGGCCAGCGGCTTCTCGAAAATCGGCTCGCATACAGTGCGAATCGCAAATTCAAATTCATCGATGTTGGTATCTTCCGGCACCCAGCCAGAATCAACGTGCAACTCGGCAACCTTACGGTAATCACGGTTGAAAAATGCCAGCAGGTTTTCAGCCAGATAACGTTTGTCTTCCCGGTTCAGACTGCCGACGATACCACAGTCGAGTGCGATCCACTGTGGATTTTCCGGATTTTCCCGTGCAACAAAAATATTCCCCGGGTGCATGTCGGCATGGAAGAAGCTATCACGGAACACCTGGGTGAAGAAAATCGTCACCGCATTTTCCGACAACAGTTTCATATCGGTACCGTTAGTCACCAGCGCGTCAATATCCGACACCTGGATGCCATAGATACGCTCCATCACCAGTAGGTTTTCCCGACTCAAATCGGTATACACTTCCGGCACATACAGCATATCGCTGTCTTCAAAATTGCGCCTTAGCTGAATACCGTTGGCGGCCTCGCGCATCAGGTTCAGCTCATCGAGCAAGGTTTTCTCGTACTCTCGTACCACCTCAACAGGACGCAAGCGGCGGGCATCCGGCAGTACCTTTTCAAGTAAGCCAGCCATCCGGTACATCAAGGTAATATCCGCTTTGATCACCGGCAAGATATCCGGGCGGATCACCTTGAGAACCACTTCCTTACCGGTTTCTTTCAATGTGGCGGTATGGACTTGAGCGATGGACGCCGATGCCAGCGGCACCTCGTCGAAATCGTTGAACCACGTCTCCAACGGGCCACCCAAGGCTTTGTCTATCTGTTCCTTGGCCAGACGTCCATCAAACGGCGCGACCTGATCTTGTAGCAACGCCAGCTGATCGGCGATATGTGGCGGGAACAAATCGCGGCGGGTTGACATCATCTGACCGAATTTGATCCACACAGGGCCCAGTTCCTGCAGGGCCAGACGCAAGCGCTCACCCAATAGCTTTTCCGGGTGCTCGTTACGAATCCAGAACAAGGATTTGCGCATTGCCTTTGGCAATTTCAGCCGCGGATCTTCAGGCAGTAACTCATCAAGTCCGTAGCGCAGCTGGACAGCAGTGATTTGGTAAAGACGCTTAATTTCGGAAAACACCATCATTGAAGCACTTGCTCCATTAAACGTTTCAAACGTGCTTCACTGCGTGCTACGTCCATTTTCAAGTCGTCGACCTGATCGGCAAAATACGCAATTTCCAGCGCCTGCGGAGCCAAACGCCATTCTTCAGTGATCACCTCGGCCAAATCGCGCTGGCGCTTAACCACACCTTGCTGAATAAATCGCGCGCCCTGTTTAGCACCACTGACTAACGTATGAGCAACGATATCACCCGTATATTGCGATAATTTTTCTTCAACGTCCGGCTTAAGCCCACTCAACAAGGCCGAGAACTGCTGGGCCAGTTGGATATCCCCCTCGAGCGATAATTTGTCGGCTTTGATCAATTGAGTCAGGTTGGCCTGCTGGCGAAGCTCAGGCAAGACAGAAAGGTTCAGCGCAAGCTGACAGTCAACTTCGCCTTCGTAGGCACCAAGGACATCAATCTGCTGGCTGAATACAAAATAAAGCTGCTTGCCAAACTCATTGATGGTCACGCCAATCACTTTCCCCTTCAATCGGGCAAGGCGACGCTGGCTGTCTTCATCATCTTTCAGCAGGGCATTGAGCGAGGTCTCGATCGCCCCAGTTACAAACGCATCAACAGGCATGGGTTCCTCAGAATTTGTAGCCACGGTGCAGGGCAACAATGCCACCGGTCAGGTTATAGAAGTTGGTTTGCTCAAAGCCCGCACTCTGCATCATTCCTTCCAACGTCTCTTGATCCGGGTGCATCCGGATAGACTCGGCAAGGTAACGATAGCTTTCGGCGTCATTGGCAATCACTTCACCCATTTTCGGTAACAAGTGGAAAGAGTAGGCGTCATAGATTTTCGACAACGGCTCGACAATCGGCTTGGAGAACTCAAGCACCAACAAACGACCACCCGGCTTAAGCACGCGGTACATCGAACGCAATGCTTTGTCTTTGTCGGTCACGTTACGCAGACAGAAGCTGATGGTAATACAGTCAAAGTAATCATCAGGAAAAGGCAACTCTTCGGCATTAGCCTGAACATAGCCCACATTACCGACAATACCGTTATCTCGCAGTTTACTACGGCCAACCTTCAACATCGAGTTATTGATATCGGCCAAGATCACCTGACCATCATCACCCACAATGCGCGAAAACTTAGCCGTAAGGTCACCGGTACCGCCACCCAAGTCGAGCACCTTGTGGCCACGGCGAACACCACTGCAATCAATGGTAAAGCGCTTCCACACCCGATGGACTCCCATCGACATCAAGTCATTCATAATGTCGTACTTAGCTGCTACCGAGTGAAATACCTCAGCAACCATTTCTGCCTTGTCGTCCTTGGCTACAGTCCGGTAGCCAAAATGGGTCGTCTCTAGTGTGGTGTCCGTCATGCTACTTCCGTCATGGTTAACGTATTATTTCGCCCTAGTGTACTTGATGGTTGAGGTTTGCTCAAAGCACAACCTGCATCTAACTCCATCCTGCACCATTATGCGGTCGAGCTATCCTCGCCAATCGCTGCCAACGGCTCATCATCAGCCGCCCCCAGCATCGCCCTTTCGGTTAATAGAGGATTGATATCACGCTTGACCTCCACCCCCAACTGGCGGAACCCTTCAGCTTGGCGGATCACATTACCACGGCCCGTGACCAGCTTATTCATCGCGCCCTGGTAACTCTGGTTGGCCTTCTCCAATGACGCACCCATGGATTCCATATCGGTAACAAACAGCCGCAGCTTGTCGTAAAGTTTGCTGGCCCGTTCAGCGATTTGCTTGGCATTTTGGTTCTGGCGCTCGTTACGCCACAGGTTATTAATGGTCCGCAGAGCCACCAGCAAGGTGGTCGGGCTGACCAGCATGATGTTCTGATCCATCGCATCACGGATCAGACGTGGATCTGATTGAATGGCGGCTTGGAACGCCGGCTCGACCGGAATAAACATCAGCACGTAATCCAAGCTTTCAACCCCATGCAGCTGATGGTAGTCCTTGCGGCTTAACCCTCGGATATGGCTGCGTACCGAGGCAACGTGCTCACCCAGAGCCAGCTCCTGCTCGGCAACATTATCGGCATTGAAAAAACGTTCGTAGGCAATCAACGACATCTTGGCATCGATAACGACATCTTTGCTTTGCGGCAGGTGTACGACCACGTCAGGTTGGTAGCGCTTGCCGTCCCCATTCTCGAGGCTGATCTGAGTTTGGTATTCATGCCCTTCACGCAACCCGGAGTCACTTAGCACCCGAGCCAACACAACCTCACCCCAGTTGCCCTGCGCTTTGTTGTCCCCTTTAAGCGCCTGAGTCAGGTTGACCGCTTCACGCGCCATCTGTTCATTGAGCTGCTTGAGATTATTGATTTCGTGGACCAAGGTATGGCGCTCGCGGGCTTCTTGGTTGAAGTTGTCATTGACCTGCTTACGGAAGCCATCAAGCTGCTCGCGCAGCGGCCCCAGCAAACCCTCCATACTGATCCGGTTCTGCTGATCGACAGTACGAGTCTTTTGCTCGAACAAGCGGTTGGCCAAGCTTTCAAACTGCACCCGCAGCCGCTCTTCGGCATTTTCCAGCAGGGCAATCTTGTCATCGGCCGCTTTCTGCTCTTCAAAGTGACGGGCTTCCTGCTCGCGTAAGTCAGCTTCGAGACCGGCATTGGCCATCCGACCGTTTTCAAGCTGTTCGGCTAGGTATTGCTTCTCGTTCTTGAGCGCCTCGAAATGGCGCATTTTCTCCAACGCCGCCGCGAGGCGGCCATGCATCTGGCGCAACTCGGCCGTGAGCCGATCGCGTTCAACATCCATTTCATCGAGCTCCTGGTTACGCTCGTTGAGCTGCCCCTGGTAATGCTGTTCGCGGTTTTGTGCCAATTTCAGTTCGTTCTCTGCCTGCTGACGCAAAAGCTGCATTTGCTGTTGCCAGCGGTTATTTACCAGCCATGCCGTGATAGCCCCTGCTACCGTGGCCCCGGATACACCGGTCACGATAGCCAAGCCGTACCCCGACAACCACTCATTCATCATGCTTTGTTCCCGACTCTTTGATTAACCAGCAATTGATCTGCTTTTGCCAATAAGGCTAAGAGGATACTGGATAAATGTCCAGTTTCTCTATCGCAGAAACACCCTCCGCACGAAGCTCACATTCCTTGTAGCAATTTTCTGGTCGGCTTCGCTGCAATCGAATAGACTGACGCCCTATATACCCCCTGCTGGCTTGCCAAAGCAGCAATTGATTATGGATGAACAATGAACGAACGTAGTGCGCTCGGGTATGGCCTGACGGCTGTCCTGTTGTGGTCGACCGTTGCCACCGCTTTTAAGATCACCCTCGATTTCTTTACCCCAATCCAGATGCTGGTTGCCGCCAGTGTGGTCTCAGCCATCGCCCTGGCAGGTATCGCACTGTACCAAGGCAAACTCCACCTGTTGGGCCGTACCTTTATGGCCAGACCGCTTTACTATTTACTGCTCGGTCTGATCAATCCTTTTGCCTACTATCTGGTACTGTTCAAAGCCTACGAACTGCTGCCCGCTTCCCAGGCCCAGCCGCTCAACTACAGCTGGGCGATCACCCTGACGCTGATGGCCGCGGTCTTCCTCGGCCAGAAAATTCGCAAGCAAGACTGGGCGGCCTGTGCACTCGGCTACCTCGGTGTAGTTGTGATTGCCACCAAGGGCGATGTCATGGCATTGCAGTTTGATAACCCGACCGGTGTGGCGCTGGCACTCCTGTCGACCCTACTGTGGGCGATGTATTGGATCCTCAATACTAAAAACCAAGCCGATGCGGTGCTCGGTGTACTCTTGGGCTTCTTAGTCTCATTGCCTTTTTCTATCGGCTTGAGCCTTTACACCGGGGGATGGACAGCGGTCCCTTGGCAAGGCTGGGCGGCGGTAAGCTATGTCGGCTTGTTCGAGATGGGCATCACCTTCGTACTGTGGATCAATGCCCTCAAGCTGACCCGCAATACGGCGCGGATCAGCAACCTGATCTTCATTTCCCCGTTTATTTCGCTGATGTTGCTGGCGACGATTATCGGCGAAGAGATCCACTCCTCGACCTTGGTTGGCTTGGTGCTGATAGTATTCGGCCTGCTCATCCAACAATGGAAAGGTAAAAAGCAGCAAACCGAAACTCCGGCTGCACCCTAGTCCCCATTATTACAAGCATAAAAAAAGCCTGCCACTGGGTGGCAGGCAAGCTAGTAAGTACGGGTTGTCGAGACCCTGCGCCTTAAAGGGATGGCGTCTTTTTATTATTGAGCATTTTCTGTTAAGCGGTCACAGGCGCATGCCAGCGACGGCCGAATTTGGTCCACAAGATCAACAAGCCCGGGATCAACAACCACATCTGCAATACCATCAAATCCGGCGAGCTCAAGCCCAAGCGTTGGGTCAGGCTGACCATCGCACCGGCACCACTCATTTGGAACAAACCAAGCAATGCAGCAGCCGTACCGGCACGGTCACCAAACGGGGCCAGCGCTTTGCCCGCCGCCGAGCCAAGCACAAAGGCAAAGCCGAACGAGGACATGAAAATGGGAGCCATGAAGGCCCAGGCCTCAGTGATATGACCCAGCAACAGCATTAGCATGCCAGCCAGTACCAAGATCACCAGACCGGTATTGAGCGTCATTCGCGAACCAAAGCGGTCAATGTATTTAGGGGCAACCATACAAGCCAAGATATTCAGCGCGGCATTGATGCCAAACCACAGGGTAAACTGGTTCATACTCTGGCCTAGCTCGACCATCAACCACGCGGGGGCCGAGGTGACATAAGCGAGGATCACTGCCATCGCTAGCATGCACATGCTGGCATGGTACAAGAAAGTAGGCTCCTTAAGGACAGACCAGTAGCGTGATAGGCTAATCGTCGAGCCGGATACATCGGTATCGGCCGGACGGGTTTCACGAAACAGCAGCAAGATGAACAAGCCCGCCACCAGCGCAAAACCGGCCATGAAGCTGAAGTTGGCGCGCCAGCCAAACTGGTGGGTCAGCCACGTTCCCAGCAACGGTGCCAAAGCGGGAATGAAGCAGATCGCACCGTTGAGGTAACTGATCATCCGGCCGCTTTTCTCTGGACCGAAGCTATCACGTACCGCCGCAAAGGCCGCGACCGATGTCGCACAGGCACCAAACCCTTGCAATAAACGGGCGACCAATAACATGTCCAAAGACTGGGCAACATACGCCAGTGCAGCACTCGCACCGTAAATCGCAATACCGCCTAGGGCAATAGGACGGCGGCCAAATCGGTCAGCCAGCGGTCCAGCCAGCAACTGACCAAGGCCCAGGCTGAACATAAACCAAGTCACGGTATCTTGAACCCGGGTCAGGTCGACCGCGAAGGTCTCCGCCATCACCGGCAACGCGGGAAGGTAGATATCAATGGCAAGCGGGCTGAACAACACCAGGGTCACCATTAAGGCCACCAGCCGTTTGTCCGCAGAGTTTTTCGGTTGCATAGTATAATCCTGTTGAGCAATGGCAGCAGTTTACGGTGTTCAAGATATGAATAGAAATGGTATATATTCAACACCGATTTTCCATTTGGGAATATCACTGTGTTTTTACGGGGAGACGTTCCGTGTCATTTGAAAAACTCGCCAGATTAGATCTCAACCTGCTAGTTTGCTTACATGTTTTACTGGAAGAAGGCAGCGTCACCCTTGCCGCCAAGCGACTATGCCTGAGCCAGTCGGCCGTCAGCAAAAGCCTCAACCGCCTGCGTGAGCAATTCGATGATCCCCTGTTTGTCCGTAGCGCCCACGGCATGAGGCCCACCCCACGCGCTATCGCCTTGATGCCACTGCTCGAACAACTGCTCAGGGATATCGAGCACCTGACCGCCCCAGCGGCTTTCGCGCCCCATACCAGCGACCGACACTTTCGCATGGCGCTGGTCGAGAGTGCCTACCCGTTATTCTTACCCCGCTTCCTCGGTGATATTTTTGCCGAAGGGCCCAATATCATCCTCGATACCCAGGCCTGGGAGCCAAACACCTTTGAAAAACTGATCAGTGGCGAAATTGATTTCGGTATCACCGGGAAGGATCTTAACCCTAAGGATGCGATGCTCACCCTAATGCCACCCAAAGGGATCATTTTCGCCGAACTATGCCAAGACACCCAACGCTGCTTGGTACGGCAGGGACACCCAGTGCTCGGCAAAAAATGGGATCAAGACTGCTACCTCAAACAGCGCCATATCCAGGTCCGTTGTGGAAACGATGACCGCTGGCTGCTCGATTACAAGTTGGCGGAGCAAGGCCTCAGCAGGGATATCGCCATGTATGTGCCCGACTTCAACAGTGCCGCCAGCCTGTGTACCCATACCGACCTGGTGTTTACTGCCCCTAGCCACTTTGCTGATTACATCGCTGCCCAGCTCGACCTGGTTGTGTTGCCCTTGCCACCAGCACTTCCTCCTATGGCCTACACCCTGTTTTGGCATCAACATCAAGAAAAAGACCCGGGACATAGTTGGTTACGGCAAATTATCACCTCGCGCTGCCGTGATTTGTCTGTTAGCTAATTGCAGCTATTACGCAAAAGCGCTAATTTAGGGAAAACAGCCTGAACAGCCAACATTTCCTGTCCCTCACCTGAAGGACAGGGGTATTTGTTATTCAGGCTGGCCTTATAGCCGTCACACGGACGGTGACTCAGTGAAAGGAAAAATACACACATGCAAGCAGTTATCTCGCAACGCGTCGCGCAGATCCGCCAATGGCTGGAAGCAAACCAGCTCGACGCCCTTTTGATCCCCCACGAAGATGAATACCTGGGCGAATATATCCCGGCCCATAACGAACGCCTGCACTGGGCAACGGGCTTTACCGGCTCGGCAGGTATGGCCGTCATTGCCCGCGACAAAGCCGCGATGTTTGTCGACGGCCGCTACGTGGTCCAGGTACGCAAACAAGTACCGGGTGAGGTATACGAATACCGCCACCTGATTGACGAGCCGCCAGTCCAATGGGCATTGGACAACCTGTCCCCGAACAGCAAAGTTGCTATCGACCCGCGCCTGCACAGCGCAGCTTGGCTGACCCGTACCCAGGCGCAAGTAGCAGGTGAATTGGAGCTGGTCAGCATTAGCGACAACCCAATCGAGCTATACTGGTCCGACCGTCCAGCAGCGACCCTATCGCAAGCAAAGCTGATGAGCTTGGATTTTGTTGGCCAGAACAGCAGCGACAAGCGAGTGCAAATTGCCGCTGCGCTGACCAAGCAAAAAGCCGATGCGGTCTTGCTAACCCAGCTCGATAGCATTGCCTGGCTACTAAACATCCGTGGTAGTGATGTACCGAGCCTACCGGTTCTATTATCTACAGCGCTACTTCATGCCGATCAAAGCGTGGACTTTTACATTGATCCAAGCCGTTTACCGGAAGGTTTCGCCGCCCACGTTGGCGACGGTGTACGCGTCAATGCCCCTGAAGCACTGGAAGCTGGCCTCAAGCAGCTATCAGGCAAAACCGTATTGGTCGATCCAGCCACCAGCAATGCCTGGGCCAGCCAAACGTTGCGTGATGCGGATGCAACACTACTAGAAGCCGCCGATCCTTGCCTACTGCCGAAAGCCGCCAAGAACCCAACGGAAATTGCCGGCATGAAAGCCTGCCATATCCGCGATGGCGTAGCCGTCTCTAAGTTCCTGGCCTGGGTGGATAGCCAAGTCGCCCAAGGCAACCTGCTGGACGAAGGCACGTTGTCGGACAAACTGTGGCAATTCCGCAGCGAGGACAGCAGCTGTACCGATGTTAGCTTCGATACAATTTCGGCCGCTGCCGGCAACGCCGCCATGTGTCACTACAACCACAATAACCAACCTGAGCCAAGCGTACTGGAAATGGACAACGTCTACCTGGTTGACTCAGGCGGCCAGTACCCGGACGGCACGACCGACATTACCCGTACGATCGCTATCGGACAGCCGGACGAGGACGTGAAGAAAACCTTTACCCTGGTACTAAAAGGCCATATCGGGTTGGCGTCTGCCCGTTTCCCGAAAGGCACTACAGGCTCACAGCTTGATGCCCTTGCCCGCCAGCACCTATGGGCCTACGGCTTTGATTATGACCACGGTACCGGCCATGGCGTCGGCCACTTCCTGAGTGTCCACGAAGGCCCGCAGCGTATCGCTAAAGTACACAACCCAACCGCCCTGCTACCGGGTATGGTGCTATCGAACGAACCGGGCTACTACCGCGCTGATGCCTTCGGGATCCGTATCGAAAACCTTGAGCTGGTTGTTGAAGTGGAAACCGCCGGTGACATGACAGTAATGGGCTTCGAGTCCCTGACCCGTGCCCCTATTGACCGTCGCTTGGTTGATCTGGCGCTGATGACTGACGCCGAGCTTAGCTGGCTGAACAACTACCACCAGAGCGTTTTCGATGTGCTGAGCCCATCGCTGCAAGGCGATGACGTTGCATGGCTAGAGCAGGCAACGGCACCGCTAACACGATGATCGTTGTGTTGCTAGCATAGCGCCAACAACAAAAGAAAACGCCCGCACAGACAGTCTGTGCGGGCGTTTTTTATCTTTAAATCTCTCGATCTTGTCTGTGTAGAATTTGGCGCTAGAGCAAAGAGAAAGCGCGGAGTTTATAGCTATAAATGAGCACTTTCGATACAGGTATAGCGCTAAATAATCACAGCCAGTTAGCCCGAGTAGGCATGGTGCCAGTCCTTCCATACCACTTCAAAGCCGCGCTGCTTGACCGCAGCGGCGACATCGGCAGCCGGGCGCTCATCACTGATCGCAAACTGCTCAAGCTCCGGAACGTCATCGGCATAACCACCCGGCTGGGTCTTGGACTCCGCCGACATGGTGGTGATCCCCAGCGGTAGCACGTTATCTCTGAACTGTGCAGACTCCCGGGTCGACAGCGAAAGCTCAACCTCAGGGTTAAATAACCGGTAAGCACAGATCAGCTGTACCAATTGGCGATCATTCATCACCGATTTTGGCTGCAACCCACCTTCACACGGACGCAGGCGTGGGAAAGAAATAGAATAGCGCGTTTGCCAGTAGGTACGCTCAAGGTAATCAAGGTGTGCTGCGGCAAAGAAACAGTCAGTGCGCCACTCTTCGAGGCCGATCAGTGCACCGATCCCGATTTTATCAATACCGGCTTTTGCCAAGCGATCCGGTGTTGCCAACCGGTATTCAAAGTCCATCTTGTTGCCGCGCAAATGGTGCTGGGCATAGGTCGGCGCGCTGTAGGTTTCCTGGTAAACCATCACCGCATCCAAGCCGAGGGTTTTCAGCTCGGCATATTCATCCTGATCCAGCGGTTGGACTTCCATCGCCAAGTAGCTGAAATGAGACTTGATCGCCGGCAAGGCTTCACGGAAGTATTCCATGCCGACTTTGCGTTCATGCTCGCCGGTCACCAACAGGATACTGTCGAACTGCTTAGCCTTGATCGCCTCACACTCACGTTCAATTTCCGCCATATTCAGGGTACGGCGCTTGATGCGGTTTTCCATCGAGAAGCCACAGTAGGTACAGGCGTTGGCACACAGGTTGGACAGGTACAGCGGAATATAAAACGACACCGTATGGCCGAAGCGCTTGCGGGTCAATGCCGCCGACTGCTGCGCCATCTGCTCGAGATAAGGTTCTGCCGCCGGCGAGATCAAGGCCTTGAAATCTTCCAGATCACGCTTGGGTTTGCGCAGTGCCCGCTCAACATCCGCCGCCGTCTTGCCATAGATAGACAGCCGGATATCATCCCAATCAAGCTGCTTCCACTCATCAACGAAACTCATCGCAGGCTCCTTAAGCAGGCTGATCCAAGAACGCGGTTAATGGGCTTGAAGCAATGGCATGGTTAACCGTTCCGGCCAAACCCGCTTCATACGCCATCCTGCCACTCTCGACCGCTAACTTAAACGCGCGCCCCATTACAATCGGATCGGCCGCCGCGGCAATTGCCGTGTTCACCAATACCGCATCCGCTCCCATCTCCATCGCTTCAGCAGCATGGGACGGCGCGCCGATACCGGCGTCAACAATCACCGGCACCTTGGCCTGATCAATGATGATTTCAAGAAAATCACGCGAGGCCAGCCCTTTGTTGGAGCCAATCGGCGCCCCCAGCGGCATCACCGCCGCACAGCCAACCTCTTCCAAACGCTTACACAACACCGGATCAGCATGGCAATACGGCAGAACAATGAAGCCTTCACGCACCAACTCTTCGGCAGCCGCCAAGGTCTCAATCGGATCGGGCATCAAGTATTTTGGATCAGGATGGATTTCCAGCTTCAGCCAGTTAGTCCCCAATGCTTCACGGGCCAACTTGGCCGCAAACACAGCTTCCTTGGCATTTTTGGCACCGGAAGTATTTGGTAGCAGGTTCACCCCGGCCTCAATCAACGGCGCGAGAATATCATCATCACGGCTGTCGATATCAACCCGTTTAAGGGCCATGGTGACCAACTCAGAGCCAGAGGCAATGATTGATTCCGCCATGGTATGGCGGTTGGCGTACTTACCGGTACCGGTAAACAGGCGTGACGAGAACGTCTTATCAGCGATAGTTAGCATTTATCCTCCTGCAATCGCTTGGAACAGGGCGATGCGATCGCCGGTGGTCAGAACGGTTGTATCCCACTCGCTGCGGGCTACGATATCTTCATTAAGGGCTACGGCCGTTGCCTGAAGTGGCATCTCCAGCTGTGTCAGCAGGGCACTGAGAGATTGACCTTCAGGTACCTCAACCGGTTTATCATTGACCCGAACCTGGATCAGAGTTGCTGTCGTCATAGTGGGTTTATTCTCCCGTCCCGCACACTGGGCACGATCTATCTGTTGGTAATTGGAAGGCTTGCCAGCCCATAGTCAGACCATCAAACTGGCGCAGGGAGCCAAAACCCACCTCGCCAGCACCGGTCAGTAATTTAATGGTTTCCAGTGCCTGCAGGTTACCGATGGTCCCGACCACTGGCCCGGCAATCCCAGAATTGCTGCAATTTTGCGGCTCATCAACGCTCCCCGCCTGACGAGGGAACAGACAGTGATAGCAAGGGCCGTGGCCCTGGCGAAAATCAAACGCCATCAGTTGCCCCTGCCAGCGAATGGCAGCTCCCGAGATCAGTGGGGTGTTGGCCTTGAAGCAAGCTTGGTTGACGGCGTAGCGCGTCGCTAGATTGTCCGAACAATCAAGAACGACATCAGCCAGCGATACCTCCATCGCCAAACGCTGATCAGCAAGCCGAGCTTTAACGGCCCGGATACGGATATGTGGATTCAGCGCCTGTAGTTGCTCAGCCGCCATTACAGCCTTGGCTTTGCCTTGATCGCTGTCGCGATAGACCACCTGACGCTGCAAGTTAGAACTATCAACGGTGTCATCATCAGCCATCACCAGATTACCGATACCTGCGCCGGCAAGGTACAAGGCAGCCGCCGATCCCAAACCGCCCGCACCGACCAGCAGCACCTGGGCGCTGGCCAGCGACTGCTGTCCAGACTCACCGATCTGCGGCAGCATGATCTGGCGGTTATAGCGGAGAAATTCCTGATCACTGAGCATGGTTACGTTCCTATTCTGCTGGGTTACGGATCAAGATGTCTTCAAATGCGGCCACCGCCTGCGCCGGATCGTCGGCCTGGGTTACGGCACGTACAACGGCAACACTGCTCACCCCGGTGCGCCACACGCGCTCGGCACGTGATAAGTCAATACCGCCAATAGCCACTGTCGGGAACGCATCGCCAATCAACTTCTGGTACAAGGCTAAGCGGTTTAATCCCTGTGGTTTAGATGGCATGTCTTTAGTGGTGGTCGGGAAAATATGACCCAATGCGATATAGCTCGGGGCAAATTCCGCCGCCCGCAGGATTTCGTAGTAACCATGGGTTGAAAGGCCAAGCCGTAGCCCCGACTGCTGGATAGCAGCTAAATCCGCGGTTTCCAGATCTTCCTGCCCTAAGTGGACACCATAAGCTTGGTTATCAATCGCCAGCTGCCAATAGTCGTTAACGAACACCTGGGCTTCATGCTGCTTGCCAGCCTCAACAATATTGGTGATCTGGGCCGGCAGCGTTGGCTCAGACGGATCTTTGATCCGTAGCTGGGTAGTCTTCACACCCAGATCCAACAAACGGGTCACCCATTGGGCGGTATCGACCACCGGGTACAGTGCCAACTTTTCACGCTCAACAGTCGCAAACGGTGCTACCGCCACTTCCTTGCTGACCCAACCGAGCTCATCACATTCAGGGTGGTTGGCAGTCAGTGGACGCGGGAACAACGCTCGCGCCATCGGCCAACCGGTTTCACCATAGCCATCCGAATGACTTTCCAAATAGCCACGGGCATGGGCGCGCGACAGGGTTACCGCATCTTCCAGCGGGTAGTCCAATGCCAGCGCTGCCAGCAACATCGCACGCTGCGGTTCACTGGCTCCGGCATGATGGCAATACACTGCACGGGCTTCACCGAGGTGATGCCACATATCGACGCAGCCTTGCTCTGTCGGCAGGCCACAGACAACCAATGCCGGATTCTCCGCTACCTGCTGCTGCATCTCCGCCAATGACGGATAAGGGGCAATCCACTGATCGCGTACCTCCATCCCTTGGGTCATCGCTTCAGACGGATTAAACGCCACCGTGAAGGACATACCTTCTAGATGAATGTCTACCACCTCCGATCCGCTCCACTCCATACTCACGGCCTCACCGAGCTGATATTTGTCAGCCGCTGCCAACAATGGCTCAATGTGCATCAGCAATGGCGCTAAGTGATCGGGTAAACACAACGCGTTCATTAACTTTCCTCTTTAATTGGGTGATAAAGCTCACTTCCCTTGGCCCGGAATTCATCGGCTTTTTGCTGCATACCTTCGAGTGGGTCATCCAACATCTTCACCGCTAAATCGCCGTCTTTCTCTAGCCCTTTTGCATAGTCACGGACTTCTTGTGAGATCTTCATCGAGCAGAATTTCGGTCCGCACATCGAACAAAAATGCGCGATTTTGCCGGACTCCTGAGGGAGTGTTTCATCATGGTAGGCTCGAGCCGTTTCAGGATCTAAAGCCAGATTAAATTGATCCTCCCAGCGGAACTCAAAGCGTGCCTTCGACAAGGCGTTATCGCGAACCTGAGCGCCGGGGTGGCCTTTTGCTAAGTCTGCCGCATGGGCACACAGCTTGTACGTGATCAGCCCCACCTTTACATCTTCTTTATTCGGCAGGCCCAAGTGTTCTTTCGGGGTGACGTAGCACAGCATGGCACAGCCATACCAGCCGATCATGGCGGCACCGATGCCAGAGGTAATATGGTCATAGCCCGGCGCGATATCGGTCGTCAACGGCCCCAAGGTATAAAATGGCGCTTCATCGCAGTGCTTGAGCTGCTCTTCCATGTTCTCTTTGATCATGTGCATCGGTACATGCCCCGGGCCTTCAATCATCACCTGGACATCGTATTCCCATGCAATCTTGGTTAGCTCACCCAGTGTACGCAGCTCACTAAACTGCGCCTCATCATTGGCATCAGCCACCGAGCCCGGGCGCAGGCCATCCCCCAATGACAGGGCAATGTCGTACTGGGCACAGATTTCGCAAATCTCTCGGAAGTGCTGGTACAGGAAGCTTTCCTGATGATGGGCCAAACACCATTTGGCCATGATTGAACCACCGCGCGAGACAATACCCGTGACCCTTTTGGCTGTCATCGGGACATAGCGCAGCAAGACGCCGGCATGAATTGTAAAGTAGTCGACCCCCTGCTCGGCTTGTTCCAGCAAGGTATCGCGGAATACGTCCCAATTTAGGTTCTCGGCAATACCATTGACCTTTTCCAGCGCCTGATACATAGGCACAGTACCAATCGGGACAGGGCTGTTGCGGATGATCCACTCACGGGTTTCATGAATATTTCGCCCGGTAGAAAGATCCATTACCGTATCGCCTCCCCAACGGGTCGACCACACTAGTTTCTCAACCTCTTCTTCAATTGAAGAGCTGACCGACGAGTTACCGATATTGGCATTGACCTTGACCAGAAAGTTTCGGCCAATAATCATCGGCTCAGATTCGGGGTGATTGATATTACAAGGGATGATAGCCCGGCCTTCAGCAACTTCACGGCGGACAAATTCGGGGGTAATTTCTTCAGGAAGGTTTGCACCAAAGGCCATACCCGGATGCTGTTGGTTGAGCACCTCATCTCGATATGTTGCCCGCCCCATATTTTCACGGATCGCGATATATTCCATTTCGGGCGTGATGATCCCCTGACGGGCATAGTGCAATTGGGTGACATTAGCACCTGTTTTGGCGCGCCGGATACGAGACTGTTGCTCAAACCGTAGCTCATCAAGTGTGTCATCGGCCAAACGGTCTTTGGAGTATTGCGAGCTTAGCTCATCAAGATGCTCGGTATCACCCCGCTCCTCAATCCATGCTTCACGCAGTTTTGGCAGGCCAGCATAGATATCAGCGGGTTGCTCAGGATCGGTATAAAAGCCAGAAGTGTCATAGACACGTATCGACTCATTGGGCTCAAAAACAGGATCATCTTTGCTCCCACCAACCAAGCTGTCGGCCAGGGCAATTTCACGCATTGGCACCCGGATATCTTCGCGGCTACCGGTGACATAGACTTTCCGGGAGTTCGGGTAAGCCTGGGTGGTCAGTGAATCGATAAATTGTTTCGCTTCCAGTCTCGCTTGTTTGCGATTCGACATAGCAATTTCCTTTTTAGTCCATAAAGGGGAAAGTGCTTGGCGGATAGGTGCGTAAACAAGAGGCTATACGTAGGGTGTATAGTTTCGTCTGATACTGCCACTGTGAATACAGCGATGCAGAAGAGTCTCTCTTGTTCCCTTCGCAGGTATTAGCCTGATCAGGTTCTACGGATCCCGCAATGCGGTCTCAGCCAAATGGCACTCCGACAAGTTGAACTAGCAGTATATGAAAGGGGTTCTGCCTCGGCAAGGCAGAACCCACAGTTTTAATACTTATTTGGCAAAAACATTGCTACCTTTGCATAACACGCCGCCTCCAAACAAAATTATTTGAAGCGCTTCACAAGTGACTTAAGCAATGAGGAATGGGTTTCTCTCAGCTCACCGAGCTTATGGGTGATCTTCGGCGCACCATCCAAGTCAAGCAGCTTAGGTACCGCCACTCGCTGTGATGAATAAATCCCGGTGTGGCCACTGAAGAAATAAGCGGTATAGCAAGCAATGGCGAAATACAACATGTGCTCAGCCCCAAATAGCTCAACACCCATAATGGTACAAGCCAGTGGTGTATTGGTCGCTGCGGCAAACACTGCCAAGAAGCCAAGGGCGGCAAATAAATCAACCGGCGCACCCAGCACCCAAGCCATGGTATTACCCAACGTCGCTCCGACGAAGAACAAAGGCGTAACTTCTCCGCCCTTATAACCAGCAGCAAGGGTGATAGCCGTTAACAACAATTTGAGTAGCCAGCTATACCACTCGGCGCCTCCATCCTGGAAGGCACTTAAAATACTGACGCCACCTTCCCGGCTCGAATACACACCCAAGCCAATATAATCATAGTTGCCGATCAGCTGAACAGCACCAATGACGATCAAACCACCGACAACCACAATCAGGTATGGGTTTTTCAGGGTCGCCTTAAAGATATCTTTGAAGGCATGGGTTAGCTCACCGAATAAATACCCCGCCAATCCAAATGCAACCGCAGCGACCACAATCTTGGCGATCATCCACAAGTCCACTTTGACCGCATGTTCAAATAAGGTGATGGTTTCAAGGAAATCGATGCGGTAATGAGTATGGTGCACGCCCCAGGCCGAGCAAACCACATCTGCCAATATTGCAGCGAACAAGGCCGGAATGATTGCATCGTAACGCAAGCGGCCTATAGCCAATACTTCAAGGGCAAAGATAGCGCCAGTCAACGGGGTGCCGAATACGGCACCAAAGCCAGCGGCTACACCTGCAATCAGAATAAGCCGAGTGTCAGACTCATTTAGCTTAAATTTACGTGCTAGCCAATGGGTCGATGCCCCACCGATTTGCACAGCCGTCCCTTCACGGCCTGCAGAGCCACCGAACAGGTGGGTGATCACTGTGGTAATCAATACCAAAGGTGCCATGCGAGCTGGAATACCGGCACCGGGTTCATGGATCTCATCCATGATGAGGTTGTTACCACCCTCTGAGTTTTTCCCTAGATTACGGTAGCAATAAACAATCACCAAGCCAGCCAACGGCAAGAGGTAGATGAGCCATGGATTATCAATTCGGGTTGCAGTCGCAACGCTTAAAATCCACAGAAAGAAGGCATTCAACGAACCGACAATGACGGCAACGGGAATAATAAGAAGCGTCCAACGGAGGATTTGGACGAAAATTTTAGGATTTGAACTTAATGGATGTGCCATACCATCTCTATCTTTATCTCGAATTACTCTCAAGGATAGATGCTATGGCAAATAACAAGCCCCACCATAGACGGATCTATCCTACTACAGCAGGAGTCATTATCTCGGTTGAGCGGTTAAAGGTGGAACTCCATCACCCGTCAACGCCTTAGGCGGTGACAATGGCTAAATGCTATCGCTTATCCCCATTCACAACAAGTGAAAATCCCCCCATAGATACAAAAAAACCTCAGCATTTCTGCTGAGGTTTTGAATCTGGCAGGGGTGGAGAGATTTGACTGGGCTGGCACTCCAGCTCCCAACATTGCTTCGCAGAAGCAACATATATAAAAAAGCCTCAGTCTTTCGACTAAGGCTTCGAAGATGGCAGGGGTGGAGAGATTCGAACTCCCAACACGCGGATTTGGAATCCGCTGCTCTGCCAATTGGAGCTACACCCCTAATGTATTATCATTTTACTAACAAACCACTGGAGATCAAACTGAATTTATCAAACCGAGTCACAGTATTGATAAAGAAGGGAAAGTTATCTTATCGAGCGGATGTCGGTGCTTTAGCTTTCAAATGCCAAATGCAAAAAAGCCCCGACATTTCTGTCGAGGCTTTCGAAGGTGGCAGGGGTAGAGAGATTCGAACTCCCAACACGCGGATTTGGAATCCGCTGCTCTGCCAATTGGAGCTATACCCCTGTAGTTATTTTAAAGACTTAACTCTGTCTGAATAAGTGGCGGAGCGGACGGGACTCGAACCCGCGACCCCCGGCGTGACAGGCCGGTATTCTAACCAACTGAACTACCGCTCCACACGGTGATAAACATGTTCATGTCTATCCGATACACGTCGTTCAATACGTATATCTAAATTGGAGCCTGGCGATGTCCTACTCTCACATGGGGAGACCCCACACTACCATCGGCGCTATTACGTTTCACTACTGAGTTCGGCATGGGATCAGGTGGGTCCATAATGCTATGGTCGCCAAGCAAATTCTGTTTATTCACCGCCCCCCGGGCAGCAAA
>NZ_JAKJSK010000036.1:0-613 GCF_050336935.1 Photobacterium satsumensis
AATCAAATCAAAGAATGATGGTGCGGAAGGAGAGACTTGAACTCTCACACCTTGCGGCGCCAGAACCTAAATCTGGTGCGTCTACCAATTTCGCCACTTCCGCATACTTACCGAATGTTCCGAAGAAACTCGTTAAGTTTAATAATGGCAGGTCTACCTGGATTCGAACCAGGGAATGGCGGCATCAAAAGCCGCTGCCTTACCGCTTGGCGATAGACCTGCAGTTGCTCTTTTCAGAGACTTTTTCTCAATTAGGCCAAAACCCAATCAAAGAATGATGGTGCGGAAGGAGAGACTTGAACTCTCACACCTTGCGGCGCCAGAACCTAAATCTGGTGCGTCTACCAATTTCGCCACTTCCGCATACTTACCGAATCTTCCGAAGAAACTCGTTAAGTTTAATAATGGCAGGTCTACCTGGATTCGAACCAGGGAATGGCGGCATCAAAAGCCGCTGCCTTACCGCTTGGCGATAGACCTGCAGATGCTCTTTACAGAGACTTGAATCCAGAGAGAATGGTGCGGAAGGAGAGACTTGAACTCTCACACCTTGCGGCGCCAGAACCTAAATCTGGTGCGTCTACCAATTTCGCCACTTCCGCATTTTGTGCTG
>NZ_JAKJSK010000012.1:0-194461 GCF_050336935.1 Photobacterium satsumensis
GGCATATTCCCAGGCATTACTCACCCGTCCGCCGCTCGCCGCCCAACAAATCCCCCGAAGGTTCAATGTTGTCGCTGCCGCTCGACTTGCATGTGTTAGGCCTGCCGCCAGCGTTCAATCTGAGCCATGATCAAACTCTTCAATTAAAGTTTTGGCTCAATGAAATACTGTTAAACCATTACCGAAGTAATGATTGAATTGACTGTGCCAAATAATAAGTAAACTTAAAATTTGTATTGGTCACTCAGTTTCATTGATAATTCTTTTGTTGACTATCATTTCACGAGTGCCCACACAGATTGCATGGTCAAATTGTTAAAGAACAATACTGATTGGTTAGCGGCTTAAGTTGCCGTGCTCCGTGTCAGTGAGGTCGCATTATAGGGAGAGAATTCGAGAGGGCAACAGATTTTTTGAGAAAAACAAACGACCGAGCACTTTTTGAGCACAGGAGTAAAATATGGCTATTTTTTGTAGCAGAAATTCACAAGAAATTAGTCAAACTCGCTGTACTTTGAGATAACCGTCTCAAGCTTCACCACCTGATCCTGCTTCAAGCGGTCTTTCCAGCTGATAGATACCGTAATCTTTTTGGCATCAGGTACCGGAGAGTTATCGATAACATCTACCTTTCTATTTACAGTCATTCCAGCCATCGAAACTGACTCTGTATGACTTACTATAGAGCTATAAGCAATCGTTCCACCCGCCGCGCTCTGTGCTCGAGTACGAAACACCTCCAACTTTTCTTCAGCCAAGTAAAGCGCATCTAAGGTTTTCAATGCATGCTCAGCCCTTACTTCCATGTAGGATTGCATCTTTATCAGGCCCATCACACCGACAGCCATAATAGTGAGA
Source organism: Photobacterium satsumensis (assembly GCF_050336935.1). NCBI lineage: Bacteria > Pseudomonadati > Pseudomonadota > Gammaproteobacteria > Vibrionales > Vibrionaceae > Photobacterium > Photobacterium satsumensis. The sequence continues at coordinate 859 of NZ_JAKJSK010000012.1, forward strand.
GCAATGAGTACTTCTATCAGGCTAAAGCCCCTGTGTTCAGAAATCATGCCAAGACCCTTCAGTCCATCCGATTTCATTACTGCTACTACTAAATTTATTAAAATAACTACTGTTATAAGTCATGCCAAAGGAATCATTCAGCAAAGCATTTTGAGAGATATACTTTTTGCTTGTATTATCATAATGTTTTGCATCGAGGAGCAATCCACCGTCTAAATTCAAAGCGCCATGAAGATAAAAACTAGCTAGATTAACGTTATCTCCAAATACAGATGGTATATGAGTTAAATGACTATATGCCTGGCTTGTTTTCCAATCATCAAAATTAAAGGCATATTCATAGTTGTAGTGAAATATCATACCCTGAAATTTCAAATTATTAGGGACAGCCTTAGGGAAGACAGAGAACATACCATCATGGACCAGTACGATAATCCCATCCATGTTATTGGATAGTTTTACTATATCAGTATATATATCTCCTGATACTTCACAGTTTCCTTCGACCCATACACTCTCATACCCACTTGATAATGCCTCCTTAATAGCTTTACCACACTCTGTTATACCTGAGTATTCAAGATGACCTGGCGACGATGGCACCTCGGTAATGACCACATCAAATTTATTATTTTTTACATCATCGTGTTTTACATCAGAAACCCCAAAAAAGTTCTCAAAAGGGCTTAAGTTAGGATCGTGAATAAAGTCACTCTTTAGTGCCGCTATCCCTACGCCATTAGTTTTATGGGAAATAGTACAGTCTTGACTATTAGGCTTATCTGATAATCCACTATTTGTTATAGCCGCATTAGGTACAAATGCATTTCTATACCTTAATGCAATGCACTCCCACCCATCTTCGGCTAGTACTCCAGGGTCTGGCGCATAAATATTCATAGATGAATTCGAGAACATACTTGAACCAGTCTGAATAGCACCGCTTTTTGACTTTGACATGACCTCAGCTGACTTGGTCAAACTCGCCTTTGCCATTGACGCCAGAGAAGCACTGGACGCAATACTAAAGTTCTCGACGGAAGAAAAATGGAAGTTAATTGTTGTGCCAGCAATACTCGCTTCACAGGCATTTGGGTAAAGAGGATTGTTGGGTAAAAAACCGGACACTTTTATTTCAGCAAAAGCACACTCTATAGCCCCCTCCGCTAACCAATGGGCTTTTCTTGCCAGCACTTCATTCTGGGTACGCTTTATCTGGTAAAACACATTTTTATACGAAGCCAAAGAGAACACCAAAGACACAACCAGTATCATGGTTGTCACGAGTAACGTTACAAGGCCTCTCTGTCTATTCATCAGTACCAATTCCTTGTTTTGACCTTAACGTTTTTTGATAAGCTGAACTCATCATCAAGCGTAGAAACATCCAACTGAATAGTTAGAAGCTGGCTGGTTGCTGTCCCTGCATTTAATATCTTTTCCGCTATCTCAAACTTTGTCACTTTCAACTGGGTATAATCCAAGATTGAATGGCCATTTTTACATGTACCTGAAATGTCAATGACCGAGCTCTTGGTCATAAACACATTAAGTTTTTTATCCTTAAGGTAATAGGACCGATAATGTTTTTCACTACCATCGTTATAGCCATACCCAATACACGATGATTTACCCGCAACAGGTGAGTCTAAATAAACCGTTTTCGTTGCCCCGCTGATCACAAATGTAGATGACGCTCCAGAAGCAAAGCCTGCTCGCAAAATATCATCTTTAATCATGCGAAGAGCATCATTGGTATCTTGTGCCAACATCAATTGGAGTGAGCGCTGTGATGCACTATTAAAACCAGAAATGAATACCGACGTTACGGAAGCTAATACCAACAGCGAAATAGCTGTAGCAACTAACAGCTCGACAAGGCTAAAACCACGGTTAACTACTTGGGCAAATACCATACCCATACCCTCCGCGTTCACTGCAGACATATAACCTGCCAGTCATATTACTGGTTGTTACTTCTACGCTTTCATTGTTCCTGACAGAAAAAACAAAGCTACCATTGTAATTTGGCCGTCCGGTCATAGAATCGAAGGAGATTTCGTTAGTATTAAAGGTCTTATAAAAGGAAACTTTAGAAAACTGCTCTCCGATCACCTTTCCAATAATCTCGTTACTGCTAGAAGTCTTTGCCTGTATTATCCAGTCAGCCTCAGTGTCAGTTGCTGAATCACGGCCAATACCAAGCATTTCAACAGTCATGGATTCGCCCCTCATTACCGCCTCTGATTTCGCTTGCGCTAGCAACCACTCAACCTCTGTTGCTAATCGCTTAACTTCATTCGATTGAATAATACTTACGAACGACGGAGCTGCTGAACTGAGCAAAACAGTCAAAACCATCAAGGTTATGAGTAGCTCGAGTAGGGTAAAGCCATTTCTTCGCCAAACTCTTGGTGCTTTTTGCTGTAAACCATACACCGATTCTCGACCCATTCCCCATTTCTGCCTAAATAGTTATAGATAAAACCAATTCAAGTTGATTCATATATTAACACCCAGCCAAAATGCACTGGATAAAGTTAGAGGAAGTTATCGAGTGAGCTCGAAAATTTCAGAGGGATAAATATATGGAAAGACAAAAAGGCGTGACCTTGATCGAGCTATTAATCGCAGTGGCAATAATCGGCATTATTAGTGCTATCGCCTACCCCTCATACGTTGAGCAAACGATGAAAGGATATCGATCGCAAGCAATGGCAGATCTCATGAAAATTCAACTGACACTAGAGGAGCAGTTTACTAAGAATAATAGCTACGCTTTTAATGTAGTCAGTGGAGGAACATGCTCATTTTGCGAATCGAATTTAGATCGCTACAAACTTTCAATTGATTCCAGTGGCTCCGGTGAAAACCGCTATATTATTGCCGCGACACCCCAGTCAACTTCTGGACAAAACAAAGATATCTGTAAAACTTTATCTCTCAACGCTGCCGGGGTAGGTACAGCGTCAGATAATGGCACCGCCATCAGCGGCTGCTGGTAACAGGAAGATACCAACAACGGATTACCCGCAAATTTCAGGCACAAAAAAGCCAGCTTTACGCTGGCTTTTTTATCAAAGACGAAACTAGCCTTAACCGGTCAGATCATCGAAGAACTTCTTCACACCATTAAAGAAACCTTCAGATTTAGGCTTGTGCTTACTTGCACTTTTACCACCTAGGCTCTCTTCAAGTTCTTGAAGCAACTCTTTCTGGCGAGCACTTAGGCTCACTGGCGTTTCAACCACAAGCTTACAGATGAGATCGCCCACTGCACCACCGCGTACAGACTTCACGCCTTTACCGCGCATGCGGAACATACGGCCAGTCTGGGTTTCAGATGGTACTTTCAGGTTCACACGGCCATCAAGGGTCGGGACTTCTACCTCACCGCCAATAGCAGCCATGGTAAAGCTTACCGGTACTTCGCAGTATAGGTTGTTGCCATCACGCTCGAAGATGTTGTGCTGAGCCACATGCACCTGTACGTAAAGATCGCCTGCTGGCGCGCCGAATTCACCGGCTTCACCTTCGCCCGATAGGCGAATGCGGTCACCCGTATCGACACCGGCTGGGATTTTCACAGACAGGGTCTTGGTTTCTTCTTTACGACCTTGACCATGACAAGTACCACATGGGTCTTTGATGATCTTGCCGCGACCGTGACAATGCGGACAGGTTTGCTGAACGGCAAAGAAGCCTTGGCGCATCTGTACTTGGCCTTGACCATGACAGGTACCACATGTGGTTGCAGATGTGCCTTTCTTAGCACCAGAACCGTCACAGGTATCACAGTGAACCAAGGTAGGAACACGGATCTCTTTGCCGCAACCGCGAACCGCTTCTTCCAGTGTCAGCTCCATGTTGTAGCGCAAATCGGCACCACGCTGCGCGCGCTGCTGACCACCACGACGACCACCGCCACCGAAGATATCGCCAAACACATCACCAAAAATATCACCGAAGTCAGCGCCGCCGCCGAAGCCGCCGCCACCGCCCATACCACCTTGTTCAAAAGCGGCATGACCGTACTGGTCATAGGCTGCTTTCTTCTGAGGATCCGTTAGGATTTCGTATGCAGTCTTAACTTCTTTGAATTTCTCAGCCGCTTGATCGTCACCCTGATTACGGTCAGGGTGGAATTTCATCGCAAGGCGCTTGTAGGCCTTTTTGATATCACGCTCTGACGCATCACGACTTACGCCCAGAACTTCGTAAAAATCTCGTTTTGACATACTGATCTGTTACCTGCCTTAATACAGCTACGGGCGCAAGAGTAACCTCCAACGCCCGCGCTCAAATAAGATTATGAATTAACTATCTTATTTTTTGTCGTCTTTAACTTCTTCGAACTCAGCGTCAACAACGTTGTCGTCTTGTTTCTCTTGCTGTGGCTGTTCAGCACCACCTTCTTGAGCTTGCTGCGCTTGAGCTTGCTGTTGAGCGATTTCCATCAGCTTCTGAGAAGCTGCGATAAGCGCCTGAACTTTAGCGTCGATAGCTTCTTTGTCTTCGCCTTTACGTGCTTCTTCAAGCTCGTTTACAGCCGCTTCGATAGTCGCTTTGTCTTCTGCTGGAAGTGCATCGCCTGCTTCTTCGATTTGCTTACGCGTACCGTGAACTAGCTGGTCAGCTTGGTTACGTGCAGTTACCAACTCTTCGAACTTCTTGTCCGCTTCTTTGTTAGCTTCTGCTTCTTGTACCATTTTCTCGATATCGTCGTCGCTCAGACCGCTAGATGCTTGGATAGTGATCTTCTGCTCTTTACCCGTGCTCTTATCTTTCGCAGATACGTGCAGGATACCATCGGCATCAAGGTCGAAAGTTACTTCGATTTGAGGCATACCGCGAGGTGCCGCGTTGATACCTTCAAGGTTGAACTGACCAAGAGACTTGTTGTAGCCCGCTTGCTTACGCTCACCCTGTAGAACATGGATAGTTACCGCGCTCTGGTTGTCTTCAGCAGTCGAGAACACCTGGTTCGCCTTAGTAGGGATAGTGGTGTTTTTCTCGATTAGCTTAGTCATTACGCCGCCCATGGTTTCGATACCAAGAGACAGTGGAGTAACGTCTAGTAGAAGTACGTCTTTAACGTCACCAGCAAGTACACCGCCCTGAACTGCAGCACCGACAGCAACAGCTTCATCTGGGTTTACGTCTTTACGTGGCTCTTTACCGAAGAACTCAGTAACTTTCGCTTGAACCATAGGCATACGCGTCTGGCCACCCACTAGGATAACGTCAGTGATGTCGCCTACAGATAGGTCAGCATCAGCAAGAGCAACTTTTAGTGGCTCAAGAGAACGCTGAACTAGATCTTCAACTAGAGATTCTAGTTTCGCACGCGTCACTTTGATGTTCATGTGCTTAGGACCAGTCGCATCAGCAGTAACGTAAGGTAGGTTCACGTCAGTTTGCTGTGCAGAAGACAGTTCGATCTTCGCTTTTTCAGCCGCTTCTTTAACGCGCTGCATTGCTAGCGGATCGTTCTTCAGGTTGATACCTTGATCTTTGTTGAACTCTTCAACTAAGTAGTTGATCATGCGGTTATCAAAGTCTTCACCACCTAGGTGTGTGTCACCGTTGGTTGCTAGAACTTCAAATGTTTTCTCGCCTTCAACTTCATCGATTTCGATGATAGAGATATCGAATGTACCACCACCAAGGTCGTAAACAGCGATAGTGCGGTCACCGCCTTGCTTGTCTAGGCCGTAAGCCAGAGCAGCAGCAGTTGGTTCGTTGATGATACGCTTAACTTCTAGACCTGCGATACGGCCAGCATCTTTTGTTGCTTGACGCTGAGCATCGTTGAAGTAAGCAGGAACAGTAACAACTGCGCCAGTTACTTCTTCGCCTAGGAAGTCTTCAGCTGTTTTCTTCATCTTTTTAAGAACTTCAGCAGATACCTGAGGAGCAGCCATTTTCTGGCCTTTCGCTTCTACCCATGCATCACCGTTGTCTGCCTTAACAATTTTGAAAGGCATGATTTCGATGTCGCGCTGAACTTCTTCGTCTTCAAAACGACGACCAATAAGACGCTTGATTGCGAATAGCGTGTTTTCAGGGTTTGTAACCGCCTGACGCTTAGCTGGCTGACCAACTAGAGTTTCACCATCTTGAGTGTATGCGATAACAGATGCTGTTGTGCGCTCACCTTCAGCATTTTCAATTACACGTGGCTTGTCACCATCAAGTACTGCTACACAAGAGTTAGTTGTACCCAAGTCAATACCAATGATCTTACCCATCAGGCTTTCTCCGAAATTCGTTTAGCTTATTTGCCAGCCCGTTATCTAAACGCCACTGACAATGCGGTATAACCCGCAGAAAATGATTTACGATGTCGTATGACTACTAAATAGGGGCAGCCAAATTGTTTTCAAGGGCGACACCGAAAAAAAATCAAAAAAAATTAAAAAGCCCGCCTTAAAGCGGGCCTGTTTAATCACAGTCCCGCTTACGCCTGGGTATCGATGTTGCCAGCTGCCGCTTTCGACACCATGACCATCGCAGGGCGAATCACACGGCCGTTCAGCTCGTAGCCTTTCTGCATCACTAGCATCACGGTATTTGGCGCGTGCTCGGCACTTTCCTGGATAGACATTGCCTGGTGGAATTCAGGGTTGAAGGCTTCACCCATTGGGTTTAGCTGCTTCAGGCCGAACTTCTCAACCGTGCCCATCATGGTCTGAAGGGTTAGATCTACACCCTCTACCATTGGTTTGATTGCCTCGTCGTTTTTGTCTGCCATCTCGATAGCACGTTCCATGTTATCGATAACTGGTAGCAGTTCTTCAGCAAACTTGTTCAGGGCAAACTTACGCGCCTTGTCAATTTCCTGCTCGCTGCGGCGACGCATGTTTTCAACATCAGCACGGGCACGCAATACGCTATCTTGCTGCTCACGCACTTTTGCATCGCTAGTTAGCAATGCAGCTTCAAGCTCAGCGATGCGGGCTGCCTGCTGCTCTTCAAGGGTCATTTCAACCACTTCTTCCTCAGCAGATTCAGTTTCAACCGCTTCAACATCTTGCTGCAGCTGTTCGTCCTGTACTTTTTTCTCTTCGTTGCTCATGCTTTCGCTCTCCGCCAAGATCATGGTTTTCAATCGGGGGATAGAATAATCAGCTCTATCCAAAAAACTCGCTTATGCGCCTATTATGGGGATGAAGTTCAATGATTCAAGCCGATATCGATCACAATGCGCGACAACTGTCTAATCCTGACGCTATACTGGCCTTCTCTTTATTTGTCGGATCATGGACATGACACGCGTTTTCCAGACTATCGCGATAATTGGCAAACCCCGTAACCCCGAGGCACTGCAGACCCATATGAGCCTCTACAACTGGCTGGTTGAAAAAGGCTATGACGTACTTGTTGACCACCGGCTGGCCAATGATTTGTCACTACCCAAAGCAGTCTTTTGTGACTTACTGACTATTGGCGACAAAGCCAACCTGGCGGTTGTGGTCGGTGGTGATGGCAATATGCTGGGTGCGGCGCGGGTGTTGTCCCGTTTCGACATAGCGGTGATTGGCGTTAACCGTGGCAGCCTCGGCTTTTTGACTGATCTCGACCCCGACGACTTCGAAGATGAACTCGATCAAGTACTCAATGGCGAATATGTGGTCGAAAAACGCTTTCTGCTAGAAGCGGAAGTTCACCGCCATGGTTTGATTAAAAGCCGCAATGCCGCCCTCAACGAAGCGGTATTGCACCCAGACAAAATCGCCCACATGATTGAGTTCGAAGTCTACATAGACGATACCTTTGCCTTCTCGCAGCGCTCCGACGGACTGATCATCTCGACCCCGACAGGCTCGACAGCTTATTCCCTGTCCGGAGGTGGCCCTATCCTGTCCTCCGAGCTCAATGCGATTTCATTGGTGCCCATGTTCCCGCATACCCTGTCGTGCCGACCGCTGGTCGTCGATGGCAACAGCCGGATCAAATTAATGGTTTCGCCAACCAACGGCAGTACACTCGAAGTCAGCTGTGACGGTCAGGTCTCACTGCCTGTCAGCCCGGGCGATGAAATTCATATTTACCAGAGCCCGGAAACCCTCAAGCTGATCCACCCGAAGAACTACAGCTACTACGAAGTTCTAAGAGGCAAGCTGGGCTGGTCGAGCCGATTATTCTAAGCCAGAACCAACGTAAATAACCGATCCTAAAGCCAACCACCCGGTTGGCTTTTTTGTTTCTAACTTTCAGACCGTTACCTCAGATCAAACTTTCCCGGCAATTTTTTATCTACAGTACTTTACTGTATGTAGATACAGTATATACTGTATGAAAAAACAGGTGTTGATTTAAACAGGTGAACACATGCTGGCTCATATGACGATCTCTAACTTTGCTATTGTCAAAAACCTTGAATTTGAACTTAAACCGGGAATGACCACCATTACCGGTGAAACAGGTGCAGGTAAATCCATTGCCATTGATGCACTTGGCTTGTGTTTGGGTGATCGCGCCGAAGCCTGCATGGTTCGCCCAAATGAAGACAAAGCAGAAATCTCTGCCGCCTTCTCATTGCTGAACAACCAAGCGGCCCGTCGCTGGCTGGAAGACAACGAACTGACTGATGGTGACGAGTGCATCCTGCGCCGTGTCATTACCAAAGAAGGCCGTTCACGTGGCTTTATCAATGGCAGTCCGGTTCCGGCCTCGCAGCAAAAAGCCTTGGGCCAGTTACTGATCAACATTCATGGCCAGCACGCCCACCAGCAGCTAATGCGCCCGGATTACCAGCAACAAATGCTGGATCAGTACGCCGGGCACCATCACCTGATGGAAAAAACCCGCAACCATTACCAACGCTGGCGTCAGGCCAACAACGAATACAAACGCTTGGTCCAAAACCGGGAAGAGAACGAAGCACAGAAACAGCTGATCCAATACCAAGTCAAAGAGCTCAACGAACTGGCTCTGGCAGAAGAAGAATTTGCCGAGATTGAAGAAGAGCACAAGCGCTTGTCCAATAGTGGTGAACTCGCCGTTTCCAGTCAAAACGCCCTGGCCATGCTGTATGACAACGAAGATTGCAATGCTCTGAATATGCTACAAACAGCCTGCCAAGAAGTGGCTAACTTAGGCGAAATCGACAGCAACTTAAGCGCCATCCCGCAAATGCTCGACGATGCCATTATCCAAGTGCAAGAGGCCAGCCAAGAGCTGCGCAGCTACCTCGACAACATGGATATGGATCCACAGCGCCTGATGTACCTTGAAGAGCGCTTGGCCAAGATCATGTCACTGGCTCGTAAGCATTACGTGATGCCGGATGAACTGTACACCAAGCACCAAGAACTGCTCAAAGAGCTAGAGCAGCTTGATTGCAGTGACGAACGCTTGGAAGAAATCGCTGAAAACGTCGAGTGCCTACGCCAGAAATTCTTGGCCAGCGCCGAAAAACTCAGCAAGAGTCGTCAGCGCTATGCCAAGGAGCTCGACAAGAAGATCTCCGATAGCATGCACCAGCTCAGCATGGAAAACGGCGTGTTCAAGATTGATGTCCAGAGCGATACCGAAGGTATGCTCAGCCCGCTAGGCTTCGACACGATAACCTTCTTGGTGTCCACCAACCCAGGTCAGCCGCTGCAGCCGTTAGGTAAAGTCGCATCCGGTGGTGAGCTATCGCGGATTTCCTTGGCGATTCAGGTGATCACCGCCCAGAAAGTCGAAACCCCAAGCCTGATTTTCGATGAAGTCGATGTGGGGATCAGTGGGCCGACCGCCGCTATTGTCGGCAAGATGCTGCGCACCTTGGGGGGATCAACTCAGGTCATGTGTGTAACCCACTTGCCGCAGGTTGCCGGTTGTGGTCACCAGCAGATGTTTGTGGCGAAAAAATCCAGTAAGGGACAAACCGAAACCAACATGTACCCGCTGACTCAGGATGCCCGTGTTAATGAGCTGGCACGCCTGCTGGGCGGCAGTGAAATTACCGAACGCACACTGGCAAATGCGAAAGAACTGCTGATTGCGGCATAAATAGAATAAACTTAACGGGCAGTGCAACTAATTGGTTGTGCTGCAGTCTCAATTACAGTTTTTTTCTTTACTGCTTTTTTACTTCTGCTCGGGGGTTGTTTATCATCGCTGCAGAATAAAGCGAACATGCCGGGATGCTATGAGTTGGAAAAACCTTGCTGCCGTAACTTTAGCGGTCAGTTTATTGGGTGGCTGTTCAGTCGTTGAACGACTGGTTTACCGAATTGATATCAACCAGGGTAACTACCTGGAACAGAAAGATATCGACACCCTCCGATATGGAATGAACAAAGAGCAGGTACAATTCGTGCTTGGCTCGCCTATGCTGGTTCAACCCGAGTATCCAGATACGTGGTATTACGTTTACTACCACAAGCCTGGTCACGGAGAGCCGCAACAGAAGAACCTGATCCTGAAGTTCAGTGCCCAGAATCAGCTGACCAGCCTTGAAGGGGACTACGAAAAAAGCCCCCAATTCATGGAGCAGTTCAACTAAGGTTGCTACATAGCCGTAGTTTCTGGTTGCCAGAAAACAAAAAAAGCTCGCCTTTGGCGAGCTTTTTTATTTGTATCTGTTACCCCAAGAAATTAGGCTTTCTCACCTTTTGCAGCCAAGGCTTCTTGTTTGGCTTGCTCCGCACGCTTGCGTCGGATCTCTTTTGGATCGGCCAGTAATGGACGGTAAATCTCAATACGATCGCCATCGTGCACCGTCGCTTCCAACTTCACATTACGGCTGTAAATGCCTACCTTGTTCTTTTTCAGGTCAATCTCAGGATACAGTGTCAGTACACCGGATTGTTCGATGATCTGCTGCACCTGCATATCCGGCGTGACCGTCACGCGGATCACCTTCTGCACATCAGGCAGTGCATACACCACCTCTACATGGATCAACTTATCTTCAGAAGTCATATATCTCTCGCGCACGCTGGGTAAAGGCAGACACCATGTTATTGGTCAAATCACGGAATACCTTACCGAACGCCGCTTCCACCAAGCCATTGGTAAATTCGAAGTCCAGCTTAAGCTCAACCTTGCACGCCTCGGCATCGAGTTCGGTGAAGTGCCAGCCACCCACCAAGCGGCGAAACGGACCATCGACTAGCTGCATCGCGATCACACTACTGTCTGTCAGATCATTACGGGTCACAAATGTCTTCTTGATCCCAGCCTTAGACACATCAACAGCGGCCATCATATGCTGCTCTGAGCTTTCCAGAATTTTAGTCCCGGAACAGCCTGGCAGAAATGCAGGGTAGGATTCAACATCGTTAACAAGTTCAAACATTTGTTTTGCACTAAACGGTACTAATGCAGAACGGCTGATCTGAGGCATAGCTTCTCCTTACGGTTAAAACGTGCCACCTGTCACGCGAAAACCTATGACAAGGACAAACCCAATGATACCATTACTGGGCTAACAGCCAAAATAAGCGTGTTTATTGTCATCATCTCATTGATTTATAAATAAACACTTTTCGACCAGCCAATGTACTAAAGGCTGGGACAGCAACATTCAAGAGTATTTATGGCCAAGAAAAAACCAAAGCAAAGTAGCAATACAATTGCCAAGAACAAAAGCGCCCGCTTCGAGTTCGCGATCAGCGACGAGTACGAAGCTGGAATATCACTGCAGGGTTGGGAAGTAAAAGCGATCCGCGACGGCAAAGTTAACATGACTGAGAGTTATGTGTTCTTGCGTAACGGTGAAGCCTTCATTTCGGGCATGACCATCACCCCGCTCAACGCCGCTTCTACCCATGTGGTGGCCGACCCAACACGTACCCGTAAACTGCTACTGAACCGTCGTGAAATCGATAAGTTGTCAGGCGCAGTAAACCGTGACGGTGAAACAATTGTCGCCCTTAGTATGTATTGGAAGGCATCCTTTGTTAAACTGAAGATAGGTACAGCGCGCGGTAAGAAGCTTCATGATAAGCGAGCAGATACCAAAGCACGTGATTGGCAGCGCGATAAGGCGCGCATCATGAAAAGCAGCAACCGTTAATAGCAAATAGTCATAAGATGTTGAGGATTGGTGGTTTATCAACCACCTAGTTAGACTTCAGTAGTCTTTCTGTTGACCCTAACGAATTTTCTGATAACATCGATCGAACTCTGGGGCTGATTTAGGATTCGACAGGATCACGAAGGCTTGTGGAGCATGCCGAGGTGCGGTTGGCCTCGTAAAAAAGCCGCAAAAAATAGTCGCAAACGACGAAAACTACGCACTAGCAGCTTAATACCCTGCTGAGAGCGCTCCTGCCCTAGCTTCCGCTTGTAAGACGGGGATTAACAGGGGTTCAAACCCAAACAAGATAGCGAGGGAATCTTTGACTAGAGAGATGAACCGCGAAATAGAATTCTGGTATGTATTTGCATAGCGTGTCAGTTCGCAGTGTAGGTACGAGAATAAAGACTGACTAAGCATGTAGCGCCATCTGTTAGACTGATTTTGGACGCGGGTTCAACTCCCGCCAGCTCCACCAAACGTTTGGAAAGGCCACCTTCGGGTGGCCTTTTTTGTATCTGGCAAAACTCCTCCTTTTGCGCAAGCTATCTCCTTACATCATGTAGATACAGAGCACGTACGTTGATCTTAATCCTTATACTTAGATCTATGCATATCTAATATGTACTCGGGATGAGCATATAGAATAAGTAACCGCTTGTAGTACTCAAGCTATGATATTTATAGCACTTGAGACGTTATTTGGTCGATACGGCTTTATATATCCCAAACCACAAAGTTAAAAAAGCACCAATATGCTCAACAACCAACCCTGCAATTCTAAGAAACAAAAGAATCATGATATCTTGTTGCCCAAGGAAATTAGCCTGGTATGATTACTCAGTATTTAAATTGGAAGAAACAGTAAATGAAAGCAGGTGAATTTCTAGTTATCGACCTATTCGCAGGTCCCGGAGGGCTTGGTGAGGGGGTCTCATCATGTACTACTGAGAATGGTGTTAAACCATTTGATATTGGCGTGTCGGTCGAAAAAGAACCATCTGCACATAAGACATTGACAACTAGAGCATTTTTCAGAAAAATCGCTGATAATCCTGTAGCTAGAAAAGACTATTATAAATACGTTCGTGGACTAATAACTCGCGATGAGCTTTTTTCTATATACGATGAGCAAGCTCAAGCGGCACTTAGGGAAACATTACATCAACCAAGGGCTCTTGGTAAAGATAACGAGCTTATCCATGAAAGGATTCAGGAACTAGTCGCTGGACACCAAGGTCCTAAAATAGTCATTGGGGGCCCACCTTGCCAAGCATACTCTTTAGCTGGTCGTTCGCGTAATGCGGGTATTAAAGATTATAAAGCTGAAGATGATCATCGACATTTTTTATACAAAGAATACTTACAAGTCATCTCTATTGCTCAACCTGAAGTTTTTGTAATGGAAAACGTCCGGGGCATATTATCGGCTAAAGTTGATGGGAAAATGATGTTTCCCCAAATCCTTGAGGATTTAAGGAACCCTAGTGCAGTTACCGGTGTAGTTGGCATATCAGGTTACAAAATCTACTCTTTAGTTGTTGAGGCTGATGATCAGAAGGATCCTCGCTATATTAGCTCATCTGACTTTCTAATACGCTCAGAATTCTATGGTATACCCCAGGCAAGACACCGAGTAATCCTCTTGGGTGTACGTGACGATATTGAAGCTGTTCCTAGAACATTACAACAGGCAGGAGAATATCCAATTACGGTACGAAGTGTACTGAATGACTTACCAAAATTGCGAAGTGGCTTCTCTAAACAAAAAGATGATACGTACATATGGACTAGTACCGTTAAAATGCATGCTAAGCAGTTAAAGCGTGTATTAAGTAATCAGTATTCGGATGAAAAGCTTACAGAGTTAGATTTAACCCCATATGAAAATCTACAGCGTAAAAATTCAGTACATTCCGATATAGAAATTGCAGAAATTCCACAACCACTAAGTAATTGGTTGTTAGATGAAAGTTTAGGCTGTGTACTAAACCATGAAACAAGAGGCCATATGGATGAAGATTTACTTCGTTATGCCTTCTGTGCAACCTACTCATTATTAAATAATGGTATTTCACCTAAATCTCGTGATTTTCCAGCATGCTTAGCACCAGCACATGCTAATTGGGATACAGGGACACATGCCGATCGTTTTCGAGTTCAATCTGCAAATAAAGAAGCTACTACTGTAACCAGCCATATTTCAAAAGATGGCCATTACTTTATCCATTACGATCCAAAACAATGCCGTAGTCTAACTGTTCGCGAAGCTGCAAGATTACAAACATTCCCAGATAATTATCTATTTGAAGGCAACCGAACTCAGCAGTATGTACAGGTAGGAAATGCTGTGCCTCCTTTTTTGGCACAGCAAATAGGTAAGGTCGTAATGGAGCTGTTAGACAAAAGTTGATTTATTCTGGACGAGAGTAATCCGGAGTGCCAATTCGGCTGAGTTATTTGCCAAGCCTTTCTACTAAATATAGGACAAAGCACTAGAAAGGCTTGTGCAAGAGTATCTCTTAGTGAATATACTTAGTAGGTACTTGTTTATCTAACCCGCAAGTAACAACATTAAGACCTTTATTTAATTTTACTCAACATTCTCAAGTGACAACCTTTCAGAATAACGACCCAACAGTTTAACTAATACGGTTGACTGCTTTTCTGATGGTAATTTCGTGGGATTTTTTGCCACTTGCAAAATACGCATCAAGGCAGGTGTTGCAGCATCGTCATCAAGCAAATACATCTCAACTTGTTCCCATGTTTTCTTAGGTGTTTTCAGAACTTTTTCCTGTGCGTGAATACCATCATCTATCATCTGAACCTTTTTTGAAGTTAAAGCTTGTTCCATAGCATCAGCTTTGCTTATCAAGAAAGTATTAACTTCAAGAATATCGCATTCTAATTTCTTTACTGTATCCCAGAATACTTGCCGCTTCGCGTATTCACTAGGATTTCCTACGGGGCGATTATCAGCAAGCAATAATTCATTAATCGCATAAGATAGTTTACGTAGAGTCATCATGATTGGTTCCGGTACAACCGGAGATCTCCACAAAACATCCATATTCCAATCTAAGGATTGCTCACTAATCTCAAGCGATAAGCGAGCAATGGCATATGTAACGAGGTTAGCACGATAACCTGAATACCAATCTTCTTTCATTATCACTTTTTCAAGTGCTCTGAAAATACTTGCTCGACAAATCAACTTACGGAAATACGACTCATTGAACACTAAATCATCTTTCCTCCACTTAGCATCGACAAGATCAGCAAATTTTGCGAAGTTCTTCTGTGCACCTTTACTTACCTCATGTGGTAAGCAGTCCCATGAGTTCATAATCTTCGCGACATCAGTCTTTGTAAGTAGCTGAGAACGAGGGTGAAGTTGCTGAAACTGCTTTTTCTTTGATTGTGTTAGATATGCCTGTGCATCCAGGTACTGCCCTCTTGCCCTTTCATAAAACCAATGCGTCTGTGCATTCTGACCTGCGCGTACAGGAATCCAAACTCTCCTTGAAAACTCTTCCAAACGAACATGAAATGGATGGTTTGAAAAAAGATCTGCGTCTGAAACTTTATTCTGGGAGTTGGCGTACCTGGAAATCTTTGGTACAAGCTCTGTTGATGCCTCATCAGAAAGAACGGTGAGTTTCATTTGCAGAGATATTCGCGATAAGTCAGCCTTATCCTTGACGTATGCACTGTAAATTGAAGCTGTTGTTTGCCCGCCGTTAACAATCTGGAGGTTTCTAAGCTCAACTATCATTGGTCCGTGATTGGTTTGCTCAATGACTACCCCTTGAGCCGTTGTTGTTAATCCGTTGTTATATGCGAAAAAGTGAGTTGGGTCATTCAGGATAGTTGTCCGAATCCCCTTATTTACTTTTCCTCGATGTTGAAGGAAACTTCTGACATTCTGCTCAAGTAGTCGTGCTCCCCATTGCCCATAAAGTGAAACAAGTCTAGCACCAGGCATTACAGCGAGTATTGACTGTTCCCCTTCTGTATCATCATGAGCTACCAAACATGGAAGCGGGTTATCACGAAAATCTATAATCATTTCCTCTCGCTCATTACGAGAGGATTCGAGTTTAAATATCCGCCTAAGATCCCATAAATGGACAGTACAAGGGCGATCATCGATATCATCAATTGTAACGTCACGCATTCTTTCTGAAGTGGGCTGGTTAGACACAACAACAAACCTGATTCGGGATATATCAGACCAGTTATCCAAAATTAGTCGAGCGGTTTGATAACAATTGCTAGATGGCTCAAAGACTGAAGACAAGTGCTCTGTAAGAGTTTTTTTTACAAACTTGGATAGCTTCTTTATTGCTGATTCAATTTCACGCTTCGTTAGTGTTAACGGCTCTTCTGATGAAGAGATTAGAGTTACAAACAATGACAAAGAAAAGTTATTTGTATCAAAAGAGTAACCATCAATCAGCCACCTGCCGGCACCATCTCTGCCATCTTCCACGATCACATAGTCATCAAACTCACCAGCATCAGATAAAAGATCAAGAATGTAGCTAAGAAATTCGAACTCTATTAAACGTCCTTCAACATCTGATGAAGCCTTTACATGTTCGATAAGAGAGGTGTAATACTCTGTCAGTTCATTCATATCAGCCTTTCACTATCTCGCTAATCTCACCAATCGCACATGCCCACTCAGCAGCTAAAGACAGATCAAGATCATATCTGACCCTACCAATAGCCGGTGGAAGGTTATCTCCTGTCAATCGTGGAAAGTCATCTTCAACTCGATACACTCTGGGCTCACCTAGTTCGAAATACAACTCATCGTAACAATCGTCTTTGATGTATCGAGCACTGAGCAATAATTCATCAAAGGCGGCATATTGACTAAGAGGTATCATATTTCTCGTTTCTTCCACAAATTCGTTAAGCGTCACCCCATTACCATCCGAAGATAAACTTCCTGGATATACTGTAAGAAATAAACACCCTTCGGCATCAAGCTGCTCTCGTGATGAGATTTTAACGACACTTGAATCAAATGCATGAGATTTGATTTCTACAGTCACACCAATCGTCTCATCACAGAAGTCCTGCGCCGCTCCCGTCGGCCCCTGCCAACCCAAAACACCGTTTGTAGATATATTGGGGATCCAATTTTCACGTAAAAACTTTAGTTCAGAGATAAGCCCTAAGCACTCCTCTGGACTCAGCTTTCGCCTCCCCTTTTCAAACAACCTTTGCCATACAAGAACTCGACGCTTTAAAATCGCCACAATCTGCTCTGGAGATGTAGAAAACTGACAGGCAGACACAAGATCAAGGCACAGCCGATAAAATACTGTAGCAAGCTCAGAAGCACCGATGACCACCCCTAAATAATGCTCACCATTCGCATCATTAACACGAGCAATGTTTAGCTTTGATGTTCCCTTTATAGATGCAGTTGAAGCAACTGCACCACCGGGAAGCTGAATAGCAACACCAAATTGACCATCTTTACACCGTATCCAGTACCATGAATTATTTTGCTCTTGATCCACTAGAATTGTTGTTAATGCACCAGTTCTAGGTGCTTGCATTTTTGTCCATGGAGTTTCAATACTACTCATAACTCAAACTCATCGATTAACTCTGCACCATATTTTTCAAACCAATCAATAGTCACATTCCACAGAACATCAGGTCGTGGTTCAGAAGACTCAGGAATGGATATGGCCCAACCAAGAACATTACGCTCTGACAAGACATTTTTCATATCAGAACCATCGTACTCACATGCCTTAATAACATGAAAAATTAGCGTAGGCTTCTTTCTCGCAGCTCGGTACTTCTTATCTGCCACAAGTCCTGAACCTTGCTCTACAGCATCAATTTCATCTTGTGTGAGCCCTAACGCTTCGACCCCACGGCTAGTAATCGATTGTTTTCGACTTAACCGTAATTCATGAAGGTTTTTCTCGTTCTTTGGTTTATCAACTATTCCTCTTCGTAGGCGTGCGAACCTCTCTCCATCACTCGCTATCCATTCACCTTCTTTGGGCTTATTTGGCTGATAAACAAATACATCCCAGATTGCAAGTTCATCACCTGAACGTTCTTCTAGATACTGTAGAAACAAGTTATTCTCTGCCCAAAAACCACAACTGGGATGATTATTCAGTGTTCTAAGACCTTTGATAATATTTCCTGCATCTACATTCTTAAAATGAATATGCTGACGATGTGCTTTTGGTATATCAAAACCGCTGTAACGTTTATCCGCTATTCGCCCCAGAAAGTTGGAGAACTCATCAAAGTTGTTTTCAATAACATCTGGTCTTGAGTCAACACAATCTGTTTCCAAAAGCCTGTTATCAAAACGAAGTCGAGTCATAATAGTTTTTGCTGTTCTCATCTTGTTGGCAGCGGTTACCATCAGCGAATCTGGAGACGCCTGAACTCGAAGACCAAACTCGCTTGGAGTCATCTTTCTGCGCTGCATCTCAGCAGCTTGTTCACGCAAGTCGTCAGATGCTTCCGAAATATGAGCGTACCAATCCAAGGACTCGGAGGTAATCCAAAGACGTAACAGATCTTGATATCCATCTCTGTAACCGTACCAACGCCCCATTTGCATGAGGCTGTCATACATTACCGAACGTCGATAAAAGTAACTTACAACCAACCCTTCAAGCGTAAGGCCACGACTGAGTTTAAGGCCGCCTATCGCAATCTGTTTTTTAGGGCCATCTTTTTCATATGTCAGCGAATCGCCGGATTTGCTGTGAACTGTAACCGTTTTAGGTTTCTCCATTTTAGCCAGAGAATTACGTACTTCATCCCAAGACTCTTTGGAGCAACTTTCATAGTGCTTACTCCAGATAAAGTGGAGAGCTTTCATACCCTCAGAGCTAATTTCAGCCCCTAACTTATGTGCGTGTACAGTAATCGCACTCCAATATTCATCCAGGCAAGTATCCACCAAAGGAGTGATATCAGATTGTACTGTCGTTAACCTTGACATATTGATAAGCATTGAGTCATGGTCGTGCTTGATCAGGTACTTACTACGGCGGATATCCTTAATAGCACTGGCTAGAAGGAAAGCTCCAATTGCCTCTTTTAACGACTTCGGTATGGAGGTCACAGCAGTACCCGGCTTGTGAGTTATCGGGAGATGTTCTCCCGCATCTTCAATTTCAACACAAGTTCGATCTGTCACCTCGTTATTCCTAAAGAAATAACGTGCACCGCAGTAATTATTTGGCGGCTCCAATGCCACGATAAAGTCTTTAGGGAACAAATCGTCAGTGTCAGCCCTATCGCCTTCCGAATCTGGATGAATGAATATATTGGCAAAAGGAGTAGCCGTATAAGCAACATAGCTCGATCTTCTACATGCGTGAAGTACTTCACGTATCAGGCGATTGATGGTTTTTGGATCTTCATCATCGTTGCCTGTATTAACTGAAGCATTGTCAGCTTCATCATCAATAATTAAGACAGGCTGTTCCACTCCACCATTTTTTGCATTGACCTCAGAGGTTAGCCAAGTAACAAGTCGCTGCAGTGGATGCTTGTTCTTTTTGGTAACAACAAGAATTGGCTCACTTATTGTGGAAATTCTGTAACGAGGATCCTTCTTGATATCATCGTCACGATCTGTCAGGCAGAATGGAAGCCTTGAGTCATTTGAGCGACCAACCCCTATTATTTTTGTTTCTCGGTCCTTATTGGACTTCCCCGCAATTGAGACACTACCAACAAAATCCTTATCAAGCCTTTCCTGAGTTTGCTGCCTGAGATCCTCTACGGTTCCTGTCAAGACAATGATTAGTTTATAGCCTGCATCGGCAGCCTTGTTGATTAAAGCAGAATAGTTGTTAGTTTTTCCAGCTTGAACATCACCGATCACCATTCCTCTACACGGAAAACCTGAGCTAGACTCAGGGTCGCCGATGAGAGAAAGAATTCGGTCAGTATCAGTGTCAGTCCTTTTTAATACACTTTCCGGTATATCTTTAGTCTTAAAATGATCCTTGAAGCGTCGCCAGTAGTACCAGTCAATCGCCTGCTTCTTGTCTTCTGTTAACCACTCCTTACGTGGTTCATCGCTGGTTAGAATTGCCGCTTCTCCAACGGTAACAGCAACTTTTTCTCGAAAAAGCTTTTCAATAACCTCAATATCAACCTGCTCAAGGTTTAGTTTGGTTCTATAGCTATCTAACTGCTCATCAATCCAGTTTTTTGTAATTTCTCGATCGTAACGGTGTGCATCTTTTTCCATCTGATTCACAACCATTTCAACGATTGTATCCTTAGATAACATTACCTAGCCTCTATCTTATTTATAATTTTCTCGGCCTGCTCTCGAGTAAGGCCAATATTGCTGTCGTTAACTAACGCATTAAAGATAATTTCAAGATCGATTCCGGCTTTGAATAGATTTTCAGCCAATATCTGACTTTGACCAAACAAATCTTCTGAGTCTTGATCTAGTTTTATATTTGTCGCTGATACATCATTTTTTATCAGTGCTAAAGGCAACGCAGTCTCGATAATGCTTACCAAAGCAGACCTTGTTTGACCGCAAGTAATTGACTGTAGCATTACAGCAAGCGCAGAGTGGCTGCGGTTAAGAACGTAATGAACTCGTTCTTTCTCTCTATCATAAACTCGCTGCCAAACTGGCTCTAAATCTAACGATGGCATCTTTGCCCGGCGGGTGAACGTAGTTGATGATTTATTTGAACACTGAATTATTACTCTTCTAAGCTGTTCACGAAGTGAAGCTGGTAAATCTACTCGAGACTTCCGTACGTCAATACGCCATAAATGATCAGCATTGTTATCAAAATCCACTTGAATTCGAGCTAACTTGTTAGCTTCAGATGCACGCGCAAGCCGATACCAGCTACCTGAAGATATTAGCCTTCCTGCACGATAAATATATAAGCCTTGTCCAGCATGATGATCACCGTTGAGAGATACTCTTTGGGCAAATGAGTGAGTCATGCTTGATGGGTGTGGTAATAGATAGGCTTTTATCTTAATAAAGCAATGGCCCAACCTCAGAGTCTCATCAGACAATAAAGTCGATGCTTGCCTACCTGTTTCTGGCTGAGTTGCAAACGGATCCATCCCCTTAATAAGCCGTTTATTAAGGCGCAGAGTAAGCTTCTTTGTACCCTCCCTCCCTCTTATAAACCGATGGAAAGTAAGTGCAAGATGATCAACTAGAGAGCTAAGGCGCCTATCATAAGCTCGCTCAGCACTGGCAGCAGTCAAGTCTAAAGCTCTATCAAAAGTATTCCATATAACTGCAGTACCTTTTGAATGTTCGAATCCAACATCTTGCAGGTACAACTCACAGTCAGCGGGCTTAATAATTTGCGCTATCCACTGGTTTTCTCTCTCAACCAAGTCAAGATCCCACCGTATTCCGTACCAATCATCATAACTGTCTGCCCTACTGATAAGTGTAAGCTTCTTGCATTGAGAAAAAGATGCCGTTTTAAGCCCCATCCCAAATCGACCAAGATCATCAACAGACCGCTCATTCGCGGGGTCCATAGCACCAAGTTGCATGGCATCCTGTACACCACTCGGTGTCATCCCATGGCCATCATCTATGATAGCTAGCACAGGATCACCATTGCGCCACTCAGTGAAGATATCTACATGACTAGCTTTTGCTGATATGGAGTTATCAATTAAATCTGCAACAGCAGACTCCATCGAGTACCCAATACTTCTGAGGCTATGGATAAAGGATCGTACAATAGGAGGTAAAAGAATTGACTCCATAGAAGTATATAGCCCCTAATACATATAGAAATGGACAATTCTAACAAAACACAAAACGTCAAAGCTAATTCAGTCTCTCTTTTTCGCAAAATTAATGACACATGTGACTCATAGTCCGTAGACCATTCCGCTCAGTCACGTCATAGTTACGGTCAGGAGGACTTGCTATGTATGAGCATGAGGATATTGAAAATGAACTGGAATACAAAGGCTTTAGTATCTTCATTGAAGACAACCCAGATCAGTACAGCGAAGGAGTTGAGTACAGTGTTTCTCGAGGAACAGATATTTTAGAAATTGGGCTTGAGTTCAGCTTCACCAACGCAGTAACGTCAGCCAAGAGCTGGGTTGATGAGAACACTTAACCGTTAAGACTGAAGATCTTTATTGTGGCCCAGAACACAAACTGGTTACCGCCTAGAATTACCTATCAACTGAAGCTTGGTAACTTTATAGGTGTCAAAATTAAGTTTCAGCAAAGGTAACGGGGCTCCTCCGCTTACTTCGCAGGAGTGGCAGTTTGCTACCAGCCAGCAGGCTATGAAATCCAGCAGTTGATCTATATCGAACTTGGCAGGCTTACGTATCGCACATTCCCAAACAACCAACACACGCCACCCGTGAGCTTTAAGCCATTGTGTTGAGAGTTTGTCACGCAGTCGGTTTGCTCTGAATTTTGCCAGCCAGAATTGTTTGTTCTTCTTCGGAAAGGTAAAACTAGAACAACCACTATGCGCATGCCAGAAGCAACCGTGGACAAAAATCACAGCCCTATACTTGGGAAAAACCAAGTCTGGCCTGCCCTTGAGTTTCCGGTCATGCAGGTGGTAGCGGAAACCCCGGGCGAACAACAACTTTCTGAAGAAAACCTCAAGTTTGGTATCCCGAGAGCGGAATAACGACATATCCGGCATGGCAGTACCTCTATAGTTCCCCTCTTAAGTTATAGGCCTTAAAATAAGAACCGCAGAGCTATTCTGCGGCCTTTTTCTTCGGGCTTAAAGACTTGTTCAGGACTGCGACTTGAACATCAGTCGCAGCGAAAAGAAGTGGCCTAGCGATCAATCTTTGGAGAGTAAAGCGAATAAGCGGTGATCTGCCCTGCTACAATCGCTGAAAACATGAAGATGGCAGATAAGCCGATATTAGGAATTGGCAAGATGGATTGCTCGAAGACTGATTGGCTCGCGCTGATCAAAACTCGGCTACCGGGAACCAGAATGATGATCCCCTGCACAATATAAATAGAGCCTGTTAGATTAAGAAGCTTGGCAATTTTAGTGCCATACAGGGTGATCAACACGGTTGTAACCCAAGTGCCCACGACCCAGTCGCCACCAAAACCC
Source organism: Photobacterium satsumensis (assembly GCF_050336935.1). Taxonomy (NCBI): domain Bacteria; kingdom Pseudomonadati; phylum Pseudomonadota; class Gammaproteobacteria; order Vibrionales; family Vibrionaceae; genus Photobacterium; species Photobacterium satsumensis. The sequence continues at coordinate 24,007 of NZ_JAKJSK010000012.1, forward strand.
AAGTACATCGGCCCCCACATCCCCAATACTGCCACTGGTAGCCCAAGCAAAATATCTTGTGGGCGGGCATTGAAGATCACCCCAATAGATGTAGAAATCAACACCAAGCCAAAGACATGCAGCCATAGGGGGATTTCATTGGTATACGGAAGAGTATTCACGGGCCCCCACCAAGCTTCGCCGATGTTCAAACCAATCATCACTCCGATAAACAGTTTGAGTAGGGTTAGCATACTTTGTCCGAGTAAAGCGGTCCCAGAGACCAAATCGTTGAATGCCAAACACTCTAATGAATTAGCAATCGATAATCCGGGGACAAATAAGACTATCGAAGCAATGCACAACGCCCAAACAGGCACATTAGTACCAAGGCTAACGATAAAAGCAACAAACAAACCGGTTAGCAATGCCGCTATAAACTCAGCGGCAATTGCACGGCGGCCATGACAAATCAACTGTACTAGCCAAACCATCAATCCAAGCAAGGTGGCATACCCTACCGCTTCCAGTGTACTCCCAACCAACATCAGATAGGCAGGGGGTATCCCCATATTGGCCAATGCCACAACCCATTTAGGGTAGTGAAAGTCTTGCGCTGGTTTTTCTTTACGAGGTTGATTAATGCGATCAATGGTATTAGCCAGTAAGGCAAGGTCAATAGAGGCGGGTTTGTGGCGCTTTAGAACTACGGTATCTCTCTTGCCAAGAAACTGATAGTTAATCGAGGTTGGCATGGCCTGCACCATGACATCCGCATCATATTTTTTTGCATAGTGCTGAGTATACTTTTCCACCTTATAGGGTGGGCACCCACAACGGTGCAAGGTATCCCCAATTTCTACAACTTTATTAATTATATATTGCGAAGCCATAGCCAGTTCAGAATGAGCCAAAAACGGCGTAAGGTAACAAATAAGTGCCACAGAAACGAGTGAGTAAGATCTCAGAATTAAGATTTTAGCTCTGCTATTTCATACACAATCACTTTTAGCAGTTTAATGCTGCTAAGCCATTGAAATTAAAACGCTAACCATCTTATTAAACACTTATCATATCATTATTATTACGCTTTTTAGGCATCGTATAATATTCAAAAACTTAGCCTAAACATTCGTTATTGCTAACAGTTTACTTGACTGCCATTTCTCTTTTCCTCATATACAGGAATATTACTACCAGCATCAAAAAACTGCGTTAAGCCTAGAAGAGCGCCCCCCTTAACCTGCATAAGGAACTGATTTATATAAGCAAACTGTCTTCAAGCATCAATCAACATCTTCTAATTAGTTGATAGAATTCAGAATTCATACAATGACACACCACCTCGCAAGCATGTAACCGCTGCAGAACACCTCCCCAACCCCACCCGCACATTTCCCCAACAACACAACATAATCACCTTAACATTTGAGGTTTTATAGTGATTCCACCCACGATATTGGTGGACAGATCAAGGTTAGTTCAGCCAGTTCACGTAATATGGCAGTCATAACGGAGGTGCTTTAAATGGCAAATATCAATCAGGACCGTCTGGTCCAACACTTTATTGAACTGGTTAAAATCGACAGTGAGTCGCGCAACGAGAAAGCAATTGCCGAGACACTGGCCGAGCAGCTAGGTGAAATGGGCTTTGACGTACAAAAGCTACCTGTTCCTGCTGAGATCTCCAACGGCTTCAACATCTACGCCAAGCTAGAAGGCAAGCTGGAAGGTACTATCCTGCTAAGCTGCCACATGGATACGGTTACCCCAGGTAACGGTATTGAGCCAATCATCGAAGACGGTATCATCCGCTCGAAAGGCGACACCATTCTAGGCGGCGATGACAAATCAGGTATCGCGGCGATCATGGAAGCGGTACGCTCTATCAAGGCTGACGGCCATGAGCACCAGACTATCGAACTCGCGTTCACTGTATATGAAGAAGGCGGCCTGCACGGCTCGCAGAACTTCGACATGAGCAAGGTTGAATCGCTAACCGGTATTGTATTCGATTCTGGCGGCCCTATCGGCACCATCATCACGACGGCACCGGGCCAGCAAAACCTGAAGGTGAACATCACCGGTAAACCAGCCCACGCAGGCCTTGCACCGGAAGAAGGGATCAACGCCCTTACCGTTGCTGCCGATGCAATCACCAACATGAAGCTGTCTCGTATCGATGAGGAAACCACAGCAAACATCGGTGTGGTGAAAGGCGGCCAGGCGACCAACATCGTCATGCCAGAACTATTTATCGAAGCAGAAGCGCGCTCGCTGGATGACGACAAGCTACAAGCACAAGTCAATCATATGGTAAGTACGTTCGAAGCAGCAGCTGAAAAGCACGGCGCGGAAATCAACATTGCGTCTAAGCGCGCTTACAACGCTTACCGCATTGCTGACAACGACCCGCACGTAGAGCAAATCAAAGCCGCTTTCGAAGCCAACGGCATCGTGCCTATGACCAAGCCAACTGGCGGCGGTAGCGACGCAAACATCTTCAACAGCAAAGGCCTGAAGACGGTAAACCTGTCTACCGGTATGGCGAAGGTGCACACGACGGAAGAGTTCATCAAAATTGATGACATGGTAGAGATCACCAAGTTCTTGTACACCTACCTAACTCGCTAATCCCCTTGAAAGAGGAGGCCTCGCCCTCCTCTTTATCCCCCAAAGGCATACCTGTTTGACTCATCCCCCCCTAGATCCTCTCGGTACTTTTTTGCTATCTGTCATAAATTTCAAACCAATATGAAACAAATTCATAACCAAAACCAATACCGAGAAGCCCTTTCATTGGGAATGGTTATCAACAAACATAAAAACATCGCAAATCAATGATAATGCATTGTTTTAAATAGAATTAATAACAATCAAAAGCAAAAAAAAGCTACAATACCGTCTCTTAAGCCTTCCATCTGTGAGTAACAAAAAGTGATCTTAGTCCAACAAAACTGCCACTAGGATCTTATTTCAATTTGCGAAAATTGTTCCCTTTTTTGCCCATCTTGAAAAAAACTGATATGCCCATAACGAAACCAATCGCATTTTTTATACCTGTTAGATCCCTAAACGATTGTTATCAGTACAATCAATATGACATTTAAGAATGCGTTTTTGCATCAGACAATTTTTCAGCAGGAAGCTAGTGAGTATGGAATATTTAGAACGAATTAAGCGATTAGCTAAAATCCAAGGGATCAGCCAAAAACAACTGGGCGAAGCCCTTGACCTTCAGCAAGGGACTATGAGCCGTAAGCTGTCTGGCAAATACGGTATTGAAGTCCGCGAGCTGGAGAAAATTGCCGAAGCTCTGAGCACGTCAATCAGTTATCTGCTAACTGGCCAAGTGGATACTGGCACTCAGGCGACGACGACGATCAACAGCAACGTTGACCAAGGCACCACCAGCACCTACATCCCAATCATCCACCGCAAGGACTTCATGTCATTTCGCAGTGGCGCTTCGGTGGATGTGATCAGCAAGCGTGCTATCCCGCAACATCTGCTACGTGAAGATTGTCTGGGCCTATTGGTGGATAACGAAAACATTGCTCAGTGTGCACCAGTGGGTAGCTATGCCCTTGCCACCAAAACCGCGGTTTACCAGCCTAAGCAACCGGTATTCGCCTCTGTACGTGGCAGCGAACCTGACTTCTACCACATGACCCAGCTGGCCGATGGAGTTGTATTCTCAACGTCGCAGCCCGACTTCCCTAACTTGTTCGTCAACAACGGGGAATTCCAAATCCATGGTTACATCATCCAGTCAGACTGGGCTTACGACCGTTAATCACAGGTAGCAAAAGTCCTGCTGATTAAGCCAATTTAGCGGCGTGACAACACGCCGCCAAGTCAAATACCAAACCTCTCTGATATGAAGACTATTATTCAGTTTGGTATTAATATAGTAAGCACTCAGATAATGGATGTTTGCTATGCCTAAGATTATTGTCGCCTCAACCAATCCCGCCAAGATTTCAGCTGTTGAAGACGCCTTCAACCACACCTTTCCAGACCACCATTTTACCATTGAAGGGATCAGCGTAGACAGCGGGGTCCGCGACCAGCCAATGTGCGCAGACGAAACCTTGCAGGGTGCAAGAAACCGCGTCAGCAATGCTCGACAAGCTTCACCGGAGGCTGATTATTATGTTGGTCTTGAAGCCGGTATCGATGGGCCTTTTACCTTTGCCTGGATGGTGATCGAAAATGGCGAAAACCGTGGCGAAGCACGCTCGGCATCACTACCGCTTCCACCGCAGGCACTGGACAAACTTCACCAGGGCGAAGAGCTGGGTGATGTCATGGACGAAATGTTCAACCAGACTAATATCAAACAAAAAGGCGGCGCAATTGCGATGCTGACCAACCACCTGCTCAGCCGCAGCTCGGTCTACCAGCAGGCTTTAATCTTGGCACTCATCCCGTTTATTCATCCGGCATTATTTTCAAAGTAAATTAAGCGCTATATTGGTCCGCTGCCGGGAATAAAAAAAGCCCCCTGAACGTGCGTTCAGAGGGCTTTTTTCATTGTATGCTAATAAGCGATATATCAGTTATTAGGACTCTGCTCTTTGAGCAGGGCTGATAGCCACACCTTGATGTCATCATCATGGTGCTTGAGCTCATTGGAGCCCCGAGTGATGGTTGCCACCCCGACTCCCAGCAGTTCACTGATCTTGCGTTGGCTACGCTCGCCGTTGAGCAATTCATGTAGAATATTGACCCGGGAAAGTAACACCGACCGCTCATCGGGCGTGAGCAACAGCCTCAACAAAGTATCGTCTTTCTGCTCTGTTGTTGCCTGGCGTAAAATATCAACCACCTGTTGCCACTCGGTAAATTCCGGAGTTTCTTGAATATTCGACATGTCATCCTCATTTGATGTACTCGTTCTCGAGTACTGATTCTATCCCTTTAACCACCGACAACCTAGCCCTTGTATAAAAAAAGCTAATACTTGGTGTTGATTTCATTATCTGTCAGTAATGGAACCTGGCTTTGGGTCAGGTCGCCATAATAGATTTCAAACATCAAAAGATTCTGAACGTACCCCCGGGTTTCATTGAACGGGATAGCCTCGATAAAGGCGTAGACATCCAATCGGCCGTCGGTCCCTTTGCGCCAGCGTGTCACACGGCTCGGTCCGGCATTATAGGCGGCAAAGGCGAAAATACGGTTGTTGTCATATTGCTCAAGCATCATTTTCAGGTAGCCGCTACCAAGCCGGATATTGACCCCAGGATCAAACAGGCTGCTTTTCCCCTCGTAGTTACGCCCCAGCTTTTTAGCCGTTTCCTTGGCCGTCGCTGGCATCAGCTGCATAAGACCTCGGGCACCAACCGGCGAGACCGCCTCAATGTTAAGCGCACTTTCCTGGCGGGCCAATGCCATCATGGTGGTCACTGGCAATTCACGTTTCTTACTGAAGAAATCAAACCACCACTTGTGGGCAATCGGGAAGCGCAACTCGACGTAGTCCCACAACTGACCGGAAATAGTCGCCTGCACCGCTAGGTGATGCCACTTGTTGGTGGCGGCATAAGCTGCCAAGGCCACGATCTGATCGTTATCCAGCCCCCGCAGCAAATAATGCCACTCGCGGTTCGCCGCTAACAGTTTATCGGTGGCAATCAGCTCCTTGACTCGATCCAAGGTTTGCTCGTACTCCTTGAGCTCAACCCGGGAGTCCCCAACGGTCTTGATCGGATAGGTAATAGGCTTGCCCAGCACGGTGGCGGCAGCGGCACTGTAGAAATCCCGCTGGCCGATGATCTGGTTGTACTTTTCCGCGGCTAGTTCTTTGTTACCTTCTCGCTCAGCCAGGCGTGCCTGCCAGAAAGTCCAACGTGTACTCTGCTTGGCTTTATCAGGCAAGCGGTTCACCCACACCTCGACCTCATCCCACTTGTCTTCCCGCATCGCCTGGCGAATACGGCGCTCGAGCAAACTGACATTGGCAGTTTTCGCCAATGCTTTATCCCGCCACTTCTGCAGCGACTCATCATCGGTAGCCATCAACCGGCTGGCAGTATAATCAGCCAACGACTGGCGCTTGGCTTCCTCAAAGTGCTGCCCTTGTACGGTCTTGTGGTACTGCTTCACCGCTTCTTTGACGTCGCTGCGCACCAGCTTTTTGTAAGCCAATACGGTCAGGTTCTGATTAAGCGGAGTGACTTTGCTACGCTTGGAAAAAGCAGCCACGCCTTGCGGTTTGTCATAGAGATCGATTACTGACTTTCCGGATTGCTTGCTCTTGGCGCCTAACTGTTTGTTAAGGTAATTCAGACGGGCACGATGACCTTCGGCGTACACCAACAGCATACGATCCAGTATCAGGGCATCGGTCCTTTTCCCCGCCTTTTGCCAGGTGTTGAGCAGGGGATCGCAAGCGTCATGGGTCGATTTTCCAGTCAGCCATAGGGTCTTCGCACCTTGCCAAGCCACATCTTTGTTGCCGAGCTTGCTCTGGGCGTAATAGTAATGGCAGCGCAGCACCTGGCTGCGCGGGGGCAGCGGCTGAACATCGACAAAGTTCTGCCAACGCTCGGTGGTTGCAAGGTGGGTCAGGTAGCGATCCTTGACCGTGGTACTGAATGGCAAGGCGGCATATTGCTCGATGAATGCCTCCACCTCACTGGGCGATTTGGCATACAGGGTCTGAATAAATTCGCGGTAATCAAGATAGGGCGTCAGCGGATAATCATCCAACTTACCACGCAACTTCTTGTACGCAGCCTCATCTTTTTCCTCAAGGGAAACTTGGGCCTGTTCATACCATTCACGCTGCTGCTCTAGCGTCGACGCTCGCATAAAGGGCGACAGCAGCAAGCCAACAAACAGCACGAGACCTGAAAATACTTTGACGTTTTTATTGCTAGACACAGCACCCTTCCATTCATTACCCATATTGATTCAGGTCAAACAACCCATGTGTTTTATTGCATATTAATTCCATCTCTACAAGCCTCCCCCACCAGCAAAAGCACTGCCATGTCCAATAGGCAGCCCACTATTGAGCGTAATACCAATTTGCACATTTTAATAATTGTAATATCCGCCCTTGCTATCGCGGGTCAACACCGACCCATGCAGCACAACAGAAAATTAACATGACGATGTTGCAAAGAAATAACGCAAGAAAATGCACTGGCAACACAAAGATGTGTGCTGAGTGGTACCTTAACGCTCACTTGGGGCACTAATTATGAACATTGCTGTTAAACTTATGTCCAGAACAGGTAAAATACCCCTTTCATTTAGTTTAGAGATCGCAAACGGATATGGCTGAATACGTCTATACCATGTCGCGCGTGGGCAAAATCGTCCCACCAAAGCGTCAAATCCTAAAAGATATTTCATTAAGCTTCTTCCCTGGTGCCAAAATTGGTGTACTCGGTTTGAATGGCTCCGGTAAATCAACCCTACTGCGTATCATGGCAGGTATCGATACCGATATTGAAGGTGAAGCTCGCCCGCAAACCGGCTTGAAGGTCGGTTACCTTCCCCAAGAACCGGTACTGGACGAAGAGAAAACCGTACGCGAAATCGTAGAAGAGTCTGTGGCTGATGTTAAACATGCCCTCACTCGCCTTGATGCTGTCTACGCTGCTTACGCCGAACCTGATGCAGACTTCGATGTGCTGGCCAAAGAGCAAGGCGAGCTTGAAGCGCTGATCGAAACCAAAGACGGCCACAACCTAGACATGCAACTTGAGCGTGCGGCTGATGCCCTGCGCCTGCCTGAATGGGATGCGCAAATCAAACACCTATCAGGTGGTGAACGTCGCCGTGTCGCTATCTGTCGCCTGCTTCTCGACAAGCCAGACATGCTGCTACTTGATGAGCCAACTAACCACCTTGATGCGGAATCTGTGGCTTGGCTTGAGCACTTCCTTGTGGATTACAGCGGTACTGTTGTGGCTATTACCCACGACCGTTATTTCCTCGATAACGCTGCAGGCTGGATCCTTGAACTTGACCGTGGTGAAGGTATTCCATGGGAAGGTAACTATACCTCTTGGCTAGAGCAGAAAGATGCCCGTCTAAAGCAGGAATCTTCCCAAGAGCAAGCTCGCCAGAAAACCATCGCCAAAGAGCTAGAGTGGGTTCGTCAGAACCCGAAAGGCCGTCAGGCGAAATCAAAAGCACGTATGGCGCGCTTTGAAGAACTAAACACCAGCGATCACCAAAAGCGTAATGAAACCAACGAGCTGTTCATCCCGCCAGGTGAGCGCTTGGGTGACAAAGTCATCGATGTAACGAACCTGACCAAGTCATACGGTGATCGTGTTCTGATTGATGATCTGTCATTTAGTATGCCTAAAGGTGCGATTGTTGGCATCATCGGTGCGAATGGTGCGGGTAAATCAACCCTCTTCAAGATGTTGAGCGGTGCTGAGCAACCTGACTCTGGCACCATTGATATGGGTACCACCGTCAGCCTTGCTTCTGTTGATCAGTTCCGTGACAGCATGAACGATGACAATACCGTGTATCAGGAAATCTCTGAAGGCTCGGAAATCATCCGTATTAACAACTACGAAGTCCCTGCTCGTGCGTACGTATCGCGCTTCAACTTCCGTGGTAGTGATCAGCAAAAACGCATTGGTGATTTGTCGGGTGGTGAACGTAACCGTGTTCACTTGGCGAAGCTACTGAAAGCAGGCGGCAACGTACTGCTACTCGATGAGCCAACCAATGACCTTGACGTTGAAACACTGCGTGCACTTGAAGAAGCGCTGCTTGAGTTCCCTGGCTGTGCCATGGTGATCTCGCACGACCGTTGGTTCCTTGACCGTATCGCCACCCATATTCTTGACTACCGTGACGAAGGTCAGGTTAACTTCTTCGAAGGTAACTATACCGAATACACGGATTGGCTGAAGAAAACACTGGGCGCGCAAGCGGCTGAGCCACACCGTATCAAGTACAAGCGTATTGCTAAGTAATTCACTTACCCTGCGCGAGATACCAAAAGGGCTGCATGATGCAGCCCTTTCTTTTACCTATCGCGTAGTACCAACTTACAGCGCTACCCGCTCGAACGCCGTGAGAGCTTCCTGCAGATCTTCCACCGCGATAATCTCGATGCCCGGGATCTGTCGGCTGGCATTGGCCTTGGGTACAATTGCCCGGGTGAACCCCTGCTTAACCGCCTCGCGGATCCGCTCCACGCCATTGGCTGCCGGCCGGATATCGGCATTCAGGCCAATCTCGCCAAACACCAATACATCCTGCGGGATAGGGGCGTTTTTGAAACTGGAGAAGATAGACAACAACACAGCCAAATCCGCCGAGGTTTCTTCAATCTTGATCCCCCCAACACAGTTGACGAAGATATCCATGTCAGACAGCATGACCCCGCCGTGGCGGGCGAGTACCGCTATCGACATCGCCAGACGGTTATTGTCATAACCCACCGTCAGGCGGCGGGGATTCTCGGTCACCGAGTTGTTGCACAGCGCCTGTATTTCTACCAGCAGCGGACGAGTCCCCTCCCATAGCGTGGTACAGGCTGAGCCGGCATGGTTCTTGTCCGAGCGGCTAAGGAAAATCGCCGACGGGTTCTTCACCTGCTTCATCCCGGTCTCGGTCATGGCAAAAAAGCATGACTCGGAGTCGGCACCGAAACGGTTCTTGGACGTACGCAGTACCCGGAACTTTTCATCCGCCGTCGACGACAGGGCAAACAGGCCATCAACAATGTGGATCAGCTGCATCGGGCCCGCCACGTTGGAGTCTTTGTTGATGTGACCGACGATCATGAACGTCACACCTTCGGTCTTGGCAAACCGGGTCAGTGCCGCCGCGGATTCCTTGACCTGGCTCGGGCTTCCTGCTGCCGAATCATTATGGGCGACCGTCATGGTCTGGATCGAGTCAATAATCACAAACTCGGTTTTCTGCGCCCTAATATGTTCGATAATCGCTTCCACCGAGGTTTCGGCCACCACATTGATATTATCGAGGTTCTGGGTACCCAAACGCTTCGCCCGTTGGGAGATCTGGTGGATCGATTCCTCACCCGACACATACAGCGACGGTTTCGATGCCGCTACCGAGCCGATACTCTGGAGCAACAAGGTCGACTTACCCGCCCCAGGATCACCGCATAGCAATAGCACGGAGCCCGGTACAATCCCGCCGCCAAACACCCGATCCAGCTCGGAAATACCGGAACTGTAACGAGGCAGATCTTTGGTTTCGACCTCGGACAGTTTTTGTACCTTGGTCGCCGCGCCGGCATAACTGCTCGTACCAGCAGCCGAAGCCGCGCCCACGGCCGAGCGTGTTTTGGGAACTGTGAACTCGGTTATCGTATTCCATGCCGCACACGCGCTACACTGGCCCTGCCAACGGGGAAAGTCTGCGCCACAATCACTACACACATAGGCCCGCTTGGTTTTTGCCATGACTCACCTTGATATATTTGGTTAAACACATCCACAAAAGGGATGTAGAATAGAGCTTGCCTGTAGGTTGAAGAAAAGCTCAACTCGTAGGGAAATATGCCGATAATAAACGAAGAATGAGATAATCAAAAATAACTATGGTGCTTGACGATTACAAAGGACTGATTGAAAGACTGATCCCTGTCTACGATAGCGAGGATTTCGACGACGTCTTCCAGATGATGACCGAAGGCGAAGACGGCCCAACCCGGCTGCAGTTGAAAATGGAATTGAACCGCATCATGTCGCCTTGCATGAAAGCCGTTGACCTGCGCGGTCGCGTTCAGGGGGAATGCCGCCCCTACCAACTCAACGGTCGCCAGCATTGGCTCGATGATGTGGCGATCAATACCTACCACAAGCGGATCAAAATCTTTGGCAACCAGTTCAGGGTCGGCCTTTACGAAGCGCTGATGAACACCCGCAACAACTTCCGGGTAATGCACCAGCAAGGAAAGCTGCAACCCAAACCGGTCGCCCAAGCGGCCCCGCAGCCAGACAACCCGCTTGTGGCACCGCTGCTTCGTTTTGGTCACTACCTCACCCGTGACGAGAACCGCTGGCAAATTGCCACCCAAGTCGTTCTGGAGCTACCGTTGAGCCAAACGATCAATGGGATCAGTGCTGATTTATCTTATTCAGGCGCCAAATTCAAAGTCCCTGCTGCGTTCAGCTATAAGCTAGGTATGAACATTGTGGTGCGCTTTCCGACGCTGGCCGAGAAATTAAATGACCCACGCTTGGTCGAGGGGATGAGCTACCGGATCCTTGGGATTGACGAAAATCCGGATAACGATAGCTATAAGTGGTTACGCCTAAAACTGCTGAGTGACAATACATTGATCAAATCGGTGATTGATCAGGGGCTGAACCAGTCCCAAAACCGGACCCGGCACAACTACGATGACAAAGTTATTCAAATCCGTACCCGTGGTTACGAGCACTGTTTTCTCAAGCACAGTACCAGCCTGCCGGTATTTCTCTCTGATACCCAGCTGACCTACTGCCTGCTGACCCAATACAATCGTCATATCTGGGCCCACTGGCACGATGAAAGGAACCAGCCGGTCCTCAACCACCTAATATCGCAAGAACGCTTGGCCAGCTTGGGCAAGGCGGGCCTGAAACAGTCCAGCACACTGCTGTACAGCTTCTGTCATGAACATGATGGCAAAACCTTCTTCTATTCTGCTGCCCTGCCGGAGATGAATGCTGAGCAGCGCCGGCTGTTCTGGCATGTCGGGGCACAGCGTGACAGCTGGCGGGTAATGCGCTTGAGCTTGCAGCCTATCGACCAAGAAGATATCGACAGCCTCAAGCAAATTGCGCCAGATATGGTCGATAAGCTAAGCACCTTGACCCATGTCGGGGTGTTGCAAGATCTCACTAACCGCTATGCCCAGCAAGATTACCGATTGAGCGTCAAACCGCAACTGCCTAGCAAGACCCTACAGGCATTCCGGCACCCTCGAAACCCGGTTTCGGCAGCCAAAGCGGTGTATTTTGATCCACGACCACAGCGTAGCGAAGACCGATACCTGTTCGATACGCCTATCGCCCTATCCACCGCGGCTAGCCAGACGGTCACAGGACAAAGTATCGACTTTTCTACCCGTGGCCTGAATATCAAACTCACCAGCCCAGTCGCCCTACGCCGCGACGAACAGGTAGAGATCTCGTTTCCCGGCCTGCAAAAAAGCAATAAAAATGGCCCATTGAGCCACGTCCCCTACCACGTCGTCAGGGTCAGCCCTGACTACTGCAATATCCAGCTGACGACAGGAGCAGGGCAACAAGCGGCGCAAAGCGAGCACTTCCTGCGCAAGCTAATACTGCACAATGAAAATAAACTGGTGATGACCGAGGAGAAATTACCGCAAGGAGCGTTGCTGCTGGCCATGCACCAAATGCTGCTGACCAAACTGAAGACGATTCCGTACTTTGCCGAAAAAGTTGACCACAAGATACAATTGAAGGCGGTTGGCTGTAACTTCCCACCTCCGCCGCCGATCAAACTGTTCAACCAACTGGCCGACGGAAAAGGTTGCTCGCTGGAACCATTGTTTCGCAACCGGGTAAAACAATTGCTGGCCGAAACCATGCGCCCGGTTGAGATCAACCAGCCCTACATCCATGAGCTCTATCTGGCGGTTGAACAGCAGCCGGGACAGCCCTTGCGGGTCGATGCCAAGCTACTTGATGAATTCCGCACTATCGAAGAGCGGATCAACTATATCAAACACGCAAAAGCGGCCGGCAACTTTATGGCGCTCAGACTCACCGCCGCCCCGGTCCTCAGCCCGATGACCGCTTTGATAGGCAAAGAGCTGGGCGAGCTTGCCCGACTGGTATTACACCGAGCAAGGGCACTGGAGCAAGAGCTCAATTCGGTCATCGGTGGCGGCGAGATCCTCGACATCACCGATGAGGTGCTGATCAGGCTCGAAATAAGATAACCAGCCTGCTTTCTTTGGTGCCTACCAGCCCAGCTGCTGCGGCACTAAAGAGACCGACAGTAAACAGATCAAGCCCCCGAGATCGGCAAACCGGATAGCCACCGGGGCCTCATCCTCGACTTTCGGCTTGGCATGGTAGGCAACACCAAGCCCAGCGGCGTTGATCATCACCAAGTCATTGGCTCCGTCGCCGATAGCCACGGTATTATGCGGTGGAATGTCATATTGCTCGGCCAAATTGCGCAATATCGTCGCTTTGGCCTGTGCATCAACCACCTCGCCCAGTACCTTACCCGTTAGTTTGCCGTCAACAATTTCCAGCGTATTAGACTGGGCATGGGCCAAGTCCAGCTCTTGCTTGAGGTGATAGGAAAAGTAAGTAAAACCGCCTGATGCAATCGCCGCCTTCCAGCCATAGTGGTGCAGGGTTGCCACCAGCTCACGCAGCTCGGGCATAAATGGTAGCTGACTTTTGACTTGCTCGAGAATGTCGGCATCGCTGCCCGCCAATGCCGCAACCCGCTGACGCAGGCTCTGTTCGAAATCCAGCTCCCCCTGCATCGCACGCTCGGTCACTTCTGCCACCTGCTCACCAACGCCTGCCAATATGGCGATCTCATCAATACACTCGATTTCAATCGCCGTTGAATCCATGTCCATCACCACCAAGCCGGGCTCGCGTAGATCTGGACATTGAGTAAGATCGGCAATATCAAGCTGCGCACTGGTCACGCATCGCTCCAACTGCAATGAATACGGTGTCGCCAGCAACAAACAATCGTATTGCCCCACTTTCCAGGCTGCCGTCAGCGTCAGCGGTGCACCATACGCGGCTTCTATCGCGTGAAGCGCAACCGCATCTATTGAGCGGCCGAAAATCAAGGCTGTCGAGCGCTGTCGATCAAGATTACTGGCCGACACCACTTCCGGGAATCGGTTTAGTAATGAGGTGTGTTTCCTTATTTTGAGCACTTGCAAACCATCCATGTTAAAGTAAACGCTTAAATATCCAAGTGACCTCAAGATGCAGGATGCAACACTGAACCGAGCATTTTGAAGTCGCTTGGCTAAACAACTTACCCTATTGCAAATTACCAGGGCAAGCCCAAAAATGAGATTGGTCTTGAATACACCGCTGATATGATGAAGAAAAAACATACCCAATTCCAAAAAGCCTGGCGGCTATTCATCCTTTTCGGCTGCCTGGCGGCGCTGATCACCATGGTTGAATACGGCTCGAATCTAGCCAAGCAAAACTACCGTACCCTGAGCGATCAAACCCAGCAACTGTCACGCTTGGTTGTCCGACAGGCCGCTGATACGGCATCGACGGACGTGATTGAGAAAAACCAAGACCGGCTGCAAGTGCTGGTCGAGCAACTGGCCAAGGAGCCCTTGCTACTCGATGCCAGCATCTATGATCTGGAAGGCATCACCTTGGCCAAAAGCCAAGACGCCTTACCGCTGCCGCAAGTGACCGGGCTTTCCACCCCGTTGGCTGTTGCCAGCTATGGCCGCCAACAGCTGATTGAGCCAATCATGAGCCAGCACCAGGTGGTGGGCTTTGTTCGTATCACGCTAGAGCACGACAAGCTTATCGCCGAAACCATGGCCGATATTGATGCAATCACCAACATTATCCGTGCCCTGATCGCCAGTGCCATGCTGATCGGTTTCCTGCTCGCCATTACCTTCGGTAACCGCAAAGAAAACTGGCACTTCCCCATCCTGCTCAGCGACGGTAAAAACGACTAGACAGTCCTAATGGGTACGCGGAAAAGTCATAAAAAAGGGCTTGCCAGTGGCAAGCCCTTTTTGGTATTCGAATACGACGGTTGCTTGCGCTTACTCAGCGTCGCCCAGCAAAACGGATTCCAACGCGATTTCCATCATGTCATTGAAGGTCAGCTGACGCTCTTCAGAGGTCGTCGCTTCGCCACGCAAGATGTGGTCGGATACCGTACAGATAGTCAATGCTTTTGCACCGAACTCAGCAGCCAGACCGTAGATACCTGCCGCTTCCATTTCAACACCCACGATGCCGTATTTCTTCATCGTCTGGAAGAAGTCGAAATCAGGGTTGTAGAAAAGATCGGCAGAGAAGATGTTACCCACCTTCACTTCAACGCCTTTAGCTTTTGCCGCGTCAACCGCGTTCTGTACCATGCCAAAGTCAGCCAGCGCTGCAAAATCGTGATCACCAAAACGGATACGGTTGACTTTAGAGTCCGTTGACGCACCCATGCCGATCACAACATCACGCAGGTTCACGTCATCACGTACTGCACCACAGCTACCCACACGGATAATTTTCTTCACGCCGTAGTCTTTGATCAATTCAGTCGCGTAGATTGAACATGAAGGGATACCCATACCGTGGCCCATTACAGAGATCTTACGGCCTTTGTAAGTACCTGTGTAACCGAACATGTTACGTACGTTACACACTTCTTTTGCATCATCTAGGAAGGTTTCTGCAATGTACTTGGCACGTAGCGGATCGCCCGGCATCAGTACTACGTCTGCAAAGTCACCCATTTCAGCATTAATGTGAGGAGTAGCCATCGTTATTTCCTTTCTGTCATCTGTTGGTTTTTTGCATTACCAACTCAATGTAATCTTGTCTTGCAAACACTGTTTCGATCTAGGACAAATATAGACCGAAACAGTAAAAAGAATGGTATTTTTGGGCAGGATATAACTGCCCAGGCCTGTTATAGGAATGACTTACCGTATTCCATGTCAGACGTACCGAAGTACTCTGCCAAGCTTTGGCCGATATCGGCAAAAGTCTCGCGGCGGCCCAGTGAGCCTGCAGCAATTTTAGGGCCAGACACCAATACCGGAATATGCTCGCGGGTATGGTCGGTACCAGGCCAGGTTGGATCACAACCGTGATCAGCCGTTAGGATCAATACGTCGTCTTCCTGAAGCAGCTCAATGATTTCAGGCAAGCGCTTATCGAAGTACTCCAGTGCCGCAGCGTAACCGGCTACATCACGACGGTGGCCGTAGGCAGAGTCAAAATCAACAAAGTTGGTGAATACAATCGTGTTGTCACCCGCTTGTTTGATTTGCTCTAGCGTCGCTTCAAACAGCGCAGGGATACCTGTTGCTTTCACTTTTTGGGTGATGCCACAGCCGGCGTAGATATCAGAGATCTTACCGATCGACACCACGTCACCGTTTTTCTCGTCGACCAGCTTCTGCAACACAGTCGCAGCAGGCGGCTCAACCGACAGGTCACGGCGGTTACCAGTACGCTCGAACTGACCTTTTCCCGGGCCAATGAACGGACGGGCAATCACTCGGCCGATATTGTAATCTGCCAGCTCTTCACGAGCGATTTGGCAAAGCTCTAGCAAGCGATCAAGGCCATAAGTCTCTTCATGACAAGCGATCTGGAATACCGAGTCCGCAGAGGTGTAGAAAATCGGCATACCGGTTTTCATGTGCTCTTCACCCAAGTCATCCAGTACCTGAGTACCTGATGCATGGCAGTTACCCAAGTAACCAGACAGACCAGCACGTGCAAGGATGCGATCGGTCAACTCTTTCGGGAAGCTGTTTTCTTTGTCGGTGAAATAGCCCCAGTCAAACAGGACAGGCACACCGGCAATTTCCCAGTGACCAGACGGGGTATCTTTACCTGAAGACAGCTCGGCAGCATGAGCATACGCACCGGTAATTTCAGCGTCGGCATCCAGACCTTCAGGGAAATAACCCGAAGACTCTTCACAAGCCTTACCCAATCCGAGTTTGTTTAGGTTTGGCAAATGCAGTTTACCGCTGCGCTGTCCGTTGTCCGCTTCTCCGCGGGCACAGGCTTTGGCGATATGGCCCATAGTGTTGGAGCCGACGTCACCGAACTTAACTGCATCTTCAGTAGCGCCAATCCCAAATGAATCTAGAACAAGAATAATAGAACGTTTCATGATGACTCCATTAAACATCTTCAGGGCGAACACGACGGTAAACTTCTGGTGTCGGCTCTGGTTTCTGATCAGAAATAGTAATCGCGGCACGTACTGCCTTGGCTGCTTCTTCCCACTGCGCTTCGTTGCGAGCGTGGATCACTGCCAGCGGCTTGTCGGCATTGGCTTCATCACCCAAACGGATCATGTCACTCAGGCCTACTGCATAATCGATAGTGTCAGCGGCCACACGACGGCCACCGCCCATACCCACAACCGCCATACCCAGTGCACGGGTATCCATGGCAAAGGCATAACCTGTGGTTTGTGCGTATATTGGCTTAACCAGATCAGCTTTTTCCAAGTAGTTGTCGTAATGGGTCATGAAGTCTGCCGGGCCACCTAGGCCTGCAACCATCTTACCGAAACACTCAGCCGCCTTACCGTTATCCAGAACCGCCTGAAGTTTCTCACGTGCCTGCTCGATATCTGTTGCTAAACCACTGTTTACCAACATTTCTGCACACAATGCCATGGTGACTTCAAATAAGCGAGGGTTACGGTATTCACCGGTCAGGAATTGCACGGCTTCACGGACTTCGAGTGCATTACCAGCAGTCGACGCCAGCACCTGGTTCATGTCTGTCAGCAATGCTGTGGTTTTGGTACCGGCACCGTTTGCTACCGCTACGATAGACTTTGCCAGCTCTTCAGAGGCTTCGTAGGTTGGCATGAAGGCACCAGAACCTACTTTCACGTCCATCACTAGCGAACCTAGGCCCGCAGCCAGCTTCTTCGACAAGATAGAAGCGGTAATAAGCGAGATGTTATCAACGGTTGCTGTTACGTCACGGGTCGCATAAACACGCTTGTCAGCCGGCGCAAGATCGCCAGTCTGGCCGATAATTGCTACGCCAGCATCTTTGGTCACTTGACCGAATACCTCGTTGCTCGGGGTAATGTTGTAGCCCGGGATAGATTCCAGCTTGTCCAGTGTACCCCCGGTGTGACCCAGGCCACGACCAGAAATCATCGGTACGTAACCGCCACATGCCGCCACCATAGGGCCAAGCATCAATGAGGTCACATCACCCACACCACCTGTGGAGTGCTTGTCGACAATCGGGCCATCAAAGTTCATGTGGCTCCAGTCGATAACCATGCCCGAGTCGCGCATCGCACACGTCAGTGCCACACGCTCGTCCATGGTCATGTCGTTGAAGTAAATCGCCATAGCGAATGCTGCGATTTGGCCTTCTGATACGGTATCTTTGGCAATGCCCTGAATGAAGAAGTTAATTTCGTCTGCAGTCAGTTCAATGTTGTCACGTTTCTTACGGATGATTTCTTGTGGTAAATACATGGTATTCCCCAGTAAATTCTAGTGTAGGGTCATGACTGTTTACTTAGTCTGTACGCCTTCGCCGTTAACGGCTATTGAGCGCAAAATCTGATTCTCGGGTGCGGGGCAACCGCCCGTTAGGCTGCATAATGCAGTTAGGCAAGAACCAAACAGTAAAGAGTCACAGGTAATTAAAAACAAGGTGGCCAGAAGGCCACCTTATTGGAAAGAATTAGTAGCCGCCTTCAGCCGCTTTTTCGCCTTCGCCAAGCGTGTTCAGAAGGTTAGCCAGTAGGCTTGAAGCACCAAAACGGTAGTGCATGTTGTCAGCCCACTCAGCACCTAGGATACGGTCAGCCATATCTAGGTATTGCTGTGCGTCTTCAGCAGTGCGAACGCCACCAGCAGGCTTGAAGCCAACAGTCTTCGCTACGCCCATGTCTTTGATCACGTTAAGCATGATTTCAGCGTATTCTGGGGTTGCGTTCACTGGCACTTTACCGGTAGACGTCTTGATGAAGTCAGCGCCGGCTTTGATTGAAATTTCAGACGCTTTCTTGATTAGCTCTTCAGTTTTCAGCTCACCGGTTTCGATGATCACTTTCAGCATGATGTCGCCACACGCGGCTTTACACTGCTTAACCAGCTCAAAACCCACTTCTTCGTTGCCAGCCATTAGCGCGCGGTATGGGAATACTACGTCTACTTCGTCAGCACCGTAAGCCACTGCCGCTTTGGTTTCTGCAACCGCGATGTCGATATCGTCGTTACCGTGCGGGAAGTTAGTTACTGTCGCGATACGTACTTCAGGTGTACCCTGTTCACGAAGCTGCTTCTTAGCAACTGGGATAAAACGTGGGTAAATACATACGGCCGCTGTGTTGCCTACCGGGCTCTTTGCGTTCTTACACAACTCGATCACTTTTGCATCCGTGTCGTCGTCGTTCAGAGTGGTAAGATCCATTAGTTTAAGTGCACGTAGTGCAGCCGCTTTCAATTCGCTCATGACTATCTCCAGTCCAATTAGTTTCTACCAAGCTATTTCTACTTAGTAATAGATACGCTTGGCGGTATTCATTGCGCCACCGCCAAACGGTTCGCAGCGCGAACAGTATCCCGCCAACCAGCCATCAGTCGACGGGGTTACGGACTTGACTCCTTGAAGACTCAGGTAAACAATGCACTCGCATTTTCCTGATTGCTATCCTTTTCACCGCATGGGAGGTGACAATAAACACTTCCCAGCAAATGCGCTGTCCTGGCCTGCCTAGCGATAGGTAACACCATGACGGTATTGACCAGAACAGCGAAAATCAGTTTGTGATGGTGCTGCCCTATAATACCAAGCAGACCTTGTTGCCACCACGAAATATGCGTTTCCCAGCGTGGACAATGTGTTTACCCAACGAACAGATTTCGTCAAGTAAAGAATCGTTCGACTATCCACTGGTAGGCAACCCCACCACCATAGACACCGACAATTCCCATTACCCCCGAGAGCACCGGCGGAGCCGGTATCGGCAGTTTAATCGCAGAAAACAATACACCGACAATAAACCCAGCGACCAGCGCCAGCAGTACTTCACTCATAATCAATTTCTCTGTCTGTTACAGCACAAAGAAAAGTGTAGTCTGCTCCGCAATGAAAGTAATGGTAGCAAAGGGGTTTGCCAGAAACCGGAGCGCAATCGATTTTATGGCATCAAATAGAAGCAATAGCGGGGATGTTTACTGGATCTGTTGAAAGGCGATGGGCGATGGGCGATGGGCGATGGGCGATGGGCGATGGGCGAATCAGAGTTTTGTGAAGGCTTAACCCTGTCAAGCTATTGCTTCAGCCCTTTGCTCTACCTCTAGCCTCTAGCCAAGCTCTTTACCTCGATCCAGAAAAACAAAAACGCCGCGGAAGACCGCGGCGTTTTATCAGGTTATCAACTCTCTGCCATTAAGCCAGAGTAATGAATAGACCTGCGATTGTTGCAGACATCAGGTTAGAAAGCGTACCTGCTGCTACCGCTTTCATACCGAAGCGTGCGATGTCGTGGCGACGGCTTGGAGCCAGACCACCTAGACCGCCCAGTAGGATAGCTACTGAAGACAGGTTTGCGAAACCACATAGTGCGAACGAGATGATAGCTTTCGTCTTATCAGAAAGAACAACCTCAGCACCTTCCGCTAGGTATGGGGCAAAGTTCAGGTAAGCAACGAATTCGTTAACTACCAGCTTCTGACCGATGAATGAACCAGCGATTGTTGCTTCTTCCCACGGCACACCGATTAGGAATGCAAGTGGTGAGAAAACATAACC
The DNA here is from genome assembly GCF_050336935.1 of Photobacterium satsumensis. Taxonomy (NCBI): domain Bacteria; kingdom Pseudomonadati; phylum Pseudomonadota; class Gammaproteobacteria; order Vibrionales; family Vibrionaceae; genus Photobacterium; species Photobacterium satsumensis. Next base: position 44,466 of record NZ_JAKJSK010000012.1, read on the forward strand.
AAGGATAAGCTCAAGTGTCAGCTCAGGCATACCGAACCAACCACCGATGCCACCTAGCATACCGTTGATCAGTGCAATCAGACCGATGAACGCAAGAAGCATTGCACCAACGTTCAGAGCAAGCTGCATACCAGAAGAAGCACCCGCTGCTGCTGCGTCGATAACGTTCGCTGGCTTGTCGTCAGCGTTATTAGCGTCGCTTGCTAGCTGCTCAACAGCTTCTTCAGTTTCAGGCTTGATGATCTTAGCAAATAGAAGACCACCCGGAGCTGCCATGAATGACGCTGCGATTAGGTACTCTAGAGGTACACCCATAGAGGCATAACCAGCAAGTACACCACCCGCTACAGACGCCAGACCACCACACATAACCGCAAACAGCTCAGACTGAGTCATTTTTGGTACGAACGGACGGATAACCAAAGGTGCTTCCGTTTGACCAACGAAGATGTTAGCTGTTGCAGACATGGATTCGGCGCGAGAAGTACCTAGTGCTTTCTGTAGACCACCACCTAGGATGTTGATCACTACCTGCATGATGCCCAGGTAGTAAAGTACGCTGATCAGTGCAGAGAAGAAAACGATTACTGGTAGTACGCGCAGGGCAAACACGAAGCCGCCACCGCCGAACACTTCAAACATCTTGTCTGAAGTCAGGCCACCGAATAGGAAGTTGATACCGTCGTTACCATAAGCGATAACGTTGGCAACGGCTGTAGACATACCATACAGTACGTCACGGCCAACAGGTACATAAAGAACAAATGCACCTAAACAAAATTGAATGGCAAATGCGCCACCCACAGTACGTAGATTAATAGCTTTACGGTTATCAGATAGAAGTACTGCAAGACCTAGCAGTACTGCCATCCCAACCAGGCTCATAAACATGCTCATAGTTTATGGCTTCCCTTTAGTTAAGTTTGGCGTCTCGACAATTCGGCTCATTAAGAGTCCGGCGCATTATACTCATGCAACGGCGGATAAAATAACGCCGGCATCACAGTTTGCAAGGAAAGGGAGTGAAAGTTCAATCCCAAACGTGAGCCCCATCACGGTTTAACGCAAACGATTTACGCAAACGTTTATTTTGTGACAACGCTTCACATCTGAATACCGAAAAGTTCAGCAGTGGTTAAGCTAGTTACCTGCTTAATTTCCTGTTCGCTTTCCGTTCGGATTGCTGCCAGTTCACTCAGTACATTCACTAACCGATCGGGTCGGTTAGGCTCCCCTTGAAATCCATCGACTGGCATATCGGGTGCATCCGTTTCCAACAGTAATGCACCCAATGGCAGTGCTGCTATTGTATTGCGAGTCTTATTGGCACGGCGATATGTAATCGTTCCACCGACTCCAATTTTGATACCTAGATCAATAAGCTGCATCGCTTGTTGATGGCTGCCACTGAATCCATGATACACCCCACCGGCAATCGGCGTATTTTGCCTCAAAACCCGAAGCAATTCGGGAAAAGCCTTGCGACAATGGAGTATGACCGGCAATTCAAAGCGGTTAGCCAACTGTAACTGGGCTGCCAATAACGAAATCTGTTGATCACGGTCGGCATTCACAATGGCAAAGTCTAGTCCACATTCCCCGACAGCAACGCAGCGTGAGTGTTTTTTTTCTCGTTGTTCGGCCTCCGTCGCAAGCTCTGATTCTAATTGAATCAAGGCATTGACATCGTGCTCGGCACTGAAAAATGGGTGCAGCCCCAAGCCAAAGTAGAGCTGGGGAAAACGGGCTGACAAGTCACGAACCGCCTGCCAGTTTCGCTGGCCAACCGCCGGGATCACGATTTTCCCAATCCCGGCCTGATGCGATAATGCCAAGTAGTGCTCGGGATCATCACAAAAGGGCGCAAAGTCGAAGTGGCAGTGGCTATCAATCAGCATCCGGTTTGACCTGTGCTGTACTGTTATCTTGTTTGCCTTTATTCGTTGGATTGCGAGGATCATCACTGTCATAACGGACCGGTGCGCAACAACGGCGGTTCTCGGGGACTAGCCCCATTTTTTCACACCAGCGGTCATAAGCCGCTACCCCACGCTTAATCAACGACATCATGGCTATCTATCCTGTTAGTTTGTGGCTTTGGTGGCCTTGGCTACCATGACGATCATACTACGCCCGGTTGCCAAAATGGTATCCCGGGTATAAAGCGGTGCCTCATCAATGGAATAAATATCATGGGGAGACGGCTTGGCGGTATTGATCACCAAGTGCCAATCACTGCAGTGGCGATCCGGTAGGGTAAACTCGAGAGGATCCCAAAAGGCATTACAAACCACGTACAGTTCGTCTTGAGTGATCGGGTGATACACCGTCAATGCGATAGAGTGGGAGTTTTCCGACCAGTCCGGCTGCTCGGGCTGGATTCCGTGCCAACGGATCCCGACATCCTCCAGCACAGAGTTGAGCGACATATGCATGTTCCAGTCTATGGTTGGTTCGGCGGTACGCAGCTGGCTGAGATGGGTAACAAAGCGCAGTAAGTCGCTGTGGGTATCCACCAGACTCCAGTCGAACCAGCTGAGTTCATTGTCCTGGCAGTAGGCGTTGTTGTTACCCTGCTGGGTCCTGCGGACTTCATCACCCATATTGAGCATCGGCGTACCGAGCGCCAAGAACAATGTGGCTAACATGTTCTTGCACTGCCTATGGCGCAGCGACTCTATCTCTGTAATATCCGTCGGCCCTTCGACGCCATAGTTGCTCGACAGATTATGATTGTCACCATCACGGTTGCCCTCCCCGTTGGCTTCATTGTGTTTCTCGCTGTAGCTCACCAAGTCATTGAGGGTAAAGCCATCATGGGCACAGATAAAGTTAACCGAGCGGTGCGGTGAGTGATGGTGGCTACAGTACATATCCGGAGAGCCAAGGATCCTCGAGGCAAAGCGGCTAACATAGCCAGCATCACCACGCCAGAAAGCCCTGACATCATCACGGAACTTGCCGTTCCACTCGTTCCAGCGATCGCCGATAAACGAGCCAACCTGGTACAGCCCCGCCGCATCCCACGCCTCGGCAATGATCTTGGTGCTGCAGAGGATCGGGTCCGAGTCTATCGACCACAGCAGCGGCGGCTCTTTCATCGGATAGCCCTGGCTGTCGCGGGCCAGTACCGAGGCCAAGTCAAACCGGAATCCGTCAACATGCATCTCGGTCACCCAGTAATGCAGCGCATCGATGATCATCCGGCGCAGGACGCTGTGGTTGGCGTTGCAGGTATTACCACAACCGCTGTAGTTGCCATAGCTGCCCGTTTTCTTGTCCAGCAGGTAGTAAGCGCCATTTTGCAGCCCTTTGAAACAGAATGTTGGCCCGTGCTCATCCCCTTCCGAGGTATGGTTGAACACCACATCGAGGATCACCTCAATATCGGCTTTATGCAGTTCACGCACCAAGGTTTTGAATTCATCGATTGCACTAAGGGGGGCCTTCTCGACACTGTAGTCGGCATGGACAGCAAAGAAATTAATCGGACTGTAACCCCAGTAGTTGCCGCGCCCTTCAGGTGCGTCATCGACATCGAATTGCTGAACCGGCATCAATTCAACCGCCGTCACTCCGAGCGATTTCAAGTACGGAATTTTCTCGATGATCCCAGAGAAGGTACCTTGCTTGGCCTGCACCACACCGGAAGAGGGATGACGGGTAAATCCGGCAACATGCATTTCATAGATAATGGTATCGGTTAAAGAGTGACGAGGAGCCACATCACCTTGCCAGTCGAAGTCACTGTGATCGACCACAATACTCTTCATGCAGGCATCCATGTTGTCTCCCGACTCGATAGCTCGCTGGCGGCTGTAATTACGACCAAAGCCTACCGCCTGACTATAGGGGTCAATTAACACTTTCTCGCAGTCGAAACGCAATCCACGCTCAGGTAACCACGGGCCATCGACCTGGAAGCCGTAATATTGACCATGGCCGATATTCCCCACAAAGATAAACCAATAATGACCGCGCTTGTGCAGTGCAGGGCTCAACTCAAAAGAACGGAAAGGCCCCGCCGCATCGGCACTGGCAAACAGGTGCAAGGTCACCCGGGTGGCATCTTTGGAATAAACGCTGAAATTGACCCCACCCTCACGTACCGATGAGCCAAGTGGAAATGCCTCGCCGGGTAAGGTATAGATCTGATTATCCGCCGCCAACGCGGTACTTAGTGAGGAACCCAGTTCATCAACCCTGTTCATGCCATCATCCTTATGGTTATTGCGCACCAGCGTGCATAACCAGAATAGTAGACTCATTCATAACGGGTAGAGGTAGGCTTCACAAAAAGTATAAAAAAAGCCGTCACAATGTGACGGCTTCGATGTTGAGCTTGATGCCCGTGGCTTATCGCGAATTAGTGCTCGCGGGTCGCTCGGAAATCAATGTCAGGGAAACGCTCTTTAGCCAGGTTCAGGTTAACCATGGTCGGTGCGATGTAAGACAGGTTATCACCGCCATCCAACGCCAGGTTAGACTGGCTCTTACGCTTGAATTCTTCCAGCTTTTTGCTGTCGCCACATTCTACCCAGCGGGCAGTTGCCACGTTAACGCCTTCATAGATCGCTTCAACGTTGTACTCTGCTTTCAGGCGGGCAACCACCACGTCAAACTGAAGCACACCGACTGCACCAACGATCAAGTCGTTGTTCTGCAGCGGACGGAAAACCTGTACCGCCCCCTCTTCCGACAGCTGTACCAGACCTTTTAGCAGCTGCTTCTGCTTCAGTGGATCTTTCAGGCGGATACGACGGAACAATTCAGGCGCAAAGTTTGGAATACCGGCAAATTTCAGGTTCTCGCCTTGGGTGAAGGTATCACCGATCTGGATAGTACCGTGGTTGTGCAAGCCGATAATGTCACCCGCGTACGCTTTCTCGGCACGGGCACGGTCACCAGCCATAAAGGTAACGGCATCAGAAATACTCACATTTTTACCCGTACGGACATGGTTCATTTTCATGCCCTGGCTGTAAGTACCCGATACGATACGCATAAATGCAATACGGTCACGGTGCTTTGGATCCATGTTTGCTTGGATCTTGAATACGAAGCCAGAGAACTTCTCTTCCTGCGCTTCAACGTCACGCTCGTTGGCCTTGCGTGTTTGTGGCGCTGGCGCCCATTTCGTTAGGCCATCAAGCATGTGGTCGACACCGAAGTTACCCAGTGCCGTACCGAAATAAACAGGCGTCAGCTCACCCGCAAGGAATAGCTCATGATCAAATTCAGGACATGCACCAATCACAAGCTCAAGTTCATCACGAACACTTGCAGCAAGATCATCACCCACAGCGACATCCAGCTCTGGGTTATCAAGGCCTTTGATGATACGCACTTCCTGAATTTCATGGCCATGGCCAGATTCATACAGGATCGTTTCATCACGGTGGATGTGGTAAACACCCTTGAATTCTTTACCGCAACCAATCGGCCATGAAATAGGCGAACAAGCCATACCAAGCTCGCTTTCAACTTCATCAAGCACTTCCATCGGATCACGAACATCGCGGTCCAATTTGTTCATGAAAGTAACAATAGGCGTATCACGCAGACGGGTCACTTCCATCAACTTACGGGTTCGATCCTCGACACCTTTCGCAGCATCGATAACCATCAGGCATGAGTCAACAGCCGTCAGGGTACGGTAGGTATCTTCCGAGAAATCTTCGTGTCCCGGGGTATCCAGCAGGTTAACCAAACAGTCATTGTATGGGAACTGCATAACCGACGTGGTCACCGAGATACCACGTTCTTTTTCCATCTCCATCCAGTCAGACTTAGCATGCTGGTTTGAGCCACGACCTTTTACAGTACCGGCTTTCTGGATAGCGTTTCCGAATAACAGAACTTTTTCGGTAATGGTTGTTTTACCCGCATCCGGGTGAGAAATGATGGCAAACGTACGACGTTTGTTCACTTCAGATAGAAAAGACATAACGTTGATAATCCTGTGAGAGATTTCTCTGATTGAACCCGCGACGACCGCACGCAACATGCAGCGGCAGGTTCCAATGTATTTTTTAGGGTGCTGGACCCAAAGATGGCGGAATTATACGCAAACTCCAGCCAAAGAGACAGCGCTAACACGGTTGGTGACAGTGCAAACGGCACTTCGCCGCCTGCTACATCATCATATAAGTCATGATTAATGCATCTTCGCGGCCATCCGGTGCCGGATAATAGCCTTCACGGCGGTTAATTTCATTGAAACCCAAAGATTCATACAACTGATAAGCACGCTGGTTGCTCGCCCTGACTTCCAGCCATACATCTTGCGCATTCAATCGCTCAAGCTGAGACAAGAAACCTTCCAGCAATAACTTTCCGTACCCCTTCCCCTGAAAAACTGGGTCGATAGCAATATTGAGCAAGGTGGCTTCACCTGCTACCAGTTGGCCAAAGCAATACCCCGCCAGCTGGCCATCGATCTCCAGCGCATAATTGGCAGCGATCTTATTGGGCGCCTTGCGGATCATCGACTCTGCCCAAGGGTACATGTGAGCGGCCTGCTCGATACGCCAAACATCATCCAGATGATGTGGCTCTAGTAAAACGATATTATGCGTCATAAGAACAAATCTGTTGCCACAGCGCTTTTTTCGCGCCGGGGTTGGTATGCATCAATTTCAGTGAGGACGACGTCAGTAGCTGGCAGCCTGCCGGGTGGGCCGCTTCACAACCTGCCACCCAACACCATTGGAGGTGGTGCTCGCGAACTTGCTCAACCGCCGCGGCGGGGATACACAGCGCCTGCTCTGGCGCCAGTTTCATACTGCCGAGGATCCGGCCAAACAGCCAACGGTCATGCTCATCCAGCTCTTCGTCACAAACAAACAACAGCTGGCAAGTTTCCGGCAGATCGATCATCGGTTGCTCCTGCTCGGGAAAAAAGCCCGGTTTACGGATCTGCCAATAGGTTAACCCGATCGCCTTCATCAGCTGTAAATCACGCTGTTTCATCCACTCACCTTGATGATGTTCACTTTGGCCCGGAATACTATCAGAATTTATACCAAACTGAGTAATATTCTGGCCTATCCGCGAGAATGAAAAGGGACAGAGACAAGGCGCTCGATACCGGCTCCAAATTACGTTGATGTTGAGCGAAGCATAAAAAAATACCACCTCGCGGTGGTACTTTCATGAAACGAAGACTCAATGGCAGCCTACAGCGCGTTGAACTCTTCGCTGTAACTGATCATGCCGGTCTTACCGTCCATCGCACCCGGTACCACTTCCAATATCATGAAGGCTTCTTCTGGCACTGGCCATGAGCACTGAATACCTTGGGGAGCAGCAGGGGCGAAGCCGGCTTTCGGGTAGTAGTCGCTGTGCCCCAACACCACGATCACCGGGTAACCCAACTCAGCAAGAGTTTGCTTGGCTTCTTCGATCATCGCCAGGCCAATCCCCTGACGTTGGTACTCCGGCTTGATGGCCATCGGGGCCAAACCCTGCCAGTTGTGATCTTCACCGTCGAGCATCACTGGGCTGAAACACATATAGCCGACGAGCTCACCGTCATCATTGCACGCCACCAGCGATAGGGTACGCTTGCCGTTTTCCCGCAACCGCATCACTAACTCTGCTTCAGCCTCGGTCTCAAATACAAACTTAAGCAAGGAATCGATCGGCATAATATCGGCCGGAGCCTCAGATCTAATGAGCATTCATGACCTCTTCTTGCCCAGCCGCCGACTGCATACCTTTATGGATAAAATCAGCTGACTGGTGCAGTACAAATTTAGCCGGTGCCGGAAGCGAATCCAGATCGATGCTATCCATCAGGTTCTTCACTTCCAGTCCCAGCTCGGTATCCCCTTCGATACGAAGGCGACGCTGGAAGAACAGTGTATCAGGATCTTCCTTGCGAGCAGCAATTAATACCAGATCATTGCATTCGCCGCTAAAGCTGACATCTTCCTGCTCGACATGCTCAGCTACCACCAATTGCTCATTCTGGTAACTGATGTACCAGCGCAGATCCAAATCGCGTACTTCCACTTTTAGCCAGCGATCTTCAAGAAATTCAAAATCACCATCTTCCAGGGCTTCCTTGAATACCATGGCCAATCCATCCAGCATCACTTTTTTCTGCAGCGGGAAGGGAGCCAGTTTGGCAGGGACACGCAATAGCGCCGGGCCATTTTGAACCAGCTGTTTTCTAAGTTGAGCAATCACTGAATAATTTTTCCTGTAGTCGGTCGCATATATGTAGTGATTGTATGGCAATATATGGCAGTGTTTTTATGCCTTGAGTCAAAAAATACAGCTTTGAACGGGTAAAACTTGGTATTGTGACAATGACCTAGATATAGTGGTTGCAAACCCACCTGCCACCTCGCGCCTGCTGGCAGAAACTACGGAAGAATGTCCCAAGATCATGCAGACAGAGCAACTGAACCATTGGTTTCCCCTTCTCACTGATCACAGTCCATTCCTGTTTGCAGTACTGGATCATCAGCATAAATATTTGATGGTAAACAACCGCTACTGCGAGCTTAGTGGCCTTAGCCGTGACGATCTCATCGGGCTCGGCGATAGCGACATACTTGGCAAGACATTCTACCACTCAATGCGCCCCTTTTATGATCGGGCGTTCAATGGCGAAACGCTGGAGAGCGAAGTCATCCTCGATGACAACCACCACGATACCAGCATGCACTTCAGCCTGACCCCGCTGCGTTGCGACAATGGCAAGATAAACCATATTGTGCTGCATTGCGTCGACACCTCTGAACGCCAAATTCTGATCAATGCTATCCAAGAACATGAAAAGCATCTGCAGAGCCTCAACCAGCTAATGAATGACGGCAGCTGTATCGTCGAAGGCGACACGGTGATCTCGGCCAATGACAAAGCGGCCTTGCTATTTGGCTTCGAACACCCCAATGATCTCAAGGGTAAGACTTTCAGCAAACTGGTGGTGGATAATCAGCAGCAGCCAGTGACCCGCACGCAGCTGGCTTCACTCCAGCACGGAGAGGCCTGGCTGTGCCAGACCAGCCGCTATTGTCCGCAACAGCAGACACTGCAACTTTCCACGTCAACCGTCGAGGTACTGGGGACGTCAGCGCAACTGGTGCTTCTGCAACCCTACAACCCGGTGGGTGCCAAACAAGACAAGAGCAACCCTTCTATCCATATTGACCCGCTGACCGGGCTACTGAACCGCCATGGGTTCAGCCGCCAGCTAGAGCAATTGATCCACCAGCAGACCCCATTGGTGATGCTGTACCTCGACATCGATAACTTCAAAAGTATCAATGACTCACTTGGACACCATATTGGTGATCAGGTACTGCAGGAAATTTCACAACGGCTCAAGCGACTATTGCCCGACGATGCCATTATCGGCCACCTCAGCGGGGACGAATTCACGATCTTACTGCCAAATCCTGAGCACGATCAACAAGGCAGCCTGATTGCCGATCAGGTCATCGCCCTGATCAACCAACCTTTCGACCTGCACCATTTCAGCAAGCACTTGGCCTGCTCTCTCGGTATGGTGCAATACCCCGGTGACGGCAATGATGCCCGGATCCTGCTGCAAAATGCCGATACGGCGATGTACGAGGCCAAGAACCGCGGCCGCAACCGAGCCGTCAAGTTCAGCGAAGAGATGAACAAAGAAGCCCGGATGCAACTCTGGCTGGAAATCGAACTGCAGAAAGCCCTGCAAAATAATGGCCTCGAAGTGTGGTACCAACCCAAAGTGCATGCCCGTGACTTTTCGATTAACGGTGCCGAGGCACTGGTGCGCTGGAAACACCCGGTTGAAGGCTATATCAGCCCGGCCCAGTTTATCCCCGTCGCCGAGCGCTCGGGGCTGATTGAGCAACTGGGCCAGGTGGTCATGCGCGAAGTCTTTACCACCGTCCGCTACTGGAAAACCCAAGGCCTGCTACCCGGCAAGGTCGCCATCAACCTGTCACCGCAGCAGTTCGGTAACCCCAACCTGATCCATTTTGTCGACAAGCTGCGCAAGGCGACCGGCGTCAACCCCAACGACATCACATTCGAACTCACCGAGAGTGCAGTAATGAGCGATGGCGAACACACGATCCAAATGCTTAATGCGATCAAGAAACTGGGATTCTCACTCTCTATCGATGATTTTGGTACCGGTTACTCGTCCCTGTCCTACCTCGCCCGTTTCCCACTGGACGAGCTAAAGATAGACCGCGCCTTTATCAAAGATATCGAAGATGTGCCCAAACAGCTGACACTGATCGAGAACATCATCAACCTTGGTAAGTCCCTCAACATGAGCGTGGTGGCCGAGGGCGTCGAAACCCGCCAGCAGGCGACCCTGCTGTCCAATCTCGACTGCAACGCGATCCAAGGGTTCCACTTCTATAAACCGCTGCCGAAAAACGAGCTGGAAGCAACGCTGCATAAACACAACCACCATTGATCTAAACAACCATTTTCGGTTCTTTAGCAGCACAAAAGTGGAAAATAAGTTGTCCTAAATCAACAAAACCTGCCTGACATCAAAACACGCGGGCAGGCTGCCCCCTACTATTTGCTCCATTACTTTCATTTCCACCCTGGTAGATAAAAATAATATGGAGCTACTCTGCCCCGCCGGTAACTTACCGGCGCTGAAAACTGCCATTGATAACGGCGCAGACGCGGTTTATATCGGTTTCAAAGACGATACCAATGCACGCCACTTTGCAGGTTTAAACTTTACAGGACGTAAACTCGAGAAAGCGGTGCAATACGTACGTGACCACGACCGTAAGCTGCATGTCGCCCTCAATACCTTTGCCCACCCAGATGGCTTTGACCGCTGGCGCAATGCTGTAGACAACGCGGCGGCCATGGGCGTCGATGCGCTGATTGTCGCTGACATTGCGGTATTGGAATATGCTGCGACCAAGTACCCGGATCTCGAGCTTCACCTGTCGGTACAGGCTTCGGCAACCAACACTGCAGCCATTGATTTCTACCGCCAGAACTTCAATGTCAAACGGGTCGTACTGCCACGGGTATTGTCTATCCACCAGGTCAAACAGCTGGCACGCAATACCGATGTCGAACTGGAAGTGTTCGCCTTTGGCAGCCTGTGCATTATGTCCGAAGGGCGCTGCTACCTGTCGTCCTACATGACGGGCGAATCACCGAATACGGTCGGTGCCTGTTCACCGGCGAAATTCGTCCGTTGGCAGGAAACCCCGACCGGCTTGGAATCACGCCTCAACGAGGTGCTGATCGACCGCTATGCCCACGGTGAGAATGCCGGCTACCCAACCCTGTGCAAGGGTCGGTTCGACGTCAACCTTGACGGGGAAAACCGCCGCTATCATGCCCTCGAAGAGCCAACCAGCCTCAATACCCTTGAGATCTTGCCTGAGCTGTTCAAGGCCAATATTGCCTCGGTGAAAATTGAAGGCCGCCAGCGCAGCCCTGCCTATGTTGAGCAGGTCACCCGCACGTGGCGTGCCGCGATTGACCGCTATCTGGCCTCGCCGGAAAACTACAGCGTTGAGCCGGCTTGGAATGCCTGCCTCGGCAATGTCTCGGAAGGCAAGCAAACCACCCTCGGTGCCTACCACCGTAAATGGCAATAAGGAGCCAACAATGAAATATTCTCTTGGCCCCCTACTCTATTTCTGGCCAAAAATGGACGTTGAGGCGTTCTACCAGCAGGCTGCAGAAGCTAACACCGATATCATCTACCTCGGCGAAACCGTCTGCTCCAAACGACGCGAGATGAAGCCGGCGCACTGGTTCGATATTGCCAAGGCGCTTTCTGCCAGCGGCAAACAGGTCGTACTGTCTACCATGGCCCTGCTCGAAGCCCCGAGTGAAGTCAATGTCATGAAAAAGTACATTGATAACGGCGACTTCGCGATTGAGGCCAACGATGTCTCAGCGATCCAGCTAGCCCATGAAAACAAGGTACCTTTCGTGGTTGGCCCAGCCGTGAACTGCTACAACGCCCAGACCCTCAACCTATTTTTGAAAAAAGGCATGATCCGCTGGTGTATGCCGGTTGAGCTATCCCGCGACTGGCTGCAGAACGTCACCAGCGAATGTGAGCAATTGGGGATCCGTGACAAATTTGAAACAGAGGTGTTCAGCTACGGCTACCTGCCGCTCGCCTACTCGGCCCGCTGTTTCACCGCCCGCGCTGAAGACAAAGCCAAAGACGATTGCGAGACCTGTTGTATCAAATACCCGACGGGGATCACGGTCAACAGCCAGGAAGAGCAGAAAGTCTTTACCCTCAACGGCATTCAGACCCAATCCGGTTACTGCTACAACCTGATCAACGATCAGCCGGGCATGGCGGGTTTGGTGGACGTCGTACGCCTCAGTCCGATGGGTATCGATACCCTGTCGCTGGTCGATAGTTTCCGTGCCAACCAGCATGGTGAGCAGCAACAACCCCTTGAAGGTGGTCATCACTGCAACGGCTACTGGCATAACCTTGCCGGCCTTAATATCGAGTAGCACTAAGGGCTATTAGTACCTTGAACGAAAAAACCGCGGCAATGCAATTGCCGCGGTTTTTGTTTAAAGCTTGTCTTATCCTGAAGTGACTAAATCACACTTCTTCTTGCGCTGGCGGCTCGGCCGGTTGGCTAAGACTGACTTCTGTCATCAAGCGGTTGAGCTCAAGCAAGGCAAAACGGTGTTCGACAAACTCGTAGACATTCCCCGACAAGGTCAACTTGTACAGCATCAATGCTGACGAGAAGTCTTTGTTGAAATGGTAACGCTTGCCCAGATAGAAATACGCTTCCGTCAGGCGTTCGGCCAAAACATCGTTATCTTCACTTTCGGTGGCGATCTGGCGCAGGAACTCGGACTCACTGACATCGTCGAGGTAAAGGCGAACAATTTGCCAGCCCCAGTCCTGATGGTCAATGGCGGCGTCATAGCGGTTGCGTAATTTCTCAGCAGCGGCAACCGGGTCTAGCTCCTGCTCGACCAAGTAAAGCCATATCACCCGATAAGGATCATTGATGTTCTGCTGGTAATGGGCATTGAGATCTTCAAACGCCAGCTCATAGCGCCCCCCATAGTACAAGGCAATACCACGGTTACGCTGGGCAAAAGGGTGACGGACATTGAGCTCGAGGGTTGAGTCAAAGGCCTCATAGGCAGCATCGAAATGGGCACCTTGGGTAAAGTACACGCCAAGGATATTGAAAACATCTGGCTGATCCGGTTTCAGAGAAAGCGACTGATTAAAGTCCAGTCTTGCCAAATCACGCAACCCTAGGCTGTCGTGCAGCAAGCCACGCTCATAATAGACCTGAGCCAAAGTTTGGTTATCCAAGTCATCACGCTTTAGCAACTGGTCAATCCGGGCCAACTGAATTTGTTGTTGGATAGTCGGCTGGAACGGTACCGCCATCGGGGGTTGGGTCCATTGCGGCTGAGGTGATGAACAGCCGGAAAGTATCAAGACCAAGGCAAGGCACGCGAGTTTTATCCTATTTGCAATCAATGCAGTTCTCCCTGAATGAGACACGTCTATCTCTAGCATATACCATCGTAGCCCATAAGAGACGCCACCGCGTTCTCCTGACCGATTATTGCAAGGGATTTTCCGGTGAGCTCTCAATAAAATAAAAAAAGGGGCTGAATAGCCCCTTTATATCATGGTTTTAGCAAAAAGCCTTATGCTTCTGGCTTCTCTTCGCCAGCGGCTGCTGGGTTCAGATCAGCTTGTGCTTCTTTCATGCTTAGACGGATACGGCCCTGGCGATCGATTTCCAGTACCTTAACCTTAACTTCCTGACCCATCTCAAGGTGATCGGCCACTTTCTCGATACGCTCTTGAGAGATTTGAGAAATGTGAACAAGACCTTCTTTCGCACCGATAACAGAAACGAATGCGCCGAAGTCAACGATACGCATTACTTTACCAGTGTAGATACGGCCTACTTCAACGTCAGCAGTGATCTCTTCGATACGGCGGATAGCTTCTTTCGCAGCAGTACCTTCAGTCGCTGCAATCTTCACTGTACCGTCGTCTTCGATTTCGATCGTTGTGCCGGTCTCTTCGGTTAGTGCACGGATAACTGCACCACCTTTACCAATCACATCTTTGATCTTCTCAGGGTTGATCTTCAGCGTGTGGATACGCGGAGCGAATTCAGAGATATCTTCGCGAGGTGCGTTGATCGCCTGATCCATAACATCAAGGATATGCGTACGCGCACCTTTTGCTTGGTTCAAAGCAATCTGCATGATTTCTTTAGTGATACCTTCGATTTTGATATCCATCTGCAGTGCAGTGATACCGTCTTGAGTACCCGCTACTTTGAAGTCCATGTCACCAAGGTGGTCTTCGTCACCCAGGATGTCAGAAAGAACAACAAAGTCATCGCCTTCTTTAACAAGACCCATTGCGATACCCGCAACAGATGCCTTGATTGGCACACCTGCGTCCATAAGCGCAAGAGATGTACCACATACAGAAGCCATTGACGATGAACCGTTAGATTCAGTGATTTCCGATACAACACGTACTGTGTATGGGAATTCGTCAACAGATGGCATTACTGCAGCAATACCACGCTTGGCCAGTTTACCGTGACCAATTTCACGACGCTTAGGCGAACCAACGAAACCTGTTTCACCTACACAGTATGGAGGGAAGTTGTAGTGTAGAAGGAAGTGATCTTTCTTCTCACCCATTAGGCTATCGATGATTTGTGCATCACGCTGAGTACCAAGCGTTGCAGTCACAAGCGCCTGAGTTTCACCACGAGTGAAAAGTGAAGAACCGTGAGTACGTGGAAGGACACCAGTGCGTACGTCTAGCGCACGAACCATGTCTTTTTCACGACCATCGATACGTGGGTTGCCAGCGATGATGCGGCTACGTACAACGTTCTTCTCTAGAGAACCAAGCATGTCACGAACTTCGCGCTCGTCCAGTGCTTCGTTTTCTGCTAGCAGTGATTCAACAACGTCAGATTTGATTGCGCCAACTTGCTCGTAACGCGCCATCTTTTCTGTGATTTGGTAAGCCGTCGCTAGACGTGCTTCTGCTTTTTCAGCAACAAGCGCTTTAAGCTCAGTGTTAACAGCCGGTGCAGTCCAATCCCATGCAGGCGTCGCAACTTCAGCCGCGAAATCTTTGATCGCGTTGATCACAACTTGCTGCTGGTCGTGGCCGTAAACAACCGCTTGTAGCATTTGTTCTTCAGATAGACGGTCAGCTTCTGACTCAACCATCAATACTGCGCCTTCAGTACCCGCGACAACAAGGTCTAGCTTGCTCTCTTCAAGTTCAGTGTTGCTTGGGTTCAATACCAACTGATCGTTGATGTAACCAACACGTGCTGCACCGATAGGGCCGTTGAAAGGAATACCAGAGATAGCCAGTGCCGCAGAAGTACCGATCATTGTCACGATATCTGGGTTAACGTCTGGGTTGATAGAAACAACAGTAGCAATTACTTGTACTTCGTTCTTGAAATCATCTGGGAATAGCGGACGAATTGGACGGTCAATCAGACGGGCTGTTAGTGTTTCGCCTTCTGATGGACGGCCTTCACGCTTGAAGAAACCACCAGGAATTTTACCTGCAGCGTAAGTACGCTCTTGGTAGTTAACAGTTAGAGGGAAGAAGTCTTGGCCTTCAACCGCTGTTTTCTTACCAACAACAGAGACGAATACAGACGTATCATCCATGCTTACCATTACAGCAGCAGTAGCTTGACGTGCCATTACACCAGTTTCGATAGTAACCGTGTGGTTACCGTACTGGAAAGTCTTTACGATAGGATTCACGTGAATTTCCTTAATTTATTCCGCTTTCTATTTGCGCCGTTAAGTATATCTGACACAAGGAAAAGCGTCATGTGATGAAAAGCACTTTACGGTAATTTCACGTATCGCGACTAATGAAAATTCCCTCTCGGGAGGAAAACTGTCATTAGTCGCGACCTGAAGGTCGACGAAAACGACTCGTGTTATTACAGATGGAAGTGCAGGGATAAAAAGAAAGGAGCCATTCGGCTCCTTTCAGAAAGCAATCTTAGCGACGTAGGCCTAGACGCTTGATTAGGTCTTGGTAACGATCTAGGTTCTTACCTTTAAGGTAGTCTAGAAGCTTACGACGACGAGAAACCATGCGTAGTAGACCGCGACGGCTGTGGTGGTCGTGCTTGTGGTTAGCAAAGTGACCTTGAAGGTGGTTGATCTGTGCTGTTAGCAAAGCAACCTGAACTTCAGGAGAACCAGTGTCGTTTTCGCACTGCGCGTAATCAGCAACGATTGCTGCTTTAGTTTCTGCATTCAGAGACATAACTCATTCCTAATACAAAGATGTTTCTAATTTGCGCCAGCCAATCTCTGATTCAGCCGACACCCGAGCCGCGGATTATACGTGGAGCACAAAATAACTACAAGAGAATTTGTTAGGAAGAGTCGTTCCTGGTTTCTGCGAAGCATTTACTGCTTGCTATATCGAGTCAAGCTCTCGCTCTTTATCTTTCGCTCTTCCCGCTTCTCCTAGGAACTAGGTTCTAGGCCCCGCTCTGTCCTAGGCCATTGGCTAAAAAAATCCCCAGCACTTGGCTGGGGATTGAGGCATCAGTTACTGCTGAGTTTGCTTGTTCGCCATGACACGTTTCGGTGCCAACTGCCCCTCAGGGTCAACCACACCAATACCGATGAACTCTTTCTGCTCGGCAACGGTGATGCGTACTAGCGTACCTTCTGCTGGCAAGCGGCCTGCCTGCACCGGGTTACCATTTAGGATATATACCGCCGAGGCTGGAGGGATATTCACTTCAGGTAGGTCTTGCACCGCGGTGTCAGTGGGTAACAGGAGCGGATCCAGCAGCTCCGAAGGGGCAATATCTTGCTCCTTAGCCTGCTCTAGTAGCGCTTCAAGCTGCTCGATGGTCATCATCCGCTCCATTGGGTAGTTGGATACTCCCGTCCGGCGCAGGAAGGTGACGTGTGCACCACAACCTAGCATCTCACCAAGATCGTCAACGATAGTACGGATGTAAGTGCCTTTCGACACATGCAATTCCATTTCCACTTCGTTGTTGCTAAAGCGAAGCAACTCCACCGAATAAACAGTGATTTTGCGTGATTCGCGCGGTACTTCAATCCCCTCGCGGGCATATTCGTACAGCTTACGGCCTTGGTATTTCAATGCCGAATACATCGACGGGATTTGATCGGTCGTACCACGGAACTTGGCAATACAGCGTTCAAGTTGGCCACGGTCGACTTTCACGTCGCGGGTCTGCACCACTTCACCGTCAGAATCTGAGGTATCAGTGCGCTCGCCCAACTTGGCAATCACCCGGTAGCGTTTATCCGAGTCCAACAGGAACTGGGAAAACTTTGTCGCTTCACCGAAACAAATCGGCAGCATGCCCGTCGCTAAAGGATCTAACGCTCCTGTATGGCCGGCTTTTTGAGCAAAAAAGATACGCTTCACTTTCTGAAGTGTATCATTTGAACTAATGCCCGTTGGCTTATCCACCAGAATTACACCGTCAATTGGACGGCCCTTACGACGACGTGCCATGCTTTATTCCTCGCCTTCAGCTTCTGGCTCGTCACCGCGGCGATCTTCGTCGTCACGCACAGCTTTTGAGACCAGATTAGAAATACGCATACCTTCAGTCAAAGATTGATCAAAGATGAAGTTTAGCTCAGGCGTCACACGTAGGCGGATTTCCTTACCTAGCAATGAACGGATGTATGGTGCAATTTCACGGAGTGCTTCTAAGCTGCCTTCCGGTGTTTGCTCACCAATTGTTAGGAAAGTCACATACACTTTCGCGTAGTTCATATCTCGCGATACATCAACACTAGAGATGGTTGTCATACCAATGCGTGGATCTTTCAACTCGCGCTGCAGGATCACCGCTAGCTCTTTTTGTAGCTGCTGCGCAACACGCTGGGTGCGGCTAAATTCTTTAGACATTCAATTCCTCTCTTAGAGAAAACTCTCTTGAAAGAATGGGGAGCCGAAGCTCCCCATAAAATTACTTGTTATAAAACAGCTTTTTGGCTCTTGTTATTAGTCAAGAGTACGCTGAATTTCAACAATTTCGTATACTTCGATCTGGTCACCAACGCGAACATCGTTGTAGTTCTTAACGCCGATACCACATTCGTAGCCGTTCTTAACTTCTTGAACATCATCTTTGAAGCGACGTAGTGATTCTAGCTCACCTTCGTAAATAACAACGTTATCGCGCAGTACGCGGATTGGGTTGTTACGCTTGATGACACCTTCCGTTACCATACAGCCCGCGATTGCACCAATCTTAGGTGACTTAAATACATCACGAACTTCAGCAAGACCGATGATTTCCTGCTTGAATTCAGGAGAAAGCATACCGCCCATTGCCGCTTTTACTTCGTCAATCAATTGGTAAATGATTGAGTAGTAACGTAGGTCTAGGTTCTCAGTTTCAATTGTACGGCGCGCAGATGCATCAGCACGAACGTTGAAGCCAAGAAGAATCGCGTTAGATGCTGCAGCAAGCACGGCATCCGTCTCGGTCAGACCACCAACACCAGAACCAACGATGTTAACCTTAACTTCGTCAGTCGATAGCTTACGTAGTGAATCAGCAATCGCTTCAACAGAACCCTGTACGTCAGCTTTCAGTACAACGTTAAGCTCAGCAACTTCACCGGCAGTCATGTTCGAGAACATGTTTTCCAGTTTCGCTTTCTGCTGGCGAGCCAGTTTAACATCACGGAATTTACCCTGACGGTAAAGTGCAACTTCACGCGCTTTACGCTCATCACGTACAACAGTCGCTTCGTCACCTGAAGAAGGCACACCAGAAAGACCTAGGATCTCAACCGGGATAGAAGGACCAGCAGACTCGATGTCTTGACCCAACTCATCACGCATTGCACGAACACGACCGTGCTCTAGACCACAAAGAACGATGTCACCTTTACGTAGTGTACCGGCTTGTACAAGAACGGTTGCAACTGGACCGCGGCCTTTATCTAGGCGTGATTCAACAACAACACCGCTCGCCATACCTTCTTCAACTGCTGTCAGTTCAAGAATTTCAGACTGAAGCAAGATAGCTTCTAGCAGGCCGTCAATGTTAGTACCTTGTTTCGCAGAGATGTGAACAAACATGTTCTCACCGCCCCACTCTTCAGGGATAACATCGTACTGAGCTAGCTCATTCTTAACGTTGTCTGGGTTTGCGTCTTCTTTATCGATCTTGTTCACTGCAACAATCAGAGGAACACCTGCCGCTTTCGCGTGCTGGATTGCCTCAACAGTCTGTGGCATTACACCATCGTCTGCTGCAACAACAAGAACAACGATATCTGTCGCTTGAGCACCACGAGCACGCATTGCGGTAAACGCGGCGTGTCCAGGAGTATCAAGGAAAGTGATCATACCGTTGTCAGTTTCAACGTGGTATGCACCGATGTGCTGCGTAATACCGCCCGCTTCGCCCGAAGCAACGTGCGCTTTACGGATGTAATCCAGTGTTGATGTTTTACCGTGGTCAACGTGACCCATGATGGTAACAACAGGAGCACGAGGAACAACAGATAGGTTTTCGTCACGGTCAGACAGTACCGCTTCTTCAAGTTCATTCTCTTTACGTAGAACAACCTTGTGACCCATTTCTTCTGCAACTAGTGCTGCAGTTTCCTGGTCGATAACCTGGTTGATGGTTGCCATCGCACCCATCTTCATCATCACCTTGATAACTTCAACGCCCTTCACAGACATCTTGTTAGCAAGTTCAGAGACAACGATAGTCTCACCGATAACGACATCTTGCTTAGCAACGGTCGCTGTCTTGTCAAAGCCGTGCTGCATTGACGTCGGCTTGTTCATTTGAGGCTTACCACGACCACGCTGGTTGCGGCCACCGCGGTTGTCTTGCTTAGGACCCGCTTTTTTCTTCTTGCGGCGACGGGTAGTACCACCACCCTCTTCCTTGCGATCTTGCTCGTCTTCAGCTGCGCGTGCGTAGCTAGACGTTGTAGTATGGTAGTCTGCTTTATCCATAGTACCTTTTTCCTGGTCAGGTTTTGACCAGTTCTTTTCATTCATTTCTGCCATTTTGCGTGCCTCTTCTAGCTGACGCTGACTGTCTTCTTCGGCTTTACGCTTGGCTTCCTCTTCCCGGCGACGTTGTAGCGACTCAGCTTCTTTTTTAGCCTGTTCATCAGCGGCGGCGCGTTTGGCTTTTTCTTCGGCCAAACGCTTATCTTCTGCGTCACGCTTCTGCTTGTCCTCAGCATTGCGATCCGCATTCTGTTCTGCATTTTGTTTAGCTTTTTCTTCAGCTAAACGCGTTTCTTCAGCAGCACGCTTAGCAGCTTCTTCAGCTTCGCGTTTTGCCTGCTCTTCTGCTTCACGCTTGGCAGCTTCTTTGGCTGCTAGCTGAGCGGCTTCTTCCGCTTCGCGCTGGGCTGTGTCTTCAGCCTGGCGTTTTGCTTCTTCCGCGGCACGCTGTTCTTCTTCAAGCGCAGAACGCTTTACGTAAGTGCGCTTTTTGCGCACTTCTACCTGAACACTTTTATTTTTGCCACCTGAGCCCGAAACACTCAGTGTGCTTCGGGTCTTACGTTGCAAAGTAAGGCGTGTAGGAGCCTCGCCAGCACTGCTATCGCCACCATGTTCTTTCTTCAGGTGGGCTAACAGTGTCTGTTTTTCCTGTTGGCTTACGCTTTCTTCAGCTTTCTTGCTGATACCAGCATCGGCAAACTGTTGAAGCACACGGTCAATCGGCGTACCAATTTCCTCGGCTAATGCTTTAACTGTAACCTCTGACATGCTGCTTCTCCCTTGCGTATGAATTTTTTATGCTTCGTCACTGAACCAGCAAATGTTACGAGCAGCCATAATCAGCTCGCCCGCTCTTGCTTCATCGACACCTTCGATATCAGTGAGATCATCAGTAGCCTGATCAGCAAGATCTTCTAGCGTTGCAACGCCTTTCGCGGCCAGCTTAAACGCAAGCTCACGCTCCAAGCCTTCCAGACCCAATAGATCCTCAGCAGGCTCAACACCTTCGAAAGATTCTTCCTGAGCAAGGGCAAGCGTGGTTAGCGCTTCTTTCGCGCGGTTACGCAGCTCTTCAACAGTGTCTTCATCCAGACCATCTACACCCATCAGCTCGGCTACCGGTACGTAGGCGATTTCTTCAAGCGTAGTGAAGCCTTCTTCAACCAATACAGTGGCGAAGTCTGCATCAATATCAAGGTGCTTAGTGAACACTTCGATAGACTCTTGGGCTTCTTCTTGGTGTTTCTTCTGAAGATCTTCAACTGTCATCACGTTCAGTTCCCAGCCAGTCAGCTGAGACGCCAAGCGAACGTTCTGACCACTACGGCCGATTGCCTGAGCAAGGTTATCCTTCTCAACAGCAATATCCATAGTGTGGTTGTCTTCATCAACGATGATAGAGCTTACTTCTGCTGGCGCCATCGCATTGATCACGTACTGGGCGGCGTTCTCGTCCCACAGTACGATATCGATACGCTCGCCACCTAGCTCGCCAGAGACAGCCTGTACACGTGCACCACGCATACCCACACATGCACCCACAGGGTCGATGCGCTTGTCGTTAGTCTTCACAGCGATCTTGGCACGAGAACCAGGATCACGAGCCGCACCCATCAGTTCAATCATCTCTTCGCCGATTTCCGGCACTTCGATGCGGAATAGCTCAGATAGCATTTCAGGCTTAGAGCGAGTCATGAACAATTGGAAACCGCGTGCTTCAGGACGTACTGCGTACAGAAGTCCACGAACACGGTCACCTGGACGGAAGTTTTCACGTGGCAACTGGTCATCACGCTGGATAACAGCTTCTGCATTATTACCAAGGTCAATGATAACAGCATCACGGTTAACTTTCTTTACTACACCGGTGATTAGCTCACCTTCGTTGTCAATAAACTGTTCAACGATTTGTGCACGTTCAGCTTCACGTACTTTCTGTACGATAACCTGCTTGGCAGTTTGTGTCGTAATTCGGTCGAAAGTTACCGATTCGATTTCGTCTTCAACGAAGTCGTCAAGCTCGATCGTTTCATCATCAAACTTGGCAGCTTCCAAAGTGATTTCCAGCGTTGGCTGAGTCACTTCTTCAACCGCTTTCCAGCGACGGAAGGTTTCGAATTCACCAGTCTTACGGTCGATAGCTACGCGAACATCGATTTCCGCTTCGTGTTTTTTCTTCGTTGCTGTTGCCAGTGCGATCTCTAGTGCTTCAAAGATACGCTCACGAGGTACAGCTTTTTCGTTGGATACCGCTTCAACGACAGCCAAGATTTCTTTGTTCATTTCTAATGCCCCAATTTAGCGGTTAGAATTTTGGAACCAGGTTGGCCTTGGAAATATTGCTCAGTGCAAATGTTTCTTCATTGCCATCAACATTTAATGTGACAAGCTCACCTTCAACGGCAACGATATCACCTTTCCACTTACGACGGTTGCCCATCGCCATTTTCAACACCAAGTTGACCTCGTGGCCAATAAACTGTTGGTAATGTGCGGCTTTAAAAAGCGGCCTTTCTAGACCCGGGGAAGAGACCTCCAGGTGATAGGCTACAGTGATTGGATCTTCAACATCCATCACCGCGCTTACCTGGCGGCTTACTTCGGCACAATCATCAACGTTGATACCGTTTTCATGATCGATGAATACTCGCAGTGTTGAGTGTTCACCTGCACGGATAAATTCCAGACCGACAAGTTCATAGCCTGTCGCCGTTACCGGCGCATCAAGCAGTTCGGTCAATTGCATCTCTAAAGCTGTCAAGACAACCCCCCGGAAACAAAAAAAGGGCTATAAAGCCCAGTAGATACCTGAATGGTCATGTTTCAGATAATAAAAAACCCCGAATTACGGGGTTTTTTATCACTGGACCCTGATTATCACAGCGGGTCGCTGTGATAGAAAAAACAACCTTACTAATAATAGCTGTTTTTTCGGAAAGTGGTTGCGGGGGCCGGATTTGAACCGACGACCTTCGGGTTATGAGCCCGACGAGCTACCAGGCTGCTCCACCCCGCGTCCGTAATCTGACAGCGATTATATCGCTCAGACATCACTCTTTCAAGTGACAAATAATGGTGCCGAGAAGGGGACTTGAACCCCTACACCTTGCGGCACTAGCACCTCATGCTAGCGTGTCTACCAATTTCACCATCTCGGCTAAATTCTTTATTTACTCAGGAATGTCACTGTTAACGGGTGCATTCTGAGTTGGCTCAACAACTTGCTCAGTCGCCGGAGCGCTTAAGTCTTCCCAACCACTGGTTTCGTGCGCCTGTTTGGTGCTCATGTTGCCAAGCACTAGGCTGATGACGAAAAAAATTGTCGCAAAAACTGCGGTCATTCGGGTCAAAAAGTTTCCAGAGCCGCTCGCGCCAAACAGGGTTCCTGATGCGCCAGCCCCAAATGAAGCTCCCATATCTGCGCCTTTACCTTGTTGAACCAAAACTAGGCCAATAACACCAAGCGCAGCCAACAGATAAATCACAAGTAGAATTTCGTACATGGGTTCCACCTATGGTTAAATTGTTGTGCCGGCTTTGCTTCAGCAGTGCCAGCGCACCCCTTCCATTAGGAGCGGAATGAATACTAGCGAAAGCGCTCTTCACTGACAAGTAAAATCTCCACGAAAACTCTGTTTCTTGAATCACTTGTCGAAGATTTAGACAAAACCGACATCAGTTAGTTGAATTTAGGACAAAATCAGCAGTTTTCTTTCACTGCGTCAGCAATCAGCAAGGCTGATTCTTTGACCAGTGCTGCATCTTCCCCTTCCACCATTACACGGATCAAAGGTTCAGTACCTGATTTACGTAACAAAACGCGTCCCTTATCACCGAGTTTAGCTTCAACGGCTGCGGTTGCAGCGAGAACTGCGTCAGATTCCAACGGATTAGAATCACCTTCAAACCGAACGTTCTCCAATACCTGAGGATACATAGTCATACCATCCGCCAGCTCTTTCAGGGTCATCTTGCTGCCGACGATCGATGCCATCACCTGCAGGCCAGCGACAATACCGTCACCTGTCGTCACCTTATCCAACAGGATAACATGGCCCGAGTTTTCGGCGCCGATCAACCAACCGTGGCTCTTCAACTCTTCCATCACATAGCGGTCACCCACTTTTGCACGGACAAACGGGATCCCCAGGTTCTTCAGGGCATTCTCCATGCCAAGGTTTGTCATCAGCGTGCCGACGACACCGCCTTTGAGCTCACCGCGGCGCAGTGCATCGCGGGCAATGATATAGGCAATCTGATCACCATCGACTTTGTTGCCTTCCTCATCGACCATGATCACGCGGTCGCCATCACCGTCCAACGCAATACCAAAGTTTGCTTTCTCTTCCAACACCTTCGCCTGCAAGGCCGCAACGTCGGTGGCGCCGACTTTGTCATTGATGTTGGTGCCGTTCGGCTCACAGCCAATGGTGATCACTTCTGCACCCAGCTCTTTGAATACGCTTGGGGCAATGTGATACGTCGCACCGTGGGCACAGTCCACGACAATTTTATAACCGGACAAATCATACTTGCTCGGAAAGGTGCCTTTACAAAACTCAATATAACGGCCAGCAGCGTCGTTGATTCGGTACGCCTTACCCAACATTGCGGACTCTACGCAAGTCAGTGGCTTATCCATTTCAGCTTCAATCGCCAATTCAACTTCATCCGGCAGTTTTGTACCTTCAGACGAGAAAAATTTGATGCCATTATCGTAATACGGGTTATGTGATGCTGAGATCACGATGCCCGCTTCCGCACGGAATGTACGCGTTAGGTAAGCAACGGCCGGGGTTGGCATAGGGCCGGTAAAGGCCGCCTGCAAACCGGCTGCTGCCAAGCCTGCTTCCAATGCCGATTCCAGCATGTAACCAGAGATGCGGGTATCTTTACCGATAATTACTTTCTTGGTGCCCTGCTGGGACAACACCCGTCCAGCAGCCCACCCTAGTTTCAATACAAAATCCGGTGTAATCGGGGCCTTGCCCACCAAACCACGTATCCCGTCGGTACCAAAATACTTACGCTCAGCCATTATCTGCTCCTAGCAATTGATCTATTTTCTACCCTGCCCACAGGCATTCATTCGCCCCGTAACTGGGACAATGTCATTTCACACACTTTCAAGACATCAACGGTCTCTTTCGCATCATGGACCCTAATGATCTGGGCCCCTTTCATTGCGGCGATAGTGGCGCAGGCAAGGCTACCAGCCAAACACTCGGCCGGTTGTTTATTTAATAATTTAAATACCATCGACTTTCTCGACATCCCCACCAACAACGGGAGGCCAAAGCGATGGAACTCATCGAGGTGAGCAAGCAACTGGTAATTATGCTCCAGGGTTTTGCCAAACCCATACCCGGGATCCAGCAGCAATTGCTCGCGGGGGATCCCGACCTGCTCACAGGCATGAATACGCTCAGCCAAAAAATCACCGACATCGGCGATAACATCTTGGTATATGGGCTGATGCTGCATTGTACGCGGTTGACCCTGCATATGCATAACACAAATGGGGACACCTGCCTTGGCAGCCGCCTCAAGTGCCCCTTGCTCCTGCAGGGCACGGACATCATTGATCAAATCGGCGCCTGCCGTCACTGCTTCACTCATCACCAGTGCCTTGCTGGTGTCAATCGAAATCCAGCAATCAAAGCGCTGGCGTAGGGCCTCAATCACCGGCACGACCCGTTCAAGCTCATGCTCAGTGGATACTGCGTCGGCCCCAGGACGGGTTGACTCACCGCCAATATCCAGAATCGATGTTCCCGCGGCCAGCATCTCCTCGGCATGGCGCAAGGCCGCATCCATCCGGTTAAAGCGCCCGCCATCAGAAAATGAGTCTGGGGTGACATTCAAAATCCCCATGGTGTGGGGACGGGAAAGATCTAACGTTTTGGTTTTGCTCTTGAGGATCACGTTTACCGCTCCTGGGTATTCGGTGTTCTATATGCAAAAAACCCCGAACTAAGTCGGGGTTTTTGATTAGCTATCAACGATTAGGCTTGTGGCTTATCGTCTTCCTTGTTCTGCACTGACGGAGTCTCAGGTGCTTGCTCAGGTTGCGTTTCGGCTTTTGGTTCAGCCGCCGCTTCCTCTTTCTCAGCACGCTCCTGTCCATCGTCATGCTTCTCATCAGTAGCAGCGTCAGCTTTCATGGTGTCGTCTTCGTTACCCCAGCCTTTTGGTGCTCGGATAACTGACTTACGTTCCATCAGGTCATCAATTTGACCAGCATCGATCGTTTCGTACTTCATTAACGCATCTTTCATTGCGTGCATGATATCCATGTTTTGCTCTAGGATTTCACGCGCTCGCTCGTAGTTGCGGTCAATAAGCGTACGAACTTCATTATCGATAAGCTTCGCCGTATCGTCTGACATGTGCTTGCTCTGCGTGACTGAACGACCAAGGAAAACCTCGCCTTCATCTTCAGCGTAAAGCAATGGACCAAGCTTGTCAGAGAAGCCCCACTGAGTCACCATCTTACGGGCGATATCTGTCGCACGCTCGATATCATTCGAGGCACCAGTCGATACTTTGTCAACACCGTAAATCAGCTCTTCAGCCAATCGGCCACCGTAAAGGCTTGAAATCATCGACTCCAAGAACTCACGGGAGTGGCTGACACGATCCTGCTCAGGCAGATACATGGTGACACCCAGTGCGCGGCCACGAGGAATGATAGAGACCTTGTAAACCGGGTCATGATCCGGCACCAAGCGACCAATAATCGCGTGGCCTGCCTCGTGGTATGCAGTGGATTCTTTCTGATCGTTCGTCATCACCATTGACTTGCGCTCTGCGCCCATCATGATTTTGTCTTTCGCCAGTTCGAATTCCACCATAGACACGGTGCGCTTGTTGCCACGGGCAGCAAACAATGCCGCTTCATTGACCAAGTTCGCCAAGTCAGCACCCGAGAAACCCGGTGTACCACGAGCGATTAGCTCAGGCTTCACATCACCGTCTAGCGGTACTTTACGCATGTGAACTTTCAGGATTTGCTCACGGCCACGTACATCTGGCAGGCCAACCACAACCTGGCGGTCGAAACGACCAGGACGCAATAGCGCAGGGTCCAGTACGTCAGGACGGTTAGTTGCGGCGATAACGATGATACCTTCGTTACCTTCGAAACCATCCATTTCAACCAGCATCTGGTTCAGGGTTTGCTCACGTTCATCGTGACCACCACCAACACCAGCGCCACGCTGACGGCCTACCGCATCAATCTCATCGATAAAGATGATACAAGGCGCGGCTTTTTTCGCTTGCTCGAACATGTCACGGACACGGGATGCACCCACACCAACAAACATTTCAACGAAATCAGAACCTGAAATAGTAAAGAATGGGACTTTCGCTTCACCGGCAATGGCTTTCGCCAACAGGGTTTTACCTGTACCAGGAGGACCAACCATCAGGACACCTGTTGGGATCTTACCACCCAGTTTCTGGAAGCGGCTTGGATCGCGCAGGTAATCCACCAACTCTTTCACGTCTTCTTTGGCTTCATCACAACCCGCTACGTCAGCGAAGGTTGTTTTGATCTGGTCTTCACTCATCATGCGAGCCTTAGACTTGCCGAACGACATGGCGCCTTTACCACCGCCGCCCTGCATTTGGCGCATGAAGAAGATCCAGACACCGATGAGCAAGAGCATCGGGAACCAGGATATAAAGATTGAGGCCAGTAGGCTTGGCTCCTCAGGCGGAGTCCCCATGACCTTTACGTTAGCGTTAATAAGATCGTCTAACAGCTTTTGGTCGTTAACGACAGGTAGATAAGTGACGTATCGCGTGTTATCACGTTTGAATACGGTAATTTCACGATCATTGAATCGCACTTCCCTTATCTGATCCTGACCGATTTCACGGACAAAGGTTGTATAGTCGACTTGACGGCCAGCACTATCACCGGGACCGAAACTCTGAAAAACAGACATCAGAACCACAGCGATGACCAACCACAAAATCAAGTTTTTTGCCATGTCACTCAAGGTGTTAACCTCGCGATAACTAATAGATGAATTTAGGGTACTACAGTTTGTAACCTGTAGCTACAATATATACCTCACGAGAGCGATCTCGTGACGAATCTGGCTTACGAATTTTGACAGCCTTGAACATACTACGCACTTCTGCCAGATATTGGTCAAAGCCTTCACCTTGGAAAACTTTTACCGCAAAGCTGCCATCAGGCGCAAGTACTTGTCTACACATATCTAATGCTAGTTCAACAAGATACATAGCTCTAGGCTGATCTGAAGCCAAGTTGCCACTCATGTTCGGTGCCATGTCAGATAACACGACATCAACCATGTCCGGCTTGATACGCTCAAGTAGCGCATCCAAGACTGCCTCCTCTCGAAAATCCCCCTGCAGAAAACTCACACCAGGCAGCGAGTCCATTGACAAGATGTCACAGGCAATCACCTGTCCCTCATCACCAACAACCTCTGCTGCATACTGCGACCACCCGCCAGGAGCCGCCCCCAAATCAACCACGGTCATGCCGGGCTTCAGAAGCTTATCTTTGTTTTGAATTTCTTCGATTTTAAAAATCGCGCGAGAGCGGTAGCCCTTTTTTTGAGCTTCTAGAACATATTTGTCATCAAAATGTTCCTTCAGCCATCGGCCAGAACTGCCCGAATGTTTTTTCTTACTCATGATTTACCTAATGAGTTTGGGTACTTATCAAGTATACTCAGCAACACCACAAATGGCGTATACTAAACAAATTAGTCATCTAGACTATATGGCGTTAGAATACGCGGTTTTCAACCCTAATTTAATAATAGAGCCGACATGAATCTAAGCACCAAGCAGAAGCAATACCTTAAAGGTCTTGCCCACAACCTAAAGCCTGTTGTCCTAATGGGCGCAAATGGCCTGACTGAAGCCGTGATTGCCGAGATTGAACTGGCACTTAACCACCACGAGCTAATCAAGGTTAAAGTGGCTGCTGAAGAGCGCGAAACCAAGGTGTTGATCGTTGACGCAATTGTTCGCGAAACCAAGGCAGAAAAAGTCCAGGTGATCGGTAAGACACTGGTACTGTACCGCCAGAGCGAAGAGCGTAAGATCGAGCTTCCGCGCAAATAAAAAAGGCCGCCGCTGCGGCCTTTTTTATGCCTGTATCATGGCACGGAATGCCATGATCCATCCTTTACTGATACATTTAATAACAATTTAGTGGAATTAAATGTAAGCGACTTCCGAAATTTCAAACTCACGCGCACCGCCCGGTGTGGTGATCGTCACTTCATCGTCCTGCATCTTACCGATAAGGCCACGGGCAATCGGCGAATTCACCGAAATACGACCGGCTTTGATATCCGCTTCATCATCACCCACGATCTGGTAAGTCACTTCTTCTTCGGTATCCACATCGATCAGGCTGACTGTAGTCCCGAATATCACTTTACCGGTGTTCTGTATCTTGGTGACATCAATCACCTGCGATACAGACAGCTTGTACTCGATATCACGGATCTGTGCTTCACAGATACCCTGCTCTTCGCGGGCAGCGTGATATTCGGCATTCTCTTTCAAGTCACCCAACTCACGTGCTTCACCAATGGCCTGTGAAATGATCGGGCGACGCTTCATTAGTACTTCCAGTTCTTCGCGTAGCAGCTTCTCGCCGCGTACCGTCATTGGAATCTTATCCATAACTCTTATTACCTCAACGCCCGTATAGCCACAGCTATTAGGCAAAACAAAGCCAGTCCGACAGATTCGTCGAACGAAGCGATTACTAATGGGAACACTTCATTCTAAACAAAGATGCCCAAGAGATCATCCTGTTCATTGAGTGGCATACATTACATGACAGGCGCTACCCCAGCCGCCATAAATCATAAAAACTTCACAATCTATACGCCTAACGCATAGTGATTAATATTTATGCGCTAGGGATCACAAATTCACGCATTTAAACAATTTTCCCCACCTAAAAAGGCAAACGATAAAGCCTAAAAATAGCTAAAAAGCGCCTTTAATATCGAACTTTTTTGATCGCAGCTAACCACCTGATATATGGAAAGTTCAGTAACATCAAAGGCATTAAAATCATTGAAATAAAGTATTTTTCAGTTTTTTTTACTAACAGATCAGGCCAGAGACCAGTAAAAAGAACAGCATGCATTTAGCACAGATATGCATACAACAAAATAATTCCAAAAGGATTCGACAATGAACAAGAAACTGATTGCTCTAGCAGTAGCAGCAGCATCAATCTCTTCTGTAGCAACAGCAGCAGAAGTTTACTCTGACGAAACTTCAAGCCTAGCAGTAGGTGGTCGTCTTGAAGCACGTGCTCTAATGTCTGAAGACAACGCTGGTGACAACCAGGTTTCAGACCGCTCACGTGTTCGTATGAACATCGCTGGTAAGACAGACATCACTGATACTGTATACGGTATCGGTTTCTACGAAGGCGAGTACACAAGTTCTGGTACTTCTGCTGACAGCGGCAACGTAAACAACCGTCACATCAATGCTGGTATCGGCGGCGACTTCGGTAAAGTTGTTTACGGTAAGACTGACGGCTCTCTAGGCATGATCACTGACTTCACTGATATCATGTCTTACCACGGTAACGAAGCGGGTGGTAAAATTGCTGCTGCTGACCGTACGTCTAACAACCTTGCATACGTTGGTTCTTTTGACATCATGGGTGACAACCTGACTGTTAAAGCTAACTACGCATTCGAAGGCGCTAAAGACACAGACTCTAGCGACAAGACTACTGCATACGGCGACGGCTACTCTGTTGGCGCAATGTACGTTATGGACATGGGCCTAGGTTTCGGTGCGGGTTACGGTGAGCAAGACGTAAACACTTTCGATGGCAAAATCGTCGATGAAACTCAGAAGAACGCATTCGGTGCTATCTCGTACACTTACGGCGACTTCTACGTTTCAGGTCTATACCAAGACTCTCGCAACACTGTTGCTGACAAAGTACAGGGTTACGAATTTGCTGCCGCTTACACATACGGCAAGACTGTATTCGTAGCGACTTACAACTACCTTGAAGACAAGACTGACAACGTAGACGTTGCAGACTCAATCGCTGTTGACGCAACTCACTACTTCAACAAGAACTTCCGCACTTACGCGTCTTACAAGTTCAACAACCTAGACTCTAAAGATGTTGGTAAAGCAGACGCATCTAACGAGTTCGTTCTAGGTGCACGTTACGACTTCTAATCCCATTTGGGTATAGAGCGTTAACACAGCCTTTTCTAAACACCGGCCTTTGGCCGGTGTTTTTTTATACATCAAATCCAGCAAATAACCCCCTTGCAACTTCCGCCTTTAATAAGCTTTCCTATCTCTGACTTTTTATCTGCCCCATATTGTTTATCATGGTCACTCTGATATTCAAATCTTCATATTCAAAATCTAATGTTCAAAAAATTATCATTACGAATCTTATCGCTCAGAAAATAAGGCCCACCATGCAACTGCCATTTCGTCTTTTGCTTATTACCGTAAGCTTATCGCTGTTTCCCCACGTCGCTGCGGCCAGTACGGAGAATGCCGTACAGCCACCAACAACAGCTGCGGCTTATCACCCAGATTTTCGCTCGCTGCCCGACGGCCATGACACAGCCCTGCTCGTTGCAGAAGCCAATAGCGGCAAGGTGGTTTACGCGCAACGTGAAAGCCAGTACCAACCGCCTGCGAGTACCCAGAAAATGGTCACCGCACTGGCTGCCCAGCTATACCTTGGCAAGGACTTCCGCTTTACCACCCAGCTAGAGCAGCATGGGGATGATATCGTCCTGCGTTTCAGTGGTGACCCCTCTTTTTCACGAAAGCAGCTCACAGAGATGCTGGGCAAGCTCAAGCGGCATTCCGGTGCGACGATTCAAGGCAACCTACTACTGAATGGCAGCCAGTTCAGTGGCTATGAGCAGGCACCAGGCTGGCCGTGGGATATTCTGGGGGTTTGCTATAGTGCGCCGTCAAGTAGCCTAAGCCTTGAACACAACTGCGTACAAGGGGCGCTATACAGCAATCGCCAAGTCGGTGAAAAAACCAGAGTCAATATTCCCAGCCACCAGCCACTGACTGTCACAACCAGTGCGCGGGTGACAACCAAGGAAAAGCAGAAAGCAAGTCACTGTGATCTTGAGCTGATCGATAAAGGAAGTAACCACTATCACCTAAGTGGTTGTCTTGTTAAGCGCGACAAACCGCTACCGCTCAATTTTGCCGTACAGGACACCGAGGCCTACATCAGCCAAGTGCTAAAGGCAGAATTAAAACGACTCGGTATCAAGCTAAAAGGACAAATAAAACGAGATGACAAGGCCACAGACACTAAGGGCAAGGTCATTGCGACTCATCGTTCAGCACCGCTAAATGAATTACTCGACCATATGGTCAAAGATTCCGACAACCTGTATGCCGATAATATTGCCAAAACCCTAGGCGCCAAATATTTCAGCCAGCCGGGCAGTTTTGCCAACGGCAGCAAAGCGATCAAAGCCATCCTCAAGGACAAAGCCAATATCGACCTAGAGCGGGCAATAATGGTCGATGGTTCTGGCCTGTCGCGCAACAACCGCATGACTGCAAGCCAAATGATGGAAGTGATCACTTACATTTACCGGCATGACGACGAGCTAGATCTACTGGCAACCCTGCCAGTCAGCGGCCAGAGCGGTACCCTACGCTACCGCCAGAGTATCCGCCAACAACCACTGAAAGGTAAAATCCGCGCCAAAAGCGGTTCACTATATGGCACCTATAACCTAGCAGGGGTGATCCAAACACAATCCGGCAAGACACTGCTGTTTGTCCAGATGGTGAGTAACTACTTCCCGGCAGAGCGAGATGAAAGTCTCCCCGCCATCGCTCCGCCCATTGAGACCTTCGAGCGCACTCTGTACCAAGGGTTATACAAGCAGTAATAGGGCGTGTTGAACTGACAATGCAGAAACAAAAAAGCGAGTGGCTCATCACCACTCGCTCTTTTATGAGTCGATACTGAATGCTACTGGACTAGGACAGTGCTAGGAATGCATTGACCGTCTTGAAGTAGATAATCATACCGGTAATATCGACAACCGATGCCAATACCGGGCTAACCAGTACTGCAGGGTCAAGCTTCGCTGCACGGGCAATCATCGGCAGCACGCCACCCACTGTTGTCGATAACACAACCTGCAGCGAGATCGCGACCCCGATAGCCATCGAGATATCCATCAGCTCCATACCGATAGGCAACGACGAGCCATCACTGAACATCATCACGCGCCCCATAATAACCGCAGCCAGTACACCGGCGATCATCAGTGCGACACGGAACTCCTTCCACAGCACCTTGGCCCAATCCCGGCACCGTATCTCTTCCATTGCCAGGGCTCGCACCACCAGGGTTGCCGCCTGAGAGCCGGTATTACCACCTGCAGCCGCAATGACTGGCATGTATACAGCCAGCAATACCAACTGGCTGAGGGTATCTTCGTAGTGAGAGATAATCAGGCCAGAGACAATACCCAGCAAAGCTAGGCCAACAATCCAGCCAATACGCTCACGGACATGGCTGAATACGCTGTTTTGCAGATAGTGGCCCGCAGGCTCCGCTTCAGAGCAAATTAAACCCAGGCCGTTAGCCAGATGACGCATGCAGACTTCCTCGTCCATATCATCAAGCAGATCCAACAAGATCTGTACATGGCGAAGAGGGATCTCATGCAAAATAGCAATCGCTTCTGAAATAGGCATCTTAACCAGCAATTTGGCCTGCTCGTCGATGTCATATTTCAAAAACGCGTTGCGTACGGCCAGAACATCGTTCTCAGCCAAGTTTTCGTTTAACAGTGCAGCATCAGCTGCATAGTTCATTACCGCCATGGCGAATCTCCCGATTAGCTAACAGTAACGACCACCAGAATTCGCCATAACACGGCAGGAATGTGCTAGTCCCTATCTGCAGTGACATATTAGTCGATTAGCAGACAGCAAAAAGCCTGTCATTCACCACACATTGGCGAGATTCTATATTGAGATAATGGCTGGGAAAACCGAGGAAAAGTATGTTTGAAAAGGGTCATCAAAAGATGAGAAATAACAGACTATTCCGAACCTGAGGTTAGTTCGGAATCATAGGAGACCGACACCGTTAACAGGTTTGATTTTCCACCTTCATACTCGGGGGATGGTCGGTATCGTTCATCTAAGTCTCCAAAAAAATAAGTATCGCTTATGCGACGCGGCTAATTGTACGCGCTTCAGTTGAGTGTTGCAAAAGGATTTTCAACCACAAATGACACAAAGTATTAATGGCGTCACAGTTATTCAATACCATGACATTAAGGTGAATTCTGCTCGTCCAAAAAACCCGCTACAGGCCCTTTTCGGCATAAAAAAACGGCCTGCTCATGCAGGCCGTTTTATACTATTTTTCGCTAGCGGAAATAGTGATTATGCGTCTTTGATACGCGCGTGTAGCTCTTGCACTGAAGTCACCTTGTTACGGTCATCGGCAGTCCAAGCCATACACGTTGCAAAGGCGGCATTCAGCGTCGTGGTGTAGTTCACCTTCTCTGCCAACGCGCCGCGACGTAGGACTTTCGAGTCTTCAATCGCCTGGCGGCCTTCCGCGGTATTCACAATGTACGAGTACTCGTTGTTCTTGATACGGTCAAGAATGTGAGGACGACCTTCGTGTACCTTGTTCACCAAACGAGGGTTGATACCCGCTTCACCTAGCACGACTGCAGTACCGTGCGTTGCATCCAGCTCGTAACCTTGTTTAACCAGCTTTGAAGCAAGGTCAACCACACGCTGCTTGTCATTACCGCGAACAGACAGCAGTGCACGACCTTTCGCTTGCTTCTCTTTGCCACAACCCAGTTCCGCTTTGGCAAACGCTTCTGCAAACGTGTCACCTACACCCATCACCTCACCGGTAGAGCGCATCTCTGGGCCCAATAGTGGGTCAACACCCGGGAACTTGTTGAACGGCAGTACCACTTCTTTTACAGAGTAGTACGGCGGGATGATCTCTTTGGTAAAGCCCTGCGACTCTAGAGACTGACCAGCCATTACACGAGCAGCGATTTTCGCCAGCGGTGCGCCTGTTGCCTTCGATACGAATGGTACCGTACGAGCAGCACGCGGGTTAACTTCAATCAGGTAGACTTCGTTGTCTTTCACCGCGAACTGGGTGTTCATCAGGCCACGTACGCCCAATTCGAACGCTAGCTTCTCAACTTGCTGGCGCATCACATCTTGGATGTCCTGGCTCAGGGTATAAGCTGGCAACGAACATGCCGAGTCACCCGAGTGAACACCTGCTTGTTCGATGTGCTCCATGATACCGCCGATAACCACACGCTCGCCGTCGCAGATAGCATCAACGTCAACTTCGATTGCATCATCCAGGAAGCGGTCTAGCAGAACCGGAGATTCGTTAGATACGCTGACCGCTTCATTGAAGTAACGGCGTAGGTCTTGCTCATCGTATACGATTTCCATCGCACGACCACCCAGTACATATGACGGGCGAACAACCAGAGGGAAACCAATTTCTTTTGATTTCTCAACAGCCTGCTCCATTGTCGTAACGGTTGCATTTTCTGGCTGTAGCAGGCCAAGACGCTCAACAGCAGCCTGGAAACGCTCGCGGTCTTCTGCACGGTCAATCGCATCCGGGCTGGTACCGATGATTGGTACACCTGCCGCTTCCAGCGCACGAGCCAGTTTCAGTGGCGTTTGACCACCGTACTGAACGATAACGCCTTTTGGCTTCTCGACACGGACGATAGCCAGTACATCTTCCAGCGTTACCGGTTCGAAATACAGACGGTCAGACGTGTCGTAGTCAGTCGAAACAGTCTCTGGGTTACAGTTAACCATGATGGTTTCGTAACCGTCTTCACGCAGTGCTAGTGAAGCGTGAACACAACAGTAATCGAACTCGATACCCTGACCGATACGGTTCGGGCCACCGCCCAATACCATGATTTTGTCTTTGTCTGTCGGCTGTGACTCACACTCTTCATCGTAAGATGAATACATGTATGCTGTATCTGAAGAGAATTCAGCGGCACAAGTATCTACACGCTTATAGACAGGGTGGATGTCGAACTGGTCACGCAGTTTGCGGATTTCAGATTCAGCCACACCCAGTAGCTTCGCCAGACGGGCATCGGCAAAACCTTTGCGCTTAAGCTTGCGTAATACCGTTGCGTTCAGGCCAGCAAAACCGCCTTCTTTAACCGCTTGCTCTTCTTTTACAATATCTTCGATTTGTACCAGGAACCAACGGTCAACATTGGTCAGGTTGAATACGCCATCCACTGACATGCCAGCACGGAATGCATCGGCGATGTACCAAATACGCTCAGAGCCCGCATCTTTTAGTTCATGACGAATGGTAGTTAGTGCATCTGGTGCGTCTAAATCAACCATTTCATCAAAGCCGTTTGCACCGACTTCTAGGCCTCGTAGGGCTTTTTGCATTGATTCCTGCTGGTTACGGCCAATCGCCATCACCTCACCGACTGACTTCATCTGCGTGGTCAGACGGTCGTTAGCACCAGCAAATTTTTCGAAGTTGAAACGAGGGATCTTAGTCACAACGTAGTCAATGGTAGGCTCGAACGAAGCAGGTGTTGCGCCACCTGTAATATCGTTCATCAGCTCGTCGAGGGTAAAGCCGATAGCCAGTTTCGCTGCCACTTTGGCAATCGGGAAACCTGTCGCCTTCGATGCCAGTGCAGAGGAGCGAGATACACGCGGGTTCATCTCGATGATAACCATACGGCCATCTTTCGGGTTGATACCAAACTGTACGTTCGAACCGCCTGTCTCAACACCGATTTCGCGCAATACCGCTAGCGATGCATTACGCATTAGCTGATATTCTTTGTCTGTCAGTGTTTGCGCTGGGGCAACGGTGATGGAGTCACCGGTGTGGATCCCCATCGCATCGAAGTTTTCAATCGTACAAACAATGATACAGTTATCATTCTTGTCACGAACAACTTCTGTCTCGTACTCTTTCCAACCGATCAGTGATTCATCGATAAGCAGTTCGTTTGTCGGTGACAAATCCAAGCCACGACGACAAATGTCTTCAAACTCTTCTTTGTTATAGGCAATACCACCACCGGTACCACCCATGGTGAACGATGGGCGGATGATACAAGGGAAGCCAACCATATCGAGAACCTTGTAAGCTTCTTCCATGGTTTTCGCGGTATCAGCACGCGGACACTCAAGACCAATTGACTTCATCGCTTTATCGAAGCGAGAACGGTCTTCGGCTTTATCAATCGCATCAGCCGTGGCACCAATCATTTCCACGCCGAACTCTTCCAGTACGCCGTGCTTCTCAAGATCAAGCGCACAGTTCAGTGCAGTCTGGCCACCCATGGTTGGAAGAACGGCATCCGGACGCTCTTTTTCGATGATCTTGCGTACGACTTCCCAGTGGATAGGCTCGATGTAGGTAGCATCGGCCATGTCTGGGTCAGTCATGATGGTTGCTGGGTTCGAGTTAACTAGGATAACTCGGTAGCCTTCTTCACGCAGGGCTTTACACGCCTGAGCGCCTGAGTAGTCGAACTCACACGCCTGACCGATAACGATCGGGCCAGCACCTAGGATTAGAACACTTTGAATATCTGTACGTTTTGGCATTGCTTACTACTCCGGCTTAGGCGCTGTGCTGCTTAATTAGGTCAATGAAGTGATCAAATAATGGCGCTGCATCGTGCGGGCCAGGGCTTGCTTCAGGGTGACCCTGGAAGCTAAATGCTGGCTTGTCAGTACGATGGATACCCTGTAGCGAGCCATCGAACAGTGACTTGTGGGTCGCACGCAGGTTTTCAGGCAGCGTTGCTTCATCAGCGGCAAAGCCGTGGTTCTGAGAGGTGATCATGACAACGTCGCGGTCAAGATCTTTAACCGGGTGGTTGGCACCGTGGTGACCAAATTTCATTTTCACCGTTTGAGCACCAGAAGCCAGAGCGAGGATCTGGTGGCCTAGACAGATACCGAAAACCGGTAGACCTTTTTCTAGGAACACTTTGGTGGCTTCAATCGCATAGGTACATGGTTCTGGGTCACCAGGGCCGTTTGATAGGAATACGCCATCTGGGTTCAGGGCCAATACTTCTTCTGCAGAGGTTTGTGCAGGAACCACGGTCAAACGACAGCCACGGTCAACCAGCATACGTAGGATATTGCGCTTGGCGCCGAAATCGTACGCCACAACGTGGTATGGCAGCTCGCTGTCATCTTTGGCTTCAGGTAGGCCGCCTTCCAGCGTCCAAGACCCCTGCTTCCATTGGTATGCTTCAGAGGTTGTTACCTCTTTAGCCAAGTCCATGCCTTTCAGGCCAGGAAACTCTTTCGCTTTTGCCAGTGCCAGCGCTTCGTCCAGGTTGTTACCTGCAACGATACAGCCGTTTTGTGCGCCTTTCTCGCGAAGTAGGCGAGTTAGCTTACGGGTATCGATATCGGCGATGCCAACAATATTCTGGGATTTCAGGTAATCAGAAAGGGACTGTTGATTACGGAAGTTTGAAGCGATTAGAGGGAGGTCACGAATTACCAGGCCTTGGGCGTGGATTGAAGAGGATTCTTCGTCTTCGGAATTGGTTCCGGTATTACCAATATGGGGATAAGTAAGAGTAACAATCTGCTGAGAATAAGAAGGGTCGGTGAGAATTTCCTGATACCCCGTCATCGAGGTGTTAAAAACAACTTCACCAACGGCGGAACCATCTGCCCCAATGGACACGCCGCGGAACACTGTCCCATCTTCCAGGACTAACAGCGCTGATTTGCTCAAGACAACCTCCAAAAAAAATAAAAATGCAGTTAAAACAGATAAAGTTGCAATTACCCATTCCATACAAAGTCAAAACCCGAGTCAAGCCGAATTTTGACAAATTGCGCGCATTCTAGTGACGGCAGCGGAATCTGTCAACAGATCACGAAAAATAAAATTATTTTTCAGCCACCCCACCCTGAAAATTAATAGAGATGGGCAAAACAACAAGAAAACCCCACCTTTAAACGGTCTTTTTTTCATCACTGATTTGGTTTATCGTTTGCCTAGATCGCGCAAAAATAAAAAACAAAAAAAGCAGCATCATTTTGCTATAAAAGCCACACTTTACATCCCTTTTTACGCACAAAATGCAGCCACAGCAACAAACAAGACAAAACAACAACCAAACTCAAGAAAACAGCGTCTATCTTCCAACCCCCACACAAGACGCTAAACAGACGGAAAGAAAGTGGCTGAATATGCACTCACCAAGCATAACGGCGATGCCAGCAGGCTGGTAAAATACCCCTAGGGAATGGCTTGCACCATTCATTGACTGCCACAGTTGCTGTCATTGATCGCCGCCACGCCCGTTATAGGATAAAAAAAACCGGCCAATGGCCGGTTTATTCAGGATAACTTATAGCTCATCGAGCCCCAGTACATCGTGCATGGTATAGAAACCAGCCGGTTTGTTGTGGAGCCAGGCGGCAGCACGGACGGCACCATTGGCAAACGTCATTCGGTCAGTCGCCTTGTGGGTGATTTCTACCCGTTCACCAATATCAGCAAACATCGCGGTATGCTCGCCGACAATATCGCCAGCACGGATAGTGGCAAAACCAATTTCATCACGGCTACGCTCGCCGGTGATCCCTTCACGGGCGTACACTGCGACATCGCTCAACTTGTTACCCATTGCGCCAGCGATCGCCTCGCCCATACCGATCGCCGTACCAGACGGAGCATCGACTTTGTGGCGATGGTGGGCTTCGATCACTTCAATATCGCAGTAATCCCCCATCACCTTGGCCGCTTTCTCCAACAGCTTAAATACCAAGTTGACACCAACGCTATAATTTGGCGCCATCACCACGGATACGGACTGGGCGGCTTTATCTATCTGGGCACGCTCTTCATCACTGAACCCAGTGGTACCAATCACGATTTTCTTGCCGTGCTGCTGGCAGAAAGCCAAATTCGCCAGTGTCGCTACCGGTGCAGTGAAGTCGATAAGTACGTCAAAGTCGTCTGCGGCCTTGACCAAGTCCTCAACAATAATGACCGACACCGCACCGATACCTGCCAACTCACCGGCATCAGCACCAATCAATGTCGATTCGGGACGCTCTGTCGCTGCACCCAATACCGCCTTCTCGGACAAATGTGTCGCTTTCAGTAACTGACGGCCCATACGTCCTGCCGCGCCAGCAATCGCAATTCTCACCATTGCGTTTCATCTCCCTGGTTCTGTTTGGTATTACTCTATGGCTCCCAATGTAGCCTGTTGAGAACGATAAAAAAAGCCCCAGCAATAGCTGGGGCTGATAAATCCAAAAAGCAAACCATCGACGGTTTGTGTTTAGACGTTCTTAACCTGCAATTCGCGCGGCACTTCGAAAAACATATTCTCTTCACGGCCAGTCAATTCGTCTACGCTAGCATCGGTCAGTGACTGGATCCGGGAGATGATCTGGTTAACCAACTCTTCCGGTGCCGATGCCCCCGCTGTAATACCAATTTTCGCTTTGCCATCAAACCAAGCCTGATCGATATCTTCAGGGCAATCAGTCAGGAAACCCGGCGTACCCAGTTTCTCGGCAAGCTCACGCAGGCGATTGGAGTTCGACGAGTTCTTCGAGCCAACCACGATCATCACATCGACATCCGTTGCCATCTCACGTACCGCATCTTGTCGGTTTTGGGTCGCGTAACAGATATCATCCTTACGCGGCCCCTGGATCTCAGGGAACACTTCACGCAGCTTGGTGATCACATCAGCCGTCTCATCAACCGACAAGGTCGTCTGGCTCACGTAATGCAAGTTGCTTGGATCTTTCACGCTCAGCGTTTCGACATCTTCCGGCTTCTCGACCAGATACATGCCACCAGTCTCACTGGCATACTGCCCCATGGTGCCTTCCACTTCTGGGTGGCCGGCATGGCCAATCAGTACCACTTCCATACTGCGACGGCTGGCACGGGCGACTTCCATATGTACCTTGGTCACCAACGGACAGGTTGCATCGAACACGGTCAGCTGACGTGCCTTCGCTTCGTTGCGCACTGCCTGCGATACTCCGTGGGCAGAGAAAATCACAATATTGTCGTCCGGTACTTCATGCAACTCTTCGACAAAAATGGCACCGCGCTGCTTAAGTCCTTCAACCACAAAACGGTTATGAACGACTTCATGGCGAACATAAATTGGCGGCTGGTACATATCCAGCGCACGCTCAACAATACTGATAGCTCGGTCAACACCGGCACAAAAACCCCGAGGGTTCGCGAGTAAGATTTTCATTGCTAACGACTCTTAGTTTTCAATGGCAACGACTTCCACTTCGAAAGTCACACGCTGCCCTGCTAGCGGGTGGTTGAAGTCAACGGTCACAGAGTCACCGAGAACTTCCGTAATGATGCCCGGGATATCGCTGCCGTCGGGTCCGGCAAAGGCGATAATGTTGCCGACTTCGGCTGGGGCATCAGTACCAAACTTGGTACGATCAACATGGTGGATATTATCAGGATTGGGCAAGCCAAACGCATCTTCAGGCTCGAGAGCGAAACTGCTTTTCTGTCCCATCGCCAATCCCAGCAGACATTTCTCGAAATTATCGGTCAGGCTGCCATCCCCCATGGTAAATTTTGCCGGTTTGCCCATCGACTGGGTTGAGTCCGCCACAGAGCCATCTTCTAGCTTAATGGCAAAATGCATGAGAACTTCACTGCTTTCCGTAATAACCGACATGTAGGATCCCTTCTTGAATATTTTATCCGCCCATTTAACAACAAAGCGCCGCCCGTATCAACGGGCGACGCTTAGGGTTATTAAGCTCAAGCAAGGTTAGTGCTTAACGGCTTGCTTCTTTTTATCTTTATCAGACAAAAAGCCTTCGAGGATGATCAACCCGGCACCAATACATATCCCCATATCGGCGATATTAAAAGCTGGCCAATGGTAAGTACCCACATAGAAATCCAAGAAGTCGACCACAAAGCCATGGTACAGGCGATCAAACAGGTTGCCCAACGCTCCACCAATGATCAGGGCGTAGGACACATTCGCCAGTTTTTGGCTTGCCGGAAGCTTGCGCATCCAGAACACCAGCATTGCGCAGACCCCAAGGGCTATCGCTGCGAACAACCAACGCTGCCAACCGCCAGCATCACTCAAAAAACTAAATGCTGCACCTGTATTATGTACATACAGCAAGTTAAAGAATGGCAGCAGTTCAATACGGTTTGGCCAACCGTATTCCATGGTATTCATCACTAGCAGCTTGCTGGCGATATCAATAACAAAGACCAGAGTCGCTAGCCATAGCCAGCGAACCCCAGATTGTTTCAGCGATAGTCTGTTCTCAGACGATAACTTACTCATTAGGCAAACTTACGCTCTTCACCTTCACCTTCGACATTGCTGACACAGCGACCGCACACTTCTTCGTGGCCTTCGATAGTGCCAACATCGGCAACGTGGTGCCAACAACGATCACACTTCGCTGCTTCAGACGCATTCACAGTAACGAACAGACCATCAACGTCAGTTTCCTGCGCGCCTTCTGGCTGGCTGTCGGCAACCACGACTTCTGCTTTTGATGTTAGCAGAACAAAACGCAGTTCATCTTCCAACTTGTTCAGCTTAGCTGCCAAGGCTTCCGATGCGTGCAGCGTGATTTCAGCCTGCAGTGCACCACCGATCACTTTGTCTTTACGTGCACCTTCAAGCAGTTTGTTCACCGCACCACGCACGGTCTGGATTTCAGCCCAGAACTCGTTGTTTAGCTCTTCGCCTTCCGCTAGACCGAATAGACCTTCGAACCACTCACCGGTAAACACGAACTTGTCACGCTGGCCTGGCATTTCATTCCAGATCTCATCGGCGGTAAACGACATGATAGGTGCCATCCAACGAACCAAAGCTTCTACGATGTAGTATAGTGCGGTCTGACAGCTACGCTGCGCATGGCCACCTTGTTTTGCTGTGTACTGACGATCTTTAATAACATCCAGGTAGAAAGAACCCATTTCAACTGAGCAGAACTGCATCAGGCGCTGGGTCACAGCGTGCAGGTTATACTCATCGTATGCCTTGATGATTTCTTCCTGCGCAGCCATCGCACGACCCACAGCCCAACGATCAAGTGCAACCATCTCTTCAGGTGCAACCAAATCAGTTTCCGGGTTGAAGCCGCTCAGGTTCGCCAAGAAGAAACGTGACGTATTACGGATACGGCGGTAGGCATCGGCTGAACGCTTAAGGATCTCATCAGATACTGCCACTTCACCGGTGTAATCCGTTGACGCAACCCATAGACGCAGGATATCGGCACCTAGTTTGTTAGTCACATCTTTCGGCGCCACAACGTTACCGATAGATTTCGACATCTTACGGCCCTGGCCATCTACCACGAAGCCATGAGTCAGTACTTGGTTGTACGGTGCTTTGTCTTTCATCGCTACCGACGAAATCAGTGACGACTGGAACCAACCGCGGTGCTGATCAGAACCTTCGAGGTAAAGGTCAGCACTGTTGCCGTTGTACTCTTCACGGCTATCAACCACCGAGAAGTGAGTCACACCTGAGTCGAACCATACATCCAAAGTATCAAGTACTTTCTCGTACTTAGCGGCATCGTCTTCACCCATGACTTCAGCAGGGTCAAGATCCCACCATGCCTGGATGCCTTTCTGCTCAACCAGTTTTGCTACTTTCTCGATCAGCTCAGCACTGTTCGGGTGAAGATCTTGTGTCTCTTTGTGAACAAACAGGGCAATTGGCACACCCCAAGTACGCTGGCGAGAGATACACCACTCAGGACGGCCTTCAACCATACCTTCAATACGGCTCTGGCCCCACTCAGGCATCCACTGTACGTTCTTGATTTCTTCCAACGCTTTCGCACGTAGGCCCGCTTGATCCATCGAAATGAACCACTGCGGAGTCGCACGGAAGATGATCGGCGTCTTGTGGCGCCAGCAGTGCGGGTAGCTGTGCTCGTAAGCGTGATGGTGCAATAGCGCACCGTGCTCTTTTAGGGTTTCAACAACCGCATTGTTAGCCTTGAATACATGCTGGCCAGCAAACAGTTCGGTGTCTGGCAGGTAAACGCCGTTGCTACCCACTGGGTTCGCCACTTCCAGGCCGTATTTCTGGCCTACCGCGAAGTCTTCCTGGCCATGGCCTGGTGCAGTGTGTACACAACCCGTACCGGATTCAGTTGTAACGTGATCGCCAAGGATCACCGGCACGTCGAAGCTGTAAAACGGGTGGTTGAATTGCACCAACTCCAGATCAGCACCTTTACAGAAACCAAGGTTGTGGAAATGCTCGATACCCGCACGGTCTAAAACATCTTTCGCTAGCTCAGAAGCCACGATCAGGCGCTCTTTCTGCTCGCCTTCAACCTGGATAAGTACGTATTCCAGATCATCGCGGACAGCAACAGCACGGTTTGCAGGCAGGGTC
This sequence comes from Photobacterium satsumensis, assembly GCF_050336935.1. Lineage (NCBI taxonomy): Bacteria > Pseudomonadati > Pseudomonadota > Gammaproteobacteria > Vibrionales > Vibrionaceae > Photobacterium > Photobacterium satsumensis. The sequence goes on from NZ_JAKJSK010000012.1 coordinate 88,995, forward strand.
CAAGGCGTCGTGGTCCAGATCACGATAGAGATATCACCTTCACCGGTATGGCCATCGGCACACTGGAACTTAGCAGCGGTCGCCGCTTCATCAGCCGCTTTAAAGCGAACATCGATAGAAGGAGAGACTTTATCTTTGTATTCTACTTCCGCTTCTGCCAATGCAGAGCCACAGTCAGTACACCAGTGAACCGGCTTGAAGCCTTTTAGCAGGTGGCCCTTATCGGCAATTTTGCCCAGCGAGCGGATGATATTGGCTTCGGTGCCAAAATCCATAGTACGGTATGGCTTGTCCCACTCACCCAGTACGCCCAGGCGCATGAAGCTTTCTTTCTGGCCTTCAACCTGACCGGCAGCGTAAGTACGGCACTTCTCGCGGAATTCCGCAGCCGTTACTTTCTGGCCCGGCTTGCCCACTTTCTTCTCTACCATCAATTCGATAGGAAGACCGTGACAATCCCAACCAGGAATATATGGCGCATCAAAGCCTGACAGAGTCTTTGACTTAATAATAATGTCTTTAAGAATCTTGTTTAGCGCGTGACCAATGTGAATATCACCGTTGGCATATGGAGGGCCATCGTGTAGTACGAAGGATTTCTTACCCTTCTTGGCTTTACGAATTTCACCGTAAAGATCTTCATCGTACCAACGCTTAAGCATTGCTGGCTCACGCTGAGCTAGGTTGCCTCGCATCGGAAACCCTGTTTCAGGCAGGTTCAGGGTATCTTTATAGTCGCTCATTGATTCTCGATTCCGTTACTTGGGCGAAGTTGGACATTATTACGCTCAGCCAGCCACACCCGTGCTGACTGCGCATCACGCTCGATTTGTGCTTTCAACGCATCAAATGATTCAAATTTTATCTCGTCGCGCAGCTTATGGCATAACACGACGTCAATCTGGGCTCCGTAGAGATCAGATTGGAAATCAAATAGGTGCACTTCCAGTTGGCGGCGCACACCATTTACCGTTGGTCGTCGACCGACATTGGCCACCCCGGCAAGCGGTGTGTCGGCCACGCCGTGGACTTGGACGGCATAAACGCCAGAAACCGGCGAGACCCGGCGTTTTAGTGGGACGTTGGCTGTCGGAAAACCGATAGTCCGTCCTAATTTTCGGCCATGGGAGACACGTCCACCAATACTGAAAGGACGTCCTAACATGGACTCTGCCAGCTCGAGCTGATCGTCGGCCAATGCCTGACGAATAGCAGTACTGCTGACACGCTGCTCGGAGACGCAGAAACTCTGGGTACTCACGACAGTAAAGCCAAATTCTTTACCGGCGGCTTCCAACATAGCGAAATCGCCACTACGGCCTTTGCCGAAGCGAAAATCGTCGCCAACTACCAGAAACTTAACACCCAATTGCTCAACCAACAAGCGGCGGACAAAATCTTGTGCCGACAAACTGGCAAAGTGGTGATTAAAATTCACGCACAGAAAACGCGCCAAACCTTGCTCTTTCAAGCGTAAGTATTTGTCGCGAAAGCGGGTTAACCGAGCTGGCGCGTTATCGCCAGCAAACAGCTCCTGAGGCTGGGGTTCGAAGCTCATGACTGTCGCCGGACAGCCCAGCTCCTTCGCCTTGGCCATGACATTGCTAAGCACTGCCTGGTGACCTAGGTGAACGCCATCAAAATTACCAATCGTCAGCACGCAATCGCGGTGCCTAGGCTGGATATTATGTATTCCTCGGATCAATTCCATGCGTCAAGTTCATTTTCGCAGAGTGAAAAACTGACGGATTATATACCCAAACCCCTACCTTATGCATCAACCAGCGAGATTTTATCGGCGATTTATCGCCTCCCGCTGGCTCTTTCGGCTCAGTTAACTGGCCGCACGCAGGTGGCGGGGGCGGATCCCCATCAACATGACAACCACCAGATACACGCCGGCACCAGCGCCGATCAACCCAGCCAACCAACTAGCCCGGCTCAGGAAGCTCCATTCCAACCAGACTGCCATATCAGGCAGTAACCACAACAGTGCACCGGTCATCGCCCCCCCTGCAATGACAAGACGCATGACGAACCACAGAGTCTCGGCGGTCACCTTGTACACACCGGCAATGTGCAGGCCGCGGTACAGCAACGCTGCATTGACCAACGCAGACAGTGCCGTTGCCATCGCCAGACCAACGTATCCGTAGAAGTAGGCAAAAATGGCATTGAAGACCATGTTCGTAACCATGGCAATGATGCCAAACTTAACCGGGGTCTTAGTGTCTTGCCTTGCGTAATAGCCCGGTGCTAGCACCTTAATCAACATAAAGTTCAGCAAACCGGACGCATAAGCCAACAAGGACATCGATGCCTGATGGACATCATTAGGGCTGAATTCACCCCGCATAAACAAGACCATCAGCATCGGCTTAGCAAGTACCATCAGGCCGAGCATTGCCGGAAGACCGAGCAGCAGCACCATGCGTACCCCCCAGTCCATGGTATGGGCAAATTGCTCCGGGCTTTGATCAACGTGCTTGCGTGACAGTGCAGGCAGGATCACCGTGGCAATGGCAATACCGAACAAGCCGAGCGGAAACTCCAACAGGCGGTCGGAATAATACAACCAACTGATCGAGCCGGTCGCCAGGAAGCTGGCAATAAAGGTATCAAACAGCAGGTTGATTTGGCTGACCGAGACACCGAACAGCGCCGGGATCATCAAGGTGCGGATCTTCACCACCCCCGGATCATGCCATCCCCATTTGGGTTTCACCAACATGCCTTCTTTATACAAAAACGGCAGCTGGAACAAAAACTGGATCAGACCACCGAGGAAGACCCCTAGTGCCAAGCCTATTTCAGGCTGGCTCAAGTTCGGTGATACAAACCAAGCACAGGCAATAATCGCGACATTAAGAAAGACCGGAGTAAATGAGGAGACGGCAAATTTCCCCAGCGTATTGAGGATCGCCCCCGACAGCGCAACAAAGGTAATAAACCACAAGTAAGGGAAGGTAATCTTCAGCAACAGGCTGGCCAACTCGAATTTAGGTGCCGACGGCCCGTCATTGAGCCAATCGATAAACCAACCGGCTCCGAACAAGGCGGTCACCACACCGGAGCCCAAAATGCCCAGCAGGGTAACGATAGAGACAATCACGCCCAAGGTACCCGACGCCCTTGCTATCAATTGGCGGGTACGGTCTATCTCACCGGACGCATGGTATTCGGTCAGAACGGGGACAAATGCCTGCGAAAAGGCGCCCTCAGCGAATAGCCGCCGCAGAAAATTAGGTATTTTATTGGCAAAGAAGAAAACATCAGCCGCAGCCCCGGCCCCCATTAGGTTGGCGACCACGACATCCCGCACCAAACCAAGCACTCGAGAGACCAATGTCATGGTGCTGACAATCAGTCCTGAGCGCAAAAGACGCTTGCTCACAAAAAAAACCTCATAAAGATGGCCCCAAAAGGTGACTTCCGTAGCCAAATGCTGGTAAAATCTGCCGCCATATTAACCGTGTTAATCCGCAAGTGCCAATTCAATTGGTTAGGCGGTTATTTGCACAAATCATTTGACAACTACGGGCAAAAGAGGCATAGTCCTCGGCCTTAAAATGTCACCGTACCAAGTTTTGGAGTTATACCCTTGGCTAACATCAAATCTGCTAAGAAACGTGCGATCACTTCAGAAAAACGTCGCCAGCATAACGCTAGCCGTCGTTCTATGATGCGTACTTTCTTCAAGAAAGTAATTGCTGCTATCGAAGCGGGCAACAAAGAAGCTGCTACTCAAGCTTTCAATGAAATGCAACCTGTTATGGATCGCATGGCTACTAAAGGCCTGATCCACAAAAACAAAGCTGCACGTCATAAAGCTCGTCTAGCTGCTAAAATCAAAGCTCTTTAATTTGAGTTTCTGATTTCGATAAAAAAACCGGCTAACGCCGGTTTTTTTATATCTGCTTTTCAACAATCGCTGCGCTGCTAGGTCCCGCAATACATCTTGTGTAACAACTGTATCATCGCTTTGACCTCATCGCTCTTGAGCCGGTAATACACCGTCTGAGCGACCTTCCTTGTCTCTACCAGGCCATCGCGCCGCAACCATGCCAGATGCTGTGATAAAGCCGACTGGCTTAGCCCCAGCCGCTCACTCATCATACCGACCGACATCTCTTCTTCCAGCAAGTAACACAGGATGAATAAACGCCGCTCGTTGGCCATTGCTTTTAGCAGAGCTACGGCTTTAGGGGCATTTTGCTCCATTTGCTGTAGTTCCATACTGCTACCACCAGTCAATTAAGTTAACGCTAATGTACTTAATTTAAACATGGTTTTCTAGCACACTGTATGGATATTTGACTCAATCGAACAAAAAACCGCAACCTTATTTAAACAGTTTTCTAAAATCCGCCTCACATATCCGCTTAACCGCTGGGTGCATGATCATCCGCTCGGCGAAAATAACATAGTACTCCTCGCGAATTTCCTTCACCCGTTTCACTTCGCGGATATTGTGGTTGGTATCTTCCAGTTCAGCGGCATAAATCGACGGGGCGACGAACATCGACTGCTGATACAAGCCAAACGCTTTCATCAGGGCTGCATCATCAAATTCGCCGAGGATGTTGGGGGTGATACCCATCTGATCAAACCAATGGATCAGCTTGCGTCCCATAGCCGTACGACGGCCTGGGATCAATAACTTGTAATCCTCAATGCAGGCCGGAAAGTTCAGTGGCTTATCCGGCTCGGTACAGAAGAAGCTCATGGTCGACTCCCCGAGCTTCTTACTGTACAGGCCAGGGCTTTGGGTAGAGTCCACCGGACAGTCCGACAGGATCATATCCAGCTTGTGCTGTGACAGCTGCTCCAGCAACATTTCGTGGGTTGACTCATAACAACGCAGATGAATGCGATCATCTTCAGGCAAGCCTTCCATCAATACCTTGCTGACAAGACGTTTTGACAGCGCATCGGCGACCCCCACTTCCAGCAACAGATTCTCGCGCTGGGTGTAATTGACGATATCCAGCATTTCATAGCTGAGATCGAACATCTTATCGGCGTACTTGAAAACCAATTGGCCCAATTCGGTCGGTTCGATATTACGGCCGACCCGCTTGGTCAATTTACCTTTGAGGCGCTCTTCCAGCGCCCTAATCTGTCCGGTGACCGTCTGCGGCGCCAAAAACAACGCATCGGCTGCCTTGGTGACCGAGCCCTGCTTGCAGACCATCCAAAAATAATAAAGGTGGTTGTAGTTAAGATGAGACATGTTTAGCAACCATTTTCCATAAGCAGTGTATTTCCAATCGGGAGGGCAAGGGCCAACATAGAGGTTGAGCAACCAAGTACAAGAAGAGTTTACGGTAACGTCGTCAAGTTACCAAAATGCTGATTGGAAATTCGACTGCCCTAAAAATAAAAACCCAGAAGCCAGCTTACGCTGAGCTTCTGGGCGCTTCAACCGTAATCATTCATTCACCAATGAAATATTACACTTATTCAGTTTTCATATAGCGAAAAAAATGTTTATCACTCAACCGTCGAAGGTGTCTTTTGCTCAATCGACGTCATTTTTCGATAACGCTCGCCAACCCGCTGTTCAAGGGCCCGGGAGCGGAATGAGCTATCAGTCTCAACCATAGCCGTGGTCTCTGCTGCCGACTTCCCCTGATTCAACCCCGCCAAGTAAGCTTGGCAGATGTCAGAGCTGCTGTCTTGGTTACAGCTTTGATAATCCGGTACCGCCATCGCAGAAGCTGACACCATGATCCCAACAATAATCAATGCGCGTTTCATATTACACCTCCATTTTCCTTGGCAACACGACTGCTCCTTGGCAACGACCGGCTTAGCATCATGTAACCCAATACAGCGGATACTGTCGACCCCAACAAGATTCCTAGACGAGAGTATGTACTGAAGTCCTCAGGTGCACCGACAAAGGCCAGCGACGAAATAAAGATGGACATGGTAAAACCGATACCACACAGTACTGAGACCGCAAAAATCTGCTTAAACCCAATCCCTTCCGGCATGGTAGCCAGACCGGTCTTGATAGCCAGGTAGCTTGCGGAAAAAATACCTAGCGGCTTGCCAATCATCAGGCCAAGCGCAATACCCAGCGGTAACATTGATGTTAGGCCAGACAAAGACACGCCATCGAGCGAGATCCCGGCATTGGCAAAGGCAAATAGCGGCAGAATAAAGAATGCGACATACGGATGCAGGGCATGCTCCATTTTCTTGAGCGGTGAATGCTCGTCAGACAAGCCGTTGTCACCAGCAAGCGGAATCGCAAAGCCCATCACCACACCTGCCAGCGTTGCATGGACACCAGACTTCAAAACGCTGACCCAAAGGATCAAGCCAACCACCACGTACCACGAAATTTTGGTGACATTTTTCGCATTCATGACGAACAGGGCTGCGGTTGCCGCAAACGCAACAGCTAGCGCAAGCGTCGATAGGTCACTGCTATAGAACAGGGCGATAATTACGATAACACCCAGGTCATCGATAATAGCCAGCGCCAGCAGGAAGACTTTCAGGGTGACAGGGACACGGCTCCCCAGCAGGGCCATAATACCTAGGGCAAAAGCGATATCTGTAGCAGCGGGGATCGCCCACCCTTTCACCGCCATTGGGTCAGCAAAATTAAATAGGACATAAACCAGCGCCGGCGCAATCATACCGCCCACAGCCGCAATAGCAGGGAAAATCGCTTTTTCCTTGGTGTTGAGCGCCCCTTCAATCAACTCACGCTTTACTTCCAAGCCAATGAGCAGGAAAAACACAGCCATCAAGCCATCGTTGATCCAGTGAGAGATAGATAGCCCTGCAACATAGGTGTGCAGTGTGCCGTTATATAAATCCTGCAACGGAGAGTTTGCTATCACCATGGCCACCGCTGCCGCGATGATCAGGATAATCCCACCAGCAGATTCTAGTTTTAAGAATTTACGAATCGCATCGGTCATAGACCGGAACTCCTTTGCATGAAACATATATCACAATAAAAATGTAAATTTAGTTTAGACGTCACAGCACTAAACTGTTAAATCGTTTGTTCGGAGCATACACATCGGAAAAACCGAACAATAACACCTCAATACAAGCAATAACCGTACTGTCTTATTTACACTGTCATATTTGTCATTTATCACTGATTAAAAAGACATCGACTACTAAATAATTCTAAAAAAACAACATTTACAAGAGAAAAAAATTTAACGACATCATGAAACATTTAAATCAAAAAACACCCTTTGAAATCATACCTTTAAACTCAAAGTAAAATATTCATTACACTGAGAACAACGACTTCACTTCGCAAAAAGAGCACAAACTTACTTTGTGACAGTAACTGTCATATTTCTGAAATATTCGATCTCTACCATCGCCCTCAGATTTCAAAAATATGAAACCCAAACGACATATTCCTGTCACGGAGAAATGATTATGACTACCCAAGCCACTACTGCTGAACAGCCAATGAACAGCTCTATGCGTTGGGTCCGCTGGGCTAATCTAGCGTTCATGCTTTACGTTCTACTTGTTGCTGTCTCTGTTGTGAGCAGCGGCTTTAAACTATCTGTTGGTGAACAAGCTAAAACGCTCTTTGAGTTTGCCTCGCATCCGATTGCTGGCCTGATGATCGGTCTGGTCGCGACGTCGCTTATCCAGTCATCCAGCACAGTAACCTCTATCATAGTCGGTCTGGTTGCTGGCGGCCTGCCCGTTGAAACCGCGATTCCTATGGTAATGGGTGCCAACATGGGTACCACACTAACCAATACATTAGTTAGTCTAGGCCATGCCCGCTGTAAAGAAGAATTTCGCCGTGCGTTCGCCAGTGCGACCGTTCACGATTTCTTCAACCTGCTAGCGGTTGCGATCTTCCTGCCTCTGGAAATGATGTTTGGTCTGCTGGACAAAATTTCGACCTGGTTGGTATCGCCGATGATGGGTACAGCCAACATGGATATGGGGGGTATTAACTTCATGAAGGCCGTGACAGGCCCGGGAGTTAACCTAATCAAAGGTCCGCTGTCTAGCTTTGGTTCTATGGGCGGTCTGTTTATGATTGCCATTGGTATCGGTCTGATTTTTCTTTCTATTACAGCCATGGGCAAACTCATGCGCAGCCTGATGGTTGGCCGTGCCCGTGAAATCCTGAAAAGTGCCATTGGCCGTGGCCCTATTCACGGTATCGCTTCAGGTACAGTTGTAACGATTTTGGTTCAGTCGTCTTCTACGACAACCAGCCTGATGGTACCGCTGGTAGGTACAGGCGTACTTAAAGTACGTGACATCTACCCGTTCACACTGGGTGCGAACATCGGTACATGTATCACAGCCCTGTTAGCAGCAACCGCAGTATCGGGTGAGTTCGCGGTATTCGCCCTGCAGATTGCTCTGGTTCACTTGGCGTTCAACCTAATGGCAACTGTGCTTATCTATGGTGTACCGTTCCTACGTGAACTGCCTCTTAAAGGCGCGTTCTTCCTAGGTGACCTAGGTACCAAGAGTAAAGCAGCTGTCGCGGGTTATGTTGGTCTGGTATTCGTTATTATTCCAGGCGCAATCCTAGCCATGACAGCGTAATTACTTCGCTTGTCCCACTTTGTAAAACCCCGCTCCGGCGGGGTTTTTTGTTATCCCTTTTTAGCCTTTTCCTGTATTCCTATCCACTGCAATACCATCTCCCCCAACTTCTACCATCCCTTAAAATAACTCAGCCGCTCGCTAACAGCTCTAAACACCACTTCCACAGGGTAACTACTAAATACCATCGATATGCTACCTCCGTACGGTTGAGGAGCGTTCAGCCTAGTGGTTTGCATTGCCATACTTGTTAGTAACGTTGACTGTTTCGGTCAATCTTATGCAAGCAAAAATACGCCTGTGTTTGTATTTTGTTTCCCGACCTGAGGTATAAAAAAAGCCCCAAAAGGGGCTTTTAAGGGGTAAAAGTTATTTCAGCAACAACACCTTGTTACCGGGAGAAATACTTTTATACAGAAAAAGGGTACTTGATTGGGTCGTGGTGCTGGTAGCCAACGACTTCGAAGTCATCCATGGTGACCCAAGTCTCGAGATCTTCCAGCGACTTGATGTCTGGATTGATCTTCAGCTGCGGCGATGGGAACGGCTCACGCTTAAGCTGGACGTCACGCATTAGCTCCAGCTGATCTTCATAAATGTGAGCATTGACGATTTTATGGTAAGCCTGGCCCGGTTTGTGGCCAGTGATCTGGGCAACAATCGCCAATAGGGCGAAGACCTGGATCTGGTTGAAGTTCAACCCCAGCGGCACGTCGCAAGAACGTTGGTAACTGGTGAGGTGCAGGGTATCACCCAGCAAAGAAAACGTGTGGGTATGCATACACGGACGCAGGCACCCCATATCAAACTCGCCTGGGTTATAGAAGGTCAGGATCTCACCGCGATCGTCAATCCCCTTGCTCAGGTTATCAACAATCTTGCGCAGCTGGTCGATAGTGCTGCCGTCGGGTTTTTGCCAACTACGGCCCTGTACACCGTAGACGCGGCCCATATCATCTTCACCCTTACGGTGGGGATTGGCCTGCCACGCGGCGTTGTCATTGGCGTTCATATCCCAGGTTTTGGTACCCAAAGCCCGAAAATCAGCGGCGTTATCATAGCCACGGATATAACCCAACATCTCGGCAATCGCGGCCTTCCAGAAGCTTTTGCGCGTAGTGATCAGCGGAAACTGGTTGTTAGCTACATCATAATTCAAGTCGGCATTGATCACCGTCAGGCAACGCTTGCCTGTTCGCTCGTTCTCAACCCATACTCCTTCGTCCACAATGCGCTGGCAAAGCGCGAGATACTGTTTCATGGTTCCGCTGGCCCTAGTTCAACAAATAAAGTGCGGCCAATTCTACACGAATTATTCCGTTTATTGGTATTACAAAAAAGGGCAGCCCAAAGGCTGCCCTGTCTTGGTGTACGTGCGAATTAAGCCGTTTTGCCTTTCGGCTGATATTTGTAAGCCCACAGCATCAACACGGCCCCGCCAATCACCATCGGCAACGACAGGATCTGTCCCATACTGATCCAGCCACCAAACAAGCCCAGATGCGCATCCGGCTCGCGGAAGTACTCAACGATAAAACGGAAGCTGCCGTAGCCGAATAGGAACAGGCCCGAGGCTGCTCCAGCCGGTCGCGGTTTACGGATAAACACGTTGAGGATGATCATCAGCACCAAGCCTTCGAGGAAGAATTCATACAGCTGCGAAGGGTGGCGAGGTAGCGGACCACCTGTCGGGAACACCATACCCAGCGGCGAGTCGGTAACCCGGCCCCACAGCTCACCATTGATGAAATTACCCAAGCGGCCGACACCTAGACCGAATGGCACCAGTGGTGCAATAAAGTCAGCGACGTTGAAGAAGGTTCGGTTATTCTTGTAGGCATACCAGAACATGGCTGCAATCACACCAAGCAAACCACCGTGGAAAGACATCCCGCCGGTCCAGACCTTGAACAAGTAAAGCGGATTATCAAGGAACAACGGGAAGTTGTAGAACAGTACATAGCCGATACGACCACCGAGTACGACCCCGAGGAAACCGGCAAACAACAAGTCACTGACCTGATCACGGGTCCAGCCACTGCCCGGCTTGTCAGCCCGGCGATTAGCCAACCACATGGCAAACACAAACCCCAACAGATACATCATGCCATACCAGCGGATGGCTAACGGTCCGATTTCAATCAACACCGGATCAATATTCGGAAACGTAAAAAAACCTTGGCTCATCTAAACAATCTCTATTCCTCACAGGCGATATACCTATGATGATTAACCCATAAACATTTTGATACTGATAAACAGTAAAAAAACCGCAAATATTTTCTTAAGTATCGGTGTCGGTAAGTGGCTCACCCAAGCCGCACCAAAGCGTGTCGTTTGCATCGAGACCAACACGATGCCCAACAAGGCCGGTAGGTACACATAGCCCAAACTCATGGCTGGCAGCGTCTGCTCACCGACCCCCGCCAGCACAAACCCACTCATGCCAGCAATCGCAATCAGGGCACCAGAAAAGGAGGCGCACCCGATCGCCCGTCGCATTTCGACCCCATGCCAATTCAGATAAGGGACCGTCAGTGAACCACCACCAATACCGGCCAGGCTAGACACGACTCCTATCACCCCGCCAGAGCAGAATGTCCCCATCCCGCCCGGCAAATCACGCTGGCCGCTAAAACGCAGCGACAACAGCATTTGGGTTGCCAGCAATAACACAATAATGGCAAAGATCTTCGGCAACATCGATGAAGGCACTAACTCAGCGACAAAACTGCCGCCCAGCCCTCCCAGAATGACCCCCGGCGCTAGGCTTCGAACTATGGCTACATCCACGTTGCCGAGCCGAAAATGGTTACGCGCTGACGAGCCCGAGGTCAGCACAATGCTGGCTAGCGATGTCCCCAAGGCAATATGCATCACCAAATCAGCATCAATACCCGCCTGAGGCAACAGCCACACCAGCGCCGGTACCACCAGCAAGCCACCACCAATTCCTAGTAGGCCCGCCAAAATCCCGACCACGCCCCCAAGAGCCAAACAACAAGCAAACACCCACAACTCGTTTGCATACAAAGACAACATGCCGGCCATACGACTTTTACCAACCAACTAAAATGATGAATTTACTTACCGGCACGAATGAATCCACCCAAGCCATGGCCATCAACAAACTCAATGGTGTTACGCCTTACCTCGTCGGCATAGGTCGCCGACAGAGCGAAATCCGCCAATTGTTCCATGTCACTGACCGATACGTGACGCAACATGTATTTTATCTTCGCAACGTTACGGGTATTCATGCTGAGCGATCGATAGCCCATCCCCACCAGCAACAAGGCACCAATCGGATCACCGGCTAACTCGCCACATACGCTGACCGGCAGTTCAAGCTGCTGACTCACGTCGACAATATGCTTGAGTGCATGGATCACGGCTGGGTGCAGCGCATCATAGACACCGGCAACCCGTGAATTGTTCCGGTCAACGGCTAACAAATATTGAGTTAAGTCGTTACTACCGACCGAAATATAATCCACCCGCCCTTTCAAGACAGGCAACTGGTAAAGGATGGAGGGAACTTCAATCATGATCCCGATCCGTGGCCGGCGCAATACATACCCCTGCTCAGCCGCTGTTTTTGCCACCTCGGTATAGGCCCGTTCAATCAAGGCCAGCGATTCGTCCAGCTCAGCAATACCGGAGATCATCGGCAGCAGGATATCCATGTTGTCATGCCCGATACTGGCTTTCAGCATCGCCCTCACCTGAATCAGGAAAATCTCTGGATGGTCGAGGGTGAAACGGATCCCGCGCCAGCCCAAAAAGGGGTTGTCCTCTTCAATGGCCAGGTAAGGCAACGGTTTATCACCGCCAATATCCAGGGTTCGCATGACCACCGGCTTGCCGCCGTAGGTTTTGAGAATAGACTGGTACTGCTGGGTTTGTTCTTCTTCCGACGGAAAGCTGCGCTGTAGCAGGAAAGGCACCTCGGTACGGTATAAACCGACACCATCAACGCCGCGGTTAACGGCTATACTGGTGTCGGCACTCAGGCCGGCATTGAGGAAAATATTGATACGTTCATCATCAAGCGTCGCCGCAGGCTTGTCCAAACCGGTCTCGACGACTTCGGCCAGTTCCTGCTCTTCTTTCTGCAAGCGTAGGTATTCAGCCAATACATGGCGGTTGGGGTTGACCAGTAGATCGCCACGATACCCATCGACAATGACTTGGCTGTTGTGAATTTTTTCCGGGACGAAATCGACCCCCATCACCGCCGGGATCCCCAGAGCCCTGGAAAGGATCGCAGCATGGGAATTAGCGGCCCCTTCCTGGGAAACCACCGCTGCCAGCTTGTCGCGCGGGACACTGGCCAGCATCGCCGCGGTCAATTCACGGGTCAGCAAGACCACCGGCTCCTCCCAGGTGTGCTCAGCGGCTTTCTCGTTTGCCAAAAAGTACAACAGCCGCTGGCCAAGCTCGCGGATATCCTGCGCCCGCTCCTTGAGATAGACATCTTCCATATTGGAAAAGCGGGCAGAATAGCTTTCCACTACCTGACGGATCGCCCATTCAGCCAAGTCCCCGCCAGCGATTTTACGGAACAGATCCTTGCGCAGCATAGGATCATTGAGTAAGTGACTGAACAAGTCGAAAATCGCCAACGTTTCCTTGTGCAGCTCGCTGTCGAAACGCTTGCGCAACCGGCGAAATTCCGCACTCGCCAGTTCAATGGCGATACTCAGGCGCTCTTGCTCTGCATCCCGGTCCAAGCAAGAAGCCGGAGCCACCAACTCAAGTCGCGGCTGGTTATCATCCCACCAGGCGCGGGCAACTGCGACCCCGGTTGACGCTGCCGAACCCACCAAGTGCAAACCGTTATGTTGATCCGGCCACATTCCCTGCGCTTTGGCATGGGCAAGCAATACTGCCAGCTGAGCGGCCAGCGTGACCATGAAGGACTCTTCGCTTTCATCGAACTCGCGCTGTTCACGCTGCTGGATCACCAACACCCCAAGCACTTGGCGCTGATGGATAATTGGCGTACCGAAAAACGAACTGAAGGATTCTTCCCCGATCCCGGGGAGATGTTTGAAATGAGGATGGTGCCGGGCATCGGCAACATTGATTGGCTCAGCCCGGTCAGCAACCAAGCCAACCAACCCTTTACCAAAAGGCAAGCCAACATGGCGGTGGGGCTTTTTAAGCCCCTTGGTCGCCATCAAGGTGAAGCGCTGGCGCTGGTGATCAGCAATGTATACCGAGCAGCACTCGGTCTTCATCGCCTTGCACGTATTGATCACCAGTTGTTCAAGGGCATCAAGCAGACTCGGGGCCGTCGCCACCTTTTCAACAATTTCTCTTAGTTGCGTCAGCATAATCCGCCCCGCTCCCTACCAACAACCCTAGCCGCGCTTGCTCCGGCGCTTTTTTCGTTCTTTGCGCTCTTTAAAAGGCATGGCTATGGCCGCAAATTCTTTTAATGCTCTGCGATAAACATCTCGCTTGAAAGACACAACCTGACGCACCGGATACCAATAGCTGACCCAGCGCCAACCATCGAACTCTGGCGTACTGCCACGTTGCATATTCACCTTTGACTCATCGCACTCTAGACTAAGCAGAAACCATTTCTGCTTTTGCCCGATACAAACCGGCTTGGAATCCCAGCGCACTAGGCGCTTGGGTAACTTGTAACGAAGCCAGTGGCGGCTTGACGCCACAATTCGTACATCCTTCTTGGTTAGCCCTACTTCCTCGTATAATTCCCGGTACATGGCTTGCTCTGGGGTTTCCCCTTCATCAATCCCACCTTGCGGAAACTGCCAAGAATGTTGTCCATATCGTCGAGCCCAGAATACTTGGCCATGGCTATTACAGATCACAATACCCACATTAGGGCGGTACCCATCGCCATCAATCACTGGACGACCTCAATTAAATCTCTATTAATAGTGATTTTTTCACAGACAACTCAATGGGTAAACAAACATTGTTATTTATCCGTCTATTTTCCTAGCCAAGCCTCATTATCTGGATAACTTTTAGTGCCCGGATACTTTATGAACATCGCAATGAGACATAGCCCACATTTATACACGTTTTCTGTGGATAGATTTGTGAAGAAGCCGTCAATCCAGAGGCTCAATCCCTACTTTACAGTCACCAACCAATAAAAACCATGGCTCAACATTCAAATAAAAACCTTAATAAACATGAATTAAAAATCAAAAAACCATCTCTAACCACGCTTTATGACTCGATCATTTTCATCCCTGATCGCGATCGGTCAAAGATCAACCAATCATCATTTTATCCACATCAAAAAGCACCAACCACTCAAAAAAGCACCACTCAACTGATTAAATTACCAACCAACACCTGTATAAATGCACAGACAGAGTGGGATAAAGTTTTTCTTCTGTTAACCCTGTGGATAACTGGGTAATAGGATCCTCCACGACGGCTATGGTAGGATCACCAGCCACAAAGAAGGTAAACGTCATGCAACCCACCCCAAAGACTGAACAGGAACTTTTGATACGTGCCAACGCCCTCGCCGGAATGACCCTCGGTGAACTGGCACAGATCGCCAATATTGCCGTCCCGCCAGATCTACGTCGTGATAAGGGGTGGGTAGGACAACTGTTGGAGTGGCACCTCGGTGCCAGCGCTGGTAGCAAGCCTGTGCCTGATTTCGCCGAGCTTGGCATTGAGCTCAAGACTATTCCGGTGGGCTATCACGGCAAACCTCTGGAAACAACTTTCGTCTGTGTTGCCCCACTGATAGGACTACATGGCCTAAGCTGGGAAAACAGCCATATACGCCACAAACTGGCACGAGTTCTGTGGGTCCCGGTTGAGGGAGAGCGGGACATTCCCCTTGCCGATCGCCATGTCGGCTCCCCGATGTTGTGGAGCCCTTCACCAGAAGAAGAGCAGCAGCTCAGGCAGGACTGGGAAGAGCTGATGGATATGATCGTACTCGGCCAAGTCGAGCAGATCACCGCACGCCACGGCGAAGTGCTGCAACTGCGACCAAAAGCGGCCAACAGAAAAGCGCTGACCGAAGCCTACGGCGCCAATGGCCAGCCAATCAAAACCCTGCCAAGAGGGTTCTACCTGAAGACCCAATTTACCGCCAGCCTACTGGAAAAGTACTTTATCCTCTAGAGGGGGCCTAAAGTGCGATCGTCATATCCTCCCGACAGTTGCTCAACTGGCCGTCAGGCGAGAACTCATCATAGGGATCAATAACCCTTAGCGTCACGCTGGTGATCCCCAGCGGCCGTAACAGCTCCCTCACCTGTTCGATGGACTGGAACTTGACCATGTCCCCGCTCTCAGTCTTGAGCGGTTCGAGATGATGCTTGTATTCCACTTCAAGCAGGTAGTCAGAACAGCCGGCATAACTTGTCAGAATACAAGCAGGGATGGCCCCACCTCCCGCTTTGGTCCAGTGTTTCAGTTGTGACAGCTTCATCGCGCCTCCCCCAGCGTTGCTCAGCATTACCGACACGGCAATACCTAACTATTGGTCACAATCCCTAACCCGGCAAGGTCAAGATAGCGGCGAGCCGAGGTGTTGTGGGACTTCTCACACTATTGAACTCGCGCTATAGTCGAAGACAGAACATCTGCTGAGCCCAAGGAGGGCGAATGAAATACCACAAGATCCCTCACTCGAGTCTTGAGGTCAGCAAAATCTGCCTCGGCACCATGACCTTCGGTGAGCAAAACAACGAACAAGAGGCACATAGCCAGCTAGATTTGGCCTTTGATCGCGGGATCAACTTCATTGATACCGCCGAGATGTACCCTGTTCCGCCCAACGCGCAAACCCAAGGACTCACTGAAACCTATATTGGTAACTGGCTAAAAAAAACCGGCCAGCGCGACAAGGTGATCCTCGCCACCAAGGTGGCTGGGCCCCGCAATTTACCCTATGTCCGACCGGAAATGGCTCTAGACAGGCGCAATATCCACGACGCTGTTGAAGCCAGCCTCAACCGGTTGCAAACCGACTATATCGATCTGTACCAGCTACACTGGCCACAACGTGAGACTAACTGCTTCGGCCAACTCAACTACCAATACCAAGACGATCATTCCGGCG
Source organism: Photobacterium satsumensis (assembly GCF_050336935.1). NCBI lineage: Bacteria > Pseudomonadati > Pseudomonadota > Gammaproteobacteria > Vibrionales > Vibrionaceae > Photobacterium > Photobacterium satsumensis. Next base: position 105,640 of record NZ_JAKJSK010000012.1, read on the forward strand.
TTACCCTGACAGACTCGCTGGAAGCGCTGGCCGAACTGGTCAGGGCCGGAAAAATCCGCTATATCGGCTTATCCAATGAAACCCCCTGGGGCGTCATGTCATTTTTACATCTAGCCGAAAAGCATAATTTGCCACGGGTAGTCACCATCCAAAATCCCTACAACCTGCTCAACCGTAGCTTCGAAGTCGGCTTGTCCGAGATCAGCCACCATGAAGGGGTCGAGCTACTGGCTTACTCACCACTCGCATTCGGCACCCTCAGTGGTAAGTACCTCGATGGTGCCCGTCCGGAAGGAGCCCGCTGCAGCTTGTTCGAGCGCTTTTCGCGTTACTTCAAGCCGCAAGGCATTGCCGCGACCGAAGCCTATGTCAATATAGCCCGCAAGCATGGCTTGAACCCTAGCCAAATGGCACTGGCCTTCGTCAACCAACGTCCTTTTGTCGCCAGCAATATCATCGGCGCCACCACGCTCGAACAACTTAACGAGAACATCGACAGCCTGGATGTCGAACTGAGCGAAGAGGTACTGCAAGATCTCCAGGACGTTGGTATTCAGTATTCCAACCCCTGCCCTTGATCCACCTAACCCCATCAAGCGCCAGCTCAAGTAAATAGCAGGCAAAAAAAAGCCCCCGTAATACGGGGGCCGAAAAACATTAGCTCAACCAACTTAGGTAGACACCTTTGTTGATGCCTGGCTACTTTACCTAAGCTTCCGCCCTTGCTCTAGGGAGCATTCGTCGCAAAGCGTTGGTAAATGTTACAAGCCATGACGGTCTCTACCTGTCGCTAACAGTTCGTCATATTTTCCTCCCCCGCAAGCGTGTTACGGGGGGAAGCATTACGTCACGAGTCTAGATTTGTATTTCCGTCTCAAATGGCGAACTTTCCGACTGGCTGGTGTGCTCAGCAAGTGCGGGGCTATACGATGCTCTTTATCAATGCCGATATCTTTCAGCAAATAAACCGAGAGATGGTATGGCAGGTGGACCTGAACACGGCGGTGTTCACGCCGCCATTGGGCATCCTCGCGTTTGACATCGAGTTGGACAAGAAAGACTGCAAGGCGTAAATAAACTGATTGGCGCATAATTGTACTCTCCAAATTGATTACAGATAGTTGGAGGGACACAGATCCTGCCGTTCAGGCTGATAACATAAGTAAAAACTTAACTAGCCGCGACAGAAATCCGCGGCCCATTTACACAGCGGATTGCCGTTAATGATTTGGTTTGATGCAGGTATCACCGAATGAACAGGTGTGCGACATCATGACAGTAGTTGGCATATCAGTTCCTCCGGTAATAAGTTATGAAGATGTGAAATATGGCTTTATTGTAACAACCCGTGACTGCAAAACAACCACTTAACTAAAAATGCGACGATAAAAACAACAATACTCTGCATTTTTGCTCAGACTACCGGCCATTGGTGAATTATTCACCGTTATCATGCAGGGCACCAGACAATGCCACCAGTATCAGCTTTGACGGAAGTGCTTGGGCGGTGGCACCAAGTCATGCTTGTTGAGCAATCGGTACATGGTCGCCCTCGACACCCCCAGCTCCCTGGCGGCGGCTGAAATCTGCCCCTTGTTGTTTTCCAGTACAGCCAATATCGCTCCGCGCTCCGAATCAGCTCGAATTTTCTTGAGGCTTTGCTTGTCATCCATCACTCTGGGTAAATCAAGGTGATCGGCTTCCAATAGCTTATCGTCAGCCAGCAAGATTGCCCGTTTGATATGACCGATCAGCTCCCTGACATTACCAGGCCAGGAATACCCCTCCAGTAGCTGGCTGGCCTGCGGAGACAGTTGCTTGACCGGGCTGTTGTACTGACGAGCAAATTTCAGCATAAAGAACTCAGCCAGCAGCACGATATCCTCACCCCGATCACGGAGTGCGGGCACCATCACTCCCAGGGCATTGAGCCTAAAATACAGCTCCTCACTGAGCAGCCCAGACTCCAAAAGCTCTTCTTGTGAATAGCGGGTTGAAACTATCACCCGGGTATCCGTCGCCACTTTGCGGCCTGATTCCGTGGTAAAAGTGTCATCTTGCAGCAGGCGGACCAATTCATGCTGGCGCTGCAGGTCAAGCTGGGTAATTTCGTCAAGAAACAGCACTCCACCATCAGCGGCTTCCAGGCAACACTCGGGTGGCTTACCGGCCACAAGTTCTGTCATCCAGCTCGCCGTTAACGATTCACACTTCACGCAGACAAATGCGCCTTTACCGCGGGTCGATGCTTGGTGGATGGCTTGGGCAACCAGTTCCTTGCCAGAGCCTATCTCTCCCTGGACCAAAACCGGTACATCTGCCATCGCAATCCTTTTTACATGATGACGAAGCTTTTTCATCGCCGCCTGCTCTCCTTGCAAACCCGATTGACCAAAAACCCCCAGTTGCGGCCACACTCGATGCTCCAGTTGGAGCATACCTAACTGATGACCGATAGTACTGAGTAACTGGGATTCAGGCACCGGATCAGTGAAGTAATCGATACAGAAGTTAACGATGAACTGGCAAATAGAATCATGACCAAGTTGGCGCTCTTGAACCAGTGCCAGCCAGCGTACCTGCTTGTTGCGATTGACCAGCCCAGCCACCCCTTGCAGGCTAAAATCATCCCGGGTGAGATCGACCACACCAATACAGGGGCCAATTTCCAGCATCAGCGATTCGGCAGCACGGAGATCGTAACAGCGATGGCAAGCCCAGCCCGCTTTCTCCAGTACCTTTATCCAGGTCGGAGTCCCCCCCCCTAAAATCACCAATGTCCCCAATACAGAACTGTTTCCCTTTGTTCTTTTCATCCACGATACCTTCTCGGCCAGAGCAACCCTGTTGGCTGAGGTGCCATTTCAGACATAGTCTGTACCCAACCAGCTAATACGATTCAATTAATGCGCAATTAATTTAATATTAAAATTGTAGCCAAGTCTGACGATTGGAAGAAATTTTAGACGCAAATAAAAAAAGCGCCCGAAGGCGCTTTCATATTTCATCCCATAAAGCCCTATTGTTAACTCACCGCAACTCGCTCAGGCTGTGGCTCAGCACCGGCTTCAGTGGTACCGATTTCATTTTCTGATTTAGCCACTATGGTGTTGACGGCTGTATCACCGACGACATTCGAGCTGGTACAGAACATATCATTGATACGGTCAACGGCAGCAATAATGGCCAAGCCTTCTGGTGGCAAGCCTAGTTGGTGCAGCAATACACCCACCATCACCACACCACCGCCCGGTACACCACCTGCACCGATAGAGAGTAGAAGGATAGTCAGCCCAAGAGTAAAGATATCAGCACTGTTGATTGGCTGGCCGAATGCATTGGCCACAAACAAGGTCGCCAAGGCAATGTAGATAGAGACCCCAGACATATTCATGGTTGCACCCAGTGGGACACCAAAGCCAGCCACAGACTTAGACACACCAATCTTGTCAGTCAGGGTACGCATCGTCACAGGAATGGTCGCATTCGAGCTCGCAGTTGATAGCGAAAACAGGACCTGCTCGCGGGTATGGCGTAAAAACTCACTCGGCTTGATACCCGTCGTCAGGCTCACCATCATTGGGTAGAAGAAGAAAATCCAGAACACCAGCATCGAGACAACCAAGGCCACATAGCCGGCTACTGACATTAGCGTATTGGCATCCAATGTCGCACCCAGTTGGATCATCAGGGCAAACACACCAAATGGTGCCAAGCTCATCACCAGGCCAACCAGCTTCATCATGATCTCATTGGCCATTTTGAAGGTCTTAATGGCAGGGCCACCACGGGTATCCAGCGCCTGAATAGCCAGTCCAGTAAGGATCGCCATGAAAATGATCTGCAACATATCACCATTGGCGAATGCCTGAACCGGGTTACTCGGTACGATGTTTACAATCAGCGAGAAGATATCCGGGGTTTCTGTCGTCGTCAGTTCAACGGCTTCCGACACGGTACCGGCCAAATTGGCATCGGCGCCCGGTTGGAAAATCATCCCAACCGTTAAGGCGGCGGTGATGGCGATGATGGTATTGATAATGTAAAGGGCAAAGGTTTTACCACCAAGGCGACCAAACGCGGTAATGTCTTTTAGCTCAACAATGCCGCAAACAATCGAGACATATACCAAAGGAACAACCAATAGCTTGATCAGCGAGACAAACATGCCGCCAGCACCTTCTGCCAGGCCGAGCACATAGGTATCCATCAAAGTCACGCCGTTAAACAGGTACTGTATTGCCGTACCGATGATCAGGCCGGCAAATAAGCCTGTAAATATCTTTCCTGATAGCGATTTCTTCATCGTCCATCTCCAGTCTGTTGTGCTTTATAAACTATGTTTACTTCCCATTCCCGCTGTCCATCGCGAGATTGGGCGTCATTTTACACAGCCACTACAAACTTAAAAGAACATTTTTTACAATTTACCTACAATTGAAACACATTATTAATCACTAACATTGAAGCAAGAGAACAAAATAAAACACCAAAAGCTATGCAAAACGGTAACTTATTCACACCATCAATAGCATAAAGTTTGGCGAGATATGGCTCTGTATACAAAATTATCAATTACGGAAAACGTGTCCTTCATCACACCCAAAAATTCACTATATGAATATTTTGTGACCATATTTCATTATTGGAAACCATAAAAAATGGCTTTCCTGAGCCTGTTCAGAAAAGCCATTTGAAGAATGCTGCTGATGAATGACTGGATCAATCCGAGTAAATGACGGCTTAAGAAGAAAGAGACTGACACGTCTCGTTAGTCACAATATTCGTCAAAAAACCGCCTCCGCCAGAAAACCAATAACGGACTCCCAGCCCTTGCTGAATTTCGTGACCTAGCTTCTCGCAGGCCGAGGGAAACTCTTTCTGCTCGAACTCCTGTTGCCCCAAATTCCACGACCACCTTGGGTTGGGCAAGCGAAATATCACCGTCAATAATGACGTATCATTATCGAAATAGAAGGTTTGCACGCCCCCACGAAAAGGCGTGCTCGGCAGGGTATTGAATTGCTCCAGCTCCTGCTTATAGACTTCAGGGAGGTTACCCTGATACTCACTCGGTGGGGGTACCAATTGCAAAGAGGTACAGCCCACCAATAGAGAACCTGCAACAGCCAACGTCGCCACTCGATATTTCATTATAATCCCTTATATTTGTTGATTTTTTCAATGTGGATTATAAATCAAAGAGTATGGCCATTCCGTCATACGAAGCACAAAAATGCAACCAATCGATCGCAATGGATATCCCACCAATAAAAAAGCCACCCGGAGGTGGCTTTCATCATTCACTATCAGCGTGGATTAGTCGTTGTTCTGCGGGCGCATTGCCGGGAACAGCAGGACATCACGGATCGTGTGAGTATTGGTGAACAGCATTGCCAGACGGTCGATACCGATACCCTGGCCCGCTGTTGGCGGAAGGCCGTGCTCCAACGCAGTGATATAGTCAGCATCGTAGAACATCGCTTCGTCATCGCCGGCATCTTTTGCTTCTACCTGCGCCTTGAAACGTGCGTCTTGATCTTCTGCATCGTTAAGCTCAGAGAAGCCGTTTGCCACTTCACGGCCACCGATGAAGAATTCAAAGCGGTCTGTGAAGAACGGGTTGTCATCGCTACGGCGTGCCAATGGCGAGATGTCCGCTGGGTAGCCAGTGATGAAGGTTGGCTGGATCAGTTTTGGCTCAGCCGTTTCACCGAAGATTTCCTCAAGCAGCTGACCACATGTCCAGAAATCTTCCACTTCAACGTGAACAGACTTGGCAATAGAGACCATTAGCTCGCGGTTCTGCAGATCTTCTTCTGTCAGTGCCTGGATTTGCTCATGGTTCGGGTTGTAGTGCTTGATCGCTTCGAACATGCTCATACGCGTGTATGTACCGCCGAACTCAACCGTCTCATCACCGTAAGGCATAGCCGTTGAACCCAGTACATCCATCGCAACCGTACTTAGCATCTCTTCAGTCAGATCCATCAGATCTTTGTAGTCAGCATAAGCTTGGTAGAATTCCATCATGGTGAATTCTGGGTTGTGACGTGGCGATAGGCCTTCGTTACGGAAGTTACGGTTGATTTCGAACACACGATCAAAACCGCCCACAACCAAACGCTTTAGGTACAGCTCTGGTGCCACACGCAGGTACATGTCGATGTCCAGCGCATTGTGGCGGGTGATAAACGGGCGTGCCGTCGCACCACCAGGGATCACGTGCATCATAGGCGTTTCAACTTCAAGGTAGCCTTTCGACATCATGAAGTTACGGATAGCAGCAACCAGCTTAGAGCGGATGATGAACGCATTACGCGAGTCGTCGTTAACGATAAGGTCAACGTAACGCTGGCGGTAACGCATTTCCTGATCAGTCAGGCCATGGAATTTCTCTGGTAGAGGACGCAGTGCTTTAGTCAGCAGCTCGTACTCGTCCATGTTCACGTAAAGATCACCTTTACCTGACTTGTGCAGGGCACCTTTAACACCGATGATGTCACCGATATCCAGGCCAGAGTATTTTTCTTTCAGCTCTTTCTGAACGTTCTTGTCGGCATAAGCCTGAACACGGCCAGAAACGTCTTGAATCGCTAGGAAAGGACCACGCTTAGCCATTACACGGCCAGCAATCGCGACGACGTTACCCGCTTCAGCAAGCTCTTCTTTGCTTAGTTCGCCGTATTTAGCCTGCAGATCTGCCGCTAGGCTATCGCGACGGAAATCATTTGGGTGGCCGTTTGCCTTGCAGTTTTCGCGGATCTTATCCAATTTCGCGCGACGTTCAGCAATCAGCTTATTCTCATCTTGTAATTGATCAGTCATGGGTTAACCCTTAAATGTTTTAACCGGAGTCGGTTACAGACCTGATTTCAGGCTGGCTTCAATAAAACGGTCTAAATCGCCGTCAAGTACGGCCTGGGTGTTACGATTTTCCACCCCGGTACGTAAATCTTTAATACGGGAGTCATCCAGCACATAAGAGCGGATCTGGCTACCCCAGCCAATGTCAGACTTCGAATCTTCATTGGCTTGCTTCTCAGCATTCTGCTTCTGCATCTCAAGCTCGAACAGTTTCGCTTTCAACTGTTTCATCGCCTGATCTTTGTTCTTGTGCTGAGAGCGGTCATTCTGACACTGCACCACGGTGTTGGTCGGCACGTGAGTAATACGTACAGCCGACTCGGTGGTGTTTACGTGCTGACCACCCGCGCCCGAAGCACGGTAAACATCGATTCGCAGATCAGAAGGGTTGATCTCGATATCAATGTTGTCATCCACTTCCGGGTAAATAAATGCCGAAGAGAAAGATGTATGACGGCGGCCGCCGGAGTCGAATGGTGACTTACGCACCAAGCGGTGAACACCGGTTTCAGTACGTAGCCAACCGTAAGCATACTCACCGCTAATACGGACAGTGGCCGACTTAAGGCCAGCTACATCACCTTCAGATACTTCGATAACTTCGGTTTTGAAGCCCTTGGCATCTGCCCAGCGCAGGTACATACGCAGCATCATAGACGTCCAGTCCTGTGCCTCGGTACCACCCGAACCTGCCTGTAGATCGATATAGCAATCTGAGCCATCGTGATCGCCAGAGAACATACGACGGAACTCAAGCTTGGCCAGTTTGCTTTCTAGCTCAGCGAGTTCTGGTTCAATCTCGTCAAATGTCTCTTGGTCTTCTTCTTCAATCGCCAGCTCAAGCAAACCGTCGACGTCTTCCACGCCTTGGTCCAGCTGATCGATCGTATCAACAATCGCTTCTAATGATGAACGTTCTTTGCCCAGCGCCTGTGCGCGTTCGGGTTCGTTCCATACATCAGGCTGCTCTAACTCTGCATTGACCTCTTCTAGACGCTCTTTCTTGGCATCATAGTCAAAGGTACCCCCTAAGGACATCAGTACGTGCTGATACATCCTCAAGTCGGTTTTTAATAGGATTAATCTCGAACATTGCCACTCTTCATAGCCGAAATGGACATAACCGAAGGATTCTATCGAATTGTAGATAGAATATACAGTGGAAAGGGAAGGGAATCGGCGAATTTATTTTTTTAACCCGATCACAAAAACACCGTCTGTCACAGAGAGGCCACATTTCGCCTTGCCTCTCTGCAACCGGGAATACGACAGGTTGTTTTTTGCCTGCCAGCGGAACCTAAAGCGCGGCGATATGCTCGACCAATAACTGGGCGCTGCGGTTACCGCGAAACTCGTTAACATCCAGCCTGTATGCCAATTCGACCTGTTGGACCGAGGCATCCGGCCAGCGGCGAACATCAACATTGAAGGCGATAGCATCAATCACGCTGCCACCGGCTAATGGCTCGAGCATCATCTTGAGGTGCTTGCTGCCCACCAGCTTCTGGTGCAGCAGGCGGAAGCGGCCATCAAACATCGGCTCGGGGAACTGCTGGCCCCACGGTCCGCCTGCCCGCAATACTTCCGCTGTCTGCAAATTAAGCTCCTTCGGCATCAGTTCACCATCGCTGAGCAATACGCCGCGCAATGCATCTTCATCGAGCTCGGCACGTACCGCGTTGTCAAAGGCTTGGTTAAAGGCGTCCAATTGCGCCTCAGGAATGGTCAGCCCTGCCGCCATGGCATGGCCGCCGAACTTGAGGATCATCCCTGGATTTTGGGTATCGATAAGATCCAATACATCGCGCATATGCAAACCGGGGATCGAACGGCACGACCCCTTGATTTCACCGTTACCGGCATCAGCAAAGGCAATCACCGGGCGGTGATACTGCTCCTTGATACGCGAGGCAAGGATCCCTATCACGCCCTGGTGCCAGTCACGCTGGAACAACGACAAACCGTATGGCATGTCCTGTTTGTTAAACTTTAGGCGCTCGCAAATCGCCACCGCCTCTTCTTTCATCCCGTGCTCAATTTCTTTGCGGGTCTGATTCAGGGCATCCAACTCGGTGGCCATCCTGCGTGCAGCCTGAATATTGTCACACAGCAATAACTCGACCCCGAATGACATATCATCCAAGCGTCCCGCCGCATTGATCCTCGGCCCCAGGGCAAAACCCAGATCGGTCGCCACCAAGCGAGCCGGATCGCGATTGGCGACTTCAATCAGGGCCCGGATTCCCGGTCGACATTTGCCTGCCCGAATACGCTGCAAACCCTGATGAACCAAAATACGATTATTGCCATCCAGTGCCACCACATCGGCCACTGTACCCAGCGCTACCAGGTCCAGCAATTCGGCCAAGTTAGGCTCAGGCAGCCCCTGCTCGGCAAACCAGTTTTCCTCACGCAGCGACGCACGCACGGCCAGCATCAGGTAAAAAGCAACGCCCACCCCACACAGGGCCTTAGAGGGAAAGTCGCACTCGTGCAAATTGGGATTCACGATGGCATCCGCTTCCGGCAAAACATCTCCCGGCAAGTGGTGGTCAGTCACCAGCACTTGGATACCTCGCTCTTTCGCCGCTGCGACACCCGATATCGAAGAGACTCCGTTATCTACCGTCATGATCATCTCGGCGCCACGTGCGGCAGCCTGCTCAACCACTTCCGGGCTCAAGCCGTAGCCATCGTCAAAGCGGTTGGGGACAAGGTAGTCAACATTACGACTGCCTAGCATCCGCAATGCCAGTACTGACAATGCCGAGCTGGTAGCACCATCGGCATCAAAATCACCGACCACGATAATTCGGCGCTGCTCAGCCAACGCCTGCTTGAGCAATGCCACTGCTGGGGCGATACCGTGCAGCTGGTTATAGCCCAGTAGCCCGCGTACCCCGCGCTCCAACTCGGCTTCACTGGAAATACCTCGGGCAGCATAGATCCGCTGCAAGATTGGCGGGGTTGAGTCGGTAAACTGGCTGGTGTCGGCTTCTGGGCGGCGTTTAATTTCAATCATCGGGTCAGTCTATAGGCAGGGGATAAGTTAAGGTTACTTGGGCATAGGTGCCTCAAGCCATTATAGGCGCTGAACATGAGTGGGCAACAGAAATTCGACGTATAAAAAAGCCCCGGGGTTGGCCGGGGCTTTGTACCCAAGTCACTGGGTGTATGTCTTTTTAACCGCGGTTATCCAACATCTGGCGCAGCATTTGTGCCGGCTGGTAACCCGGTAGCATAGTGCCATCTTCCAATATCATCGCCGGCGTACCGGAAACACCCATTGCGACACCAAGCTGGTAATGTTTATTGACCAAGTCGCTCTGCGGCTCAACACCGGCAGGATTGAAGGTACCCTCTTTGGCCTGATCCATCGCCTTCGCCGGATCTTTTGCTCCCCAGATAGCACTCATCTCACCGAAGTTACGCGAACGCTCGCCACCACGAGGGAAGGCCAAATAACGAATAGTGATACCGGCATCATTGTAGGCCTGCATTTCGCTATGCAGCTTGCGGCAGTAACCACAGCTGGTATCGGTAAAGACCGTCACCACATATTTTTCATCTTTGGCCGGATAGACGATCATTTCGTCCTCCATCCCCTGTAGCTTGGCCTTGTTTAACTTAGCCATCTTCTGCTCAGTCAGGTTAACCGGCTCGGCATCGGTGGCTTGGTACAGGCTACCAAGAATGAAGTGGCCACCATCATCGGAAACATAAAAAATGCCACGCTCAGTCACGACTTCATTGAGCCCAGGAAGCGGTGAAGCACTGATAGAAACCGGCGCCAGCCCCAGCTTGCTCAACTTGCTTGTAATTGCCGCCTCATCTGGCTTGGCTGATGCCGTAAAGGCAGTCATTGCCACTGCGGTTGCAAGTAACGTACGACCCAAAAAGTGCATGCGACTCTTTCCTTTCAAAAAATAAATTCGTGCCGGACTATGGCGAGCACCGCCAGCACCCATCACTACAGGTGACCTATATACCCAGGTGACCTCCAGTTGCAGGATTCAGAGCTTCATCAATGTGTGCAGTTCAAGAAAAATAACCGCATGTAATAGTCATCTATTTCAAGGTTATTTGACACAGAAGTGAACACATTGATGAGCTCCCGAAGGGCGAGTTTACTTGGCTGCTATGCGGTGTTAGCGATTTTTGATTTAGAACCACTAGATCTGTAAATCGCTGCCTTGCCTAACAACCAAGTAACTATCGCTGAACCAGCACCTTGAGATTACCTGGGTATATGACCCCGATAGTGCAAAAAAATTTCACATTCCGCAAAATATCTCACGCTTTTTTAGTATATACCTAACAGATTTAGTATATACCCAAGTATTAGCCAGATGCGGGCTAACCTTCACGGTCAGCAAGGCTAAGAAGCCATTCAAGCTCGCGGGTGGTGTGCACCATGCAGCTGCTTGAGTCGCTCGGTCGCGACATGGGTATAGATCTGGGTGGTCGATAGATCGCTATGACCAAGTAGCATCTGCACCACCCGTAAATCTGCCCCGTAATTGAGCAAATGGGTAGCAAAAGCATGGCGCATCACATGGGGCGACAATGTCTCGGCATCAATACCCGCCTTCACGGCATAGTGTTTGATCCGGTGCCAGAATGTCTGGCGGGTCATCTGCTTGGCCCGCTTGCTCGGGAATACCACATCCGAACTTTTCTCCCCCAGCAATTGGAGACGGCCGCTTTGCAGAAACTGTTCAATCCAGTCGATAGCATCCTCACCCATCGGCACAAGACGCTCTTTGTTACCTTTACCGATAACCCGTACTACCCCTTGGCGCAAGCTAACATTTTCCATGGTCAGGCTGACCAATTCAGTCACACGTAAGCCGGTGGCGTAAAGCAGTTCAAGCATCGCCTTGTCACGTAGCTCTATCGGATCGTTGGGATCGGGTGCCGACAACAGGGCATCGACCTGCTCTTCGGTAATATCTTTGGGCAGGCGCTTGGGCAGCTTGGGGCTCACCAGCAGAGCACTGGGATCATCATCACGCATCTTTTCCCGGTTCAAATACTGGAACAACCGGCGGATCGCCGACACCATACGGGCCCGGGAAGTCTGTTTATAATCAGCATCGAACAACCACTGCTGATAACGCTGCAGCTCATCGGTTGACACCCGCTCCAGCGTCACCCCTTGCTCGTCGAGCCAGTTTTCCAATTTTTTCAGATCATTGCGGTATGACAGCAGGGTGTTTTCAGACAAGCCCCGTTCCATCCACATCGCATCGAGAAACCGCTCGATGATCACTTCATCGTTTTCCACTACAACCTCGGTGTTCGGTTATTGCCCACAAGAACACATGGATAAATACACAGTACTCAATGGTAGACGATTTCCGGCCAAATGTAACGATCCGGCCGAGTTGTCGCAGCTATTTCTGACTCAATCACTCAGAAATAGTCAAGACCGTCCAAGCTAGGTAGAATCCCCTATCATTTATTCGTTATACATTGGACAAGTAGCATGAAGATTGGCTTATTCTACGGCTCAACCACCTGCTATACCGAAATGGCCTCGGAGAAGATCCGCGAATGCATCGGTGCTGAACTGGTTGATTTACATAACATCAAAGAAGCAGATATCAGCGAGATGAACCAGTACGACATGCTGATCCTTGGGATATCTACGTGGGATTTCGGAGAGCTGCAAGAAGACTGGGAAGCCGTGTGGGAGCAACTTGACGGGCTCAGCCTTAATGGTAAAACCGTGGCCCTTTTCGGCCTTGGCGATCAGGAAGGCTATACCGAATGGTTCCTCGATGCGATGGGAATGCTGCACGAGAAACTACTGCCGACCGGCGCTCAGTTTGTCGGCTACTGGCCAAACGAGGGATACGATTTCGAAGCCTCGAAAGCACTCACCGACGATGGTACGCTGTTTGTCGGCTTGGCTCTGGATGAAGATAGCCAGTACGAGATGAGCGATGATCGTATCACAACATGGTGTGAACAAATCCTAACTGAGTACAGCGAAACGCTATAGCTCTTTATTGAGCGCAGCCCTCCCCCACAGAGGGTCGTTGGAAAGACAAAAAGGGATGCCGAGGCATCCCTTTTTTGTCTTTGCTCTTTTATTCAGAGCGATACTATCTATACAGCCTTAAGCCGTTTGGCTTTCTTGCTGGTCTTGCTTAACTGCCTGCTGTGCACCAACAAAACAAGTCACAACCAGCGCTGCAAAGGTCGGCATCAACCACGCCATACCGTAATCAAACAATGGCAGTACGCGGAATGCAGAAACATTAAAACCGGCCACCTTAGCGGCATCAATCATGCTGAACGACAACGCTACCAGCATCACGACGCGGTAAGACAGTGCTGGGTTTGGCAACCAACGGCGGATGAACGTCAGGATAACCAGAGCCATTGCAATTGGGTACAGAGCAAACAACGCCGGTAGTGACAGAACGATAAGCTGGTTCAGACCGACATTGGCGACCACGCAGCAAGTTACAGACAGCAGCACAGCCCACTTTTCGTAAGACCAGCGAGTCAGCGACGAAAAGTACTCAGAGCACGCACTGATCAGGCCGACGACAGTCGTCAAACACGCCAGCAATACAATCAACGACAACATCATCTGGCCGGCAGGACCAAATAGCGCTGCAACGTAGATCGCCAGAATATCACCGCCATTCGACGCATTGGCGGCAATGTTGACACTGGTTGCCCCCAAATAGAACAGCGAGACATAAACAAACGCCAGACCCGCGGCGGCAATCAAACCAGCCATGATCAGATATTTGCGAGTGGCCTTCTCATCGGTCACGCCTTTGCTGCGTACGGCATCGACAATCACCATACCGAACAACAGGGCCGCAACCGCATCTAGGGTGTTATAACCTTCGACAAAGCCTTTGAGGAACGGCATGTCTACATAGTCACCCTTTGCCGCTTCAATCGCATCCTGCGGGTTAACAACAACGCTAACAGCCAATACCACCAAGGCCACAAACAAAATAGGCGTCAGGAACTTACCGACCAAATCAACCAGGTTGCCACGAGAGCGCGACAGGAACATCGCTATGCCAAAAAAGACAATAGAGAAAACAGTAAGGCTAAGCTGTCCTGCATCGGCAATGAACGGTTTCACGCCCATTTCATAAGCAACCAAACCAGCACGCGGGGCGGCAAACGCTGGGCCGATCACGATAAAGATCAATACTGCCAGTAATGTCGCCACTTTCGACGGCAAGTCCTGGGTCATCCCTTTCCAACCACCGGCAACGGCAACGGCAATAATGGCAACAAGCGGTAAAGTAACGCCGGTTGATAGGAATCCGAACATTGCCGGAACGAGGTGATCACCGGCCTGCTGGCCAGCCTGTGGCGGGAATATGATATTGCCTGCGCCTAAGAAGAAAGCGAAGGTCATAAAACCCAACGCCATGATATCGGTAAAACTGAGTGACTTTTTCAAACTGCACCTTCCACTCTTGATGTTATGTCTGCTGTTTTTGTAAATATTGTTATTTTTTTAGCCACAAAAAAGGATTACCTGAATGTGACCTTGCTCGCAGCATAATGACGAAAAAGCACTCAATAAGCAATAACGCAGTTAAAAACACCACATTCTTTGGGTTGAACACTCAAAAACCAGCATATACGACCAAAACAAAAACCAAGATCGAAATTAAAAACCAATAAAATCCACTTATGAAAAACATACAAAACAGAATCAATAACCATGCAACAACTAATCAACAGAAGCTTATCATTCTTAAATTGATCCCGAGCAGGCTATAATGGCAGGGTCAAAAACATAACAAGGTCTAGCAACACCATGACAAAAGGGTTCACCTTCAAGCAATTCCACGTTAACGACCACGGCTGTGGTATGCCCGTCAGTACCGATGGTGTACTGCTAGGTGCTTGGGCAGCCCTCCCTCGAACTGGGCCGATCCTCGATATCGGTACCGGCAGTGGTTTGCTTGCACTAATGGCCGCACAGCGCACAACAGGTCAAGACAACCCCATTACCGCAATAGAAATTGACAGCGGTGCAGCAGTAGCGGCTCAGCGCAACTTCACCGATTCTCCGTGGGCTGAACGTATCTCAATGGCACATCAAACCGTCCAGGCTTGGGCCTGCCAGCAACCGTCCGGATCCGTTGATGCAATTGTCTGCAACCCTCCCTATTTTAACCACGGTGAGCAAGCGGATTGCCAAGCAAGAGCAGCGGCACGTCATACTGATACCTTGCCTCATCACGAATTGCTGGCAGCAATTCGCCAGCTTCTGAGTCCAGCAGGAAGTGCCAGCCTTATCTTGCCGGTTTACGAAGGCGAGCAATTGATCAAAGCGGCACGCGCCCACCAGCTCTATTGTCAGCGACTCTGCACCGTGAAAACCACCGAGCGCAAAGATCCAAGCCGGCTGCTAATTGCCTTGGGGCTAAGTCCGTCACCGTGCCAAACAGAGCAACTGGTGATCCACCAAGATGGCCAGTACAGCGAAGGGTTTATTGCCCTGACTAGGGCGTTTTACTTGAAAATGTAAAGTGAATACCGCATTCGGTTTGGCAAATTGCGGAAGTTTTTATACTTTTATCGGTGATCGTTGCGGCAATAATCTCTATAATGCCGCCCCTTATGTATTTTGCACGTAACCGGCGATCTGTAGGCCCCCCATATAAATAGAGGGGATTCCCTGAGTTCCCAAGGAGAAATGACTGGTGAGAGAGTTTTCCGAATTAGAATTAGATAGCGAGCTGCTGCAGGCCATTGAAGAGCTCGGCTACGATCGCCCTACCGTGATCCAAGCTGAAGCGATCCCGCATGCGCTGGATGGCCGAGATGTACTGGCGTCCGCTCCTACCGGTACCGGAAAAACCGCAGCATTTCTTCTGCCGATGATCCAGCACCTGCAGGACTTCCCACGTAAAAAGCCGGGGCCTGCTCGCGTACTGGTACTGACACCGACCCGAGAGCTGGCTATCCAGGTCGCCGATCAAGCCCGTGCGCTTGCCAAACACACCCAGCTGAAAATTTTCACCATTACCGGCGGTATCTCCTACGATGAGCATGCCGAGCTATTGGGCAAAACGCAGGATATCGTGGTGGCGACACCGGGCCGCCTGATGGAATACATCGAAAGCGAGCGCTTTGACTGCCGTGCAATTGAATGCCTGATCCTCGACGAAGCAGACCGCATGCTGGACATGGGCTTTGGTAAAATCGTCCAACGCCTTCACAACGAATGTCGCTGGCGCCGCCAGAGCTTGTTGTTCTCCGCAACCTTGGAAGGCAAGGGTGTCCGTGATTTCTCAAGCACTATCCTCAACGAGCCGGTTGAGGTCAATGCCGAACCGCCACGTCGTGAGCGCAAGAAAATCCATCAGTACTACCACCGCTGTGACGACATGCCCCACAAGCTGGCACTGCTGGAGACGATTCTCAAAAGCGAAGCCGAGCGCACCATCATCTTCGTCAAGACCCGAGAGCGTCTTGCCACACTGCGTGACCAGCTAGCTGCCATGCAGATCCCTTGCTGCTGGCTCCAAGGCGAGATGGCTCAGGCCTCGCGCAACAACACGATCCGCCGCTTCCGCGACGGCGAAGTGAATATCATGCTAGCTACCGACGTTGCTGCCCGTGGTATCGATCTGCCGGATATCAGCCACGTGATCAACTTCGATATGCCACGTACCGCCGATGTCTACCTACACCGTATCGGCCGTACCGCCCGTGCGGGTAAAAAAGGCACCGCCGTTTCTCTGATAGAAGCACACGATCAGAATATGATCGATCGTGTTGGCCGCTATATGAAAGAAGAAGTGGCCGAGCGTTTCGTCGAAGGCATGCGCCCGAAACACAAAAAAGCCCTGACGGTGAAAAAGAAGAAGAAAAAAGATCCGAAAAAGAAAGCGGCAGTGAAAAAGAAAAAAGCCAAGAAGTAAGGCTTTTGCTGTAACCAAAAACAACGACTGCGGGCTGGTATGAACCAGCCCGTTTTTTATCTATTCATCAGCATGAGCATGGTATTTCAACAATAACCATTACTGCTCTTCGCGCTTAAATACCAGTTCGGTCGCCGTCGACTCAGCTGGCACAAAGTAGTAACCCGCGGCATCGAACTGCTTCAGCTTTTCCACCGAATCCACTTGGTTGTCAATGATGTAGCGCGCCATCATGCCACGTGCTTTTTTGGCGTAGAAACTAATAACCTTGTAAGTACCGTTTTTGCAGTCCTTGAACACCGGCGTGATGATCTTACCCGCGACCTGCTTAACCTTGACCGCCTTGAAGTATTCGTTTGATGCCAAGTTGATCAGGGTATCATCGCCTTGCTCAGCCAGTGCCTGGTTGACCTTGTCGGTAATAATGTTGCCCCAGAATTGGTACAAGTTGGCACCGCGCGGATTCGCCAGCTTGGTGCCCATCTCAAGCCGGTACGGCTGCATCAAGTCAAGTGGACGCAACAGGCCGTAAAGGCCAGATAGCATTCTCAGGTGCTGTTGAGCATACGCAAATTGCGCATCATCCATGGTCTCGGCAGCCAGACCGGTATAAACATCCCCCTTGAAGGCCAAAATCGCCTGGCGGGCGTTATCGGTGGTAAATTCTGGCTGCCACTCAGCGAAGCGGGCTGCATTCAAACCAGCAATTTTATCACTGACTTTCATCAGGCTGGCAATCTGGACTGGGGTCAGCTCGCGACACACTTCAATCAGCTCGGCCGAATGATCGGTCAGCTCAGGTTGGGTGAACGTCTCTGTTGCCAATGGAGAGTCATAATCAAGTGTTTTTGCCGGTGAAACCACAATTAACATGGGATGCTTCCTTTTGATCTTATATGGCTAAGATGTTAACAGTCTGACAAAAAAAAACCACGCGTTGTACGCATGGTCTTTTCTATTGTTGCTATCGTCAAATTCGATAGAGACGGTGATTAATCCTGCTTAGACTGATCCCAGATCCCTTCTTCCAGCTGCGCATGCAGCTCCGGGTAATCCTTACTATCAAAGGTTGGGACCTTCCCTTGCTTGAGCTGCTGGTTGTAATCCTTCGCCAGCTTCACTGCCGTACCGGACAGCAGCACGATAGCTATCAGGTTGATTATCGCCATCATCCCCATCGACACATCCGCCATGGCCCAGACTGTCGGCAAATCAGCCACCGCACCGAACATCACCATACCCAGCACCACAAACCGGAACACAGTCAGGCCAGCTTTATGGTTATGCTCGAGGAAAATCAAATTGGTTTCGGCATAAGAGTAATTGGCGACCAATGAGGTAAAGGCAAAGAAGAAGATCGCCACCGCAATGAAAATGGCCCCCCAACCGCCAACCTGAGAGCTCAAGGCACGCTGGGTCAGCTCGATCCCGGTGATCTCGCTATGCGGAACATACTCGCCCGACATCAAGATAATTGCCACCGTCGCGGAACAAATCACAATGGTGTCCATGAACACGCCCAGCATCTGCACATAGCCTTGAGAAGCCGGATGTGGTGGATACGGCGTAGCTGAAGCGGCAGCATTCGGTGCCGAACCCATACCCGCTTCATTGGAAAACAAACCACGTTTAAGGCCATTGATCATGCCTTGGGCAATGGTATAGCCCAACGCCCCCGACGCCGCTTCTTCCAGACCGAACGCACTACGGAATATTAAACCCAGTATTTCAGGCAGCTTGCCAAGGTTGGTAAACATGATGAACAGGGCCAACAGCAGGTAGCACAGGGCCATAGCCGGCACTAGGATTTCTGCAGTACGGGCAATCGCACGCAGGCCGCCGAAAATAATCACACCGGCCATCACCACCAGCACAACACCAACATAAGCAGGGTTCCAGCCGAAGGCGACATTCATCGCGAGGGTGATCGAGTTAGCCTGAACCGAATTGAAAACCAAACCAAACGCAATGATCAGAAAGATGGAGAACACCACCCCCATCCAGCGCATACCCAACCCTTTTTCCATGTAATAAGCAGGGCCACCACGGTAGTTACCGTCATCATCTCGGGTCTTGTAGAGCTGAGCCAGCGCACTTTCGGCAAACGCCGTCGCCATACCCAACATGGCAATCAACCACATCCAGAAAATCGCACCGGGACCGCCAAGCGTCAGCGCCACAGCAACACCAGCCATGTTACCGGTACCGACACGGGCTGCCAGGCTGGTACACAGCGCCTGGAATGATGAAATACCTGCCTTATCTGATTTACGGCTGTTTTTCATCACGCTGAACATATGGCCGAAATGACGGAACTGAATAAACCCCAACCGATAGGTAAAGAACACGCCAACGCCAATCAGCAAATAAATGAGCACGGAGCCCCATAACAGATCGTTCAAAAAATTAATCTGACTTGACACGTCTAACCCTCTAGAAATCAATAATTAGCTGAAACCGGCCAATCTGGCCGCAAGCAAAAAATATCGGTTCAGCCCGCTCGCCAAACCAGACAGTCAGACGAAACAGTTACTACAACCTTAGTTTTATTATGTGGTAAAAGACAGCAGCATATGAGCTACGATGTAGACATGATGTTAACAAGAGGCATAAGAAAACAGCCACCTGCCAACTTAACCATATACGGTATAGCTGCAGATGGCTGATGATCATGCAAAGATAACCAGCAAAAATCAACATCCCTCACATGAATATTGCTTATCTAGCATAATACTGGCGAATTTAGTGTCGATATTTTACTTTTCACCCCCAAAAGCAATACCTAATCCCTTCTCTTTTATGGTGTTTTTTTATACAACCCAACTCACATTGGGAGCTACCGCACATCAAATCTTCATCATTAAGTAACATTTGCGAAACACATCAATTTTATTTTGGTGCTTGCTATGATATTTAAATAGAACCGATTGTAAGGAAGAGGTGCTCTATGGACAGCTATGCATTCGATGACATTCTTGCAACAGAAATGCCAAGACGTGGTGCTCGTAGCAAGCCGGTAAAACGTAAGTGGCGTGAAATTGAAGCGCTAAAAGATAGGGAAAGACTGCGCCAGGAATTGGCTGATATTGATATGTTCAGGGATTCATCAGACGAAGATCTTGATTTCTAGCCTAAAAAGACCAAACGATTGACCAAAGAGCCGGCGCAGAGCCGGCTCTTTCATTTCTATTGGTCACCCAGCGATCAGGCTTGCAGTCGCTCGGCTAAATGGCGGTACCGCTCGGTCACCTGGTCACCAAATAGCGGGTCGCAATCGCACTTCTCATACTGTTGTGACACCGCCAGCCAATCTTCTTGGGTAAAGTGCTTACGGATCAAAGGAAGAATGTATTTTTCCTCGAACTCCAAATGGGCAAGCTGACTCACAACAAAGGCATTGAGTTTATCGGCAAACACATCGAGCGGGATCACCGCATCCATCAGGATCATATCAACCGTATCAGAAAACTCCCGGGTTAACCTCGCCAGCTCTTCATGCTCTTTTTCCAGATTTTCTACCTGACCAGCACTATCGGCATAGTGAGCTTGATAATAATGGTAGAGCACATCCTCTTTAGGATGGTGACAGCACTCGGCATGGTTCTGCAGGTAATCCACAATGTCTTTAATCAGGCCATAATTAACCTCTTGGCCATTGCGTATCGCGACTAGCTTTTGTTGAAGGATTTTCAACAATCGGCAAATATAACCATGTTCAGTGTGAATATCATCCAGCATCATTGCATAAATCTCCCAGTCAACTCCATTACTGAAAGTGTATGTAATGATGGAAAAATGCACCTTGATCTTGGTTATTTAACGCGCAATTAATTTACATAAACCATACATCTTGATAATTAAAGTTTAATCTTCCAGCAACCAGTTAATGGCCGGCTTATTCATCTGCCGCAATAGCTGGTTTGTCTGTGAGAAGTGCTTACAGCCAAAGAAGCCTCTGTATGCAGACAATGGTGATGGGTGGGCAGAGCGCAGTACGTGATGGCGCGCAGTGTCGATTTTCTTTCCTTTCTTTTGTGCATGTGCCCCCCACAGCAAGAAAATAGCTCCCTCACACTCTTGGTCGATCACCTCAATCAGGCGGTCAGTGAAGGTTTCCCAGCCTATTTTGGCATGCGAGTGGGCATTGCCCTGCTCCACCGTCAACACCGTATTGAGCAGCAACACCCCCTGCTCAGCCCAGCTCTGCAAGTAGCCATGATCCGGTGGGGTAAAGCCGTCAATATCCGTGACCAGCTCCTTATACATATTAGCTAGAGACGGCGGGATTTTTACACCAGGACGGACCGAAAAACTCAAACCATGCGCTTGGCCCGGACCGTGATAAGGATCTTGCCCCAAAATCACCACCTTGACCTCCGAAAGCGGTGTCGCCCTCAGCGCATTGAACACATCTTCCTGAGGCGGATAAATATTTTTTCCAGCCGCACGTTCTGCGGTGACATACTGTTCCACCTGCTGGAAATACGGTTTCTGGCGTTCAGCTTCTATGACATCTTGCCAGCTCAGCGCAGGGATCATCTTATCTTCCTCAATTTATATGACGACATCTATTGTATACCCAAGCAGCAGAGACTTGCATGATTTACCTTCGTGAGGGCCTTGCTATAAAAGTTGTTGGTTCTCTAGCAATAAAGAGGGAAACTCAAAAAATACTTAATAGACATAATTACCCGTAGATAAATCAATACACGCAAAGCCTTTGATTGCTTCTGTTTTTGAATTAAACTAAACATGTTATTAGATATATTTAGTTCGTATTTTATTGAATTTTAAAGTACCTGTCTAAAACTTACACATTTAAAACAAACAACAAGCAGAATGTATATTTAATAGTTAACCATCTTTAAGAGATTAGATAATCTCAATTAACATTCATCTCTTGAATAGCTTTCTGTTTAATATTTAATTAAATACCTGTATAGGTATGGCTTATATTACCTATTGATATTTGTGAGTAAAAAAGTGGATAAAGATTGTCAGTTTGATAGTTTTACACGTGCGCTTCACCTTCAAATGAAAGAAGTTGGAATTGAAAATGTATTCAATCAGATTATTGATATTGGCGGGAAAAAGTTAAGTGCAAGAACATTTTCCAATAAAGTAAATCCGAGCCAGGAAAACCACCATTTAACCATTCATGAGTTCTTGTTGACGCTGCTCGTGTTGCAAAAAAATGAAAAGCATGTCTATGTGATTGAAGAAATGCTGAAGTTGTTCAACCTGAAATGTGAGCGCTTTGAACGGGAAAATGAGCACGACATTACATATCGTAATGTATTGAATGCATGGATGAACTGGGATAAAGAGCGTGGTGATGTTCAACACGAAATTCGAGATGCCTTGATCGATGGAAAAGTGAGTAAAAATGAGCTTGAAGATATTAAGAAAGAAATGAATCAGGATATTGCAGCGATGATCAAGTTAAGAGATATGCTTGAATTCGCTTGTGAAAACCGTGTAGTAATTAAGTAAATTAATATTATTCTTAGTTAAACAGGGGAGTAGCGATTAAGCTTTCCCCTTAAATATAATATATATGATTATTTCAGGTTAATTTATTATTCAGTAAATTTTGCTTTAATTCTCATTTCTAGGTGAATACTTCTTTAAAAATCTCTTCCTAGACTTAATCAAAATAATGCTAGATTGACTTTTGATCTTTTTTAATGTTTGTTTGTGTTTCATTAGATTTTAATAAACTCACCACAGTTATAACAACAATGAACTTCTTTATACAAAATTCTCTGAATAAATTTTCGCTTAACCCTATAAATACGACTGTGATTACATTTCATGATAATACCACTATTACTTTTAATTTGATTTTTAACAAATAGAGATAGTTAAGTTATTAAACACCTATCTTTATTTTTCAGCGATGATTGCTGACGAGATATATAATACGAATTTCAAACATGAAAAGTACGTGAACAGAAATGTGAGTTTCACATCAAGGTCAGTGGTCGCTTCTTGGATAAATTAAGAATGCGTGCCTATAAGGCGGTACACACCATCAAAGCAGCTAACCCCAGCCACTCCAATAAGGCAAGCCAATGAGGCCAAAGGTTAACGCTTTAATAGCATGCTGAAAGCTAATTAGTGCCGCAATTCACGGCGTTCTGGAGTTAGATTTTTGATACTTGCGAGAACAAACCTTCGGGTTTACCGGTGTCCGCCAGTGACCCCGTCCCTGGTTATGGCGGTAAGCTTGCGGTAGGCAAGTATTGCCAATGCTCAACATCATCATTTCACTGTTCATAACCTTTCCCTCTCTTGTTTTTTATCACTAAGAGCAATTATGAAAGATTAGTGCCAACATTGAGACAGAGAATAATACCCTTATAAACCAAACACTTTTAAAACACCTTTCCGATAAACCCTGTCGATATTGCCCTAAAATAGTAATCGTTGCTCCAATATTGCGAATATCACTCAGACTCAGAAATAAACGAGCGCAACGTAGCAATTTCCTGCTGCCAGATATCAGGGTTAATGGTTTCCAGTACCAATGGAATATTGTCAAATCGGCTATCTTGCATCAGATAGCGAAAACACCCCCAGCCAATCTCCCCTTCCCCCAAGCTATGGTGACGGTCAAGATGGCTACCCAAACCGCCTTTAGAGTCATTGAGGTGCATACCACGCAGGTATTTCATTCCGACAATCTGATCAAACTCAGCAAACGTCTTGTCCGTGGCCATTTCACTGCGCAAGTCATAGCCGGCGGCAAATGCGTGGCAGGTATCGATACATACGCCCACTCGGGATTTATCCTCAACCTGCTCGATAATGCTGGCCAATTGCTCGAAGCGCCAGCCGAGATTACTCCCCTGCCCCGCCGTGTTTTCAATCACAGCGACCACATTGGGTACTTCTGCGTGTGCGAGGTTAATGGACTCGGCAATCAAAGAAAGACAGTCGTTTTCTGGGATCTTCTTTAAGTGGCTACCTGGGTGGAAATTTAACAAGTGTAACCCTAACTGCTCACAGCGGACCATTTCATCAATAAACGCATTACGTGACTTTTCCAGCTTCTCACTCTCTGGCGCACCGAGGTTTATCAGATAAGAATCATGGGGCAGGATAGCATCAGGGCTGAAACCGTATTGCTGGCAGCGTGCCTTGAATGCTGTGATCACATCTTGTTCCAGCGGCTTGGCAGCCCATTGGCGCTGATTTTTGGTAAACAGAGCAAAAGCGTTGGCGCCAATCTTGTTGGCATTTTCAGGCGAGTTATGCACACCGCCAGCAGCGGATACGTGCGCACCAATTAATTTCATATTTTTCCTGCTTTGAAGTTTTCATTTTAAGCACCAGTTGTACGTTATTTATCAACGTCAGCGCTTACAGATTGATCGGGATAAGGGCGCATATTCTGAGTAGTTAGGAGAATACCACCCCTCTATTTGTTGTAATTTTACTACAAATGATCCACTCAAATATTTTTTAAATGATAAAATATTAGTTAAACACCAATAAATATGCGGCTTAGTTGACCTAGCGCAATAAAATCGCCCTGCTTATTTTAAGGTTTTTTGTTGTAATTTGATCTAAATCAATACACAATCAACACCATCGAGATATATAATACGCAACTCAACAAGAAAATCGAAAAAACTAACGACATTCCCCTGCAAGCGGAGATTGCGAATTATAACTACTAAAAAATATGGCTTATGACGGTTGGATCCTTTGGCTCACAAGGCTTCTCTTTATCATAAAAACCGACATCTAGTCGTATTTTTCACTAGTCATAATTTTGCAAAATCAGGCTTAAACCTCAGGGTTAGGTCATAAAAATAAGTCTTATACGGAGAAGAAAGTCATGATCCAAGGTATTCAAATCACTAAATCAGCAAACGATGACCTACTAAACTCAATCTGGTTGCTTGATTCAGAAACTAACGAAGCACGCTGTGTTGCTGCATCTGCTGGTTTTGAAGCTGATCAGGTGATCCCGGCTGCTGACCTAGGTGAGTACGAATCTCGCGAAGTTGCTATCGAAGCGCCAGCTAAAATTGAAGGCGGTCAGCACCTGAACGTTAACGTTCTTAAGCGTGAGACTCTGGAAGATGCTGCTAACCACCCAGAAAAATACCCACAGCTAACTATTCGTGTATCTGGCTACGCGGTACGCTTCAACTCTCTGACTACAGAGCAGCAGCGTGACGTTATCGCTCGTACTTTCACTAGCAGCCTGTAATTACAGCTTCTGTTAGTAAAAACGGCACCTACGGGTGCCGTTTTTTATGTCCCACATCTAGCCCTCTCCTGATACCCTCACCACATACTGTTTATATTATCATCTAAAATGTGACAACAATTTAGGTATTAATGTTAATAAAACTGTACATTCATAGCGTTGCCTACCACCCAAGGTTGTACCCACGGGCAATGTCACAAACATGGAGCTTTTATATAACAATATTTTCGGAGCCAGTTCATGAAGTTAATCCTCAAGCTTATCGCGGGTATTTTGATCGGTATCCTGCTTGGTTTTTTCGCCCCTGACGCTATCATCCGCGTCTTGCTGACTATCAAACTCCTCGGTGGCCAGCTCATTGGTTTTACCATCCCACTTATCATCCTGTTCTATATCACCAGCGGCATAGCCAGCCTGCCAAAAAACTCCGGCTCGCTATTGGGTAAAACCGTTGCCCTGTCCTACGGGTCGACCATTATTGCCGGTAGCCTAGCGTTCATTGTTGCCAGCACTGTAATAGGTAGCATGGCCGAACCCGTTACGGCCACCGCAGACAGTGCCGCGAAACTCACTAGCTTCATCGCAATTGAAGTGCCTCCACTATTTGGAGTCATGACTGCCCTTGCCACCGCCTTCCTGTTTGGCCTTGGGATCAGTATCACCGATAGCAAACCATTGAAGGCCATTGCCGAAGACGGCCGCAGGATCATCGACCTCTTACTTTCCAACATCATTATCCCGCTGCTGCCGTTCTACATTGCTGGCGTTTTTGCCGAAATGGCCGCTGAAGGCACTGTCTTCTCGACCCTGAAAACCTTTGGGCTGGTACTGGCACTGGCTATCTTCATGCATTGGGCGTGGATCACCATCCAGTACACCGTGACCGGATTAGCTTTGGGCTATTCGCCCCTGAAGCTGATAAAGAACATGATGCCGGCATACTTTACCGCCGTCGGAACCATGTCATCAGCTGCCACTATTCCAGTCACCCTACGCCAGACCAAAGCGAACGGTGTTGATGAGGCCATCGCCAACTTCACGATCCCGCTGTGCGCCACCATCCACCTGTCAGGTTCGACCATTACCCTAGTTACCTGCTCAACGGCAGTGATGGCATTGAGCCAGCACATCGCTATCCCGTCACTGCTCGAGATGCTGCCATTTATCATGATGCTCGGTGTGACCATGATTGCCGCACCGGGCGCACCAGGCGGAGCTGTAATGGCCGCGCTTGGCCTGATGGCATCGATGCTTGGTTTTGGGGAAGCTGAACTGGCATTGATGATTGCCTTATATATGGCCCAAGACAGCTTTGGTACCGCCTGTAACATCACTGGTGATGGCGCTATCTCTCTGTGGGTCAACAAATTTGCCAAACAGTCTCCACGAGCGGAAAATATTGAACAGCCACAGAATTAAGTAAAAAAGCAGAAAATAAATCTACACTTCTGTCAATAGCAGGCTATTTGCCTGCTATTTTTTTGCCTGCTAGCACACAAAACCCGCCAAATGTTACTCACTGTTGTTCATCACCTTAACTTATGTCAAAGAAATAACCATTTTGAAGGGAATAGCTGCAAACACTTTTAATTTTGTAGCTAGTACGACATAAAAAGCCCACTTTTTTGGCATCCTTTATCGGGAAGTGATACAACACCCTCCGCCAAATTAGAACTCATTAAACTCTTTATATTTTTCAAACTCCTCAATAGGAACTTTGACGATGAAACTTATTCTAAAACTTCTTGCAGGTATTGTGGCAGGTATTCTTGTCGGCCTGTTTGCTCCTGATTTACTAGTGCAAATTCTCATAACCATGAAAGCACTGATCAGCCAGCTGATTGGTTTCACTATTCCTTTGTTGATTCTATTTTTTGTTACTAGCGGCATTGCCAACCTACCGAAAAACTCCGGTAAACTACTCGGTAAAACAGTCGGCTTGAGCTATCTCTCAACCATGGGGGCTGGTGCAATGGCTTACTTGGTTGCCAGCCAAGTATTGCCATCCGTGCTGCATAGCCCAGGCGAAGTTAGCGATGCTGCCCGAACCTTATCGCCATTGATCGATCTGAAAATCCCACCGATTATGGGGGTGATGACCGCCCTAGCCGTTGCCTTTATCTTTGGTTTGGGGATCACTGCGACCAATAGCGAAAACATGCGCAAATTGAGCGACGAAGGCCGCAATATCATCGAGCTGTTCCTTTCGAAAGTCATGGTGCCATCACTGCCGTTCTACATTTCGGGTGTATTTGCCGATATGACAATACAGGGTACCGTGTTCTCAACCCTGAAAACTTTTACCTTCGTTCTCGTGCTAATCATTGCTCTGCACTGGTTATGGCTAAGCCTGCAGTTCCTGACAACAGGCGCTCTACTGGGCCGTTCACCATTCAAGCTTCTAAAGAACATGCTTCCAGCTTACATTACAGCAATTGGCACCATGTCTTCAGCGGCCAGCTTGCCGGTCACCTTGCGTCAAACTCAAGCAAACGGTGTAAAGAAGCCCATTGCCAACTTCGTGGTACCACTTTGCGCCAACATCCATATGTCAGGCTCAGCAATCAGCATCACTTCTGTTTGTGTTGCGGTTATTTTGGTAACGGGTAACGCTACAGTACCGAGCTTCATTGAAGCCCTACCATTTATCGGCATGCTGGGGATCACTATGGTGGCAGCTCCGGGCGCGCCGGGTGGCGCCGTCATGGCTGCGGTTGGCCTGTTGGGCTCGATGATGGGCTTTACTGAAGCCATGATTGGCCTGCAAATCGCACTACACTTGGCACAAGACGGTTTCGGTACGGCGTGTAACATCACCGGTGACGGTGCGCTAGCACTGTGGGTCGATAAATTTGCTGACGAAGCCGTGTCTGGTGAAGCAATGCCTGGTGAAACCAACCTGACTGAAGCCGATGCCAGCAACAGTGAACAAATCGCCTAAGCCAATAGGCTAACGCAAGTATCAAAAAAGGGAGCCGAGGCTCCCTTTTTGTTTAACACTAAAATTTTCTTGTTACTGCACGCTACGCAGTACCGCCTTCAGTTGGTCAAAGTCGTTATCACGCTCGAGCGATAACAACTCCATCGCATTGTGCTTGGCCAATGGGGCCGGCAAATCAATATCCTTGCCCAGAATCTCATCGACAACCTCTTTGAACTTGGCAGGATGAGCGGTACACAGGAATAAACCCGTTTCGCCTTCGGCCAACTGCTCATTCAAAATGCGATAGGCAATGGCCCCGTGCGGTTCGCACAAATAGCCTTCTTGCTCCATCTTGATCAAAGTCTCAGCAGTCTGCTCATCATCCACTGCACCATAGCCCAATTCATCCAGCCCCCAACCTTTGAGGCGGCAAAGCTCCTCGATGCGTGGCCAGTTGTTCGGCTGACTCACATCCATGGCATTAGAGATAGTCGGTACTGTTGGTGTTGGTGCCCACTCGCCAGTTTGCAGGTAACGCGGTACGGTATCGTTGACATTGGTGGCTGCAATAAAACGTTTCACTGGCAGGCCAATGGCTTTTGCCAGCAGCCCTGCGGTCAGGTTACCGAAGTTGCCACTTGGTACCGCAATAACCAGCTCTTCACGCTTATCTTTCGGTAGCTGAGCAACGGCTTCGAAGTAATAGCAAATCTGCGCCATTAAACGGCTAATGTTGATTGAGTTGGCGGAATTCAAACCGACTTCCTTACGCAACTCGGCATCATCAAACGCTTGCTTCACCAATGACTGACAGTCATCAAATGTGCCTTCGACAGCAACGGTAGAAATATTGCCGCCAAGGGTACAGAACAGCTTTTCCTGAAGCGGGCTGATTTTACCCTTCGGATACAGGATCACCACCTTAATGTTATCCATACCGTAAAAGGCATGGGCGACAGCTGCGCCGGTATCTCCGGATGTCGCAGTCAGGATGGTGATTTTGCCATCGCTGTCAGAAACGGCTGCCAAGGACTGGGCCATAAAACGGCCGCCGAAGTCCTTGAAGGCCAGCGTCGGACCATGGAACAACTCAAGGGCATATACCCCTTCCTTAACCGACTTAATCGGCGCGGTGAACTGGAAAGCGTTGCCGACCATCTGGGAGACGGTCTCGACAGCCAGCTCCTCACCGATAAACGCCGACAGGATTGCGGTACTACGGCTGACAAAATCTTGCTCCAGCAGTGCATCGACATTGTCGAAAGACGGCAGCTCCGCCGGGAAAAACAAGCCTTGGTTACTTCCTAGGCCTTGGCGTACCGCCTGACCGAAAGAAACCTGCTCTTGATGATCTTTTAGGTTATATAGCTTCATGGTTACAGCTCACTTCCTGTTACTTTTGAGCCCTGTCCGTCCAAACGACAGACATGGACAAATCCTTCTTCATTCTGAACATAATGATCTTGCAACCATCGTGCAATACGTTTTGCGACTTCGAGGTCATCACACACGGTAAACATGGTAGGCCCCGAGCCAGAGATCCCACTAGCCAGCGCCCCGGCTTCCAGCGCATACTGCCGTGCATTGGCAAAGCCAGGAAGTAAACGTTCACGGTATGGCTCAGCCACCACATCTTTGATCATTTTTGCGGCCAACGCCGGCTGTTCTGAATGGCAAGCATGGATAAAGCCACCTAGGTAGCGGCCATGGGCAATCACATCCTGACGGCGGTACTGCGATGGCAAGATAGCACGCGCTTCCGCGGTCGGCACCTTGATGCCGGGATAAGCCATCACCCAATACCAATCCTCAAAGCAAGGGACAGATTGGCTGATAATGCCCAGCTCCTCGACCATAAACTGCAAGCCGCCCAAATAGCAGGGGGCAACATTGTCATAATGCAAGCTGCCGGAGATCTCCGCTTCCATCTCGCCCATCAGGGCCAGCAACTCAGTTTCATCTAGCGGCTGGCCATGAAAACGGTTAAGCGCATCGAGCGCTGCTACAATCGAACAGGCACTCGAACCCAGGCCCGAGCCAATCGGCATGTTCTTTTCCAGAGTCAGGGCAACCGGCTTGAGCGTCGCCCCTTTCTTGTCGAGCTCGCGGGCAAAGACCTGCCAACAACGGTAGACGATATTCTCTTCTGCCTGCTTAGGCAGTTTATCGACAAACGCCCCGACGCAACTCAATGAGAAAGACTTCGCACTCTCTGCGGCCAAAACCCGATCACCCAGCAAGGTGCCATCGATAGGGGACACCGCAGCCCCCAACACATCAAAACCGACACTGACATTACCAATCGACGCCGGTGCATAAACCACTACACTCATCTTAAACTCCTAGTTTCCAGCCCAGCGTACGCATCAAGTCTGCAAATACCCCTGCGGCCGTCACTTCAGTACCGGCACCGTAACCTCTCAGCACCAATGGGATTGGCTGATAGTAGCGGCTGTAGAAAGCCAGCGCATTCTCACCATCCTTGATTTTAAACATCGGATCATCCGGATTGACAGCAGCCATCTTCACCGCACATTTACCGTCTGTAATTTCACCGACATAGCGCAGTACTTTGCCTTCGCTCGCGGCTTCTTCTATTAGTTTGGCAAAGTAGGCATCGGCTTCAGGTAGTCGGGCCATGAAGTCATCAACCGAACCCTCGGCATCAAAACCCGGCGGTAGCGCTTGCTCGACAATCACATCTTCCAGCTCCAGAGCCATACCCGCCTCCCTTGCCAGGATCAGTAGCTTACGAGCAACATCCATCCCTGACAGGTCATCGCGAGGATCTGGCTCGGTAAAGCCATTGTTACGCGCAACGGTCGTTGCCTCACTGAAGCTCATACCTTCATCAAGCTTGCCGAAAATAAAGGACATTGAACCGGACAGAATACCCGAGAAGCGCTCGAGCTCATCACCGGCTGCCATCAGGTTCTGGAGGTTTTCAATCACCGGCAGGCCTGCACCCACCGTGGTGTCATACATGAACTTACGACGCATTGAGCGTGCCGCCTGACGGAGCTGCTGGTAATAGGCCATGCTGGCCGTATTGGCTTTCTTGTTCGGAGTGATCACATGGAAACCCGCCGATAGAAAATCGACATACTGCTCGGCAATACCCTGATCGGAAGTACAATCAATCACAATCGGGTTAATCACATGGTGTCGCCTTACCAGCTGGATCATGCGTGCAAGGCTCAGCGGCTCAGAGACCTGCCCCAACGAGTCACGCCAGTTTTCTAGCTGCAGGCCATTGTTGTCTAGCAGCAAGCCCTTGCTATTGGCCAAACCGCACACCCGGATCACAATACCATTTTCGGCCAGTTTGGCCTGCTGACGCTGGATTTGATCCACCAGCTCGCCACCAACACCACCCACACCGATCACGAACACATCGAGGAAATGCTGGCTATTGAACAGATTCTCGTGACAGGCCTTCACCGACTCTGACACTTTGTTATCCGGGATCACCGCTGAGATCGCCCGCTCAGAAGAACCCTGGGCAATGGCCACAATATTGACATCCACTTCCGACAACGAGGTGAAGAAACGCGACGCCACACCGCGGGAGGTACGCATACCATCACCGACCAGTGTCACGATGGCCACGTTGTCCATAAATTCTACCGGCTCAAGCAGGCCTTCTTTCAGCTCCAGTTCGAAATGTTCCCTGAGCGCACGCTGGGCCGCCAGCTTATCTTCACTCTCAATACAAAAGCTGATGCTGTATTCCGATGATGACTGGGTGATAAGGACAATCGATACACCAGCCGACGACATCGCACCAAAGACGCGGGCCGCCATACCAACCATCCCCTTCATACCCGGGCCGGACACGTTGACCATAGTCAGATCTTTAAGGGTCGTGATCCCCTTGATATCCAGCTTATCTTCACCAGTATCAAGACCTATCAAGGTACCGGCACCTTGTGGATTAAAACTGTTTTTGATCAGGCAAGGAATGTGGAACTGGGCAATCGGGGCGATAGTTTTAGGGTGCAGGACAGACGCACCAAAATAAGACAGCTCCATCGCTTCTTGGTAGCTCAGAGACTTCAGTAGGCGGGCATCGGGAACCAAGCGGGGATCGCAGCTATAAACGCCATCGACGTCAGTCCAGATTTCACAGCTCTCAGCACGCAGGCAGGCTGCCAATACCGCCGCTGAATAATCTGAACCGTTACGGCCCAAGGTGACCAGCTCGCCTTTTTCGTTACCGGCCGTAAAGCCTGGCATGATATTGACATGATCCTGAGGCAATGGGTTCTGGCGAAAGTTCTGGGTCGAGGCTTCAATATCAACATGGGCTTCTAAGTACTCACCGTGCGCCAGCAGGTAAGCGACCGGATCAATCAAACTGGCCTGGTGGCCCTTGGCCTGCAGCAATGACTGCATAATAACAATCGAGAGCCTTTCGCCCTTGCTGATGATTTTGGCGTAAACATTATCAGGGCATAAACCCAGCAATTTAATACCGTGAACGTATTGTTGTAACTGACCCAAAGAGCTTGCTAATTTGGTATCCAAAGCCGCTTTATCAAAATCCGGTTCAATCGCTTTAAGTCCTGTCAGCAGTTGATTGAAGACCGCTTCCAGATCGGCCATTTGTACATCCGCTTCACCAAACTGGATGCTATTTTCAATGACTGATACCAACTTATTAGTCACTTTGCCCGGTGCCGATAGCACCACAGATACCGGCCCTTGCTGGGCATTATTGGCAATAATATCTGCTGCCCGCGAAAACCTGTCAGCATCGGCCAACGATGAACCACCAAACTTAAATACTCGCATTCCCTACTCCCACAACTTCCTAAATCCTAAAACGTGCCCCTGGGCGCTACTTTGCTGCTCCAGGCTAAAATATCAGGTCAAAAAAAAGCCCACATCGTTTTGGGATGTGGGCTCTTTTCTGCAATTCTTTTGCGCATCAGCCCACCCCAGCAACCATGGTGCCGGTAATAATAATGGTGGTTGTATTCATGCTGAATGCGTTAAACATAGCTGTCCTAAACAGATAACCGATAATATGTATGCATTTACGTTTACCGTAATCACATACCGGAGTCAACCTTATTCTTATCACCGTTTGTTGAAATAACTATCAAAATGCAGTTAATTAGCGCGCCGCCACCATGCCGTAACGGCATAATTAGCATCAAATTATTGCAGTTACCGTAAACTCCATGCATAGTAGAAATGGTGAATAATTAATCAAAATGGAATGGTGCGCCTATTGATGGCCACAACGTGCCGGTACTTGTAGGCTAACTTCAGTAGAATTAGGGAGCCCGGATGACAGCAGCAATGGAACAACTTGTCGCACATACGATACTGCAAGGTTTCGATGCCATGTATGGTCGATTTTTGGATGTCACTGCCGGGGCACAGGAGCGCTTCGAAAGCCAGAACTGGCCAGCGGTTCAACAGGCCCTCAAGACCCGTATCAAGTTCTACGATCACCATGTCGGACTGGTCACCAGTCAAATCACCATAATGCTAGGCAAGCGCTATGCCAATCATGCCTTCCTTATGGCGGTGAAAAATGCCTACGAAGATCTTCTGCTCGATTACCCCCGCTACGATATTGCCGAGAGCTTTTTCAATTCCGTCTATTGCCGGATCTTCGAGCACCGTAATATCAAGCGCGACAAACTCTTCGTCCATACCTCGCAGGAGGACCGGGTTCCGACCTACCCAACTAACCTCAGCCGCTTGTACAACACCGGAGCGAGCCTTGATACCTTGCTGGGCCGGATCCTTGACGACACACCATTCAGCTTGGAATGGGAGGACAAACAGCGTGACGTCCAACTGCTCGGCGAGCGTATCAGCCAGCACTTAGCGGCAGTTGGCAACCCGCCTCCAGTAATAGAAATGATCCGTGAGCCGTTTTTCCGTAACAAGGCGGCTTATCTGGTTGGCCGGATCCGCTTTGACGACCATCATCACCTACCTATCGTGCTCCCTATTCTCACCACGGATGAAAACAAACTGGTTGTCGATGCCTGCCTGGTCGATGTCGATGCGGTCAGTATCCTGTTTGGCTTTGCCCGCTCCTATTTCATGGTTTACGCACCCGCACCGGCCGCTTTGGTCCGCTTTCTCAGTGAACTGATGCCCAACAAAACCAAGGCCGAGCTCTATACCGCTATCGGTTGCCAAAAGCATGGCAAAACCGAGTTGTACCGCGAATTCCTGCACCATATCGAACACTCCGACGACCAGTTCGTGTTGGCGCCGGGGATCAAAGGGATGGTCATGTCGGTGTTCACCCTGCCGTCCTACGGCTTTGTGTTTAAGATTATTAAAGACAAATTTGCACCACAAAAAGAGATAAGCCATGCCGTGGTCAGGGAGAAGTACCGGCTGGTAAAAGAGCATGATCGGGTTGGGCGGATGGCCGATACCCAGGAATACCGCAACTTCAGCTTTGACCGCGACCGCTTTAGCGATGAGCTGCTGGAAGAGTTACTTGAAGTCGCCCCCTCGATCGTCAAGGTCACCGAGAAGCAAATCCTGATCAAGCACCTCTACATCGAGCGACGTATGATCCCGTTCAACCTCTATGTTGAACAAGCCAACGATGATGATCTACGCCATGCCGTCGATGAATACGGCAAGGCCATCAAGCAACTTGCCGCCGCCAATATCTTCCCCGGCGATATGCTGTTCAAGAACTTCGGTGTGACCCGCCACAAACGGGTGGTGTTCTATGACTACGATGAAATCAGTTACATGACGGAGATGAACTTCCGCCGCATCCCGCCTCCTCGTTACCCGGAAGATGAGATGGCAGCAGAGCCTTGGTATAGCGTCGGGGTCAATGATGTCTTTCCCGAAGAATTCAGAACCTTCTTGCTGATCAACCCGAAGGTACGACAGCTGTTCAATGAACTACACAGTGATTTGTTCGAGCCCCAGTACTGGCAGCAGCTGCAACATAATATCAAAGAAGGACAATTTGAAGATGTCTTCCCGTACAGCAGTCAGCAGCGCCTAACGGGCCCACAGAGGCAGTTGGAAAGCTGAAAAAATGTCTCAGCAATGAAAAAGCTTTGTTTCAATTATGTACTACATGGCCTAGTATTATTTTGATAAGGATAAACACAAAAAATCACAATAAAAAACAGGGAAGGTGATGAATGCGCACATGGCTAATCACAATTGCCCTGCTGGTAGTGGCGTTACCAACAACAGCAGCAGAAAGCAGACTATTAAATATACTGGACGATAACTCGTCTTCTGGGTGGTTTATGTCATCCCAGTCCAAGGGAGCAGAGCAGTTCGATCTGTGGCAAATCGACAGCGGCTATGCCTATTCTATTTCAGACAATACCGAGCTCTACCTCAGCACCCGGCTGAAAAGCGGCAACGAAAGCCAAGCTGCCAGCCGTGGGATGTTATCAGGAGTGAAATATAGCTTCACGCCTAAGCTGAGTTTACAAAGTGCCGTAACTTCCGAAACGCAGGATCAAGACACAGTGATGGGTGTCGAGGTCTCAAGTAATTATGAAGTCACGGAAAAGCTCAATTTGCATGCCACCCTCGACTACGAAGGGCTTGAGCAAATCTACCAATTTGGTATTGGTTTTCGCTTCTAGCGATCAACCACACCATCGACAAACGCCTGGCTTTGCCAGGCGTTTTGCTATTTAGCCATATCGAGGGCTAGGTAGTGATCACTGATAAATCCAGCGGTTGTTTGCTAAAAACCACCCCATTGAGATCGGCATACAACATATCACCGGGATACACCAGAGTATGGGCAACGGTCAGGGTCACATTTTCCTCTCCGGTTTGTCGCTTGACTGTTTTGACCGGACAGGTCGCCAGTGCCTTGACGCCGATATCCAGGGTAGAAATGACCCCGACATCCCGCGCCGCACCGTTAATAATGATGCCTTCCCAGCCATTTTTCTGGGCCAGCATGGCCAGCTGATCACCGAGCAGCGCTTTGCTGCAAGAGGCGTGGCCATCAATAAACAACACTTTTCCTTTACCGTTACGGGAAAGGATATCGCGCACCATGCTGTTATCTTCAAAGCAGCGCAAGGTCACCACCTCACCGTAGAATACGCTACGCCCGCCATAGTTCTGTAAGCTCAGCGGCAACCAACGCACATCCAGTTCAAAGTTATCGCACAAATCCGGGGTCAAATCTTTCATTGTAGGCTCCTTTATTATCTATGTGGTCTTTCCTATCCGGGGCCGAGTCATCCCCCCGCTCCCTGAGGCTACGTTAAGTGTAGAGAAAGCTAGACCAATCACCCAATCTTTGTGCCTGTACTCCCTCGAGCAAAACCGGCACTAAAAACAGCTCGTTATCTTCCACCCAGTAAATGGCATTCTGCTCCCAGCGAGCCGCTTCCCGGCATGCCTCCTCTTGGGGCATGGGAACCGCAAAGCCCAATTCCTGCCATTGCCCATCCGGTGCACAGCAGCTTACGGGCAATATCTCACCGCATTGCATCCTCAGTGACAGTTCCAGCAGGCGATGGCGAACTAAGTTGCGTTTATTGCTAAGAACAATGCTTCTCGGATTAAATGCTGTTAGAATTGCAAAGCAAGGGTAAACAGGGTGTTGCTCAACCTTAAAGATGATCGATTGGTAGCTACACCACAACGAGATTTTTTCACACATAGAGAGCGACACCCAAGGGACGATGCATTTTTTTGTAGCGAATGTTAAGCAAAGTGAAGAGTCGTAATGCGCTTCACGCTGTTTGATGTAAATCAATAAAGTGTCCGAAAGCAGCCCGGAAACAAAGCGCTTATATTGTTAGCGAGCTGTTAAGTGAATACAATCGTCGCCATCCCACGGAAATTGTAGCCAATGCCCCTAAGTTTGGGCTTTTTCAGCGAAAATCATCATGGCTTGATGAGCTGGATAAATGGATGGCGTACCAACAGGTTTTGTGAGCAAATACACTAAAGCACGTATTTCTCCCAAGTTTTTGCCTGTATGTGAATTTTTTATATAGAATTTTACTATTCTGTTTTTGACCAGATTCCGTTTTGAGAAATTAGGTACTGCCAATGCAAACCCCTCACATTCTAATTGTAGAAGACGAGCACGTAACACGTAACACCCTGAAGAGCATCTTTGAGGCAGAGGGTTACACTGTTTTTGAAGCCAATGATGGCGCAGAAATGCACCAGATGCTTTCTGAGCACCCAGTTCACTTGGTGATCATGGATATCAACCTACCAGGTAAAAATGGCCTGCTTCTTGCGCGCGAGCTTCGCGAGCAGGGCGACATGGCGCTGATGTTCCTGACTGGCCGTGACAACGAAGTAGACAAGATCCTAGGTTTGGAAATCGGTGCCGATGACTACATCACCAAGCCGTTCAACCCTCGTGAGCTGACTATCCGTGCTCGCAACCTGCTAACTCGTGCCATGAACCAAGGCTTGCCAACTGAAGACAAGCGCATGGTTGAGCGTTACGAGTTCAACGGCTGGTCGCTAGAAATCAACAGCCGCTCTCTGGTTAGCCCAAGCGGTGATCAGTTCAAGCTGCCACGCTCTGAGTTCCGTGCCCTGCTTCACTTCTGTGAAAACCCAGGCAAGATCCAAACACGCGCCGAGCTACTGAAGAAAATGACCGGCCGTGAGCTTAAGCCACACGATCGTACTGTTGACGTAACGATCCGCCGTATCCGCAAACACTTCGAATCAGTGTCAGATACACCGGAAATCATCGCAACGATCCACGGTGAAGGTTACCGTTTTTGCGGCGATCTGGAAGAAGAATAATTCCAGCTCTAACGCACACACCTAGATAACACTAGCAAAAAGGCTCCTTCCGGAGCCTTTTTTGTACTCGCTGAAGCGAGAGTGTGGTTTGCAGCAGCCTCCGTTCAGAACACCTGACTGATCAGCACATTGCGCTGGATAAGCACCTGCTCTTGACCTTGGTAGAGCACCGTTACTGCAATATCGGCCTTGCTGCCCGGTAACCATTCCGGTCCCCCACGCAAGCTCACTTCCAGGCTCATCTCACCTTCCGAGCGAACGTCAAGATTCTCCTGCCCCAGCCATTGCTGATCGTCCTGCGCCACCATTACCTGCGATATTTCGACCCCTTGCGGCAGTGGCTTCATGTCACGCGTCAGCAAACGGATAGAAGCGTGCAGCTTGTTGGCAGGTTGGCTGCCATCATCACCGATCACCGGCATACTATTGAGCCACAGTTCGCTGCCCAGATAGACAGTAACATCCGACAACACCAACTCTTGCGGTGACTGCCAGATATCCACTTCTGCCGGTAAGGTGGCCGGAATATCCTCAACCTGGGGTAGCGCCTGTTCGGCTTGCTCCTCGACCGCCGTTGGCTGTTGGCTTTCCGCCTCTTTGTCTTGTGCCATGTCGCCGCATCCAGCAACGACAATAATCCCCACCGTGAGCACCAATCTTTTTGCACCTGTTCCTATCATGCTTTCTCCTGCTGGCCTAGCCAGTCTTTAAGCACCTTAAGATCATTGTGGTAGCCATCTTTGATTTCATCGACCCAATCATTGATATTCTCCCACCAGGCTGGCAATTCAGGAGACTGGGCCTTCTGGGCAACTTGCTGGATATGCTTGAGGCCGATAGAGCCCGCCGCGCCTTTTATCTTGTGCGCTTCAAACTTAATGCCGTCCTGATCCTTGGCCGTCATGTTGGAGTCGAGGATCGCAATGTATTCGGGCATCTTGTCCTCAAACATCGCGATGCTGTCATACACCGGCTTGGTACCGACAATTTCCACATAGGACGTCAGCATCTCCAAGTCCAGCAAGGTATTGACCATCTCATCGCTGACTACCTGCGGGGTTGTTTCACTTTCCACCAGCTCCTCTCCTTCGTCCTCATCCAGCGGGCAAGTCAGTACCAAACGCTGGATCACTTCCGTGATAGCCTTGACGCTCAGCGGCTTGCTGATCGCATCATCCATCCCTTTGTCCAAGTACTCACTCTTGTCCTTAATCACATTGGCGGTCAGTGCTACCAATGCCGGTAGGTAATCGAACCGCTCGCGGAGTTTGGCGGCCACATCGAAGCCGGTCATATCCGGCAGCTGGATATCCAGCAGCACCAGATCATAAGCTTCAGGATCAAACATCGACAGCGCTTCATCACCGCGCATGGCTACCGTCACCTCGTGACCCAAGCTTTCCAGCAACGCCTTGGCCACTGTGATGTTGAGCTCGATATCCTCAACCATAAAAATATTGAGGCTGATCTGCGGGACGACTGGCAGGGCTTCCTCTTCCACAGCCTGCTCGACCAATGGAACAGTAATCGTCACAGTAAACGTACTGCCCTCACCGACTTCCGAGCTGACCGTAATATCGCCGCCCATCATCTGTACCAGCTGACGCGAAACCGATAAACCTATTCCGGTACCGACCGCGTGCAGGTTATCGTCCTCATCTTTCACCTGGTAGTACATGGCAAAAATTTTATCGAGTTCCGTCGCCGGGATTCCTATCCCGCTATCTTCAACCTCGAAGGTAATATGCGCTTGCTGGTCATCGACTTCGCTACTGACCGACATCACCACGCCGCCGTCCTTGGTGAACTTGGTCGCATTGCTGATCAGATTCCACAGCACCTGGCGTAGCCGGGTACCATCAACTTCAATGCATTCCGGCAATTCAGACAGCCTTTCTAGATCAAAGCGCAAGCCTTTCTGGCTTGCCATCAAGGCCGAGATATTCTCCATCTCGGCGACAAAGTCATGGAAATCCAGAGGTTTGGGCATCAGCTCAAGGCGACGGCGGTCCGACTTATCCATATCGATGATATCGTTGAAAATATTGCCCAAGGTGATCGCGCTGACATGGATAGTGCGCATGTAGTCACTCTGTTCTTGGTCGAGCTTGGTCTCCAGCAACATCCGGCTCAGGCCAACGATGCCGTTAAGCGGCGTGCGCAATTCATGGCTGATGGTCGAAATAAAGGCGGTCTTGTCTCGACTCGCTTTTTCTTGGGCATCTTGGTATTGCTTGCGCTCGGTAATGTCGCGGCCAAAGCCCATCAAGCCCAAGCGTCGTCCATCACGGCTATAGAAAGGAACCTTGCGCAGTTCAAAGATTGCCTTGCGGCCATCCGGATACTCCAGCCACTGCTCATAGGTCAGCGAGACATTGTTCTGGAAGACTTGCTGATCGGTCTCGGAGATTTTGCTCGCGACCTCTTCACTGTAAACATCTCGTGGGGTTAGACCAACCAGTTGCTTCTCGGTCCGGTTAGTCAGCTCTTCCATCGCCC
The DNA here is from genome assembly GCF_050336935.1 of Photobacterium satsumensis. Lineage (NCBI taxonomy): Bacteria > Pseudomonadati > Pseudomonadota > Gammaproteobacteria > Vibrionales > Vibrionaceae > Photobacterium > Photobacterium satsumensis. The sequence goes on from NZ_JAKJSK010000012.1 coordinate 145,835, forward strand.
GGTTACAACCGGAGAACTGGCCTTTTTCATTGCGGTAATAAATCAGATCCGGCGAGGCATCGAGGAAGGACTTGAGCAAGGCGCTTTGTTCGGCCAGCTCAAGCTGGGCATTTTCGCGTTGGTAGACCTCATTTTCCAGATCCTGCATCGCTTCCTGCCGGGCCTCTTCGGCTTTTTCCCGCTCTTCAATTTCTTGGTTCAGCTGGCTAATATTATCCTGCAGCTGCTTGTTGAGCTGCATATCTCGCGAGCGCATCTCTTCGAGCTTGGTGACCAGTTTTGACAGGCGCTGGCGGGACTCTTCGAGCTGATCCACCACCACCGAGAGAAAATAAACCGCCCAAGGAGTGATCAGCAAACCGAAGAAGACAGAGCGGACAATATCAATATCTAGCACTTCCCCCTGCAACACCAAGGTGACGCCTATCTGCACCACAACGGCAAGGGCAACCAGTGCCAATGCCAGTAACAAACTAAACCTTACCAGTCCGAGTTTGACTAGCAGATCAACGTAATATTGTGCCAGTACTTTGATTTGTTTCATTATTGCTTCCTAATCACTGCCGCTCTCCCATCATAAGGGCGAGCGACCGAGAACCCAAGCAGGCATTTCCCATTCGCCTGCCGTCCTTCACATTTTGATTGCTCAGTTTTTGATTGCTCAGTGATACCAAGAGCCGCTATAGGGCTAGCTGGCCTCTTTTTCCGACATCGTCATGGTACAGTTCCGCCCAGCGGCTTTGGCTTTATATAACGCTACATCAGCCAATTCCACCAGCTCCCCGTAATCCTGGCTCGGTTGGGGAGTCAGCGTCGCCACACCCAAGCTTACCGTCAGCGTAGCTGCAATATCAGAATAGCGATGGGTCAACCCCTTTTCGGCCAACGCCCGATGGATGGCAGCCGCGACCACCTCTCCACCCTCTAAGCTGGTATTGGGCAACAGAAACGCAAACTCCTCACCACCGTAGCGGGCGACCTCATCCGTCTCGCGCTTGACCACACTGCGCAGTACCTTGGCCACCTCGCGAAGGGCAAAGTCACCCTGCTGATGGCCATAGTTATCATTAAAGGCCTTGAAGTAGTCAATGTCACACAGGATCAGTGTCAACGGGTTCTTTTCACGAATATGGCTGTACCACATCTTACGCAATTGCTCATCGAAGCTGCGGCGGTTGGCGACCTTGGTCAAGCTATCGACAAAGCTGAGCTCCTGCAGCTCCATAATGGCATCTGCCAATTGCTGCTCGGCCATTTTGCGCTCGGTCACGTCCCGCGCCATCATCAGCACCCCAGTGGTGCCGTCAGTCGGATCCCGGTAGGGGGACTTGAGCACCTCGTACCAAATCGGCGTCCCGTCCTCCAGTATCACATAGTCGTCAAGCTTAACGCTCATCCCCTGCTGAACGACCTGCTGATCAGTCTGGCGGAACAATTCCAGCTTATCCGGATCCAGTACATCAGCAGAAGATTTCCCCAGCAAGGATTGCTGGGTATAGCCGAGCGAACGGGCAAACGGCTCATTACAGCCGACATACACCCCGTGTTCATTATATAACGCGATAGGATCCCGGCTGGCGCTGAGAATGGTATCGAGCAGCGTATTACGCTGAGCCAACTCCTGCTCCGTTACTTCCCGTTTTTCAATCTCGCTTTTAAGCACTTCCTGCATTTCATGCCAGTCAGTCACATCGTGGCTAATACTGAGGGTACCGATGGCTTCCCCTGAATCACCAAGCAATAAATTGCAGTTAGTTTCCAGCAACCGGCTCGAGCCATCCGGCGCGGTGGTCCAGGTATGGGTGGCGCTGTTTCCGAGCGAGCCGATCCCCAACTCTTCGGCAATCCCTTCTTCTACACGCCCGCGCCAAAAACGGTCAAACGCCTTATTGGTACCAATGAGTTCACCCGATTTATCTTTGAAGTACACCAGTTCTGACAACGAGTTAAGCACTTGCTGAAAAATCCGCTGCTCGTTTTCCAGCTTCACTTGTTCGCCATGGCTGGTGCGGGGCGAGTCGATAAACAGCAGCCAACATGACTGCCATTGACAGCGTATCGACAAGCCAGAAATCAACAAAGGGATCAACTTACCATTGCTCTGAAGTAAGGCCTCATTCACTTCCTTGAAGTTTTTCAGGCCAGCGAAGGGGCGGAGGAAGTCACACAGCATCTGATCGCTGAGGCCATCTGGATAAAGGTAACGTTCGTTAAGCTTACGGACCCCGAGCAACTGGCGACAGGGTTTGTTGCCATAGACTAGATGGCCGTCTTTCTTACGGACCACAGCAACGGCGATAGGCATGAGGGTCAACTGGCCATGCAGGCGGCGAAAAGAACTGGCTTCAAGGTGATGTAACAGCAAGGCCAGCAGGCCACCACCGATAGCCAGTACGAGGATCAAGAGCGAAAACAGCAAGGCTGGGTTATCGGCCTTGAGCCAGTGGGGAATAGATGAGGCATAGGAAGCAGGCGCAAAGATCGCCGCCCCCCAAAGCGTCAGGCAACCGATCAGTCCCCGCAGCCGGCATCCCCCGCAGCGGGTCAGTAGGATTAACAATATAGGCAGCGAAGGACTAACAGAGCGTTCCTGACAGGAAGTATGCATTGATTTTAGTAATTGACGTCATTTTACTCGTAATCTAACACACTTACCGCTTCAACCGCTAATACCCAGCCCTTGTTGGCCGCAGGCTCGTTTAGGGCTTATCCCGCTACGCGAGAGGCCGGAGGGGTATATTCAAACGGCCGCCCCAGCGCCGTCCCCTGACCACCGTGCTGATCCAGGTTGCGGCCAATCTCGGTCATTGCCAACCAACGGTTTTCACACCACTCTGGCGCCAGCAGGGTTGGTTTGCGAGCACTGGCCGAGACCCGGTGGTAAACCACCTCAGGCGGGGTCAGGCGGATCATTTCTGCCGAGATCTCGGTGTAATCATCAAGGCTCAGTTCGGCCAGCCGACCGGCTTTCCATGACAGTCCCATAATACTCCCCTCGACAATATGCAGTGGGTGCAACTTGATACCATCCACACCGGCATCAACCACCTTACGGACTGTATCTAGGTTGTCCTCGCGGGTATCTCCCGGCAGGCCGACAATTAGATGGGCACAGACTTTCAGCCCCAATGCCCGCGCCCGCTTGGTTATTGCCTCGTAGCACGCAAAGTCATGGCCGCGGTTGATCCGCTTGAGGGTTTTGTCGTTGGCGGTCTGCAAGCCCAATTCTAGCCAAATTTCATAGCCTTGTTCACGGTAACCCGCCAGTAGCTCGAGTACCTCATCTGGCACACAGTCAGGTCGGGTTCCGACGCACAAACCGACAATATCGGCCGCTTTCAAGGCTTCTTCATACATTGCTTTTAATGTCTGCACCTCCGCATAGGTGCTGGTATAAGCCTGGAAATAGGCGAGATAACGCTTCGCACGGTCGACCTCACCGGCGCGCTGAGATAGCTGCTCGGCAATCGGTTTGTGCTGCGCCTGCTCATCGGCAAAGGAGGCTACATTGCAAAAGGTGCAGCCACCACGGCCAATAGTACCGTCACGATTCGGGCAGCTGAAGCCACCGTGTAAGGTCAATTTATGCACCTTCTCTCCGTAGCGACGCTGTAGGTCTTGGCCTAATGTGTTCACGAGCTCATGCAGCTGCATCTTGTCACCTAGTCATTCAAGGGGTCGAAAAAAGCGGCACAGATTAGCACCATTGGTTTTGTCAAAAGTTGTGCGAGAACAATAAAGGCGTTTTTTTCACCACGTATGGACGGAGAAAAAGAATGAAAATTAGCAACAACATCATCCTGTAATACTTTGGTCTAACCCCCAACCGAGTAACCATACAAAAATAAAGGTTAAAAGTTTCACTATGCATATAGAGAGCTATTTTCGAATAGATACTCATCCAATTAAGCAATTAATTCATAGTGATGCTGAGATGTTACTGGCAATGGATAATTTTTGTTGGTAATTAATCAATCAAAATTGTAGGATAGTTACAGCTGTGTGCAATTTATGAACAATAAAAGTAACTAAACTCTGCAAATATTTAGTGGTTTATGTTGCTCCCCATCAAAACTGCAGCGCTTTTGCATACCAGAGCATGAGTGCTACAGAATGAAGTTTGCTATTGATTGACTACATCATCCCACAGCAAACCCATCCTCAACGGCCGGACAGGAGTCCACCAAGGCCTGCAGGGTGTATAACCAAAATTAGGGATAACTCAGGTATCTGGATTGGTGCCTGTTGAAACTGGAAGGAAGTATCTATGACAGATCAAGAGCTGAATGCTCAGGGACTTTATGTGCCTGAAATGGAGCACGATGCCTGTGGTATCGGCTTTGTGGCCCACCTAAAGAACCGTAAATCCCACGAAATTGTCACCCAAGCCCTTGATATGCTAGCTCGGATGGAACACCGTGGCGGTCAAGGCTGTGACCCGAGCAGTGGTGACGGTGCCGGTATATTGCTACAAAAACCCCATGAATTCCTGCTGGAAGAAACCGTCAAGCAAGGGATCCGTCTGCCATCATTCGAGCAGTACGGTGTGGGAGTGGTGCTATTTCCCAAAGACGAGTACAAACGCCAGCAATGTCGCGACATCCTAGAGCGCAACGCCAAACGACTTGACCTAGAAGTGGTTGGTTACCGTGTGCTGCCCGTTGACAATTCAATGATTGGCGAGGATCCGCTAAGTACCGAACCCCAGTTTGAGCATGTCTTTATTACCGGCGGTGCCAGCATGGAGCCCGCGGTACTTGAACGCAAACTTTACGTATTGCGAAACTACACGGTTCGCGTCTGCCTAGAGAGTATCTCCAACATCGGAGATGACTTCTACATCAATTCACTGTCATACAAGACACTGGTTTACAAGGGTCAGCTAACGACCGAGCAGGTACCACAGTACTTCCTTGATCTACAGAACCCATCGATGGTGACAGCACTGGCGCTGGTCCACTCTCGCTTTTCGACCAATACCTTCCCGAGATGGCGTCTGGCCCAGCCTTTCCGTTACATCGCCCATAACGGTGAAATCAACACCGTACGCGGTAACCTGAACTGGATGAAGGCCCGTGAAGCGATCCTTGAGTCTGAGCTATTCAGCCAGCAAGAAATCGACATGCTGCTGCCTATCTGCCAGGAAGGCAGTTCGGATTCATCCAACTTTGATATGGCACTGGAACTCTTGGTCCTGTCAGGCCGTAGCCTGCCACATGCGTTAATGATGCTGATCCCAGAAGCATGGCAAGAAAACAAAAATATGGATCCGAAGCGTCGTGCCTTCTACCAGTATCATGCCAATGTCATGGAACCTTGGGATGGCCCAGCGTCTGTTTGTTTCACCGATGGTGTTCAGGTTGGTGCAACCCTTGACCGTAATGGTCTTCGCCCGTCACGCTATACCGTGACCAAAGATGACTTCTTAGTGATGGCTTCTGAATCGGGTGTGGTTGAAATCGAGCCTGAGAACGTTCAGTTCCGCGGCCGCCTGCAGCCGGGGCGAATCTTCGTTGCCGACCTAGAGCAAGGTCGCATCATCTCTGACGAAGAAGTTAAAGACACTATCGCTTCTGCCCAGCCTTATGAGCAGTGGGTCAAAGACAACCTGCTGACGCTGAAGAGCCTGCCTGAAGCTGACAACATGCACCACCAGCCAACGCCTGAGCGCCTTCTGCACCACCAGCAAGCCTTTGGTATGAGCTCGGAGGAAGTCAACGAAATCATCGTGCCGCTGGCAAAAACGGGCTACGAGCCACTCAGCGCCATGGGTGCCGACTGGCCGCTGGCCGTGCTGTCGCACCAGTCACAGCACCTGTCAAACTACTTCAAGCAGTTGTTTGCCCAGGTCACCAACCCACCGATCGATCCGATCCGTGAACGCATGGTTATGTCACTCAACACATACTTGGGTAAAGATCATAACCTGCTAACCGAGACACCAGAGCACTGCCAGAAGGTTGAGATTGAATCGCCGGTACTGAGCAATGCTGAACTTGAAAAGCTCCGTGCTATCGATAACGAGTACCTACAGGCCAAGACGCTGGATATCGTATTCCGTGCCAGCGGTGAGGACGGTAAACTGGAACGCGCGCTGAAGCGTATCTGCCAGTACTCGGAAGATGCGGTGATTGACGGTTACTCGGTCATCATCCTGACCGACCGTGCCGTCAACTCAAACCACGCCGCAATCCCTGCCATGCTGGCTGTTGGTGCTGTTCACCACCACCTGATCCGCAAGGGCCTGCGTGCCAAGTGTGACATCGTGGTTGAAACCGGTGATGCCCGCGAAACCCACCACTTTGCGACACTGGTCGGCTATGGCGCCAACGCCGTGAACCCGTACCTAGTGACAGAAACCATTGTTGATCTGCAGCGCAAGCGTAAGCTGGATCCGGAAGTTCCCACCGAAGAGCTGTTCAACAACTACCGTAAAGGGGTAAACGGTGGCCTGCTGAAGATCTTCTCCAAGATGGGGATCTCAACCCTGCAGTCCTACCACGGTGCGCAAATCTTCGAAGCGCTGGGTATCAGCAAATCAGTCGTAGACAAGTACTTCACCGGCACGGTTTCCCGTATCCAGGGCCTGACCATCGACGATATCGCCAAGGAAGTGCTGGTTCGTCACCGTCTGGGCTACCCTACTCGTGAAGTGCCAATCCAGATGCTGGATGTCGGCGGTGTCTACCAGTGGAAACAGCGTGGCGAAAAACACCTGTTCAACCCAGAAACCATCTCTTTGCTGCAGCAATCGACCCGTAACAAAGATTTTGCCCAGTTCAAAGAATACGCCAGTGCCGTCGACGCCCAGGGCGACGATGCCGCCACGTTGCGTAGCCAGCTTGAATTCATTAAAAACCCAGCAGGCTCCATCCCGCTGGCAGACGTCGAGCCAATCGAAAGCATCCTTAAGCGCTTTGCGACCGGTGCCATGAGCTTCGGCTCTATCTCTTACGAAGCACACTCGACACTGGCTGTGGCGATGAACCGTATCGGCGCCAAGTCGAACTCGGGCGAAGGCGGTGAAGATCCTGCCCGCTTCGAGAAGAAAGACAACGGTGACTGGGAGCGTTCGGCCATCAAGCAGGTCGCATCAGGCCGCTTCGGTGTCACGTCTTACTACCTGACCAACTCTGACGAGATTCAGATCAAGATGGCACAGGGCGCCAAGCCGGGTGAAGGCGGTCAGCTACCGGGTGACAAGGTGGATGACTGGATCGGGGCAACCCGCCACTCAACACCGGGCGTCGGCTTAATTTCACCGCCGCCGCACCACGATATCTACTCTATCGAAGATTTGGCGCAGCTGATCTACGATCTGAAAAACGCCAACCGTGCCGGCCGTGTCAACGTCAAGCTGGTATCGGAAGCCGGTGTCGGTACGATTGCCTCGGGTGTTGCCAAAGCGAAAGCAGATGTCGTGCTGATTGCCGGCTTCGATGGCGGTACCGGTGCGTCACCAATGTCATCTATTCGCCATACCGGTCTACCGTGGGAACTTGGCTTGGCCGAGACCCACCAAACCTTGCTGAAGAACGGTCTGCGTAACCGTATCGTGGTCCAAACCGATGGCCAGATGAAGACCCCCCGTGACCTTGCCGTAGCCACCCTGCTGGGTGCCGAGGAATGGGGTGTGGCAACCGCTGCCCTGGTGGTTGAAGGTTGTATCATGATGCGTAAGTGTCACAAGAATACCTGCCCGGTGGGTATCGCGACCCAGAACAAGACCCTGCGCGAGCGTTTCGACGGCCGTGTCGAAGATGTCGTCACCTTCTTCCAGTACATGGCTGAAGGCCTGCGTGAAATCATGGCAGAGCTTGGCTTCCGCACCATCGAAGAGATGGTTGGTCAGTCAAACAAGCTGAAAATTCGCGAAAACATCGGCCACTGGAAGTACCAGAACCTGGATCTTAGCCCGGTACTGTTCATCGAACAGGCACGTGACGAAGATGGCGTGTACAACCAACGCGAGCAGAACCACAACCTGGAAGCGGTACTCGATCGCAAGTTGATTGAAGCGGCAGCACCTGCCCTGTACGAAGGCAAGCAAGTGGATGCCAAGTTTGGCATCATCAATACCGACCGCAGTGCCGGTACCATGCTGTCGAACGAAATCTCCAAGATTTACAAAGATAAAGGCCTGCCACAACCAATGAACGTCAAGTTCACCGGTTCTGCTGGCCAGAGCTTCGGTGCTTTCCTGGCCAAGAACGTCAAGTTCGAAGTCGAAGGTGATGCCAACGATTACTGGGGCAAGGGCTTGTCAGGCGGTACGCTGGTACTTTACCCAGATGCCAAGTCTGACATCATCCCGGAAGATAACATCGTAGTGGGTAACGTCTGTTTCTATGGCGCGACCTCGGGCGAGTCTTACATCCGCGGTATGGCCGGCGAGCGTTTCTGTGTACGTAACTCAGGTGCTCGAGTTGTGGTTGAAGGCGTCGGTGACCACGGCTGTGAATACATGACCGGTGGTGTTGCCGTTATCCTCGGCCAAACCGGCCGCAACTTCGCCGCCGGTATGAGCGGTGGTGTGGCGTATGTCTGGGATCAGTTCGAAGATTTCGACACCAAGCTCAACCCAGAGCTGGTTGATCTCGACCCGCTTGAGCAAGAAGACAAAACGCTATTGTTCGACATGCTCACCAAACACGTTGAACTAACCAGTAGTACTGTGGCAGAAACCTTCCTGTCGAACTTCGAGGCCAACCTCGAGAATATGGTGAAGGTCATGCCGAGGGACTACAAGGCAGTCCTGCAAAAGCGCAAGGAAGAAGCACAAATCAAGGAAGAGTTGGAGGCCGTCAATGGGTAAGCCTACAGGATTTTTAGAGTTTGGCCGCGAGCTGCCAAAGAAGCTGGATCCGAGCGTCCGTATTGAGGACAACAAGGAATTTGTTCTCAACGAGGAGTTCGGCGACAAGATCAATACGCAGGCCTCTCGCTGTATGGATTGTGGCGTTCCGTTTTGCCACAACTCCTGCCCGATCGGTAACATCATCCCGGAATTCAATGATGCGGTTTACCGTGACAGCTGGGAAGAAGCATGGAATATCTTGAGTTCGACCAACAACTTCCCGGAGTTTACCGGTCGTGTGTGCCCGGCCCCTTGTGAAAGTGGCTGTGTACTGGGTATCAACCAAGACCCAATCACGATTTGTAATATCGAGAAGACCATTGTCGAAACGGCGTACCGCGAAGGGTACGCCAAACCCAAGACACCACGTTCGCGTACCGGAAAAACCGTTGCAATTATTGGCTCTGGCCCTGCCGGCCTAGCCGCGGCCGAGCAGCTTAACAGCGCCGGCCACTGCGTCACTGTGTTCGAGCGTGACGAGAAAGTGGGCGGCCTACTGCGCTTCGGGATCCCTGACTTCAAGCTGGGCATGGACATTATTGATCGCAAGATCAACCTGATGGCCGATGCCGGGATCAAGTTTGAAGTCAACGCCCATATTGGGGTCAACGTCAACGCCCAGCAACTGCGCCAGGAATTTGATGTCATATTGCTAACCGGTGGTTCGACGGTGCCGCGCAACCTGCCAATCCCGGGCCGTGAGCTCAACGGTGTCCATTTTGCGATGGAGTTTCTGGCCCAGAACAACCGCCGCGCCAACGATATGGATCTGAAAACGGAAGAAATCCATGCCAACGGCAAGCATGTGGTGGTGATCGGTGGGGGTGATACGGGATCTGACTGTGTCGGTACCTCTAACCGTCACGGGGCGGCCAGCATTACCCAGGTCGAGATCATGCCGATCCCACCTGAAAAGCGTCCGGCCAACCAGCCATGGCCTTCTTACCCAATGATCATGAAAACCTCGACCTCCCATGAGGAAGGGTGTGAGCGTCACTGGAACATCCTGACCAAGGAATTTATCGGCGACGATGCTGGCAACGTAAAAGCACTGCGTATTGCCGATATCCAGTGGGAAGAAGCTAAACCGGGTGAGCGCCCAGGATTTACTGAGGTCGTAGGTTCAGAGCGTATCATCCCTTGTGATCTGGCGTTTTTGGCAATGGGCTTCCTGCATCCGGAACCAACCGGCGTGCTGGCCCAGCTGGATATCAAACTCGATGAACGTGGCAATGTAGCGACACAAGGGTTTGCCACCAACCAAAAAGGCGTATTTGCTGCCGGTGATATGCGTACCGGCCAATCACTGGTTGTCCGCTGTATCAACGAAGGCCGTGAGTCTGCCCGAGAGATTGATGCCTACCTAATGGGTAACAGCAACCTGGAAGCTAAAGCTGATTCCCTAATGCTGTCGAATGCCTCTTAGGACTAAAGCAAGCTCTTATCAGAAAACGTAATCCAAACCGGCCCAAGCGGCCGGTTTTTTATTCCCTTGAAGATATACTTCCCATAATTATTCACTATCACCCTCCCCAAATACCTTGCAATATCGGTGCCCGACCAGAATGTTAATTTATTGTTTATAGTTTGACCTTTCTGTAAATAGCCGTTAACTTGAAAGGTCGCAGGAAGCAAAAGGTACCTTTGCGGCCCCTAGATAATCAAAACAAACCACCAATGGTGCGCGCAAGGGTTGTCATCCGATGGTCAGGAAGACCGTCAAAAAATGCAGTATTTCTGCTTATTCAGGCAGATGCTAGGGAGAGTTGTAATGACACTGTATAACCCCATGCTGGATAAAGATAACTGTGGTTTCGGGTTAATTGCCCACATTGAAGGAGAAACCAGCCACAAGCTTGTCCGCACCGCCATTTCCGCCCTTGACCGTATGACCCACCGCGGCGGGATCGCCGCCGATGGCAAAACCGGTGATGGCTGTGGGCTGCTGATGAAAAAGCCCGAGAGCTTTTACCGTATTGTGGCCGAAGACAAGGGGTGGAAACTATCGCGTGAATTTGCCCTCGGCATGCTGTTCCTCAGCCAGGATCCGGTACTTGCCGAGCAGGCCCGGACCATTATCAGCGAAGAGCTCGCCAAGGAAACCTTGTCATTGGTTGGCTGGCGGCAGGTTCCCATCAACCCACAGGTGCTGGGCCCTATCGCGACCGAAACTCTCCCCAATATCGAGCAGGTGTTTATCAATGCCCCTGCTGGCTGGAAGCCAAGAGATATCGACCGCCGGCTGTATGTTGCCCGGCGCCGGATCGAAAAACGCATCACCGCCGATCCCGACTTTTACATCTGTAGCCTGTCAACGCAGGTCACTGTCTACAAGGGGCTATGCATGCCCGCCGATCTGCCCCGCTTCTACCAAGACCTGGGAGATATCCGGCTAGAATCGTCAATCTGTTTGTTCCACCAGCGGTTTTCTACCAATACCCAACCCCGCTGGCTATTGGCACAGCCGTTCCGCTATCTGGCCCATAATGGTGAAATCAATACCATTGCCGGTAACCGCCAGTGGGCCCGGGCGCGTGCCTATAAATTTGCCTCGCCACTGTTGCCGGATCTGCAAACGGCAGCCCCCTTTGTCAACGAAACCGGATCGGATTCCTCGAGTCTCGATAACATGCTCGAGCTCTTCCTGTCCGGCGGGATGGATCTGTTTCGCGCGATGCGGATGCTGGTCCCACCGGCCTGGCAGAACCACCCGGATATGGATCCCGAGCTGCGGGCTTTCTATGATTTCAACTCCATGCACATGGAGCCGTGGGATGGCCCGGCAGGTATCGTGATGTCCGACGGCCGTTATGCCGCCTGTAATCTCGACCGTAACGGCCTGCGCCCGGCGAGATACATCATCACCAAGGACAAGCTGATCACCCTTGCCTCCGAGGTCGGGATCTGGGACTACGCACCCGACGAAGTGGCCGAAAAAGGCCGAGTGGGGCCGGGCGAATTGCTGGTGATCGATACCAAGTTCGGTAAAATCTGGCACTCTGCCGACATCGATAACGACCTGATGGGACGCCACCCCTATAAAGAGTGGATGGATAGCCATGTCAAACGCTTGGTGCCCTTCGAAGAACTCGGTGACGAGCAGGTCGGTAGCCGCTCGTTCGATGATAGCGAGCTCGGCACCTGCCAAAAACAGTTTGCCATGAGCCGCGAAGAGATCGATCAGGTCCTGCGGGTGATCGGCGAGAACGGGCAGGAGGCCACCGGCTCCATGGGCGATGATGCGCCGATGGCCGTGCTGTCGTCACGCGAGCGGGCTGTCACCGACTACTTCCGCCAGATGTTTGCCCAGGTCACCAATCCACCGATTGACCCGTTGCGGGAAAAGCATGTGATGTCACTGGCCACCTGTATCGGCCGTGAAATCAATGTGTTCTGCGAAACCGACAGCCATGCCTACCGGGTTGCCTTTAGCTCACCGGTCCTGCTCTATTCCGACTTGGTACAGCTGCTGGAGCTCGACAACCAGCACTACCGCAACAGTATTATCGACATCAACTTCAATCCCGATGAAAAAGATCTCAAGCAGGCTATCATTGATATCTGTGATCAAGCCGAGCGCTTGATCCGCAGCGGCACGGTACTCATCGTTTTGTCGGATCGCGGCATCAATGCCGGCAAGCTCCCCATTCCGGCAGCAATGGCGGTGGGAGCCGTCCAGAACCGGCTAGTCACCCAGCAGCTGCGCTGCGATGCCAACATTGTTGTCGAAACCGCCACTGCGCGCGATCCGCACCAGTTTGCCGTGTTGCTCGGCTTCGGGGCCACCGCAGTGTACCCATACCTTGCCTATGAAACCCTCGGCCAATTAGTTGATAGTAATGCCATTACCAAGCCATATCGCGAGGTCATGCTCAACTTCCGCAATGGCATCAACAAGGGCTTGTACAAAATCATGTCCAAGATGGGGATCTCGACCATTGCCTCCTACCGCTGCGCCATGCTGTTCGAAGCGGTCGGTCTTGATGATGACATTGTTGCTCTCTGTTTCCGCGGCGTATCAAGCCGGATCCAGGGCGCAGGGTTTGCCGACTTCCAACAAGATTTGTTCAATCTTTCCCGCCGGGCATGGCTCAAACGCAAGCCTATCGAGCATGGTGGGTTGCTGAAATATGTCCACGGCGGCGAGTTCCATGCCTACAACCCGGATGTCATCGGCACCTTGCAAAAAGCCGTCAAATCCGGTGACTACACCGATTACCGAGCCTTTGCCCAGCAAGTGAACGAACGCCCTGTCGCGGCTATTCGCGACTTGCTCAGGCTCAAGCCGGACCAAGCCCCGATTGCCATCAACAAAGTCGAAGAGGCATCGGCGCTCTACCAGCGGTTTGACTCTGCCGCCATGTCTATCGGCGCCCTGAGTCCAGAGGCCCACGAAGCACTGGCTATTGCGATGAACCGTTTGGGAGGCAGCTCCAACTCCGGCGAAGGCGGTGAAGATCCGCGCCGTTTCAACAGCGAGAGAAACTCCCGCATCAAACAGGTGGCTTCAGGCCGTTTTGGCGTCACCCCGCACTATCTGGTGAATGCTGATGTCATTCAGATCAAAGTGGCACAGGGGGCCAAGCCCGGTGAAGGCGGGCAGCTTCCGGGCCATAAGGTCACCACGGAAATCGCCAAATTACGTTATGCGGTGCCTGGTGTTACCCTGATTTCGCCACCGCCCCATCATGATATTTACTCGATTGAAGATTTGGCCCAGCTGATCTTCGATCTCAAGCAGGTCAATCCGACCGCTATGGTTTCAGTCAAGCTTGTTTCTGAACCCGGTGTCGGCACCATTGCCACCGGGGTTGCCAAGGCCTATGCCGATCTTATTACCATTTCCGGTTACGATGGCGGTACCGGTGCCAGCCCGCTAACCTCGGTCAAATATGCCGGGAGCCCGTGGGAATTGGGTCTTGCCGAAACCCAGCAGGCCTTGGTTGCCAATGGCCTACGCCACAAGATCCGCCTGCAGGTGGATGGCGGCCTGAAAACCGGATTGGATGTGGTCAAGGCGGCGATCCTCGGTGCTGAGAGCTTTGGCTTCGGCACGGCCCCGATGGTGGCATTGGGATGTAAATACCTGCGGATCTGCCATCTCAACAACTGTGCCACTGGTGTGGCGACACAGGACGAAACCCTACGCCGCGATTTCTTCAAGGGACTCCCCGAGCAGGTCATGAACTACTTCATCGGCCTGGGTCAGGAAGTGCGTGAGCTCCTTGCCGAGCTGGGCGTCGAAAAGCTAACCGACCTCATTGGCCGCACTGAGTTACTGGAAGTCATCGAAGGTTATACCGCCAAGCAGAGTAAGTTGGATCTCGCTCCGGTACTGGCAACCTCAGAGCCACTGGCAGGCAAGACCCTATACTGCAGCGAAAGCAACACCCCGTTCGACAATGCACCGCTTAATATCGCCCTGTTCGAACAGGCCCTACCGGCAATCGAAGCCCGCAGCGGCACCGATATCTTCGAGGACATCCGCAATACCGACCGCTCGGTAGGCGCAAGGCTATCCGGTGAAATTGCCAAGCGCTGGGGGAATCAGGGCATGGCTTCAACACCGGTCAACCTCCACCTGACCGGTACCGCCGGCCAGTCATTCGGGGTATGGAACGCCGGCGGGCTGAACCTCTTCCTGACCGGTGATGCCAACGACTATGTCGGTAAAGGGATGACCGGCGGCCAAATCGTGATTCGTCCGCCTATTGGCTCAGCCTTCAAATCCAATCACTCGACCATCATCGGCAATACCTGCCTGTATGGCGCGACAGGCGGCAAGCTCTTTGCTGCAGGCAAAGCCGGTGAGCGTTTTGCGGTGCGTAACTCCGGCACCATCGCAGTCATCGAGGGAGCAGGTGACAATGCCTGTGAATACATGACAGGGGGCATAGTGGCAATACTTGGCAAGACCGGCGTCAATTTCGGTGCCGGGATGACAGGGGGATTTGCTTACATCCTCGACGAGGATGGTGATTTCTCCGGCCGGGTCAACCCTGAACTGGTCGAAGCCCTGCCACTGGCCAAACTGAAGATCCATCAAGAGCATCTTCGCGGCATGATAGACCAACACCTTGAATTAACCGGCTCAGATCGGGCACAGGAAATATTGGCCGAGTTCGACCAATGGATCCCGCGCTTCTATCTAGCCAAACCCAAGACTGCCGATGTCAATACCTTGCTCGGCCACCAGAGTCGCTCAGCCGCCGAGCTGCGCGTGCAAGCACAATAGGGAGGGAGCCCGATGAGCCAGAACATATACCAGTTTATTGATGTCGCGCGTATCGACCCGCCCAAGAAACCACTGAAAGTACGGAGAATTGAGTTTGTCGAAATCTACGAACCGTTTACCCGCCAGCAGGCCAGCGCCCAGGCTGACCGCTGCCTTGATTGCGGCAACCCGTACTGCGAGTGGAAGTGCCCGGTCCACAACTACATTCCCCAATGGCTGAAGCTCGCCAACGAAGGCAGGATCATCGAAGCCGTTGAGCTATCTCACCAGACCAACACCCTACCCGAAGTCTGTGGTCGGGTCTGTCCACAGGATCGACTGTGTGAAGGCGCGTGTACGCTCAACGATGACTTCGGCGCCGTCACCATCGGTAATGTCGAAAAATATATCACCGACAAGGCATTTGAGATGGGCTGGAAACCGGACATGTCCCATGTTGAGTGGACCGGCAAAAAGGTGGCAATCATCGGGGCAGGCCCTGCCGGTCTGTCCTGTGCTGATATCTTGGTGCGCAACGGAGTCAAACCCGTGGTGTTCGATCGCTACCCGGAAATTGGCGGGCTGCTAACCTTTGGCATCCCCTCATTCAAACTGGAAAAAGAGGTCATGATCAACCGCCGCAAGATATTCTCCGGCATGGGTGTCGAGTTCCGCCTCAACACCGACGTCGGCAAGGATATTGAATTGGCCGAACTGATTGCCGAATATGATGCTGTGTTCCTCGGCGTCGGTACCTACCAGAACATGCGGGCAGGCTTGGACAACGAAGAGGCTCCAGGTGTCTTCGATGCCTTGCCGTTCTTGGTGTCCAATACCTACCGGGTAATGGGGCTCGAGGGCGGACAGCCATTTATTGATATGGCAGGGAAAAACGTGGTGGTACTCGGGGGGGGAGACACTGCGATGGACTGTGTCCGGACCTCGGTACGCCAAGGCGCCAGCAGCGTTACCTGTGCCTACCGCCGCGATGAGGCCAATATGCCGGGTTCAAAACGCGAGGTGAAAAACGCCCGCGAGGAAGGAGTGAAGTTCCAGTTCAACCTGCAACCTACCGGCCTGGAAGTGGATAGCCACGGTCAAATCTGCGGCGTCAATATGATCAAGACAGCACTCGGTGAACCCGATGACGCAGGCCGCCGCCGCCCAGAGCCCGTACCGGGTAGTGAACATACCCTGTCCGCTGATGCGGTGATCATGGCCTTCGGCTTCCAGCCCCATGCCATGCCTTGGCTGGCTGAGTTTGGGGTCGATCTCGATCAGTGGGGCCGGGTCCTAGCACCGGAGAGTGGCGATTTTGCCTTCCAGACCACCAACCCAAAAATCTTTGCCGGCGGGGATGCCGTCCGCGGCTCGGATCTGGTGGTGACCGCCATTGACGAAGGACGCCGCGCCGCAGACGGTATCCTTGACTACCTAGATGTGTAGCGATTAGATGTGAAACTAACCAGCTGGCAACTTGGCATTATTCAGGTTTGCCATGGTACAATCCGGTCATTCCCAATGCCCCCGTCAGGGGGCTTGTTACCAAACAAGAGACTGTATTGATGAAAATCGGCATTATCGGCGCGATGGAGCAAGAAGTTGCCATCCTTAAAGATCAACTGGCTAACTGCGAAACTCACCACAAAGCAGGTTGTACTTTCTACACCGGTACCCTCAATGGCCATGATGTGGTTCTGCTTCAATCTGGCATCGGTAAAGTAGCGGCTGCTGTGGGTAGCGCTGTACTGCTTGAGATCTTCCAGCCAGATGTAGTACTGAACACAGGCTCTGCCGGTGGTTTCGATAGCAGCTTGAACGTAGGTGATGTCGTGATCTCGACAGAAGTACGCTACCACGATGCCGACGTAACGGCATTCGGCTACGAAATCGGTCAGATGGCCCAGCAACCAGCGGCGTTTGCTTCTGATACCAAACTGATGGACACAGCTGAAAAAGCACTGGCGACTATGGGTGATACCCACGCGGTTCGCGGCCTGATCTGTACTGGCGACGCCTTCGTGTGCTCGGCAGAAAAACAAGCATTTATCCGTGAAAACTTCCCATCAGTGATTGCCGTTGAGATGGAAGCGGCAGCCATTGCCCAGGCTTGTCACCAGTTCAACGTGCCGTTCGTGGTTGTCCGTGCCATTTCTGATGTCGCTGACAAAGAATCGCCAATGAGCTTTGAAGAGTTCTTGCCAGTGGCAGCACAAAGTTCGTCGGTAATGGTTGCCAAGATGGTTGAACTACTGAACCAGTAAGATGACCGACGCCATTGCACTTATCGCCGGTAACAGCACCCTACTCGCCTTGTGGGGTGCACTGGCATTGCAATGGCTGTTGCCTATTCCCTCCCAGCTCCATCCGCTACAAATCTGGCGCCAACTGGCCTTGGCCCTCGCCAACAAAGTCAACAAAACCAGTGATGCCCCGCAGCAAAAGCGCTTGTCAGGTTTGCTGTCATGGTCGCTGCTATGGTTGACCGTACTAATTGTTCTTATTTGCCTTTACCAATTGGTCTGGATCGATACGGCTTTCCACCTTCTGCTGCTATGGATAGCTCTGGACTGGCGTAACATGCGCAAGTTCAGTAAACAATTTGTCCGCGCCTATAGCCGTGAAGACAAGCTACAATGCCGGGCACTGCTAGGCACGAGGATAAACCGCCATACCGACAACCTATCACTGCTCGGGCTCGGTAAAGCCGGCGCCGAAACCCTGCTGATCGGATACGGTCGGTTAGTCGTTGGCGTCTTGTTCTGGTACGCCCTAGCTGGCGGAATTGGGGCCATCTTGTATCGCTTAGCCGTCGAACTGAGCCGCTGCTGGTCACCCAGCAGGCAACAATACCGCCATTTTGGCCAATCGGCCACCACTGCCCTTGCCATATTGGATATTGTTCCACTGCGCCTATTTGCGCTGTTACTGACGATAGGTCACAACGGGAAAATTGCATTGCGGGGACTCCGGCAACAGGGGGAGATGTGGCAACTCCCCGGCCCAGGCTGGCTATTAACGGCTACCGGCCACAAACTGTCGCTATCACTGGGCGGTCCGGTTATTTATGATCAGATAAAAATGGAGCGGCCCAAGCTGGGTGGAAAAATCGCCCCAGCGGCATTGCACCTGAGCCAGATTGATCGCCTCGCCAACCAACGACTATGGATGTGGGTTACCGCCCAAAGCCTGCTATTGCTAATGCTACAAGGAGCTGTTTAAGTGCGTTTAGCTGTTTTCTGCCTACTGTTATTTCCGGCCTTCCTCACAGCGGCCCAGCCCGTGAAAACCATCATCAGCCTGTCGCCACACACTACCGAGATGGCCTATGCTGCAGGTCTTGGCGATAAGCTCATCGCGGCCAGCGACTACAGTGACTATCCGGAAGCCGCCAAGTCCCTCGAACGAGTGGCCAACTACCGCGGTATCAAAATGGAGCGGATAGTCGCCCTGCAGCCGGATCTGATCTTGGCCTGGAAAGGGGGAAATCCAACCCGCGAAATGACCCGGCTGGAGCAACTGGGCTTCAAAGTATTCTATTCCAACCCCAAATCACTGGAAGATATTGCCAGTACCCTAGAGCTGTTGGGGCAATTTGCCGACTCACCTGAGCAGGCCCAGCTCAGCGCCAGTGACTTCCGCCAGCGGCTGGACACTCTGCGTTTGGCACATCAGAAAAAAAACACGGTCAGCTATTTCTACCAACTCAGCAACAGCCCGATGATCACCGTCGCTGGAGACAACTGGCCAAGCCAAGTCTTTGCCGTCTGTGGTGGAAAAAACATCTTTGCCAACAGTGCCGCTGCCTATCCGCAGATCTCAACCGAACAGGTCATTGTCCGCCAGCCAGAGGTGATCTTCGGCACCTCGCATGCAGCAGCCGATTCTTCAGTATGGGACAATTGGCGCCAACAGTTACCCGCCGTTGAGAAGCAGCACATATTTACGGTTACATCAGACTGGCTAAACCGACCGACTCCCCGGACAATTATGGCCGCCGAGGAGATCTGCCAATATCTCGATCAGGTACGACAAAGCCGCTTGTAACACACTCTCAACAATCACTGTGAGTCACCTCACAAAGCGGTATCAGCGAGTTGTCAGCTAGTTTATTCGTCGTACAATCTGCGCGATCGCCCTATATTCTCTGACTCAGCAGGTATCATGATGCTCATTTATCTTCTCGATATGTTCGGAACGGCCGTGTTTGCCGCCTCGGGCGTATTACTGGCAGGCCGACTTCGGATGGACCCATTCGGAGTCGTGGTGCTGGCCAGCGTCACCGCAATCGGCGGGGGGACCATCCGTGACATGGCTCTGGGGGCCACACCCGTTTTCTGGATCACCGATACCAACTACCTCTGGGTGATTTTCATTACCTGCTTGATCAGCATGCTGGCTATTCGCCGTCCGCGACAGATGCCGTGGTGGATATTGCCTGTATCCGATGCCATCGGCCTTGCGGTATTTGTGGCTATTGGTGTCGAGAAGGCACTGCGTTTTGGTGCCACACCGATGGTTGCCGTGATCATGGGCGTCATGACGGGCTGCGGTGGCGGGGTGATCCGTGATGTACTGGCCAGGGAGATCCCGATGGTACTGCGTACCGAAGTGTATGCCACCGCCTGTATCCTCGGTGGTATAGTCCACACCATGGCCCTGTCGGCAAATGTTGATAGTGCCGTCGCTACCCTGGCAGGCATTATCACCACTCTGACGATCCGTCTCGCCGCAATACGCTGGCACCTCTCGCTGCCAACCTTCGCCCTGAGACATTGATATACCTCGCATCTCCAGCGCAATAATCTTTTGAGTTTTCACAAAAACCGCCACCCTGGCGGTTTTTTTCTACCTAATTACACTTAGCCAAATAAATATATAAACAAATAACTTTACTTAATTGAAGGGCGGGCTATGTTTAAGTAAACAAAATACCTTACTTAATAAAAACCTTATTTAACAAAAACCGAGGTGCCTATGATCCCCTACGTAGAACATGCCAACATTACTGTCGGCAATATCGACCGCACAGTCGAATTTATCCAAACCGCCCTACCGTCATTTGCTATCCGCCATTGCGGCCAAGGTGATGGCTACCGCTGGTGTCATCTCGGTACCGCACAAAGCTACCTTGCTTTGCAGGAAGTCGTCGCACGAGAATCAGTCGATCGCACGCCGTACCGAGACAGCGGCATTAACCATATTGGTTTGGTGACCGATGATATCGATAGTGTCAGAGCACGCCTACTGGCCGCCGGGTATAAAGAAAATGAAATGGAAACGTCGCACCCTTGGCGAAAGCGCATTTATTTCTGGGATCCCAATGGGATAGAGTGGGAATTCATTGAATACCTGAGCCAGGATGACAATCAGCGCAACGACTACAACCAATAGGCTATTGGCAGTATGATCAAAAAAGGCGCCGAGAGCGCCTTTATCATTCGGATGTAGACCTTGATTACTTCAGGGTCACACGGGCAAACTTACGCTTACCCACTTGGTAAACCGCAGTGCCTGCAGCAGGAACCAACTTGGTATCTTCAACCTTGTCGCCATCAATTTTCGCAGCGCCCTGACGGATCATACGCATCGCATCAGACGTTGAGTTAACCAGCCCAGCATCTTTCAGTAGGTTACCAATCGCAATACCGGCTTCAAATTCGAACTCTGGCATTTCATCTGGCATCGCGCCTTTCTGGAAACGGTTAATGAACTCTTGCTCGGCAGCATCAGCATCGGCTTCGCTGTGGAAACGAGCAATGATTTCTTTCGCCAGCAAGATCTTCACATCACGTGGATTCTTGCCACTAGCAATGTCAGCTTGGAACTGATCAATTTCTGCTAACGGGCGGAAAGACAGACATTCGAAGTAGTTCCACATCAGATCATCAGAAATCGACATGATTTTACCGAACATCTCGCTAGGCACATCAGTCACACCAATGTAGTTGTGTGCTGACTTGGACATTTTCTTCACACCGTCCAGACCAACCAATAGTGGCATCGTCAGGACAACCTGTGGCTTCTGGCCATTGGCTTTCTGCAGCTCGCGGCCCATCAGTAGGTTGAACTTCTGATCGGTACCACCCAGCTCAACATCGGTCTCCATTGCCACTGAGTCATAGCCCTGAAGCAGTGGGTACATGAACTCGTGAATCGCAATAGGACGGCCTTCGTTGTAACGCTTCTTGAAATCATCACGCTCAAGCATACGGGCAACGGTTTGGTTTGCAGCCAGACGGATCATACCTTCCGCGCCTAGCTCAGACAGCCAGCTCGAGTTGAATTCAATCTTGGTCTTGGCCGGATCCAAAATTTTGAAGACCTGCTCTTTATACGTTTCAGCATTACGCAGAACGTCTTCGCGAGTCAGCGGTGGACGGGTCGTATTTTTGCCTGTTGGATCACCCACCATACCGGTGAAATCACCGATCAGGAACGTGACGTCATGGCCTAGCTCCTGGAACGTACGCAGTTTGTTCAGGATCACTGTGTGACCCAGGTGAATATCCGGTGCCGTTGGATCGGCACCCAATTTGATTCGTAGAGGACGGTTCTCTTTCAGCTTGGCAATCAGCTCCTCTTCCGGAATCAACTCATCCACACCACGCTTAATCTCAGCTAAAGCTTGTTCAATGCTGGCCATTCTTGTTCGCTCCCACAGAATTGGCAAAAAAGTAATAATCCTCAATCTTACTTGAATAGCGATGTTATTTGAAACCAGTTAGACTAAGGGTTGTCTTATTTTTTACGAAATCGCAAAAAAACACCACATGCAAGTACCGATACTCCGCCAGTTGCCAAGGATGCACCAAACCCTCATCACCGTGATCAGCGCGCTGCTCGTGGTGTTACTATTATGGCCGAGTTCGGAAAACAGCGGACACCCCGAGCGAAAGTTCGAAATCGGCAAACTCTACCCACTCGAAATCTCCCTCGACACTGACCAATTACGCCCAATGGCAGGCGATGAGAAACCAACCATCCCGCCGCTTGAATGGAAAGAGCACGAAGTGCAATCTGGCGAAAGCCTCGCGGTGGTGTTTAATAAGGTTGGCCTGTCTCCAGCGACACTTTACCGCTTGGTCAATGCCGACGAGGGTACCAAGACCTTAACGACCCTGCGTCCGGGCGATAAGCTGCGCTTCGGCTTTGACGAGGACAACCAACTGGTCCAGCTGATCCAACCGAAAAGTGCCACTGACAGCCTAGTGATCACCCGTACCGCTGATACCTTCTACTCGAATAAAGAAAGCAAGGATGTCGACCTACAGCTCAATTTTGCCCAGGCAGTGATCACCTCCAGCTTCTGGAATGCCGCCGACAAAGCCGGGCTAACCGCCAACCAGATCATGGAAATTGCCGGGATCTTCGGTTGGGACATCGATTTCGCTTTGGATATCCGTTCCGGTGATACCTTCTCGGTACTGTTTGAAGAACGCTTGGTCGAAGGTGAGCCCATTGGACGCGGCAACATTCTGGCGGCGACCTTCACCAACCTAGGCCAAACCTTCACCGCGATACGCAGTGAAGACGGCAAGTACTATGACGAGAAAGGCTTGGCCATGCGCAAGGCCTTCCTGCGCTCGCCAATCAACTTCCGTTACGTCAGTTCGAACTTCAACCCACGCCGCCTTCACCCGGTGACCGGCCGAGTCAGCCAGCACCGAGGAACGGACTATGTCGCCCCGGTCGGCACACCAATTTGGGCGGCTGGTGACGGTGTGGTGATGCAATCGAGCTACAATAAATTCAATGGTAACTATGTCTTTATCCGTCATAGCTCTACCTATATCACCAAGTACCTGCATATGACCAAGCGTAAAGTCAAAACGGGACAGCGCGTTAAGCAAGGACAAACTGTTGGCACCCTTGGTGGGACAGGCCGTGTTACCGGTCCGCACCTGCATTATGAATTCTTGGTCAATGGCGTACACAAAAACCCAAGAACGGTAAAACTGCCTCAGGCCCGCTCGCTGAGCGGCAAGGAAAAGACTCAGTTCCAGCAATTTGCCAAAGAACGTATGGCGCAGCTGAACCACTTCAGCCAGTTTATTGCCGACAACAGCCAACTGCTTGGCAACCGCACCTAATCGGTTATGGCTAACCGTTGCGTGGCCCAATAAAAAAGCCGCTCCCTCGGGAGCGGCTTTTTATCAGCCTTCTTTCAGCTATTGCTGGGGCAATATGAATGCCTCAGGCTCAATTAGACGCTGAACGATGCACCGCAACCACAAGTGGTTGTCGCGTTAGGGTTATTCACGAAGAAACGGGAACCTTCCAGCCCTTCCGTGTAATCAACCGTACCACCGATCAGGTACTGCAGGCTCATCGGGTCAACAACCAGTGTGACTCCGCTATTTTCAATCGTGGTATCGCCTTCATTGACTTTCTCGTCAAAGGTGAAGCCGTATTGGAAACCACTACAACCACCACCGGTGATGTAAACACGCAGCTTCAGCTCCGGGTTTTCTTCCTCGGCAATAAGCGCTTTCACTTTGTTCGCTGCAACATCGGAAAAACTCAGCGGCAGATTGGCATCGCTCATTTAAAACCTCTCAAATACTTTCGGTTATGACCGTCATTATCTAATACCTGACTATCTCGTTCAAGTATTGACCACCGAAGACTGCTCTCGCTGGGCCATTTTTTCCTTTTCCATGGTCCGATGTAGAAGCTGGGAGTAGATTGGCTTGCCGCCCAATACCTGTGCCAGCATCGTCGCTCCCAGCGTTGTAATGATTAATGGCAAGATCAAATCATAATTATTGGTCATTTCGATCACCAGCAAAATCCCCGTGATCGGGGCCCGGACGGTGGCTGCAAACAGCGCCCCCATACCGGCAATCGCAAACATACCCGGCTGAAGACCAAGATCCGGAAATAGATGCTGGGCGATGGCGCCAAAGAAAGTACCAAACAGGGTGCCCAAAGCCAGCATCGGAGCGAAGATCCCACCGGGTGCCCCAGAGCCAAAACACAGCAGTGTGGTTGCCACTCGCGCCAAAAACAGAATCAACAGCACACTGATCCCGTACTCACCGTTTGTCGCACTGGGGATCAAGCTGATCCCTCCTCCGGTCAACTCCGGTACATAAAGCAGCAGCAAGCCGAACGTCCCACCCAGCAGGGTGCCAGTCAGCAAATAGCGCCGGCGGTCATTACGGTGGATACGGGCAAACATATCTTGGCTCATGGTGATTAGCTTATTGAAAATCACCCCGAAAATACCAAAGGCCATCCCGAGCAACAAAAACAACCACAGCGAGCGCAGCAACGGCGCATCATACTGTGGCATGGTGATCACCGCCTGCTGACCAGAAAGACTGCGGAACACAATATTGGCAACAATGGCCGAGATCATCACACACTTAATCGAAATCAAGCTGTAGCGAAACTGTGGCCGCATCTCCTCGACCACGAACATAATTGCAGCCAGCGGCGCATTGAACGCTGCCGCCAGACCGCCTGCGGCACCCGAGGCCAACAGCGCATGACGGCCTTCTTTATCTTTAAGGTGGAACAAGTCAGACACCATCCGGCCGATATTGCCGCCCATCTGTACCGACGGTCCTTCCCGACCCAGCACCATGCCCGACCCCAGCGCGCCCAAACCACCAATGAACTTAACCGGCAGTACCCGCCACCAGCGTACCGGCCGAATGTCATCCATCGCCCCTTCTATTTCAGGGATCCCCGAGCCGGCGGCCTCCGGCGCAAAACGGTGGACAAGGTAGTAACCCACCAAGGCCAACAAGGCGCTGATCAGAAACGCTGACAACCACAGCGGCAGCACGTTGCTGATCTCATGCCGCAACCATTCTGTACGCTGCTCCGACACCCAATGCACCGCAATTTCAAACAAGGTCGACAACAAGCCCGCCCCCAGCCCCACCAGCGCAGAGAGGAAAAGGACGGAAACAGGGGTTTTGTCACGCGATAAAAAGCGTCTGACCAGCCCGCTTGGCTGCAGTCTTTCAGGCGCAGGAGTGCCTTGGTTTTTCTCTGTCATCAAAAATGCCGTAATCGTGAAGTCATCCCGGAGCCGGGGAGTGATAGAAAGGGGCGCCCTAAAATATGGGGAGGGCACCTTGAACTAGCATAGCTGACCGATTGTTTTTTTTACATATTCAATGTTGGAAACTAGCTTTGCAGTGATGCACAGCATCTTTGTGCCCCGCCCAGCCTTGCGCTAGCTCAGAGTTCCTGCGCCACCAATTGAAAGCCCCACATAGCCTAGGTACAATGCCGACAGTTCAAATCGGACAATCTTCAATAACAGGACATCACAATGAGCAAGTCAGCTGATTTATTTGCCAAAGCACAACAGACCATCCCGGGTGGCGTTAACTCACCGGTTCGTGCCTTTGCAGGGGTAGGCGGCAGCCCGCTATTTATCGAGCGCGCAGACGGCGCCTATATCTTCGATGCCGATGGCAAAGCCTATATTGACTATGTTGGCTCATGGGGTCCGATGATTCTTGGCCACAACCATGTTGCGATCCGCGATGCGGTGATCAAGGCAGCACAACAGGGCCTGAGCTTTGGTGCGCCGACTGAGATGGAAATCACCATGGCAGAAATGGTGTCCCAACTTGTTCCGTCGATGGAAATGGTTCGTATGGTGAGCTCGGGTACCGAAGCAACCATGAGTGCTATCCGCCTTGCCCGTGGCTTCACCAACCGCGATAAAATCATCAAGTTTGAAGGTTGCTACCACGGCCATGCTGACTGCCTATTGGTAAAAGCAGGCTCTGGTGCGCTGACACTGGGCCAGCCAAGCTCTCCAGGTGTACCGGCTGATTTTGCCAAGCATACCCTAACTTGTACCTTCAACAACCTAGACTCTGTTCGCGAAGCCTTTGTCGAAAACCCAGAGCAGATCGCTTGTATCATTGTCGAGCCAGTCGCTGGCAACATGAACTGTATCCCACCGGTACCGGGCTTCCTTGAAGGCCTGCGTGAGATCTGTGATGAGTTTGGTGCGCTGTTGATCCTTGATGAAGTAATGACGGGCTTCCGTGTTTCACACGGCGGTGCCCAGGGTTACTACAACATCAAGCCGGATCTAACCACGCTGGGTAAAGTGATCGGTGGCGGTATGCCAGTGGGTGCTTTCGGTGGCCGTCGTGAAGTGATGGAATATGTGGCACCGACCGGCCCGGTATACCAAGCAGGTACACTATCGGGGAATCCTGTTGCCATGGCGGCCGGCCACGCCTGCCTGAGCGTTCTGACCCAAGAAGGTCACGAGCAACAGCTTGCCAGTACCACCCAACGCCTAGCAGAGGGCTTCCAGTTGTTGGCTGACAAGTACCGTATCCCGCTGAAAACTAATCAGGTGGGTGCAATGTTCGGTTTCTTCTTTACCGATCAGGACGCAGTGAACTGCTACGACGATGTGGCTAAGTGTGATATCGAGCGCTTCAAGCGTTTCTTCAACCTAATGCTGGAGAAAGGTGTTTACCTAGCCCCATCAGCATTCGAAGCCTGCTTCACTTCCCTAGCCCATGGCGACAAGGAAATTGAAGCCACGCTGGGTGCGGCTGAATATGCCTTCAAAACGTTGGCAGAAGAAGCAGCGGCATAATTCGTTTAGTACGTATTCCTTACTATATATAGACACAAGCCGCTCACTGAGCGGCTTGTTGCTTTTTCGGCATATTACTTTTTCGGCAATGACTACTGCCAAAAGAACAGTGCTAGCAGTATCAGTGCCAGCAACACCCAAACAGCGATAGGAACCCGCCGCTTTTTCTTGGTCTCGCCGCCACAATCACAACACCCCATAGACACTCTTCCTTGCTTGTAAAATCAGAGAGATATTATCACCAATATGATTGCTATGCAGGCAATGTGGTGCAATCATATTACTCAATATTGCAACAACAACAGCCCCAATAAAATAATCGAAAAGGGATACACAGTGCCCAAACCATTCAAAGTTGAATCGCGCCACTGGATGCTTGTCGCCGCGTTGGCTATGGCCGCCTACGCCAGTTATACATTGATCGAGCCGTATATCGGCCCTATCGTGATGGCTTTTATCATTTCACTGCTTTATTACCCATTGCATGAAAAGCTAGACAGGGTAATGCCTCGCTCGCCCAACTTGTCATCGGTACTGTCTTGTACCCTGCTAACTTTTATCATCGTGATCCCGATGCTGGTGGTATTCAGCTCAATCATCCATCAGGGCACCACCTTTTCCAAGGAAAGCTATACTTGGCTAACCTCCGGCGGCGTTCAGGAAGTCTTGGCCCATCCCTACGTAGTCAAGCTGCTTACCCTTGTCGAAAAATACTCACCGTTCGAGCCGGTCGATACCCAGGTGATGGTCCAGAAAGTGGCTGCAGCCTCATCGAAGTTTGGTGCCCAATTGCTCAATGTCAGTGCCCGCTTGCTCGGTGATGCCACCAATTTCCTGATCAACTTCATGCTGATGCTGTTCGTCTTGTTCTTCCTGCTCCGCGATCATGACAAGATAGTCCAGACCATCCGCCATGTACTGCCACTGTCCCGCAGCCAAGAAGATGCGGTACTCAATGAAGTCGAGCAAGTGGCCAAGTCCGCGGTATTAGGCTCTTTCCTTACCGCCCTTGCCCAAGGCTTTGCCGGTGGTTTCGCGATGTGGATGGCGGGCTTCCAGGGGTTATTCTGGGGCTCGATGATGGCCTTTGCCTCGTTGATCCCTGTGGTCGGCACCGCGCTTATCTGGCTACCGGCCAGTATCTACCTGCTGCTAATCGGCAAGTGGGAATGGGCCGTGTTCTTGATTGGCTGGGGCGCGATTGTCGTCGGCTCAATCGACAACTTCCTGCGCCCGCTGCTGATGCAGGGCAGCTCAGGGATGAGTACGCTGCTGATCTTCTTCTCTATCATTGGTGGTCTACATGTGTTTGGCCTGATCGGCCTGATCTACGGCCCGATCATCTTTGCCGTCACCCTGGTACTGTTCAAGCTCTACGAGACCGAATTCCAAGACTTCCTTCACAACCAAGACCAGCACTAACCCGTTTGGCTGGGGCGTTAGCCCCAGCCCGACTTTTCTTATGAGTGAATTTGTGGAACAATTCGCGCCCCAACACAGCTTTCATCCATTCTTGAGGTCGTTATGTCATACAGTGCTGCCAGTCAGGTTGCTGCCCGCCAATTGGAGTTTTTTGAAAACCGTAAGGTTTTGGTGGCCGGCGAGCTAGCCGACGCTTTTCCCGTCGAGCTCTCGCAGACCGCTTCGTCGGTAACGATCTTCACCACCAACTTCGGCTACGCCCGGCAAATGTCAGCGCACACGTCCATCCGAACGGTTTTCGGTGCAGAGTTCAGCGACGATGCCGACATCGATATGATCCTGCTGTATTGGCCGAAAGCCAAAGCCGAAGCCGAATACCTGCTGGCCATGCTGTTGGCAAAGTTTGGCCCGGAAACTGAGATCTGTGTGGTGGGCGAAAATCGCAGTGGTGTGCGTAGCATCGAAAAGATGTTCGCTTCGTATGGCGCGGTAACTAAGTATGACTCGGCCCGCCGCTGCAGCTTTTACTGGGGCCGCTGTGAACAAGCGCCATCAACTTTCGATATCAAGGATTGGTTCCGCAGCTATCCACTGTCAATCGCCGGTACCGATCTTACCATCCGCTCGCTACCGGGCGTGTTCAGCCACGGTGAATTCGACCAGGGTTCAAAACTCCTACTGGAAACCCTGCCGTCACTGCGTGGCCGCGTATTGGACTTCGGCTGTGGTGCCGGGGTCATTGGTGCCGTGATGAAAACCAAGAACCCGTCTATCGAACTGGAGCTATGTGATATCAGCGCCCTGGCCATTGCGTCGGCCGAAGAGACCTTCCGGGTCAACCAACTCGAGGCCACCTTTACCGCTACCGACGTTTTTGCTGCGCTGAAAGGCCCTTACGACTACTTGATCAGCAACCCGCCGTTCCATGCCGGGCTGAAGACCTTCTATGCAGCCACCGAGGACTTTATCGCCAAGGCGCCACAGTACCTTCGCCAAGATGGTCAGTTGATCATCGTTGCCAACAGCTTCCTGCGTTACCCGCCGCTTATCGAGGAAAGTTTGGGCAGCTGCGAAACAACGGCCAAGAACAACAAGTTCAGCATTTACGCCGCAAAAAAATGACCGACTAAGGCCGGGGTCTCCCCCGGCCATTGTCTATTTTAGCTAACACCTCTGTATACTCCGGGCAATAACCACTCCATTATTGACGTCATAAACGTCAAATCTGTGTGTCGGAACACGCTTCCACGTCCACTTTCTTGCCTCTAAAAAAAAACACAGTATAACTGGTGGTTATGGTGTTTATTCCGCACTAGCGACCCGTTAATTTCGTCAATTATCGGTGAAGCACCAGCACCTAGTTCAACATCTATCAATATCAAGGACATACCTTGATTACAGCTTTGTCTCACAGGTAATTTCAGGCACCGGAATGCAGCAGAGTACCCGTTTCAAGCGGCTCCAGCACACCTTGATGCTGGCCTTTTTAGTATTGAGTATTACCCCGTTAATACTATCGGCCCTATTCTTTCTCAATTCACATACCAAAGATCTGGCCGAACAAAGTACCAACCACCTCGCCTCCCTTCTCGACAACAAAAAGAAACAGCTCAACAACTTCTTTGTTGCCCGAGAATCAGAGGTACAAAGCTTTGCCCGATCAGAACTGGCCAATGCCAGTGGTGGGCGCTTTTATGGCCTCGTCGGCGCCTACCATCAGCTCGGGGATATCTCCGAGGTTCTACACAATACCGGTAGAAGCCGCTACTACACCGAAACCCTAGCCAACAAATCACTCGGCGAACAGAGTACCGGCAACTATGTCGGTCACGAACGCTACCGACTGATGTACAAGCGCTATAACTGGGCTTACGAGGAATACCTAAAACGCTCCAATTTCAATGATATCCTGCTGGTCGATATCAATGGCAACATTGTCTATGCCGCTAACAGCCCGGAGACCTTCGGCATCAATCTGCCCCAGGCTTCGCAAGACTATCCGGCGCTGAGCCAGACTTTTTTAGCGATCCAGCAAAAAACTGAACTCGCCCAAGGCATGGCCGACCAAGTACCGGTGGCCTTTACCGATTTTAGCCCAGCACAGGGTGAATCAACTCTCTCAGCCTGGTTCGCCGCGCCCATCATCCAGCAGGGCTATTTGCACAGCTACGTGTTGTTCAAGTTAAGCAACCAGTCAATCCAGGATTTCCTCAGCGATACTGGCAATAATTCCTATTCAGTACAAACCCTGCTGGTCGGCCAAGATCACCATTCACGGCTACCGACCTCCAATGATGATCCGGCGTCTTTCTCCAGTAACAGTATCAACCGGGCTCTCGAAGGGGATAGCGGGGTCGGTAGCTTTGCCAACTTCAATGGTGTGCCGGTCCTGAGTGCCTTCGCTCCGCTTACCATCATGGATAGCCCATGGGCGCTGGTTGTCGAACTGCCCGAGGAAGAAGCGTTTGCCCGCATCCGCGAACTGGAGGTGATTTTCTTCGTCGCTATGCTAACGGCCATCGTATTGGTGATCATCGCCTCGCACTGGCTGTCGAATTCGATCACCGCCCCCCTGCTCCGGTTAACCTGGGCGGCAGAGCAGGTCTCGGCCGGGGATATGGATCAAAAAATCGAAGGGACCGATCGCTGTGACGAAATAGGTCGCCTGGCGGTCAGCTTCGCCCGGATGCAGTCTTCCGTTAGGGAAAAAATGAGCCTGATCCGCGAGCAAAACAACGAGCTGGAGCAAAACCTCCAGATCATCCAGCAAAAAAACAAAGAGCTGCAAACCGCCGATAAGCTCAAAGATGAATTCCTGGCTACCACCTCCCATGAGCTGCGTACCCCGCTGCATGGCATGGTGGGTATCGCCGAGTCTCTGCTGGCAGGGGCCAACGGCCCGGTCCAACATTCCCAGCGGCGCCAGCTTGAAATCATGATCAATAGCGGCCAGCGCCTGACTAACTTGGTCGACGATCTGCTCGACTATCACAAGATGCGCTACGGGGACCTTGATATCCAGAAACAAGCCGTTGATGTAGCCTCTGCCGCCAGATTGGTACTCGAACTATCGAGCCACCTGCTTGGCAGCAAACCGGTACGGATCATCAACCAGATCCCCAATGATCTGCCGCTGGTACAAGGGGATGAGCAAAGGCTGGAACAAGTCCTCTATAACTTGGTCGGCAATGCCATCAAATATACCTCGGAAGGAAAAATCATCCTTTCAGCGACCATGCTCGAATCCCAGCTCCGTATTCAGGTGGTTGATACCGGCCAAGGGATCCCTGCCGAACAGCTCGAGCATATCTTCGAGCCGTTGATCCAGGCCAACACCCAATCGGCCAACTACCGCCAAGGGTCTGGGCTTGGCCTGTCAATCAGCCGACAACTGATCACTCTGATGGGGGGGCGGCTGTATGTCAGTAGCCAACCGATGATTGGCACCACATTCAGCTTCACCCTGAACCTGGCATCCGACAGCGATATTGCCAGCAGTGAATTGTCCAACCGCAGCAACCACTTCCAAATCCCCCCACCGGAAGCATATGCCTGTGAGCTAGAAGACATCGAGGAGAGCCCTGATGGCGATCTACTCCTCATTGTCGACGATGAGCCAGTGAACCTGCAGGTTCTCCACAACTTCCTCCGCCTGGAAGGATATCGGGTGATCACGGCAGAAAGTGGCCCGCAAGCCCTGCAGTTGGTAGAAAGCCACCAGCCGGCATTGATGCTGCTGGACATTATGATGCCAGAAATGTCCGGCTACGAAGTCTGTGAGCAACTCCGCCAGCGCTACAGTATGCTGGAGCTGCCGATCATTATGCTCTCGGCACTCGGGCAAGTGCAGGATAGGATCCGTGGATTCGAATCCGGGGC
Organism: Photobacterium satsumensis; assembly: GCF_050336935.1. Classification (NCBI taxonomy): domain Bacteria; kingdom Pseudomonadati; phylum Pseudomonadota; class Gammaproteobacteria; order Vibrionales; family Vibrionaceae; genus Photobacterium; species Photobacterium satsumensis. The sequence continues at coordinate 177,797 of NZ_JAKJSK010000012.1, forward strand.
CAATGATTACCTGACCAAGCCCTTCAACAAAGAAGAGCTGACCGCACGTATCGGTGCCCATCTCAAGGCTGGACAAACAGAGCGGCAACTACAGGAGAACCAACGCCTTGCCGAAGAGATCGAGCGTAGGGAGCAAGTAGAAAATAGTCTTCTGGAAACCCAAAATCGCTTGCTTGGCCTGCTTGAATCCTCCAATGAAGCTATTCTCTGCGTCCAAAGTGGGGGCCGTATTCGCTACGCCAACACCGCCGCGGGTAAACTCTTCAACCGCTCTCCGGAGCAAGTGGAACGCCACCATATCGAAGATATTCTGGCGACCCACCTCCCACAGGACATCAGCCAAAGCCATCATTTCCATGGTAGCTTGATGTTCAAGATCGACAATAGCCTTAAATCCCTTGATACCGATGTCATCAACCTGCCAGAAGAGTCGGGGCTGCAGCGGATGTTTATCTTTGATAACCAAGGCCAAACCAGCAGCCACCGAATAGAAGTACTCGAAAATGCCGTCGAGGTCCTATCAGGTTTTGCCTTCAGCCGAAATAAAGATACGTTACAGAAACTCCGCCACCTAGGTGACGAATTTAGCTCGCTGGCCGACAAGCTGGAAGGCAATGACAAGAGCAAAAATGACACCTTGCGTGAATTGCTGGTTGAAATCATGAAGGCAACCCTAACCCAGTGGGAAGAGTCGACCCAGAAAACCAAATTTGAACTGGCTGAAGAAAGTGGCCTGTGGCGGGTCTATCTCGACCGCAGTACCCTGCAAACCCGCACATTGGATAAATACCTGCACTTGGAAACGCTACCAAAAACCCCGCGTTGGCGAACCGTGCTCAGCACCATTGATTTTGTCCTGGAGCGCAGCCCTCGCAATGCCACGGGCTATAACGATCTGCTGACAATGAAAGAGCAGTTGCAGCATATCATCAATCAATAACGATACATGCGTATGTAAAGCCTGCCCTGTGCAGGCTTTTTTTTGTCTCAAATTATCCCTCTAAAAACGCAAAAAACAACGAAATTAAGCGGTGAAGCATTGGCCAAAAACCCCGCAAAAATCGCCGTTTACTCAGCTGTACCCACCGATTTTAACGAAAACTTTCGGTTTCTGAGAAGGTAATCACAACAAACTCAATTCATAAATTTTCCGCAAGGAATTAAGGGGAGCTTTTGACTTTGTTACATCAGCCATTCAGGCGAATACCTATAAGCGCTTGAATTAAAGCAATAAAAACAGAATAAATACATTTATCAGTATGAAACGCCGAAATGTAAATTGAGATCTTAAGCACACCCAACACATAGGCAAGCGCTAGATCACAGTCCGTTATTAACGTTTTTTACGGAAGAATAAACGAATTTAACGTTTTTGACGGGCAGCCTGATTGACCGTTTTGCCAATCAGGAGTTTCCTTAAGGCACACAGAGCCTGCAAGGCCATTTGTTCGAGTACGTTACTCAGCTTGAACAAAGCAGGTTCTTCCTCCCCGTAGATACGGGGTTTTTTCCATAAGTGAAACTAAAAGCAAAGAGTAAGGAACAGCTATGCTTGCCAATATAAAGAAAACCCAGTTAGCGCTAGCCGTTGTCGCAGCCGCTTCAACGATGTTAATCGCCCCTGTGGCGTCAGCTGCAGATCGCGCTGAGCTAACCATGGTTCCTAAGTTCTATCCAACTTTTGTACGTAACTTTAACCCTTACCTACAGACTCAATTGGACACCACCTACGACTTCTTGTTTGAGCCATTGGTTGTGTTCAACGAGCTTAAGGGTAACGAGCCGGTCATGCGTTTGGCGAAAGACTACTACATGTCTGACGACCTAATGGAAGTAACATTCGAAATCCGTGATGGCGTAAAATGGTCTGACGGCAAAACGTTCTCAGCCAAAGATGTTGCATTTACTTTTGAGTTACTGAAAAAGCACCCAGAGCTTGACCGTTCTGGTATCAATGCCCGCCTGAAAGGCGTCGAAGCGAAAGGCGATAAAGTGACCTTCAGCCTAACTGAAGCGAACTCAAACGTTCCTTACTTGATTTCCAAGGTTGCGGTTGTTCCACAGCACATCTGGAGTAAAGTAGAAGACCCAACACGCTTCACCAACGAAAACCCTGTTGGTACCGGCCCATTCACTGAAATCGAGACCTTTACGCCTCAGCTTTACACTCAGTGTCGCAACCCTAACTACTGGGATAACGCAAACCTAGACGTAGACTGTCTGCGCCTACCGCAAGTTGGTGGTAATGACCAGTTCCTAGGTCAAGTACTGAGCGGTCAGTTTGACTGGACGTACGCGTTCATTCCAGATGTCGACAGCACATACGCAGCCGCAAGCCCTGACAACAAGTACTGGTACCCTGCCGGCGGTTCGCAAGCATTTGTAATGAACTACAACTCGCCAAACAAAGGCAACCACGAAGCAATCAACGACATTGACTTCCGCCGTGCCTTCTCTATGGCTATCGACCGTGAAACCATCATCGATATCGCCTTCTACGGCGGCGGTGTTGTGAACGACTACGCATCAGGCCTAGGTCAGGCATTTGCTTCATGGTCTGACAACGCAGTGTACGAAAAGTACAAGCCGTACATGACCTACAATGTTGCCAATGCCAAAGCACTACTGAAAAAAGCAGGCTTCAAAGATACCAATGGCGACGGCTTTGTCGAAACGCCGACAGGCAAGAGCATCGAGCTATCTATTCAGTCGCCAAACGGCTGGACAGATTTCAACAATACGGTTCAGCTAAGTGTTGAAATGCTTCAGGAAGTCGGTATCAATGCCAAGGCGAGCACACCTGACTTCTCGGTCTACAACCAAGCAATGCTAGATGCAACATATGATGTAGCATACACCAACTACTTCCACGGTGCGGACCCATACACATACTGGGATAGTGCATACCACTCTCGCTTCCAGGCAAACGAAGGCATGCCTCGCTTCGCACTGCACTACTGGAATAACGAAAAGCTGGATAACCTACTCGCTGGCTTCTACAAGACAGCTGACCGTGACGAGCAGATGAAGATGGCCCACGCTATCCAGAAGATCATTGCCGAGAACCAGGTAACGATCCCTGTGATGTCAGGTGCTTATACCTCTCAGTACAACACTGCGCGCTTTACCGGTTGGTGGAACGAGAGCAATCCGAAAGGACGTCCAATGCCAATCACTAACACCCAAGAGCGTCTACTTCAAGTGCTTGACCTAAAACCTAAATCGTAATTTTCGCAATTTGCGGTGCGCACATTGCGCACCGCCCCTTCAACCTTCCCCTTAGAAAGAACGATGGCCTGTGGTCAGGGAAGAGTGTGTTTGAAATCTGGTTTGAGTAACTGGATATTTTAAGGTGTGAGTTATGGGATTTTTTGTACGCAGACTTAGCTTTTATTTTATTGCGCTCCTGTTCGCAATAACGATTAACTTTATCATTCCCCGGGCGATGCCCGGTGATCCGGTCACCATGATGTTTGCCAATGCGGCAGTGCAAGTGACCCCTGAACGTATTGCTGCCATGAAAGAGCTATTGGGCTTTGTCGACGGTCCGATGTACCAGCAATATTTTATCTATGTCAAAGGGATCCTGTCATGGGACTTAGGGATTTCAATCCAAACCTACCCGCAAACCGTTAACGAAGTGCTGGGTAATGCCGTTGGTTGGTCACTATTCCTAGCCGGTACTGCTGTAATTTTGGCTTTCTGCCTTGGTTCGACGTTGGGGATTTTTGCAGCCTGGAAGCGTGGCAGCAAATACGACGCCTTTATTTCACCGGGTATGTTGGTTGTACAGGCCGTGCCGCCGGTGGTCGTTGCCATGTTGGTGCTCTACACCTTTGCTATCGGGGCCAAATGGTTCCCGTCAACTTACGCCTATACCCCAGGTACGACGCCTGACTGGACCAGCTTGGATTTCTATCTGGATGTCGGTTACCACGCTGTGCTACCACTGTTCTGTGCCACTATCATCCAGATTGGCGGCTTCCTGATCAATATGCGTAACAACATGATCAACCTCCTCAATGAAGACTATATCACGATGGCAAAAGGTAAGGGCCTGAGTGAAAACCGCATAGTCTTCAAGTACGCCGCCCGTAACGCCATGCTGCCAAGTGTTACTGCCCTGTCAATGGCTATCGGTATGGCCATTGGTGGCCAGCTGATCATCGAAATGATCTTCAACTACCCAGGCCTTGGCACCGTATTGCTCAACGCCATTAATCAACGAGACTATCAAGTACTACAAGGCCAGCTGCTGATCATGACCATGTTCATGCTGTTCTTCAACTTCATGGCCGACATTCTTATTGTTGCTCTGGATCCGCGCCTGCGTAAGGGAGGCAAATAATCATGAAAGGACTTATCAAGCTACTTTCGAGTAATACCAAGGCCCTATTTGGCCTGATCGTTATCGCCACCTTTCTTTTGGGAGCGATATTTGCCCCAGTCATCACCAAGCATGCTCCGGACAAACGCATCGGTAATCCGCACGAATACCCAGCTTTCGTCGTGAAGGCAGCCCAAAACAACCCGGACGGTTGGGTCGCCACCAACCTGGCTGACAACAAACGAACTCTGCGTATGTCAAAGGATGCGGACCATATCCTCGGAACAACCCGCTTGGGCCGTGATGTTTGGTCACAAGTGGTTTACGGTGCCCGTATCTCACTCGCCGTTGGTTTCGGTGCCGGTATCATGGTGTGCTTCTTGGCGACGGTCATTGGGGTATCAGCCGGTTACTTCGGCGGCCGTGTCGATGACATTCTGTCGGCAGCCATGAACATCATGTTGGTGATCCCCCAGCTACCGCTGCTGTTCGTGATTGCCGCCTTTATTGGCCAAGCCGGGCCCCTGACCATCGCCATAGTGATCGGGATGACGTCCTGGGCATGGGGTGCCCGTGTCGTCAGGGCGCAGACGCTCTCCTTGCGTGAAAAGGAATTCGTCAAGGCCGCAGAGGTACTGGGTGAATCTTCAGCCCGCATTATCTTTGTCGAAATTCTTCCGAACCTCATTTCCATTGTCGGGGCAAGCTTCATCGGTTCAGTCATGCTCGCCATTATGATGGAAGCCACATTGTCCTTCCTTGGCTTGGGTAACCCGAACTCCATTAGCTGGGGCACCATGCTCTACAACGTACAAGCCTCGTCATCCATGCTGGTCGGCGCGTGGTGGGAACTATTGGCACCGTGTATAGCCCTGACATTCATTGCTATCGGCCTGTCGATGCTGAACTTCGCCGTTGATGAAATCGCCAACCCGCAGCTGCGTTCTCACAAAGGCATGCGCCGTTGGAAAAACATGGCAAAAGAAAACAAAAAAGCAGAGGCAACTATCGCGCCTCAGCCAGCCCTTGAAGGGGGAGAGAAATAATGAGCAACCCACAAATTTCTATCCGCAACCTGTGTGTTGACTACATTACCGATGCTGGTGATGTGCGTGCAGTAAACGACGTCAGCTTTGATATCGGTAAAGGCGAAATCTTTGGCCTGGCAGGAGAATCGGGCTGTGGTAAATCCACCGTGGCCTTCTCCCTGATGCGTCTACACAAGCCGCCTGCATTTATTACCGGCGGTGAGGTTATCTTCGATGGCCATGGCGACATCCTGAAATTCAACGAAGCACAAATGTCCGCATTCCGCTGGAGCGAGATCTCGATGGTGTTCCAGAGTGCGATGAATGCCCTGAACCCGGTCCTGACGCTGGAAGAGCAGTTCTGTGATGTGATCATGCGCCATACCGCGATGACGCGCCAACAGGCAGTTCGCCGCGCCGAGGGCCTGCTGGAAATCGTGGACATCCACCCAAGCCGTCTGCGTGATTTCCCGCACCAGTTCTCCGGAGGCATGCGCCAGCGGCTGGTTATCGCCATCGCGTTGGCCCTGAATCCGAAGATGATCATCATGGATGAGCCGACTACAGCCCTCGATGTGGTGGTTCAGCGCGAGATCCTACAGAAGATCTACGCCCTGAAGGAAGAGTTCGGCTTTTCTATCCTGTTCATTACCCATGATCTGTCGTTGATGGTCGAGTTCTCAGACCGTATCGGCATCATGTATTCCGGAGAGTTGGTTGAGGTCGCGCCGTCCAAGCAGATCCTAGAAGACCCCTTCCACCCCTATACCGAAGGGCTGGGAAGTTCTTTCCCACCACTAACCGGACCGAAGCCCCGCCTGAAGGGGATCCCGGGCAACCCGCTCAACTTATTGGAAGTTCCTACTGGGTGTCGCTTTCAGGCCCGCTGCAGCAAAGCCCATGATGCCTGTTTCAGTCAAGCGACTCAGCTCCGTCAGCTGGAACCCAGCCGTTTTAGTAACTGCCACCTATTTAACAAAAGCAGTTAGAGATTAAGGAATAGGAAGCATTATGAGCAAGCCAACCGGACAACCAATTATTGAAGGGAAGAACCTGATCAAGGACTTCTCGGTTAACAGCAACTCACTGAAAAAATCCATGATGCGTGCCATCAACGACGTATCATTCAAAATGTACAAAAGCCGCGGATTGGCCGTCGTCGGAGAATCTGGCTCGGGTAAGTCAACCACGGCCAAAATGATTGCCAAGATGTATGCCCCGACTGACGGGAAAATCGAATACTACGGTCGCGATATTGCCACCATAGAAAAAAAAGCCGATCTCATGCAGTACCGCCAAGGGATCCAGATGGTATGGCAGGATCCGTTCGGCTCGCTGAATCCAACACATACTATTTTCCACCACGTTGCCCGCCCTCTGCTGATCCACAATAAGGTCTCGAAAGGCAACAAGAAGGAGCTGGAGGAAAGGGTCTACGATCTGCTCGAGCAGGTAGGTCTGATCCCACCAAAAGAAACGGCGGCAAAATACCCGCACCAGCTGTCCGGTGGCCAGCGCCAGCGCGTTAACTTAGCCAGGAATATCGCAGTCGGTGCCGAAGTTGTACTGGCTGACGAGCCGACATCCATGCTGGATGTCTCGATCCGTGCCGGTGTCCTCAACCTGATGGAAGAAATGAAGTTCGAGCGTGAGATGGCTCTGCTGTATATCACCCACGATATCGCAACCGCCCGCTATATTGCCGAAGATCTGGCCGTCATGTATGTCGGCCATATGGTCGAGTGGGGTGATACGGAAGAAATCATCCACGACCCGCAGCATCCCTATACCCAGCTGTTGGTATCCGCTGTACCGGATCCGAAGAAATCGATCCACGAAAAGCTTAAAGGTAACAAAGGGGAGATCCCTCTCTGGACACCAGAGAGCCTTGGCTGCCCATTCGCCGGTCGCTGCACCCATGCAACAGACAAGTGCCGCGAACAGCTTCCGGGGATCACCCAGCTTTCCGACAACCATTTCGTACGTTGTTACCTGTACGAGAATTGATGGAGGAAACATGCAGCTGTTAATAAACCATTTAGGCTACGAGCAATATGGCCACAAGCAGGCGGTTATCCAATCGGCATCGGAGATTGATGTCATGCATGCCGAGCTGCTATGTCGTCGCAGCCACCAGCCTATAATGCAGCTGCCTCTTGAGGCCTGTGGTCCGGTTGATCAGTGGCATACAGGGCTCACCTACACAATCGACTTCTCCGCACTCACCGAGTGCGGGGAATACCAGTTGCGTGTCGGTGAAACCTTGTCAGAGCCATTTGCTATCGCCGAGGGGCTATTGATGACTCGCACCTTCAGCGATGTCCTGCACTATTTTAAATCCCAGCGCTGTGGCGGTAAGTTTGATCTTGCTGACCAAGCAATCCCGCTACTGGGCACGGACACCCGAGTCGATGTCCGGGGTGGCTGGTATGACGCTTCAGGCGATGTTAGCAAATACCTCAGCCACCTCTCTTTCAGTAACTATTTCAACCCCCAGCAAATCCCTATGGTGGTTTGGAATATGCTAACCGCCTTCGATACCTTGTCCGAGGAGCCGGCCTTTGCTGCTTTTAGCCGCTGCCGCCTGCTGGAAGAAGCGCTACATGGCGCCGATTTCCTGCTGAATATGCAGTCTGAGCAAGGCTTCTTCTATACCACGGTATTCGACAAATGGAGCAAGAAAACCGACCAGCGTGAGATTTGCAGCTATGCCCACCAAAGTGGTGACAAAACGGATGACTACCAGGCCGGCTTCCGCCAAGGAGCGGGCATTGCCATCGCGGCCCTAGCTGCTGCCAGTCGGATCCTGCAAAGCCCGACCGCATCGCAAATCGGTTATCCGGCGGTAAATAGCGACCATTACCTCACGGCAGCCGAGCAAGGCTATTGGCACCTGGCCGAATACAACCAGCAGTACCTCGATGACGGCTGTGAAAATATCATCGATGAGTATTGTGCATTGCTGGCAGCTGTAGAGTTATTCCGTGCCACCGACAATGGCGACTTCCTTGAACAAGCTCGCCAATGGGCCAGCAAACTAGCCCTACGTCAACACAGCGACTCACAACAGAATCATTATTGGTCCGCCAACAGTGATGGATCTCGCCCCTACTTTCATGCGGCTGAAGCCGGATTACCGGTGATCAGCCTACTCCATTACATCGCGATTGAGCCAGAGGCCGAGCGCCAACAAGCATTGAGCTCTGTCATCGCCAATGCGGTGGCCTTCGAGTTAGATATTACCCATGAAGTCGCCAACCCCTTTGGCTACCCACGACAATACACCAAGCCGCTAGACGGCAAGAAAGCAACGGCATTTTTCATCCCTCACCATAACGAGACGGGCTACTGGTGGCAGGGGGAAAATGCCCGTTTGGCTTCCCTTGCCAGCATGGCATTTCTCGCAGCAGCCTTTCCAGCCTGCCAGCCGTTACGCCCGCAATTGAAGGCCTATGGCCAGCGGATGCTGGACTGGCTGCTGGGCTTAAACCCTTTTGATATATCGATGCTTGATGGCCATGGCCGCAACAACCCGGACTACCTGCCGGAGCTGGGCTTCTTCAATGCCCGCGGTGGGATCTGCAACGGCATCACGTCGGGATTCGACAACGAACATGACATCGCCTTTAACCCGGCCCCCCAACATCAGGACTTCTTGCAAAACTGGCGCTGGGGAGAGCAGTGGATCCCCCATGCAGCTTGGTATTTGTTGGCCGTAACGTTGCAGTATAAGGAACGACATAATGACTGATCCAATTCGCTATTTCGTCGGGGTCGACGGCGGCGGTACTTCTTGCCGCGCCCGGATCACAGACAGCAACGGCCATGTAGTGGGCGAAGCCAAAACCGGCAGCGCCAATATCATGTTAGGTGCCAATCTCGCCATGGCCTCCATCGTCGATGCTATTGCCACCGCTGCAGCTGCGGCCGGACTGGGTAAAGACAGCTACGCATCTATGTCTGTCGGCCTGGCACTGGCCGGCGCCGAACAGCAGTCGGCTTGGTATGAATTCATGGCCCAACCGCATCCGTTTGCGGCCGTAACCCTCAATACCGATGCCTACGGGGCCTGCCTTGGTGCCTGGGGGGGACAAGACGGTGCCATTCTAATCGCCGGCACGGGATCATGTGGGATCTTGATCAAAGACAATAACCAACATGTGGTCGGTGGTCGTGAGTTTCCCATTTCCGATCAAGGCGGCGGGGCCGTGATGGGGCTTCGCCTCATCCAGCAGGCTCTGCTGGCACATGATGGGCTCCGTCCAATGACACCGCTGGCTGAGCATGTGATTGACCATTTCAATCAAGATATCGATGCAATCGTCAGCTGGTCAAAAACCGCGCGCCCTTGCGATTACGGGCAATTTTCACCTGCTATTTTTTCCCACGCCTACCAAGGAGATGCACTTGGTATCGAGCTACTCAATCAAACTGCAGCCGATATTGAAATGTGGATGAAAGCCCTCATAGCCCGTGGGGCCGAGCAAATCTGCCTGATGGGTAGCATTGCCGAGCGGATCAAACCCTGGTTAATCCCGCCTTTACAGCAGCGTATCGCCACCCCACAGGGCGATGCTATGGATGGTGCGCTGGCAATGGCCCGTGCTAACCACAACCTTTACCCTTTATGAGGTGGCTATGAGTTTTCGTCTAGATTTTGTCGTCATCGAACAACAGCAAGATCAGTCGCGCTTAGCCCTGACGTTGCACAATTTATCGGATAAACCGCTGGCCCTGTGGTCACTGCACTTCACGTTTGGCCGCTGGATTCATTCATCCAGTTTGACTCATGGCGAGCTGGAACAAATCGGTAGCTACAAGATTCTAACCTCCGGCCGCACTGAAGCCCTGAAACCCAATGGCCACTTCTATACCGAGTTTACAGTCGGAACCAAACCGTTCAGCCTATTGGACGATGGGATCATCGATGCCTTTATCAGCAGCGAGATCCCAGGTTCACTGATTAATCCACTGCCGGTGGAGATCACCGCTTTTGGCTTACAACAGCCTCAACTTAAGCGTCATAACACGGCACTTGAAGCCGCAGCGGACATCAATATTATCCCAGCCCCGCAGCACCTTAAGCCGCTAGGGGGACACTTTGCCCTGACCCCGCACACTACAATTGAGGTTAATACGCCTTACGCGGAGGGAAGCTGCCGTTGGCTAAGGGCCGAGCTAGAAAGCCTACTCCACGAAAAGCTGGCAGTACGCGACACAGGAAATATCCACTACCAATACCACGAACAACTTGCAGACGACGCCTACCAGCTGTTGGTGGAACAAGACGATATTTGGCTAATGGCCAGTAGCGAAACCGGCTTCAGCCATGCCACCGCATCCTTGCTGCAATTACTGTCGTCACAACCCTGTCATCAGGCAGGCACCGTCTATCGTATCCCGATGGTGGAGATCTGTGATGCCCCGCACTTTGCCCACCGTGGCATGATGCTTGACTGTGCTCGCCACTTCCACCCGGTCGAGCGGATCAAGTTTCTGCTTGATCAGCTGGCGCGTTTCAAATTCAACGTCTTCCACTGGCACCTGACGGATGATGAGGGCTGGCGGATTGAGATAGATGCCTACCCTGAATTGACCCAGACGGGGGCCTGGCGGGGGCCCAACGAGCCTATCCAGCCACAATTTACCACCATTGGCCAGCGCTATGGCGGCTACTACAGCAAACAAGATGCCCGTGAGGTTATCCGTTACGCTGCCGACCGCGGCATCATGGTGATCCCTGAAATAGATATACCGGGACACAGCCGGGCAGCGATCAAATCCTTGCCGGCCCTGTTGGCCGATCCCGGTGACAAATCGGTTTACCGCAGCATCCAAGGCTACAACGACAATGTCCTGTCGCCAGCACTGGAAGGCACCTACACCTTCCTTGCTCAGGTCCTTGATGAAATCTGTGAGCTGTTCCCGGCCCCATACCTCCATATCGGGGCTGATGAAGTCCCCTCGGGCGTATGGACAGATAGCCCCGCTTGCCGTGCCCTGATGGAAAAGCATGGTTATGAGGATCCCAAGGAGCTTCAGGGCCATTTATTACGTTTTGCCGAAAAGCACCTTAGCAACAAGGGCAAGCGGATGATGGGCTGGGAAGAAGCAACCCAGGGTGACAAAGTCAGTAAAGACACCATCATTTTTTCCTGGCTGAGCGAAGAAGCCGGACAGAAATGTGCTCAAGCTGGCTATGACGTAGTTATGCAGCCGGCTCAGGCAACCTACCTCGACTTAGCGCAAGGTGACTCTGCCGATGAAGCGGGTGTCGATTGGGCAGGTAAGCTTCCTCTGGAGCAAGTCTACCAGTACCACCCTCTGGCCGATCTACCGGCCGACGACCCTACTCATCTGCACGTCAGGGGGATCCAGTGCGCCTTGTGGTGTGAGCTAATCAATAGCCAAAGCCGACTCGAATACATGCTCTACCCACGCTTGCTCGCTATTGCAGAGGTCGCTTGGACAGCCCCTGAAAATCGCAGCTGGACAGATTTTACGGCCCGCCTCAACGGCCAGTTCGCTTATTTGGACAAAGTAGGCATCAATTACCGTCGCTGCGAGTAAGGCGCAGGACAACGATTACAATAAAAGGATTAAACCACCATGAAATACGGCTTTTTTGATAACGACAATAGAGAGTATGTGATCACTCGTCCCGATGTGCCTGCACCTTGGACCAACTACTTGGGAACCGAAAAGTTCTGCACCGTTATCTCACATAACGCAGGCGGCTATTCTTTCTATAACTCGCCAGAGTACAACCGGGTGACCAAGTTCCGCCCGAATGCTACCTTCGACCGCCCGGGCCACTACGTCTACCTGCGCGATGATGAGACCGGTGACTACTGGTCCATCTCCTGGCAACCAGTGGCAAAAAGCCTCGATGAAGCCAACTACGAAGTTCGCCATGGCCTGTCATATTCAAAATTCAAATGTGAATATAGCGGTATCACCGCAACCAAGACCCTGTTTGTACCTAAAGGTGAAGATGCCGAGGTATGGGATGTCGTGATCAAGAATACGTCTGATAAACCACGGACTATCAGTGCCTTTTCGTTTGTCGAATTCTCGTTCAGCCATATTCAATCTGACAACCAGAACCACCAGATGTCGCTCTACTCAGCGGGGACGGAATACAAGGATGGCGTGATCGAATACGACCTTTACTACAATACCAATGAGTTCGAGGGCTTCTATTACCTCGCATCGACTTTCTCACCTGACAGTTACGATGGTCAACGCGACAGTTTCCTTGGTCTCTACCGTGATGAAGCCAACCCTATTGCCGTTGAAAAAGGGCAGTGCTCAAACACCGCGCAAACGTGTTACAACCACTGTGGATCCTTACACAAACAATTCACCATTCAGCCTGGTGAAGAGGTACGCTTTGCTTACATCCTGGGTATCGGTAAGGGTAACGGCGAGCGCCTGAGGGAAAAATATCAAAACATTGAAGAGGTCGATGCCGCATTCGCGGGGATCAAAGCCCACTGGGATGAACGCTGCGCCAAGTTCCAGGTTAAGTCGCCGAATGAAGGCCTAGACACCATGATCAACGCTTGGACGCTATACCAAGCAGAAACCTGTGTGGTCTGGTCACGCTTTGCCTCGTTCATTGAAGTCGGTGGCCGTACCGGTTTGGGATACCGCGACACCGCACAGGACGCCATTTCGGTTCCACATTCTAACGCGGCTATGACCCGTAAGCGCCTCGTTGACCTGCTACGCGGCCAAGTAAAAGCCGGTTATGGCTTGCACCTATTTGATCCAGACTGGTTCGATCCGGAAAAAGCCAATGTCCAACCATCCAAGTCCCCGACGGTTGTCCCAACCCCGAGTGACGAAGACAAGATCCATGGTATCGAAGACACCTGTTCTGACGATCACCTATGGTTGATCCCAACCATTTGTAAATACGTAATGGAGACAGGTGAAGAAAGCTTCTTTGATGAAGTGATCCCCTATGCCGATAGCGGTGATGCAACCGTTTATGAACACCTGAAAGCAGCTCTCAACTTCTCAGCAGAATACGTTGGCCAAACGGGCATCTGTAAGGGGCTACGCGCTGACTGGAACGACTGTTTGAACCTCGGCGGCGGCGAGTCAGCAATGGTCTCCTTCCTTCACTTCTGGGCGCTAGAAGAATTCATCGAATTGGCAAAATATCTTGGCAAAAGCAAAGATGTTGAGACATATACCGAAATGGCAGCCAATGTCCGAGAAGCGTGTGAGCAGCACTTGTGGGATGACGAGGGTGGCTGGTACATCCGTGGCCTGACCAAAAGTGGCGAAAAGATCGGTACGGCCCAGCAAACAGAAGGGCGTATCCACCTAGAGTCCAATACCCTCGCGGTACTGTCTGGTTTGGCATCCCAAGAGCGCGGTGAGCAAGCGATGGATGCCGTGGACGAGAACCTGTTCTCTGAGTACGGCCTTCACCTCAATGCCCCTTCTTTTGCAACCCCGAATGATGACATTGGCTTTGTTACCCGTGTTTATCAGGGCGTAAAAGAGAACGGCGCTATTTTCTCTCACCCTAATCCTTGGGCTTGGGTTGCGGAAGCCAAGCTGGGCCGTGGTGATCAGGCGATGAAATTCTACGATGCCCTGAACCCATACAACCAAAATGACATCATCGAAAAGCGTATTGCCGAACCCTACTCCTACGTACAGTTCATCATGGGGCGTGACCACCAAGATCATGGCCGCGCCAACCACCCGTGGCTGACAGGGACATCTGGCTGGGCTTACTTTGCGGTGACCAACTTCATTCTGGGTGTACAAGCAGGCTTTGCCGGACTGACGGTCAATCCTTGTATTCCAACTAACTGGCCTGGCTTTGAAGTCACGCGGGAATGGCGTGGAGCAACCTACCAGATCAACGTCGAAAACCCGAATGGCGTGAGCAAAGGCGTTCAGTCAATCAGCCTCAATGGTGAAGCCATTGTAGGGACAATCCCAGTTCAACCAGCAGGCAGCATCAACACTGTCACTGTGATCATGGGCTAATGAGTTTGGGGCGTAGTTTGCGCCCCGTCTATCTACGAGAGAATAGGAGTTCCATCATGATCCAGTTTGGAACCGGTGGGTGGCGCGCCCTGATAGGGGAAGAGTTCACCAAAGACAATGTACGCTTGGCAGCCCAAGGGCTGGCTAACATTATGATCGCAGAGCAAGTGACGGATAACGGTTTTGTCATTGGCTATGACAGGCGCTTTCTGTCAGACAAGGCCGCAGCCTGGTTTGCTGAAGTCCTTGCGGCTAACGGAATAAAAGTCAGCTTTATCAATAAGTTTGTTCCGACTCCGATCGTCATGTTTCAAGCGATGAAAACCGGGGCAACGTATTCCGCCTGTATTACCGCCTCGCATAACCCGGCTGACTACAACGGTATCAAGGTCTTTATCGAAGGGGGACGTGATGCAGATGAGGTTATCACTGCCAAAATTGAACAGCAGGTGGCCAAGCTGACGACAGCCGATGTCCACTCTGTCGACTTCGAGCAAGCACTTGACGATCAGCTGATCACCTTGATCAACCCGATGAACGACTTTGTCGACTCCATTATCGATTTCATTGATATTGACGCGATCAAAAAAGCCAACCTGCGCGTCCTGATCGATCCGATGTTCGGTGTGGCGAAAAACGCCCTGCAAACCGTGTTAATTACCGGTCGCTGCGATGTCGACGTGATCAATGACGGCCAAAACCCAGCATTTGGCGGCTTGATGCCCTCACCGAACGCAGCCACCCTGTACCGCTTGAAACACCTCGTCGCCCATGAAGGCTACGACATTGGTATCGGCACCGACGGTGATGCCGATCGACTTGGGATCATCGATGAAAAGGGTAATTTCATCCACCCTAACGAAGTCCTTTTGCTGCTCTATTATTACCTGCTTGAATACAAGGGATGGACAGGCTCCGTGGTTCGTAATATTGCCACAACTCACCTGCTCGACAAAGTCGCGGCCGATCATGGCGAGAAAAGCTTCGAAGTTCCTGTCGGCTTCAAACATATCAGCTCGCAGATGGAAGCCGATGATTCATTGATCGGCGGGGAAAGCTCGGGCGGCCTGACAATACGTGGCCATATTAAAGGTAAGGATGGTGTGTTTGCGTCCAGCTTGCTGGTTGAAATGATCAGCGTTACTGGCAAAAAACTGTCGGAAATGCTCGATGAAATCTACGGCAAATACGGTTTTGCGTATACCGCGGAAGGTGACTGCACTTTCCGCCCTGCCGACCGCCAGCGTCTCTACGACAGGATATACGTCAACAAAGAGCTGCCTGATTTTGAATGGGAGATTGAACGTGTCAGCTATGCTGACGGTGCCAAAGTCTACTTCAAAAATGGCGGCTGGGCATTGGCCCGCTTCTCTGGCACCGAGCCTCTGTTGAGGCTATTTGCCGAAATGGAGAACCGCGAGCAGGCGGAAAAAGTAGTCCGTCAATTAAAAGCATTCTTGAACTTATAAGTTCCCCCCTTTCTCGGCGCTAGCCATACCACTGCCTTGGATAGCGCTGGGGATACACGTTGAGTCCTAAAGTAACATGCGCATAGCTGTTACATTTCGCAGGCTTATAGCCTTCGCGGCAAGGGTAGCTTCGCTACCCTTTTTCTTTATTTCGACCAATTGCCGGAAATGCAAAAAAGCCCCAGCATTTCTGCTGAGGCTTTCGAAGAAGTGGCGGAGCTGATGGGACTCAACGCGCACGGCCAGTGCCGCGACTAAAGTGCGCAGCACTTTTAGGGCGCACAGAATGCAAAAAAGCCCCGCTATTTCTAGCGAGGCTTCTTAATAAGTGGCGGAGCGGACGGGACTCGAACCCGCGACCCCCGGCGTGACAGGCCGGTATTCTAACCAACTGAACTACCGCTCCACACGGTGATAAACATGTTCATGTCTATCCGATACACGTCGTTCAATACGCATACCTAAATTGGGAGCCTGGCGATGTCCTACTCTCACATGGGGAGACCCCACACTACCATCGGCGCTATTACGTTTCACTACTGAGTTCGGCATGGGATCAGGTGGGTCCATAATGCTATGGTCGCCAAGCAAATTCTGTTTATTCACCGCCCCTCRGGCAGTAAATAGCAATCTGGGAAAATCTAACTAGTTGTTCTCAACACKCATTCAAGTGCTCATGGAGTCCGTAAAAACCCCTTGGGTGTTGTATGGTTAAGCCTCACGGGCAATTAGTACAGGTTAGCTCAACGCCTCACAGCGCTTACACACCCTGCCTATCTACGTCGTAGTCTTCAACAACCCTTTAGGAACCTTATAGGTTCAGGGA
>NZ_JAKJSK010000013.1:0-188354 GCF_050336935.1 Photobacterium satsumensis
GCGTTGGATGATTGAGAGGGGCTGCTCCTAGTACGAGAGGACCGGAGTGGACGAACCTCTGGTGTTCGGGTTGTGTCGCCAGACGCATTGCCCGGTAGCTAAGTTCGGAATCGATAACCGCTGAAAGCATCTAAGCGGGAAGCGAGCCTCGAGATGAGTCATCCCTGAACCTATAAGGTTCCTAAAGGGTTGTTGAAGACTACGACGTAGATAGGCAGGGTGTGTAAGCGCTGTGAGGCGTTGAGCTAACCTGTACTAATTGCCCGTGAGGCTTAACCATACAACACCCAAGGGGTTTTTACGGACTCCATGAGCACTTGAATGAAGTGTTGAGAACCTGGTCAGATTTTCCCAGATTGCTATTTGCTGCCTTGAGGCGGTAGATACACAGAATTTGCTTGGCGACCATAGCATTATGGACCCACCTGATCCCATGCCGAACTCAGTAGTGAAACGTAATAGCGCCGATGGTAGTGTGGGGTCTCCCCATGTGAGAGTAGGACATCGCCAGGCTCCCAATTTAGATATGCGTATTGAACGACGTATATCGGATAGACATGAAGATGTTTATCATCGTGTGGAGCGGTAGTTCAGTTGGTTAGAATACCGGCCTGTCACGCCGGGGGTCGCGGGTTCGAGTCCCGTCCGCTCCGCCACTTATTAAGAAGCCTCGCTGGAAACAGCGGGGCTTTTTTACGTCTGTCGGATATATTCGCCTTGCAGGCGAATGAGTCCCGCTGGTGCGCCAGCCCGGCCGTTCCGCCACTTATTAAGAAGCTTCGCTAGAAATAGCGGGGCTTTTTTGCATCTGACGCTCCTGAAAGTGCTGTGCACTTTTTCGCGGGCCGGAATGCCGGACCATCGACTCCCGTCCGCTCCGCCAC
Source organism: Photobacterium satsumensis (assembly GCF_050336935.1). NCBI lineage: Bacteria > Pseudomonadati > Pseudomonadota > Gammaproteobacteria > Vibrionales > Vibrionaceae > Photobacterium > Photobacterium satsumensis. Next base: position 885 of record NZ_JAKJSK010000013.1, read on the forward strand.
TTATTAAGAAGCCTCGTCTAAAGACGAGGCTTTCTTGTATCTGACGCTCCGAAAGTGCTGTGCACTTTGGTCGCGTCCGGAAGCCCGGCGCGTTGAGTCCCAGCCGCTCCGTCACTTATTAAGAAGCCTCGTCGAAAGACGGGGCTTTTTTACGTTTATAGGATTTGTTCGCCCCAGATTAGGCTGGTGCTTTACTGGTTATCGAGAAGATCAGCAGCAAATTCCCCATTAGATACGGTGATGGTAATAGCCCCTTGGATAGCATTGTTCGCGGTAAAGTTGAAGGTTCCACTGACTTGCCTACCAAACTCACCTTCTTCATCCGAAGTTACTACAAGTTCTCCGCTACCACCGAGATAGGTAAAGAAATTGTTATCAGTATCCTGCCTGCTGGCAAAAGTATCGAGATCTGATGGATTGAAGTTATAGCTGCCAACACCGGTATAGTTATCAATGACTAATTTAATTGCAGTCCCGTCGTCACCGAGTCCATTAACAATGAGGTGGCCTGAAGGCGCAGTGAAAATGATAATCTCTGCGTCCCATGCTTCATCATCTATGTCTGCAGACATGAATGGCTCAACAGGAATGAAAATACCGCCATCGTCATTATCGTTGTCACTATTACAGGAGGTAAGTGTGATAACAGCAGGTATTAAAATAAAGCTGGCTAGAAAAGAGGCACATGACTTCATAGTATTGACCTAATAAAACGATTAATTGGGATGTAATTACAAAGCGTAGTTGATAAGTATCCCTATACCTTCCGAGTATTGAGAACTGTATAGAGGAAATATTGAACAATAGTTCTTAACTTTAAACTGTAATTACATAATGCCCAACAGGCTGAGCAAGGACAGGCTCTCATTTTAGTGGCTTGTAAGTGACTGTCAGCTCGCTGTATTTTGTGATAACGGCTAAAATAGTTCTTCACTTTAAACCCTATTCATAACCCCAACTAGTAATAAAAGGTATGGCCATGACAGCGCCCCAGAATGATAACACCCACGTTGACAGCGATAAGCTTACCGAGATAGCCATCGCTTATTATCAGGATGGGGCCACGCAGGAAGAAATCTCCAAAATGTTCGGGATGTCGAGGGCCAAAGTCGGCCGTTTGCTTCGCCGCGCCAGGGATGAAGGGGTGGTCGAAATCACCGTGAAGTATCATCCGGTATTCAGCGAGAAACTCGAGCAGCAGTTGGTCGAACGCTTTAACCTCAAGCGTGCGTTGATTGCCCTTGACCAGCCTGATGATGAAAGCCAGCGCCAGCAGGTGGCCAGCTTGGTATCAAGCTATCTGTCCTCGATATTGACCGATGACATGGTGGTGACCGTAGGGCAGGGACGTAACATTGCTTCTATCGCGAGCCATGTCGGGGTCGTCCCCCATCGTAAGTGCCGCTTTGTTTCAGGTATTGGTGGTACTCACCGTTCGGGTAACGCGATTAATGCTGACCACATCTGCCGCCTGTTGGCCAAGAAGTACGATGGGATCAGTGAAACCCTCTATGCACCGGCCTATGTGGAAGATATCAAGGTAAGGGAAGCCTTCATGAAAAATGGCACAGTGAAGGAAACCCTTGACCGAGCCCGGCGGGCTGATGTGGCCTTGGTCGGTGTCGGGGATATGAATGAAAACAGCCATATGGTCAAATTGGGCTGGTTTACCCCGCAGGAGATTGTCGAGGCGAGGATCCGCAAAGGTGTGGTCGGTGATATCGCGGGTTACGACTTTTTCGATAGCCAAGGCCGGCGCGCTGATACCATGATGAGCGACAGGGTTATAGGGCTCAGTATGGAAGAGCTTAGGCATATACCGACGGTGGTGGTAACGGCGGCGGAGAACAGCAAGGCGCTGGCCTTACTTGGTGCTCTGCGCTCTGGTGTTGTTGATGTGCTGGCAACCAGCGTTAGTAATGCCCTGACCATTTTGAACTTGGATCAGCAAATGAAATAAAGATCGTATATTTGTTTTTCGATCCTAATTGATCAAGCTGCCTGCGGGCAGCTTTTTTATTGCTTGCTATGCTGAAGAGAGCAAGAAAATAAAGACAAAAGGATCAGTCATGAGGTACTTTTTTGTGCTGTTGTTGGGGCTCACACTGGGCTTGCCGGTATCTGCCAGCCCATGGGAAAAAGTAAAAGCACCGACACAGGGTCAATCGGAGTCTATCGGTACTTACAATAATGGTTGCTTAGCAGGGGCTGAGCCTCTGCCGTTGGCGGGAGATGGCTATCAGGTAATGCGCTCCCAGCGGGGGCGGTTTTACGGTCATGAATCGATGATCCGCTTCCTGCATGATTTGTCGAAGAGTGTCCATCAGCTAGAGCTTGGCCAGTTACTGGTTGGCGATATAGCAATGCCGCGTGGCGGGCGTTTTTCGTCAGGCCATGCCAGCCACCAGACCGGGTTAGACGCGGATATTTGGCTCAAGCTCGGCGAGCGTCCGCTTAACGAGGCAGAGCTGATTGATGTTCAACCGCTACCGATGGTGCACATCAAGCAGTATAAAATCAACAAGAAGAACTGGAGTGATAAGCAAGCTCTGATGGTACAGCTGGCTGCCGCCGACGAACGGGTCGCACGAATATTTGTCCACCCAGTGATCAAAGAGCAACTCTGCCAGCGTGAGTGGACCGATCGGGCATGGCTGCAAAAAGTCAGACCATGGTGGGGGCATTATTACCATTTCCATGTCAGGCTCCATTGCCCTGATGGTGACCGTAATTGTAAAGCGCAACAATCACCGCCACCGGGTGATGGATGCGGGGCAGAGCTTGCTTCCTGGAAACCGAAGCCAAAGGTGAAGAAAGAAAAAGTGGCTAAGGTGAAGAAAAAGCCCAAGCCAAAGCCCGTTCCGCCATCCCAATGTGTGGCCTTGTTACGGACTCCGGTCAAGGGATAAATACTCAGGATTAAGATACAAAAAAAGCGCCTCACGGCGCTTTTTTCGTTAAGCCAATCCCTGCAGGGTGACAAACTTTTCGAACAGGGCTTCGTCTGTTTCGATGTTGTCGGGATCGGTAATGATACAGTTGGTGATCGGACACACCGACTGGCAAGTCGGCTTGTCGTAGTGCCCTTTACACTCGGTGCATTTGTCAGGGTCGATCTCGTAGATTTCGGCCCCCATGACGATCGCCTCGTTCGGACACTCGGGATCACACATGTCACAGTTAATGCACTTTTGGGTGATCAATAACGCCATGGCGATTATTTACCGTCTTTAGGTGCGTGTGGGTTACGGGTGTTCTCACCAGAGTTTAGATTACGCATTAGCAATGCGTACTCTAGATCCATGTCCTGTGGGACCGGAATGAACACGAAGTGGCCGTTACCTTTGGCATCATCAATCACTTCAGACTTGCGGTTCTCCATCGCTTCAAGGGTGAAGATCACGTTGCCCTGCGGAGTCATGACCTCTAGGCTGTCACCAACGATGAACTTGTTCTTCACTTCGACTTCGGCCAAGTCACCACGGCGTTTGCCGGTGAACTCGCCCACGAACTGCTGGCTGTCAGAAATTGAGTAGCCATAGTCATAGTTCTGGTAAGCATCGTGCGTGTGGCGGCGCAGGAAGCCTTCGGTGTATCCGCGGTGAGCAAGGCTCTCCAGGGTACCCATCAAGCTTTCGTCAAATGGCTTGCCAGCAACTGCATCATCAATTGCTTTGCGGTAAACCTGCGCAGTACGTGCACAGTAGTAGAAAGATTTGGTACGGCCTTCGATTTTCAGTGAGTGGACACCCATCTTGGTCAAACGCTCAACGTGCTGGATAGCGCGCAGATCTTTCGAGTTCATGATGTATGTGCCGTGCTCGTCTTCGAAAGCGGCCATTTTTTCTTCTGGACGGTGTGCTTCACTTAGCAGTACGACTTCGTCAGTTGGCTTGCCAAGACCAAGCGTATTATCTGGACGCTCTTCGGCTTCTTGCACCTGAACCGCGGCATCTTGTACTTCGACAATCTGGCCGGCATCATTTTCAGTGGCTTTCTCTGTTTTGTATTCCCAACGGCAAGCATTGGTACACGTACCCTGGTTAGGGTCACGCTTGTTGATGTAGCCAGATAGCAAGCAACGGCCAGAGTATGCCATGCACAGTGCGCCGTGAACGAAAATTTCCAGCTCGGTTTCCGGGCAGTGTTCACGGATCTCTTCGATTTCTTCTAGCGAAAGTTCTCGAGACAGAATGACACGCTCGACACCTTGTGTTGACCAGAACTTCACGGTAGCCCAGTTAACGGCATTTGCCTGAACTGATAGGTGGATCGGCATTTCAGGGAAGCTTTCGCGAACCATCATGATAAGGCCTGGGTCTGACATGATAAGTGCGTCAGGGCCCATTTCCACGATAGGTTTCAAATCACGGATGAAGGTTTTCAGTTTAGAGTTATGTGGCTGAATGTTACATACCACGTAAAGCTTTTTGCCTTGGGCATGGGCTTCGTCGATACCTATCTTCAGGTTCTCGTGGTTGAACTCGTTGTTACGAACACGAAGGCTGTAACGTGGTTGGCCGGCATAGACAGCATCTGCACCATAGGCGAATGCGTAACGCATGTTCTTCAGGCTGCCCGCAGGCGATAACAATTCAGGTTTAAACATAGCTCTTAAATTCCAGTGTCTGATTGCAAATCAGGCCGTATCGCAGGGGGATACGGAGTTGAGGCGGGATTTTACTGTGATCTACCCCTCAATAGCAATGCTAACTCAGTAAACAGGGGAAGTTTCGCGGTTTGTGGCTGTAAATGGCAAATTGGCTGGATATGTTGGTGGACTTGGCTAATGGTGTGGTGTGCACTTTGCTAGGAGGAGGTGAAGCAAAGCGAAAGGAAAATGTGGCACCAATATGTATAGTGCCACACATCATTGTGTCTGGCTGTTAGCCTTTGGCTTCAAGGCCGCCAAGTACTTCGAACAGGTTCGGTAGGAATGCGGAGAATTCACCGGCCATCAAAGAAAGATCGGCGTCAATACGCACAGCCATCTCGTCACGGTCGATGTCTTCATTCTGTTCTTTCAGCTCGTCAGAGAACTTCAGCCGTTTGATCGACAGGTCGTCGGCCAGAACGAAATCAATGCGATCCTGCCAGTTGATAGACAACTTGGTCACCAGCTTATCGGCTTCGATGTGAGCCATGATTTCATCGCTCGACAAGTCCTGCTGCTTACAGCGGATCACACCGCCGTCTTCCAGAATCGCTTTCAGCTCGGCTTCTTCACCGATAGTGAAACCGTCTGGTGAAGTGTTCGAACGTACCCACTCGGTCATGGTTAGCTCTGCAGGCTTTTCTGGTGTTACCGGAATAACAGGCAGACTACCGATAGACTTACGCAGAAGTGCCAGCATATCTTCAGCTTTTTTGAAGCTACCCGCATCAACCAAGACATAGCCCTCTTTGGGCATGATCAGCGCATAGGTTTGGCTCTTGCGGCTGAAGGCGCGAGGTAGCAGATCCATCACGATTTCATCTTTGATGGTGTCTTTTTCGCTTTTCTTCAGCTTGCGGCCTTGTTCAAGCTCTTGGGCTTCCACCTTCTCATTCAGTGTTTCTTTGATCACTGACGCTGGTAGCATTTTTTCTTCTTTGCGCGCACAAATCAGGATGTTGTCACCAATCACATGGGTGAACATATCGCCGTGCTTACCCAGAGCATGGACCCAACCAAATTTTTGCTGATCCTGGCTGCCACACGGGGTGAACCGGAACTCTTCAAGTTGTTTTTCTAGTTGGTCAGGATTGAGGTCGATCTCGCGGCTGAAGCGATAGGTAAGTACGTTTTTAAACCACATCATGGCTGTTACAAATCCTTGGTTGTGCATTTGGCTGTCAATCTTATTGCATTGGTTAGCTTTTGTCTTAAGTTTTCGTGTTCCGCGCTTGGGCTAATCACAAAGTGCGGTACAATCCGAAACAGTTTTTCCAGAACGGCATATCGACCGCAATGAAGATCCTCCATACCTCCGATTGGCATCTGGGTCACCAGCTGCATGGCTATAACCGCGATTTTGAGCACCAGGCATTTCTTGATTGGCTGGCGCAAACCCTTGAGCAAGAGCAGGTCGATGCCCTGCTGGTCGCAGGTGATATTTTTGATACCGCCAACCCGCCGGCGAGTGCCTGGCGGATGCTGTACCGCTTCTTGGCGCGGATGGCGAAAAGCATGCCGGCCTTGAACGTGGTGATGATTGGTGGCAACCACGACTCGCCAAGTAAGCTCGATGCCCCGCACGAGCTACTCAAGGCGTTTGACTTACATATCGTCGGTGGTGTTCATCGCCTGCCTGATGGAGAGCTGGATACCGAACGGATGCTGGTCCCGCTGACCAACAAGGCGGGTGAGCAAGCAGCGTGGGTGCTGGCGGTGCCTTTCTTGCGCAGTGCCGATCTTCGCACCGAAGATTTAGACGAAGAGGATGACCGCCTGATTAAAGGCGTCGAAACCCTGTATGGCGAGGTAACTGCTGCGGCGCGCCAGTTGCAGCAACCGGATCACGCTTTGATTGGGATGGGCCACGCTTACATGGCATCGGGCAAGTTGTCGGAAATGTCCGAGCGCCGGGTACTGGGCGGCAACCAGCATGCCTTGCCGGCCACTATTTTTGCCGATGATATTCACTATGTCGCGCTGGGGCATTTGCATCTAGCGCAGATGGTAACCAAACAGGACCACATTCGCTATAGCGGCTCACCGCTACCGCTCTCGATGTCTGAACGCCGCTACAAGCACCAAGTGGTATTGGTTGATTTCGATGGCCAACAGGTAACAGCGATTGAGCCGCGGTTGATCCCCCGTGTGGTTGATATGCTCAAAGTGCCGGCTAAGCCAGACTCGTTGGAAGCGGTGTTGGCAGAACTTGAGGCATTAGAGCTCGAAGACGTACCGCGTGAGCAGCAGCCTTTCTTGGAGGTCCATGTGTTGCTTGATAAGCCTCAGGCACTATTGCGTGAAAAAGTCATGCTGGCGATCGAGGGCAAAGCGGTGCGTTTAGCCAAAATCACCCCGCATTATCAGCAACAAGAGCAGCAGGATGGTTTGAATCATCGCCGTTTATCGGAGGTCTCTCCCGAGCAAGTGTTTGCATTGAGCTGGGCGAAAAAATACAACGGGGAGCCGGATGTGGCGATGGCGACGGCGTTTGAGCAGCTATTGATTCAGGTTGAGGATGAGGCGGGTAATGACCGTGATTCCGTATCACGTGAGGGAGAAAAATAATGAAAATCCTGGCCTTACGTGGTGAAAACCTAGCGAGTTTACAAAGCCATTTCGAGATTGATTTTGCAGGAGGGCGGCTAGGTGAAGCCGGTCTGTTTGCCATTACCGGCAAAACCGGGGCAGGGAAATCGACCCTGCTTGATGCTATTTGCCTTGCGCTGTACGACCGTATTCCCCGTTTGCAGTCGAACAAGAAAAATGATGCGGAAATTGGCCGTGACGGTGACAGCGGTCGTATCAAAGCCAACGATGTACGCAGCATTTTATCGCGCGGTAAAGCAGAGGCTTACACTGAAGTCGACTTTGTCGCCAATGACGGTAGTCATTGGCGGGCGCACTGGCACGTCCGCCGCGCGAGGGGGCGGGCTGAAGGCCGAGTGCAGGCTGCTGAGCAGTGGCTGGAAAATATGGATACCGGCCAACGTTTTGCAGGCAAAAAGCAAGAGTTACAAGCCGAAATCGAACGTTTGATTGGTTTGACTTTCGAGCAGTTTCGTCGTGCAGTGATGCTACCGCAAGGTGAATTTGCGGCGTTCCTGAAAGCGGGTGCCGATGATCGTGCGGCTTTATTGGAGCGCATGACTGGCGGCGAAATCTACGGCCAGCTCTCGATTGCGGCGTATGAACGTGCCCGCGAAGAGAAGCTTGCCTTGACGCAACTGCAAGACAAACTGGGCGATATTGCGCTGCTGTCTGATGAAGAAAAGCAGGCATTGCAGAGCCAGGTGGCAACCTTGAAACAGCAGGTAGAGCGGCTCGATAGCCAGCTACAAGCGTTCAAGCAGCATAAGCAGACATTGCAGGCTGCGACCATATTGGCGACACGTGTCGAACAGGCGCAAAGCCAGTCTGCACAAGCGAGCCAGCAAAAAGCCGACGCGGCGCTACGGTATACCCAATTGACCTTGATTGAGCAGGTACAACCCGCCCAGCGAGATTTATCACTGTTGCAGCAAGCGCAGGTGCAGCTTAAAAAAATCACTGATGGCTTAACGGCGGCTACAGCGGCTTTGGCGACAGAAACTCAAGGCCACCATACAGCTGAGCAACAAGTGGTGGCAGTACGAAGTGCGCTCAACGACGTAGAGCAACAGTGGCAGGCCATTGAACCTAAGCTCAAAGATGCCGCGAAATGGGACCAGAAAATAGCGGGGCTGCACGACCAGTGGCGTGAACTCGATGCGCAGTGCCAGCAATACCGCCATGCCCAGCAAGAGCAGCAAAAGCGTGTGACGCAGTTGCAACACGCGCAGCAACGCTATCAGCAGCAAGCCGAACAGTTACAGACCTACTTTACTCAGCATCCCGATGTTAAGCGGTTGGCTGAACAAGCTTCGTCTGTTGAAGATAATGTGAAACGCTACCTTGCCGCGCACCGGGCCAATAGCGATTTGCGCAAAGAGCAGCAGCAGATCGGGCTTGAACTACAGGCTCATGCCCAGAGCAAAGCGACACTGGACCAACAAGCTCAAGATCTACAACTGCAGCAGCAGGCATGCGAGACACAGCGCCAGAGTCTGGATGTCGTAGCTCTGGAAGCCCAGCAGGCCCAAGAGCGGGTGCATTACGCAGACAAGCAACAGTGGCGTGATACCCTGCGCCAAGGCCTCTCAGGGGTGAAAGAATGGCAATCGCTATTGGTCCAGCAGGGTAAAGCCCATGGGGAATGCCAAGACACCACCAAACGCGTTGCTGATGCCACGCAGCGTTTGGCGAGCTTGGTTCCCCAGCTTGCGACTTTGTCGGTACAGCATCAAGAAGCCGAAGGCATGCTGCAGCAAAGCCGTGCCGTGATGCAGCTCGACGACTACCGGGCCGAATTGAAAGACGGTGAAGCCTGTCCATTGTGTGGCTCGCTGGACCATCCCTATGCAGCAGATAATCCCGTGGTGGAAAGCCTGCTGCAGGCCCAGCAAATGCGAGTGACTGAGCTGGCTACGCAGAAGCAGGCAACGGAAGCACAAATCAACCAGCTGCAGCAGCTTCAGGCCTCTGAGCAACCACGTTTGGCGGCACTTGAGGCTGAATACCTGTCTCTGGATCAACAGATTGCGCAGGTCTACCAGCAATATGAGCCTACCTTTGCCACCCTTTGTCAGGCTCTGGTCTCGGAGGCAACCGCTTCGGAGGTAACAGCTTCGGAGAGAACCGCTTCGGCGTTAACGGTTGAATCAGATCTGGCTGGGTTAGCTGCGCTGTCTGAACAGTGGCAAGCTGATGTTACGCTGGTGGATGTTGCTTTGAAACAGCTGCAACAGGCCGGTGAGGAGCGCCAGCGTAGTATTGAGCAAGGGCGTCAGCTCGAGCGGCAGTGGCAGCAGTTACAGCAGGCCCAGAGCCAACTTGCCGAACAGCAACATGGCCATGCCCAGCAAGCGATCCAGTGGCAATCTCGCCTGCAGTCGCTAGAACAACAGCAAGCTACCCAAACAGAGATCTTGACGGCGCGTGCAGAGGCACTGAATGGACAGTATGGGGGTGATACGTGGTTAGTGCAGCTGAAAAGTGTCGGGGAAGAAGCTTTCTTTACCCAGCTCCATACCCAGATACAGCAGTTCTCGGCCAATCAAACCGCATTGGCTGAGGCAGAAAATCAGCTGGGCTTGTTGGCTCCTCAACTGGCTGAAGCACAAACAGCACTGCGCAATACGGATCTGCGTAGTACGGAAATCACGGCTGCAATGACGACGCTCACAAATGAGAAAGCGCAATTGTGGCAGCAACGTGTTGCCCTAATTGGCGAGCAGGATATCGCGGCCCTCGAAAGCCAGCACAAGCAGGCCATTCACCACCAGCAACTCGCTTTGGATCATGCCCAGCAACAACAGCGCCAGTCGGGCGAAGCCATGGCGGCGGCGGATGCCGCCTTGAAAGCCGTGCAACAGCAGCATAGTGATGCCACACAGACACTGTCTGAGCGGCAAACGCAATGGACGCAATGGCTGACGCAGTTTGATCTGACTGATGAAGTACTGACAGCCTTGTTGGCCCACAACGAAGTGTGGCTAGCGCAAGAGCGTGAAGCCCTGAAACAGCTGGAACAAGCGCTGGCCGCGGCGAATACGGTATTGTCCGAGCGAGAGCTGGCCGTGGTCGAACATCAACCGGTGTTGGCTATCGCGCAGCAATGGCTGGCTGCACATAGCATCGACACTGACGACGTTGCCTTGCCGGTTGTTGCGGATTGGGAAACGGAGAAAGCGGCGTTGGATGAGCAGATATTCCAGGGCCGGCAGCGCTTGGCGCAAGCCGAACAAGCAGAGTTGCAGTCCGGGGCATTGACCGAGCAACTCAAAGGCCAGCAAACGACCACCGAACTGTGGATCCAGATGAATGAGCTTATCGGCTCGGCGACGGGCAATAAGTTCCGTACCTTGGCGCAGGGGCTGACCCTGCAGCAACTGGTGGTGCTGGCCAATGAACATTTGCATGATTTGGCACCGCGCTATGCCTTGCAGCCGGTTCCGGGCAGCCCGTTGGCGCTTCAGGTCATTGACCATGATATGGGCGATGAAGTGCGCAGCGTGGAGTCGTTATCCGGTGGTGAAAGTTTTCTGGTATCCCTGGCACTCGCACTGGCATTGGCGTCACTGGCGGCAGATACCCGCCAGCTGGGCTCGCTGTTTATTGATGAAGGGTTCGGTACCCTTGATCCCGATAGTCTGGAAATGGCGTTGGCCTGTCTTGATGCCTTGCAGGCTGATGGGCGTCAGATCGGGGTTATTTCCCATGTCGGCACCCTGGTTGAACGCATCGGTGTACAGGTTGCGGTAGAGGCGCAAGGGGGAGGCCGGAGCCAGATCACCGTGAGGGGGTGATATCATCATTTTTATCAATATGTTGCAGTTGAGTGCAACAAAATGCTATATGACAGTATGATATACGTTCAGTTACGTATTTCTCCATGAAAGTCACAAAAGTGTCATACTTAACACACATAATGGCGCTCGAAAGACAGCAATTAATAGGTATTGATTACGATGGTAAGACGGATTCTTGTTGTAGAGGATGAAGCTCCAATTCGCGAGATGCTTTGCTTCGTTCTTGAGCAGAAGGGATATCAGGCTGTTGAAGCCGAAGATTATGACATGGCGCTTGAGAAACTGTGCGAACCTTATCCCGAGCTGATTTTGCTCGATTGGATGTTGCCAGGTGGCTCAGGAATTAATCTTATCAAGCACTTGAAGCGCGATGAAATGACTCGTCAGATCCCGGTTGTTATGTTGACAGCCCGTGGCGAGGAAGAAGATAAGGTACGTGGTCTGGAAGTGGGAGCGGATGATTACATCACCAAACCATTTTCACCGAAAGAGTTGATGGCACGCCTGAAGGCGGTAATGCGCCGGGTTTCACCGACGTCTCTGGATGACGTGATTGATGTTCAGGGCTTGAAGCTTGATCCGGTATCTCACCGCGTGACGTCTAACGAACAGCCGCTGGACATGGGGCCCACTGAGTTCAAGATGCTTCACTTTTTCATGACTCACCAAGAGCGTGTATATAGCCGCGAACAGCTGCTGAACAACGTTTGGGGTACCAACGTATATGTTGAAGACCGAACGGTTGATGTCCACATTCGTCGTTTGCGTAAAGCACTAGAGACTGGCGGTCACGATAAATTGGTTCAGACGGTGCGTGGAGCGGGTTACCGTTTCTCGACCCGGGTTTAGTTTTAATAGTAACAATCAAGCAGGCGCACCGCGGTTAATGTGGTGACGGAGTTATAAATGGTAGAGCGGCTTTCGTGGAAAAAGTTAGTCTGGGAACTACTCTTTTTCTACTTGCCTTGGATCGCACTGGGGTGGGTATTTGGTTACATGCCCTGGTTTTTGCTGGTCGCAACGTGGATCCAGTTGATTTGGCATTTTCATAATCTTTTGAAGATGTCCAACTGGCTATGGAAAGAGCGGAGTCTGACGCCTCCTTCCGGATCGGGCAGCTGGGAGCCTCTTTTCAATGGTATTTACCGTTTGCAGCAACGTAACCGACGTCGTCGCAAAGAGTTGGCAACCTTGATCCGCCGTTTTAGAAACGGTGCGGAATCCCTTCCTGATGCTGTTGTTGTCTTTCGCAGCGAAGGGAACATCGTGTGGTGTAACAAGCTTGCTCAGCACCTGCTTGGTTTCCGTTGGCCGGACGATGCCGGCCAGCCGATCAGCAACTTGCTCCGGAGCCCGGACTTTGTCCGCTACTTGAGCAAGCAATCTTTTGAGGTTCCGCTCGAAATTACGTCGCCGCTTAATTATGACCGTACTCTCGAGCTGCGGATCATGCATTACACCGAAGGGGAATACCTGATGGTGGTGCGTGATGTTTCCCAGGTGAAGCAGCTTGAAGGTATGCGTCGCAATTTCTTTGCTAACGTCTCCCACGAGCTGAGAACCCCGATGACCGTGCTGCAAGGCTATCTGGAAATGTCGAAAGATCCCGAGATGCTGGTGGGGCCGATGTGGGATAAAGCCCACGGGGTGATGACCGAACAGTTGACCCGGATGAATTCTTTAGTTGAACAGTTGTTGACCTTGTCGAAAATCGAGGCGGCACCGAACATCGAACTTGAAGAGACCATTGATGTCCCGGCGATGCTGGATGTATTGGAAAAAGAGGCTATTTCTCTTAGCGGCGGTAAAGAGCAGCTGTTTACCTTTGAAGTGGATCCGTCACTCAAAGTATTGGGTGATGAAGACCAGTTACGCAGTGCGATTTCCAACTTGGTCTACAATGCGGTGAAGCATACGCCGTCAGATGCCGAAGTGAAGGTGCGTTGGTTCCTGACTGCGGCAGGTCCGAGACTGGAAGTGACTGACCAAGGGCAGGGGATTGAGCCGCAGCATATTCACCGCCTGACAGAGCGATTCTACCGGGTCGATAAAGCCCGCTCGCGTGAGACCGGTGGTAGTGGATTAGGCCTGGCGATTGTTAAGCATGCCTTGAGCCACCACGATTCACACCTTGAGATCGAGAGTGAAGTGGATGTCGGCAGTACATTTGCATTTACTTTGCCACAGCGGTTGATTGCAAACGCGGCATAAGTGCAAAACACGCCGAATTGCGGTGAAACATGCTAAAGTATTCAGCGGCCTAAGGGCCGCTGTTGTCGTTTTAAGGAGTTACAATAACCGAATGATTAACCGGATCAGGCAGGCCATTAGCCGATGGCAGAAAATAGCGACCACTCTGGTATTGCCTCTCTCTGCCCTTGTTGCAGCTGGCCCCGTTCAGGCCGATCATGGCCCGTTGCCTCATTACGAGAAGGTGAAAGGGATCTCCGGCAATTTATCCTCGGTTGGCTCGGACACCTTTGCCAATTTGATGACCTATTGGTCGGAAGAATTCAAGCGCACCTATCCGAGTGTGAATATTCAGGTGCAGGCGGCTGGGTCATCAACGGCACCGACAGCTTTGATTGAGGCAACCGCCCAGTTCGGGCCGATGAGCCGGCAGATGAAAGCGAGGGAAATCGCTGCCTTTGAGCATGAGTACGGTTACAAGCCAACGGAGATCCGAGTCGCTATCGATGCGTTGGCAGTGTTTGTTAACGAGGATAACCCGCTGCAAGGACTGGACTTTACCCAACTTGATGCCATTTTTTCGCAAACGTTGCGCTGTGGCGGTAACCAGTCGATCACCCGTTGGGGACAATTGGGGCTAACGGGCAGTTGGGACAAGCGGGGGATCCAGCTTTTCGGCCGAAACTCTGTCTCTGGCACCTATGGCTATTTCAAGCAAAAAGCTCTTTGCCAAGGGGATTTTCGCAATAACGTCAACGAGCAGCCGGGTTCGGCCTCGGTGGTACAGTCTGTATCGACCTCGCTCAATTCTATCGGCTACTCCGGTGTCGGCTATCAGACCACCGGGATCCGGGCGCTACCTATTGCCCGTAAAGGAAGTGATTATATCGCGCCGACCATAGAGAACGCGGCCAGTGGCCGTTACCCTCTGGCGCGCTATCTGTATGTTTATGTTAATAAACATCCTGAGCGGCCATTGCCGCCGCTTGAGAGTGAGTTTATTCGCTTTATTCTGTCGCACCAAGGGCAGGATCTGGTGAAGAAGGACGGCTATGTTCCCCTGCCAGCCGAGGCGGTGAAACAAACTCTGGCTGAGCTGGGGCTTTAGCTGGGGCTTAGGCCCAACTCCCAACCCGCCTTGCGCCAGTATTCCTGCTCTTGGCGCAAGTCCGCCGCCAGTAAGCGGTTACTCTCCTCCCAACCGTCAGGCAAGGTCAGTTGCCACTTCTCTTTGTCGGCATCGACAGTGATCGCCGGCAGTGATTCGTCACTGCGCTGGCCATTGAGGGCAACAGCCAATCTCAGGGTGCGGATCAGCGGGTAGAGGTGCTTGCGTTTGTAGATACTCAATTCCGGCATTTCATCCAACTTCAAGCTCTTGCGCTGGAAGCGAACCAAGGTCGCCAGTACCGTTTGCTGCTCGAGGTTGAAACCTGGCATCGTACTGAAGCGCAATAGGTAGGCTGAATGGCGGTGGAAACCCGGATAGCTGATACTCAGGCCCACTTCGTGGAGCAATGCCCCCCAGCTGAGCAGGGTCGCCAGTTCGATCTTGGTTAGGCCCGGTTGCGGCTCAACTTGGTTGTAGAGCTGCTCGGCGGTTGCCTTGACCCGGTTGGCCTGGGCGATATCGACATTGTACTGCTTGGCCATCGAGGTCGCGGTTCTGACCCTAATATCGCTATGGCGAAATCGCTCTTCCATTTCATACAGCAAGCCTTCGCGTAGGGCACCGTTTGAGAATATCATTTCATCGACATTCAGTGATTTGAACACCGCACTGAGAATAGCAACCCCGGCAGCAAAGACCGGCTTGCGGTCGTCGCTAAGGCCGACAAAGTCGAGCTCGTCTGAGTTTTTGACTTTGAGGATCGCATCATAGAGCTGTTGCAGGCGCTTGGCTGTGATCACCCCATCGCTGTGTCCTTGGCCTATCAGGACTTCTCGGATCGCCTTGATGGTGCCGGAAGAGCCGACCGCTGTCTGCCAGCCTTGGCGGATGTACTTGCTGGCGATGCTTTCGAGTTTTTGCTGAGCAGCAAGCTGTGCCGCTGCCATGTTCTTGCTGCTGATTTTGCCTTTGGCAAAGTAGTACTTGTTATAGCTGACACAGCCCATGTGTTTGCTGTAGGCCAGCTGCGGGGTAAAGCCATCACCGATGACCAGTTCGGTACTACCGCCCCCGATATCAACAATCAGTTTTTGTCCGCTGTCTGGCTGAGTGTGGGCGACACCAAGGTAAATCAGACGGGCTTCTTCTGTGCCGGGAATGATTTCTATCGGGTAGGGGAGCAGGGTTTCAGCGCGCTTGAGGAAGACATGGGCGTTGTTAGCCTGGCGCAACGTGTAAGTGGCGGCAATGCGAACATTTTCCGGTTCAAATCCTTGCAGACGTTCAGCAAACATCGCCAAGCAATTCAAACCGCGTTGGATCGCGGCCTGATCGAGGTTGTGGTGTTCATCCAGCCCAGAGGCCAGATGGACACGCTGCTTGTGACGGCTGATGATTTGCAGGCTTTGCCCGACAATGCGGGCGACAACCATATGGAAGCTGTTCGAGCCAATGTCTATCGCAGCGATTTCTCTTGGGCGTACAGGTTCTGTCATGTATTGCTTTCGCTCTTTATTTTTTTCTTAAGCTGTTTTTCTGATTGCTTGAGGTAGTCGTAGATCGCTAGCTGGGAGCGGATTTTACGTTTATTGCCTCGCGGAACGTATTTATTGGACATTTCTTTATCAATAATACGGGCCTTGACGGTATCAGAAAGCTGGATATTGAGTATGTCGATAATCTTCTTTTTCAGTGCCGGATCATCAATGGGGCAGCCAACCTCAATCCGGTTGTCGATGTTTCGCGTCATCCAGTCGGCAGAGGATATGTATACATCCGGCTCGCCGTTATTCTCAAAGACAACGACCCGAGGGTGCTCGAGGAAGCGGTCGACGATACTGATCGCCGTGATATTCTCGCTAATCCCCTTGATCCCCGGGATCAAAGTACACATGCCGCGTACAATAAGCTTGACGTTCACACCCGCATTACTGGCTTGGTAAAGCAGGTTAATCAGGCCTTTATCGACAAGGTTATTCACCTTTAGTGTAATACCGGATGGTAAGTTTTGCTTGGCATGGGCAATTTCCCGGTCGATCGAGTCATACAGACGTGAGCGGGAGTTGCGAGGCGAGACAATCAAGTGGTTGAATTTTACCGGGCGGTAAGGGTTTTGGATGTAGTTAAATACCATCCTGACTTCGTCGGTGATCTCCTTGCGACAGGTCATCAGCGAGAAATCGGTATAGATCCGTGCCGTTTTTTCGTGGAAGTTACCGGTGCCGAGGTGGGCATAGCGCACCAGCTCATCGTCTTCCTTGCGAGTAATGAGGCAAAGCTTGGAGTGGATCTTGAGTCCCGGGACGCCAAAGAGTACCTGGACCCCCGCATCTGTCAAGCGGCGGGCCCATTCGATGTTTGCTTCTTCGTCAAAACGGGCCTGGAGTTCGACCACGACCGTCACTTGTTTACCGTTGTTGGCGGCATCGATCATTGACTCGATGATTTGCGAGTTTTTGGCCACCCGGTAGATATTGATTTTTATACTGCGTACTTTCGGATCATAGGAAGCCTGGCGCACCAGTTCGGTCATATGATTGAAGGTGTGGTACGGGTAGTACAGCAGGATATCTTGCTTCTTGATCGCATCGAAAGCATTACGGGCATTAACAAACTGGGCACTTGCCAGTGGCGGCAGTTGTTTGTTCTCGAGGTAGTCCCGGCCAACATTCGGGAATCCGATGAAATCTTTGAAATTATGGTAGCGTCCACCTGGAATGATACTGTCGTAGTTCGATACTTTCAGTAAGCCGCAGAGCACATCGACCATATCGGCAGGCATATCACGCTGATAGACAAACCGGACCGGCATTGCGGTCAGGCGTTGGTCCAAACCTTCAGACATCTGCTCGAGCAGGCTGTGCTCCACCTCCAGGTTCAGGTCGTATTCGGCATCGCGGGTCATCTTCATCGCATAGGCGGACAGCTCATCGTATTCGAACAAGCCACTGAAGATGTCGTCAAGGCAGAAGCGGATAATATTATCGAGAAAGATGAGGGTCTTGCGTCGCTTGCCCTTGGCTTCAGGCAACTGGATAAAGCGTGGTAGCTGATCCGTCGGGATTTCCATCAAGGCATAGCGCTTGTTGTCACCTTGGCGCATTTCTACAGCCAGGTAGGAATATTCATCTTTGAGGAATTGCAGCAGATCGATGTCGTCGGTCAGTAAAATAGGGGTGACATGAGGCAGAATCTGGCTGCGAAAATGCTTTCTCAGCCAGCTCTGCTGGCGGTCATCGAGCTGCTGCTCATTGACCAGGAAGATGTGACGCCTTGCCATCTCGAGCAGGATTTCGTTGTACAGGGTGTCAAAATCCTGATTCAGCTTGAGTACCCGGCTTTGGATCTTGCTCAAGAGATCCTTAGCCTGGTCATTACTGCCTTGCTCTTCGTTGATCAGGATACGGCGTTTGACATCCGCAAAGCGCACTTTATAGAACTCATCAGTATTACTCGAGTAAATACCTAGGAACCGGACTCGCTCAATCAGCGGTACAGACTTGTCTGCGGCTTCCTGCAGCACGCGCTCGTTAAAAGATAGCCAGCTCAGTTCTTTGTCGGTATAGAGAGGTTCTGCGCTCATTGTCATCCTACTTACTAATGGGGCATAAGAGGGATCAGTTATCGTCGATATCTACAGTGAGATCATCGGCAATCTTCTCCAGCTCTTCCTGGACGTACTCAATACTCAAACTGCTTGGCAACTCTAATTGGAAACGGGCAGAAAAAATGGGGTAGCCCCAGTTGGGTGCACTGTCAGAATGCGTTTTGAGCTTGTGAATATTTATCCCAAGCTGGTTGAGCTTGGTCGTGACGTCTTTGACAATACCTGAGCGGTCGTTCCCCGTGACCAAGAGATGGTGCACAACAGACGTTGGCAGGGTTTTACCCTCTTCTTCAACAATTTGAATTTGAAGGGCATCAAGCTGTTGAAGGGCATTGCTGAGCACACCGACATATTGGTCGGCAACTTCTACTTGCAGGATGCCGGTAAACTGACCCGCTAACTTGCTGAGGCTGCTTGAAAGCCAGTTACCATGGTTTTGGTAAACCGTGTCTGACAGCGTTTCTACTAGGCCAGGGCGATCTTGGCCGATGACAGTGATGATCAGATGCTTCATAACGATGTCCTTATACAAGAGGCGTCATTGCCCGTTCTATATTGACTATTATGTGAGCATGTGAACTGTGTGTCTAGGCTAACAGACCGATCAAGATATTGAATTTTTTACGAAATCACAGAATTGAATAATAAATATTTTTTATTTCACTTTTATGTCATCTATGTCTATGAGCCCGACATGACGGAGGCGGCGGCTTGTCATATAATTGTCATCTAAAGGAAATATTATTAGTAAACGTGTAAATTTATTGAGGTAATGATGGCAAAGGCCGGTGCGATATTGATGGGAGAGAGTCCTGGCCGTAAGGTAAAAGATAAATTGGTGCGTTATGGTGTGACGTCCGGTGGGATCTTTGTCCTTGTTACCCTCATTTTGATTTTTTTCTACCTCCTGTATGTGATCCTGCCGATCTTCTCATCGGTCAAGGTGAGTTCCCAACAGCAATTTACCACCGCTTTTACCGACAAGACCGCAGATATCCGCGTCAGTGACAATAATGATCATCTGTTCCGTCTTGCTACCGACGGCTCCCTGAGTGCGATAAGCCTTACTGGAACCGCTGCGGGAGACGTTGTCGGTGCGGTTGATCTTCTCGACGGTGTGGCCAGTGTTGGCCGTACGCTTCCCGCTGACCAGCTATACGCCTTAGGTGGACAGTCCGGTGAGGTACTGATTGCCAAGCCCTCTTTGACGGCAACACCAGGTAATCGCGCCCTTACATTGAGCTATCCACTCGGTCATGAGTCGCTTCAGTTAGACCCTGAAAGCCAGCCGATAGTGAGCTTAGCGGCTTCGGTTCGTGGACGGCGAGCGATCATTATGGGGATCACCGCTGATGGCCGGGCGAGAGTGGTGTTGTTTACTGAGACCGGCAATGTACTGGGTGGAAATAGGGCGGACTGGCAGTCTTCTTCTTTTGCCGTCAGCGGTCTGCCAAGCTCGGTGAATGATATTGTTGTGACCCCTGATGCCCGTACAGCCTATGTCCTAGCGGGCGAAAAGGTGTACGTTGTTGCGTTTGACGGTACATCAGGCTGGGTGCGGGAAGTGGTTGAGATTGAGCTACCCGGCAGCCAGGCGCAACAACTGGCTTTGCTCTCGGGCGCCAACTCCCTGCTTATTAGCCACAGTGACCAATCGTTATCCCAGTGGTTTGAAATACGTAAAGACGGTAAGCGCGAGCTGGTCAGAACCCGTAATTTTGCCGTTGGCGATAGCCCGGTAACCGCTTTGATCCCTGAATATACCCGCAAGGGCTTTTTTGCTCTGCAGCAGGATGGTCAACTATCGGCATTCTATACCACGGTAAAAGGGGCGATATACCGCGAACCGGTTTTTGTTGATGACCTACCGCAACAGATTGTGATTTCGCCGCGGGCAGATCGTCTGGTCGCGCTGAAGGGCAATGACTGGCAGGTTTTTGATGTTGATAATCCTCACCCGGAGATAGGGTTTGCGTCCCTGTGGCAGAAAATTTGGTACGAGGGCTATCCGGAGCCGGATTATGTCTGGCAGTCGACATCGGCCAGTGATGAATTTGAACCCAAGCTGAGTTTGGTACCCTTGGTTTTTGGTACCTTGAAAGCCGCGTTATATGGCTTGATGTTTGCGGTTCCGCTAGCATTGGCAGGGGCGATATACACGGCGTATTTCATGTCTTCACGGATGCGTGGCATAGTGAAACCGACGGTGGAGCTGATGGAAGCGCTGCCGACCGTTATCCTTGGCTTCCTTGCCGGTATTTGGCTGGCACCGATAGTGGAATCCCATTTGGTCGGTATGGTGGCTTTGGTGGTGATGTTCCCGGTGGGCATGCTGTTGGCCGGGATTGGTTGGTCTTTGTTACCGGACAGTTGGCGAAGTAGGATTCCGAGTGGCTTTCATATCCTCATACTGATGCCGGTTATCGTCTTGATTGCCTACGCCTGTTTTGAGCTCAGCCCTTGGCTTGAACAACTGTGGTTTGCTGGAGATGTTAGGGCATACTTGAGTGACGAATGGGGGATTGGCTACGATCAGCGCAATGCCTTGGTGGTAGGGATTGCGATGGGGATCGCGGTGGTTCCGACTATTTTCTCCATTGCCGAAGATGCTATTTTTTCCGTTCCAGGCCATTTGACCAGCGGTTCATTGGCTTTAGGGGCGACGCACTGGCAAACTCTTACACGAGTGGTGTTGTTAACGGCAAGCCCGGGTATCTTCTCGGCCATTATGATGGGGCTCGGTCGGGCTATCGGTGAAACGATGATTGTACTGATGGCCACCGGTAATACCCCGATCATGGATTGGAATATTCTCGAAGGCATGCGCACATTGTCAGCGACAATTGCCATTGAAATGCCGGAAAGCGAAGTCGGCAGTTCTCATTATCGGGTCATGTTCCTGGCCGCCTTTGTGCTGTTCGTCTTTACGTTTATGTTTAATACCGTGGCTGAGTTAGTACGCCAGCGTCTACGTGAAAAATACAGTTCACTTTAATTTATTGCGGACTAGGCACCGATGAATGATCTGGAAACATTAATAACAATGAATAACGTATTTAATGAATAAGTGGTTAAAATCAGGCGCACCTTGGATATGGCTAACCGCAGGGGCTGTTAGCCTGAGCTTGATCGTGGTGCTTGGCTTATTGCTATTGATTGGCTGGAAAGGACTCGGTTACTTCTGGCCTGCGCCTGTTTATCAATTTGAAATCCAGCAAAACGGTCACCAAAGTACCGTTATTGGTGAGGTATATGAGCGTAAAACGGTCCCGGTTAAACAACTGACAGAGGCCGGTATCAATACCGCTGGTTTTGATGGCGACACTGTTTTCCGTTACGTTATCAAAACCGGTAACCGGGATGTGCTGGGCAGTGATTTTGTCACCATACTTGGGCCGCATATCGTCAGCCAACAGCCGGCAGCTGGTGTCGCGGTGATAGAGCGGTTGAAGAACGGTCGATTCTATGGCTTTCCGGTCGGGCTAATCGATGACGGGGTGGCGATCCCGCTGGAAGAGCTTGAGCACAGCCTGGAGCAAGCCAATATTGTCCGCGATTTAATTAGCCAGATTGAGCAATCGGATCTGGCTGAATTGAACCAACAGTTTGAACAGCTTAATGCCAAGGCGCGTCAACACGATGATCCCTCGCAATTGATTAGTGAGCGACAGTTGCTGGAGCAGCGGTTTGCCCAGATTGAGCAACAGCTGTTGACGCTTCATCAGCAACTCAGTCGTGATAGCTTGATTGTCCGAGAAATGACGGGGCGGGACATGACGCTGCCGCTCGAGCAGATTTTAGATCTCTGGTATCCCAATGATTTCACGACCGCAGGCAAGCTTGGCCATTGGCTCAGCCAGCTAGGCCATTTTGTCAGTGATGATCCCCGTGAGGCCAATACGGAAGGTGGCGTGTTCCCGGCGATTTTCGGCACCGTATTCATGGTGTTGTTGATGAGTGTGATTGTGACGCCGCTGGGGGTGTTGGCTGCGGTCTATCTTCATGAATATGCGGGGAAAAATATATTTACCAAGTTGATTCGGGTTGCCGTGATTAACTTGGCGGGTGTACCGTCGATTGTTTACGGCGTCTTCGGGTTGGGGTTCTTTGTTTATATTGTCGGGGCACAAATCGATGATTTGTTCTTTGCCGATCAGCTACCGGCGCCGACATTCGGTACGCCGGGTATTTTATGGTCGGCGTTGACCTTGGCGATCCTGACTTTGCCGGTGGTGATTGTCTCGACCGAAGAAGGGTTAGCCAGGATCCCGAGTTCGATCCGTCATGGCTCTCTTGCTCTGGGGGCGACTCAGGCTGAAACCTTGTGGCGGACTGTGTTGCCGATGGCAAGCCCGGCGATTATGACGGGCTTGATCTTGGCGGTAGCCCGGGCTGCCGGTGAGGTCGCGCCGCTGATGTTGGTTGGGGTGGTGAAAATGGCACCGTCGTTACCGATTGACGGTCAATTCCCTTACCTGCATTTGGATCGAAAATTTATGCATCTCGGTTATCATATATATGATGTGGGTTTTCAGAGTCCGAATGTGGAAGCGGCACGACCGCTTGTGTATGCCACGTCATTTTTGTTGGTCACCGTTATTGTGGGTCTGAACCTGACAGCCATTGGGATCCGTAACCACTTGCGTGAAAAATTCCGCTCCTTGGAGCAATAGTGAGATTCAGGAAAGAGTATGTTTTCAATTAATTCCCCAATTGGCCTGTTTGAGCCTGTTGATTTGTCAGCGTTGCCGGAAGAGAAAACGGCGCTGTCAATCGAGGGGCTGGATCTCCATTATGGTGCCCACCAGGCCCTGTATGATATCAACATGCGCATTGCCAAAGGCCAGGTGACGGCATTTATCGGCCCGTCAGGCTGTGGTAAATCGACACTATTGCGCTGTATCAACCGGATGAACGAACTGGTTGAAGGCTGCAAGGTTGACGGCAAGGTGATGCTGCACGGCCAGAATATCTACGATGGTAAAGTCGATGTTGCTTCGCTGCGCCGCCGGGTTGGTATGGTATTCCAGCGCCCGAACCCGTTTCCTAAGTCCATCTACGAAAATGTGGTGTATGGCCTCAGGCTGCAGGGGATCAAGGATCGCCGGGTGTTGGATGATGCGGTGGAAAGTTCGCTCCGGGGCGCAGCTCTGTGGGATGAGGTTAAAGACCGCCTGCATGAAAATGCCTTCGGCCTTTCCGGCGGCCAGCAGCAACGCTTGGTGATAGCCCGGGCAATCGCGATAGAACCGGAGGTTCTATTGCTCGATGAGCCGACGTCGGCACTGGATCCGATTTCGACCCTGACCATCGAAGAGCTGATTAACGATCTGAAAACCAAATATACGGTGATTATTGTCACTCATAATATGCAGCAGGCCGCACGGGTATCCGATAATACCGCCTTTATGCATATGGGAGAGCTGGTGGAATATACCAGTACCAATGATATATTCACCACCCCGAAAGAAAAACGTACCGAAGATTACATCACGGGTCGATACGGTTAAGGAGAAAGTAATGTTAGATAATTTGAGCCTTGGCCGTCATATTTCTGGCCAGTTCAATGCTGAGTTGGAAAGTATTCGTACCCATGTATTGGCGATGGGCGGGTTGGTCGAACAGCAGCTGGCCGATGCGCTTAAGGCAATGCACAAGCAAGATATCGAGCTGGCACGACGGGTGATCAAAGATGACCACAAGGTCAATGCGATGGAAGTGGCCATTGATGAAGCCTGTACCCGTATTATTGCCAAGCGTCAGCCGACCGCCAGTGACTTGCGCTTGGTGATTGCGATCATCAAGACGATTACCGACCTTGAGCGAATCGGCGATGTGGCCGAAAGTATTGCCAAGGTGGCGTTGGAAAACTTCACCAACAAGCAATATAACCTGTTGGTCTCTCTTGAAGCTTTGGGGCAGAGTGCAGTGCGTATGCTCCACGAGGTACTGGATGCTTTTGCCCGGATGGATGTTAAGGCGGCGATTGAGGTGTATCAGGAAGATGATCGGATTGACCGTGAGTATGAAGCGATTATCCGTCAGCTGATGACTTATATGATGGAAGATCCGCGCTCGATCCCGAATGTGCTGCAGGTGATGTGGTCGGCACGCTCGATTGAACGGGTTGGGGATCGCTGCCAGAACATCTGCGAGTACATCATCTATTTTGTGAAGGGTAAGGATATTCGCCATACCAGTCAGGAAGAACTGGAAAATATTCTGAAATAGAGACATTTTGGTTTGGGTGGCTTTGTGCTTATCAAAGCCGCCCTAAAATCCAATTACCTTAAAAGCGGTAATTAATCCCAAATCCGTAACTATGGTAGTAATTGTTTTCACCAAACATGTTGGCTTTTTGATAGTTGAAATAGCCGATGATATCGAAATTGGCAGTGACTTCTCGCCCAACCTCGAAGCCATAGATCCCTGTCGTGTCATGGTCGCGATCTTTTTGATATTCACCTCCCCCCACATAGTACTTCCGGCTTTCCTCTATTCGGCTTACCCCAATAACGGCGGCAACATAGCCTGGTTGGTAGCCAAGAGCCAGAAAATGATACTTAGGTTTTAACGCCGCACTATAACTGTAGGTTTTATAGTTGATACTACGAAAACCCTTGAAGAAAAGGCTATCGCCTAGCTCAGTGGCATTGAGTTCGATACCCATTGTTACTCTAGGGTTAATGTCAAACGCATAACCTGCAGTTAGGCCGTATTGGAGCGGCAAGGTTGTTTTGTGGTAATCGGTAAAACCGAACTTTAGACCAGCATATGGGCCTGCTACTGAACTAGCAAAAGCGCTGGTAGAAAGTAGTGTCGCAAGGAGCAATACAATACGTGATTTCATCGTGTTGGCTTTCTATGTTGGCGAAGAATGGGAGGGGAGAATCTGGCGATGAGATATCGCCAGATTGGTTTGGATTAGAACTTGTAGTTGGCACCGATGTAGAACGTACCGTAGTCTGAATCCATTGACTTGTAGCCACCTTTAACAGAGACATTGCGGTTGAAGTCGTAGCCAGCTTCTACACCTAGCGCGAGGACGGTATCGTTGAATGACTCTTTGCCGCTCCCTTCATAGATGAAATTATATTTGAGCTCTTCCTCGAGGTTATGTAGGCCAATTTGTGCCCCTGCATAGAAGTTATCGTTGAAGTAGTATTTTGGTTTAACATTAATCCCGTATGAGTAGGCAGATAACTTAGCGAATTCCTCGCCCTCAGAGTAAGAATCTTCACCATAGTTACGGTATTCGCCCTCGATACCAACAACAAACTGTGGGGCTACTTGGAAATCATAACCAGCAACTAAGCCAATTCCGGTATCGAATGAGTTGCCATCAAGGCTGTTCGAAGCCAAGTCTGCACCAATGTAAAAGCCTTCTTTTGATGCCAAAGCCGGTGCAGAAAGAAGTGAAGCGATAGTCAGAGCAAAAAGTGTCTTTTTCATAATTGATCTCTAATTCGTAATAGTTTGTTGGTTCGCACAGATAGCTACTTTGTCTTTCCAATGCGAGAAATATTAAATTGAACAGCGTACACAATCTAATTAGTTTGATTGATAAGGCTTATCAATGGTGTTTATTGCACGATGTTTTATTGTGTTGTTATAGAATCTGACTGTGGTTATGCCGCGCTATCCTTGCCAACGAGATAGATACTAAATTTTGCTTTGGTATTTATCTAATTACTAAATCTAAGGACTCTTATTCGCCATGCTTATCAGTCGATGTTCGGGGACTGGGCCTCTTGAATAAGCTGTTTGATGAGGCTTAATAGCCACTGGGTGAGAGGGTCTTTGTGTTTGGACTGGTGATAGAAACACACCGATGCGAAGCCTACAATGGGGAAATCAATATGGGCATCAATTTTACGAAAGTCCGGGTGATCATCGGGAATCATGATATCCAGAGTTGGAAATAGCAAATCGGTTTGTTTGATTGTTTGAAGGAGTGTTTCCGGAGAGGTAGAGCGAAAGCCAATTTTCGGTGTTAGGTTGTAATGGGCAAAGTATTGTTCAATATCAGCAGCCTGTTCATTTCGATCCGGCACGATTAAGCAGGCAAAGGTTGCGTCTTTGGCATCGGGTATGGCCATTACCGGTTTACTATAAGGATGCTCTCTTCGTACAATGACCACCCCCTTATCACCTGGAATCGTCTGTCGGTACAACTCCTTACTGGTGTTGGCGATATCATAGTTTAGGGCGATTTGAAGGCCGCCATTGAGCAGTTCAGCGAACGTCGATGTACTCCAGTTGATGACTTCTACCTGGCAATCAGGTGCCTGTTCCTGGATGAGTAAATATAACTTGCTGCCAAAGGCATAGATATACTGAGGTGCTAACGCGATACGCAGCTTGCCGGTGATCTGCTGTGGGTTGAACTCTTGGTTGGTATTGACGGCTTGGAACAGGTTATCGAGGGCAGGAGAAAGCTCTTGGCATAATTGTTCTACATAGGGGGTCGGTGTCAGTCCTGTACGGGTTTTGGTAAACAGCTCGTCATCGAAATGAAGCCGGAGTTTCTGCAGAGCATGGCTGACGGCAGGTTGGGTTACGAATAACCGTTCCGATGCCTTGCGCAGGTTTTGCTCTTGGTAGATGACCAGTAGGGTTTTGAGTAGGTTGAGATCGAGGTTGGCGGATAAGTCCTTGGCCATTGATACGTTCCGAGTTTGGTCACATAGTGATCAAGATATCACAGCTTTTAATTCTCGGGCATTGACCTTCAAATTTATCTAGCAAAAAAGCCCCTGAGAAATAAAGGTAGCAGGGGCGAGAGTACCAAACGGACAAGTTTTTAAAGGTGTAGTTAGTTATTTGAAGCGAAAGTTAATTCCTGCCTCTATAGTGCTGTCAGATGTGATCCTTTCTCCTGGACGGGCTCGGTGCTCACCGTAAGTATATTTGACGTATGGCTCTACCCATTTAGGCTTGAAGGTAACGGTTATGTCATGGCTGTTGATATTGTCATTGATGATATCTTGCGAGAACCGATCGCCAGACAGTAACCTGTCATGATTGAAGCTATAGCTGGTATTCAACCATGGTTTAGGACTGTAGCTAATCCCAACCGTATTCTTCCACTCTCGCTGATCAAACCAATCAATATCGAGTAATGCCTTGGTTTGTCGCCACTCGTGAGAAGTGCTGGCGTAGATCATCACAGTCTCTGACAGGGCGGTACCGGTAAATATGCCGATATCGTAAATATCGATACTGTCAGCACGGCCATAGCTAGCGTAAGCCTCGGTATAAAACTGCCCCAGCATGACTCCATAGCCAGTACCAATCTCGAGGTAACCGGTTGAGTCGATCTCTGCGCTAACGTTGATTTCCTCCGTTGCTTGCAGACTGCCTGTTACTGTTCCTATCCAGTCATCACCGGTTTTAGAAACTTGAAAACCCAATTGAGGCTCGTTGGCTATTGCCATGTGGCTGGCTGAAATAGAGAGCCATATACCCAAGATGTAAAGTAAGCGTGTCATAGCGAATTACCGTAAGAAAAGAAAGCCGCCATACGGGCGGCTTAGTTCGTAGGAGTTTGCTTAAGAGCGCTCAACCTTGGCCTTGATGGCTTCACGCAGCTCTCGTGACTTGGCGCGTAGCTGCGATTTTTGTTCGTTTGAAAGGTTAGGACGCTGTTTTAATTCCGGTCGACCTTGCCCTGATTTATCAACTGAGACCATTAGTCGGCCATCGTTATTCTGAAGGATAAGGGAGTTGCCTTGCCATCCAGTGATTGTTGTTTGGCCGTCAATTGAGCTATCGACTTTAGCAACGATGAGTCCATTGTCTACTGATCGGATCAAACCGTTATCATCGACATAAATTGGACTATTTTCACCGTTGAATTCAACAGCACCGGTGTCAGTATTAAATTTGATCTGATTACCATTGTCTCCATTTACGGTGATGTAATTACCTGAAGTATCAGATTCGATTTCGATATCACCGTGGCCTCTTTCTTTGCCGTCACTGGCTCCTATTCCCCAGTCCGGAGTATCGCCAAAGTCCGGTGACAGACCGCCAGTACCGCCGCTATCTTCAATTTCCCAGCGGCCATTACCGTCAGTGTTGATTACGATATATTCACCGTCTTTACCTGAGCTGAGGATGTATTGGTTATCACCATTTTTGGTGACGTTACCTAGAAATTTATCTTCGCGAGCCGATGTAATATTGCCTTGTTCATCAACTTTAACGACACCTACTGGGGCGCCTGACTCATTGCGAAGGATGAGGTGGCCAGAAGAAAGCACCACGATAGACTCACCAGAGTCAGCTGAAATGACACCTCGTTCGGTTTCAGGGTTAAATTGGCTCCCCCCTTGGATATTACCTGTTACATCTTGGATGGGAGCATCAATATCCGGTCTTTCTATTGGGTGATCTTCTGGAGGCAAGAGGCCCCAACCATTATCAGTCCCATCAATACCAATGACATTGCCGTTGTTATCGTAAATCAGGCCGTCGTTCGGTTTTTCTTTTTCGATTGGGTTTTCAATGCCTGCTCGAGGATTATCAAAATCAGGATCAACTGTATCGTTTTTTGAACCAGAAGATGATGAACAGCCAGTTAAAATCGTTGCTGCCACTAATGAAGCCAGTAGTTTAATTTTCATTGGATACTCTTAATTTTAAAGTTATTTCATAGGCCAATAGCAAATCGTGGTGAAAAAGGTTTGGCCATGGGACGATAATTTTTATATGTGGAACTGTCAGGTAGCGCTGTAAACCAGGGTGCCGTGTTGACGGAGTGAATATTAAATAGGTGGTAAGGCTTTCTCTAATTAGTGGTCGTTATTTAGTGCTTAAGCAACAGTGATTAATCATGGCGGCTTATCGAGCTGTTAAGGCTCACTTATGACCGCCTGATATCGTAGTTGATAGGTGAAGGGAAATAAGATTAATAAGTATAAGGAAACTTATTTGGTGGTGATTTTTCACTTTTATTTTGAGGTTGATTATTTAGTTGTCTCTTAAGAATCAGCTAATAACTCTTCGATCAGCTTGAATAGCCAGAGTGTCAGAGGGTTTCTGCGATTCTTTTGATGAAAGTAAGCCATGATTGGCAATTGGAGGTACTGTTCGTTGATTCTTAGTTTTAATCCTCTTAGCTGTTCACGTTCTTCTTGGCGTAAAAATGACGAAGATGGGTAAATCATATCAGTATGTTTAACTATATCTAGTACAGCCATGGGGAGCTCGGAGCGGAAAGCCACCCTGACATTCAGGCCATGGCTTCTCATTATTCTTTCTGCATGCGGGATATTGGAGTTCCAATCTGAAATGATAATACTAGCAATCTCTAGCCCATCTAAGTCCTGAGGGGTCACGAATTCAGCTTGGATAGGGTGATCCTTACGAACATAAACGGTAAAGGTATCGTGACACAGCGTTTTTCGCATTAGCTCTTTGGGGGCATGGTGTATATCGAAATTAACCCCTAGGCTGATTTCACCCTTGTTCAGTTCATCGAGTGACGTTGGAGACCAATTGAGTAAATGGAGGTTGACCTTGGGAGCTTGTTGCTTGACCTTTTGGTACAAAGGAGTAGATAAATAGGTCAGTATATTTGAGGTCATTGTGAGCTTTATCGTCCCCTCAAGCTCCGCTGGGTTAAAGCTGTGGCTGGCATTCAGGGTTTGAGATAGGTCGTCTAATAATGGGCTGATATTTTCGGCCAGTTCTGCACCAAATGCCGTCGGTTGTAGGCCATGCCGGGTTTTGACAAAGAGCTCATCATTGAAATGGTTGCGTAACTTTTGTAGTGCTTGGCTGATTGCCGGTTGGCTGACAAACAGCCGCTCGGAAGCTTTACGCATGTTGAGCTCTTGCGAGAGGATCACAAAAGTGCGGAGTAGATTGAGATCTAGGCTTGCATAGAGATCTTTTGTCATGTCATTCCTTGCGTGAGGGGCTTAAATAAAACGTCATTTTATTTAACTAACCTTAATCGTTGCCAAACAAGTCAGGAACAAAGGTCTGGTTTTCTTCCGGTACGCGGATGTAGCCTTCCTTGTTGACCTCCGGTAATTCGACCTCTGGGTAGTCGATATCTTGGTATGGGATCTGGCCCAAGAGATGGGAAATACAGTTGATTCTGGCTTTCTTCTTGGTATCGGCATCCACCACCCACCAAGGGCACTGCTTGGTATCGGTATAAGCGAACATCCGATCCTTTGCGGCAGAGTAGGCGGCCCAGCGGCTTCGGGATTCCAAGTCCATCGGACTGAACTTCCAGCGCTTTATTGGGGTGTTGATGCGTTCGAGGAAGCGTTTTTCCTGCTCTTCATCAGAGACCGAAAACCAGTATTTGAGCAAGATGATCCCGGAGCGCTTGAGCATCCTCTCAAACTCGGGGCAAGAGCGGAGAAACTCCTCGTATTCATCATCGTTGCAAAAGCCCATCACATGCTCGACACCGGCCCGGTTGTACCAGCTGCGATCAAACAGCACCATTTCACCTTCTGCTGGAAGGTGTGCTACATAGCGTTGGAAGTACCACTGGGTGCGCTCTCTATCAGTGGGTTTAGCCAAGGCGACGATACGGCTTATCCGCGGATTGAGCTTTTCGGTGATCCGCTTGATGACCCCACCTTTACCTGCTGCATCCCGTCCCTCGAAGACCACAACAACTTTCAGCCCTTCTTGCTTGATCCATTCTTGGAGTTTCACCAATTCTATTTGCAGACGTTCCAGCTCAGCGTCGTAATCGCTTTTTTTGAGTTTTTTCTTCGGCGGGACAAAAGGCATAGCGAGTCTCTACTTTGTTTCAACTTGATAACAAAAGAGTAACTCGGAAACTGGGGTTTGACGAATGGGAAGGTGAATATCTTGATATCGATAGCACTATTCTACCAATCCAGATAAATACGAGATCAACGACTTATCCAGATTGGTATACGGCGATTGTTCCTAATGGGCGCTTAATGCACGTACTACGTCCGCGATTTTCTCTGGTGCGGTGACCGGGATAGCAAAGTCATCGATATCGGCATTGCCCATATGGGCAGAATTGGCATAGCTGCGCATCTGGGAAGGGCGGGTGGATTTACCTGACAAGTGGACTTCCCTAACACCGGATTGCTGGACGATTTGGGTAACGTTGCCAGCATTGACGCCGGCACCCGCCATAATAGCGAGATGATCGCCACAGTATGACACCATTTTGCGTAGCATCGGGATCCCGTCGAAGGCATTGGCTTCAAGCCCGGAAGTAAGTACGCGCTCGCAGCGATGCTTCATGATGGTATCCAAGGCAGCCATCGGATCCAGGCACTGGTCGATAGCACGGTGGAAGGTCAATCCTATTCCGTTGGCTTGGCGACGGAGTTCAGCAAGGAAATCCTCATCAACGGTACTGTCGTTGTTAAGTGCCCCGATCACCAGGCCGTCGAGCCCTGCCTGCTTTGCAGTATGGGCATCTGCCAGCATGATTTCTTTATCTTGGCTCGAGAACAAGAAGTCCCCTTGGCGTGGACGGATCATGGCATAAACCGGCACGGTGGCATATTTGGCAGCCAGCTGAATTAATCCGGCATTGGGGGTGAGTCCTCCAAGCGCGAGCGAAGAGCAGAGTTCGATACGGGTGGCACCGCCTTGCTGGGCCAGGTGGAGAGATTCAATGTTATCGATACAAACTTCAATATGGTCAACGGTCATAACAACGATTGTACAAAGGGTTGGGTGACAAGCAGTGTAGACGATATTGAATTTTGAGACGATTGGTCAGATCAAAATTCTGATGGGCGATGGGCGATGGGCGATGGGCGATGGGATAGCTCAGATACAAAAAGGGCCCGGTGTGTCCGGGCCTCATTCTATTTTTTGCCTATTGGCTGACTTTGGCTTTACGCTATTGCGTTTATTGCCTGATTAACACCGTGAGCGTGGTGTTAATTGCTAATTACTTAGCTAGGTCTGCAGTGTGCTCAGATAGGTAGTCAGCAACACCTTTTGGAGATGCGTCCATACCTGCTTTGCCTTCTTCCCACTGTGCTGGGCAAACTTCACCGTTTTTCTGGTGGAAGTTTAGAGCGTCAACCATGCGTAGCATTTCGTCGATGTTACGGCCTAGAGGTAGGTCGTTAACTACTTGGTGACGTACTAGGCCATCTTCGTCGATTAGGAAAGAACCACGGAAAGCAACGCCTGCTTCTGGGTGCTCAACGTCGTAAGCTTTACAGATTTCGTGCTTAACGTCAGCGATTAGTGGGTACTTAACTTGACCGATACCGCCGTTCTCAACAGCAGTGTTACGCCACGCGTTGTGAGAGAACTGAGAGTCGATAGAAACACCAATTACTTCAACGCCTTTCGCTTGGAAGTCTTCGAAACGCTTGTCGAAAGCGATTAGTTCAGAAGGACATACGAAAGTGAAGTCTAGTGGGTAGAAGAAAACAACAGCTTTCTTGCCTTTAGTGAATTCTGCAAAGTTGAAGTTATCAACGATTTCGCCGTTACCTAGAACAGCTGCAGCAGTAAAATCTGGTGCTTGACGACCTACTAGTACCATTTTGGTGCTCCTAAAAATTCGGTTTGTCGCCCACCTTTCCGGTCGGCTCTTTGTTTGGACGAGACAAACTATAACGAAACTGGTAAATTCAAAAAAGCGGAATAAATAGATTGATGTAATCGAAATTTACGATGAACAAGTTTCCTTCTCTTAAACAATTGCACTATTTAGTGACTTTATTTGAAACCCGACATTTCGGTGAGGCGGCCAAGCGCTGCTTTGTCAGTCAGTCAACCTTGAGCTCTGGGGTGCAGAATCTCGAAGAGCTGATAGGCTGCCAGCTGATTGAAAGGGACAATAAGTCTTTGGTCTTTACTTCGACCGGCGAGGATGTTGTTTCCCGCAGCCGGGAGTTACTGGCGAGAAGCCAAGATTTAATGGAGCTATCAAATTGTATCGGAGATGGTATGGAAGGCCAGCTGCGGGTGGGGTGTATCCCAACTATCGCGCCTTTCCTGCTCTGTGATTTGGTACAGGAAGTAAATCGGTTGCATCCGAACCTTAATTTATTGTTGCGCGAAGATACTACCACCAACTTGCTGGCAGCCTTGCGCAGCGGCGAGATGGATGTCCTGATCTTGGCATTGCCTGTAGAGATTAATGGCATGCACAGCCAAGTGGTCGGCCGCGATGCGTTCAAGATGGTGATCAGCCGCAACCAGGCAGAGCAAGTCACCACCCCATTACGCTATGCTGATTTACCTGATGAGTCAGTGTTCTTGCTAGAAAAAGAACATTGCCTGACTGACCATGCGGTTTCAGCCTGTAAACTGACCACCAAAGAGAAGATCAACCCGTTCACAGCAACCAGCCTTCATACGCTGGTACAAATGGTTGCGAATGGGTTGGGAACGACCTTTATCCCACAGATGGCTATTGATCATGGCTTGCTGCATAACCAAAATCTGGTTGTGGTCGAGCCTCCGGGTCAGGAGGCATACCGTGAAATTGGTTTGGTATGGCGGCCGACCTCCAGCCGTACCCGCACCTTCCATCAACTTGCTGATATTGTCGAAGAGTTACTGTAAGCGATTCATTCTGTCGTCATTTTTAGTTGAGAGCCGCCAGTTTTGCGGCTCCTTGATATTATTTCCTTTCTGTAAATTAAGTGCTTGGATAAAACCGCCTAACACAGCACAAAATGCTAACTACTCATTCCTTGTTGGTGTTTTCCAATAATCCAATCTAATGAAACTGCCTTTAATTTGTAGGTTTATTATGTTTCGCTCTAAAAATAAATGAAACCAGTTGATTAAGGGTCTATGCTTCCTGTGTATAAAAAATAGGCTGCAAAGTGTATTTAACGATTATTTTTTAAGCACATAACTGCTTTCAAGAAAATCGGGCTTGTTTGAAACGCAGATCGGGACAAGTGTTTGAATTATCATTTTGTGTAATTTAATTACGTAAATGGTTACGAAATGGTAGGGGATAAGATTCAGTGACAAAAACCGAGTTTTTGCCTGAAATTTGTTTCAATTCAGTGTTTTGAGTTATTGCTCTACTTTTTATAAGTTGTTGTTTTATTTGGTTTCGAGTGGGCGGTTACTCGCTAGATTAAATTGTCTAGTCTTGCAATTAGGCGTATGTTACGGCAACGTAAATAGGGCGTTAAGGTCAAGTTTGTTTGCGTGTAGACGAAAGCGTACTTGGTTTGAGTGGTGATTAAGTTACATTCGTAAGGGAGCGAGAGGAATGGAAAACGAAATGTCTACTAACCATGAAGTGAAGCTATCGCTACAGACACCATTATCTGCAGAGCAGGCTGAAATCCTCAATGAGGAAGCCTTGGCTTTCTTGGAAGGACTTGTACAGCGCTTTGCTGGAAGGGTTCCTGAGCTACTGGCAACCCGAGAACATCGTCAGCTTGCGATTGATGCTGGCAGCCTCCCCGACTTCCTGCCTGATACCACTGAAATCCGAAACAGCGAGTGGACTGTTCAAAATATCCCGCAGGACTTACTGGACCGCCGTGTTGAGATCACCGGCCCTGTCGAGCGCAAGATGGTGATCAATGCGCTCAATGCCGATGTCAAAGTATTCATGGCTGATTTTGAAGATTCTTTTGCACCGGCTTGGGGAGAGGTACTCGCTGGGCAGCAAAATCTGAAAGATGCCGTCAACGGCACGATTTCTTACACCAACCCCGAGTCAGGCAAGCAATACCAACTCAATGACGACCCAGCGGTGCTGATCTGCCGGGTGCGTGGATTGCACTTACCTGAAAAACACCTGCTTTGGCAGGGGGAGCCTATTCCGGGTTGTTTGCTCGACTTTGCCTTGTATTTCTACCATAACTACCAGCAGTTGCTCGAAAAAGGCAGTGGCCCTTACTTCTATATCCCTAAGTTACAGGCTTATCAAGAAGCAGCATGGTGGAGTGACGTCTTTAGCTATACCGAAGATACCTTTGAGTTGCCAAGGGGGACGATCAAAGCCACCGTTCTGATTGAGACCTTGCCTGCGGTGTTTGAGATGGAGGAAATCCTCTACAGCCTCAAAGAGCATATTGTGGGTCTTAACTGTGGTCGCTGGGATTATATCTTCAGCTACATCAAGACACTGCGCAATCATCCCGATCGCATTTTACCGGATCGCCAAGTCGTGACGATGGAAAAACCTTTCCTTAATGC
Organism: Photobacterium satsumensis; assembly: GCF_050336935.1. Taxonomy (NCBI): domain Bacteria; kingdom Pseudomonadati; phylum Pseudomonadota; class Gammaproteobacteria; order Vibrionales; family Vibrionaceae; genus Photobacterium; species Photobacterium satsumensis. Next base: position 35,993 of record NZ_JAKJSK010000013.1, read on the forward strand.
CTATTCACGCCTGCTGGTCAGAACCTGCCATCGCCGTGGAGCATTTGCAATGGGGGGAATGGCCGCGTTTATTCCATCCAAAGATCCTGAGCGCAACGAATGGGTACTCAACAAGATCCAAACCGATAAGTCACTGGAAGCCAACAATGGCCATGACGGGACTTGGGTTGCCCACCCTGGGCTTGCCGGCACCGCCAGAGCGGTATTTGACGAGGTGTTGGGAGCACGTACTAACCAACTTGATATCTCGCGCAGCGATGATGCTCCGATCACTGCCGACATGCTACTTGAGCCATGCCAAGGTGACAGAACAGAAGAGGGAATGCGCCATAACATCCGCGTGGCTGTGCAATATATCGAGTCATGGATTTCCGGTAATGGTTGTGTGCCTATCTACGGCCTGATGGAAGATGCGGCTACCGCTGAAATTTCACGGGCTTCGATCTGGCAGTGGATCAAGCACGGTAAATCACTGAGCAACGGTAGTGTGGTCACCAAGGCACTGTTTGAAGAAATGCTTAAAGAAGAGATGCAAGTGCTTGAACAAGAGTTGGGCTGTGAGCATTTCCAGCAGGGGAGGTACAACGAAGCGGCGGTATTGATGTCGCAACTGACCACCAGTGATGAATTGGTAAACTTCCTAACCTTGCCGGGTTATGAGTATCTGCCATAAATCTCTCATGCAGGTGTGAATGTGCAGTACCCCAAAGAATAAGCACTACCCATTAATAACATCAAAAGCCAATAACGAGAAAGGGCCCGTGACAGTCAAGCTTACCGGGCCGATAAAAAGTCAGTTTTGCCAATAACAAAATGTGATGCGGATTATCGCCAAATGAAACGAGGGACATCATTATGACATTGACTCGCCAGCAACAAATTGAAGCATTGGAAAAGGACTGGGCGGAAAACCCACGTTGGAAGCATGTTAAACGTACCTATACCGCTGAAGAGGTCATTAACCTACGCGGCTCTTTTGCCCCGGCTAATACCATCGCGCAGCGTGGTGCTGACAAACTGTGGGAGCTGGTCAACGGTGACGCGAAAAAAGGCTACGTTAACTGTTTGGGCGCGTTGACCGGTGGTCAGGCTGTACAGCAGGCTAAAGCGGGTATCGAAGCGATTTACCTCTCGGGTTGGCAGGTTGCTGCCGATAACAATACGGCCTCAAGCATGTACCCTGATCAGTCACTGTACCCGGTGGATTCGGTACCGGCCGTGGTCAAACGTATCAACAACTCGTTCCGCCGCGCGGACCAAATCCAATGGTCTACCGGTAGCTCGCCAGAAGAAGGCATTGATTACTTCCTGCCAATCGTTGCGGATGCTGAAGCAGGCTTCGGTGGCGTACTGAATGCCTATGAGCTCATGCGCAATATGATTGATGCAGGGGCGGCAGGCGTGCACTTTGAAGATCAGCTCGCGTCGGTGAAGAAGTGTGGTCATATGGGCGGTAAAGTACTCGTGCCAACCCAGGAAGCCGTGCAGAAACTGGTGGCTGCGCGTCTGGCTGCCGATGTTGCCGGCACTACCACCTTGGTGATTGCCCGTACCGATGCCAACGCAGCCGATCTACTGACCTCAGATTGTGATCCGTACGATAAGGACTTTATTATCGGCGAGCGCTCTCAGGAAGGCTTCTACCGCGTGCGTGCCGGTATTGATCAGGCGATTGCCCGCGGCCTTGCCTATGCGCCCTATGCCGATTTGATTTGGTGTGAAACGGCGACACCTTGTCTGGAAGAGGCACGTAAGTTTGCCGAGGCGATCCATGCCCAGTATCCAGACCAGCTACTTGCCTACAACTGCTCGCCTTCTTTCAACTGGGAGAAGAATCTGGATGCAGAAACCATTGCCAAGTTCCAGCAGGAACTGTCGGACATGGGCTATAAGTACCAGTTCATTACCCTAGCGGGTATCCACAACATGTGGTTCAACATGTTTGAGTTGGCACACTCGTATGCTCAGGGTGAAGGTATGCGTCACTATGTTGAGAAAGTGCAGCGTCCAGAGTTTGAAGCAGCAGACAAAGGCTATACCTTTGTGGCCCACCAGCAGGAAGTGGGTACTGGCTACTTCGATAAGATGACCAATACTATCCAAGGTGGCAACTCGTCGGTGACAGCCTTGACCGGTTCGACCGAGGAGGAGCAGTTCAAGTAACAGAAATACCCAAGCCTCCTAGTAATTGTTACAACCTATTTTGATTTTTGAGCGCCGTAATGGCGCTCTTTTTTTTATCTGCATGGTTTATTTTATCAGCGAGGTCTAGTTTTTGGACGGACTCACAGGTTGATCGTTGTTGGGTTGAAAGCCCCGTGCTGCCTGTTCCACTTGCGGATAAATTACAAAGAATTGTTGTTCCAGCTTGCTGTAGTTAACCATCAAAACTGCAGGGGTAAGGGCGAGTTGGTGGAGCTTTGGTCTGCGGTTGGCCATCCGGGTTAAGGACGTTTCCAATGACTCGGGGTACTGGTATTGCAGCAGCCAGTTTTGCTGCCACATCCGGTTCATGGTAAGGAGGTAGTTCTCTGGCATATTATGCTGGTATTGCTCGACTTCCGCCCTGGTTTCGCGAACAAACTCAGGCAGTGTCAGGGGGTGGAATTGTTGCCAGTGACGGGCCAGGAAGTGGTCCCAGACCATATCGAGGGCGATACCGCTGACCCGACGGGTGTCCGATCCAAACAGTTGTCGGCAGTTGCGTACTTCCGGCATAGCATCGATGTAGCTGTCGACGAAGCGGTGGAGCTTGATGCCATCTGCGATGTCTTGGTTGAACTGCCGGTAGGGATCACCCCTGACGAAATCGGCTAGTAGGTTACCCGCTAGGTGACTATTGCATTGCTGGGCAAGGTGGAGGTGGGCCAGAAAGTTCATGCGTGGGTAAACGCTGCCGGGCTTTCTGGCGCAGTGTTTGGCTGATGTTCAGTAGGTAGGTGCAGAGTCGTTTTCAATCGGTTCGACCTCTTCTTGCAGCTCCAGTAAATTGATGGCGATAGAGACGAAATCGGTATCAGTGATGATCCCGACTAGTTTATTGTGGTCGACAATGGGTAAACAGCCAATGTGGTGTTTCTGCATGTAGAGTGCGGCTTCTTTCAGTCCTGCCGTTGGTTCGACACTCCTCAGGCTACGATGCATGGTTTGCTCAAGGGGAATATCCAGCGCGGAGATAAAGGTGCTTTTGGATATTTGCTCGAGGCTGGACTCTTGGGCTGACAAGATATCTCGCTGGCTGACCAAGCCAATAAGGTGATTGTCTTTGTCGGTGATAGGAACATGATGGATATGATGTTTTTCCATAACCCGCTTGGCATCGGCCAGGGTGTGCGATGCGCTCAAGGTATGGGGGTAGGGTGTCATCATGTCGGAAACGGTAAACATAAAGCCTCCTCAATAACGGTGAGTTATTTGTTGTTATTGCCCGCATTGCAGGCTCCATAACTTCCTTTTTTTTTGCTTTCTCTATGAATGTAGCTAATCCTGACCGCACGACCTATGACACCCGTCAAAGAACTTGCAAGTTATTCCTCTGTTTCTCATTTGTTTCTCATAAGTTAAAAACGAGATTGTGTCGTATACTCATTAAAATGATACTGTAGAGGAATGAGTTGATGCGTAAGCTGCTGTTTATTTTGCTGTCTTGGGCGATGTTGTTTCCATTCTATGTATACAGCGATGAGCCTGAGCCACAGCCCAAAATCATTGGTGGCATTGAATCTGGAACCAATGAGATTCCTTGGCAGGCTTACCTCAATATGACTTTTGGCGAGGGAGCGGATGAAAGGACATTTATCTGTGGTGGGGTAGTGATAAGCGCCGATGCGGTGCTGACTGCGGCCCACTGTATGCGTAATGGCAGCGAGACGGCCAAGCCCGAGAATGTACGGGTGTGGGCCGGTATCACCAGTATCTTCAGTGCGGGCTCTCTGAATTCTGTGTCAGTGAGTGAAATCGTACTCCACCCTAATTACAATTCATCCCGGTTTGCCAATGATATTGCCATCCTCAAGCTGTCCAGTACCCTGCCGGATGATGCCTTGCCAATTCGCCTTGCGTCTGTGAGTGAGCAGCAGCGTGCCGATCAGGCGTTTGCCAATGGTTGGGTCTCCGATGGCGAGCGCCAGCCTAACTTATTGGTCTCTGGTTGGGGGAGCACAGATGCCAGTGATTCCAGCTCTGGGGCAACTCGTCTTCAACAAACTCTACTGTCTGGGGTGCCGGATAATATCTGTAACTCGATGTGGGGAGGCAATATCAACAGTAGCGAAGCTGGTATCTTCCTCTGTGCTGGCTCGGTATCGCCGACGCTCGGCAGAGACAGTTGCTTCGGCGATTCGGGTGGCCCCTTGGTGTGGCAGGATCCGCTCGCCGCTGCAGATAGCGACTTTGGTCTACGTTTAGTTGGGCTGGTCAGCTTTGGTGAAGGCTGCGCCGGGCGATTACCGGGTGTCTATTCGGAAGTGGCGGGTCAAACTACCTGGCTAGGGGGAGAAATTGGCCAGGGTTTCCTCAATCAAGCGACACCAGAGTTTGCAGTGGATCCCTTCCTCGCCAATTACGATGGAGCAGGTGATGCTGTTGAAGGCGTCCAGTCCGTCGCCAGCGGTGGTAATAGCAGTAGCGGTGGCGGCACTATCGGTATCGTTAGTTTGGTATTGCTGAGTGCTATTATCGGGTTACGCCGACGCGTGACGAGTTAGCATTTGTACTGTACTCCAGCCGAGCCCTATCAAGGTGATCTTTGCTTGATATTGCAGTGTGGCAGCCTATACTAGCTGCCTGCTGTAATTTAGGGCCCTAATGATGCAAGTTTCTGATTTTGACTTTGACCTTCCTGATGAGCTGATTGCTCGTTACCCACAACCTCAGCGCACTGCTAGCCGTTTGCTGCAGCTGACCGGCAATACTGGTGAGCTTGCGCACAAAGGCTTTAAGGATGTACTGGATCTGGTTGAGCCGGGTGATTTGTTAGTGTTCAACAATACCCGAGTGATCCCAGCTCGCCTGTTTGGTCGCAAAGCTTCTGGCGGTAAGATGGAAGTTTTGGTTGAGCGTATGCTGGATGACAAGAGTATTCTTGCCCACGTGCGTGCGTCAAAATCACCCAAACCGGGTAATGAATTGTTCCTTGGCGAGAATGATGAGTATCAGGCTGAAATGGTTGCCCGCCATGATGCATTGTTCGAAATCCGCTTTAACAGCGACAAAACGGTGTTGGAAATCCTTGAAGAAGTCGGCCATATGCCACTTCCTCCTTACATTGACCGTCCTGATGAAGACTCTGATAAAGAGCGTTATCAAACGGTATACAACGCCAAACCGGGAGCTGTGGCAGCTCCAACGGCCGGCCTGCACTTTGACGACGAGTTGATGGCGGATCTTAAGGCGAAAGGGGTGAACTTTGCCTTTGTTACCTTGCATGTTGGCGCAGGTACCTTCCAGCCGGTACGCGTTGACAATATCAACGACCACCACATGCATGCCGAGTATGTTGAAGTGCCTGAAGAGGTTGTTGCGGCGATTAACGCGACCAAGGCCAATGGCAAGCGTGTGATAGCGGTTGGGACGACATCGGTACGTTCTCTGGAAAGTGCAGCCCAAGATGCCAAGCAGAAAGGCACTGAGCTGAAGCCATTTTTCGGCGACACCGAAATCTTCATCTATCCAGGTTATGAATACCAATTGATTGATGTGCTGATCACCAACTTCCACTTGCCGGAATCCACCCTGATCATGCTGGTGAGTGCCTTTGCCGGTTACGAGAATACCATGAACGCATACAAGCAAGCTGTTGAAAACAAATACCGTTTCTTCAGTTACGGCGACTCGATGTTCATTACCCGTAAAACGGCGTAATCACACTTTTCATTGACGAAGTCAGTGCCACTTAAGGCTGCATTTGTTAAAATGCAGCCTTTGTACGTTTCATCTCTCGGCGAAAAGCCCAGACGATGACATATTCTTCCACTAGGCTTTAGGGCGGAGTGGAACACCTGCTGTCTTATAGCAGGTATATTTAGGCAGGGCTGGCGTGTTGCCGGGTACTGCCATTGTTGTGTCCCTGACCTTAGCGGGATGGGGGCGTTTATGTCAGATTGTTTCTCTGGCTGTTGGAGGCTTTGTGAAATTTGAATTAGATAAAACCCTGGGACGTGCCCGTCGTGGCCGTTTGCAGTTTGAGCGTGGTACGGTAGAAACACCGGCCTTCATGCCTGTGGGTACTTACGGTACCGTTAAGGGTATGACCCCGGAAGAAGTGGAAGAAACCGGCGCGCAAATCCTGCTGGGTAATACCTTCCACCTTTGGCTGCGTCCTGGCCAAGAAGTCATGAAAATGCACGGTGATCTGCATGACTTTATGCAGTGGCAGGGGCCGATCCTGACTGATTCAGGCGGTTTCCAGGTATTCAGCTTGGGCGATATCCGTAAAATCACCGAAGAAGGTGTTCACTTCCGTAACCCAGTAAACGGTGACAAGATTTTCATGGACGCAGAAAAGTCGATGGAAATCCAACAAGACCTAGGTTCTGACGTCGTTATGATCTTCGATGAGTGTACGCCATACCCGGCGACACACGACGAAGCGAAGAAGTCGATGGAGATGTCTCTGCGCTGGGCACAGCGTAGCCGTAACCACTTTGACAAACTTGGTAACAAAAATGCACTGTTTGGTATCGTCCAAGGTGGTGTATATGAAGACTTACGCGATGTTTCTGTTGAAGGCCTGACTAACATTGGCTTTGACGGTTATGCGGTTGGTGGTCTTGCTGTCGGCGAGCCGAAAGAAGACATGCACCGCGTGCTTGAGCACACGTGTCCGCAGCTACCTGAAGACAAGCCGCGTTACCTGATGGGTGTGGGTAAACCAGAAGACTTGGTTGAAGGTGTTCGCCGCGGTATCGACATGTTCGACTGCGTGATGCCGACTCGAAATGCCCGAAATGGCCACCTGTTTGTGACCGGAGGTGTGATCAAGATCCGTAATGCGAAACATAAAACGGATACAACCCCTCTCGATCCGCACTGTGACTGTTACACTTGTCGCAAGTATTCGAAGGCGTATCTGTACCACCTGGATAAATGTAATGAAATCTTGGGTGCGCGCCTTAACACAATCCACAACTTGCGTTACTACCAGCGTTTGATGGAAAGTATCCGTAGTGCGATTGAAGAAGATCGTTTCGATGTGTTTGTAGAAGAATTCTATGCACGTCGTAACCGTGAAGTTCCACCATTAAATGACAACAAATAATCGAGGACGTTAGTAAATGAGTCTGATCTCTCAAGCACACGCAGCAGCTGAAGGTGCACCACAGGGCGGCGGTATGCAGCTATTTATCATGCTTGGCCTTTTTGCCGTAATCTTCTACTTCATGATTTACCGCCCGCAGGCGAAACGTGTTAAAGAGCACAAGAACCTAATGTCTTCTATGGGCAAAGGTGATGAAGTACTTACCAGCGGTGGCCTTGTCGGTAAAATCGCCAAGGTTTCTGAAGAAAATGACTACATTGTTATCGCGTTGAACGATACGACTGAAGTTACTATCAAGAAAGACTTCGTTACAGCCGTTTTGCCAAAAGGCACAATGAAGTCTCTGTAAAACTTGCTTTAAGGATCACCGCAGTGCTAAACCGTTATCCCTTGTGGAAGAACCTGATGGTAGTGTTCGCGCTATTAATCGGTTTGCTTTATGCGCTTCCCAATGTTTACGGCGAAGATCCAGCAATTCAAATCTCCGGGGCGCGTGGCGCCTCGGCAGATATGTCCACGCTGGATGCCGTCACCGAAGATTTAGAACAAAATCAAATCTCCTATAAATCAGTCGCTTTCGAAAACGGTACTGTCCTGGTCCGCTTTAACGACACTGATACTCAAATCAGTGCTCGCGATATTCTTAACGAACAGCTTGGCGATGATTTCGTTGTTGCCCTGAACCTTGCCGCTTCTACTCCTGACTGGCTTGAATCCATCGGCGCTAACCCAATGAAACTGGGTCTTGATTTGCGCGGCGGTGTGCATTTCTTGATGGAAGTAGACATGGACGCAGCAATGGAAAAGTTGCTGGGCCAGCAAGAAGAAACATTCCGTACTGAATTGCGTGAGGCGAAAATTCGCTACCGTGCAATCAGCAAAACGGATGAATCCGTGGAAGTTCGTCTGCGTAACGCAGAGCAGCTTGATGAAGCCAAGCGTGAACTGCAGCGTCTTCACCCGGATATGTTGTTTACCGACACCACCAGTGGCTTCTTACTGAGTGCGACATTCACCGATGCTCGCCTACAGGAAATCCGTAACTACGCGGTTGATCAGAACATCACTATCCTACGTAACCGTGTTAATGAACTGGGTGTGGCCGAACCGTTGGTTCAGCGCCAGGGTGCCAACCGCATCGTGGTCGAGCTTCCGGGTGTTCAAGATACAGCCCGAGCTAAGGAAATCCTCGGTGCAACGGCAACCCTTGAGTTCCGCGAAGTGGATAATTCGGCTGACCTAGCGGCAGCGGCTTCTGGCCGTGTACCTCCGGGTAGCGAAGTGAAGTTCACTCGTGATAACCGTCCAGTCGTGCTGAAAAAGCGTGTGATCCTATCGGGTTCTCATATTACCGATGCTAGCTCAAGTGCCGATGAATATGGCCGTCCTCAGGTTAACATCTCGCTCGACAGCGAAGGTGGCAGCAAGATGACAGCCTTCTCACGTAACAACGTGGGCAAGCTGATGGCGACCGTCTTTACCGAATATAAAGACAGCGGCGAGCGTGAGGAAAGTGGCAAGGTTATCCTGGAGAAGCACGAAGAAGTGATTAACCAGGCGACTATCCAGACTGCACTCGGCCGTAACTTCCGTATTACCGGTATTGACTCGCAGGCTGAAGCCCATAACTTGGCGCTACTGCTACGAGCAGGTGCACTGATTGCACCGATCTCGATTGTCGAAGAACGTACCATTGGTCCATCAATGGGTCAGCAGAACATCGATATGGGTATCCAGGCGATGATTTGGGGTATGGTCGCAGTCATGCTGTTTACCCTGATTTACTACCGCCGCTTTGGCCTGTTTGCCAACATGGCGCTGTTGATGAACCTAGTGCTGATTATCGGTGTGATGTCGATGATCCCGGGTGCAACCATGACCTTGCCGGGTATTGCGGGTATCGTTCTGACGGTAGGTATGGCGGTTGATGCCAACGTACTGATCTTTGAGCGTATCCGTGAAGAGCTTCGCGAGGGCCGCAGCCCACAGCATGCAATTCAGCAGGGTTATGCGAATGCCTTCAGTACGATTGCCGATGCCAACATTACCACCCTGATCACCGCAATCATCCTGTTTGCTGTGGGTACCGGTGCGATTAAAGGTTTCGCCGTTACGCTATCAATTGGTATTTTGACTTCCATGTTCACGGCCATTATCGGTACTCGTGCACTGGTTAACTTGGTTTACGGCGGTAAGCGCGTCGATAAACTGTCGATCTAAGGAGACGCTGACATGTTTCAGATAATGAAAGCGGATAAGGTGATCGACTTTATGCGCTGGTCGAAAGGGGCATTTGTCCTTTCGATTATTATGATTTTCGCGGCCATTGGTACCGTGACCACCCAGAAACTGAACTGGGGCTTGGATTTCACTGGCGGTACCCTGATTGAAGTGGGCTTCGAACAGCCTGCCGATCTGGGCCTGATCCGTGAATCGCTGGAAGAGGCTGGTTTTGGTGATGCCATCGTACAGAACTTCGGTACCGCACGTGATGTCATGGTTCGCCTGCAGCCACGTGAAGATGCTAAGGGTGAGAAGCTGGGTAACCAGATCATCGATGCACTGAAAGTGGGTACAGGTCAAAGCGTAGAAATGCGTCGTATCGAGTTTGTTGGCCCGAATGTCGGGGACGAACTGGCCGAAGCGGGTGGTTTGGCAATTTTGGTGTCACTGATCTGTATTTTGCTCTACGTATCCGTTCGCTTTGAATGGCGTTTGGCTGCCGGTGCGGTATTGGCATTGGCTCACGATGTGATTATCACTATTGGCATCTTCTCGTTTACTCAGATCGAGATCGACCTGACTATCGTGGCAGCCTTGCTGACGGTTGTTGGTTACTCGCTCAACGATACCATCGTAGTATTTGACCGGATCCGAGAGAACTTCCGTAAGATGCGTAAGGGCGATGCCATCGAGGTAATGAATAACTCGATTACTCAAACCCTGAGCCGTACCTTGATTACCTCGGCAACCACCTTGTTTGTGGTTATCGCCCTGTTCATGAAAGGCGGTACTATGATCCATGGTTTTGCCGCAGCCTTGCTGATTGGTATCACTGTCGGTACTTACTCGTCTATCTACGTTGCTTCGGCGCTGGCGCTGAAACTGGGTATTGTCCGTGAGCACTTGATGCCACCACAAGTGGACAAAGAAGGTGAAGAGTTTGATGCCATGCCGTAAGGCACGCATCACCTTAAACTGAAAAACGGAGCCGATGGGCTCCGTTTTTGTTTTAAGAGCACGGAGGAAGAGCGGTTCCTAGATCCTAGTTCCTGGGAAAAGCGGGCTCCTAGTTCCAAGGAAAAGCTTGAAAAGAGCCTTGGCTCTTAGATTCTGCCTGCAGAACCCAGAACCCAGAACCCAGAACCCAGAACCCAGAACCCAGAACCCAGAACCCAGAACCCAGAACCCAGAACCCAGAACCCAGAACCCAGAACCCAGAACCCACTCTCAAGGATCTAGGAACTCGTATCTAGGGTCTTAGATATAAAAAAACGCCCCGGTGATTTTCATCACCGGGGCGTTTGATGTTTTTCTGTTAGCGAGAATTACTTCGCTAGGGCTTCGCTACCGTGTTCACGGATTTTGCTAAGCAGTGGCTTAACTACGCGTGCGTTACCAGCAACGATGTTGCCTGTAACCAGGTAGTTAGTGTTGCCAGTGAAGTCAGTACAGATAGCACCAGCTTCGCGCGCGATTAGTTCACCAGCAGCAATTTCCCAAGCCTTCAGGCCTAGGCGGAATACACCGTCAACACGGCCAGCAGCTAGGTAACAAAGGTCTAGGGCTGCACAACCAGATTGGCGCATATCGTCACATTCAACGAAAAGGGCGCTTTGGATCTTGATGTAGCTTTCAGCGTGCTGCTTAGCAGCAAACGGTAGGCCAGTTGCCAGAGTTGTACCTGTAAGGTCGCGAGGCTGAGATGCACGTAGACGCTGGCTGTTTAGCTGGGCGCCTGAGCCACGAGTAGCAGTGAAAAGCTCGTTACGCATAGGATCGTAAACGGCTGCTACTTCAGTGCGGCCGCGCATGCGTAGTGCAACAGAGATTGCATAGTGAGGGTAACCACGAACGAAGTTCTTGGTGCCATCCACTGGGTCAATGATCCACTGACATTCTTTGTCCTTGCCTTCAATCGTACCGCTTTCCGCTGCAATGATGCAGTGGTCAGGGTAAGATTTACGGATAGTGTCGATAATGATAGCTTCTGCTTCGTTATCGATGTTGGTAACAACATCATTGCCTTTATTGGCAACTTCAATAGCTTGTGATTTTTCTAGAGATTTAATGACATGGTCACCTGCCTTTCGTGCAGCACGAATGGCAATGTTCAGCATAGGATGCATAGGATCTTCCCAACGGATGTTAAAGAACTAAAAAGCGGCGGCGAGTATATCAGAGCTAGGGCAAAAGGGAAGTGGTTATTTTTTATTCGCGCAGCAGCTGTAAAGCCAACTGGCAGGATTCTCCCCACTTACTGAGTCCGCTTAGGTATAAAGTTTTTACATGTTTTCACCATTTTTAAAATCACTGTGTTAAAATCTGTCGGTTCGATTGATAGAGTTGAAAGTTGCACCTCCTATGTTAGATAAAGTCAGTGTAGTTCTTGTGGGAACATCGCATCCCGGAAATATTGGTTCTGCGGCCAGAGCGATGAAAGTTATGGGATTGACCAATTTGGTTTTGGTTGATCCAGCTTGTGAGGTCGATGAGAAAACCTACGCGTTGGCAGCCGGTGCAGCCGATATTGTTGAACAAGCAAAAATTGTGTCTTCCCTTGATGAAGCTATTGCCGATTGTGGTTTGGTTATCGGTTCCAGTGCACGTTCTCGTACACTCGAGTGGCCACAACTAGACCCTCGTGAATGCGGTATTAAAACCATTGCGGAGGCACCGTCTCACAATGTGGCTATTTTATTTGGCCGTGAGCGAACAGGGTTGACCAATGAAGAGCTGCAGCGCTGTCATTGCCATGTCTATATCCCTGCGAATCCAGAATACAGCTCGCTAAACCTAGCGATGGCGGTTCAAACGGTTAGCTATGAAGTGCGTATGGCGTTTCTCGAGCAACAAAAACACGCCAATGACGGGCTGGTGGAAGAATACCCGCGTGCCGCAGAGCTAGAAATGTTCTACGAGCACCTTGAAAAAGTGGCCAAGCAAACCCAGTTTATCAATAAGAAGCACCCTGGCATGGTAATGGCGAAGCTTCGTCGTTTATTTACCCGTGCTCGCCCTGAGTCCCAGGAGTTGAATATTCTGCGCGGTATCTTATCCTCGGTTGAAAAGTCACTCGAATATAAAGACAAATAGACGTATAAACTTTATGGTTAAAAGCCTGACTAAAACAGTCAGGTAAATACTTGACCGTTTTAGTCAGGTATGCGACACTCCCTCACATAGACAAACGTGGGTAGCGGTGTGTTATGAGATTGACATCAAAAGGAAGATACGCAGTCACAGCCATGTTAGACGTGGCTTTGCACTCTCAGGATGGTCCGGTTCCTCTCGCTGATATTTCAGAGCGACAGGGGATTTCGTTGTCCTATCTGGAACAGTTATTCTCTCGCTTACGTAAGGCTGGTTTGGTTGCCAGTGTCCGCGGACCGGGTGGGGGATATCGCCTCGGCGAAGATGCCAACCATATCGCTGTAGGTATGGTAATTGCTGCCGTCGATGAATCGGTAGATGCGACAAAGTGTCACGGCAAAGCTGATTGCCAAGGTGGGGTTCGCTGCCTGACACACACGCTATGGCGTGATCTAAGCTCCCGTATCAGCGGCTTTTTGAACAACATCACTCTTGGTGAGTTGATGCAAGATAATGACGTACAAGAAATATCTGACCGTCAGGATCAGGTCCTAACGAAGTCGTCATTTGGACATAAAAATACACACGACAGCACCACAATCGGTGTCGATGTTCGCTCCTAGAGACCAGACGTCCGTGTTTTCGGAGATGAAGATGAAACTGCCAATATATTTTGATTATTCCGCTACTTGCCCAGTAGATCCTCGCGTTGCAGAAAAAATGATGCAATGCATGACCATGGATGGAAACTTCGGTAACCCGGCTTCTCGTTCTCACCGCTTCGGTTGGCAGGCTGAAGAGGCGGTTGATACCGCCCGTGAGCAAATTGCTGAACTGCTGAACGCCGATCCGCGCGAAATCATATTTACTTCAGGTGCTACCGAGTCAGATAACTTGGCTATTAAAGGTGCGGCCCACTTCTACGGTAAGAAGGGCAAGCACGTGATCACCTGTAAGACAGAACACAAAGCAGTACTTGATCCATGCCGCCAGCTAGAGCGTGAAGGTTATGAGGTGACTTACCTTGAGCCGGAAGAAAACGGCCTGATTGACATGGCTAAGCTGCGTGATGCAATGCGTGACGACACCGTATTGGTGTCAATCATGCACGTGAACAACGAAATCGGTGTTATCCAAGATATCGCCACTATCGGTGAGCTATGCCGCGAGAAGAAAGTGATCTTCCACGTTGATGCTGCCCAGTCAGCAGGTAAGCTGCCAATCGATGTTCAGGAAATGAAGATTGACTTGATTTCCCTGTCAGCACACAAAATTTACGGCCCTAAAGGTATCGGCGCATTGTATGTTCGCCGTAAGCCACGTATCCGCCTAGAAGCACAGATGCACGGTGGCGGTCATGAGCGTGGTTTCCGTTCTGGTACGCTGGCGACTCACCAAATTGTGGGTATGGGCGAAGCATGCCGTATTGCTAATGAAGAAATGAACAAAGATCACCAGCACGCGCTTTCCCTGCGTGAGCGTATGCTGAAAGGCCTTGAAGGTCTTGAAGCGATGACTATCAACGGTGATCTTGAGCAGCGCGTACCGAATAACCTAAACATCAGCTTTGCTTTCGTTGAAGGTGAATCACTACTGATGGCACTGAAAGATCTTGCAGTTTCGTCAGGCTCGGCCTGTACGTCTGCCAGCTTGGAGCCGTCTTACGTGCTTCGTGCTCTTGGTTTGAACGATGAACTGGCGCACAGCTCAATTCGCTTCTCTTTCGGTCGCTTCACGACGGAAGAAGAAGTAGACTACGCAGTTTCACAGATCCGCACTGCGGTAGAGAAACTACGTGACATGTCTCCGCTATGGGATATGTATAAAGAAGGTATTGACCTGAACACGGTCGAGTGGGCACACCACTAATCTTGCGGTCATCACCACGTATTCGAGGAAACTGTCATGGCATATAGTGAAAAAGTTATCGATCATTATGAGAACCCACGTAACGTAGGCTCATTTGATAAAGGCGACAAAAATGTAGGTAGCGGCATGGTTGGTGCACCTGCCTGTGGCGACGTTATGAAACTTCAGATCAAAGTGACTGAAGAAGGTATCATCGAAGATGCCAAGTTCAAAACGTACGGCTGTGGTTCTGCGATTGCTTCAAGCTCATTGATCACTGAGTGGGTTAAGGGTAAGACGCTGGACGAAGCTGCTAGCATCAAGAACTCTGCAATTGCTGAGGAACTTGAGCTTCCACCTGTAAAAGTTCACTGCTCAATTCTAGCGGAAGACGCTATTAAAGCAGCAGTTAGCGATTACAAGAAGAAACACGAAGAACATTAATTTTCTAAGGGTTGTTGTATGGCCATAACTATTACTGAAGCGGCTGCAAGCCGCGTAGCTACTTTCCTAGAAAGCCGAGGAAAAGGCATCGGCCTGCGGTTGGGTGTCCGGACTTCAGGCTGTTCAGGAATGGCCTATGTACTGGAATTTGTCGACCAGTTGGATGAAGGTGATCAGATCTTTGAAGAAAAAGGGGTGAAGATCATCATCGATGCTAAGAGCATGGTGTATCTGGACGGTACCGAGTTGGACTTTGCCAAAGAAGGTCTTAACGAAGGCTTCCAATTCAACAACCCTAACGTATCCAGCGAATGCGGCTGTGGTGAAAGCTTCAACGTATAATCGCTGAGCCAATTGGACCTGATTGCTGCCTTTATTCAAGGGAGGGTCAGGTTCAGTTATTTTAGACTCAGTCTTTACAGAAACTCACGCGATATGAATCATTTCGAACTCTTTGGGCTACCTTTTCAGTTCCAGCTGGACGGTAGCCTTCTTGCAACTCAGTTCCGCGAATTGCAACGCCATTTCCATCCAGACAAGTTTGCTACGGCTTCTGAGCGTGACCGCTTGCTGGCAGTGCAGAAAGCCGCGCAGATCAACGATGCCTTCCAGATATTGAAAAATCCTGTCTCCCGTGCCGAGTACATGTTGTCGGTTAACGGTGTTGATATCCGTGGTGAGAACAAAACGCTGCAGGATCCGGCCTTCTTGATGCAGCAAATGGAACTGCGTGAAGAGTTGGAGGTGATCCCTGAATCGAGTGATCCAGAAAGCGCGTTGTTTGATTTTGAGCAGCACGCCTCTACGCTCTACAAAGCACAGTTGACTGAGCTTGAACAATTACTTGTTGATGAACGCTGGGAAGTGGCGGCTGACGCCGTGCGCAAGCTGAAATTTATTGTTAAGCTGCGTGAAGAAGTCGAGCGCTTGGAAGATAGCCTGCTTGATTGATTTTTTCTGAGCCCGGTATAAACACCACAGGAACGAAAATGGCACTGTTACAGATTGCTGAACCCGGTCAAAGCGCTGCGCCGCACCAACATAAATTGGCGGTGGGTATTGATTTGGGGACTACTAACTCTCTCGTGGCTGCAGTACGCAGCGGCGTTCCGGAAACCCTGAAAGATGAACAAGGCCGGGCAATTTTGCCTTCGGCGGTTCACTACAGCGAAAGCGGCATTGTTGTCGGCCATGAGGCCCGCGAGATTGCCCAGCAGGATCCGGCCAATAGCATCATTTCTGTTAAGCGTATGATGGGTCGCTCGCTGGCTGATATTCAAACGCGTTATCCGCATATGCCATACCAGTTCAGTGCAACTGATAACGGGTTGCCTCAGCTGATCACCCGTGGCGGTGATGTCAATCCTGTGCAAGTGTCGGCAGAAATCCTTAAGACGTTGAACCAGCGTGCGCAAGACACTCTTGGCGGGGATCTTGAAGGCGTAGTAATCACTGTTCCGGCCTACTTTGATGATGCCCAGCGTGCTGGCACCAAAGATGCGGCGAAACTGGCTAATCTTAATGTGCTTCGTTTGCTTAACGAGCCTACCGCTGCTGCGATTGCCTATGGTTTGGACTCAGGCCAGGAAGGGGTTATTGCAGTCTACGACTTGGGCGGTGGTACGTTTGATATCTCCATTCTTCGCTTGTCTAAAGGTGTCTTCGAAGTCTTGGCAACCGGTGGTGATTCCGCTCTGGGCGGTGATGACTTTGACCACCTACTCGCCGATTGGATCGCTGAGCAAGCCGGTATCACTGAGCGTGATGCGATTGCGCAGCGTAAACTGCAAGATGCAGCGCAGGCAGCCAAAGAAGCCCTGTCTGATACTGACGAGGTGTCGGTTGATGTGCTGGGCTGGCAGGGAAGTGTGACGCGTGCGCAGTTCGAAGCCATGATCCAACCTCTGGTTAAAAAGACCTTGATGTCATGCCGCCGTGCGTTGAAGGACGCCGATGTAGCAGCCGATGAGGTGATTGAAACCGTCATGGTCGGTGGTTCGACTCGTGTGCCATTGGTCCGCGAAATGGTCGGTAACTACTTCGGCAAAGATCCACTGACATCGATTGACCCTGACCAAGTCGTGGCAATTGGCGCCGCGATTCAGGCCGATATCCTTGCGGGTAATAAGCCAGATGCTGATATGTTGCTACTGGATGTGATCCCACTGTCTTTGGGTATCGAAACCATGGGGGGGATGATTGAAAAGATCATCCCACGCAATACCACGATTCCTGTTGCTCGTGCCCAAGAGTTCACCACTTTCAAAGATGGTCAAACCGCGATGTCAGTGCACGTGGTGCAGGGCGAGCGAGAGATGGTCAGTGATTGCCGTTCGCTGGCACGCTTTACCCTACGCGGTATTCCGGCGATGGCGGCAGGTGCTGCACACATTCGTGTCACCTACCAGGTAGATGCCGATGGCTTGCTATCGGTTACCGCGATGGAGAAGAGCAGCAGCGTACAATCTTCTATTCAAGTTAAGCCGTCTTACGGCTTGACCGACGATGAAATCGCGACAATGATCCGCGATTCAATGACCTTTGCCCAGGACGACAAAGACGCCCGCGCCCTTGCAGAGCAACAAGTGGAAGCCGATCGTGTCCTGGAAGGGTTGATTGCAGCGCTGGCTCAGGATGGTGAAACCCTGCTGAGCAAAAAAGAGCGCGACGAGCTGGAAGCCGTCATGATGGAACTGGTTCAGTTGCGTCAGGGGACAGACCCTTACGCGATTGAAGCCGGAATTAAGAAAACAGATAAGGCGAGTCAGGAATTTGCATCACGCCGGATGGATCAGTCTATCCGCCGTGCGCTGGCTGGTCAGTCGATAGATGAGGTTTAGGCATGCCTAAAATTGTTGTATTACCCCATGATGAGCTGTGCCCTGAAGGGGCGGTACTGGAAGCGCAAGAAGGTGAAACCATTCTTGACGTGGCACTGCGTAACGGTATTGGCATTGAACATGCCTGTGAAAAATCCTGTGCGTGTACCACATGTCACTGCATTGTGCGTGAAGGTTTTGATTCACTTGAAGAAAGTGACGAGCTGGAAGACGATATGCTGGACAAGGCGTGGGGACTGGAGCCTGAATCACGCTTGGGTTGTCAAGCCAAGGTAACTGATGAAGATTTGGTGGTGGAGATTCCGAAATACACCCTGAACCTAGCATCGGAAAACCACTAACACATTATAGCAACCAAGCAAACTCGCTTTCGGCGAGAGCAACTTGACGTTATTTTGTTATAAAAGCCCTGATGGTGAAAACCATCAGGGCTTTTTGTATGTCTGTGCTTTGCGGTTAGCTACACTAATACCAATCTGAAAATTATTCTGGCTAAAGGCTAAAGGCTAAAGGCTAAAGGCTAAAGGCTATGGGCTGAAGAATAGGAGGCAGTAATGGGCTTGAAATGGATTGATTCGCGGGAGTTGGCGATCGAGCTGTCCGAGCAGCACCCTGATGTTGATCCGGTGACGCTCCGCTTTACCGACTTAAGGGAATGGATTCTGGCACTGGAGGTATTTGATGATGATCCCGAGCATTGCAGCGAGCGGGTGCTCGAAGCGGTGCAGATGTATTGGATTGAAGAGGCGGATTGAGCCGCTTTCTTGCTATCTCTCCCCCATGATATTTTCCTGCATGATCTTGCTCCTACTCTCGTTGTAAACAGCTTGTTTCTTGGCTGCATCCAAGGCAGAGTAGGATAAATTCTGAAAATTGGCCAAATAGCCTTATTTTCAACTACCACGTTCTCCCTCGCTGGGGAGCGCTGTCCGGAACGTGCTGAAATCGCTGTGAAACCCCTTGTAATGCTAAAATGCGCCCCAATAACATCTGTTATAACGGGTAACGCCATTGTCATCTATTTGTTATCTAAATGCATGCAAGATAATGTATTCAGGCGTTAGGTTCGGTCCTATCATATCCCGTTACTGCGCTGGGTATAGCGGAGTAACAATAATCCAAGGAGTCTTTCATGTCTGCCAAAATGAGTGTGCTACTGTCTGCGGAAGCAGCTGACGAAAAATGGGGCAAAAATGCCCTGGTAACCTTCGAAGCTGACGGTGCGGTAGTTCACCTGACAGAAGAAAATATGCTGCCTGCAATCCAACGTGCTGGCCGCAAACTGGATGCGCAAGGTATCAAGAACGTCGAGCTAGCTGGTGAAGGCTGGGATCTGGAGTGTATCTGGGCCTTTGTTCAGGGCCACCGCAATGCCAAGCCGGGTAATGAGGTCATTTGGAGCGGACTGTCAGAGGCCGATGAAGCTGAGCTGCAGGCGCGGCTGATGGCAACCAACTGGGTTCGCGATATTATCAACCAGTCAGCTGAAGTGGTTCGTCCTTCGCAGCTGGCCTCTCGTGCTGGCGAGTTGATCAAGTCATTGGCGCCGGAACATGTTACCTACAAGATTATCAAAGGTAATGACCTGTTGGATGAAGGCTGGAACGGTATCCATACTGTAGGCCGTGGTTCAGAGCGCTCACCAGCGATGTTGCGTCTTGACTATAACCCAACCGGAAATGCCGATGCGCCGGTACACACGTGTGTTGTTGGCAAGGGGATCACTTTCGATTCAGGTGGCTACAGCATGAAGCCTTCTGCGGGCATGACAGCGATGAAGGCGGATATGGGTGGTTCGGCGCTAGCGACCGGTGCGTTGGCACTGGCTATTGCCCGTGGTACCAACAAGCGTATCAAACTGATCCTGTGTTGTGCCGAAAACATGGTGTCAGGCCGCGCCTTCAAACTGGGTGACATCATTACCTACAAGAACGGCAAAACTGTTGAAGTACTTAACACAGATGCCGAAGGTCGTTTGGTATTGGCGGACGGTTTGATCTACGCAAGCAGCCAGAACCCAGAGCTGATCATTGATTGCGCCACCCTAACCGGTGCAGCGAAGAATGCACTGGGCAATGACTACCATGCTCTGTTCAGCTTCGATCACGGGTTGGCACAAAAAGCACTAATGGCGGCAAGCGATGAAAACGAAGGTCTGTGGCCACTACCGCTAGCTGAACAACACCGCGCGATGATGCCATCGAATTTTGCTGATCTTAGCAATATCTCACAAGGTGATTTCCTGCCGGGAGCCAGCACTGCTGCGGCTTTCCTGTCTTACTTTGTCGAAGATTACCAGAATGGTTGGATGCACATTGATGCCAGTGGTACCTACCGTAAGTCAGCCAATGACAAGTGGGCGGCAGGGGCTACCGGTATGGGTGTCCGCACGCTGGCCAATATCCTGTGTGACCACGAACAAGACTAAAACTAAAAATATAATGCTGCCGCCAATGAGCGGCAGCTTTTTCAGGAAGAAAGTATGTTAAAGATTTTATTATCGTCAGCTCCACACTCGGGAGTATGGGGAGACAAGGCGCTGGTGGCGTATGAAGCCGACAGTGCCGTTATTCATTTCATGGCTGATTTCCCGCTGCGTCGAATTCAGCAGGCAGCTCGACAGTTACAGTCGCAAGGAATCACTCAAGCTAGCCTAGAAGGTGAAGGCTGGAGTTATGAGCGCCAGTGGGCGTTTTACTGTGGTTTCGCTACACCCAAAGCCGAAGTCGAGCTGCGCTGGGCCTCTATCGACGAGGACGAACTGGAGCTGCTCAATGCCCGCCGCCGCAGTGCCGACTGGGTGCGTAAGGTGGTAAATGCTACCCCGGAAGACATGTACCCGGAGAAGCTGGCGGACGAAGCGGTATCCTTCTTGTCGTCGATTGCCGGCGAAGCCCTTTCCCACCAGATTGTGGTGGGTGATGCCCTGGCCGAGCAAGGCTGGATCGGTACCCACAGCGTTGGTCGTGCCAGCAGCCGTCCACCTGTGATGCTAACCGTGGATTTCAACCCAACCGGAGATGCCGATGCGCCGGTATCGGCCTGCTTGGTGGGGAAGGGGATCACCTTTGATTCAGGCGGTTACAGCATCAAGTCGAGCGCTGGTATGGTGACCATGAAGTGCGACATGGGCGGTGCCGCCACAGTAACTGCGGCACTGGGTTATGCGATAGAGCAAGGTTTGCGTCAACGTGTGAAGTTGATCCTGTGTTGTGCCGAAAACATGATTGCCGGAAACGCCTATAAGCTGGGTGATGTGTTAACGTACAAGAACGGCCAGACCGTGGAAATTGTTAATACCGATGCAGAGGGGCGCTTGGTACTGGCTGATGGTTTGATTGCCGCTAGCGAAACCAAGGCACCGTTGATTATTGATGCGGCGACGTTGACCGGGGCAGCCATGATGGCGGTCGGTACGGATTACAATGCGTTGTTTGGCTTGAACAAGGAGTTGGTGTTCAAAGCGCAGCAGCTTTCTGATTTGGTCAATGAGCCGGCATGGCCGTTGCCGTTGGAAACTTGGCACCAGGCCAACTGCCCGTCATATTATGCGGATACGGCCAACAGCCGATCGCAGAAAGGTGGCGGTATGGGCGGTGCATCAAATGCGGCCGCATTCCTGTCGCGTTTCGTCGACACCGACAACTGCGGCTGGGTACATTTTGATTTGGCGGCTTGCTTCCGTGATAGTGCCGATGCCCGCTGGGCCGCTGGTGCAACCGGAGTGGGTGTTGCCAACATCGCAGCAATGCTGCTTTAGAAGATTTAAGCCTGAGGGGAAATATAATAATGACAATTGAAAGAACATTCTCAATCGTAAAACCAGACGCCGTTAAGCGTAATTTGATTGGTGCTATCTATAACCGAATCGAGAAGGCCGGGCTACGTGTGGTTGCCGCGAAAATGATCCGCTTGGATGCCGACAAGGCCAAGGGGTTCTATGCCGAGCATGAAGGCAAGCCATTTTTTGATGACCTAGTGGCCTTTATGACGTCGGGACCGGTGATGGTTCAGGTACTGGAGGGCGACAATGCCGTAGTGCGCTACCGTGAGCTGATGGGCAAGACCAACCCGGAAGAAGCGGCGTGTGGTACCCTGCGTGCCGACTATGCGCTTAGCCTGCGTCATAACTCGGTACATGGTGCTGACAGCCCAGAGTCTGCTGCACGTGAAATTGCTTATTTCTTTGCAGATGACGAGATCTGCCCTCGCGACTAAGCCAGCCTAATCAAGCAGAGAAAATGAAACGGGAAGCCAAGGCTTCCCGTTTTTATTTGCCTGCCAGCCCCCTGCCGAGTGAACAAGTGGAATCTCACTGCCAAAGCCTGTACAATTTCGCGCCTTAAAACCAAACTGACAAACAGGCGGATGGAAAAAGCCATTCTCTGATTGTTTGGTACTCAAAGGTCCTGTCGTATACCGCTAACCGGTATACCCAAGGCACAGATAACGTCACGTAATTTAAAGAGGCAACAACCGATGACAACTGTTAAAACAAATCTGCTGGATTTTGATCGCAAGGGGCTGCGTAAGTATTTTGCCGATGAACTGGGTGAAAAAGCCTTCCGCGCCGATCAGATAATGAAGTGGATTTATCATTTCGGTTGTGATGATTTCGATCAGATGACGAACATCAACAAGAAATTGCGTGAAAAACTCAAGCGAGTCGCCGAAATCCGTGCACCGTATGTCGCGGAAGCTCAGCACTCGAGCGACGGTACCATCAAGTGGGCGATGAAGGTCGGTGATCAGGACGTGGAAACGGTTTACATTCCTGACGAGGATCGCGCGACTTTATGTGTCTCTTCTCAGGTAGGTTGTGCGCTGGAATGTAAGTTCTGTTCAACAGCCCAACAGGGTTTCAACCGTAACCTACGGGTGTCGGAAATCATTGGTCAGGTTTGGCGTGCTGCCAAAGAGATCGGTATCGAGAAAGAAACGGGTCGTCGTCCGATTACCAATATTGTAATGATGGGTATGGGTGAGCCACTGCTTAACATGAAGAACCTGATCCCAGCGCTTGAAATCATGCTTGATGATCTCGGCTTCGGTCTCTCTAAGCGTCGCGTCACGGTATCGACATCAGGTGTTGTATCTGGTCTTGATCAGATGACGGGCACTATCGATGTGGCACTGGCGATTTCTCTGCACGCACCTACCGATGAGCTGCGTTCGCAAATCATGCCAATCAATGATCGCTGGAATATTGAAGACTTCTTGGCGTCGGTACGTCGTTACATTGATTCATCGAATGCAAACCGTGGCCGTGTGACCGTGGAATACGTACTGCTTGATCATGTTAACGATGATATGGAACATGCACGTCAATTGGGTGTGCTCTTGAAAGATACGCCGGCCAAGGTGAACTTGATCCCATTCAACCCATACCCGGGTTCTCCGTACAAGAAACCGAGCAACTCTCGTATTGACCGCTTCATGAAAACCCTCATGGAATACGACTTTACGGTAACAGTTCGTAAGACCCGCGGCGATGATATCGATGCGGCCTGCGGACAATTAGTAGGTGATGTGATTGACCGCACGAAACGCACACAAGCTAAGGCTCAAAATGCTGAACAAATCCCGGTAAAATCAGTCTAATAGACAATTACCTAGTCAAAGCGGAGAGGGAATCCGCTTTGGCTGCACATTAATATGGACATTAAGGTGGGAGTGGGATGGTGCGATGGACGATGTACCTATTATTGTGTAGTTTTATGACCGGTTGTGTTACCGTCGATGAAACTGGCAACACCCCCCAGGGCATGAACAAGATTGAGGCATCAGAAGCCAGAGTCACTCTTGGGCTGGGGTATTTAGATAAAGGACAATGGCAGCGGGCGCGTGATAATTTTGAGCTCGCCTTACGCTATGCGCCGCGTTATTACCGGGCGCAAAATGCGATGGCTTATTACTACCAGCGGGTGGACGAACCGGAATCTGCTGAAGCCATGTATCGCCAGGCGCTGAAAGATTCGCCAAAAAATGGCGATGTGAGAAACAACTATGGTGTATTCTTGTGTAGTCAGGGGCGCTATGATGATGCCATCGATGAATTTGAGCGTGCCATCAAGCAACCATACTATTACCTGACTTCGGCCAGTTATGAAAATGCAGCATTGTGTCGCCTGGAACAAGGTAACCAACCACAAGCTCGGGGCTATTTTGAAAAGGCCCTGTCTTACGATCCTTACCGGGCAAGATCGATGCTGAATCTGTCGAAGTTGGACATTGAGGCGCAGAACTTCAAGGAAGCCCGCGTCAGGCTGTTTAAATTTAACAAAAGATACGGGTACAAAGCCGACAGCCTTTGGCTGTTGATCCAGCTAGAGCAGCTGGCTGGCTCTGATAGCCAAGCGGATAAATACGCTGGTATTCTCAAAGCCCAGTACCCAAACTCTCAGCAATATCAAAAATATCTAGCCAATGAATACTGAACAGAACGAAGAACGATCAACAGAAGATATCATTCTTCCAGGGGATATGCTGCGTCAGGCTCGAGAGAAGCTAGGCTATTCACAGAAGGATGTTGCAAGCCGATTGAGGCTCCGCCTCTCGGTTGTCAGCGATATCGAAGATAATCATTTCGAAGAAGCGCAACTGGCCACGTTTACCCGTGGCTATGTGCGTTCCTATGCCAAATTTGTCGGCCTTGACGAGGCTGAGATACTGGCCAAACTTGACCAGCAAGGTCATGCCCAACCCCAAGAGCAGGAAATGCAGAGCTTTTCACGCCGTACCAAGCGTGAAGCGCACGATAGTCGTATTATGCGATTGACCTGGGCTTTGGGTGCCTTGTTTGTCGGATTGACCGGGATCTGGTGGTGGCAGAGCCTGCAGATGACCCCAGAAGCAGAACTGACCGCCGTTCCAGCAGAGGTACAGGCGTTGGATGAGTCGATAGCGAATGCTGGTAACGGCAGCAGCACGGCTGTACTGACGGCAGTAACCGAGCCGGGAGCGGAAGATGGTGCAAGTGTGGTGAGCACGGTCGATGCCGAGCAACCTGTGCAGCTACCAGAGATCGAACCCGAGCCTCAGGCCAGTTTCGAAGACAGCTTTACCGAGCCGAAAGTGCTGGCAGACACCGATGTAGACAGTGCTGATAGTTTGGCTGCAGAGCAGCTGAGCGATGTGGTCTCTGAAGAGGAAACCGTCGTTGTCAGCACTGATCTTGAGCTGAGCTTTAGTGGCGATTGCTGGATTGACATCCGTGATGCCAATGGTCGTCGCTTGGATACCGGTATCAAGAAAGCCGGCGATGTCCTGAAGCTTGATGGCAATGAGCCATTCCGCGTGGTGCTAGGTGCACCGAGCGTAGTCACCATGAGCTACAAAGGTAAACCTGTTGATCTTAGCAGGTACCCTGCAGGTAAAGTGGCGCGATTGAAACTGCCGCAGTAAAGAGTAGATGTAATGCATAACGAGTCTCCAATTAAACGCCGTCAGTCCACCCGTATCTATGTCGGTGATGTGCCAATCGGTGATGGCGCACCGATTGCGGTGCAGTCAATGACCAACACTCGCACCACCGATGTGGCCGCGACAGTTGCGCAGATCAACGCATTGGAAAATGTGGGTGCTGACATCGTGCGTGTTTCTGTACCAACCATGGACGCGGCCGAGGCGTTTAAGCTAATCAAGCAGCAGGTGAATATCCCGCTGGTGGCTGATATTCACTTTGACTACCGTATCGCACTGAAAGTGGCCGAGTACGGTGTTGATTGCTTACGTATCAACCCGGGCAATATCGGTCGTGAAGACCGTATCCGTGCGGTTGTAGATTGCGCCCGTGACAACAATATCCCAATTCGTATCGGGGTGAACGGTGGCTCGCTGGAAAAAGATATCCAGCAAAAGTACGGGGAGCCGACACCAGACGCTTTGGTCGAATCGGCGATGCGTCATGTTGATATTCTGGATCGTCTCAACTTCGACCAGTTCAAGGTCAGTGTGAAGGCATCAGATGTGTTCTTGGCGGTTGACTCGTACCGTAAGCTGGCCCAGCAAATCAGGCAGCCGCTTCACTTGGGCATCACCGAAGCGGGTGGCGCACGAGCTGGATCGGTGAAATCAGCCGTAGGCCTTGGTATGTTATTGGCTGAAGGGATCGGTGATACCCTGCGTGTTTCTTTGGCGGCCGATCCGATTGAAGAAATCAAAGTCGGTTTTGATATCCTCAAATCCCTGCGTATCCGCTCTCGCGGTATTAATTTTATTGCCTGCCCAACCTGTTCACGCCAAGAGTTTGATGTGATTGGCACCGTGAACGAGCTGGAGCAGCGATTGGAAGACATCACAATACCTATGGATGTTTCCGTCATCGGTTGTGTGGTCAATGGCCCGGGTGAAGCAGAAGTGTCACACCTCGGTATTGCCGGCGGCAACCGCAAAAGTGCGTTTTATGAAGACGGCCTGCGCCAGAAAGAGCGTTTCGATAACGACAACGTGATTGAGCAGCTGGAGGCTAAAATCCGCGCTAAGGCATCAATGCTGGATACAGCAAACCGCATTGATGTGACAGAAAAATAACGAAATTGGCAAGAATCGCCCCTACTCGTGTTGGGGCGGTTCACTATTTGCGTTATAACCTATATATTCAACTCCATTCCCCATCGGTTAACGAGAATAAACGTGGCGAAACAAATTCAAGCAATTCGAGGCATGAACGACTGCCTTCCAACCCAGTCTCCACTTTGGCAGAAAGTGGAATCGACCATTAAACAAGTTGTAAGCGCTTACGGTTACAGTGAAGTCCGTATGCCTATCGTCGAGTCGACGCATTTGTTTAGTCGGGCAATCGGTGAAGTAACGGATGTTGTTGAAAAGGAAATGTATACATTTGAGGACCGCAATGGCGATAGCCTGACGCTGCGTCCTGAAGGAACCGCTGGCTGTGTACGTTCGGGTATCCAGAATGGCCTGCTATACAACCAGGAACAGCGTCTGTGGTATACCGGCCCTATGTTCCGTCACGAGCGCCCTCAGAAAGGTCGCTACCGCCAGTTTCATCAGTTCGGTGTGGAAGTCTTCGGTCTGAATGGCCCGGACGTTGACGCAGAGCTTATTATGATGACAGCCCGCATGTGGCGTAAGCTGGGTATCGACAAGCACGTCCGTCTTGAGTTGAACTCTATCGGTTCACTTGAAGATCGTGCTAACTACCGTCAGGCATTGGTGGCTTTCCTAGAGCAGCACATCGAGATCTTGGACGAAGACTGCAAGCGCCGTATGCACACTAACCCATTGCGCGTTTTGGACACCAAGAATGCCGCTATCCAGGAAATTCTGGTTGATGCACCTAAGCTGTCTGACTACCTCGGTGAGGAGTCAAAACAACATTTTGCCGGTTTGTGTGAACTATTGAGCGCTGCGGGTATCGAATACCAAGTAAATGAACGTCTTGTACGTGGTCTGGACTACTACAACCGTACTGTATTTGAGTGGATCACCGAGAGTCTTGGTGCACAGGGTACAGTATGTGGCGGTGGCCGCTACGATGGCCTGGTTGAGCAACTAGGTGGCAAAGCGACACCGGCTGTTGGTTTTGCTATGGGCCTAGAGCGCCTGGTATTGATGATGGAAACCCTAGAGCTGACCGATGTACGTCGTCCGGTTGACGTGTACATGGTCACGGCGGGTGAAGGTACCATGATGGCAGGCATGAAGCTGGCTGAGAAGCTGCGCGAAGAAGTCGCTGGCCTACGTGTGATGAGCCACTTCGGTGGTGGTAACTTCAAGAAGCAATTCAAGCGTGCTGACAATGTCGGCGCGGCAGTAGCATTGGTACTGGGCGAAAACGAAATCGCTGAAAATACCGTGGTAGTTAAAGATCTGCGCGGCGGTGAGCAAACCACAATGGCGCAAGACGAAGTGGCAGCGAAGCTGGCCGAATTGATTTAAGAGAGGACAGGAAGTGGACGGCAATATCACAGAAGAACAACAAGTTGAACAGATAAAGGCTTGGTGGAAAGAAAACGGTAAAGCCGTTGTTCTCGGAACTGTGATTGGTTTGGGTGGTCTGTTTGGCTGGCGTTACTACCAGTCGGAAGTTCAGTCAGCCAAGGAGCAGGCATCCGATGCATATACCCAGGTGGTTAACCGCCTGGAAAATGGCAGCGAGTCAGCCATTGCAGATGTACAGGCATTTATCGCAGCCCACGAAAGCAGCCAGTACTCTGTTTTGGCAGCACTTCAACTAGCGAAAGCTCAGGTTGATAACGGTGACTTGGATGGTGCCGCTGAGCAGTTGAGCTGGGCTATCGCCAATACCCAAGATGTCGCGATCTTACCGATTGCACAAACCCGCTTGGCACGTATTTATGCCGAGCAGGACACTTTCGACAAGGCACTATCAGAGCTGGACAAAGTGACAGCTGAAAGCTGGCAGGCCAAAGTGGCTGAGCTACGTGGTGATGTTCTATTGCAAAAAGGTGAGGTTGAAGCGGCGCGTGAAGCTTATGTGAGCGCACAGCAGCTTGGTGCATCACCGGCCTTGCAGATCAAGCTAGACGACTTGGCACAGTAAGGTAGAGCGTATGCAGAAGGTGTTGAAGCAAGCCGTTTCGGTCGCATTGGCTGTCGGTCTACTTGCGGGTTGTGCCAGCGAGGAAGATACGATCCAGATGTCACCGTTGCCAGTGGTAGAAAGCACATTTACCCCGGTGCAGGGATGGAGCAGTAAGGTTGGGGATGGTGTTGGCCATTTCTTTTCCAAGCTGAGCCCGGCAGTGGGCTACGGTAAGGTGTTTGTTGCTGACCGTACTGGTTTGGTCAAGGCGCTGGATCCGGATACGGGCAAAGAAATTTGGCAGCAGGATCTTGAAGGCGATATTTCCGCAAGATTGGCTGGCGGTATGACCTTGTCATACGGCAAGGTGTTTATTGGCTCGGAAAATGCCGAGGTCATTGCCCTTGACGAAGAAACCGGTGAGATCGCTTGGCGCCAGACGGTAGAAGGCGAGGTATTGTCAAAGCCATTGGTCGATGAAGGCTTAGTGGTTGTTAATACCAGCCGAGGTATTTTGCAGGCGCTGGATGCCGACAGTGGCGAAAGTCGCTGGCAACTGGGTAGCGAAGTACCAACCCTGACTCTACGCGGTGACAGTTCGCCAGTGTCGATTTCTGGTGGTGTATTCTGGGGACAGGCCAATGGGCGTTTGGCGGGTGCTCTGATGGGCAATGGCCAGATGTTGTGGCAACAGCCGATTGGTTCGCCGAAAGGCGGTACCGAGATTGACCGTTTAGTTGATGTTGATGCTACCCCCGTTATCGATGGCGAGCGTCTGTTAGCCCTTGGCTTCAATGGTAGCTTGGTATCGATTGATCTGCGTACTGGCCAGCCGGCATGGAAACGAAACTATTCCTCGGCCACTGATTTTGCTATTGATGGTAGTCAGCTATATTTGATCACAGACAAAGATCATGTTGTTGCGGTAGATACCCGCAGTGGCACAGAGCTGTGGTCGAATAATCAGCTGGAGTACCGTTTGCTCAGCGCCCCTGCTGTAATTGATGGTTATCTGGTGGTGGGTGATAGCGAAGGCTACTTGCATTGGCTTGACCCATACAGCGGTGATTTTGTTGCCCAGCAGGAAACAGACGGTAGCGGTATTGCGGTACCACCGGTCCGAATGAGCGATGGTTACTTGGTGATCACCCGCGATGGGCGTATTAACAAAATGCAAATGCCGTAATTTGCCGTTATAATACGCGCCATTATTATTCTCGGCTCCTGCTGTGGACACAGTCAGGAGCCGTTGTTGTTATATCCGTTCGCGATATTATTGTCGGATGAAGGTGCAGGCTGTAGGCCTGGCTGGAGGCAAGAATGAATGGAAAATATGTCATTATGACTATGAAAAGTAAGAGGTACTTATGATTCCTGTTGTTGCCCTTGTCGGGCGCCCAAACGTGGGTAAATCGACGTTATTTAACCGTCTTACCCGTACAAGGGATGCGCTGGTAGCTGACTTTCCTGGCCTAACAAGGGATCGTAAATACGGTAAGGCTGAGCTCGAAGAGCATGAATTTATTGTGATTGATACCGGTGGTATCGACGGAACTGAAGAAGGCGTCGAAACCAAAATGGCCGAGCAATCACTGGCGGCGATCGAAGAAGCCGATGTTGTCCTGTTCCTCGTGGATGGCCGTGCAGGCCTGACATCGTCAGATGAAGCGATTGCCAAGCATCTGCGTAGCCGTGAAAAGCCGACTTTCTTGGTGGTAAACAAGATTGACGGTGTTGATGGCGACAGCGCTTGTGCCGAATTCTGGAAGCTGGGCATGAACGGTATGTACCAGATCGCCGCGGCGCAAAACCGTGGTGTAACGGCACTGATGGAGCGCGCACTAGCCCCGTTCGCAGATAGCCTGAACGCGTCAACAGACGAAGACAGCGATGAAGTATTCATCGAAGATCTGACTTCGGTAGAAGATATCGAGAAAGCCAATCTGTCTGAAGCGGATGCGGAAGCGGCGTATAAGCGCTTGCAAGAGCAGCCAATCAAGATGGCGATTATTGGCCGCCCGAATGTGGGCAAGTCGACACTGACTAACCGTATTCTTGGTGAAGAGCGTGTTGTTGTGTACGATATGCCGGGTACGACCCGTGACTCTATTTACATTCCGATGGAGCGCGAAGGCCAAGAGTATGTTCTGATTGATACTGCGGGGATCCGTCGTCGTAAGAACATGCATCAAGCGGTAGAAAAATTCTCAGTGATCCAGACGCTTAAAGCGGTGGAAGATGCCAACGTAGTTCTGTTGGTCATCGATGCGCGTGAAAACATTTCTGATCAGGACTTGAGTCTGCTTGGTTTTGCCCTAAACGCTGGTCGTTCACTGGTTATAGCCGTTAACAAGTGGGATGGTTTGGATAACGAAGTCAAAGAGCGTGTGAAGTCTGAACTTGACCGCCGCTTGGGCTTTGTCGACTTTGCCCGTATTCACTTTATCTCGGCTCTGCACGGTACAGGTGTTGGTCACCTTTACGAGTCAGTACAGGAAGCCTACCAGTCAGCGACTAAGCGTATCAGCACCTCGTTGCTGACCCGTATTATGCAGATGGCGCAGGACGATCACCAGCCACCAATGATCCGTGGTCGCCGTGTGAAACTGAAGTATGCCCACGCTGGTGGTTACAACCCACCGATTATTGTTATTCACGGTAACCAGGTGAATGAACTGCCGGGTTCATACAAGCGCTACTTGATGAACTACTACCGCAAGTCACTGGAAATGATGGGTACACCAATCCGTATTCAGTTCCAGAACAGCGAGAACCCGTTCGAAACCAAGAAGCAAAAGCTAACGATTTCTCAGGAACGTCAGCGCAAGCGTCTGGCGACAGCACTGAAAAACCGTGATCGCGACGGCGACAGCTAATTTACTGTTTAGGTAGCTCTTAAGCTACGTATTCAGCGGTATAGACAAACCCGGCCATTTGGTCGGGTTTTTTGTTATGATACCAAGCTACATAAATACGTGATCAACTACTTACCCAGATTGATATTACACCTTTCCATCTACCTGCAAGGATATCCATCATTGTGATCAGCGCGACCCATGTACTTTTTCCTGAACGTACCTACCAATGTGAAGCGGACGTACAACTGATAGCGGCCACTCCGACTCAGGGCTGCTATGTTGTTACCGATCAGACGTCTTTCCATCCTGTTAGCCATATCTGGCCAGATCACCCCGCTGATCGTGGTACATTGGTCTTTGCAGGGCAGGCGTATGAGGTTGTCGATTGCCTCGTCGGCGCCGTCGAGCAGGAGAGTGGTCAGCTGCACGTTGGTGCTGATATCCCGGTGAAACGCGATGAGCCGGGATGGGTGTTTGTGGTTGTGCACCAGCTGGCTGAATCTGTGGATTTTGCCTCAGGCTGCAAGGTCATGCTGAATGTTGATGAGCAATATCAGTTAGCATTGAGCCGCGGTCACAGTGGCGGCCACCTGTCATCGCTCGCCCTGAACAAGGTGCTGCACCATGATTTTTGGCGCAAGGACGCATCACGCAAAGATGAGCTCGGCCATTATGACTTCCACAGCTATGCACAGACCGAAAGTAGGGTAACCGAAGACTGCAGTACAGATACGTATCGTATTGGTAAAACCCTGCGTAAACGTGGTCTCAATGCGGCCGACATGCTGGCAGCCTTGCCAGTTATCACCGAGCAAATCAATCAGCAGCTTGCGCAGTGGTGCGAGGCGGGTTATCCGGTCGATATGCGAAGGGAAGGGGAAGCGCTTACCGATTCCCGCTACTGGCGCTGTGATTTGGATGAAGGCCAAGTGGTGGAAATCCCCTGCGGCGGCAGTCATGTCCGCTCACTAGCAGAATATGCGGCATTGCGGGTAGAGTTCCGTATTGCCAGCGATCAGGAGTTGGTGATGCTAACATATAGCCAGCCGGCTTGATCAATCGTACGAAGACAGTAAAAATCGCCTTTTTGGCGATTTTTTTATACTTATCAGATGATTAGGCTTTATTGTTAAGTCGGTTATTATAAATGCGATCTTTTTAGTGCTTATTTCTAATCTTCTTGATCATCTGGCTTTACACCGGAAGTTGCAGGTATAAATATCGTTTAAAATTGAAAAACAGAACATGTAACTTATGCTTTCGGGATGTGTATTGATAAATGTTCTTTTGGTACCTGATCGCTGATCACCATGGCTTTTAGCGTTGATCACCGGTTTGAAGTACGATCAGGATACGGAATGTTGAAGCGTTAAGGCACAGGCCGGCAAATTGAATTATGATTGGCGACTCATCGTTAAGGGAAAGAAAATGAGCCAGAATATTTGTCCGAGTTGTCAGCAAGATCTCGAGTGGCAGGAAGGGAAGTACCATTGTGGGGACTGCAGCACGACGTTTATCAAAAAGGCTTTTTGCCCCGATTGCGAGGCTGAGCTGGAAAAGCTTCAGGCATGTGGGGCGGCGAGCTATTTTTGCAATAGCTGCAATGAACTGAAGTCCAAGTCGCGGGTCAGAATTCAATTTGAAAAAGCGTAATACTAAACTGGATAAGCTGTTGAAATAGAAATGCCGCCAGGTGTGATCACTGGCGGCATTTTTGATCTGACGCTTTGAACTTACCAGCGCGTTATGACTGAGCTGGATGATCAGTGATGGCCACTTAGTCTGCCGATTCAGACACTATAGAATGGATTTCCCCGTCGGCGAGGGTTGTCCGCAGGCCATCACCGTGCTTGACTTGCTCGCTACTACGGATGACCTGTCCCTTCTGGTTACGAGTAATCGAGTAGCCACGGCCTAGGGTTGCCAGTGGGCTGACAGTCTCCAGTTTTTCAGCCGCCATGGCGAGCTTGTGGCTGGCAGTGAGCAGGCGGCGATCCATTCCATCCTGAAGCCGTTGCTGTAGGCGCTCAAGCCGGTTTTGTTGGCTTTGGACAATTTGCGCTGGCGAGTTGAGTGCTAGCTTGTAGTTATTACGGTCAATGTGCTGCTGGTGACGGCCCAAGCGCTGCTTCATTGCCAATTCCAGCTTACCTGCCAATTCATCCAACTGCTGTTGCTGTTGGTTGAGGCGCACTTGCGGGTGCTGGCGATCGAGGCGGTGCTGCAGGCGGACAGTTTGTGCTTGCTTACCGGATAGGTAATGGCGCATTGCATGCTTAAGCTGCTGAGTTTTCTGGCTGATTTTCTGGGTTTGGAAGCCCATATCCCGGCTGATCAGTTCTGCAGCCGCTGATGGTGTCGGTGCCCGGACATCCGCAACAAAATCCGCAATAGTGACATCGACCTCATGGCCGACGGCGCTGACGATTGGGATTTGACTGGCGGCAATGGTCCGCGCCACGATTTCCTCGTTGAAGGCCCACAGATCTTCCAGCGAACCGCCACCCCGGCCGACAATCAGCACATCACATTCACGGCGGGCGTTGGCACGGCCAATGGCCTGGGCAATGGAGATTGCAGCGCCTTCGCCTTGGACTATCGTTGGGTAAATGACCACCGGTAGGCTGGGATCGCGTCGATGCAGGACATTAAGTATATCGTGCAGGGCAGCACCGGTTTTGGAGGTGATAATTCCCACCCGCTGCGGTTGCTCCGGTAGCGGTTGCTTGAGTGATTGGGCAAATAGACCTTCGGCGGCCAGGTTCATTTTCAGTTGTTCAAACTGCTGCTGGAGGCGGCCATCCCCCTCGGGCTGCATGCTTTCGATGATCAACTGATAATCACCGCGTGGCTCGTAGAGCGACAGGCGGGCTTTGACCAGTACCTGTGTACCATTTGCCGGCTTGAAGGTCACACGTCGGTTGCTGCCTTTGAACATGGCACATTTAACTTGGGCGCGTGAATCTTTGAGAGTGAAATACCAATGGCCGGAAACGGGCATGGAGAGATTCGATAGCTCACCGACCAGCCAAACCACTCCCATTTCGTTTTCAAGGATCAAACGAACTTGGGCATTGAGGCTGGAAACGGTATAGATACGGTCATTGGTCTGGTTCTGTTGAGCAAATAACGTCACGAGACAAGATACCTGTATTGGAAGGCTGGGGTGTGCGGTAGACGAGCGACAGGACGTGGTGAACAAAGCCTAGGCAGATCTATGGACAGATCTTGGTCGTAATATGCTGTCCGCAGCACCGGAAACTTAACCGAAATATACTACACATCAAGACAAATTTGTCAATTAAAAAAAATAAAAAAAGTCTGGCCAATCGATTGCTTCACCCGTATAATTCGTCCGCAATATTTTATCCTTCTTTAAACCTCTACTTGGTGTGAGATATTGCAATGTTACGAATCAAACAAGAAGCTTTGACTTTCGATGATGTCCTGCTGGTTCCAGCCCATTCTACCGTACTGCCTAACACTGCCGATCTGCGCACCCGCCTGACGAAAGACATTACGCTGAACATCCCTATGGTGTCTGCGTCAATGGATACCGTGACAGAAGGCCGCTTGGCAATTGCCCTTGCCCAGGAAGGCGGCATCGGTTTCATTCATAAGAACATGTCTATTGAGCAGCAAGCCAATGAAGTTCGCATGGTGAAAAAATTCGAAGCCGGTGTGGTCTCTGAGCCAGTTACGGTGAAACCTTACAATACAATTGAAGACGTGAAGCGTCTGACAATTGAAAACGGTTTCGCCGGTTACCCTGTTGTTTCTGATACCAATGAGCTTGTGGGTATTATTACCGGTCGCGATGTGCGTTTTGTTACTGACCTTTCTATGAAGGTTGAAGAAGTGATGACATCAAAAGATAAACTGGCTTCTGCTAAAGAAGGCGCATCGCGTGAAGAAGTTGAAGCTATCATGCAGCAGTACCGCGTTGAGAAAGTGCTGCTAGTCAACGATGATTTTCAGCTTCGCGGCATGATCACAGCGAAAGACTTCCAGAAAGCTGAGCGTAAGCCTAACGCATGTAAAGATGAGCGTGGCCGTCTTCGCGTAGGTGCCGCTGTCGGTGCTGGTGCCGGAAACGAAGAGCGTGTTAAAGCGTTGGTTGAAGCGGGCGTTGACGTACTGCTTATCGACTCATCACATGGCCACTCTGAAGGCGTACTTACCCGTATCCGTGAAACGCGTGAAGCGTTCCCTGATTTGCCTATCGTTGGTGGTAACGTCGCGACGGCCGAAGGTGCTCGTGCACTTATCGAAGCCGGTGTGAGCACCGTGAAAGTGGGTATCGGCCCTGGCTCTATCTGTACTACCCGTATCGTTACTGGTGTAGGTGTACCTCAGGTAACGGCTATTGCTGAAGCCGTTGCTGTCGCTGACCAATACGATATTCCTGTTATTGCCGACGGTGGTATCCGTTTCTCTGGCGATATGTGTAAAGCCATTGCTGCCGGCGCATCATGTGTGATGGTGGGTTCAATGTTCGCAGGTACAGAAGAAGCACCGGGCGAAGTTGAGCTGTATCAAGGCCGATCTTACAAATCTTACCGTGGCATGGGCTCACTGGGCGCCATGTCTAAAGGCTCTTCTGACCGTTACTTCCAGACGGATAACGCGGCTGACAAGCTGGTCCCTGAAGGTATCGAAGGCCGTGTTGCTTACAAAGGCCTTATGAAAGAAATCGTTCACCAGCAAATGGGTGGTTTGCGCTCTAGCATGGGCCTAACAGGTTCTGCGACTATCGAAGCGCTGCGTACCAAAGCAGAGTTTGTACGCATTTCAGGTGCCGGTTTGAATGAATCACACGTTCACGATGTGACGATCACCAAAGAAGCACCTAACTACCGCTTGGGTTAATTTTCATCAGCTGCACCAGCAACTGACGAAAACGTTTGCCTAAACGCAAAACTTGTATAAGATCGGGGGCGTTTTTATGCCCCCACCTTTCAATTATTTTTTGAGACAGCTCGAATGACCACGACCACAAACATTCATGACCAGCGTATCCTGATCCTGGACTTTGGCTCCCAGTACACCCAGCTTATTGCACGTCGTATCCGTGAAATTGGTGTTTATTGTGAACTATGGAGCTGGGACGTTGATGAAGCGGATATTCGCGATTTCAACCCTAACGGCATCATCCTTTCTGGTGGCCCTGAAAGTGTGACAGAAGAAGGTTCACCTCGCGCACCGCAGTATGTGTTCGAAGCGGGTGTCCCTGTTTTCGGTGTTTGCTACGGTATGCAGACAATGGCCGAGCAACTAGGTGGCAAAGTAGCGGGTTCTACTGAGCGTGAGTTTGGCTATGCTCAGGTTAAAGTGGTTGAGCCAACTGCCTTCTTCCAAAACATCGAAGATGCGATTGCCGACGACGGTCAGGCACTGCTAGATGTATGGATGAGCCACGGCGACAAAGTTGTCGAAATCCCATCTGATTTCGTAAAAGTTGCAGAGACTGATACTTGTCCGTTTGCTGCAATGGCGAACATAGAGAAAAACTTCTACGGCGTACAGTTCCACCCAGAAGTGACCCACACTCGCCAGGGTATGCGTATTATTGAGAACTTTGTCCTGAACATCTGTGGCTGTGAGAAGCTATGGACATCGGCAAACATTATTGATGACGCTGTTGCCCGTATCAAAGAGCAGGTGGGTGACGACGAAGTGATCCTTGGCCTGTCTGGCGGTGTTGACTCTTCCGTTGTGGCGATGCTTATTCACCGTGCGATTGGTGACAAGCTGACATGTGTGTTTGTTGACAACGGACTGCTTCGCTTGAACGAAGGCGAGCAGGTAATGGAAATGTTTGGTGAGCACTTCGGCCTGAAGATCGTTCACGTTAAAGCGGAAGACCGTTTCCTTGATGCGCTGGCGGGTGAGGCAGAGCCGGAAGCTAAGCGTAAGATCATTGGCCACGTATTTGTTGATGTGTTCGATGAAGAGTCGAAAAAACTATCTAATGCGAAGTGGCTGGCACAGGGTACTATCTACCCGGATGTGATTGAATCTGCAGCATCAAAAACAGGCAAGGCACACGTTATCAAATCTCACCACAATGTTGGTGGTCTGCCTGATGACATGGAAATGGGCTTAGTTGAGCCACTACGCGAACTGTTTAAAGATGAAGTCCGTAAGATTGGTCTAGAGCTTGGCCTGCCTTACAATATGCTTTACCGCCACCCATTCCCGGGTCCTGGTCTAGGTGTACGGGTACTGGGCGAAGTGAAGAAAGAATACTGTGATCTGCTACGTCGTGCTGATGCTATCTTCATCGAAGAGCTACATAAGGCTGACCTTTACAACAAAGTCTCGCAGGCATTTACTGTGTTCCTGCCAGTCCGTTCTGTGGGTGTCATGGGCGATGGCCGCAAATACGACTGGGTAGTTTCACTGCGCGCCGTCGAGACTATCGACTTCATGACAGCACACTGGGCGCACCTGCCATACGATTTCCTCGGTAAGGTTTCTAACCGTATCATCAATGAAGTCGATGGCATCTCACGTGTTGTTTACGATGTATCAGGTAAGCCACCAGCAACTATCGAGTGGGAATAATCCCCCTCAGCAATGCTGAGTTTTGCTTAGGCTGATTGAATAAAAAGAAGCACCCCTCGGGTGCTTCTTTTTTTTGGCTAAACTGTAGTGACGTAAACTTGCTTTTAAGTAATAAAGGGGGAAGTGGTGATGCCTATTAGGCCGCTCAGGGGAGAGGGAACGAAATAATTTATATAAATGAAAGTATTGTTGTGCTCTGGGTGTGGGCTTGTAACGTGCTTGTTAGTGTTATGTTTTGCGTTAATATTTCATTACAATATGCTATTGTGAAAGTTCTCGAATGTATGGTGTATCGTGCGTTTTTATTTGAACTTTTCATTACAATTCGCTGCAAGCTTTTTCTGTTTCAGAAAAGACGGATTGACGGCGATACAACGACAATCTAACGCCGCAAATTTACAACATCACTAATGACCATGGAGTTCCCATGAGCAATCAAGCTGTCAACAAGACACCTAATGAGTCGCCGAGTGCGATGAATAAGTTTCTTAACTTTATTGAGCGTACAGGTAACAAGATCCCAGATCCTGCCTTGCTCTTCTTCTGGGGATTGATCCTTGTTTGGGTTTTATCTGCAGTTTTCTCTCAGTTCGAATTTGGTTTAATTCACCCTGTTTCTGGCCAAGCCGTAGAGGTTAACAACCTACTGACAGGTGAAGCGTTCGCAAACTTCCTTGCAACAATGGTGACTAACTTCACCGGGTTTGCACCACTGGGTATTGTTCTTGTAGCAATGCTGGGTGTGGGTGTTGCTGAGGCCTCAGGCTTTATCAATACTGGCCTTAAGAAAATGCTGAATGTTACACCGGCTAAATTCATTACGCCTGTGCTAATTCTGGTTGCAATCGTATCGCACACAGCTGCTGATGCTGGTTACGTACTGGTTATCCCTCTGGGTGGTATTATTTTCCACGCAGCAGGCCGTCACCCGCTAGCGGGTATTGCAGCTGCATTCGCGGGTGTATCAGGTGGCTTCGCGGCGAACTTTATTCCTTCAGGCATCGACCCTCTATTGGCTGGCTTCACGCAAGAAGCGGCACAAATTCTTGACCCTGAGTATATTGTTAACCCGCTATCAAACCTATTCTTCACCGGTTTGTCTTCACTGCTTATCGTAAGCATTGGTTGGTACATCACTGACCGCGTTATTGAGCCACGCCTATCTCAAACGGCTATCGATGATGATGCTGAAGAAGCGCCTGATATGGGTTCTTTCACTGAGCTAGAAAGTAAAGCTTTCTCTCGTGCTGGTTGGGCGATGATGGCCGGTATTGCTGTGCTGATTGTGTCGCTGATCCCTGAGACATCACCACTACGTAGCCCAGCAGGTGAAATCACAGCGTTTAATGCGCCAGTGATGCAGTCTATCGTACCGCTAATCTTTATCTTGTTCGTTATCCCTGGTGTGGTTTACGGTCGCATTGCCGGTACCTTCAAGGCGAGTGACGATGTTATCAAGTCAATGTCTGCAACGATGAGCAGCATGGGTAGCTTCATGGTCATGGCGTTCTTTATCGCCCAGTTCCTTGTTGCCTTCACCCAATCTAACCTTGGTACGCTATTAGCTCTTTCTGGTGCTCAGCTTCTTCAAGCGATGAACTTACCGGGTCAGGTAACTATCGTTGGTATGATCCTACTAACAGCATTCGTTAACCTGCTTGTTGGTTCGGCATCTGCGAAGTGGGCCCTGATCGGTCCTATCATGGTACCGATGCTGATGGCTGTTGGTATTTCTCCCGAGCTGACTCAGGCTGCATACCGTGTAGGTGACTCTGTATCTAACATCATTTCACCAATGATGGTGTTCTTCCCGCTAGTTGTTGTTTACATGCAGCGTTATGTGAAGAGCTCAGGTATTGGTTCTCTGGCTTCAATGATGATGCCTTACTCGATTGCAATGTTGATTGGTTGGACTATCTTCCTACTTATCTACTGGGCAATCGGTATCCCGCTAGGTATCCAGGCACCATACACCTACGCAATGTAAGATCAGATAGTCTGAATGATATAGAAGCCCCGCACTGCGGGGCTTTTTTTATGCCTATAAGCGTTGGCTTGCTATTCCTGAGCTGAATATTATGTTGGGGAAACGTAGTCTGATATTGTCGTCATCAATAATTATGTGTTTCTTAATTGTTAATTCTGATTTTGTTGCAATTATTGAAATTTAATTTTGCAAAATTTTAATGCTGTACTAACCCAATAGTACAGGCTGGTTTGTTGCTTAACGTAAGCTGAATGGGTTTTTATTCTACCTTTTACTTGATTGGTGGTGTTTTGCTTTAAATTCACTCTGGTTTAGTGGTTTTACTCAGATGAAATGATTTGTTACTTTTCGATGAAAACACAACATTAAAACTCAATCGATGTATTAAGGAAGTACGATTATGAGTGAGACCATTTCAAGCCCGCCTTCGCAGAAAGGCATCATCGCGTTCATCGAGCGTGCTGGTAAAAAAATCCCTGATCCTGTCATTATTTTCATGTCGTTATTTGTATTCTGTTTGGTGCTGACTGCTGCTATTGGAGGCTTGCAGTTTGACATTACAGGTGCTGATGGCGGTGCGGTGACCCACAGCGTCAAAAATATGATGGCAACGGAAAATGTCCGTTGGATGTTTGATAATGCACTGCTGACCAACTGGCTGTCATTTGGTGGCGGTGTCCTTGGCGTTATCTTGATAGTGATGCTGGGTGTCGGTATCGCGGAAAACTCTGGCTTACTATCGGCGGTGATCAAGAAGGTCGGTCTGCGAATCAATGACCGCTACCTGCCGTTGCTGGTTGTTTTTCTGGGTATTATGAGCTCGATTGCAACGGATGCGGGTTACCTGATCCTGATCCCTCTTGCGGGCCTGCTTTATGCGGGGCTCGGTAAAAACCCATTGATCGGTATGGCGGCTGGTTTTGCCGGTGTATCGGCAGGCTTCAGTGCCAACTTGATCCCCGCGACGCCGGTTGACGTTATTCTGGGGGCCAATGCACGTATCTTTGCTGAATCTCAAGGGATCCCTTTTGAAAACGCGGCGGGTGAAGCGCTTAATCCTGCAACGATGCACTATTTCTTCATTTTTGCTTCAACCTTCCTTCTGGCTGGATTGGGAGCTTGGGTAACGACGCGTTTTGTCGCGCCTCGCCTTGAAAAAATGTCTTACCAGTTGCCGGAAGACTTGAATCTAGATGACTTCAAGGTATCGGATGCAGAGAACAAGGGCCTTCGTGCTGCGGGTTTGGGGCTGATAGTCGCGCTGGCTGCAGTGGTTGGTCTGGCGATGGGACCTCTGGCAACGTACACCAATGAAGCTGGTCGTGAAATTACGCCTTATCTTGATAATGTGATTTTGTTGATTGCAATGGTCTTTGCGGTTGTCGGCGTGTTCTTCGGTGTGGCAACCGGTAAATTTAAATCGCTGCAGGATGTCGTCAAGGCGATGGTGACGCAGATGAACACCATGGGCTATATCCTGGTGCTGACGTTCTTCTGTTACAACTTCCTGGCCCTACTTGGTTTCTCAGGCTTAGGTACCTATGTAACTTATCTGGGTGCGAGTTTCCTTAGCGCGCTGGGCTTGCAAGAGTTTCCAATCCTGCTGATCATCGGTTTTATCCTGACAACGGCGGTGATTAACCTGTTTGTGGGTGGCCTGACGTCAAAGTGGATGCTGCTTGGCCCGATCTTCGTCCCAATGCTGTATCAGGTAAACCCAAATATGACGCCGGATCTTGTTACTGCGGCTTACCGTGTAGCGGATTCATCAACCAATATTATCACCCCGATGATGAGCTACGCGGGGGTTATTTTGGCCTTCATGCGTAAGTACAAACCTGAGCTATCGTTCGGTGATGTGATTGCGATGATGGTGCCTTACTCGGTGGCGTTCTTGACCGTATGGACCTCGGTGCTGGTTGCTTTCTTTGCTTTCAATATCCCACTTGGCTTTTAATCGAGCTTTCTAATTGAGCCTCTACGAAGAGATCATCAATTACAGATAAATCAAACCCCGCTTCGAGCGGGGTTTTTTATGTTTACCGGTAATCGCAGGCAGTTGCTTAGAGAAGATGCTGGGCATGGAAGCGCAGGTGATCATCAATAAAGCTGGCGATGAAGTAGTAGCTATGGTCGTAGCCTTCCTGCATGCGCAGTTCAAGCGGGTAGTCGACACTTTGTGCTGCTTCGGCAAGTGACTCAGGCTTCAATTGCTCCTCAAGGAAGCTGTC
Source organism: Photobacterium satsumensis (assembly GCF_050336935.1). NCBI lineage: Bacteria > Pseudomonadati > Pseudomonadota > Gammaproteobacteria > Vibrionales > Vibrionaceae > Photobacterium > Photobacterium satsumensis. Next base: position 77,849 of record NZ_JAKJSK010000013.1, read on the forward strand.
TTGGCTACCTTGGTCAACCAAAGCCGGAACAGGCTGTTGGTTATTCTTGAGCAGTTCGGTGGTGTCGTACTGTAGCCAAGTGGTGCGATCATCACCAAGGTAGCCACTTAAGGCTTTTTCACCCCAAGGGCAGTTTACCGGGTTGCTGATCGGGCTGAAGGCCGATACCGAGCTGTAGCGTGACGGATTGCGCAGTGCAATCATCAAGGCGCCGTGACCCCCCATTGAGTGACCGCTGATTGCTCGCTTGTCGCTAACCGGGAAGTGCTCCTCGATCAAGGCCGGCAGTTCATTGACCACATAATCATACATCTGGTAGTGACGGTTCCACGGTGCCTGAGTGGCATTGACGTAAAAGCCGGCACCCAAGCCGAAGTCATAGGCCCCTTCGGGATCATCGGCGACACCTTCACCGCGCGGGCTGGTATCCGGCGTGACAATAGCAATACCCAGTTCTGCCGCCAGGCGCTGGGCACCGGCTTTTTGCATGAAGTTCTCATCGGTACAGGTCAAGCCTGATAGCCAGTAGAGCACAGGTACTTTTTTACCCTGGGCGATGTGTGGTGGAAGGAAAATGGCAAAGCGCATGTCGCAGTTAAGCACTGCAGAGTGGTGGGTGTATTGCTTGTGCCAGCCACCAAAACTTTTGTTCCAGCTTACGTTTTCGATAGTCATTGAGATACTCTTCAATAGCTTGAGTTGCTAGGCCCCCGTAGGAGCCTAGCCGTTAGCATTATTTGTTGTAGTGGATAACAGAGCGGATGCTCTTGCCTTCGTGCATTAGGTCAAAGGCTTCGTTGATGGCATCCAGTCCCATAGTATGAGTAATGAAGTCATCTAACTTGAACTCGCCTGCCATGTAGCGTTCAACAATTTCAGGTAGTTCTGAGCGGCCTTTTACGCCACCGAACGCAGAGCCACGCCATACTCGACCTGTCACCAACTGGAACGGACGGGTAGAGATTTCCTGACCGGCACCGGCAACACCGATGATCACGGATTCTCCCCAACCTTTGTGGCAACACTCAAGGGCTGAGCGCATCACATTGACGTTACCGATACACTCGAATGAGAAATCAACGCCGCCGTCGGTCATTTCGACAATCACTTCCTGAATTGGCTTGTCGAAGTCGTTCGGGTTGATGCAGTCTGTCGCACCGAGCTCTTTCGCCAACGCGTATTTGCTTTCGTTGATATCAACACCGATGATGCGGCTTGCACCGGCCATTGTCGCACCGATGATTGCTGACAGACCGATACCGCCAAGACCAAAGATGGCAACAGTATCCCCTTTTTGTACTTTGGCTGTTTTCAGTACGGCACCCATACCGGTCGTTACGCCACAGCCAAGTAGGCAAACTTCTTCCAATGGCGCTTCTTTGTTCACTTTTGCCAGTGAGATCTCTGGCAATACCGTGTATTCAGAGAACGTTGAGCAGCCCATGTAGTGGTAAATTGGCTGGCCATCTTTGTAGAAACGGGTAGTGCCGTCTGGCATCAAGCCCTTACCTTGGGTCTCACGGATCTGTTGGCACAGGTTAGTTTTGCCTGACTTACAGAATTTGCACTCGCCACACTCAGGGGTGTAAAGAGGGATAACGTGGTCGCCGACTTCTACGCTCGTCACACCTTCACCAACCATTTCAACAATACCGCCACCTTCGTGGCCAAGGATCGCTGGGAAGATCCCTTCCGGATCATCACCTGACAGAGTAAACGCATCGGTATGGCAAACACCGGTGGCGATAATTCGAACCAATACTTCGCCTTTTTTCGGCAGCATCACGTCAACTTCTTCAACAGAAAGTGGCTGGTTTGGACCCCATGCGATGGCTGCTTTGGATTTGATAAATTGCTCAGACATTTAGTTTCTCTCTTATGATAGGTGGGCAAGGCCCTTTGCTGTTCCTACGTTGCTATAACAGTAGGAGAGATTTTTTAACGATGGCGCACAGATTCAATGTTCTGGTGTCTCGTTGTGATGGGCTTAGTATATTTGTTTCTCGCTCAATGATAATTACCCTATAATGCAAATAACTTTTTCTTATGTGTAACAATGGTGGGATATGTTTTTGTGGGAAGGGGTCAGTGAGTTCGTCGCGGTAGCGGAAGCCGAGAGTTTTACCTCGGCATCCAGGCAGCTCGGCATTTCCACGGCCCAAGTGAGCCGTCAGGTCAGTGCGTTGGAAAACCGGCTCAATACCAAGTTGTTTTACCGTACAACCCGCAAGGTCTCGCTGACCGAAGAAGGGACTATTTACTACCAGCATTGCCGCCGTTTGATGGATGGGCTTGAAGAAGCGGAGCGGGCGATCAGTGATCGGCGTGATACACCGCAGGGAAGCTTGAAGCTGACGGCGCCAGTGACCTATGGTGAACAGTTCATCATGCCACTGGTGGTGGATTTCATGCAGTTGTATCCCGAAGTGGATGTGACGATGAATTTGACCAACCAGACGGTAGATTTGGTCGAGGGCGGGTATGATTTGGCGATCCGTCTTGGCAAACTCAGTAGTTCGACCATGATGGCCAAGCGCCTTGCTAGCCGTACCCAGTTTGTGTGTGCCTCCTCATCTTACTTGGAGAAGTTCGGGGTGCCGCATTCACTGTCTGAGCTTCGTCACCATAATTGCTTGGTGGGCAATTACGATCATTGGCGCTTTCAAGAAGCTGGTAAAGAGCGCAGTGTCAGGGTTGATGGGACTTTGCGCTGTGCCAGTGGCCATGCCTTGCGCGATGCGGCCCTGAAGGGGGTTGGGTTGGTGCAGTTACCTGATTACTACATCAGTGATGATTTGGAGCGGGGAGAGCTGGTGACGGTGCTGGATACGTTCCGTGAACCTGAAGAAGGGATCTGGGCGCTCTATCCCCATAACCGTCACTTATCACCCAAGGTCCGTTTGCTGGTGGACTTTTTAGCCGAGTCATTGGCATAGACTTTAAAGAGCGGTGAGGCTGCCCGAGCCTCGCATCCCTCGGGCTTTTGGGTATAATCAGCGGCCTCAAGTAATAGCGAGTAGAAACCACCCATGACAGATGCATCCCCTCAATATACCGACGAAGATTTCATGCGCCGTGCCATGGCGCTAGCGTCCCGCGCCGAAGCGGTTGGTGAAGTGCCTGTCGGTGCAGTCGTGGTCTATCAGGGGCAAGTCGTCGGTGAAGGTTGGAACCGTTCTATTACCCAGCATGATGCCACTGCTCATGCTGAAATCATGGCATTGCGCCAAGCCGGTCAGGTGTTGCAGAACTACCGTTTGCTCGATGCCACCTTGTACGTGACGTTGGAGCCATGCCCGATGTGCGCCGGTGCCATGGTGCACAGCCGAATTGGCAAGGTGGTCTTTGGTGCCCATGATCTGAAAACCGGGGCGGCAGGCAGTATCATGAACCTGCTCAGCTACGAGCAGGTCAACCACCATGTGGCTATTGAGTCTGGGGTGCTGGCCGATGAGTGCCGCCAGCAGCTTCAGGCTTTCTTCAAGCGCCGCCGGGCTGAGAAAAAAGCGGAAAAGAAAGCACGCCAGCAAGCCTTGCAGCAAGTTGGTGATAAACCTTCCTGAAAACTTCCACTTTTCACATCAGGTACGAAGGGATCAAACCTCAGCTGAGCTATTAATGATATAGCTTCGTTGACGCCACAGAATTTTCTTGCGGATATTGGCGTTAAGTCGCTTGCGTCGGGTGGCAGAGGATGCCATCCGTTTGCGCATGGTACTGATGGTTTTTTTATTTGAAAAGTGCATAGAGCCTCCTCCTTTAGAACTGCCCGGATCGGAGCTAGCAAAAACGTTGTTAAGGCTAGTATCTCTGATCTCTTCGGTATATCTAACGATAGTGGTCACGCTTTGCGATCATTTCTTGCACATAAGAACAGCAAGGTGTGAGCAAGATCCCCCTGTCAGGACAGGGGGCGGAGGAGGGCTGATTAATTACTGGCGGTTTTGTTCGGTGCTGCCGCCTCAGGCGTTAAGGCTTCTTCACCGTCTGGCAGCTGTTGGGCGAGCGTCCCCGTTGACGGGGTAATGGTATGCAGGCCATCAATCAGTTCAATTTCATCAAGCTGCGGCTCCTGGCTGTGGGTTTGCTCGTAGCCGATAATGCTTTGGTAGTAACGACGGATATTCTCTACATAATGTAGGGCCTCATCACCACGGGCATAGCCATAACGGGTTTGCTTGTAGTATTTGCGCTGGCGCAGCAGCGGCAAGCGTTGCTTCACATCGCTCCAGGCGTCTGGGTTACCGCCTTGTGCTAAGGTGAGGCGGCGGGCGTCCATCAAATGGCCGAAGCCGACGTTATACGACGCCAAGGCAAACCACACTTTTTCGTGCTCTTCGATACTATCCGGGATCCGGTTGATCATCTTACGCAGGTACTCGGTACCGCCGCGAATACTCTGCTCCGGATCCAAGCGGTTCTTTACCCCAACCGAGCGGGCTGTCGGCAGGGTCAGCATCATCATCCCGCGTACCCCTGTGGGTGATACTGCGCGTGGATTCCAGTGCGATTCCTGATAGGACAGGGCAGCAATCAAGCGCCAGTCAAATTCGTTGGCATATTGTTTGAACAAGCCTTTCCACTGTGGCAGCTTGCCTTCGACAGCACGCAGGAATGCTCGGGTATCGACATAGTCAAACTTGTCGACGTGGCCAAGGTATTTCTCTTCCAGCTTGGCCAGCTCACCGCTCTGCTGGATTTCACCGAAGAACTCGATCAGCAGGGCATACAGGCTGTCATCATTATTCTGGTTGACGAACCAGGCGATAGGCTCATCTTCAGTCAGTTCCAGCGCGGTAGTGACATCCGGCAAGATCCGCTGGTTCAGGGCAATATCGACCGAATCGGCCAAGGTATAGTCGAGCTCGCCTACCGCCACTTGGCGCAGTAACTCGTCGCTGTCGATCTCTTCAAGCGACTGCCATTCAAGGGTCGGGTGATCTTGCTTGAGCGCTTGCAGGGTCTTTTCATGGCTAGAGCCGCTGACAACCGCAAGCGAACCTTTGTTTTCGGCAAGATCTTCTATACTGCGCGGGCGCCATTGGCCTTTTTTGTAGACCACTTTCTGGCTGGCGTAATAGTACGCTGGCGCAGCACGAAATTGCGCCAGACGTTCATCGGTCATGGTCAGGCCGGCGGCAAGGATATCGACATCACCACGGTCGAGGCCGGGAAACAGGCCTGAGAGGGTGAACATGGCCTTCATTTCCAGCTTGACGCCAAGTTTGTCGGCAAAGCGGCGGGCCAGTTCGTAATCCAACCCGGTAGGGCCTTCATTGCCAATATAATAAGAGAGTTGGTTATTGAGCGTTCCGACACGCAGGACGCCTTCTTCGCGGATCCGTTCTAGTTCCGTGCGGGGCTCTTCCTGCCACAAGCAACCATTGAGCATAAAGAGGCTCAACAGTAAGACAATGAATTGTTTAAAACTTGGATTCGGTCGAAGAGTACTCAACGATGTATGCTCTTGGTAAAAACAGGATGTCCTTTATACCAAAGCTCGTCCGATCCGCAAAATAATCACAGCGTTTTGACGACAGGTTTGCCGCGGTAATGCGCATTTCTTAAACTTGAAATCGTAAATAAATGTGTGAAAAGGGGACGGTGTGACAAATATCTCTCTGTTTTTGGTGCTGATTGAAAAAAAAACACGCAAACGGTTGCGTCAGGTGTTACGTCACAAAAAAAATTCCCTTATACTACGCCCCATCATGAGCTGCTCGCCTTAAACGGGTAATGGCAAATGAGGTGACATTGACGTAATTGTCCCGGTATCGGTCCGGGGGTTAGGCCAATATCACCTTTATTCAACTGCTAATCGAGAGACGTTCGCACATGGAAATTTTGCGTGGTTCACCCGCACTGTCTGAGTTTCGCGTTAATAAGCTACTAGAGCGTTGCCGTGAATTGGATCTGCCTGTGTCAGGTATTTATGCTGAGTTCATGCACTTTGCAGACTTGTCTGCGCCACTGAGTGCGGAAGAGCAAGAAAAGCTAACAAGCTTGCTGACTTACGGCCCTACGATTGCAGAGCACGAGCCGTCAGGCCTACTACTGCTGGTTACCCCTCGTCCGGGAACAATCTCCCCATGGTCATCGAAGTCTACGGATATCGCCCACAACTGTTCCCTTGAGCAAATTAAGCGTCTGGAGCGTGGTACGGCATACTACATCGAAGCCTCAGTTGAGCTATCTGCTGAGCAAGTGGTTGTGCTAAAAGGCCTGATCCATGATCGCATGATGGAAGTTGTTTTCACTGAATCTGATTCAGCAGTTGCCCTTTTCCAGGTTGCAGAGCCAGCCCCTGTTGCTGATGTCGATCTACTATCAGGTGGCCGTAAGGCACTTGAAGAGGCAAACGTGACGCTCGGTCTTGCGCTTGCGGAAGACGAAATTGATTACTTACTAGAAAGCTTTGTGACCAAGCTTGAGCGCAACCCAACAGACATCGAACTGATGATGTTTGCCCAGGCGAACTCAGAGCACTGCCGTCACAAGATCTTCAACGCCGATTGGACCATCGACGGCGTTAAGCAAGAAAAATCCTTGTTCAAGATGATCAAGAACACGTTCGAAACCACACCGGACCACGTTCTGTCTGCCTACAAAGATAACGCAGCCGTAATGACGGGCTCTAAAGTGGGCCGCTTCTTCCCAGATCCTGAGACTCGCCAGTACAACTACCACAACGAAGATGCGCATATCCTAATGAAGGTGGAAACGCATAACCACCCAACGGCTATCTCACCGTGGCCGGGGGCTTCTACCGGTTCTGGTGGTGAAATCCGTGACGAAGGCGCAACAGGTATCGGTGGTAAACCAAAAGCGGGTCTTGTTGGTTTCACAACATCTAACCTACGTATCCCGGGCTTTGAACAGCCATGGGAAACAGATTTCGGCAAGCCGGGGCGTATCGTTAACGCGCTAGATATTATGCTAGAAGGCCCACTGGGTGGTGCCGCGTTCAACAACGAATTCGGCCGTCCCAACCTACTGGGTTACTTCCGTACCTACGAAGAAAAAGTGAATTCTCACGCAGGTGTTGAAGTGCGTGGTTACCACAAGCCAATCATGATTGCGGGTGGTATGGGTAATATCCGTGACGAGCACGTGCAGAAGAAAGAGATCCCAGTCGGTGCAAGCCTAATTGTTCTGGGTGGCCCTGCGATGAATATCGGCCTTGGTGGCGGTGCAGCCTCGTCAATGGCATCTGGCCAGTCAGCGGAAGACTTGGATTTTGCTTCTGTTCAGCGTGAAAACCCAGAGATGGAACGTCGCTGCCAGGAAGTGATCGACCGTTGTTGGCAGCTCGGTGAGGCTAACCCAATCGCATTCATCCACGATGTGGGTGCGGGCGGTATCTCTAACGCATTGCCAGAACTTGTTGATGATGGTGAGCGTGGTGGTATCTTCCAACTGCGCGACGTACCCAACGATGAGCCGGGTATGAGCCCACTAGAGATCTGGTGTAACGAATCACAAGAGCGTTACGTAATGGCTGTTGCGCCAGAACACATGGCAGCATTCGATGCTATCTGTAAGCGTGAGCGTGCACCATACGCCGTGGTGGGTGTTGCAACCGAAGAGCGTGATCTGAAACTTGAAGACTCACACTTCGACAACACGCCAATCGACATGCCAATGGACATCCTATTGGGCAAAACGCCGAAGATGCACCGTGATGCAACAACGCTGAAAGTGGATAGTCCTGCGATTGTTCGTGATGGCATCGAAATTAACGAAGCGGCTGATCGCGTACTGCGCCTACCGACCGTTGCCGAGAAGACATTCCTTATCACTATCGGTGACCGCACGGTAACGGGTCTTGTGGCTCGCGACCAAATGGTAGGACCATGGCAGGTGCCGGTCGCCAACTGTGCGGTAACAGCAGCCAGCTATGACTCTTACCACGGCGAAGCAATGTCGATGGGTGAGCGTACGCCAGTTGCACTGCTAGACTTTGGTGCGTCTGCACGTCTAGCTGTCGGTGAGTCGCTAACCAACATTGCTGCGACCGATATCGGTGATATCAAGCACATTAAACTGTCTGCAAACTGGATGTCTCCAGCGGGTCACCCAGGTGAAGATGCCGGTCTTTACGAAGCCGTTAAAGCGGTAGGTGAAGAGCTGTGTCCTGCATTGGGTCTGACTATCCCTGTGGGTAAAGACTCCATGTCGATGAAGACCAAGTGGGAAGAGAACGGCGAAAACAAAGAAGTGACCTCGCCACTTTCCCTTGTTATCACCGCCTTCGGCCGTGTCGAAGACGTACGCAAGACAGTAACGCCTCAGCTGCGCACTGACAAAGGTGACACGTCACTGGTTCTGGTTGACCTGGGTAACGGTAAGAACCGCCTGGGTGCAACAGCACTGGCACAAGTTTACAAGCAGCTGGGTGACAAGCCGGCTGACGTTGATAATGCAGAGCAGCTAAAAGGCTTCTTTGATGCGATGCAAACCCTTGTCCGTGACGACAAGCTGGTGGCTTACCACGATAAAGGTGACGGCGGTTTATTCGTAACGCTAGCAGAGATGGCATTCGCGGGTCACTGTGGCGTGAAAGCCGATATTGCTGGCCTTGGTGAAGACACGCTGGCAGCGCTGTTTAACGAAGAGCTGGGTGCGGTGGTTCAGGTTAAGAACAATGACCTAGATGCTGTGCAAGCGGTACTGGCTGCGAATGGCCTGGAAGCATGTTCGCACGTTATCGGCAGTGTAGAAGCGTCAGATAGCGTTGTGATCACCTCGGGCGATGCTGTGGTACTCGAGCGCTCTCGTATCGAATTACGCACTATCTGGGCGGAAACGACCCACAAGATGCAAGGTTTGCGTGACAACCCAGCCTGTGCTGACCAAGAGTTCGAAGCGAAGAAAGACAACACTGACCCGGGTCTCAACGTTAACCTGAGCTTTGATATCAACGAAGATGTTGCCGCGCCATTCATCGCCGGCTCGATGGTAAACACGGGTGCCAAGCCTAAGATGGCTATCCTGCGTGAGCAGGGTGTTAACTCGCATGTAGAGATGGCTGCTGCCTTTGACCGTGCTGGCTTCGAAGCAACAGATATCCACATGAGTGATATCCTTACAGGCCAAGCTGCGCTTGAAGAGTACCACGGCCTAGTGGCTTGTGGTGGCTTCTCTTACGGTGACGTACTGGGTGCCGGCGAAGGTTGGGCGAAGTCTATCCTGTTCAATGCACAGGCTCGCGACCAGTTCCAGGCATTCTTCAACCGTGACAACACCTTCTCGCTAGGTGTGTGTAATGGCTGTCAGATGCTGTCGAACCTGAAAGAGCTGATCCCTGGTGCTGACCTATGGCCACGTTTCGTTCGCAACGAATCAGAGCGTTTTGAAGCACGCTTCAGCCTGGTCGAAGTACAGAAATCTGATTCTGTCTTCTTCGATGGCATGGCCGGCTCTCGCATGCCAATCGCGGTATCCCACGGTGAAGGCCGCGTTGAGGTTCGCGATGCGGATCACCTAAGCGCCATCGAAGCATCAGGTACCGTGGCTGTCCGCTATGTGGACAATAACGGTAACCCGACGCAGCAATACCCGAACAACCCGAATGGTTCACCAAACGCTATCACCGGTCTGACAACCCAAGATGGCCGTGTGACTATCATGATGCCTCACCCAGAGCGTGTATTCCGCACTGTGGCTAACTCTTGGCACCCTGATGAGTGGAGCGAGAACAGCCCATGGATGCGCATGTTCCGCAATGCCCGAGTGAATATCGGCTAAGCTAATTGCTTAATATTGATGAAAAAAACCGCTCCTAGTGAGCGGTTTTTTATTACCGGTATCATTTTTGGGAAATAAATCTCGCACTAAATACAAGACTATGATTAAGCTGAAGATATCCATCTATTGCTGAATCGGCCCTAGCCGGTGCAGGAGGTGCAATGATTTTCTTCGATCTTGATAATACCTTGCTCGATCATGATGGGGCGGAACAAGACGCCATTCGCGATTTTGCCAAGCGCTATTGTGATGACATTATTGACTGTCCCGATGGCATCGAGACCATGTGGCGGGCAATCACCGACGAAAAGCGCCAGCAATGGCGGGCCGGCTCGCTCAATTTTGAAGGCCTGCGCCGGGCCAGGATCAGTGCCTTGTTCCGTCGCCCACTCAGTGAAGAGCAGGCCGACAGGCTGATTGCCGAGTATTATACCCACTACCGCCAATACTGGCGTTTGTTCCCCGATGTGTTGCCAGCACTGGAAAAGCTGCGAAACGTCGTGCCGCTGGCCATTATCACCAATGGCTTCACCTACCACCAAGAAGCCAAGCTACAAGCGACAGGGATCCGTGAGTTTTTTTCGTATCTGGTGATCTCGGAGCAGGTCGGTGCCGCCAAACCCGATCCGCGTATTTTCCAGCGCGCATTGAAACAAAGTGGCAAGCAAGCACAGGAGTGCTGGTATATAGGTAACCACCCTTTTAATGATGCCACAGCAGCCAGCGAGCTGGGGTTCAAGGCGGTATGGCTCAACCGGCAGAAGCTGGATACCAAAGTCTCGACCCGGGTCGTCAGAAGTCTAGAGGGACTGGTCGATCTGGTGACTGTTCACTACTAGCGCAGGAGGGAACCTATTGCTGAACCAAGGTCTAAATATGGAGGAGAGAAATTCAATCGTTCAATAATTGAATAATTGTTGTACTGGACAAAATACCCGCATAGAATATGCGCTTATTTTTGCGGGCACTAAATATCATTACCTCATGGAAGAGAGATAATAATGGATGTAACACGTCGTGGACTGCTCCTGGCTGCCAAGGGCCTCGCAGTACTTGTAATGATTTGCCTGGTAAGATATGCCGACAGCTTTGCCCTGATTTTTAGCTTAAATCAAGTCGGCATCGTACCCAGCTATATTGCTATCTTGGTCCTGTTTTCCGGTATCGGCGCGATACTCGGTCTAAGCCGTGGAAATCGCTGGGGATTCATTCCGCTTTATTTTTTCATTCCCGCGATCACTATGTTCTTCAACTACAGCCTGATCCCTTATCTCCCCCAGCTAGTCAGCCCCGAGTTTCGTGGTATGGCCATCTTTTTCCTCAACAGTAGCGTGTTACTCTTTTCCGTCTTGCTACTGCTGAAAATGATGGACAACGATGTCATATTCTCGGTAGAAAAATACTGAAACGTTGATCTTTCAGTATCAGGCTTTTGATATACTTCACTTAAATTAATCAGGTCGTTGGCCGATCCCCAATCACACTTCTGCCAACAGCGCCTTGCTCAGCAAAGGATGATGAGAATGAAAAAAATTGAAGCCATTATCAAGCCGTTCAAGCTTGACGATGTCCGTGAAGCCCTAGCCGATGTGGGTATCACCGGTATGACCGTTTCAGAAGTCAAAGGCTTCGGTCGCCAGAAAGGCCATACCGAGCTTTACCGTGGTGCCGAATACATGGTCGACTTCCTGCCGAAAGTGAAGCTGGAAATCGTCGTGGCCGATGAAGTGGCCGATCAGTGTGTCGATACCATCATCGAAACCGCGCAAACCGGTAAGATCGGTGACGGTAAGATCTTCATGTTCGATGTTGATCGTGTGGTGCGGATCCGCACCGGCGAGGAAGACGAAGACGCTATCTAAAATCGTCTCTGTCGTCGCTGTTTCATCCTCTGGCGGTATCGGAAGTGCTCATTTATGCGTATAAACTCCGCGCTTCCTCTTTGCCAGAGAATGAAACATCTTAGATGACATGGCCCTAGGAGGAGAGGGTTCTAGGTCCTAGGAAGAGCAAAGAAATAACTTGACGTTTAATAGCGTTTTCAAAAATTCTGCAGCACCCAGCACCCAGCACCCAGCACCCAGCACCCAGCACCCAGCACCCATCGCCCCCAAATTGATAGGTTTTGCTTATTGAATATATAAATCAATACGAATGGTGCCTTGGAAGCTCAGTCCGTAATATTGAGGAAAACCAAGGGGGAAAGAATTATGTCTACACAAAATATGATTGGTCTTGATAGCTGTAAAGCTGAAGAGTTGGCGATTCAACTCAATAAGCTATTGGCAAACTACCAAGTACTTTACATGAATGCTCGCGGCTACCATTGGAATATCAAAGGCAAAGAGTTCTTTGAATTACATGCGAAATTTGAAGAGATTTATACCGACCTGCAAGTGAAAATTGATGAGCTGGCAGAGCGTGTACTGACACTGGGTGCGACACCTTCACACAGCTTTACCCATTATGTGCAGGTCAGTGAGATCAAAGAGCATCTAAATTCACATGCCGGTGATGAATGTGTCAGTGGATTACAGCAAGGGTTTAAAGTCCTTCTTGGCATGCAGCGTGGTATTTTGGCCCTTGCCGGTGAGGCGGATGATGAGGGTACTGCTGCCATTATGGGAGACTATATTCGCGAGCAAGAGAAGTTGATGTGGATGCTGAACGCTTATAACCATTAAGCACAGCAGCACGAACGGGAATTAGGCACGAAAAAAAGAGGTCGCAGGAAGCGACCTCTTTTTTTGTATTCCATTATTAGCCCACAGCGACTCTATTCAATGGCCAATAGCCAATAGCCAATAGCCAATAGCCAATAGCCAATTTTATCAACTTGCCTGTGGCTTCAGCTCGCCGCTGTAACGGCCCGGCTTGTGGTTCATTGCCAACACCAAATTCAGCACGAATGCGCCGACGATCGAGAACAGCAATACCATCGGGCTGACAAGGAAGAAGGAGGCGACTAGGATAGTGATATCAATTCCCATCTGTAGCTTGCCCGCTGACCATCCCATTTTTTCCTGTAGGAACAGGACCAATACGTTAAAGCCGCCGAGGCTGGTTTTGTGGCGGAATAGGATCAGCATGCCCAGTCCCATCAGCAAGCCACCGATCAATGCGCAGTACAGTGGTTCGAGACGGCTGATCTCCAGTACATGGTGCAGGTTATCGGTAATGATCGAAACCAGTCCGCCAGAAATAATACTGGTGATGGCAAAGCTCTTACCCATCCGGAACCAGGCCATCAGATAAAACGGGCAGTTCATCATAAAGTACAGCTGGCCAAAAGACAGATCGACAAACTGGCTGAGCAATAGGGCCAGACCGGTTGTTCCACCGGTGAGAAGATCGGCTTGCTGGAGAAAGAAAACCCCTTGGGCAACGATGAAAGTACCGGTAAGAATAGCAATGATATTTTCTTTCAGTGAATGATGATAACCGCTCAAGACAACACTCCTTATGTTTAGAGGCGCCATGATATAGACCATTGATGAAGAGCGTGATAGCCAGGGGCAAATCTGTTCACCTAAGGGTGTACAAATTAAATTACGCCATCGTAAAAAATTAATTTCATCCATTACTTGTAATGTGGGTATTTTGAGTTTGGTTGTCTATGTCGAGGGAGTGAACAACTTGAAAACAATTCATACCAAAAATGAAATAAATACTAATAAAAAGTCACATTAGGGGTATCTGATTTAGATCAATTTCTGTAAAATACAGCGCTATCTACTGGTGAGACGAAAACGTTTGCGTCCCCGTGACGCCTAGCTTTATGGTTTTTCCGTTCTTCGCCAATTTTGTGTGTTTACCGCCTTTTTGTCGGCGAAGCTATTTACCGGCTTACAGAGACAAAAAGGACTGAAAACAATCCGAGTCAGGAGATACAGATGCTAAAGCGCGACATGAATATTGCCGATTATGATGCTGAACTATTTGCAGCGATTCAGGAAGAAACGGCGCGTCAGGAAGAGCACATCGAGTTGATTGCTTCTGAAAACTACACCAGCCCACGCGTGATGCAAGCGCAAGGCTCCCAGCTAACCAACAAGTATGCTGAAGGCTACCCAGGTAAGCGTTACTACGGTGGTTGTGAGTACGTAGACAAGGCTGAGCAACTAGCCATTGACCGTGCTTGCGAGCTATTTGGTGCAGAGTACGCCAACGTTCAGCCTCACTCTGGCTCCCAAGCGAACAACGCTGTTTACATGGCGCTATTGAATGCCGGTGATACGGTATTGGGTATGAGCCTGGCACACGGTGGCCACCTGACTCACGGCTCTCCAGTTAACTTCTCGGGCAAGCTGTACAACATCATTCCTTACGGTATTGATGAAGCTGGCCAGATTGATTATGCCGAAGTAGAAGCGTTGGCGCTTGAGCATAAGCCAAAAATGATCATCGGTGGTTTCTCTGCCTACTCTCAGATTGTTGACTGGAAGCGCATGCGTGAAATCGCAGATAGAGTCGGTGCGTACTTCTTTGTTGATATGGCGCACGTTGCCGGTTTGATTGCTGCAGGCGTTTACCCTAACCCTGTGCCACATGCGCACGTTGTGTCAACAACGACGCACAAGACACTGGCAGGCCCTCGCGGCGGCCTTATCCTGTCAAATGCGGGCGAAGACCTATACAAGAAGCTGAACTCTGCCGTATTCCCTGGTGGCCAGGGTGGCCCTCTGATGCACGTGATTGCGGCAAAAGCGGTGGCATTCAAAGAAGCGATGGAGCCAGAGTTCAAAGACTACCAGGCACGCGTTGTTGAAAATGCCAAAGCCATGGTCGGTGAGTTCCTTGAGCGCGGTTACAAGATCGTTTCTGGCAGCACTGAGAACCACCTGTTCTTGGTTGACCTGATTGATAAAGGCATCACAGGTAAAGAAGCGGATGCGGCACTGGGCGCGGCTAACATGACGGTGAACAAGAACAGCGTACCGAATGACCCTCGCAGCCCGTTTGTGACTTCTGGTATCCGTGTCGGTACACCAGCGATCACTCGCCGTGGTTTTACGGTTGAAGATGCCAAGCAACTGGCTAACTGGATGTGTGATGTGATGGATAACATCGACAACCCAGAAGTGATTGAAGCGACCAAAGTCAAGGTGCTGGACATTTGTAAACGCCTACCTGTTTACGCGTAATGGCCAACGTCGGTTGGCGACGGTAACCAAATTCAAAGAGGGTCTGCAGCTTGCAGGCCCTTTTTTATGTCTTTTATAACGGCATTTTCAGGAGAAATTTTGTGGTAATAGTCTCCCCCCGTTATTGAAATGGGTTACACTGGTGCGACGAAGTTGAGGAGGCAAGATGCATTGTCCTTTTTGTGGTGCCAATGACACCAAAGTAATAGATTCTCGGCTGGTGGCCGATGGCCATCAGGTTCGTCGCCGCCGTCAGTGCCTAGCCTGTAGCGAACGTTATACGACGTTTGAAACCGCTGAGCTGGTGATGCCACGGGTGATCAAGACCAATGGTAACCGTGACCCGTTCAATGAAGATAAGTTACGCGGTGGGATCCAGCGTGCGTTGGAAAAACGCCCAGTCAGCGCCGATGATATCGAGAGTGCCATCAACACCATCAAATCGCGCCTGCGTGCGACCGGTGAGCGTGAAGTGCCATCGGAAATGATCGGTAACTTGGTGATGGAAGCGCTGAAAGAGCTAGATAAAGTCGCCTATATCAGATTTGCTTCTGTTTACCGTAGTTTTGAAGACATTCGTGAGTTTGGTGAAGAAATCGCTAAACTGGAAAAATAATTGATGCCGGACGTGATGTGCCGGCTTTTCTAACCAATACTGAAGTCTCATGTTCTCATCTATCGACCACGCCATGATGCTGCGCGCAATCACGTTGGCGAAGAACGGTCAGTACACGACTACCCCAAACCCCAATGTCGGCTGTGTGATCGCCCATGGCGATGAAATCGTCGGTGAAGGCTATCATTACCGTGCAGGCGACCCCCACGCTGAAGTCTATGCCCTTCGTGCCGCTGGCGAAAAGGCAATGGGGGCGACGGCCTATGTCACCTTAGAGCCTTGCTCTCATTATGGCCGTACCCCGCCATGTGCCGAAGCATTGGTAAAAGCTGGCGTCAAACGTGTGGTTTGCGCCATGGTGGATCCCAACCCAAAAGTGGCTGGCCGTGGTATTGCCATGTTGCAGCAAGCGGGTATCGAGGTACAAACGGGTCTGCTCGAGCCAGACGCCGAAGCGCTGAATCCCGGTTTTATCAAAGTGATGAAAACCGGTCTGCCATATGTCCAGTTGAAACTGGCTGCTAGCCTTGATGGCCGTACCGCGCTGGCTAATGGCGAAAGCAAATGGATCACCGGCCCTGCCGCAAGGGCGGATGTTCAGCGTTACCGAGCCAAAGCGGGTGCTATTCTGTCAACCAGTGCAACAGTACAGGCTGATGACCCGTCGCTGAATGTGCGCTGGCAAGAGCTGGGTAGTGAAGTGCATAAAGCCTACCCGCAGGCAGAATTACGTCAGCCGGTTCGGGTCGTGATTGACAGCCAGAACCGAGTGACACCGCAGCACCGCTTGGTGAGCCTACCAGGAAAAACGGTTCTGGCGAGAAAGCAGGCCGATACCCAACAATGGCCACAAGACGTTGAACAGCTGGTTATCAAAGAAGGCGAGCGAGTAGACCTTACTGCCTTGATGGCGGAGTTGGCAAAGAACAATATTAACCATATCTGGGTTGAAGCGGGTGCTGGCCTAGCGGGCGGTTTGTTGCAAGCCGGATTGGTCGATGAGCTGATCTTGTACCAAGCGCCCAAATTGATGGGCAGCGATAGCCGCGGGTTGGTTGATCTCAATGGCCTGATAGCGATGGATCAGGTTCCCGAACTGAGCGTGACGGATGTGCGTATGGTGGGAGGGGATATTCGTATCACTTCCCGCATCCAGGCCCATATCCAAGCAGATATACTCAATCAGACAAAGAATAAGGTTTGACATGTTTACTGGCATTATTGAAGCCGTGGGTACGATTACTGCCCTGACCCCTAAAGGCAAAGACATTTCTGTGACGGTGGACTCCGGCAAGCTAGACCTATCCGATGTAAAATTGGGTGATAGCATTGCAACCAACGGCGTGTGTTTGACCGTCGTTGCACTGACAGGATCAGGCTATGTGGCCGATTTGTCGTTGGAAACACTAAAGCGTACCGCATTTGTAGAATACCGTGCGGGACAGAAAGCTAATTTGGAAAAAGCCATGCTGCCGACCACACGTTTCGGTGGCCACATGGTGTCTGGCCATGTTGATGATGTGGCAGAAGTCATAGAACGTAATCAAACCGGTCGCGCGATTGAGTTTTGGTTGAAGGCACCAGCCCATTTGGCGAAGTACATTTCGGAGAAGGGCTCGGTGTCGGTTGATGGGATCAGTCTGACGGTTAACGCTATCCGCGGTGATGAGTTCAAGCTAACCATCGTGCCACATACGGCATCGGAAACCACCATGGAGGCATTCACGCCGGGTCGTAAGATCAACCTGGAAGTGGATGTTATCGCCCGCTACCTAGAGCGCCTGATGCTGGGCGACAAGGCCGCGGAGCCAAAATCAGAAGTTTCTATGGATTTGCTGGCCCGCAGCGGATTCCTTGGATAAACAGACAGAATATAAACAAGAATAAGGTAGCGATATGGCTCTAAGCAGCGCAAAGGACATCATCGAAGATATCCGCCTAGGTAAGATGGTTATCCTGATGGATGACGAAGATCGTGAAAATGAAGGCGATCTGATCATTGCGGCGGAAAAAATCACGCCTGAAGCAATCAACTTTATGGCTCGCCATGGCCGTGGATTGATCTGCCTGACCTTGACTAAATCTCGCTGTCAGCAACTGAAGTTGCCTTTGATGGTGCAGGATAACACCGAACAATTTAGCACCAACTTCACCGTATCGATTGAAGCGGCGGAAGGGGTAACAACCGGTATTTCGGCGGCCGATCGTGCTGTTACCGTACAGGCGGCCGTCGCAGCCAATGCGTCACCGGCTGATATCGTGATGCCAGGCCATATTTTCCCGTTGATGGCACAAGAAGGTGGGGTATTGGCTCGTGCCGGTCACACTGAAGCTGGCTGTGATATTGCGCGCCTTGCTGGTTTGGAGCCATCAAGTGTGATTGTCGAAATCCTTAATGAAGACGGCACCATGGCGCGTCGCCCGGATCTCGAGATCTTTGCTGAGCAGCATGGCCTGAAACTGGGCACGATTGCAGACCTTATTGAGTACCGTAATAATAACGAAACCACTATCGAACGTGTCGCGCAGTGCACTCTGCCAACAGAATTCGGTGACTTTGAGATGATCACCTACCGTGACACCATCGACAACGAAGTCCACTACGCATTGCAAAAAGGCGATGTGGTAGAAGGTGAGCCAACGTTGGTACGTGTTCACTTGCAAGATACATTCAAAGATATTCTTCACTCGGGTGCGACCCAGTGGACACTGCCATCGGCAATGAAGCGTATTGCTGACGAGGGCGGGGTATTGGTGGTGCTGAGCAAGGCGGAAAGCCAAGAATCGGTCATTACCAAGGTTCAGAATATGGCGGCTAAAGAAGAGGGAAGGCCCGGCGTGAAGCTGAACCCGAAAGATCAGTCTCGCCAGGTCGGTGTCGGTTCGCAGATCCTGTCTGATTTGGGCGTTTCAAAAATGCGCCTGCTGTCATCTAGCACCCAGCGCTATCATTCGCTGTCGGGTTTTGGCCTCGAAGCGGTTGAATATATTTGCGAATAATGGAAGCGGGCAAGATGCCCGCTTTTCTCCGAAACGCTAACTCTAATATTTATCCCAAACATTGCTGGTATGGGGCGGGAAAGTGCTTGAATATGCCAATTGGTATAACGCATAAAGTGTGATAGACTCCCGCGGTTTCTCATACCGGAAAAGACATAGTCACAGGAAGGCCCATGAAGGTAATTGAAGGCGCCATCGCGGCACCAAACGCAAAAGTTGCTATCGTAATCGCACGCTTCAACAGCTTTATCAACGAAAGCCTGCTTTCAGGTGCGCTAGACGCTCTGAAACGTCAGGGTCAAGTAAGTGAAGACAACATCACTGTTGTTCGTTGCCCAGGTGCATATGAGCTACCGCTTGTTGCTCAGCAAGTTGCTAAAAGCGATCGTTATGATGCTATTGTTGCGCTTGGCTCTGTGATCCGTGGCGGTACGCCACATTTTGATTATGTTGCCGGTGAGTGTAACAAAGGTCTGGCTCAGATTGCTCTAGAGTACAATACTCCAGTTGCATTCGGTGTTCTGACTGTAGATTCTATCGAACAAGCCATTGAGCGTGCCGGTACCAAGGCTGGTAATAAAGGGGCAGAGGCTGCACTAAGCGCGCTTGAAATGGTTAATGTCCTGTCCCAAATTGAATCCTAATGGGGGTTAGTGTGAAACCAGCCGCACGTCGTAATGCACGTCATTTTGCTGTACAAGCAATTTATTCTTGGCAAATTACCAAAGGTAATGTTGCTGATATCGAACAACATTTTCTTTCTGACGATAAATTCGAAGAAGAAGAGCACCAGGCAGAAGCCCCGGCGCTTGCAGCACCGCATACAGATGTTGCTTACTTCCGTGACTTGCTGACAGGTGTTGTGCTGAACCATCAGGAACTGGACAGCAAAATGCGTCCGTACCTGTCTCGTCCTCTACAGGACTTGGATCAGATGGAACTAGCGCTACTTCGTCTTGCTATGTACGAGATGACCAAGCGCGATGACGTACCATATAAGGTAGTTATCAACGAAGCTATCGAATTGGCAAAAGCCTTCGGTGCTGAAGATAGCCACAAGTTTGTGAATGGTGTGCTGGACAAGGCAGCGCCATCACTTCGCAAGAAGTAATCACAACGCTATTATAAAAGGCCAGCAATGCTGGCCTTTTTTCTATCTATAAAAAGAAGAATATGGCAAACGAATTTGATCTGATAGCCCGGTACTTTGAAAACCAGGCCGTGAAACGCAAAGATGTGCCGTTGGCCATTGGTGACGACTGTGCTTTGCTGGAGGTACCGAATGGTAGCCAACTGGCAGTTAGCACCGATTCCTTGGTGGCGGGAACCCACTTTTTAGCCGATGCTGATCCGTCATGGATTGCCCACAAGGCACTTGCCTCTAACCTCAGTGATCTAGCGGCTATGGGGGCAACGCCTGCCTGGGTATCGCTGGCACTGACCATGCCAAAGCCGGATGAAACGTGGTTGGCTGGGTTCTGCAAAGGCTTTTTTGCCTTGGCGGAATACTACAATGTCCAGCTGGTGGGCGGGGACACGACCAAGGGCCCGCTTAGTATTACCTTGACAGTGCATGGCTTTATTCCAACAGGGAAAGCGCTGACCCGCAGTGGCGCTCGCTCTGGCGACTGGATTTACGTGACAGGTAACCTCGGCGACAGCGCTGCAGGGCTGGCGCTGCTTTTGGGCCAGAAAACCGTTGATGATCCTGCGTTGGCGGCGACCTTGCTTGAGCGACACCATAAGGCAGAACCTCGCATTTTAGCCGGCCAAGCGCTGCGGGGACTCGCTTCGTCGGCGCTGGATATTTCGGATGGCCTAATTAGTGATCTTGGGCATATCCTGAAACGATCTGGGGTGGCAGCAGAAATTGACGTTGATAAACTACCGCTGTCGCCAGAGCTTATCGCTTTCGAACCCGAGCGCGATACAGCACTACAGCTGGCCTTGGCGAGCGGTGAAGAGTATGAGCTGTGCTTCACGGTACCGGAGCAGAATAGGGGCGCGGTTGACACGGCCTTAGCTCGCAGTGGTGTGAGGGCAACCTGTATTGGCCAGTTGCGGCCGGGACAAGGTATTACCTTGGTTCGCAAGAGCCAGCCGCTGAGCTGGAAACTGCACGGATATGATCATTTTGCGGAGTAAATAGTGGCAAACCCAAAAGATAAAATTAACCTGAAAAACCCATGGCATTTCTTGGCTACCGGATTCGGTAGCGGGCTTTCGCCTATCATACCGGGAACCATGGGGACCGTGGCAGCGATCCCGCTATATTTGCTGATGGCACAATTGCCATTTACGGCCTACCTAGTGATCACTGTGGTTGCAGCCCTGATCGGTATTACCATTTGCCAGAAAACCTCAGATGACATGGGGGTCCATGACCATGGCAGTATTGTCTGGGATGAATTTGTCGGTTTCTGGATCACCATGGCTATTGCACCAGTGGTCAGCTGGCAGTGGGTGCTGGCGGGCTTTGTCCTGTTCCGCTTCTTCGATATGGTCAAGCCATGGCCAATCAGCTGGCTGGATAAACATGTCCACGGTGGCTTGGGGATCATGGTTGACGATATTTTGGCAGGCTTTATGGCGATGATTGCCTTGTGGGGCTTGGGCCATTGGCTGGGTTGGTAACCTTACCCACCGTACCTTGTTATTAAAGCCGCGCATTTGCGCGGCTTTTTTATTTCTAATTCAATGGACTACTCTTTAAGGGGCGAGAGGTTAGAGGTTAGAGGTAATAGGGAGGTGCTGTTTGCATGTGCTAAGGAATATTTTTTGGTCTGCCTGGTTAGCGATGTTGTCACCGCTTAGCCTGGCTCAGGTTTACCCCTCGACCGGCACCGCATGGGTCTTACCTGGTAGCTGGCAGGGTACGGTTATCCAGGGTCAACCTCATACAGCCGACCAAGTTAAAACGTGGGAAAGCCAGCATGCCGATGTGGTGTTTGGCAGCATGCAGGATCTGGAAATCAACCGCCGGATGCATGCGATGGGGTATATGTATGCCCAGAAATTCGACTGCCGCCCAGGTAAACAAGAAGCTTGGCTGAGTCAGAGAGCCTTGAATTCGGGCATAGATGTAGAAGATGGGTACCTACACTTTACCGAAGATACCCAATTGGCAATGGATAAGCCCAATAAAGGGCTGGACTATTTGCTTGAGGGGCACCCATATCATTTACTGCTGATCCGCAACGGTCAGTTCTCGACGGCACGTTTGCCCATCAAGCTCGAGCCCGATGATAAATTGGTGATGTTTGCTTCTTACCCGTTTGAGCGAGTGTCGGTCAAAGCGGGAGGGCTCCCTGAAATTGCCCGGCATGTGACGAACGATGAAGGGAGTGTCGCCCGGTGGCGGCCACTTGAGGTGGAGTGGCACATTAAGTCCGGTGAGGATTGGGCGATCAAGTATGAAGGGCAACTTCAATTGGAGCGTCCGTGGGACAGTGCTCAGCCGTGGTATCAGGGGCGCGAGCTAAACTCTGGCGAACTAGGACTAGCCGCTGGGCTACGGGTGTGGATGCTAGAGCTGGCCTGGCGAAAGCCGACCGAGGTTGAGTCATTGGCAATAACACCATGGCTTGAGGTACGTCAGCAGCGCCTGCTTATTCCCGGCTGGGATCCTGCCAATGATGTCGATGGTGATGGTTATATTAATCCGCGGGAATTTTCATCCAGAGCCAATACAAAGGCGTCGGCGCGCTTTCGCCATCAGGCAAGGCTCATTCCGGCTGGCTATATGTGGCCGGGGACTTGTTGGCACCGGGTTAACTTCCTTGATAGTACTTTCAATAAGCTGCATGCGCAGTGGTACCTGGAAGACTGGCAACAGCAGGGGCTCTCTGGTGCGTATAACGATGATATGGCGAAGTTGCTGGGGGGAAATCAGTTCACGGTCGTATCGGGCGGAGAGGTTCGGGAGCTTGCCATGATGGCGGGGAGTCAGCAGGCAGAATATGAATACGCTAAGCAGCTTGCCGGTTTCCTCAAGCAAGTTAAATCCTTGACCGACACCCAGTGGCTGGCTGCCAACATCTCCGAGCTCAATCTTTGGCATTATGCACCATGGCCGCCAGAACTCAGGGAGGTTATCGATGTCTGGCTGCGTGAACACTACCTGACCCCAGCGATTGGGCTCGATCGCCTGCAGCGCTATTGGGATAGTTTTGCACTGGCAGCCCTGCAGGATAAGAGCCTGATCATGGCCTCCACCAAGGGAGGGCTAAGTCACTACTCACCTTCGGATCCAGCGGCATGGCAGCAGGATATCAAAACCGGGTTGGCTCTGTATTACCTTTTCAACGTACCGGGACAGACTTTCTACCATAGCTGGAACCAGAGCTACTACTATGACAGTGGCAAGACCAAGCTGGGCAACTGGTATCAGGCCGGTGTCGGCAAGAATATCGCCTATCAACCCACGGCAATGCTTGAAGTGGATATCGGCATTCCCGAAGCGGCTCCGGAAGGGGCTGAATTGGTGGTATTTGATGATAAAGGCAAGGAAGCGGACTCGGCTGCAACAAATATTGGCGGTATTCCGCTGCAGCCTTCCGGCTGGTTTTGGCTCCAGCGCAGTGGTTGGTTCGGCGGCTTTCCCGACCAGGGGGTGATTGCCCGCCGCTATAGCGAAGGACTCGTTATTTATCGGGGGACCAGAGAGCGAAACCAATCTGATTTCTTCTCTGCGGAACCGCTTGATATCAGCCTTAGTGGGGTTTACCGCCCCGTGAACTTTGATGGCAGCCTTGGGCCTGGGGTTAGCCACGTGTCGCTGGGTGGTTACCAGGGAATGATTTTAAAAAAGGTAAACGAGAAGAAGTAGGACTGGAATGAAAAAATGCCCCAAGCAACCGGAAGTTGCTTGGGGCATCGTATTTTGAGTCGTCGTTCGGCGCTGCGATGGTTAGTCGATATAAGCGCGGATCTGCTTTTCGAGACCCGGACCGTCGATTTCCAGCATTGCGTGAAGTTCGGCTTGGGTACCTTGTTCAATGAAGCGATCGGGTAGGCCAAGGTTCAATACCGGCTTGAGTACTTTTTGTTTCATCAAGAACTCATTGACACCACTACCGGCACCGCCGGCAATCGCATTTTCTTCAACGGTTACCAACACATCATGGCTGGCGGCCAGTTCAAGGATCAGCGCTTCATCAAGAGGCTTCACAAATCGCATATCGGCAACAGTCGCATTGAGCCCCTCAGCGGCTTCCAGCGCATAGCTCAACATAGTGCCGAAGCTAAGGATAGCGACTTTTTCCCCTTCACGGCGGACAATCCCCTTACCGATTGGCAGGGCGGTCATTTCACGTTCAGGCGCAACTCCCGTGCCGCTACCGCGAGGATAGCGAACCGCACTCGGGCCTTGGTGCATGTGGCCGGTATAGAGCATCTGGCGACACTCGTTTTCATCGCTTGGGGCCATGATCACCATATTCGGAATACAGCGCATGAAGCTTATGTCAAAGGCACCCTGGTGGGTTTGGCCGTCGGCGCCAACAAGCCCGCCACGGTCGATGGCAAACATCACCGGCAGATCCATAATTGCGATATCGTGGATCAACTGATCATAGCCGCGCTGCAGGAAAGTCGAGTAAATCGCCACAATCGGGTGGTAGCCGCCAATGGCCATACCGGTTGCCAGTGTGACGGCATGCTGCTCGGCAATTGCCACATCAAAATACTGCGATGGGTATTCTTTGGAGAAGCGGACCATACCCGAACCTTCACGCATGGCTGGCGTGATAGCCATCAGCTTTTCATCCTGCTCGGCCATGTCACACAGCCAGTCGCCAAACACATTGGAGAAGGTTGGCTGGCTTTTCGCTTTCGGGATCGGGTTCTGGTTCAGATCAAACTTAGGTACCGCGTGGTAGTTGATCGGATCCGCTTCGGCAGGGGCGTAGCCTTTGCCTTTCTTGGTCATTATGTGCAGGAACTGCGGCCCTTTGAGGTTACGCATGTTCTTGAGGGTTTTGACTAGCTCCTCGACATCATGGCCATCGATTGGGCCAATGTAGTTGAAGCCTAGCTCCTCGAACATGGTACCCGGAACTACCATGCCTTTGAGGTGCTCTTCGGCACGCTTGACTAGCTCTTTGATAGGGGGCGCACCAGCCAGAACTTTTTTGCCGCCTTCACGGATAGTGGTATAGAGATTACCGGACAGCAGACGCGCCAAGTGATTATTCAGGGCACCGACATTTTCCGAAATCGACATTTCGTTGTCGTTGAGGATCACCAGCATGTCAGAGTGGACACCGCCGGCGTGGTTCATGGCTTCGAAAGCCATGCCCGCAGTAATGGCACCATCACCAATGACGCTGACAACCTTACGGCCTAGCCCTTCTTTTTCAGATGCGATGGCCATACCCAGCCCGGCACTTATCGAGGTGGATGAGTGGCCGACGGACAGCACATCGTACTCGCTTTCTTCACGCCACGGGAACGGGTGTACCCCATTTTTCTGGCGGATGGTTGGCATCTGGTCACGACGGCCGGTCAGGATCTTGTGCGGGTAGGCTTGGTGGCCCACATCCCAAATCAGGTGGTCGAACGGCGTGTTGTATACATAATGCAACGCGACGGTTAACTCGACAGCACCTAGCCCAGAGGCAAAGTGGCCACTGCTCTGGCTAACAGAGTTAAGGAGATAGGTGCGTAGCTCGTCGCACACAGCCGGCAGGCTTTCTGCAGGTAGTAGGCGTAACTCATCTGGGGTGTTGGCCAACGCCAAATGAGGGTATTTCGAAATATCCAGTGTCATAACATTCACGGCGCTTTGCTGTTTTTAGTTATTGCGCTCGATGACGTATCGGGCAAAAACTTCTAATTGTTCTGTATTGTAAGGTATTGCACTCAATGCGTGTAGTGCCTGTTGGTACAGTTGCTGAGCTTTTGCCTTGGCGCCATCCAACCCGAGAAGAGCAGGATAGGTACTTTTTTCCAGCTCGATGTCCGAACCTTGTGGCTTGCCCAAGGTTTCAGTATCACTTATTACGTCAAGAATATCGTCTTGGACTTGAAACGCCAAACCAATTGCATCGGCATAGGCATTAAGTTGAGGCAAAACGGCAACGCCTTTTTCCCCAGCGGCCAGTGCGCCAAGGCGAACCGCGCAGCGGATCAGGGCGCCGGTTTTGTGGCGATGGATATTTTTGAGTTGCTCAAGTCCGACATGCTTGCCTTCTGCATCAAGGTCAAGGGCTTGGCCCATACACATGCCGCTGGCACCGGACGCCTTGGCCAGCTCGCGGATCATCGCGACACGGTTGGTTTCGCCATCAGCACTCAGAGAGCCTGAAGCGAGAATGTCAAACGCCAGTGTTTGCAGCGCATCACCGGCTAGAATGGCGGTTGCTTCATCAAAGGCAATATGGCAGGTCGGTTGGCCGCGGCGCAGGTCATCATCGTCCATTGCCGGAAGATCATCGTGAATCAACGAATAAGCGTGGATGCACTCTACCGCCGCAGCTGGCGTATCCAGATCGACAATGTCGGCACCTAGCATCTCACCAGTGACGTAAGTCAGAAATGGACGGGCACGTTTACCCCCCAGCAGGGTACCATGTTTCATGGCCTTGATGAGTGGCAGCTCAGCAAAAGGCTGGGCATCAATCCACTGTCCAAGCTGCTGGTTGCTGCGCGCTTGATAAAACTGAAGTGATTGCGACAGTGATGGCGTGTTATTCATTATTTGTATCAAATTTGGTCAGGGGGGCTTCGTCATCTGCCTGAAGCAGGATTTCAACGCGTTGTTCGGCTTGGGTCAGTTTCTGCTGGCTGGTGCGGGCAAGGGCAATACCGCGTTCGAATTTTTTAAGTGCATCTTCGAGCGCAATGTCTCCGGATTCTAACTCATTGACGATTGCGTCTAGTTCATCCAGTGCGGCTTCAAAGGCCATATTTTCAGGTTTTTTGGCTGCCATAGTGGTGTCATTTCTCATCTAAGTGCTCGAAAAATAGCGTAGAGCGTAATCTGGGTCAAATTATCTCACAGTAATCTGTGTAGCAAACAGGATTTTTCTTTTTTTCTCCCTACAAGGCTAAACCTAAGCAGCAAAGTGCCGATAATAAGTTTCAGTAACGAAAATTGATGGTGTTAGCTTCATACTGAGGTCACCTGAAGCACGAATAATGAACGAATGCATCCCTTTTGGCATTGTGGCTTTGAAAGGTCACAAGGGGCTAGATACAATGTACCGTTCAATATTGATTCACAAGTGCAACGAACTGGAGACTACCAAGTGGATTTGGCGACCCTTATAGGATTAATTGGGGCATTTGCTTTTGTCATTATGGCCATGGTGCTAGGCGGCAGCTTTGGCATGTTCGTTGACACCCAGTCGATTCTGATTGTTTTGTGTGGTTCGTTGTTTGTAGCCTTGATGCAATACAGCGTTGGCCAGTTTTTGGGGGCCACTAAAATTGCCGTTAAGGCATTTATGTTCAAGAACGACAATCCGGAAGATCTTATTGCGAAAATTGTCGAGATGGCTGATGCCGCCCGTAAAGGTGGTTTCCTCGCGCTGGAAGAGATGGAGGTGGATAATAGCTTCCTGCGAAAAGGCGTCGATTTGCTGGTAGATGGTCATGATGCCGATGTGGTAAGGGCGACGCTGCAAAAAGATATCGCCTTGACCAATGAACGCCATGAGCAGGGGATCGGTATCTTCAAGGCGCTTGGCGATGTTGCTCCTGCGATGGGGATGATAGGTACCCTGATCGGTCTGGTGGCCATGCTGTCGAACATGGACGACCCTAAATCAATCGGTCCGGCGATGGCGGTCGCCCTTTTGACAACCCTGTATGGCGCTATCATGGCCAACATGGTGATGTTGCCAATAGCGGCAAAATTGGGCCTGCGCAAAGATGAAGAAAAACTCAATCGCCGTCTGATCCTCGACGGGGTATTGGCAATTCAGGATGGCCAGAACCCCCGGGTTATCGATAGCTATCTGAAGAACTACCTCAACGAGAAAAAACGTACGATTAACGTTGATGATTAAGAGGGGCTGATGGAAGAAGAACATAAATGTCCCCCTCCGGGGCTACCTGCGTGGATGGGTACCTTCGCCGACTTGATGTCATTGCTGATGTGTTTCTTTGTTCTGTTGCTGTCATTTTCTGAAATGGATGTGCTGAAATTCAAGCAGATCGCTGGCTCGATGAAATTCGCCTTTGGCGTACAAAACATGCTGGAAGTGAAAGACATTCCCAAAGGGACCAGTGTGATTGCCCAGGAGTTCCGTCCTGGCAGGCCAGAGCCGACGCCCATTGAGGTGATCATGCAGCAGACCATTGACATGACTCAGCGGACCTTGGATTTCCATGACGGCGATTCAGAGCGTGCGGGAGGCACTAAACGCGATGCCGGCAAGGTGACTGGCGGTCAGAGCGCTGAAGTGGCAACCCAGCAAAATCAGAATAACGAATCGGAAATGACCGAAGCCCAAGAGCAGCTACTGGAAGTGCTTAAGCAAGCCTTGAACCGCGAAATGGATGAAGGGGCCATCGAGGTGGAGAACCTCGGTCAGCAAGTCGTCATTCGGATCAAGGAAAAAGGCGCCTTCCCTGAAGGGTCGGCTTTCTTGCAGCCTAAATTCCGTCCGTTGATCCGGCAAGTTGCCGATTTGGTGAAAGATGTTCCCGGGGTGGTCAGGGTCAGTGGCCATACCGACAACCAGAAACTGGACTCTGAGCTCTACCGCTCCAACTGGGATTTATCTGCCCAGCGCGCAGTGTCGGTGGCACAGGAAATGGAGCAGGTCGATGGGTTTGATCCCCAGCGTCTGCGCGTGGTCGGGCTGGCAGGCACCCAGCCTCTGAATGAGAACGCGACGCCGGAAGAGCGCAGCGCCAACCGACGGGTCGAAATTTCGATCATGCAGGGTGAGCCGCATTACAGCGAGGAAATCTCCACTCGCACCGTGCAATAGTGCCAAATAGGCTATTCAATTAAGGTCGGTTCCATCACAGGAGCCGGCCTTTGTTTTATGAGGTCACAGCAACTGGCTAACGACAAATGAAAATATGCCTACACTATATTTAAGCTCCTTGAAGTTACTTAGGTATAAATATCCTTGTTTCAGCAACAGCCTGCTTGCTGTATAATCCGCGCCTTTCAGCCTTTTTGGTATTGTTTGGCCCAGTGTAGCGAAGCGTGTTATGAAATTTATTGTTAAACCCCATCCTGAGATTTTCGTAAAGAGTGAATCTGTACGTAAGCGTTTTACCAGAATCTTAGAATGTAACATTCGCATTATCCTTCAGCGTTCATGTGAGTCTATTGCGGTGATCAATCGCCGCAGCCATATTGAAGTGGTGCCAAAAGACGACAGCCAGCGTGAAGCGATACTGACGGTCTTGACCCAGACTCCGGGTATCCACCATGTGCTGGAAGTTAAGCAAACTGACTTCACCGATTTGCACGACATCTACGAGCAGACTCTCGCGCATGTTGGTAACACTCTAGAAGGCAAAACCTTCTGTGTTCGTGCTAAACGTACCGGTAAGCATGATTTTACCTCGATCGAGCTTGAGCGTTATGTGGGCGGTGGCCTGAACCAGGCTGTTGAGTCGGCATCGGTGAAGCTGAAGAACCCGGATATGACTGTCCGTGTTGAAGTACAAAATGAAAAACTGAACCAGATCCTTGCCCGTCACAAAGGCTTGGGTGGCTTCCCGCTGGGGACTCAGGAAGATGTATTGAGCCTGATTTCTGGTGGCTTTGATTCAGGTGTATCAAGCTACCTGCACATCAAGCGCGGCAGTAAAGTGCATTACTGCTTCTTCAACTTGGGCGGCCCAGCGCATGAAATCGGTGTTAAGCAGGTTTCACACTTCTTGTGGAAGAAGTATGGTTCATCCGCTAAAGTGAAGTTTATTGCGATCGACTTCGAACCTGTTGTTGGCGAAATCCTTGAAAACATTGATGACGGCCAGATGGGCGTCGTACTCAAACGTATGTTCATGCGTGCAGCGGGTATGGTTGCCGAGCGTTTTGGTATTCAAGCATTGGTGACCGGTGAAGCTCTGGGCCAGGTATCGAGCCAGACCCTGACTAACCTGCGCCATATTGATAACGTGACCGATACGCTGATCCTGCGTCCGCTGATCAACTGGGATAAAGAAGACATCATTGATGTTGCCCGTAAGATCGGTACTGAAGATTTTGCTAAGACCATGCCGGAATTCTGTGGTGTGATCTCTAAGAGTCCGACGGTAAAAGCGGTACTACAGAAGCTGGAAACCGAGGAAGCGAAGTTCGATTACACTGTTCTAGAGCGAGTGATTGCTGAGGCGCGTGTGATTGATATCCGAGATATTGAGAAAGAAAGCCAAGAGCAGGCACCGGAAATCGAACTGGTAGACCAGATCGAAACGGATGCTGTGGTACTGGATATCCGTAGCCCGGATGAAGAAGACGAGAGCCCGCTTGAGCTCGACAATGTCGATGTGAAGCACCTTCCTTTCTACAAACTGGCGACCCAGTTCGGTGATCTACCGCAGGATAAAACTTACCTGCTGTACTGTGACCGTGGTGTAATGAGCCGCTTGCAGGCGCTATACCTGAAAGAGAACGGTTTTGACAATGTGAAGGTCTATCGTCCGTAGACACCTCTAGGCCCTTGGAAAAGCAGGCCCTAGGAAAAGCGGAAAGAGCGAAGAGCTTGACGTGGTATAGCTACCAGTAAATGTTCTTCCAGGACCCAGAAAAAACGAGAGCTAAGGCTCTCGTTTTTTTATGTCTGTCGTTTTATACCTTGCTTATTTCCTTGGCAAAACGGTGTAGTGCATGTTCGGCCACACCACCATCGGCTCTGCGACCTCGGCCGATTTTTCCTTGCCGGCAAGGTGGTTGATGATCTCAAACGCGAACTCCATCGCGGTGCCCGGCCCTTGGCTGGTCAGCAAGCGGTTGTTGACGTCATAGACCACTCGCTTGGTGCGTAGTCGCTCTGTTGGAATGCGGTCATGGAAACTAGGGTGCGATGTCATCAGGGCTTCGGGGTAGAGCTGGTGGTGTTCAAGCACCAACGCTGGAGCGGCACAAATAGCAGCAACTAACTTGCCATCGTATTTGTGCTGTTTGACAAACTCAACCAGCAGCGGACTGTCGCGAAAGCATTCTGCCCCGCCAAGTCCACCCGGAAGTACCACGCAATCAAACGGTTCATCGGCAATATTGACCAAGGCCGTATCGGCAACCAGCTTGATCCCTCGCGAGCCTTCCATGATCAACGCCCCGTCGGAGGCTGCGCTGGCCGTTGTTACCGAAAAATTGGCGCGAACCAACATGTCGACAGTTGTAATGGCTTCCATCTCTTCCGTTCCCGGTGCAATGCATACTGCGACCTTGATTGGGTTCGGGCTGGTGCTGTCATTGGTCATGGTATTTTCTCTCCAATTCTTTTATAGCCTGCCACAGGCGATGGTTGTGGGGCACTTTAATGTTGTGTGCTGTCGCCCGGGCAATAAGATACCCGCTAATATAGTCGATTTCTGTCGGCCTTTGATGGCAGACATCCTGATTCATGGAAGAAAAGTTGCCAGCCGTTGCATTTATCACCGTATCGACCATCTGCCTGAGTTCTGGGGCGGTAACCGGATATCCCTCTGCGGACATGACCTCGGCGACTTCTTGGCAAATTGCCGTCAGCTCTGTATCAAATTCTGCCCGAGCCAGATCGCCATTCTTGCAATTGTGGAGGGCTGTCAGTGGGTTGATGGCGCAGTTGATGGCTAGTTTTCGCCATAGCGGCTGGTTGATATCTTCCTGCCATTGGCAAGGGGGCAAGACATCATTAAATATCTGGCCGAGTTGTTGGTACTGGATAGCATGAGGGGTAAGGCTCCCCAGCAATGTGGGGCCAATCCCGGTATGGCACACTTCTTTTTCATTTGGGCGGAACGCGGCCTGGGCTGTTGTCGCGTAAATAATCGGGTTATCGGGTAGTCGTTCCAACACGGTTTGCTGACTACCCATGCCGTTGTGCATGATAATTACCGCGGTGTCAGCTCTTAGGTGGGCTTTAACTGTTTGAATAGCGGCTTCTACCTGAAAGGCTTTGACGGTGACTAACACCACTTCGCTTTCAGCCAGCAAAGCGGGCTGGTTAGCTTCAAACACGAAGGAGCCTTCTGGAGTTATTAGGTTTGTCGCTTCAGTGCCTGACAGGTGAATAGCTAATTGTGGGCTATTATCACGCGTCCAGAAGTGGACTTGATGTTTACTGACGAGTTTACAGCCCCATAGCCTGCCAACGGCACCAGCCCCGATAATGGTAATGTTCACAACTTGCTTCCGTGTATACGCTTCTATAGTGCGATGATAACACTGATAGAAATAATGAGGAGAGTGTTCCGCTCTTCCTTGAGCGGGCGATAAGTAGGGGGAGCGAGGGATTAGAATTTATAGTTGGCTGAGAGGTAATGCCCGAATCCTGTGGTTTCACCAGCTACTCCGCCATCTTTAAACAGAGCCATGTTGTCATAGTACTTGAGGCCATAACCAAAGGCCCACTGCGGGGTGTGATAATAGATACCATTGAACCATTCCATCGAGGTGGTACTTCGGTTTGGGTCCTCAGTAATCTTCGATGCACCGAACTTGTAATCGAGGTAACCTTGATAGGTCACAAAATGACCGCTGGCAAAGGTGTACCAAGGCTTGAACCAATTGGTGGACACCATATAACCATCCCATTTCCCTTCATTAGCAGCACCAAAGTTCTCGCGAACATAGCGGGCGTAGGTGTTGAAACCCACCTTGCCAAACCAAGGTAAAACGATATCCGATCCCGGTCCTATATAGTGTTCAAACAAGGCATTATCACCGACATTGGTGACTGTTGAAATGTAGAGCTCTTGTACTGGACCGAAGGAAAGATCTTTACCTGTCATACCATCGATAGAGAAGCGGGGGGCAAATTTGAAGAAAAAGTTATCGGCGAAATCAACACTGCCTTGCGGCTTATTACGGTCAGAGCTACTTGAGTTAAATATGTCAAATACATCAAGATAGCCGTAGAGATCGAGCCAGCCGGATCGGCCGCCGAATTCCATTTCAAAGTAGGTGTCATCTTGAAATCCAAAAGGGATTTTGTTGTCGATACTTTGCATCAGGTTGAACGTTATCCATTTATAGTCGTTTTTGCGGATGTCGTCAGAATAATCGAGAGCAAAGCATTGGGTTGGCAGCATCACTGCTGCGCTGATACTCAAAGCGGTCAGGGTTTTATACATGATAGTGTCTCGCTAGCCATTTGCCATTGCCTGTGCGCACTGAAGGCCATGTTGTCTGGCGTAGTCCAGTGCTCATTAAAGGCTAGCGGAATAGTGCATGCCTGGTGCGTTGTCTTGTAACTGCGGCAAGGATCTTGCGTATGAAAATCTTAATGCTGGAAAAATGTGCCAGAAATGAACAACAAAGACAGGGTGTCTCGAAAGTAATTTCTATCTTAGATTTGAGAGGAAAGGTTTGAGGACAATATGTGAGGATTAAAAAAAGCACCCGAAGGTGCTTTTTTCTGTCAACTACGAGAGCTGTAACTTAGAACTTGTAGCCAAGGCTGAAGTAGTGAGCAACACCGCTAGACTTAAAGCCACTTGTGTCTTTGATACCGTAAACGTCTTTGTACGCTTTCAGGCCGTAACCCACAGAGTAGCGATCAGAGTGCCAGTAGATACCGTTGAACATTGCACCGCCGTTGCTTGCTGATGCGTATTCATCTTTCATGCCGAACTGGTAATCAATGTAACCCTGGTAAGAAATGAACGTACCGTTGTCTAGGAAGTAGAAAGGCTTGAACCAGTTGGTAGATACCTGGAAGCCGTTCCAGTCTTTCTGGTTCATGTCGTAAGTACCGTATAGGTTTAGGCCAATTTTGCCCAACCAAGGTACCATCACGTCAGAGCCTAGACCAACTTTATAGTTGTTTACACCGAAAGTGCCTTTCTCTGCGTTTGTTGTAACGCCATCCCAAGTCAGCTCAGTTGCAACGTATAGCTCTTGAACAGGACCGAAAGACAGGTCTTTGCCCGTAACTGCATCAAGAGACATACGCGGTGCAAACTTCATGAAGATTTTTGCATCAGCGTCAGCTTTGTCGCTGCTTGAATCACCAGTTAGGTTGAACACGTCAACGTAACCGTATAGGTCGAAGATACCTGAACGACCGCCGAATTCCATCTCTAGGTAATCGTGAGTTGATTCGCCTGGTAGTTCGTCAACAGCCATCATCAGGTTGAACTGAGACCAGCTGTAGTCGTTTTTGTGGATGTCGTCTGAGTAATCAGCCGCATTAACTGCTGGAACAGCAGAAGCAGCTAGAACGCTTAGTGCTACTAGTGATTTACGCATGGGGTGAACTCTCGCTAATTGTGTATTTAAGACCGGACTTTTGGCTGCCCGTGTTCTGTTGGCGGAGAGTTTATTGTTTTATGTCACCTTTGTGAATGTAACGATTGCGCAATCCTTTGCCAAATGTGATCTTGATCGTTTGTAATCGATTACAACTAGGGTTAAAAGTGATCTTTAGCGTGTTTTTTGTGCGTTTGATGGTAATTTTTCTGAACTAAGTGTGAAGGGGGCACTCTAAGCGCGGTTTTGCTATCCCAATTCGGGATGAAAAGTGTGAAAAATAAAAAAGGAAGTATTCCTGCTCAACAGAATACTTCCTTTAGGTGTTACCTGACAGTGGAAGAGCGCGTGATTGTGTTTGCTAATGGCTCTCTGCGGTAAGGGCGGTGCTGTGCCTGTTGACGATGTAGATCAAGCCCAGTACCGGCAGGCCGATGAGGGCAGTGGTAAGGAAAAAGATATTGTATCCGTACATGTCGACATACAAGCCTGAGAAGCCGGCAATGAATTTCGGGAACAGCAGCATAATGGAGCTAAACAGTGCGTATTGCGTGGCTGAGAAGGCCACATTGGTCAGGCTCGACATAAAGGTAATGAAAGCGGCGGTGGCAATACCGGCACTGAGATTATCCAATGAAATGACTAAGGTCAGCATCGGTAGGCTATTGCCGATATAGCTGAAAACCATGAAGGCCAAATTGGTGACGGCGGCGAGTACAGCCCCCAAGGCTAGGATGCGCATGGTGGAGTATTTGCTGACTAAGATCCCGCCAAGGCCTGCGCCCAGCAGTGTCATGATAACGCCATAGATTTTTGACACTGAGGCCACTTCGGTTTTGGTAAAGCCCATATCGACGTAGAAGGCGTTGGCCATGACCCCCATGACGACATCAGAAATCCGATAGCAACCGATCAAGGCAAGAATGAGCAAGGCTTGTTTGCCGTAACGGTCAAAGAAATCTTTAAATGGCATCACGGCAGCGGCATAGAACCAAGCAATGAGCCTTGCCTTGCGCGGTGAGGTCCCTTTGGCAATCAGGTTTTGGCGGAACTCTCGCTCAACATTATCGATGGCGGAGCTATCAATGGTCGGTTCATGGATACAAAGCGCAGTGACTAGACCGACCGACATCAGGCTTGCCATAATGAAATAGGCATACTTCCAGCCTTCAGGATCGTAGGCGGTATTCGAACCAAACCAAGCGGCAAATGCCAGTGCTCCAGCGCCTGCCATGATCATCGCGAGGCGATAACCGGTCATATAGGCCGCGGCCAGTGCTGCTTGCAATCGTTCAGAGGCCAACTCGATGCGGTAGGCATCAATCACAATGTCTTGTGATGCCGATGAAAAAGCCACAATCACCGCAAAAATAGCCAGTTGAAGCAAGTCGCCTTGCGGGTTGCTGACCGCCATCCCGACCAAGGAGCCAATGATCAGTAGCTGCGAGAAGATCATCCAGCCTCGGCGTCGCCCCAGCAGTGATGATAAGATCGGAATTGGGAAGCGGTCGATCAGCGGTGACCAGATCCATTTAAAGCCGTAGGCTAACGCCACCCAGCTGAAAAAGCCGATATCGGTGCGACTGACTTCGGCTTCACGCAGCCAGAAAGACAAGGTTCCAAACACCAGCAGTAAGGGCAGGCCAGAAGAGAAGCCCAATGCCAGCATGATCAGGACTTTTTTCTCTAGGTAAACTCGCCAGCCAAGTTTTTCATTTTCAATCGATTGCTCCATGGATCCCTCAGGTCGTTCTGATTTAGCAGCCAGTAGTATAACCTCAAGCGAGTTGGGTATACCCGCAAGCTACCGAGTAATTCAGTCAAAATACAGTAAAAAAAATATGAATAATGTATGTTTCTGAAACAAGGCAGGGTGAGATGGTGTGAAGGGAGGAAGCGATAAGGCGGGAGATTACGGACGAATACCCTGCATTTTTTCTTGCCGTTCACCGACCCCTAGCAGAAACTGTGCAGCTGAAGCCACTTTGTATTGCAAGAAGTTATTGCCCAGCAACTCATGCTCTTCCAACGATTCTAGCAAGTGGACTAAGTACCAGTAGGTGG
Source organism: Photobacterium satsumensis (assembly GCF_050336935.1). Taxonomy (NCBI): domain Bacteria; kingdom Pseudomonadati; phylum Pseudomonadota; class Gammaproteobacteria; order Vibrionales; family Vibrionaceae; genus Photobacterium; species Photobacterium satsumensis. Next base: position 113,787 of record NZ_JAKJSK010000013.1, read on the forward strand.
ACTCGTAGTGATCGTCAGGCGAGCCGGAAGGGACTGAGAGTAGCCACCATTCATGGAGGTGTTCGGTGACAGTGGTTTTCATGGCGTCGTAATTGACGTCGCCGTTGATGGTCCCCAAGGCACTGAGGGCAATAGCCGGAGCATGGTCGGCAATATGCTGGCTGATCAACTCAGCAGGGGCAGCATGTGTGGTAGAGATAAGTTTGAGCATAGCTGTCACCTGATCACAAGCTAATAATCAGGTGACACTAGCCTGTGTCTAATTTTTAATAATTTTGACACTTTCAATAACTATAGGCTGCTCAGGAACATCTTTCATACCCATAGAGCGGATAGTTGTAGTGGGAATTTCCGTCATTTTTTCAATAACTGGGAAGCCGCTCACAACTTTACCAAATACCGCATAACCCGGTCGGCTGCCTTGTGCATCCAAGAACGTGTTGGTTTGGTAGTTGATATAAAACTGGCGGGTGGCCGAGTCCGGATCTTGAGTACGAGCCATCGCGACCGTGGCTTTGGCATTACTCAGTCCATTGGTGGATTCATTTTTGATTGGCTCGTAGCCTGAACGACGCTTGAGATCTTTGTCGAAACCACCGCCCTGGGCCATGAACCCCGGAATAACACGGTGGAAAATGGTTCCTTCATAACTGCCATCTTCGACATAACGAAGGAAGTTTTCACTCGATACCGGCGCTTTCTCTTGTTCGAGCTCAATAACGAATTCACCCAGGTTAGTCGTGACAGATACTTGGGTTGCTGCACTGACGGGTAATGCTAGGCAAAGTAATAGGGTTGATAGCAAACGACGCATTATAGGTTCTCCTGCATATAAGCGTTCAATTCTGGATCAGCATAGATGTCTTTTAGTACCGCAGTGATCAAATTGTTCATGGATTGCTCCATATCCTCTACCGATGCACTCATTGCACCATTGCGGGCAGACTTGCCGGAATAACGTTTTACAAACTTGCCTTTTGGCGTTTCCACGACGAGTTGTAGTTGCAGCTTGCTGCTCAGTTCATGGCTTACTACGCTGTGCTTGACGTTGACCATCGCTTCAAGGATATCAAGGCGTAATGTCCCCTCGCTGTCTTCCGCAATGGTATAGCCTTGGGCGGTCAACTGGCGTGACAGGGCCTCTTCCATCGTGGAACGGAGGTTTTCGTTGCTGTGTAGCGGCTGGACATTTTCACGGCCACTGTCGACAACGGCAATGAACTGAGCGGTACGTAGATCACGGCTATCGAGATTCATGCTTTTGCCGTGTACCAGCGGCTGCGAGGCAATCACAGGTTCCGGATTGATGGAGAGCTGAGGCTCTGACGGGGCAGAGCAGGCCGTTAAGGCCAGTACGGAGGCAGCAACAAGAAGCTTCTTCATAGTCATTCTATCCTTGGGTAAAAGCGGGGGACTGCGCAGTTCCCCGTAAAAGTGATATTGTAATTTACTTATCTGATTGATAAACGACAAATTTGTTATTTTGGCTAATGACGGTGACATTGCCAAACAAACGTTTGAGCTTTCCGCCGTATCCTAAATGACGGTTACCAATCACAATCAGCTTGCCGCTGTCGCGTAGCACATGCTTGGCGTCGCAAAACATTTGCCAGGCAATATGGTCGGTAATCGCGGCTTGCTGGTGGAAGGGCGGATTACACAAGACTAAATCGGCGCTCTGGGCAGGAAAGTTGTCTAGGCAGTTGTTTACTTTCGCTGTGAGCTGCGATGGATTATCGAGGTTTGTCTCTGCATTCATGCGGGCAGAGGCGGCAGCCATATAGCTCTCATCGACACACACCACATTTGCCTGCGGATTAAGGCGAGCAGCCTTGATGCCGATCACACCATTACCACAACCGAGATCGATGATGTCCTGATACTGATTGCCATTTGGGATGTGTTCGAGCAGCAAGCGGGCACCGATATCCAAACTATCACTGGAAAATACATTGGCATGGTTGGCCAGCGTAATTTTATGCTCTGGGACATCCCACTGCTGCGGTGCAGGCAGTGGCTGAGCAAGCTCAGGGTTAGTCTGGCAGAAAATTAATCGGGCTTTTTTCACCGCGAGTGAGGTTTTGGTTTCACCGAGGTGTTTTTCGAACAGTTTCAAGGTCGAGGAGTGGATGTCTCGGGCCTTGGCTGCTGCAATAACCGTGCAATCAGCAGGCAGCGATTGACAAAGTTGCTGTAGTTGCCATACCAACAAGCGGTTGTTTTTCGGCAGCTTCATCAACACCAATTGTGGATTTTCTGGTAAATCAGCCAAGCAGTCGATGATATTGCTTTCAGGCAGCTGATTCTCCGCAAGGTTGGCCATACAGCCCTGCGCCGAGATGAAAGAGTCAGTGACAGTTGTGACCTTACCGTCATTGGCAAACCAGCAGCTAAGTGCCCCGAAACTGTCGTTCAGGATCAGGATAGGGCGCGCTGGGTCGAGGGTGATATCAGCCTCTTTGACGTGGTTGATCAGGTACTCGTCTGCTGCGTCCCATGCCTGCAGGGTTTCGTTGTTCCTTGCTGGGTATCGCTGCAAGATCAGCGTACGCTCATGAAGGGTTAGCTCTGGTTTCATTAACGGTTACTTTACGGTATGTTTACTCATTGGCTGGTATTTTCGCAAAACCAGCCACTACTTAAAACAAATTTTATGTCAGTCTTTATATTACTACCGCACATAAGTCGCCGTCGCAGTGTTGATATTTCCGTGGGAGAAGGTACATCATGATCCAAGAACGTATAAAAGATAAACTACAGCACGCGTTCTCGCCCCTTCATCTTGAGGTGATCAATGAGAGTTACATGCACAATGTACCGGAAGGCTCAGAGAGCCATTTCAAAGTGATTGTGGTCAGCGAACAGTTTGAGGGAATGCGCCTTATCGGCCGTCATCGTGCCGTGAACACGACCTTGGCTGACGAGCTAGCCAACCATATTCATGCTTTGGCGATCCACACTTATACCGAAAGTGAGTGGCAGAGCCAGCAAGAGGGGGCGCCAGCATCGCCGTCATGCCGTGGTGGCAGTAAGCTAGGCTGACTGCCAGCTGAATTAGAGCAGAAACCGCAACGCTTGCGGTTTTTTTTGCGCTGAAGTTTGAGACTTGGCGCATCATTTCTTTAATCAATTTCGTACTATTGCAGAGATACCACCTATTATACTCAAGCACCTTTAAACCTAAGCACCTTGAAGTTACTTGGGGATATTGGCTTGGTTACGTCATTACGATGATAAATCGGCCCGTAACTTTGCTTTTGGTGTCTATAATTGGGTCTGTCGGTTCGCGAAGCGAAAGGTTGCCACTAAAACATAAAACGAAAACAAATGGCAGCGGTATGGACCAAACCGAATGGGCTGGTGAGCCTAACCTTGAATAAATTTAGGATAATTGTCCTTTTTTATGGTGGAAATGACAGCACCGGCAAGAGGTTACTGAATCTTGAATGTTAACAGTGATTAACATCGCGACATATTTGAAACATATAATAATGGGGCATTTTGCCCCATTGTTGTGACTGTATAGTAGTTGTTGGTTTTTTATTAACTAACTGGTGCTGATGCGAAAAAAATGATAATCGCTTAGGATTGTCACTTTTGTGTGTCAGTTCAAAATAATGACCCAACAATGATATTGCGTTTAAAGAGTTAGCCGATTTTCAGTCCGATTAGCGCTGTTTGCCATGGTAAAATCCAACCAAATAGTGCTAAAATTCCGGCCTCAAAATTACTCGACACCTAAAGTGTGACGGGTGAGTGAATAGGATGTTGCGTTGCTGGTTGCGGATCAACCCGGCTTCGGACGAAGGAAAGTCGTGTCTAAATTGCGCAATAGAAAATTTTTTTTCCCGTTAATGTAGTGCAAGTGCGTATGATTACAATAAAGAAGGGTCTGGATATCCCAATTTCAGGGACTCCTACCCAGGCGATAAATGATGGCAAGGCCATCACACGTGTCGCCTTGCTTGGCGAAGAATATGTTGGTATGCGTCCTACAATGCATACCCGCGTAGGGGATGTAGTGAAAAAAGGTCAGGTTCTTTTTGAAGACAAGAAGAACCCTGGCGTTAAGTTCACTGCTCCAGCCAGCGGCAAGGTTGCAGAAATCAATCGTGGTGCAAAGCGTGTTCTACAATCCGTAGTGATTGACGTAGAAGGCGACGAGCAGATTACATTCAACAGCTATGATGCTGGTCAGATCGCTCAACTTGAGCGTTCGGTACTGGTAGAGCAGCTTGTTGAGTCTGGTATGTGGACAGCGCTTCGTACGCGTCCGTTCAGCAAGGTCCCTGCGATCGATGCTGAAACTCAGGCTATCTTTGTAACGGCTATCGACACCAATCCTCTAGCAGCTAACCCAGAAGTTGTTATCAACGAGCAAAACGATGCATTTACTGCAGGTCTGACAGTATTGTCACGCCTAACAAGCGGTAAAGTATTGGTTTGTAAGTCTGGTGCAAGTCTACCTCGCTGCAGTGAAGCCAATGTGGAAGAGCATGTATTCAACGGTCCGCACCCTGCGGGTCTGGTGGGTACTCACATCCACACGTTGTTCGGTGCAAGCATCGCGAACGTGGCATGGCACATCAACTATCAGGACGTTATCGCATTCGGTAAATTGTTCCTGACTGGTGAGCTATTCACTGATCGTGTGGTATCTCTGGCTGGTCCTGTTGTTAACAACCCTCGTCTAGTTCGTACTCAAATCGGTGCGTCTATCGAGCAGATCACAGACTCTGAAATGATGCCAGGCGAACTGCGTATTCTTTCTGGTTCTGTACTGAACGGTGTGAATGCAGCGGGCCCTCATGGCTACCTTGGTCGCTACCATCTGCAGATTTCTGCCCTTCGCGAAGGTCGTGAAAAAGAATTCTTGGGTTGGATCACACCAGGTAAAAACAAATTCTCTGTTACTCGCTCTTTCTTAAGCCAGTTCTTCCCGGGTCAGTTATTCAACATGACCACGACGACGAACGGTTCTGAGCGTGCGATGGTGCCAATCGGCAACTACGAAAAAGTAATGCCGCTTGATATCGAGCCGACTCTGCTTCTTCGTGACCTGTGTGCAGGTGACGTTGACAGTGCTCAGCAGCTAGGTGCACTAGAGCTGGATGAAGAAGATCTAGCACTATGTACGTTCGTATGCCCAGGTAAGTATGAATTTGGTCCTATGCTACGTCTGTGCCTGGACACAATTGAGAAGGAAGGGTAATTCATGAGTCTCAAGAATTTACTCGAGCAGGTTGAACACCACTTTGAACCAGGTGGTAAGCACGAGAAGTGGTTTGCGCTTTACGAAGCGTTTGCAACTTTGATGTACACACCAGGCCAAGTAACCCGTACAAGCGCACACGTTCGTGATAGCGTTGACCTAAAACGCATCATGATCATGGTGTGGTTTGCGGTTTTCCCAGCAATGTTCTGGGGTATGTACAACACCGGCCACCAGGCTATCACAGCGCTTAACCACATGTACGTGGGTGAGCAGCTAGCAACGCTTGTTGCTGGTGACTGGCACTACTGGCTAACAGAAATGCTAGGCGGCACCATGTCAGCAGACGCTGGCTGGGGTAGCAAAATGCTACTGGGTGCGACCTACTTCCTGCCTATTTACGCGGTTGTATTTGCTGTAGGTGGTTTCTGGGAAGTTCTATTCTGTATGGTGCGTAAGCACGAAGTTAACGAAGGTTTCTTCGTAACCTCGATCCTTTTCGCATTGATCGTACCGCCAACACTACCACTATGGCAGGCAGCACTAGGTATTACCTTCGGTGTTGTTGTTGCGAAGGAAATCTTCGGTGGTACTGGTCGTAACTTCCTTAACCCTGCATTGGCAGGTCGTGCGTTCCTATTCTTCGCATACCCAGCTCAGATCTCTGGTGATCTAGTATGGACTGCGGCAGATGGCTTCTCTGGTGCAACAGCACTAAGCCAGTGGGCACACGGTGGTCAGGCAGCAGTGATGAACACTGTGACAGGCGATGCAGTAAGCTGGATGGACGCGTTCATCGGTCGTATCCCTGGTTCTATCGGTGAAGTGTCAACGCTAGCTATCATCCTTGGTGGCGCAATGATCGTGTTCATGGGCATCGCTTCATGGCGCATCATCGCGGGTACGCTGATTGGTATGATCGCGACAGCGACGCTATTCAACATTATTGGTTCTGACACCAATGCAATGTTCAGCATGCCATGGCACTGGCACCTAGTTCTAGGTGGTTTTGCATTCGGTATGATGTTCATGGCAACCGACCCAGTGTCTGCGTCATTTACCAATAAAGGTAAGTGGTGGTACGGCGCGCTAATCGGTGCAATGGCTGTTATGGTTCGTGTGGTTAACCCTGCGTACCCAGAAGGTATGATGCTAGCAATCCTATTTGCTAACCTATTCGCACCTCTATTTGACAACCTAGTGGTTCAGGGCAACATCAAGCGGAGACTAGCTCGTCATGTCAAGTAATAACGATAGCATTAAAAAGACGCTAATTGTTGTTATCGCACTGAGCCTAGTGTGCTCAATCGTGGTATCAGCAGCGGCGGTTGCTCTGCGTCCACTGCAGCAGAAGAATGCGGTGCTTGATGTTCAGCGCAATATCCTTTCAGTAGCGGGTCTTCTTCAAGATGGCACGAACATTACTGAAGCATATGGCCAGTTCATCGAGCCTAAGCTTGTTAACCTGGAAACCGGTGAGTTCGTTGAGCAGTCTGAAGACGGTGCGTCAGCATCCGAATACAGCCAGCGTAATGCAGCGAAAGATCCAGCTCAGTCTATTCGCCTTAGCGGTGACCAAGATCTAGCGAAGATCATCCGTCGTGCAAACGTTGCAACCGTTTACCTAGTGAAAGATGCGAACGATAACATCGAGAAGCTGATCCTACCTGTACACGGTGGTGGTCTGTGGTCAATGATGTACGCATTTATCGCAGTTGAAACTGACGGCAACACGCTTGCGGGTATCACTTACTACGAGCAGGGCGAAACTCCTGGACTTGGTGGTGAGATCGAGAACGCGAACTGGCGTGCACAGTTCGTTGGTAAAGAATTGTTCGACAGCAACAACAAGCCAGCTATCCGCGTCGTTAAAGGTGGTGCTCCTGAAGGTGACATCCACGGTGTAGATGGTCTGTCTGGTGCTACCCTAACTGCAAATGGTGTTCAGCACACCTTCGACTTCTGGTTGGGTGACATGGGCTTTGGTCCGTTCCTAACTAAAGTTCGTGAAGGAGGCCTAAACAATGGCTGATACTAAAGAAATGAAGAAGATTCTGTTTGCGCCGTTTATCGACAACAACCCGATCGCGCTTCAGATTCTTGGTGTTTGTTCTGCTCTGGCAGTAACCACCAAACTAGAGACTGCATTCGTAATGACCCTTGCGGTAACATTCGTATGTGCGTTCTCTAACTTGTTCGTATCCCTGATCCGTAACCACATTCCAAACAGCGTACGTATCATCGTACAGATGGCGATTATCGCATCACTGGTAATCGTGGTCGACCAGGTACTGAAAGCCTTTGTTTACGATATCTCTAAGCAGCTTTCTGTATTCGTTGGTCTGATCATCACGAACTGTATCGTTATGGGTCGTGCTGAAGCATACGCAATGAAGTCTGCACCACTTCCATCACTTGTTGATGGTATTGGTAACGGTCTTGGTTACGGCTTCGTACTTATCACAGTTGCTTTCTTCCGTGAGCTATTCGGTTCAGGCAAACTATTCGGTGTGGAAATCCTGCCGCTAGTGTCTGACGGTGGTTGGTACCAGCCAAACGGTATGATGATCCTAGCACCATCAGCGTTCTTCCTGATTGGTTTCATGATCTGGGCAATCCGTATCATCCGTCCAGAACAAATCGAAGCGAAGGAGTAAGGGGAACATGGAACATTATCTTAGCCTTCTAGTTCGTTCGATCTTTATCGAGAACTTGGCACTGTCGTTCTTCCTAGGTATGTGTACATTCCTAGCCGTATCGAAAAAAGTGAAAACTTCTTTCGGTCTGGGTGTAGCGGTTATCGTTGTACTAACGATCGCTGTTCCTGTGAACAACCTGATCTACAACCTGTTGCTGAAAGACGGCGCCATTGTTTCTGGTGTTGACCTTAGCTTCCTGAACTTTATTACGTTCATCGGTGTTATCGCGGCACTGGTACAGATCCTGGAAATGGTTCTGGACCGCTTCTTCCCGCCGCTATATAACGCGCTAGGTATTTTCCTACCATTGATCACAGTAAACTGTGCAATCTTCGGTGGTGTATCTTTCATGGTGCAGCGTGATTATAACTTTGCTGAATCTGTAGTATATGGTCTTGGTTCTGGTATCGGTTGGATGCTAGCAATCGTTGCTCTTGCGGGTATCCGTGAGAAGATGAAATACTCAGATGTACCTCCAGGTCTTCGTGGCCTAGGTATCACATTCATCACCGTTGGCCTTATGGCGTTGGGCTTCATGTCCTTCTCCGGCGTTCAGCTGTAATCAGGATAATAAGGAATAAAATCAATGGATATTATTCTTGGCGTAGTCATGTTCACCTTGATTATCCTGGCTCTAGTTTTAGTGATCCTTTTCGCTAAATCTAAGCTGGTACCATCAGGTGACATTACTATCTCAGTAAATGGCGATCCGGAAAAAGCGATTACAACCGCTGCCGGTAGTAAACTGCTTAATGCGCTTTCAGCAAGCGGTATCTTTGTTTCATCTGCTTGTGGTGGCGGTGGCTCTTGTGGCCAGTGTCGCGTTAAAGTTAAATCTGGTGGCGGTGACATCCTGCCAACAGAGCTTGACCACATCACAAAAGGTGAAGCGCGTGAAGGCGAGCGTCTGGCGTGTCAGGTTAACGTGAAATCTGACATGGACATCGAGCTTCCAGAAGAAATCTTCGGTGTTAAGAAGTGGGAATGTGAAGTTCTTTCGAATGATAACGAAGCCACGTTCATTAAAGAACTTGTGCTTAAAATCCCTGAAGGTGAGGAAGTTCCTTTCCGTGCAGGTGGTTACATTCAGATTGAAGCTGAACCGCATCACATTAAATACTCTGACTTCGATATTCCTGAGGAATACCGCGGAGATTGGGACAAGTTCAACTTGTTCCGCTACGAGTCTATCGTGAAAGAGCATTCAATCCGTGCTTACTCTATGGCGTCATACCCAGAAGAGAAAGGCTTGATCAAGCTAAACGTACGTATTGCAACGCCGCCGCCAAACAACCCTGATGTACCACCTGGCATTATGTCATCGTACATCTGGTCACTTAAGTCTGGTGACACGTGTACTATCTCTGGTCCATTCGGTGAGTTCTTCGCGAAAGAAACTGACAACGAAATGGTATTCATCGGTGGTGGTGCAGGTATGGCGCCTATGCGTTCACATATCTTCGACCAGCTTCTACGTCTTAAGTCTAAGCGTAAGATGACTTACTGGTACGGTGCGCGTTCTAAGCGTGAAATGTTCTACATTGAAGATTTCGATACGCTAGCAGCGGACAACGAGAACTTTGACTGGCATGTTGCATTGTCTGATCCACTACCAGAAGATAACTGGGATGGTTACACAGGCTTCATCCACAACGTGATCTACGAGAACTACTTGAAAGATCACGAAGCACCTGAAGATTGTGAGTACTACATGTGTGGTCCACCAATGATGAATGCAGCTGTTATCGGTATGCTGAAAGATCTTGGTGTTGAAGACGAAAACATCCTACTGGATGACTTCGGTGGCTAATTAGCTACACACTGAAAAACTGGCTGATCCTACTTGGGGTCAGCCTTTTTTCGTAATAAGCGCATAATAACGGCATGCAGTTTAAGGTTATTACCTTGCATGCTACAAAAATGACTGTCTTTCATTTGGGGAGTAGTTGGATGAAGACATTGCTACACCGCGCATTGATGATGCTTGCGTTGGTATTTACCTTGTCAGCTTGTAGTGATCAACGTGAGTTGATTCACCTTAACGGTTCGACCATGGGAACCTACTATTCAATTAAGTTGATTAAGCAGGAAGGCTTACCGCCTGCCACGGATATCCAGGCAGAGATTGACCGTCGACTAGAGCTGGTTAACGATCAGATGTCGACTTATCGTAAGCATTCCGAGCTCAGTCAATTTAACCAATTTCGTGCTAACGAGCCGTTCGAGGTATCAGTCGACACGGCTAAGGTCGTGACCGAGGCTATTCGCCTTGCCAAGCTGACTGACGGTGCACTGGATGTAACGGTTGGACCAATTGTAAACCTGTGGAGCTTCGGCCCTGAAGCGCGTCCTGAGAAGACTCCGACCGAGCAAGAGCTGGCGGAGCGCCGCGAGATAGTGGGCATTCACCACTTGAGTGTCGACGGCAATACTCTGACTAAAGATATTCCTGATCTGTACGTTGATCTGTCTTCGATTGCCAAGGGATTTGGGGTTGACGTAGTCGCCGATTACTTCGATGATCTAGGCGTGGCGGATTACCTGGTCGAGATCGGTGGTGAGTTGAGCCTGAAGGGCAATAACTTGGAAGGTGTGCCATGGCGCATCGCAATTGAAAAGCCAACCGAAGACGGTAGCCGAGCTATTCAGGAAGTGATTGAGCCGGGTGATATGGCGGTAGCCACATCAGGTGATTACCGTAATTACTTTGAAGAAGATGGTGTACGTTACTCTCACTTGATCGATCCAAACAGCGGTATGCCGATTGCCAACCATGTGGTATCGGTAACAGTGCTGCACCCATCAAGCATGACGTCTGATGCGCTAGCGACGGCGTTTTCTGTGATGGGTGAGGAAAAGGCACTGGCATTGGCCAACCAAGAGCAGATCCCATTGTTGTTGGTTGTGAAAACAGAGCAGGGCTTCAAGGAATATATCTCTGATGCTTTTGCCCCTTATATGAATCAAAAGTAGAGATTGAACAATGGTTATCTATTTAACTACCTTTGCTGTGTTTTTGCTGGTTATCGCGGCGATGGCTGTCGGTTATATCTTCCAGCGCAAAAGCGTGAGTGGTAGCTGTGGCGGCCTTGACGGGATCGGCATCGCTAAAGAGTGTGATTGCCCTGAGCCTTGTGATGCGCGCCTCAAGCGTGAAGCGCGCGAAGCCCGTGCAGCTGAGTGGAAGAAAAACCAGATCATCTGATAGGGCAAGTCCTAGTCGCTTGTTTGCTCTTATTTGAAGCCCGGCATTGCCGGGCTTTTTGTTATGCTTCACACCGTTTGCTCTAGCCTCTATAATGTTACTGTATAAAAAAACAGTAACCAGGTGTAAGTTCGCATGTCTCCGTCGTCATCCCTCAAGCCAGCCAAGGCGCAGAAAAAGATCATCCACGTCGATATGGATTGCTTTTATGCGGCGGTAGAGATGCGTGACAATCCTGAATTGCGCGATATTCCCATTGCGATCGGTGGGCGCTCCGAGCAGCGAGGGGTGATCAGTACTTGTAATTACCTAGCGCGCAAGTACGGTGTTCGCTCAGCGATGCCGACTGGGAAAGCGATGCAGCTCTGCCCGCACCTGACATTGGTATCTGGCCGGATGGCTGTCTATAAAGAAGTGTCGAGCCAGATCCGCGAAATCTTCCAGCGCTATACCGATAAAATAGAACCACTATCCCTCGATGAAGCCTACCTTGATGTGACCGACTGCGAGCTGTGCCATGGCTCTGCGACCTTGATTGCAGAAGATATCCGCCGCACCATTCGCGAGGAGCTGAATCTCACGGCATCAGCCGGGATCGCGCCGGTTAAGTTCATTGCCAAAATTGCTTCGGATCTCAATAAGCCTGATGGCCAGTATGTCGTGACCCCTGATCAGATCCCTGACTTTGTCGCCGACTTGAAGCTTGAGAAGATCCCCGGTGTGGGCAAGGTCACTATCCAGAAGCTTCATGACAAAGGCCTGTATGTCGGCAAAGATGTCCAGTTGTACGATAGGCATATGTTGTTGCAGCAGTTTGGTAAGTTCGGCCAGTCGTTGTGGTCCCGTGCCCACGGTATTGATGAGCGGGAAGTGGTGGTGGAGCGCGAGCGTAAATCGGTCGGCGTAGAACGAACCTTCACGCAAAATATCAGCAGCTATGAGCAATGCTGGGAAGTGATAGAGCGCTTGTTCCCTGAATTGGAAAAGCGGCTCAAGCGGGTCCGCCCTGAGCTCAATATTGCCAAGCAGGGTGTAAAGGTGAAGTTTGCTGATTTTCAGCAGACCACCGTTGAGCATACCCAGCCCAAGTTAGACAAGGCCCAGTTTGTCGGACTGTTGAAAGAGGCCTTGACCCGCCAGCAGGACCGGGAGATCCGCTTGATTGGGATCAGTGTTGGGTTGGAGCTCGGTACCCGGGCACAGCAGCTGTCGTTGTTTTAAGAACAGGGTGTAGGTGCGGATCCTGGTTCCTAGTGCCTGGGAAGAGCAAAAAGAGAAGCTAGGAAGAGCTGATCCTAGTTCCTGGGAAAAGATAGAAGAGCGAAGAGCAGAAGTAAGTTCCAAGAATCAGAACCGCTCTTTCTAGGAACCCGCACCTAGGATCTAGGAACTTAGTCTTACAAAAAAGCGAACTCACAGGAGTTCGCTTTTCTTATCGGTTACTCAGAGAGCAACGGTTACGCTTTGACCGGAATGTTCTTCAGGATAGCAACCATTTGTTCCCAGAATAGGGCAACGGTGTCGATCTGAACTTTCTCATCCGGCGAGTGCGGGAACTTGATGGTCGGGCCGAAAGAAATCATATCCATGTTCGGGTATGGCTTCTTGAACAGACCACACTCAAGACCGGCGTGGATCACCATGATATTCGGTACACGGCCGTAGATGCTCTCGTACGTTTCGCGGAACAGGTGCATGACTTCAGAATCAGCATCTGGTTTCCAACCTGGGTAAGTACCAGAGAACTCACAGCTTGCTCCTGCAAGAGTAGCGACGGCCTTCAACATACCTTCGACATTGCTACGGCCAGAGTCGATCAGAGAACGGATCAGGCACAGTACCGTGATTTTGTCTGCTTCAGTGGTGATAACACCGACGTTCAGTGACGTTTCAACCACACCTTGGATATCATCGCTCATGCGGATCACACCGTTAGGGCAGGCGTTCAGCATGTTGATGAAGCGCTGCTGGTCTGCGGTTGCAAGCACATCAGCTGGAAGTTCAGTCGCTTCGGTAAATAGGTTGATGTCAGTTTCGACACGGCCAAGCTCTGCCACTAGCAGCTCTTGGTAGTAAGCGAACAGCTCGTTAAGCTTATCAACATTTGCTGCTGGTAGGGTAACAACAGCGCTCGCTTCACGTGGGATCGCGTTACGCAGGCTGCCACCAGTCAGAGATGTTAGGCGCAAGCCTAGCTCTTCGGCGTGACCAAACAGGAAGCGGCCAAGGATCTTGTTGGCATTGCCACGGCCGGTGTGGATATCACAGCCAGAGTGACCGCCTTTCAGACCCTTAACAACCAGTTTTACAGCTTGGTAGCCAGCTGGTGTCGCATCGCGCTGGATATCAACAACAAGCGAGCCGTCAACACCGCCGGCACAGCCCATATAGACTTCGCCTTCTTGCTCTGAATCGGTGTTTAGTAGGATGTCGCCTTCCAGCCAGCCTTCCTCAAGACCGAAGGCACCCGTCATACCGGCTTCTTCATCAATGGTCAGCAGAACTTCTAGCGGGCCGTGTTCGATATCTTTTGACGCCAGTACCGCAAGACAAGCCGCCATGCCCATGCCGTTATCGGCACCAAGGGTTGTGCCTTTGGCCGTAACCCACTCACCATCAATATATGGTTGGATAGGATCTGTTGTGAAGTCGTGGTCAGTATCTTCGTTTTTCTGCGGCACCATATCGATGTGCGCCTGAAGAACAACACCCTTGCGGTCTTCCATGCCCGGTGTCGCCGGCTTTTTGATGAAGACATTACCCACGGCATCGCGGCGCACTTCAAGACCTTCAGCTTCAGCAAATTGAATGATGTGCTGGGCGAGGGCTTCTTCATGCTTAGAAGGGTGTGGGATTGAGCAGATTTGGTCGAAGAATTGCCACACAGGCTGTGGTGACAGTTGACTGATTTCAGACACAGCAGTCTCCTTTATAAACTTTTAGTTATTGGCGAAAAATTGGTGAAAAATTAACTATATTGCAAAGTTATTCAGAACAATTAACTATCGCGGTTAACCTCAAGGATACCACTGTGCCTGAAACGGTAACAGCTAAATCTTAAAGTGGCCGATATGGCTTTCCAAGCTTTGTCCGTTTGCCAGCAATTGGGTACTGGCGGCGGCAATGTGGTCACCATGTTCAACCGTTTGGTGACTGTGTTCGGTTAGCTGGTGAAGGCTCTGGTTGATCTCTTCCGCCGCTTGTGATTGTTGGTCGCTGGCTTCGGCAATATGCTGATTGAGCGCTAATATTGTGGTGATCTGATCGCCGATGGCTGTCAGGGTTTGGGCGACCTCATCAGCATGTTCGGCCGTGCTGGATGATTGCTCCCGGGTTTTGACCAAGGCACCGCTGACACTGTTGGCTTTGCTTTGCAGGCTGGCAATGATGGTTTCAATTTCATTGGTGCTAGACTGGGTTCTGGTGGCTAGGGTGCGAACCTCATCGGCGACAACGGCAAAACCACGGCCTTGCTCTCCGGCCCGTGCAGCTTCTATAGCAGCGTTGAGGGCTAGCAGGTTAGTTTGCTCGGCAATGCCACGGATCACATCTAATACCGAACCGATAGTTTGTGAGTCTCGTTCCAGTGCGTGTGCACTGTGGTTGGCCTCGTCAAGCAAGGTCAGTAGTGCGTGCATCTCTTTGGAGGAGTTAGACACAACGGCAATGCTGTTGTTGCTGTATTGCTGGGCCTGATCGGCAGTGTCGGCCGCTTGTTGCGCTGACTGGGCGACATCTTGATTATTGGCATGGAGCTGGTTCATCGCGGCGGCAACGCTGTCGATACCTCGGTAAGCCTGATTGGCGCTGCTTGTGGTTTGGTTTGCGACACTGTTGAGCTGACTGGCAGCGGCACTGATTTGATCGCTGACCGGGGCTATGTCGCGTAACATTTCGGACAAATGGTTTGAGAAAGTGTTAAACGAACGTGCCAGTTGGCTGAGCTCATCATCGCCCTGGCAGGGTAAACGCTGGGTTAAATCGCCGTCACCTTCGGCGATATCATGCATGGCCTGGGCTGTTTCATAGCATGGGATGGTGATTGAGCGGGTGATGCGCCAAGCAAGCAGCGCACTCACTGCCAATGCGCTGAGCAGGAAGAGGCTGAATTGGCGGATTTCGTTATAGAACAGTGCACTGACATCATCGACATAGATCCCCGAGCCGACAATCCACCCCCACGGTGCAAAGCCTTTAACGAACGATATTTTCTCCACCGGGGTACTGAAGCCGGGTTTTTCCCAATAGTAATCGACAAAGCCTTCGCCCTGCTGGCGAACAGTGTTGGCCATTTCGACAAACAAGGCGGTGCCATTGGGATCTTTAAAACTGTCCAGACGCTGGCCGTTGAGCGAGGGTTTGAAGGGGTGCATCACCATCGATGGGGTCATATCGTTGATCCAGAAATAATCCTTCTGTTCGTAACGTAAAGTGGCCAGTGCTTCAACCGCCTGTTGCTTGGCTTGCACTTGAGTGAGAACACCTTGTTGCTCCAGGGAATAGTAATGACCAAGCAAGCTATGGGCACTTTCCACAAGGTGTCGGGTCTTGAGCCTTTTCTGTTCTATGATATTGGTTTGATAGTTGGCAATAAACACTATCAGTGGCAATAGGGTCAAAGTTGTCACGATAAAGCTCAGTAGATAAAGCCGTTTGCCAATAGATATTTTTCGTAGATATGAAAATGCCACCATCTTTTCCCTCGCCCGCTGCCACCGATATGTGTTTACTTGAATAAGGTATGTTGTATCCATGTTGCTGTTCAAGGGGGCGGGGGTTACACTTTGGTCTCAAAGTGGTGAAAATGTGAACTTGTGCAATGTAATTTAATTACAGAATTTGTTGTCCTATCACTCAATACTGGCAAAAGTGTGATGAACTTAAAGAAAATGCTTGAAAGTTTATTACGTCAAGGTTATAGTTGTCCCATCTTCTGAACGAAGACGAACGACACAAAATTTTGCTCTAGGATGAGCCCGAGATATCGCCTCCAAGGAACCGAGTTGAAGTCAGGCCAAGGTGCCAAGCACACACAAATGTGTGCACTCATTACTTAATAGTTAAGGTGATAAAAATGAAAGTATTTGAATCTGTAAATAAATTTTGGAACAACCGCGCTGTATACACAGGCAACTTTAAATACCCAAGCTCGTTCGGTTATTAATTCTGCGGTTTGTCCGGTTTACACGGCCGGGCAGATCTAAGTGGTCAAATTTTTTGTTCACCCCCTTTGTTTAAGAATCTCTTAAAACCGCACTTCGGTTTGTAGTTACATTCTTGACGCCACTTCTAGTTGAAGTGGCGTTTTTTTTTATCTCTTTGATTCACCTATCACTCTTTCTTTATCCTACTAATACGTGTTTTATATCACCTTATCCCATACCTTTTAGGTGTATTCGATTACATTCGGTGTTAGCTGTTAAATAGAGAACTCTTCCGCTTCATATTAACGATTGCGCATAGGTGTAAAATAGTAATTGAACGAAATGTAATCACGCTGTTAATTTATTAAGCTATTGATTTTGTTCTATTTTATTTGATATTTGTTTGAGGTGGTTGGTTTTTTATTCGGTTGCTCGCATCTATTGATGATAATTGCGTTATTTACTGGAAATTGATAATAATCGAGCATATAATCGCCGTCCAAAATAGGGACGCAATCGTTTTCTATTTCTTGAATGTTCGTGATGTGTGGAATCCGGGATACGGGTTCGGTACGTCCCCAAATTGCTTAATATCTCCAAGGAATCGAGAGCAATGCTTGAGAAACTTTTTAAACTCAAAGAGCACGGTACGGATGTTCGTACAGAGCTGTTGGCTGGTTTAACGACCTTTCTAACCATGGCATACATCATCTTTGTTAATCCGACAATGTTGTCGGCAACAGGGATGGATGCGGGTGCAGTATTTGTTGCAACCTGTTTAGCGGCAGTTGTTGGCTGCTTCATCATGGGTTTTGTGGCTAACTACCCAGTTGCACAAGCTCCAGGTATGGGCTTGAATGCATTCTTTACCTATGGCGTTGTACTCGGTATGGGCCATACCTGGCAGGTAGCACTGGCCGCGGTATTCCTTTCGGGCTTATGCTTTATTCTATTAAGCATTCTCCGTGTGCGAGAGTGGATCATCAATGCGATACCGCTGTCACTTCGCACCGGTATTTCTGCAGGTATTGGCTTATTTCTTGCGTTCATTGGCTTACAGAGTTCGGGTATTGTTGTCGCAAACCCTGCAACACTGGTTCAAGTGGGCGATTTCACCAGCTTCCCGGCGGCAATGGCTGCGTTGGGCTTTTTCCTAACCATTGCGCTGGTGCACCGTGGTTATAAAGCAGCAGTATTGATAGCGATTTTAGCAGTAACCGTGCTTGGTATCCTGTTTGGTGATATCCAATATGGCGGTATCGTGTCTATGCCACCAAGTATTGCACCAACATTTATGCAAATGGACTTTTCAGGTGCGCTTGAAGTGGGGTTAATCTCAGTCGTTTTTGCATTCTTGTTCGTCGATTTGTTCGACACAGCAGGCACATTGGTCGGTGTTGCGAATAAAGCCAACCTAATGGACAAAGACGGTAAGCTTCCTCGCCTTAACCGTGCATTACTTGCAGACAGTACTGCGACATCTGTGGGTGCGGTACTGGGTACATCGAACACGACATCATTTGTTGAAAGTGTTTCAGGTGTGGCCGTCGGTGGCCGTACCGGTCTAACCGCTGTGACGGTTGGCGTTTTGTTCCTGTTGGCATTGTTCTTTGCGCCGCTAGCAGGTATGGTGCCTGCCTATGCGACAGCAGGTGCATTGTTCTACGTAGCCATCTTGATGATGTCAGGATTGGTTAGCATAGATTGGCGCGACCTAACAGAAGCAGCACCAGTAGTTGTAGTTTGCCTGCTGATGCCGTTAACATATTCTATTGCTGAAGGCATCGGCCTTGGCTTTATTACCTATGCTGCTGTCAAAGTAATGAGCGGCAAGGGAAGAGATGTTAATATTAGCGTTTGGGTTATTTCAGCCCTATTTATTGCTAAAATTATTTTCCTATAACAGTTTATAAATCCATCCAGCGGCGATATCGCTGACTCAGAGGTTCATCGGATATGAGTAATAAGTTCATCATCACTTGGGACAACATGCAAATGTATACCCGCCAGCTAGCAGAGAAACTACTTCCTGCAGATCAGTGGAAAGGTATCATTGCCGTTAGTCGCGGTGGCTTGGTTCCATCTGCAATCTTGGCGCGTGAACTTGGTATTCGTTATGTTGATACAGTGTGTATCTCTAGCTACGACCACGATCACCAACGTGAGATGACTGTTCTGAAGCAAGCTGAAGGTGATGGTGAAGGATTCATCGTTATCGATGACCTGGTGGATACTGGCGGTACGGCGGAAATGATCCGTAAGATGTACCCTAAAGCAAAATTTGTGACTGTATGTGCGAAGCCTGCAGGTCAGCACCTGGTTGATGACTACGTGGTAGACATTCCTCAGGAAACTTGGATCGAGCAGCCATGGGACATGGCCGTGACTTTCGTTGATCCAATTGCGAAAAAATAATAGCGCTTGAGCGAGTAAACTTGAGTGAATAAAAAAGGAGCCTTGGGCTCCTTTTTTTATGCCTGAAAACTATCTTCATGACAGCAACTATCTTTTTACTTGAAAGTTATCACGGCTAACTATTACGACTTTTTGCTTTTATGTCCGATAGGGATTCGCCTTTGGGCTTGTTGCGGTAGTAGTTGTTGTAATTGATGAGATCAATCATAGTATTGCCAGTGAGGGTACATTGGCGTTGATATTTAGTTTGGAAGCTATCGGGGATCCGTTCGCCAGATACATCTAGGCATACTGGCGTTTTGGCATTGACGCCACCCGAAGCCTCGCCGGGGTTGCCCCCCAAAGAACCGCCGCTGCCAAAAGCGAGTACTGAAGAAGAGAAAAAAAGCGAAGTACATAGATAAAGGGCATATCGCATACTTACCACCGTATGAAATACTGATAGGTAAGTAAAAGCATAGCTGACTCCTGAAAATTCCCCAGTACCGCTTCTGCATCTGATAGGAATTGTCTGCCGACTCATACAGTAAGTATCTGTTGGGTGGTATACTTTAAAAAGATAAACACTATAAGCACATGCGATAACTGAACTGATATTGGGCGCTGGCGACTATGCTGAGGCTGCCATGTTCGTTTTATGCGGCGTGTGCGAATCAATATGGAGCTGAACGTGTCTGAATCGTCCAATACCAATCTTTCCGAAAAGCTCTTTGCCCCGAGGCAAACCTCCAAAGAAACCTCGAGCTTGGTGAAGTTGGCCAATATCGTCGATACCCCCATCCACAGTGCTCTTGATGGTGACAGTGAAGTCGGGTGGTACCGAGTGATGCGCCGTCCTCAGTGGATCTGGCAGGGGGTCGACCCGATAGAACTGGAAGCGATCCTTGCGCGGATGGCTAAATCTGAAGCGCCACGTACCCGTGATGACTTGCTCGACACTGTCATCGGCTACAAGCCGGGCAACTGGGTGTATGAATGGTGCCAATCGGGGGGGATGTACCACAAGGCTGCGCGAGCGTTACTTGATCAGGGCGAAAAGGAAAAAGCGGCAGAGCTGTTAATCACTGCCAGTATGTATTACAGCATCGGTGCCTACCCACACCTGAAAGGGGATGCTCTGTCTGCTCAAGCCGAGTTGCAAGCCAATCAGGCTTACCGCGATGCAATGGAAAACATGCCGCATCAAATGCGCACCATCGATGTTAAATACGAGAACAAGACCTTCCAGGCCTTCATTCATTTGCCTCGTACCGACAAGCTACTACCAACTGTGATTGTCAGTGGCGGTTTAGATACCCTGCAGTCAGACCTATTGCGCCTGTATCAAAAATACCTCGGGCCTGCGGGCTTTGCGATGATCACCCTGGATATGCCTTCGGTCGGTCACAGTAGCCATTGGTCATTGACCGAAGATACCAGCCGACTTCACCAAGCGCTGCTGCAGCAAGTTATGGATGTGCCATGGGTCGATCATACTCGTGTAGCTATGCTGGGACTGCGTTTTGGTGGCAATGCTGCTATCCGTTTGGGGTTCCTTGAGCCTGCTCGCTTGAAAACCTGTGTCAGCGTCGGCGGGATCATCCACAGTGGATTGGCCGACTCTAAGCGGTTGGATGCCATGCCAAGGATGTATCTAGACATGATTGCCTCTCGGTTGGGGAAAAATGGTGTTTCAAAGAGCAGTTTGGTTTCCCACCTTCCTGCATGGTCACTCAAACATCAGGGCTTATTGGGCCGCCGCAAAATTGATGTGCCGATGTTGGGTATTGGGCTCAAGGGCGATCCTGTGTGTTCGGAGTTCGATAACCAGCTGATTGCGATGTCGAGCCGCGGCGGCAAGGCGGTTACTTTACCGGAGAAGCCGCTGCATGATGGCTACCACCGCGCCATGACCACGGTGGTTGACTGGCTGAAGGAAAAGCTCGACTAGCGAGTCTCATTATCAAGAACTTTTCATCAAGATGTCTGTTTTGTAAATAAATTGTTGCCAAGCGGGCGGTTTATAGCTTAAATGGAATAGGTAAATTATTGCTAGGGATGGAGATGACTATGACGACCGAAAAGACTTTCCCGCCCCATGGGCGTTTGATGACGAAACTGACGGCCTTGGGACCTTATTTACGTCAGCCTCTGTCTTCTGAAGGGCACTTTTTCTTTGATTGCCTTTCAAGCTGTGTGAGTGCCAAAAAGGCGCCTGATGAGCGTGAGTTCTGGGGGTGGTGGTTCATTATTGAGGCCAATGATGAAGGGTTTGACTATCATTATGGTTTCGGTCGTTACGACGGTGCTGGCGAATGGGTGAAGGATCCGGTCCCAGCTAAGCATGAGAAAGCGGTACAGCAAACGTTAGAGGATTTTTATCCAAAATTGGAAGGTTTGTTGCAAAAAGAGTTCGAACTGACTTTATCGCCCTCAAAAGTATTGAAAGAGCCTGAGCTGGGTAGCGTCGCCTGAATATCTACCCTTATCTTAATTGAAGAAAAATGCGCCTAATTGGCGCATTTTTCTTGTGATTTATAAAGGGTATTGATACAACATCATTCTACTTATTCTTTTTGTTTTATCCCCATGGCAGAGACAAATATCCTAAATGTACAAAGCAAGGACTTGGTAACCGTAGGCTCGAAAAACGGGTCTCAAAACCAAGAGGTTAGGCACAGTTCACAGACTATCGTTGTCAAGCTGGGTACCAGCGTATTGACCGGTGGAACACTTAAGCTGGATCGTGCCCATATGGTTGAACTGGTTCGTCAGTGCGCACAGTTGCGCCGTCAGGGCCACAAGGTCATTATCGTGACATCAGGCGCGATTGCCGCCGGCCGTGAACATTTAGGATACCCCGAACTGCCCAAAACCATGGCTAGCAAGCAATTATTGGCAGCTGTTGGTCAGAGCCGCTTGATCCAAGAGTGGGAAAGCCTGTTCGGTATCTATGGCCTGCATGTGGGGCAGATGCTACTAACCCGCGCGGATCTCGATGATCGCGAGCGTTACCTTAATGCCCGCGATATGATTGTTGCCCTGCTGGATAACGGTATTATCCCGGTTGTGAACGAGAATGATGCTGTTGCCACCACGGAGATCAAGGTGGGTGATAACGACAATCTCTCGGCATTGGTCGGTATCTTGGCGGGTGCCGATAAGCTATTGCTGCTTACTGATCAGCCTGGCCTGTTTACAGCCGATCCTCGCAACAACCCTGACGCAGAGTTGATCCGTGAAGTCCATACTATTGATGAAACCTTACGTAAGATCGCTGGTGGCAGTGTAGGTGGTCTTGGTACCGGCGGCATGGCAACTAAACTGCAGGCGGCTGATGTTGCACGTCGTGCGGGTATTGAAGTGATCATCGCTGCCGGCAGCCGTCCTGATGTGGTGGCCGATTTGGCCCAAGGTATTTCCGTTGGCACCCGTTTCTTGCCGCTGGAATCACCGCTGGAAAGCCGTAAACGTTGGATTTTGGCCGGCCCTCCACCCGCTGGAGATATCGTGATCGACCAAGGTGCAGCGGTTGCTGTGCAGCAGCGCGGAAGCAGCCTGCTGTCGAAAGGGATCACCGAGGTGAAAGGCGAGTTCGAGCGCGGAGAAGTGGCGCGGATTTTCAACACCCAAGGCGAACTGCTTGCTCGCGGGATCAGTCGTTACTCCAGCCATGATCTTGCCAAAATTGCCGGCAAGCATAGCCAAGATATTTATCAGGTGTTGGGTTATGAATATGGCCCAGTTGCTGTACACCGTGACGACTTGGTAGTCATCTAACACGTATTGAAACGTAAGGGAAAAGAACATGAATCTTGAACTGATGGGCCAAGCGGCGCAACAGGCGGCCTTTGAACTAGCAACGGCAGCAACAAAACAGAAAAACCGTGCCTTGGCTGTGATTGCCGATGAGCTAGAAGCAAACCAAGACGTGATTTTGGCGGCCAACGCCAAAGATATCGCAGCGGCTAAAGAAGCCGGTATGACTGATGCGCTAGTCGATCGCTTGCTACTCAATGCCGAGCGTTTGGCTGGTATTGCCAATGATGTCCGCAACGTGATCAGCCTAAATGATCCAGTAGGAGCAGAGCTAGACAGCAAAGTGCTGGAAAACGGCATGCGCCTGAGCCGCCGTCGCGTACCGCTAGGTGTGGTGGGTGTTATCTATGAAGCTCGCCCGAATGTGACTATCGATATCGCTGCCCTGTGCCTGAAAACGGGTAACGCCAGTATCCTTCGTGGTGGTCGCGAGACGTTCCACTCCAATATGGAACTGGTTAAAGTGATCCAAATTGCCCTCGAGAAAACGGGCCTGCCAACAGCATCGGTACAGTACATAGAAAAACCAGACCGTGAGTTGGTATCGCAACTTCTGAAGATGGATCAGTATGTCGATATGATCATCCCGCGCGGTGGAGCTGGCCTGCACAAAATGTGTAAGGAAAACAGCACTATCCCTGTGATCATTGGTGGCTTCGGTATCAGCCATGTCTATGTTGATGTTTCGGCTGATCTCTCGCGCACGCTGGATGTGGTAGAAAACGCGAAGGTGCAGCGCCCGTCGGCCTGTAATGCCCTCGATACCCTGCTAGTCCATGAGAAGGTCGCTGAAGCTTTCTTGCCTCGCCTGACTGAGCGCTTGAATGCGAGCAATGTTGACCTGGTCGCTGACGAGAATGCCTACGAGCTACTTGAAGGGAAAGCCGCAAGCCTGCGCCGTGTCGCCGAAGGTGATTACGACACCGAATGGTTGAGCTTCACCCTAGGGATCAAAATCGTCAAAGATGTGGAAGAAGCCATTGCCCACATGCGCAAGCACAACGCCAGCCATTCCGATGCCATCATGACCAATGACCTGATGGCGGCAGAGCGTTTCGTCAATGCCGCAGGTTCTGCAGCGGTTTATGTCAATGCATCGACCCGCTTTACCGACGGCGCGCAGTTTGGCCTAGGCGCAGAGGTTGCCGTGTCGACCCAGAAACTGCACGCCCGTGGCCCGATGGGGCTGGAAGAGCTGACAAGCTATAAGTGGGTTGGTATTGCCGACTACCTCCCACGAGCTTAATTGATTTATCGTCGCCAGTTAATGCGATAACTGCATCGGAAGTGCTCATTTACGTTCGTAAACTCCGCGCTTCCTTTTGGTTCTCACATGAACTGACTTAGATAAAACAACAAGCAATGATGACAGAGTTGAGTAGTGTTCATTTACTATCGTAAACTCCGCGCTTGCTCTTTGTTCTAGCAAGTTTGTCTTAGGTCTCAATGGCATGCTGAATCACATGAAACCAAGTAATTTAGAACTCACTGTTCCAAATAGCTTTGTTTCAGATTGATTAGATATAAAAAACGAGAGCGTGATGCTCTCGTTTTTTTATGTGTGGTTTTTGAGGTTTTTTAGCTCTTGGTTTTTATCGTTGGCGGTTTGTTTTTCGATTAACTCGTCGAGTTCTTGCTCGCGCCGACTTTTATCGTACATGTATTTGACTTTGTCCTTGTAGCCAAATTTCATGTTAGCGGTGTATTTCAGCGCCGCAATGTTACCGACCACCACGCTGACGACAATGATGCTGATAACCCACGGGTTGAGTAGCCATTCCATTTACACCTCACAGATATTCTCTATGTACCTACTATAGAGACTATCAAGGTTTTCCAGTATGTGCGACTTTCCTGCAAGCTCTGATTGGCTAAGTGTGCGCTTGAGCAGGTCTGGCGTGAGCTGTAAAAGTAAATATTTGCTAACTGGGAAGTAGCTGATATGCCAAGGCTCACACGCCACGCCACCGCGATCGTCTGCATAGGGAAGGTAGAATCCGAAGGCGGTCATATTGGCCTTTAGCCACTGGCTAAACTCGGCTTGGTGGCCACCGCTTGCATACTCCCAGGGCTCGAGTTGTAGCTGCGTACCTTCTGGCAGACAGTTTGCTGCGTATACATCGATATCGGTCCCCCAGTGGTGGCGGCTCGCACCGGGTAGGGCTGACCAGCGCATAATCGCATGTATTTTCTCAAGCTCATTGAGGGGAGTGGGATCGAGTGGTTGGCTATTGCTATCGAGCAGTGGTCGCTTGCCGGAAAACTTGTTGTTCCAAATCAGTAACTGGCGCTCAAATGGCCGAAAGGCACTGGCGAGCTGAAGATCAAAGCCAGCCGCGTTGGCAGCCTCTTTTAACGCCTGAAAAGCCGGGAGCATTAGCTGGTGGATATAAGGGTGCCCACCATCAGGGTTCAATGAGACCAGATGGCTGGTTTCTTGCCCGGTAAGTTGCCCGGCGGTATGCTGCCGGGCTTTGCTTGGGTGGTTAACCATTAAAGGGCTTTTTCCATCACTTTTTGGTACATATCGGTGAGTTTTTCCAGATCCGCCACCTTCACACATTCATTCACTTTGTGGATGGTTGCGTTGACTGGGCCTAGCTCGATAACCTGTGCACCGGTGCGGGCAATGAAGCGGCCATCAGAGGTACCGCCAGTGGTCAGCAGCTCTGGTTTTTTGTGGTTTACTTCTTCAATTGCTTCGACCACCGCTTTTAGCAGCGTACCTTCGTCGGTTAGGAACGGGTGACCGCTGAAGGTCCAGGCCAGATCGTAATCAAGCCCGTGGGCATCAAGCACAGAGTGGACCTTGCGCTTGATATCATCGACAGTCAGCTCGGTACTGAACCGGAAGTTGAACTGAACATGGAATTCCCCCGGGATCACATTCGATGCGCCGGTTCCGGCAGATAAGTTGGCGATTTGGAAGCTGGTCGGCGGGAAGTAGGCGTTACCGTTGTCCCACGTTGTCGCAGCCAGCTCGGCCAATGCCGGCATGGCACGGTGAACCGGGTTATCGGCAAGGTGCGGGTAGGCAACGTGGCCTTGGGTGCCTTTGATATTCACATCACCGGTGATCGAGCCACGGCGGCCATTTTTAACCACATCACCCACGGCATGGGTACTTGATGGCTCGCCGACAATGCACATATCGATTTTTTCATTACGGGCTTCCAGCGTATCAATGACACGGGTGGTTCCGTTGATGAAAGGGCCTTCTTCATCTGAAGTGATCAACAGGGCGATAGAGCCTTTGTGATCTGGGTTCTCTGCCAAGAAGCGTTCGATAGCCACAATCATACAGGCCAATGAGCCTTTCATATCGGCCGCTCCTCGGCCGTGGAGGTAACCATCGATAATGGTTGGCTCGAAAGGGGCGGTATGCCATTTGTCGAGGTTGCCCGCTGGTACGACATCGGTGTGGCCGGCAAAGACAAACAGCGGCGCTTCCGTGCCGCGACGTGCCCAAAGGTTGGTGGTATCTTCGAATACCATGGTTTCAATTTTGAAACCGAGCTTTTCCAGGCGTTCAATCATCACGTCCTGGCAGCCAGCATCTTCAGGGGTCACTGACTGACGGCTGATAAAGTCTTTCGCCAGGGCGAGAACCGGGCTATCTGACATCCTTGTATCCTTCCTTAGTTTGTTTGGAAAATTTCTTGGTACTGGGCAGGCTTGAAGCCCAAGTGGTAGCCGCTGTTGTGAACCAGCAGCGGGCGTTTGATCATCGCTGGGTATTCCAGCATCAGCTCAATAGCGCTTTGCTGGTTCAGGCTGGCTTTTTGCTCGTCGCTCAGCTGGCGGTAAGTGGTACCACGCTTGTTGACCATGGCTTCCCAACCTAGCTCGGCTTCAAACTGCTCTAGCATGCCACGGTCCAGGCCGTTGGCGCGGTAGTCATGGAAGGTGTATTCAATATTTTCGGCTTCTAGCCACTTCTTCATTTTCTTGATGGTGTCGCAATTTTTGATGCCGTAAGCAATTGTACTCATAGTTATTCTGGCTGACTTTTTTTGTGAACTTGGTCTCCCTTTATAGCGGGAATAGGCGGGGGGTGCAACGGCTTCAGCTGCCATAGTCGATAGCCAGTTTAATCAGCCACATATTGGCCAAGATCCCAAGCACAAAGACGATGGTGCGCCAGGGGCTGAGCTTGAAGGCGTAGCAAATGAAATAGAGTACCCGGCTGATAATAAATAGATAAGCGGGCAGGGCTGATTCATGGGCCGGGACACCCGCTAGGTGGGCGATAAACACACAGCTGGAGAATACCGATAGGATTTCCCAGCCATTGGCCTGGGCCGCTTTTACCCTAGAAGCAGCCCCGGTGAGTTCACGGTCTTGGAGGCGTGGTTGGTTGATATCGAGCTTACCGGTTTGGCGGACCGTCAGCCATCCTCCGACGCCTGCCAGCAAATAGTTAATCAGTATCATGACGATAATGCACCAGAATGCCGGGGTCATAGCCGCTCCTTATAGCTCGGTACCTTAGAGGTCGAGGCGAATGGGTAGTGGATTGCAAGAGTATAGGAGACAGAGTGGGGGATGAATATGTATAGGCAATAGTGGGCATATTTAGGGCGGGTAAAAAAGTGTTCGTCAGGTTTGTGCAACAGTACCTGCGAGAGCCTTTTTTGTGAGGTATAAATTTCTTTTTGGGTAGGGGGAGTGACATTTTCCGACATCAGAAGGGATCTTTGATGAACGCTATATAAGTAATTGATCTGTATCAAAAGTTATTTGTTGTTGCTAATTTTTATAAATTGATTTCAATCAATACGATTGTGTTTCTAAATGGTTACATTTTGCCCGCTTAACATGAAGCCCAATTTTTCCCCTTACCGGGATTCAAAAGGAATGGAGTCAATAATAATGAAAAAGAATCTATATACCGTCGCTATCCTAGCCGCAATGGTGGCAACCCCTCAGGCTATGGCTCATAAGCAAGGTGACATCTTGTTCCGTGCCGGCACCGCGACAGTCGTACCGAACGAGAGCAGTGATGACGTGCTTGGGCTGGGTGAGTTTGGCATTGGCTCAAACACCCAGTTGGGTATCACCGTGGGTTACATGCTGACAGACAATATCAGTGTTGAACTGCTGGCGGCGACGCCATTCAGGCACAAGGTGTCCTTGAATAGCGCGGGTGATATCGCTGAAGTTGAACACCTGCCACCGACGCTGATGCTGCAGTACTATTTTATGGATAGCAGTAGCAAGTTTCGTCCGTACGTCGGTGCCGGCGTGAACTACACCACGTTCTTCAATGAAGATTTTAATGGCGCAGGAGAGGGGGCTGGTCTGAGTGATTTGAAATTGGAAGATTCGTGGGGTCTCGCAGCCAATGTAGGTATCGATTACCAGGTAAAAGATAACTGGTTCTTCGGTGCTTCTGTCTGGTATGCCGACATCAGCACTGATGTGAAATTTAATGCGGGTGGCGAAGCTCAGAAGATCAGTACCGATATCGACCCATGGGTATTTATGGTCACAGCCGGTTATAGTTTTTAATTCAGCGTGTTAGTGGTGGTTGAGGTGAGGGGCAATGCTGGTTTCGGCTAAGACCCAGAGAGTTTGGTGTTTTTGTGTGATATTTCAAGTTGTTGTTTAAACATGTATTTTTTGTATCTGGAATGACAAGTTCTTAAACTTTGTGACCTCTATCACCGAAAATAACGACCAATACAGGGAAATCCTCCCTCATATTGATCAAACTCAACACCCTGCGGGCAGAAGTCGGAATAATGAAAACCTCAAATTATGGAGGTCTCAATGGAATTGAATCCGGTTTTTGCCCGTCGTCTTTATCTTGCTCTGCTTGTTGAGCAGCTAGATCGTCCCAATGTTCCTAAGCTGATTGAAATTACCGGTTGGCCACGTCGTACTATTCAGGATGTACTTAAAGCCCTACCTGGGTTTGGCATTGAATTGGCTTTTGTCCAAGACGGCAAGCGCCATAACGATGGCTATTACCAGCTCAGTGACTGGGGGCCGTTTGATGTCAGTTGGGTTGAATCGAAAGAAAGGGATATTATCTCTTCTGTATCGTGTTAATAAAAAAACCGCATTCGTGCGGTTTTTTTATTATTTAGCGTCTTCGCAGTAGTAAGCATTACCGATTAATGTCACTGAGGTCGAGAAGTCCGGTGGGCTGTATAACGAGACCCTGTTGGCGCCAAGGTAGTGGGCTTGGTTACGAAGCTGGTTCAATGCACCTTGGGTCAGATCCCTGTCACTGATGAACCAATAGTTGTACCAGCTGCCCTGGGAACCAATTAGCGTTCCCCGTCTTTGGCAGGTGTTGGACACATCATTGCTATCCCAAGTCAGCTCGATATCATTGGCTGTCTCTAACAGTGGCGTTGTACTGCAGCCTGCCAATGCGAGACCGGATAGTAATATGAATAGTGGTCTCGCGTTGCCCATTATTGCCCCTGTGATTCCAGATAAAGCACCGTGGCGGCAGTTCTTGACTTCACTTGGAGTTTTTTCAGCAAACTCTTCATGTGAACCTTAACGGTCGCCTCAGAAATGAACAGGTTATCGGCAATTTGCTTGTTGCGATACCCCTTTGCCACCTCTTTTAGGATCTGCATTTCCCGATCCGTCAGGGTGTCAAGCAGGGAGTCCTGCTCGGTGCTGTCGGCCAAGTACTCGCGGACCAAATCACTAAAGGCCTGACCGCCACACATCGCTTGTTTCAGCAAGGCAATAAGCTGGTCTGGTTCGGTATCTTTAAGCAGGTAGCCATCGGCACCGGCATTGACCAGTGCTTTTACATCTGAGCGACTGTCAGACACCGTCAGCACGACAATACGGGCTTGGATCCCTTCTGCGCGCATGGCATTGAGGGTATCGAGACCTGACATGCCTTTCATATTCAGGTCAAGCAGGATGAGATCGGGCTCTTTTTCCTGAGCAAGTAACACCGCATCAGCCCCGTTGCTTGCTTCGCCAACCATTTCGAAGTCGCTTTCAAAGCTGAGAAGTTGGCTGATCCCCCTACGCATCAAAGGGTGATCATCAACAATCATAATTTTCCAACACGTCATATTATTATCCTTGGAATTCAGGCTGAAACTGAAGAGTGATTTCACAGCCTGTCCCCTTGGTTGTATTGATTTCCAGAGTACCGAATAGGCGCGAAGCCCGTTCGGTCATAATTGCTAGGCCATAATGATTGAGTTTTTCATTGGCCGGGTCAAAGCCTATTCCATCATCGCTGATATTGATCGTTACTGTGTCCAACTCCTGCTGGCAGGTGACGATGATTTCATCTGCCTGTGCATGTTTTATCGCATTAAGTACTGCTTCCCTGATCAATTGCAGCAAGTGTACCTGATGATGGGCATCAAGACTTAGCGATGACAGTTGGTTATCAATGATCAGTAATGCATTACTCTGCTCTTCTAATGGTTTTAGCATTTCTACCAACGCTTCACCAAAGTTTGCTTCTTTGATTGTGAGGCGGAAGGTACTTAGTAGTTCCCTTAACTGGGTATAAGCCCCGGACAGCCCTTTATCTATGTCGCTGATGATGGCCTTGGTCTGGATCTGATCTCCTTGACCTAGCTGCCTTTTTAGCAAGGCCACTTGGATTTTGAGATAAGACAGTGATTGGGCAAGAGAGTCGTGCAACTCACGTGCTATCGTTGCTCGCTCTTCCATCAATAATAATTGTTCCGACTGTTTCTGAGCTCGGTTGTAGTAGATCCCCCGAGCCA
Organism: Photobacterium satsumensis; assembly: GCF_050336935.1. Taxonomy (NCBI): domain Bacteria; kingdom Pseudomonadati; phylum Pseudomonadota; class Gammaproteobacteria; order Vibrionales; family Vibrionaceae; genus Photobacterium; species Photobacterium satsumensis. Next base: position 143,984 of record NZ_JAKJSK010000013.1, read on the forward strand.
ACGTATGGGAAAGGTTTTCAATCAAGTTCTTATCTGGACATGGCAGGGTGTCTTGCCACCACAACTGCCCGAGAACTTGGCCGTCGAGTTCTAGATCATGGTAATGCCAGTTATTGCCAGACGGTTTGCCGGAGATGATTTCGGTATTATTGCCACTGCTTTCTTCGATGATCAGCTTGGCGGCGGTCAGGCCTTCAATATCAAGCAGGGTATCGAGCATGACAGCAAAGTTTTTTGTGCTTAGGCGGCTTTGCGATAACTCTTGCGAGCAATCATACAGCACCTGTAGCGAGTCATTGGCTTGGCGCAGGCGGCGGGTTTTTTCATCGACTTTCATTTCCAGGTTGCGGTAAAGCTTGCCGAGCTCTGCCGCCATGGTAGTGAAGGTACCGGCTAAGATCCCCAATTCATTATCACTTTTGACATCGAGGGTGAGGTCGAATTTCCCTTCCTGTATCTGTTCGCTGGCCGTCACCATTTGGTTGAGCGGGGTGACGATTTTGCGCTGGGTAAAATGGATGGTGAACAGGGCGGCAATCAGGATCAAACTCAAGCCAAGACCACCAACGATCGAAAGAACCTGCAATTTGATGATGGAAAACTCTTGTAACTCGTAGACAAATTGGTCGATCCTGTCGACAAAATTGACGACTTCGCTGAGAAATAGCTGCTCATTACCATTTTGTAGCAAGGGGTGTAAATCTTCCCAACGGCCAATCAAGTTGTAGTAGTGCATCTTGATATTGGTTGGTACTGTCCAGTGATCCAGAGCCGCCATGGACGGCGAGAATAACGATTTCTCGAACATATCCAAATGCGCGTTGAGGTGGGGGGATTGGGTCTGGATATCATAGGCTAACCGGTAGCTTTGCATCCTCAATGAACCGGAGACATTCACCGCTTCAGCATCATTCAAGCTTGACGCTAAGGTCAGCAGGGCGAAGCTGGTTGTGACCACAGAAAGAAGCAAGATTGCTAGCATGGCTCTGGCAATCGTTGTGGTGACGGGCTTTAGAGGCCTATTTTTCACAAATTTTCCTTTTAAATCGTTATCTTAAAGATAAAGAGAAAGCGTTTTTCTTTTTATTTCTGGTCTATATTCAATAGATGGGCTGGCGATTTTCAATGCTATTGGAATAAATGTTAGCCGCCCTAAAGAAAACTTGGCTTTTTTATATTGAGAGGGCGCGCATTTGAATTTATTGATCCAAGACAAATTTAGCCCCTAATTAGCCCTTACTAGGTATTTAAGCATTTATTACGGGATTTACACTTGTCGTGTAAAAAAATGACAGCTTGTGATTATTTGTTGTAAATCATTCAAACTGTTTATTGGTACACCTTGCTTTTATAGCCAAGCTGCTGCCCGTAATCACTATTTTTATTAATAATATTTTACGAAGGACTGAGTCAATGTTTGATCGCTCCCGTCGTCGGTTACTGACACGGCGTCGCAAGCCTGACCTGCAGCGAATGCCCTGGGTGGTGGATGAAGAAACATTCACCGATACCTGTACCCGGTGCAACAAGTGTATCAACGCGTGTGAAACACAAATTATTGCCAAAAGCGACGGCGGGTTTCCCGCGGTCGACTTTCAGCATGGTGAATGCACATTCTGTTACCGCTGTGCCGAAGCTTGTCCCGAGCCTTTGTTCCAGCCGAAATCAGAGCAGCCATGGCCTTTGGTGGCGCAAGTTAATGAGGGTTGCCTTGCCTACCAGAATATTGAGTGCCGAAGCTGCGGCGATGCGTGTGAGGTAATGGCTATCCGGTTCAGGCTACAAGTGGGCGGTGTCGCCCGGCCTGAACTGGATACGTCAACCTGCACAGGATGTGGCGCGTGTGTGTCGGTATGCCCGGCATCGGCGATCACCATGGTGAATCACAATAACGAAGAGAATTAGCAATGGCATTACAAGAAGTACACATATCCAGCTTGGTTGTTCATGTAAAGCCGGAGTATCTGGCCTCTGTTAAAGAGCAGATCGAAGCAATGCCGAATGCAGAAATATACGGCGACAGTGAAGAAGGGAAGGTCATCGTGGTTCTGGAAACTGAAAATCAGGGCTATGTGACTGACACAATAGATAAAATAAATAATTTAGAACACGTTTTAACCACTTTTTTGGTGTATCACCAAATCGAACAGTTCGACTCGCAATCTGAGGATGATTCATGAAAATGACAAGACGCGCGTTTGTGAAGGCAAACGCCGCTGCATCGGCAGCAGCTGTGGCGGGGATCTCGCTTCCAGCATCAGCAACTAACTTAATCGTTAGTTCTGACGAAACCAAAATTAAGTGGGATAAAGCGCCTTGTCGTTTTTGTGGTACGGGTTGTTCAGTACTTGTCGGTACGCAGAATGGTCGCGTTGTTGCTACACAGGGTGATCCTGAAGCTCCAGTAAACAAGGGCTTGAACTGTATTAAAGGCTACTTCCTGTCGAAGATCATGTACGGCAAGGATCGTCTGCAAACGCCAATGTTGCGTATGCAGAATGGTAAATATGCTAAAGACGGCGACTTCCAGCCAGTATCTTGGGATCAAGCATTCGATGTAATGGCTGAGAAATGGAAAGAGGCCCTGAAGAAGCAAGGTCCTTCTGGTGTGGGTATGTTTGGTTCTGGTCAGTGGACTGTAATGGAAGGCTACGCAGCATCAAAAATGATGAAAGCGGGTTTCCGTTCTAACAACATTGATCCGAATGCCCGCCACTGTATGGCATCTGCGGTTGTTGGTTTCATGCGTAGCTTTGGTATTGATGAGCCAATGGGTTGTTACGACGACTTCGAAAATGCGGATTCATTCGTGCTTTGGGGTTCAAATATGGCTGAAATGCACCCTGTGCTATGGACGCGTATTACTGACCGTCGTTTAAGTAATCCGCATGTCAAAGTGAATGTGATGTCTACCTATTACCACCGTTCGTTTGAGCTGGCTGATAACGGTATGATTTTCGAACCACAAACTGACCTTGCGATTGCAAACTTCATCGCGAACTACATCATCCAGAATGATGCGGTTAACTGGGAGTTTGTGAACAAGCACACCAACTTCAAGCGTGCTGAAACCGATATCGGCTATGGTCTGCGTGATGAACATCCACTGCAGCAGAAAGCGAAACATGCTAACTCTGGTGCGATGCATGCAATGACATTCGACGAGTATAAAGCCTCTGTTGCTGAATACACGGTCGAAAAAGCCTCTGAGATGTCAGGTGTATCACAAGAGAAGCTGATTGAGTTGGCCAAACAGTACGCCGATCCAAAGACCAAAGTGATGTCACTGTGGACCATGGGCATGAACCAACACACTCGTGGTGTGTGGATGAACAGCCTTGTTTATAACATTCACTTGCTAACCGGTAAGATCTCTCAGCCAGGTAACAGCCCATTCTCGCTAACGGGTCAGCCTTCAGCGTGTGGTACCGCGCGTGAAGTTGGTACGTTTGCCCACCGTCTTCCTGCTGACATGGTGGTTGCTAATCCTAAGCACCGTGCAGTTGCTGAGAAAATCTGGAAATTGCCTGAAGGCACAATTCCACCAAAACCAGGCTACCACGCTGTACTTCAAGATCGCATGTTGAAAGACGGTAAGCTGAATGCTTACTGGGTAATGTGTAATAACAACATGCAAGCAGGCCCGAACATTAACGAAGAACGTTTACCGGGTTACCGTAACCCTGAAAACTTCATTGTATGTTCAGACCCTTACCCAACCGCCACGGCACAGGCTGCTGACCTTATTTTGCCAACCGCAATGTGGGTTGAGAAAGAAGGTGCTTACGGTAACGCCGAGCGCCGTACCCAGGTGTGGTACCAGCAGGTAGAAAGCCAAGGCGAGGCAAAATCTGACTTATGGCAGATCATGGAGTTCTCCAAGCGCTTCACCGTTGAAGAAGTATGGGGTGAAGAGCTGCTAGCGAAAGCACCGCAGTACCGCGGCAAAACTATGTACGATGTGCTGTTCAAGAATGGCCAGGTTGATAAGTTCCCACTGTCTGAAACTCAGCCTTTGAATGACGATGCGCAAGCTCAAGGTTTTTACGTTCAGAAAGGCCTATTTGAAGAGTATGCCGCATTTGGTCGTGGTAAGGCGCACGATTTAGCACCTTACGATACTTACCACAAAGTACGAGGCTTACGCTGGCCGGTGGTTGACGGCAAAGAAACCCAGTGGCGTTTTGCTGAAGGTCATGATCCATATGTACCTAAAGGTGAAGGTTTCCGTTTCTACGGTAAGCCAGACGGCAAGGCGGACATTATTTTTGCACCGTTTGAGCCAGCACCAGAAATGCCTGATAAAGAATACGATATGTGGCTATGTACTGGTCGTGTACTTGAGCACTGGCATACAGGCACCATGACTCGCCGTGTTCCTGAGCTATACAAAGCAGTACCGGATGCGGTGTGTTATATCCACCCTGATGATGCACAGGCGCGTGGCTTACGTCGCGGTGATGAAGTACTGCTTGCCTCTCGCCGTGGTGAAGTACGTTGTCGCGTAGAAACGCGTGGCCGTAACCGTCCACCTGTTGGCTTGGTTTTCGTCCCATTCTTTGATGCGCGTATTTTGGTGAACAAGCTGATTCTGGATGCGACCGATCCGCTGTCAAAGCAGACGGATTTCAAGAAGTGTCCAATTAAGATCACCAAAGTATAAATAGCTGCAAATTGAAGAGGTTGGTTGTCTGGCTGTATGTCGGACAGCCCTACCTTGACCTGATTTAGCCTGTAGGCGGAGAATACAATGAAACGATTAGTTCTAGCAGTAATGGCTGTGGGCATGATGCTGGCCGGTGCTGTTCATAGTGCAGAAGAGCTGCAAAACCCAGGTGGCATCGGTGGCCTAGAGTCATTGCGTGGTGCCAGCGAGCTGGAAGCCACCCGTGCTGCGGATCCAATGAAGCGCTACCCTCGTGACCAAGGTACGATCGATAGCGATTACGTGTACCAGCCACCGCTGGTACCACACACGATCCGTAACTACGAAGTGTCGAAGAATGCGAACAAATGTCTGGCTTGCCATAGCTGGAAAAATGCCAATGAAATGGGCGCTACCAAGATCAGCGTAACGCACTACCAGTCCCCGCGTGAAGGGCAGGTACTGTCCGATGTGTCACCGGCTCGCTACTTCTGTCTTCAGTGCCATGTGCCACAAGCTGACGCTAAGCCGTTGGTTGAGAATGATTTTGAGCGTGTCGACGCACTGCGTTAATTAGCCAGTTTAAAGAGAGGCTATCAATGAAAATGTTAAAAACCTTTTGGCGTAGGTTTTCCTCACCAAGTAAGGTCGCAGTGGGTCTGGTGCTTTTTATGGGCTTTCTGGGCGGCTTGCTGTTCTGGGGCGCGTTCAACACCGGTATGGAAGCAACTAACACTGAAGAGTTCTGTGCTGGCTGTCACGCACCGATCGTGAAAGAGATCCGTGAAACGGTTCACTTCTCAAACCGTTCGGGTGTCCGTGCAATTTGTTCAGACTGTCACGTACCACATAACTGGACAGATAAAATCGTTCGTAAGGTACAGGCATCGAAAGAGCTGGTGGCCCATGCAATCGGTACCATTGACACCCAAGAGAAGTTCGAAGAGCGGCGGGGTCATCTTGCTAACCGGGAATGGCACAGGATGAAAGAAAATGATTCGCAGGAGTGCCGTAACTGTCACGAGTTCGAATACATGGATTTCTCCGAGCAGGGCAGTCGAAGTGCAAAACAGCACTCAACGGCTCTAGCATCAGGTGATAAGACCTGTGTAGATTGTCATAAGGGTATTGCCCATAAACTGCCTGATATGAAAGACATTGAAGGTTGGCAGTAAGCTTCGGATAAGGAGAAACAATGAGTACATTAGAATCCATCTTCTGGCATGTACTGGGCTATGCGGCCATGCCTGTTATTATCCTGTCTGGCTTCGCGGCTGTAGCTGTGATTTGTATCATGCTATTGTCGTTGGGTAAGGATAAAAATATCTAGAGGCGTACCCAGCCCTCGATAAATGAAAGCCATGCTTAATCGCATGGCTTTTTTATTGCTTGCTGGTAGTACAGGCCGATAGCAATCAGGGCTAACCAGATGCTGTCAATGAGCAGCCAAGACGTGAAGTTGCCTATGAGGGCTGAGCAGTCAGCAGAGTCCAGCAATAGCAAGCCGGCTTCAAACCCCTGAACCAATAACATAGTCAGCAAACCTAAAACCCCGAACAACAAGTAACTGGCAATGCTCATTGTGATCCTCCATCAGACTACTGTTTGATTTTAGATCTAAATGAGAATTATTTGCAATGGTATTTTTACCCTATCGATAAAAACCTTGAGGTTCTAGGGATTATTGCTATTTGTTGCTCAGATACCCTTCCTTCTCCAGCATCATCCGAAAGCTATCAGCACGGTCGCGATTCACACCGAAATCGGAATAGCCGGTACGGGACTCGGAGCGGACAACAAGCTGGTTGGCCTGTTTTTTGACCTCGAAATCATCAACAAACCGGAAGATCTTGCTGGTACATTCCACCCGGAAATAATCGTCTGTCTTGCTAGCGAGGGAGGCTCCTGGCAGAGAAAGAGCCAACTGTTCAATGTGTTTCCATTGCTCAAGGCCTTTATGGCTCAGTTCGAACGGTGACAAATTGTGCGCCTCTCGGGTATCGGCAGTACTGACGCAGTTAGGCTTTTCCCCACAGGGCTGGTTTACTCTAATTGTATCGTGATAAGAAGCCGAGTCTGGGCTGCCGCACCCAGACAGCATGCCTAGCATGGCCACTAAGGGAATAAAGCGAAAACGATGTTGTTCAATCATCCGTGAGTCCTTGTCAGATTTAACTGAGTTGAAGGTAACCAATAAAGCCAAGCCAAGAGGCAACCAGCAATAACCAAGGCAACCAAGACTGTTTGTTTGCGACCTCCTGCTGCGGCGCTGTCGGTTCTGCAGTCGTGGGCTCAATGTCTTGGGCTCTATCCCTCGTTTGCTTCTTGCGTAGCTTATCGCGTTCACGCGCTTTGGCTTTTTGTTGTTTTTTGTATTGCTCGATACCGTGCTGGATCCCTTGGGCTATCAGTTTAGTTTGTTCTTTGGTTTGCCCAGGCTTCTGGGTTGAACGAGCGATCTTCATTGCTTCTGCTTGGGTTTCTGGGGACGGGGTCCCTTGGGTTTTCTTGTTTACCATCGTTAGTCCGATCCATCATTTTCTTTGGCGAGATTATACCGTCAGCAACATCAATTCGCACATCTCTGTCATTTTCATCCTTCGAAAGAGGTAGGAATCTTACATCACCTGAATAAAGAATGAACAGGTCTGTTTTTGTTATAATATCCATTAACATGATGAATATTAATAGATATTCCTGTAAATCATTAGAAAGTGAGCATATTTATTCCTGATGTGATTTCTGTAATAAAACTAGAAAATTAGTCTTTCTCATCCCACAAAATGTGATCCTTCCTACAAGATGAACTCCCAAATAGTGCGTTGAACCACAGAAATTACCACTTCGGGTGGTAGTTGTGGGCAGATAGATTAAGGTATCCCTAGTTCTGAACAGTGTTGTTATATCGGCTCCCGAAGATAAAATCATGGCCGTCACAGCCAAAGGTGAAATTGGCTGTTGAAATACCATGGTTAAACCTCCATTGCACACTAAGCAGTGAGAAGCGGGGAAAGTAAGTGTTATATCCGATAGAAGCCTTCGACAAGCATGGCTTGTTGAAACCGTCAGCCATGTTGTGGCTTTGCTGGTTGTTCAGTGCCAAGGGGTGGGTGATTTTTGTGATGGCGGGCGCAAGCCGCCAGCAAGGAGCCCAAGTCTTGGAGATTTTGTATCCGTTGCGAGATAACTTATATCTGGCAATGCTGTTGGGCCTTCCTGCACTTATCTATATGTGGATGGCTGGATACCGACACAAAAATAAAAAATTAATAAATTTAATATGGCAGCACGGGAAAGGGATCCTATTGCTGACTTATACAACAGATTGTGTTTTGCAAATGTATCAGCTGATGTTGACCCATGGGGCCTTCAGCTGGACCCGAGCGGTCAGCCTGCTGCTGACATTCTGGCTTGGAGGGTACCTGCTTAGAAGCTCTAGGGTCAGAAATACATTTGCAGACAAGCCCGTAGAGAGGTAAGTACGATGAATGATTGGGGTAAAGGGTTGGTGCTGTTCAGCGCACTGCTAAGCCCGTTAGCCATGGCCGATTGGCTATTAGATGTGAATTTTGAACTGACTGGTGCCTCTGGTAGCACCCAGTCGGTGAATACTTCGCTGTCATTACTGCCAGGAGAAGAGACTGTCTTCTTTGGTAGCAGCTTTGATAGTGATGAAAGCAGCCGAGAGTTAGTCGGCAGTGCCGAGCTATTGGAAGTCTCCGCGGAAGAAGTCAAGATCGCGTTCAAGGTCCAGGAACGGCTTGATGACGGCGGCTGGCGGACACTGGTGTCGCCAACGTTATCTACCGGCTTGAATGCTCCAACCAAGTTTGAAGGGCTGGATAACAGCGGTGATCAGCAAGTGAAGCTTCAGGTAGAAGTGACATCGGTATAAGTACTAAACGCTATCTTGCCATATTAAAAAGCCCGCGATTTGCGGGCTTTTTGCTGTCTGTAGGTTAAAAAGACTTAAACTGCAGTGTCGAGCACATTGCCGCTGCCAGTCCCCGGATCGGGGGTAATGTTTTGGCTATAGAAGTCAGGCTTGTTGGGGCGGTGATCATCAATAGCATCAGCCACTTTTTTCTTGATGATCAAGCGGTCTTCTTGGGTTTGTGCTTTGTTGTCGGCCGAGATAACAACAGTGTCAGGATCTTTTTTCGGATCGTCTTCAAACTTGTTCGCACTTGACTGGTGGGTATCAATCAGTTTTTGGGTTTGTTTGGCCTGATATAGGGTGCCTGCTACGTCTTTGGTCGGAAATGATGATGAACCCGTTTCCATGATCTTATCCTTATTATTGGTTTTAGCTAATGTGTTGTGCTTGTATAAATTTTACCCCAGCATAGCAGGTCAAAGTAGACACAAATTGAACAATTCAGAGCTTTTCAGCGATTTTATAATCGTTCTATGTGGCGGAAGGGTGAGTAAGAATCTGTAATAGTTGATATAACCGCTGACGATATACACATTTACCCTATTGATTTGTAGCGTGTAATCCCGCTCTGCTGACAATGATCAATTTTTCATGAATTATTCTCGTTATACTTTGAACATCATAATGCTGTATACCTAAGCCGTTTGGGTATCAGTGACGATAATAAGTTAGGAGAAAAATATGGCTACGGCACAACCTTTGATTTTGCCTGAAGCAGGACCATTTGCATTGTATGTTGTCATGAAGGCAACAGGTGACACCAAGGTGCTTGTAGAGCGCTGTCAGCAAGTTCACACTCTGGTTGATGAGATCAACAGCCAGCAGCCGGGTGCTGAGCTGCGGGCGAGTATTGCGTTCGGTAAAGCATTCTGGACGTCGCTGGAAAAAGGTACTCCAGCTGAATTTGATGATTTCGAAGCGTTAGGTGAAGGTCAAGTGACTGCACCAGCTACTGGTGGCGATGTCTTGCTGCACCTTAACTCAAGCCGCCATGACTTGAATTTCTACCTACTGCGCCAGTTTATTTCGCCTATTGCAGAGCATGTCGAGGTCTTGGATGAAACCTACGGTTTCAAGTACCTTGATTCACGTGATATGACCGACTTCGTTGATGGCACCGAGAATCCGAAAACGCTAGAGTCGCGCCAGGATGTTGCACTGATCAAAGAGGGTGACTTTGCTGGTGGTAGCTTTGTGATGCTGCAGCGCTTTGTCCACAACCTACCGGCTTGGAATCGCTTGAATATCCAGGCACAGGAGAAAGTGGTAGGCCGTACCAAGCCTGACTCTATTGAACTGGAAGATGTTCCGGCAGCCTCACACGTTGGTCGTGTTGATATCAAAGAAGAAGGCAAGGGACTGAAGATTGTTCGCCATAGCTTGCCATATGGCTCTGTAAGCGGCGATCACGGCTTGTTGTTCATAGCATACTGCCACACTCAGCATAACTTCAAAGCGATGCTAGAGAGCATGTACGGCCACACAGACGGCAAAACCGATCAGCTATTGCGTTTCACCACCGCCGTAACCGGTGCCTACTTCTTCGCACCATCGGTAGAAGTGCTTAATTCGCTATAGAAACTGAGTTCCTAGGTTCTGGATCCTAGTTCCTGGGAAGAGCAAAAGAAGAACCAGAGAAAATGATAAATCCTCGATCCTTGATCGGGGATTTTTTTGTTTCTAGAAGATTATGAAAGGCGGCCCTAGGAAGAGCAGGTCCTTGGACCGAGGAAAAGCAAAAGAAAGAGCTTGATAGTTATTGAGTGTGTAGTGAGTGCTACCTCCAGGACTCAGGACTCAGGACTCAGGACTCAGGACTCAGGACTCAGGACTCAGGACTCAGGACTCAGGACTCAGGACCCAGGATCTTCCCATAAACAAAAAGCGCCGCCCGAGGGCAGCGCTTTTGGCAAAGATTGAAACAATCTTACTTCTTGATGCGAAGAACTGGAGTTTCACCCACAGTTGTTGCGCCAGAAAGTTTGTTCAGCTCTTTGATTTCGTCCATGTTAGAGATAACAACTGGAGTAAGAGTTGACTTCGCTTTCTCTTCTAGAAGTGCTAGATCGAATTCGATAACAGTGTCACCAACTTTAACAGTCTGGCCTTCCTCTGCGATGCGAGTGAAGCCTTCACCTTTCAGTTCAACAGTGTCGATACCGAAGTGAACGAATAGCTCGATGCCGTCGTCAGACTCGATAGAGAAAGCGTGGTTCGTTTCGAAAATCTTGCCGATAGTACCGTTTACTGGTGCAACCATTTTGTTGCCAGCAGGCTTGATAGCGATACCGTCGCCAACGATTTTTTCTGCGAAAACAACATCTGGCACATCTTCGATGTTTACGATTTCACCAGAAAGTGGTGCGATGATTTCGATAGCACCAGCTTCAGTGTTGTCATCAGAAACCAGCTTCTTCAATTTGTCAAACAGACCCATATCGTTGCTCCTAAGCGTTTTTATTCTATCTGCAGCTATATTAGCAGATGGTCTTTTCTGCGATGAATTTTTCTACGTGAGCTTCAATCTCAGCAGCAGTAGGCATAGCAAGCGCTTGCTCAGCCATTGCTTTAACATCAGCGAAATTAGCGTTGCGGATAATCTTCTTAATGCGTGGAATCGAAATTCCGCTCATGCTGAATTCGTCCAGACCCATACCTAGAAGTAGTAGGGTTGCACGCTCATCACCCGCTAGCTCGCCACACATACCTGTCCACTTGCCTTCTTTGTGAGAAGCATCGATAACTTGCTTGATCACTGTTAGGACTGCAGGTGATAGTGGGTTGTAAAGGTGAGAAATCAGCTCATTACCACGGTCAACAGCAAGAGTATACTGGGTTAAGTCGTTAGTACCAATACTAAAGAACTCAACTTCTTTTGCCAGGTGGTGAGCGATTGCTGCTGCAGCAGGTGTTTCAACCATTACACCGATTTCGATGTTTTCGTCGAATGCCAAGCTTTCAGCACGAAGCTCTGCTTTGTATTCTTCAATCGCAGCTTTCAGTTCACGGATTTCCTCAACAGAGATAATCATCGGGAACATGATGCGGATCTTGCCGTGGGCTGATGCACGTAGGATACCACGTAGCTGGTCACGTAGGATTTCGCGGCGGTCAAGACTGATACGAACCGCACGCCAGCCTAGGAATGGGTTCATTTCTTGTGGCAGATCCATGTACGGTAGATCTTTGTCACCACCGATATCCATAGTACGGATGATCACTGGCTCGCCATGCATTGCTTCTGCAACGTCTTTGTAAGCTGCGTACTGCTCTTCCTCGGTAGGAAGCGCGTCACGGTCCATGAATAGGAACTCGGTACGGTAAAGGCCAACACCTTCACCGCCGTTACGGTTAATACCGTCACAGTCTTTAACTGTACCGATGTTGCCGCAAACTTCTACTTGCTTGCCGTCAAGGGTGATAGCTGGCAGATCTTTCAGTTTTGCTAGCTCTTCTTTCTCGGCAATGTTTGCGTCACGGATCGCTTTGAATTGGGTTACTTCAGCGTCAGATGGGTTGATAACAATCTTGTTGTTGATTGCATCAAGAATCAGCATATCGCCGTTCTTCACCTGAGCTGTAATGTCGTTAGTACCTACGATAGCAGGTAGCTCTAGAGAACGGGCCATGATAGAAGTGTGCGAAGTGCGACCACCGATATCAGTGATGAAGCCAAGTACGTAATCTAGGTTGATTTGCGCCGTTTCAGAAGGTGTCAGGTCGTTAGCAACTAGGATAACTTCTTCATTGATAGCGCTTAGGTTGACGATGCTGATACCCAAAGCGTTTTTCACAAAACGGTTACCGATATCGCGGATGTCGGTTGCACGTTCTTTTAGGTATTCATCATCCAATGACTCAAGCGTTGCCGCTTGCTCTTCGATAATGCTGTAGATAGCAAGATCAGCAGAGGCATTGTTTTCTTTAATGAAGGCTATGATTTCTTCTTCTAGCTCTTCATCTTCCAGCAACATGATGTGGCCTTCAAAGATGGCTTCCTTCTCTTCACCGAAGGTCACACGTGCTTTTTCTTTGATAACTTCTAGTTGCTCAGAAGATTTTTTTCGAGCGTCGAAGAAACGCTGAATTTCGCTCTCAACTTGGTCCGCAGTAATTGGCGCTTTGTTTAGAACAATCGCTTCTTCCTGCAAAAGTAATGCTTTACCAAAAGCAATACCAGGAGACGCCAGGATACCTGAAATCATAGCCTTACCTTAAAATATACTTGAAACTAGGGGAAGTAATAAACAGACTGCGTATTAGTGCAGTTCGTCCATTAGAGCAACTAGGTGGTCAACAGCTTGTTGAGCCTGAGTACCTTCAGCAGCGATAGTTACTACTGTGCCTTTTACTAGACCTAGAGTCTGAAGCTTGAATAGGCTCTTAGCGCTTGCGCTTTTGCCGTTTGAAGTCACTGTGATGTCAGCGTCGAAAGCTTTTGCTTCTTTAACGAACTGAGCCGCTGGACGAGTGTGTAGACCGTTTTCTGCAGTGATCTCAACTTGCTTCTGATACATTTTTCACCCCGATATAGATATTATTTATTTAATATTAACGTAACTGAAAGTAAGCTTAACCTGTTTACGCTAAGCTCGCTAACTGGGATTATAAACTACCCAACAGTTCGGTGTTTGAGATTAATCCAAGTCAATTTTTAGTGACTTTTCTCACTTTTCTAACCTCGGCCAGTTGGTTTTTTGACCTTTTATTTTGAAGCTAGAAATAAAACACACCGGATTTATATTAAAGCTACGGTCAAAATGCAACAAAAAAGCCCCCCAGAGGGAGGCTTTTGGACTGCAATTGGAGTGGTAACACCTAAAAGTGTGATCACTGTTGGGTTTCTTTGTCGGTAAAGATACCGGCAAACAGTGCTGTTGATAGATAACGCTCACCTGAACTTGGTAGCACAACAACAATGTTTTTGCCTGCAAATTCGGGACGTTCGGCGATGCGATTTGCTGCTACTACTGCAGCACCAGAAGAAATACCCGCCAAGATACCTTCTTCTTCCATCAGACGGCGTGCCATATCAATCGCGTCTTCTGAGCTCACACGCTCAACTTCGTCGATTAAATCAAGGTCGAGGTTGCCTGGAATGAAGCCTGCACCAATACCTTGGATTTTGTGAGGAGCCGGTTTGATCTCATCGCCATTAAGCGCTTGGGTGATTACTGGTGACTCGGTTGGTTCGACAGCAACGGTCGTAATTGCTTTGCCTTTCTGTTGCTTGATAAAGCGGCTAACACCAGTCAGCGTACCACCAGTACCCACACCTGAAACGAATACATCAATTTCGCCTTCGGTCGCATCCCAAAGTTCAGGGCCGGTTGTTTTTTCGTGGATTTCAGGGTTGGCAGGGTTATTGAACTGCTGGAGCAGTAGATATTTGTCAGGATTAGAGGCAACAATTTCCTCAGCCTTCTCGATTGCACCTTTCATACCTTTCGGCGCTTCGGTCAGAACAAGGTTTGCTCCCAATGCTTTAAGAAGCTTACGGCGCTCGAGGCTCATGCTTTCCGGCATGGTCAGAGTTAGCTTATAACCACGTGCAGAAGCGACAAACGCAAGAGCAATACCTGTGTTACCACTTGTTGGCTCAACAAGCTCAACACCTTCTTTCAAAATACCTTTCTTTTCGGCGTCCCAAATCATATTGGCACCGATGCGACATTTCACGCTGAAGCTCGGGTTACGGGCTTCAATTTTAGCCAGTACGTTTCCTTTGCTGACTCGGTTTAGGCGAACGAGCGGAGTGTTACCAATTGTCAGGGAGTTATCTTCGTAGATCTTGCTCATTGTTGTCGTTCCTTCGTAGCGCGTTTAAAAACATAAGACACGTTAAGCATAAACCCTAAACGTCGTTTGCAAAGTAATTTGTAGTTATATCTTATTGTTATATGGGACTACTAGGAATGAGAAACTGGTTCCAAGAGTGGGCGGGAAAATGGGGGGCTGGATCCTAGTTCCTAGGAAGATCAAGAGGAGTAAGCCTTCATATGAGCGGGTATAGGCTCAGGGAAGGGTAGAAGCCATAGTTTTATAGAATATGCGGTCTGAAATTCTGCCTGCAGGAACCTAGAACCTAGAACCTAGAACCTAGAACCTAGAACCTAGCTTCAGGAACTAGGAACCAGGATCTAGCCTCTAGGATCTAATTTAATAATTCCGATGCTGCTCGCGGTAATGGTCGACCCACATGGCGGTTGCGCCACAAACGGCAACCGGCATCACGAACAAATTGACGATCGGGGTCATGGTGCACATCAAGACCAAACTGCCAAAGCTCAATGATGTGCCGCGTTTGGTTTTCAGTGCGTCGCGCATTGTCGTGAAAGGAACTTTGTGGTTGTCAAACGGGTAATCGGCGTACTGGATACTCATCATCCAGGCACTGAACAAGAACCACAGTACAGGACCTACAGTTTGGCCAACGGCAGGGATCCACAGCAAAATGAACAGCCCGATAGCCTTAGGCAGGTAATATTTTAGTTTGATCCACTCGCGGTGCATTATCCGCGGAAAATCTTTCATGACGCCTGCGATCCCGGTATCAGGAGCCTTCTGGCCGGTCAGTTTGGCTTCGAGGTGTTCGGCAAGTAGGCCATTGAACGGCGCTGCAATCCAGTTGGCAATCGTACTGAATATGTAAGAGAAAGTGACCAAAGTAGCAATGGCAAGCAATGGCCACAGTAGGTAGGAAAGCCAGTCGAGCCAGCTTGGCAGCTGATTCATCCAACCGTCAATCCATGTACCTAGCTGGCTTAGCACCAAGCCAAAAGCCGTACCGAATAGCACGATATTAATCAGTAAAGGAAATAGCACGAAGCGTCGTGTGCCTGGCTGGGTTGCCAGCGAAATACCACGAAAGAAATAACCGGCACCACTCAACGGGGCTGTAAGTTGGGGGTGGGGCTGCCGGGATGATTGCATATAGGCTCCTTGGCAAGTAATCAGAATACATACATTGGTGATCAGTGTTGGCAATGATAGTAACGGTGATTAATAGCTATAAGCAAATTAACGCCGCTGAGAGTTGGCTGGATGATGGCAAAAACGGTCAAAGCTTGTTCATTTTTGTGCTCGGTAGCACTATCTTGCACGAATATCGACATTCGCCTTCTCATTCTGATTTGAGTTTTGATACATTAGAGTAAAGTTAAGTCCATACTGAATGTTGTAAACGACTTCACTGAAGGGCTGTCGTTGGCTTTTTAATTTGCACTTTATTGTCATAATGCCATGTCAAGTTGTGATAAAAAGTGCCAAGCTAAGTAGTTGAGGTTACACGCTGGCTTGCCAGAGGATGTAATCCAGATGTTGATTTACCCGTTATGGGTTACAAGTAAATTCAGAGTATTCATATGCAGGAATTGCGTCTGGTTCTTATTATTGTTGGTGCGCTCGCTATTGCAGGGTTGTTGCTTCACGGGTTGTGGAGCAGCCGGAAGGAAAAGCCTGCAAAATTTGGTGAGAAGCCACTGGGTAAGTTGAACAAGGCTTCCCGAGATTCGGAAGGTTTTGATAAGGATGGTGTCGGTAGCGTCAGGGTCGTTGGCTCTGAAATCGCGACTGAGGAAGCGCCTCGTCAAGAAAGGAAAGAGCCGGAATTGCACTTTGGCGCAAAGTTGGATGCTGATCCTCTGTTGGATGGGCAAGGTGTAGCGACTCCATCGCCTGCGCAGAGTGAAGCGCCTCCTGTGCCTGAGGTCAAACACATACCGATGGAAGAACCCGCGGTAGAAAATGTGGTGGCACCAACGCCTACAGATATCACTGCGCCTGCTGAACCTCAGCCTCATGTCCAAGCAGAGCCGCAAGCCGTGAAGCAAGAGCCGATCGCGCCGCAGCCTCCTATCCAGCAGCCAGCTAATAAGGCGGCTGAAAAAGTCGAGCCTGTATTAAATGTTGAAAGTGCTGAGCACGTGGCTTTCCATGAAACTGCATCCATCGAGTCAATCGAAAACGCTCAGCAAGCCGCTCAACGCATAGCGAGCCTAAATGAGGCAGAGCAGGCTGTATCAGTCCCGGAGCCAACAAATGTTGTTGAAACTGTTACTCCAGTTGAGACTGCCAATAAAGCTGAAAGGGTAGAACCTGTAGCGTTTGAGCCTGCCGTTGAACCGACCCTCGACGTCGAAGAGCCGGTTGAAGCGCCAGAACAACCCGCGGAGGCCGAAGTGCTTCCTCCTGACTACCTGGTGCTGAATATCCATGCTCGTAATGGTGAGTTATTCCGCGGTAGCCGCTTATTCAATGCCTTTGAGCAAAACCACCTGATTTTTGGTGAAAACTCAGTCTACCATCGTCATGTCGATGCTGCTGGTACCGGGCCCGCTATCTTTAGTGTTACCAATATGGTACATCCGGCACATTTCCCAGAAGGCGGTAGCGATAGCTTTGAAACTCCGGGAGTTGCGTTTTATTTGATGCTCCCTTGTGCGGTTGGTCGGGCAGATCAGAGCTTTAACGTCATGTTGCAAACTGTTCAGCGTATTGCTGATAGCCTTGGTGGTGATGTGCTTGATCATGAGCGTAACCTGATCACCCCGCACCGGATCAGTGGCTATCGAGATAAAGCCCAGCGCTATACTGTTAACTGATCAGTTATCGCCACGTTGAGTGGAACGAATACAAATTGGCCCCTTTATACGTCTTGGTATAAGGGGCCTTGTTTTTTTATATCCTTTTCCGAGCTAACCCATAGAGGGCAAAGCGACTTGGTATTAGAACAGGTACATATATGAGCCACGACATTCAGCAGCAGCTCGATGAGTTGCGTGAACTTCTCGCCTATCACGGTCACCGCTATTACGTAGAAGACAACCCGGAAATTCCTGATGTTGAATACGACCGTATGATGCAGCAGTTGCTGGCGATTGAGGCTGAATCCCCGGAGCTAGTGACCGTGGATTCCCCAAGTCAGCGAGTTGGTGGCAAGCCGCTTGACGGTTTTACCCAGATCACCCATGAAATTCCGATGCTGTCGTTGGACAATGCGTTCAATGATGACGACCTTCACGCGTTTGAAAAGCGAATGTTGGATCGCCTGTTGTCGGAATCCTCGCTGACTTACTGCTGTGAGCCGAAACTGGATGGCTTGGCGGTGAGTTTGATGTATGAAAATGGCGTATTGATCCAGGCTGCTACCCGAGGTGACGGTACGACTGGGGAAAATATTACTGAGAATGTACGTACTATCCGTTCGATACCGCTGAAACTTCGCGGTGAAGGCTGGCCTGCACGACTTGAAGTACGTGGCGAAGTCTTCATGCCGAAAAAAGGCTTTGAAGCGCTGAATGAAAAAGCGTTGAAGAAAGGCGAAAAGGCTTTTGCCAACCCGCGTAATGCAGCAGCAGGTAGTTTGCGTCAGCTTGACTCAAAGATCACCGCGACTCGCCCTTTGAGTTTTTATGCTTACTCCGTCGGTGTGGTGGAAGGTTTGGATCTGGCACCTAGCCAGTATGAGCGCTTGGTCCAGCTTAAAGGCTGGGGGCTACCTATGTGTCCGGAGATCCGCCAGCTGGCCAGTATGGATGACGTGATCACTTACCATCAGATGATCGGTGATAAGCGTGAAGCCCTGCCGTATGAAATAGATGGTGTGGTGATCAAGATTGATGATATTGCCCTTCAGCTGCAGCTGGGTTTCGTCGCTCGTGCCCCTCGCTGGGCAATTGCCTATAAATTCCCGGCTCAGGAAGAGCTCACCATATTGAACAACGTTGAGTTTCAAGTGGGTCGAACCGGTGCGATTACCCCGGTAGCAAAACTTGAACCTGTCTTTGTTGGTGGTGTGACGGTAAGTAATGCAACGCTGCACAATGCCGACGAAATTGCCCGTCTTGGCGTAATGGTTGGTGATACGGTGGTGATCCGCCGCGCCGGTGATGTGATCCCACAAATAGCCTCCGTCATTGAATCCCGCCGCCCAGCCGATGCTAAACCCATTGTTTTTCCTGAGTCATGCCCAGTGTGTGACTCAAAAGTTGAACGAGTTGAAGGTGAAGCGGTTTCTCGTTGCTCTGGCGGTCTGTTTTGCCAAGCACAACGCAAAGAAGCCTTGAAGCACTTTGTTTCTCGTAAAGCATTGGATGTGGATGGCTGTGGTGAAAAAATCATTGAACAGCTCGTTGATCGTGAGATGGTGGCCACACCCGCTGATCTATTCAAGCTATCGGCTGGCGTGGTGACTGTATTGGAAAGAATGGGACCGAAGTCAGCCCAGAAATTGGTTGATTCTTTGTCTTCCTCTAAGCTCACCACACTGCCGCGTTTCTTATATTCACTGGGTATCCGCGAAGTCGGTGAAGCGACAGCGGCTAACTTGGCTGCTCACTTCGAGACCTTGCCAGCGATTGAAGCCGCGAGCAAAGAACAACTGGTTGAAGTCTCAGATGTCGGTGAGATAGTTGCTGCCCATGTCCATAACTTCTTCCGCGAAACACACAACCTGACAGTGATTGAGGATCTTATCGAGGTGGGTATTCACTGGCCGGCGATTGAAAAGCGTGATGATGATGCTGAATTGCCCTTAGAAGGGAAAATTGTTGTTTTGACGGGCAGTTTGTCGCAGCTAACGCGAGCAGATGCCAAGTCAGCACTGCAAAACCTGGGTGCCAAAGTGACGGGAAGTGTTTCTAAGAAGACGGACTTGCTGGTTGCTGGTGAAGCCGCAGGGTCAAAACTGACCAAAGCTCAAGAACTTGGCATCGAAGTTTGGGATGAGCAACAGCTTGTAGATTTTATGGCCCGTTAAAAACGTTAAAATATAATTTATTGACGGAATTAACGTTAAGCAGCTCTAAGGCTATGTCCTTAGAGCTGTTTTTTTATGAGTATGGTATTTTTTTGTAGTTATTTTTTGACTCGAAACCAGCGGGGCCTTTTACCTGTTTTTGGACGGATAAAAGAGATGTAATCAATTACAAAGGAATGTGTCAAAATTATCCCTGCTCAATAAATTACAGGTAAAAATGACATTAAGTGTATAAAACAAAAGGTTTTTTTAGTTGTTTTTAGTTTTAGGTTGGACGGGGTTGATCCGGATCACTAATCGCCCTAAAGTTTGCACTGAGTCATATTTTTCAAACAATAAATTAAGTTCTATTTGATGTTTTTTGCTGTGAAAGTAGTCTTAGGGGTGAAGTTAGACAGCAGTTCAGCTTAAAACGAAAAAATATGAATTGGTCGGGATATCTACCCGGCTAACATATCGGGAGAGTTACTTGTTGCCCACGGCGGCCAACCTTTTGGGCACAAGTAAACACAGCTAGTATTTTTAGGAGTTTATTCCATGGATAAGATGTTCAAACGTTCTCTATTGGGTGCGGCCATTGCAATGACCGCAGTAGCAGGTAACGCAAATGCAGCAATCGAACTTGCTGGTGAGAGCGTAGTGCTTTACGGTCAGGCTGCTGGTAGCTTGCAGTTATGGCAGGCTGATGCAAAAGGTGCGGAAGACAACACTGTTGTTGAAATTGAATCTCGCCTAGGCTTGCGCGGTAAAGTTGCATACGACAACTTTGGCCCTGCTTTCATCTACCAGATTGAGACAGGCAACGCATGGAACCGTGAAGGTAACAGCGATGGCGAAGGTTCTTTCGGTGGCCGTGATACATTCCTTGGTCTTGAGTTTGATAACTTTGGTCAAGTTAAAATCGGTCGTCAGCTAGTTGCTGCTTACGATTACGTTGACTGGCCTCACTCAAACCCAGGCCTTGGTAACGTGTTCGATTGGCACAATGCCATCGGTGCTGGTTTCCAAGACCGTGCTAACGACGTAGTTCGCTACGACTCTGCTAACTGGGGCGGCTTCAAGATGCAAGCAACGCTAAGTGGTATGACAGAGACTAACGATGCACTAGTATCAAGTATCGCAGCAGGCTACACCACAGATATGTTCAATATCCATGCTGGTTACTACAACCAAGCATCATACACGAACAGTGATGGCGAAAAAGCCGGTGATGTGTCTTATGCAATCCTTGGTGGTACGTTGTGGGTAGGTGATTTCCAGTTCACTGCCGCATATAAGCCAATGTGGAATGATTTGACTGACAACAAGCAAGATGCTTACTCTGCAACAGCGCAGTACATCATGAACGATAAGTGGGTGTACAAGCTTGGTTATGCTGCAACAAATGATGCAGACAAGGCTGTAGACCGCGATGATAATGGTGTATTCACCAAAGATACAGCTTCTCAAGCAATCACAGGCCGCCTAGGCTACCTACTACCAAGTACTTACCTATTCTTGGATGTTCGTAACTACGACATGCTTGGAAATAGCGATGAGCATGATGGTACTCGCGTACTGTTGGGTGCTGAATACTACTTCTAAGATTGCTTAGAATGGTATAAACACAACTGCGGGCATCGGGATCAGATGCTCGCTTTTTTCTTCTAGGGGTAGATATGAAAAACACACTGAAAACCTTTATTGCCACTACTGCTTTATTATCTGCCGGAATCGCCAATGCGGCAGTAGAGGTAACATTTGATAAAGACTTGGAATTGCTAGTGGCTAATGGGGAGTCGATGGGACTTCTTGCCAAGAGCCCTGAATCAATAACACTGGATAACGGCGCCAATCAATTAGTGGTCCGAGTGTCGAAGCTTGTGTCATATAGCGGTGAATATAAAAAACTTATCTCAGAGCCCGTTGTACTGACTTTTGACGTCGAAGATACTGAATTGTCAGTCGGCCCAACCAGGCATATTGTTCGTGACCATCAAATCAATGGCTTCGATAAAAATCCAGAGATGAAAATTGATGAAGGTAGTAAGTCTTTGGACACTTTTCATCAAGGTATACTACTTCGTACATCAGGTATGATGCGCGATTATGTCAAAGAGCTTGACGACTATAACCTTACACAGGGATTTGTTGCCAAAGATGCAAGGCCGCAGCTTATCCTAACAAGCGCATCAGAGCCTGCCGCACAGCAAACTGTTGCGACTAAACCGCAGCAAACCCAGCCTCAGATTACGCAAGTGGCGAATGATAATGCCTTGATCCTTATGCAGGCCGATTACCTTCGTCTGACAGTTGAACAGAAACAAACCTTCCTGCGCTGGGCACAGTCTCAGTAACGCCAGAAAAGATTCTATGGGAGTGGGAAATAACGACCACTCCCCGAATCAAAGTGCTATTTAACTTTACCATTTTTCTGAATTTTGCAAATCATCAGCGGCATATATTCAACTTTGCCATCGGGAAGGACACAGTCGATCCACGGACCCGCAGCCGAAGATGCTTTTGCACCGCCAGAACCAGAACTCGAGCTTGAACTCGCCATTGCATTACCTGATATAAATAAGAATGTGGCCATTGCTACAACAATTACACTTTTCATATAAACCTCAGTTGTTCATTCGATAATGAGATAACGCCATCCTTTGCAAATATTCAGATAATTAACTCCGTTGCTTATCACTTCAATTCAGTTTATGTATAGGATAAGGGAAAGGTCAAAAAAATTTCGAAAATTAACCTAAATTTATACAAAGAATTAAGTTTGCTTTTTTGTGTTTGTATATTTTTATATTATTCAATGCTTTATTGGTCTTCTTTGTCGCTTGTGACGGCACCTAAAAATCACGTATCTTATTTTTGAGATGTGAGTTTTTTAGCATTTTAATTTTTCGTGTTTCGCTTACCTTTGATGCTGATATTATTTGTGATGGGAAATTTAGCTAAGAAAAATAATAACTATTTCATACTCTTTCGCTTGTTAAATAAAGTTTTTTGAAAAGTGATTATTATTCTTTGTTTTTGATTTTCTCTAAAAAAGTAAAAAGTTAATACTTTTTCTGTTAGTGATAGCAAAAACGTCTTTATGCGATGAATCCTTGTTGGTGATGCTGTTTTTGGGTGTCTTGATTTGTTCTCGGTAGATCATATCTTCGGGTAGCTTCAAGGTGCTTGGCTAGATATGTGACGCATTGCTGTCTAGCCTTACTTGGCAATTGAGGTGCGTTCAAGAGATAAGATTGTAGATTTGCTTAACAATGATAGAATATCAGCCATCTTTTTTTGCGGCGGTACGCTTTCGGTGCTGCTGCTCCTTCATAAACTAGGTAATGTTCAATGACGGTTAAAACTCGCTTTGCACCGAGTCCAACAGGCTTTTTGCACGTTGGTGGTGCTCGTACGGCTCTATATTCTTGGTTGTTTGCTAAACACATGGGTGGCGAATTTGTTCTTCGTATCGAAGATACTGACCTTGAGCGCTCTACACAGGAAGCGATCGACGCCATTCTTGAAGGTATGGAATGGTTGGGTCTGAATTGGGATGAGGGTCCGTACTACCAGACCAAACGTTTTGATCGTTATAACCAGCTTATTGACCAACTTCTTGCAGAAGACAAAGCATACAAGTGTTACTGCCCGAAAGAGCTGCTGGACGAGCTTCGTGAAGAGCAAATGGCTGCAGGTGTAAAACCTCGTTATGATGCAAACCATCCAAAAATTGTAGCGGCTAACGCAGCAGCAACAGAAGCCTCGCCGTTTGTTATTCGCTTCCGTAACCCGAAAGAGGGCACGGTGGTATTTGATGATCATGTACGTGGTCGTATTGAAATTGCTAACAGCGAGCTTGATGATCTTATCATTCGCCGTACAGATGGCAGCCCGACCTACAACTTCTGTGTAGTTGTTGATGACTGGGATATGGGTATTACCCAAGTAGTACGTGGTGAAGATCACATCAACAACACCCCTCGCCAGATCAACATCTACGAAGCGCTAGGTGCGCCAGTTCCTGAGTTTGCGCATTGTGCGATGATTCTGGGTGATGACGGTGCCAAGCTGTCTAAGCGTCATGGAGCCGTTAGCGTGATGCAATACCGTGACGAAGGTTACTTGCCTCAGGCCCTGCTGAACTACTTGGTTCGCTTGGGCTGGTCACACGGTGATCAGGAAATCTTCTCGCGAGAAGAAATGATCAAGCTATTTAGCCTAGATTCAATCAGCAAGTCTGCTTCTGCATTCAATACTGACAAGCTGTTGTGGTTGAACAACCACTATATCAAGACGGCTGAACCTGAGTACGTAGCAGAGTACCTGCAGTGGCACTTGGATCAAAAAGAAATCGCTATCACAGGCGGTCCAGCAATCACTGACGTGATCAAGTTGGTTGGTGAGCGTTGTAATACGCTTATCGAGCTTGCTGAGCAGTCTCGTTACTTCTACCAAGACTTCAGTGAGTTTGAAGCCGGCGCAGCTAAGAAACACCTACGCCCAGTGGCTAAGGGAGCACTTGAGTTGGCTCTGGCCAAGGTTGAAGCACTTGAAGAGTGGACAACTGAAAACCTTCACAATGTGATCAAAGAAACATGCGAAGAGCTTGAGCTTGGCATGGGTAAAGTGGGGATGCCATTACGTGTATCTGTTACTGGCCAAGGTCAGTCACCATCGGTTGATGCCGTCATGCAGTTGATTGGTAAAGAGCGCGTTGCAGCCCGTATCAAGATGGCGCTGGCATTCATCGCAGAGCGTGAAGCAAACAGCTAATCTTATTTGGCTTATGCGACAAAATAAACGGAAGGGTCATGATCCTTCCGTTTCTATTTTTGGCGTATAGAGTCGTTATGGCTGTTTTGAGGTCTGGTGTGACAAAAGTCACGAAATCATGATAGAAATGACAAACTAAAAAACTCATCTATTGACATGATTTAACTAAGTTTTTATTATCAGTTCCACAATTTGGGGCTATAGCTCAGCTGGGAGAGCGCTTCGCTGGCAGCGAAGAGGTCTGCGGTTCGATCCCGCATAGCTCCACCAAATTTTAAAACCTCGCTTTGGCGAGGTTTTTTCGTTTTAGGCTTTTTTAGTTTATCCGCCTAGCGGCAACACCTCTCCCTTCACTGATCTTTCATATGAATTAACCCTCCTTATGCTTCCTATCAATAGCGGGTTGGTATAGGTTTTTGCTTATAGTTTAAAACGGCGTTTTTTATAATGAGCAAAACAACTTTCCAACAACGTGGGCTAACGGCCCTACTCCTCTCATGCTTTGCGACTGGATCACTTGCAGCGACAGATGATTCAAGGTCCTTTATAGGAATAGGGGTTACGGACGGGACGAAATATGAATCGCCATTGGAATTTGAACCGGTATTTCGCCTAGGGGCAATCTTCGATGAAACCCATCGTTTTACAGCGAATTACTCCCATGGCTTTTCATCGGGAGTCACCAGTGTCCATTTTGCTTATGATTATTTGTACCCGTTTACCGATAGCGGAAACTGGCAGGTTTTCGGTGGTGGTAGCCTAGGGTATAAATTTGGCTTGCATGACAAGAATGACTGGACCTTTGGTGGGCAAACAGGTGTGCGGTATCAGTACAGCCCCGGCACGAGTTTTGATTTTGGCTACCGTGTTTTCGATACGCTTGATGATTGGAAAGAGCATGAGCTAGGGCAGTTGGGGAACCTATACATCAGTATTGATTTTGTCATGTAACGGCTCAAGGCCTAGCTTCATAAGTAAGTAAGACCGTTAGTCGCATTTTCTCGAAAGTTATGCGTATCCTTGTAAGCTCTTAGCCTATTCTTGAGTTGGTCAATTTATGGTTGTATGAGTTGATACCCATTGAGTGTTGGTATTTTCTAAGTCATGGAACGGCTCTATATCATTGATAAATCGCCACTAGAGCGAGCTTTCATGACTGAGAGAATCACTTATGCAGGATCTCAATAAAAAGAACACAAAATTTATTCAGCTATACAAGGATACCGCAGAAGGAAAAAACACCACGCCTGATAGCTACAAAGGCTTACCTATCCATGCTTATAAAGGTTTACATGGTCGGGTTGGAGAGCTTATTGCGGATTATACCGCCGCTGAACAATCAGATGCCTTAGACTTAGCGGCTGGTGCCGGTGCTTTATCATTGCGTATGAAAGACATGGGAGCCAGTGTGACTTCGGTTGATATTGTAGAAGAGAACTTCCGGCTTGATAAGTCACAAATCAATTTCCGCTGTGTAGACTTAAACTCCTCATTTTCAAAGCTGTTTGAAAAGCGCTTTGATGTCATCACCGCTATTGAAATTGTTGAACATTTAGAAAATACCCGGGCGTTTATTCAAAATTGCCAAAGGTTGCTGAAACCGGGTGGGGTGCTGTTTCTTTCGACACCGAATATATCGTCGAATCAAGCCATTGCAGAGCTAATTTGTAAAGGGACATATCCGTACTTCAATGAAGATTATTATGGCCATGGTGGTCATATTACTATGGTGCCGGATTGGTTATTCTCATTAACCTTGGATGATTTTGACCTTGAAGTCACACATAAGGAAAGTTATGGCATTAAGCCTGTTATTTTCTCTGAGTGGCCGATGCTCTACTTGACGTATAATTTAGTTAAGTTATTGAGGCTAAAGCAGAAGGTGCTAGACGGGGCAATCAATATCTATGTCATCAAAAGCAAAAAATAATGGCAATAAAAAAGGTTAGTCGGTACTAACCGGCTAACCTCTATAGAAACTGGCGCTCCCTGCAGGAGTCGAACCTGCGGCCTTCCCCTTAGGAGGGGGACGCTCTATCCAGCTGAGCTAAGGGAGCAACAAGCATTGCTTGATTTGACCATTATACAAAAAAATACCAATAAATTAAGTGATTACTACTAATCCTCAATCTGTTTGGTTAGCAAATCACCAGGTTGGATACTGTTGGCTAGTTCAGCCTGTTCGACGCTTAGCTCTGCCGACTTTTCGTAAACCCGGTCAACCACAAGGGTGATGTCGGTCTGGACCATGCGGTTTCTTGGGATCCCGTTCTGATCAATAAACCCAGCGCTGTGCCACAAGGCGAGTCGATCGCCTTGTTTGACGCCGTGCTTGCGGCCTTGGTTGATATGAACCGTATTACCATAATAACGAACAACTTCCGGCAAGTTGGTACGGCATGCTAAAGAGCTCTCTAGATCGAGCATCATGTTTTGGCTGACCCGCTGAATAGCCTGGCCATATGCAGACTGCCAAAAGCGTGCGCTGTTGGTATCGACCTGGCTGGTACGTGAAAACGGCCAGTTGGCGACTTCACGGTACTGGTTTTGCATCAATATTTCCCCGGTTTTACCATCAAGCAGCTGCAGTTCGGCAGCAAATTGCCGATTGATCTTATCGCTACGCAAAAGTTTTTGATCCAAGGTTGATGTTAGATCGGTGATCTGGCCATTGATGATGTATTGGGCATCATGATCTTCAGCTAGCATCACCATTTGGCTCGGATAGCCAGGGTTAATCTGAACACGGGTAGTACCTGCGACCACAAAACTTTGTGAGCGGGTTTCCAGCTGACGCTTCAATATCGAGGTAAAGTTATCCCCGAGTTGGTAAATCCCACCCAGTGAAGCATGCTGCGGAGAGCGGATGTCAAATTCCCCCAGCAGCAGGCCTTTTTTATATTGGACCTTGTGGCAAGTTCTTGCCGAGGGGAATACCTCGATCTGTGCCATTAGGTAAAGGTTGCCGCTTTTCTTTCTTGTTTTCGTTACCGTAATTTGGCGCAATTCACTGCCACTGAACTGGTAATGCTCGCGGCTGTTTTTGAGGTAGGGCTTAACGCGATTGAAGGAGGAAAGATCAGCACCGGCATAGCGGATCACCTGTAATACGGCATCTTCCAGCGCGCTCTGTCGGGCTTGCGCCTCGCTTTGCAGGACAACGGCTGAGCCGGTAACTTCATACCATGCGGCATTGGCTGGCAAGGTCATGACTAGCCAGAGGCAGCTTAGGGTGAGGAGGATCTTTTTTCTCATGTCTTCCACTTTCGGTATAAAAATTGCTTATCTACTGTAAGTTGGATGCTTACAAGTAGAAGCGAGAGTGCCACTATCGGTAAAGAGATTGAATGGCGGCTTTCATAGTATTCAAAGGGTAATGCAAAGAGCATTCCCAAATTTTTGACTTTAACAATAAAGTTTTTGTTTGAGCCTACGATAACAAGCTATGGGTCTGAAGTCTCTTTCCAATTGGAGCGGTAAATTATGAAAAAGTGGGCAATTGTGTTGATGGCAATGTTGGTAACATCTTGCGCCTATTCTCCCATTTACAACGGTAAAGAACCTTATACCGGTAGCCGGCACAGTTTGGATGAGATGCCGCGGCATACTATGGATTTCTTTATTGAGGGGATGGCGACCAAACTGATTGAGTCCAACCAATATTTGACCGCCCGCACACCGTTGGCCGTGACGTCGTTTGTTGATCTCCAAGACATGGATGAGACCAACTGGCTGGGTAATACGGTCTCAGAAGGTTTGATTTATCAGATGCAGCAGCGTGGTTATACCGTGGTGGACTATAAGGTCACGGGTGGGATCAAAGTGACCCCTGATGGCGATTTTGCGCTTAGCCGCGACTGGCAGCAATTATCTTCTGAGCAACCGGTCGATTACGTGCTGGCAGGGACAATGCTGCGCCAATCGGCAGGTGTGCTGGTGAATGCCCGTATTATCGGTATTCGCTCTCGGGTGGTGATAGCCTCGGCACAGGGGTTCTTGCCGGCTGACCGAATTGGCCGGGACCTTGATAGCCTTAATAGAATGCGAATGGATAATGGCTGGATCATCCGGGATGAAACGCTGTCTCACGACAGAAATACCGTCGTTATTAAACCTTAGGAGTAGAAATGCGTTATTGGTACCTGTTGGTTTTATCTTTCCTTGTCGGGTGTCAGCCTTTGGTTGAAACACGCAACACCGATATTATTACGGCTGTTGGCTATGCATCGATTAGCGAGCAGCCTGGTAAGAACATGGAAGAGAAACGGATGCGTGCAATGCGGGCATCAAAACTCGACGCCTACCGCGAATTGACTGAGCAGGTGTACGGGATCCGTATTTCTGCCCGCTCCGAAATGGATGACCAGCAGTTGAATTTTGAAAGCAATGATAGCTCGGTCGATGGTAGTATCCGGGGCGCTGAGGTGATCCGAAGTTATCCGCTGGGTGATAACTATGTGACTGAAATGCAATTGGATCTCAACAGGATGGAGCGCTTGCAGGGAAGTGCAGAAATCTATGCCGTTCCGCAAAGCCAAGAAATTATGTTCTAAGCGTATTGGGGTTATGCTTTGAGATCGGTGCCTAGGGTGCGGGTATTCTGGGTGACCCCTTCGCTGTTGTAGGTCATTTGGTGTTTGCCGCGGCTTTGTTGCAGCAAGTTGTTGAGCTTGTGGAAGCTGAGCTGGGCACGCATTAGCGCTTCGCCATTGACCTCGTTGGTCGACTGGCAGTCATTGGTCTCGGCCTTCAATGACTTAACAATCGCCGCCAAGTCACCACCTTCCATAAGCCTCGCTTTGTCTGGATGGACAGAAAGCTGATGATCGACCAGTTTAATATTATCGATCAGCGCCATTTTTTTCTGGGCACACTCAAGGATCTGGTCGGACTGACGTTCGACAATCGCTTTTTGCTCCTGATCAAGCAGGGCTGTCAGAGAGGTAAGGTTCTTCTGTTGCTGTTCAAGAAGTTGCTCTATAGAAGTAGACATACTCTCTCATCCGTTCCTTAAAGGCCTTTTAAATCGTCTTCTAGCTTGATCATATTAGCCGCTAATTTATCGGCATCAATGACGTAGGAGCCATTGGCAATGGCTTCTTTGATCGCGTTCACTTTTTCAGTGTCAAAGCTTTCTTGAGTCGCAAGCTGCTGGTGGATCTGGCCCACAGATTGGCCTTGGCTGCTCAGGGAGACAGAGTCCGAATCGGTAGCATTGGCTTTGGCTTCAGCAGTCGATTTGCCTTTGCCTGCTTCGGCCTGGCTAATATTGCTGCCAGTGGTCATTGGCTGGTTAGTACGTATGTTGTTGATAGTAGGCATTAGAAACTCCTTGAACGTGCAGTTTGGCTCTATAGCTACTGTATTATCGACAACGATAGCAAAACCTTTAGGGATTGTACGTAAAATTTCGGTAATTAATACTGCACCTTTTCGGTAGTTAATACCTGACGGTGACTTCACCTACAGCACTCACCACGCCGGTTATCACTTTTTTCGAGCGGTTGTTCTGTACGCGGATCTGTTCGCCCAGAGAACCATCTGAAAGTGCTTTTCCTTCAGTAATAATTGATAACCCATCATTTCCGGCTTTAATAAGCACCGCATCATTTCTGCATACCAAACAGACGTCGCTGGCTAAAATGATTTCTCCCAGTCTGACAGGGCGCTTTACTTTGGAACCAATGAGCTGCTTAGGATCAGAGAACGAGGCACCACGTTGCCGTCTTAGCTCAACTTCTTCGACATCGATATCGGCAGAGGTAATGACGCTACCTCTTGGCAGCGGCGTTTTGGCGACGACCCGGTCGAGGACTTGCTGGATCCGGACTGGAACGTAGATTTGCCAATTTAACGGCTCACAGCGCACCAATACCGACACCGTGCCACTGAGTGAGTTGGAGTTGGGAATATCGGTTACGAGAGGTTCGGGACACTCAGGCAGGCGAAGACGGTTATCGAGGTTAGGGGGCGTGATGGTAAAGCGACCGTTGGCTTGCTCGGTGAGTTGAGCAATATGGTTTTGTGCGGCTTGGCTGATAGCTTCGGGTGCCATAGTGGAGGCTTCCTGGCTGGCCAAAACCGGGCGAACACCGCTAAAGAAAAAGAGCTGAAGGCCGATAAAACAAATTATATGAATGTTAAGCCAGTTGCTAAGCACGTAATTATCTCTTTAATGTCGCTAGTCACAATGGGATACTGTGTCTCACCGCAGGTGTTTCATAAAAGCAGCTTTAATTGGCTATGATATGTGATTTAACCACTTGTTTCTCTAGTAAACACGTATCAAATTATAAAAACAAACAACAAGGAGACGTCTAAATATGTCGGGGATATTAGATTCGGTGAATCAACGTACCCAACTGGTCGGTCAAAACAGGCTAGAGTTGCTCACTTTTAGGCTAAATCGACGTCAACGTTACGGGATCAACGTATTTAAAGTTAAGGAAGTGCTTCAGTGCCCGAAACTGACGACGATGCCCAACCTGCATCCGTTGGTGAAAGGTATTGCCCATATCCGCGGGCAAACTATTTCCGTTATTGACATGAGCCTGGCAACCGGTGGCCGTCCTATTGACGATCTCGATAACTGTTTTGTGATTATCTCGGAATTTAACCGCTCGATACAGGGCTTCCTGGTCTCCTCGGTTGAACGCATCATCAACATGAACTGGGAGTCAATCCTTCCGCCGCCAAAGGGCGCGGGTAAGGCTAACTACCTGACGGCGGTAACGGAAATCGATAATGAGTTGGTCGAGATCCTCGATGTCGAGAAGATCCTTGATGAGATATCCCCGGTCAATACCAGTATTACAGGAACGGTACTGGAAGAATTGATTGAAGATATGCCTGAAATCAAGCGGATACTGGTCGCCGATGACTCCAGTGTGGCGCGGAAGCAGGTGCAGCGGGCTATCGAGGCGATAGGCTGCGAGTGTGTGCTGGTCAAAGATGGCAAAGAAGCCATTATCAAGCTGCGGGAAATGGCCCAGGAAGGGGATATCTACAAGCAGCTGGCCTTGGTGATTTCGGATATCGAGATGCCGGAAATGGATGGCTATACCTTAACCGCAGAGATCCGTAATGATCCTCGACTTAAGGATTTGCATGTCATTCTCCATACTTCATTGAGCGGGGTCTTCAACCAAGCTATGGTTGAGCGTGTCGGGGCCAACGCCTTTATTCCTAAATTTAATCCTGACGAACTCGGTGCTGCGGTAAAAGCGGCAATGCCAAAATCATAAGCATACTCGAGCACAGAATAACCATACTAGAGCAGTAGATGACAGCTATAACGATAAACGATCAGGAATACCGTGAATTTTGCCGTTTCCTGGAAGCCCAGTGTGGCATTGTCCTGGGTGACAGCAAACAGTATTTGGTAAGAAGCCGGCTCAGCCCTTTAGTCAGTCAATTTTCATTATCTTCACTATCTGAATTATTGCAGGTAGTCGTCGCTGGCCGGAACAGGGAGTTGCGGGTTGCCGCTGTCGATGCCATGACGACCAATGAAACATTGTGGTTTCGAGATACCTATCCCTACACGGTGCTGGCTGAACGTATCTTGCCTGAACTGGCGGCGAATAAGCGGCCGATCAAAATTTGGTCGTCTGCTAGCTCATCGGGGCAGGAACCTTACTCCATTGCGATGACGGTGCTGGAAACCCAGAACCGCAGGCCGGGGATGTTAGCCAGCCCCGTGCAAATCACCGCGACCGATATCTCTCAGACCATGCTGGAGACTTGCCGCACCGGGGCTTACGATAATCTAGCTCTCAGCCGCGGGTTATCAATGGAGCGTCGGCGGATGTTTTTCGAAGACAATGGTGACGGCCGCCTGAAAGTGAACGATAAGGTCAAGCGGATGGTGAACTTCCGTCCGCAAAACTTGAAAGACAGCTATGCCCTGCTGGGTAAGTTTGATGTGATTTTCTGCCGTAATGTATTGATTTACTTCTCGCCAGAGATGAAAGCGAAAGTACTCAACCAAATGGCTGCCAGCCTCAACCCCGGCGGTTATCTGCTGTTGGGAGCGTCGGAGTCGCTAACGGGCTTGACCGATAAGTTTGAGATGATCCGCTGTAATCCGGGTATCATTTATAAGCTTAAATGAGATATGGCTTGAGACGAGAGCGGCCATAGGCTAGTGGAAGAGCTAAGATAAGAAGCAAGAGCTTGACATGGTCAGGCTCTTGCTAAAAATTTGGATGCCCATCGCCCATCGCCCATCGCCCATCGCCCATCGCCCATCGCCCATCGCCCATCGCCCAAGCACCTAATTTCCCTTACTTTACATTCTTGGCACACCCTTTGCTTTCTATTCGTTAACGAACTTTGGAGGCAGACATGTCCATTTCTTTTGATAAAGCATTAGGCGTTCACCAGCATACCGTTGGCGTACGCGCCAAACGCGCAGAAACGCTGGCGAGTAACCTTGCCAATGCCAATACGCCGGGGTACAAGGCGAAAGATATCGACTTTCAGCGGGCTCTCAATGCGGCAACCTCGGAGGCAAAAGTTGGCCTCAGTCGTACTGATGGTCGGCATATATCTGCCTCCACTCAGGTCATGGGTGAGCAAAAGTACCGTGTACCCACCCAGCCGGACACCGGTGATGGCAATACCGTTGATTCCCAGTTGGAGCAGAACCTATTTATGCAGAACTCCATTGAGTACCAGGCATCGCTGGATTTTCTTGGATCAAAATTCAAAAACCTGAGCAAGGCACTGACGGGGAATTAATGAATGAGTTTATTTAATATTTTCAATGTATCGGGCTCGGCAATGAGTGCTGAATCGGTACGCCTTAATACCACTTCCAGTAACCTTGCCAATGCCAACAGCGTCAGCAGCTCGGCAGAAGAAACCTATAAGGCAAGACACCCGGTGTTTGCCGCTGAGCTGCAAAGTGCCAGCTACAAGCGCAGCGACAGCGTGCCGGTTCAGGTCAAAGGGATTGTCGAGAGCGAGAAGCCGTTGAGTGCTGAGTACAATCCAGATCACCCACTGGCCAATGCCGAAGGCTATATCTATAAGCCGAATGTCAATGTGATGGAAGAAATGGCCAACATGATCTCAGCATCGCGTTCATATCAGAACAATGTGCAAGTGGCTGATGCCAGCAAGCAGATGCTGATGAAAACACTGCAGATGGGTAAGTAGGCTAGGGAGTGATGACAATGAGCAGTATTAATGGTGCGGGTTCCAACAACCTCTCTTACCTCGACCAGCTAAAGTCGATGCAGGAAAAGAAAGTTCAGGAAGAGCAGAAAGTTACCGGCCAGAACCAATTGAAACAAGAAGACTTCCTGTCTTTGCTTACCAAGCAGCTATCGCAGCAGGATCCGTTTGAGCCTGTCGGCAACGATAAGATGATTGCCCAGATGGCATCGTTTGCCACGGTTGACGGTATCAGCCAGATGAATGAGCAGTTCGGGCTGTTGAATACCGCCATGACCTCTAATCAGGCGCTGCAGGCATCGACCTTGGTTGGTCAGGATGTGCTGGTACCGAGTGCGACCGGGATGAAAGCAGAAGAAGGCGGGCTAAGTGGCCGTGTACGCCTGACCAACTCGCTTGACCAAGCCATGATGCGTGTCGAAACCCCTGAAGGTGAGCTAGTCAAAACCATTAATCTTGGTGCCAAAGCGGCCGGCGAGCATGATATTGAGTGGGACGGCAAGAACGAGCAGGGCAAATTGATGCCGGAAGGGCAGTACACCATCCGGGTATCGGGGCTAGTCGGTGGCGAAACTCAGAACTATGACGTATTCACCCATGCCAACGTTAACAGCGTGGTGATGGGGCAGGGAGACGGTCAGGTATTACTGAACCTAGCCGGTCTCGATAAACAATTCAATTTGGCTGATGTACTTCAGGTCGGAAAAGCACAAGCGAAAGGATAATCAACTATGAGCATGAATATTGCCTTGAGTGGCCTGGGTGCGGCTCAAAAAGATCTCAACACTACCAGTAACAACATCGCCAACTCCAATACCTACGGCTTCAAGGAGTCCCGTGCCGAGTTTTCCGATGTGTACTCGAACTCGATTTTCTCGAATTCGAAAACCACAACCGGTGGTGGTGTACAAACGGCAACGGTTGCCCAGCAGTTCCATGAAGGCTCTAGTATTTACACCAACAACCCATTGGATTTACGGGTATCGGGCACTGGGTTTTTCGCTGTTGCGCCAAACAAAACTGAGCCGGCAAATAATAACCTGACGCGTAATGGTGCTTTCCATCTGAATAACAACAACGAGATTGTTAACTCAGACAATAATTACCTGCTTGGCTACGAGGTGAACCAAGATACCAATACGGTTTCCTCTTACGAACCAAAGGCAATGACCATTGATGACACCTTCGGCCAGCCGAATATGTCGAAGAACATGAATATTTCGATGAACTTGCCTAGCGGTGAGACCTCGCCGAAGGTAGCGCAGTTTGATTTCAATGACCCAGATTCTTACAACAAATCAACCTCTTCAACGATTTATGACTCTTTGGGTAACCCGTTGAAAATGTCTGCATACTATGTAAAGCAGGATGATACTCAGCCTGGTTCGACACCGAACACTTGGAGCGTATATTATACGGTCAGTGACAGCGGCGGTGAAAAAGCCCTTGATGTTCTGAACGGTGTTGATAGCGGTGCTGGCCACCTAGGCCATGAGCTACAATTTGATGCGGGAGGTCAGCTGGTAACAACGCCGCCAAACTTCCAAACCGTTGATTTCCAAACGGCAGGTATTCAGCTTGGTGGTGCAGATGGTTCTCAGGACCTGATCTTCAACTACGACGAACCAACTCAGTACGCTTCACCGTTTGAAATCCGCAAGCTGGAAGATGAAGATGGTGCGACTACGGGTTACCTGTCCAATGTCGATATCGACTCTGACGGTAATATCCTCGCGTCTTACTCGAATGGCAAGGACAAAGTGATTGGCCGAGTGGCAATGGCACGTGTTGCCAACGAGCAGGGGCTCGCTCAGCTAGGAGGTACGTTGTGGAATGTCACCCAAGATTCCGGTGCTGCGGTGTGGGGTGATGCAGCGCAAGGCTCATTCGGCTCGATCAAGAACGGTACCCTAGAGCAATCGAATATCGATATGACTCAGGAGCTGGTGGATCTGATCACTGCTCAGCGTAACTTCCAGGCCAGCTCACGTGCCTTGGATGTGAACAACCAGCTACAGCAGAACATCTTGCAGATCCGTTAATTAATACCTGCCAGAGTGCCAAGCCCATAACACAGAGTGTTATGGGCTTTCGTCGTTTTTTTGACGCTTTCATGCCCACATTAAAAGCGATTGATTGTTTACTGAGCATGATCGTCAGTTAAGCGGCAACGTTTTTCCCCTTTATTTCTATTACTCTCCATTTTTTGCTTCACTTCTTTTAAAATCAATGGTCTAGCTGCCATTTTATTGATGGTATACTTTTTGCATTCGTAATGCCTATCGATAGAGGGGAGTGACAGATGGATCGCGCATTATTTCTAGCCATGAGTGGCGCCAAGCAAGATATGTATGGCATGCAGGTCGCGGCCAACAACTTGGCGAACGTGAATACCACCGGTTTTCGCGCGGATCTGCAGCAGGCGAGAAGTATGCAGGCGTATGGCGAAGGGCTGCCAAGCCGAGTATTTGCCATGACAGAGCGCCCGGGCAATAACTTCGAGCAAGGCTCGGTTAAAATGACC
Source organism: Photobacterium satsumensis (assembly GCF_050336935.1). Taxonomy (NCBI): domain Bacteria; kingdom Pseudomonadati; phylum Pseudomonadota; class Gammaproteobacteria; order Vibrionales; family Vibrionaceae; genus Photobacterium; species Photobacterium satsumensis. Next base: position 179,787 of record NZ_JAKJSK010000013.1, read on the forward strand.
GGCCGTGCAATGGACGTGGCTGTCGAAGGCAACGGTTGGCTGGCGGTACAAGATGTCTCGGGACAAGAAGCTTACACCCGTGCCGGTCACTTGAAGATTGATGAGATGGGGATGCTGCAAAACAGTAACGGCCAGCTTATTTTGGGCGATGCCGATGCCCCGATCTTTGTACCACTCCCGATCAACAAAATTGAAATCCAGAAAGACGGCACGGTCAGTATTTTGCCGCAAGGGGCACCTCCGGAAGCTATGGTGGCAATCAACCGGATCAAACTGGTTAACCCTGAAAATAATAGTTTGTATAAAGATGTCGATGGCCTGTTCAAGCCAACGAACCCAAACCCACAGGGGTTAGAAGCCGATGCAGGGGTGACCTTGCTCAGCGGCGCATTGGAAGGCAGCAACGTCAATGCTGTAGGTGAAATGGTCAGCATGATTGACCTTCAGCGCCACTTTGAAATGCAAGTCAAATTGATGAAAACCGCAGAAGACATGGATAAATCGTCTTCATCTTTAATGCGAATCGGATAATAGCGAGGAGTTAACGAATGCATCCAGCTCTATGGGTTAGTAAGACTGGTCTTGATGCCCAGCAAACCAATATTTCAACGGTTTCAAATAACCTAGCTAACGCCTCGACAATAGGTTTTAAGAAAAGCCGCCCGGTTTTTGAAGATCTTTTTTACCAGAACATTAACCAGCCAGGCGGCCAGGCTACGCAAGATACCACTTTGCCATCTGGCTTGATGTTAGGTGCCGGTTCAAAAGTGGTCGCCACTCAGAAGGTATTTACCCAGGGTAATACCCAGACCACTGACAATGCGCTTGACATGATGGTCGAGGGTGACGGTTTCTTCCAGGTTATGCTGCCAGACGGCAACATTGGCTATACCCGAAACGGCCAGTTTACGGTGAGCAATGAAGGCCAGATTGTGACGTCTGGCGCGGGTTATGTACTCGAGCCTGAGATTGTGGTGCCGGACAACGCGGTCGCCATTACGGTGGGTACCGATGGTGAAGTTTCTGCCCGCATTCGAGATCAACAGGAAAATCAGGTATTGGGTCAAATCAACCTGACCAACTTTATTAATCCAGGCGGTATGGAGCCGATTGGTCAGAACCTTTATCTACCGACAGGTGCAAGTGGCGACCCGCAAGAAGGGATCCCCGGCCTTGATGGTTTCGGTAGTGTTCGCCAGTCAATGTTGGAAACGTCCAATGTGAATGTTACCGAAGAGCTGGTTAACATGATCGAGGCACAACGAGTTTATGAGATGAACTCCAAGGTGATTTCGACCGTGGACCAGATGCTGAGCTACGTCAACCAGCAGCTATAACAGGGAGTAAGGTATGGGTAAGTATTGGCCAGTATTTTGGGTGGCAGTGCTGGTGGCGACATTATCGGGTTGTGCGCAGAGCTTTGATACTGGCTCTGATCTTGATAGTGCGGTCAGTGAGGTTGATGCGGTTGAAGGCACGACTGAGCAAAGCGATGGCATCATCGGGATGGTCAGAACGCGTGAAGACGCAGTTCAGGGTGATCCTAACTGGTCTTCGGTACGTCCACCGGAAAAGCCAGAACATTATGCGACCTCTACCGGTTCACTCTTTAGCAACAGCAACTCAATGGGACTGTACAATGACTCCCGCCCGACTGGGCTAGGCGATATCGTTACCGTCATGCTGGAAGAAAATACCCAAGCCAGGAAAAGTGCCAGCTCGGATTTGGGCAAATCGACTGATATGAACATGCAGCCTATCATGCTGGGTGGCCGCCCAGTCAATATTGGTAAATATGATTTGTCGTATGCCCTTACCAACGACAACTCGTTTTCCGGTAGCCTTTCTTCGGATCAAAGCAACAGTTTCTCTGGCTCTGTTTCGGTCGAGGTGATTGAAGTTTTACCGAACGGAAATTTGCTGGTAAGAGGGGAGAAGTGGTTGACGCTGAACAGTGGTGATGAATATATCCGGGTGAGCGGCACTATCCGGCCCGATGATATCGATTCGGAAAACTCTATTCCATCGACGCGTATCTCCAATGCACGAATTCAATACTCGGCGACCGGCGATCGCCAAGATACCCAAACCCCAAGTTGGTTTGCCCGATTCTTCAACGCGGCGATGTAATGCATGAAAACGTTAATCCAATCAGTGTTATTTAGCCTATTGTTAGTATCGCTGCTGCCGTTGGTATCAGCGCCGACCTATGCCGCCCGTATCAAAGATGTTGCTGGCGTTGCTGGTGTCAGGGATAACCAATTAGTTGGCTATGGTTTGGTGGTTGGCCTGCCGGGAACCGGTGAATCGTCATCGGCGTATTATACCGAGCAAAGCTTCCGTGCCATGCTTAATAGCTTCGGTATTAATATTCCGGAAGGTGAGCGATTCCGCACCCGAAATGTTGCTGCGGTAGCCGTCCATGCCACGTTGCCCCCCTTTTCCAAGCAGGGCCAACAAATTGATATCACCGTTTCATCGGTCGGCTCGGCCAAGAGCTTGCGCGGTGGCACGCTACTACAAACCTTCCTGAAAGGTTTGGATGGCAATATCTATGCGGTCGCTCAAGGTAGTCTGGTGGTCGGTGGATTTACCGCCGATGGTGCTGACGGCTCGCGGATTGTCAGCAATACCCCAACGGTGGGGACTATCCCTTCGGGCGCGATTGTCGAACAAGAGGTACCAAACCCGTTCGGCCGTGGTGATTTTCTTACCTTTAATCTATACGAGCCGGATTTTTCCACCGCGCAGAACATGGTGGATGCCATCAACAATTTCCTTGGCCCTGATGTGGCTTCGGCCATGGATGCAGCATCAGTGCGGGTGCGTGCCCCGCGTGATGTCAGTCAGCGTGTCGCGTTTCTATCCACCATTGAAAATGTTGAATTTGAAACCGCTGACTCAGGGGCACAGATCATTGTTAACTCCCGTACCGGAACCATTGTTATTGGCCAGCATGTTCGGTTGAAACCTGCAGCTATTACCCATGGCGGCATGACCGTTTCCATCAAAGAAAATCTGTCGGCCAGCCAGCCGAATGCATTTGCTGGTGGCCAAACCGTAGTTGTACCCGATAGCGAAATTACGGTTACCGAAGAAGATTCGCGGATGTTCTTGTTTGAACCGGGTGTATCACTGGATGATTTAGTTCGTGCCGTCAATCAGGTAGGGGCTGCGCCGTCAGATCTAATGGCCATTTTACAAGCATTGAAACAGGCTGGGGCCATTGAAGGCCAGCTGATCATTATCTAACGGGAGAGCAAGGTGAAAAGTCCGACCGACACCAGTTTTGTTCTTGATATCTCAAGCCTTGATCGCTTGCGGGCTGGGGTGAAAACAGGAAAAGAGGGGGAGCAGGCCAGCCTTCGCGCTGCCGCCGAGCAGTTTGAAGCCATCTTCACCCAGATGATGTTCAAATCGATGCGTGATGCAAACTCAGTTTTTGAGTCGGACTTGATGAGTAGCCGCAACGCAAAATTCTTCGAGCAGATGCATGATGAGCAGATGGCCAGTGAGCTAAGCCGCAGTAATTCACTGGGTCTGGCCGATATGATTGTTCAGCAGCTTGGTGCCCACCAAGATGAGAGCGCAACAAAACAAAGTGATGGTACGCTAACCAAAGAACAGCATTTTGTGGCGCTCGATAAAGACGGCAAGTACCTGCCTTTTGAGCGGCAAGAATTTAAGCCGGATAATCGTACTGAAATTACTCAGCAAAGCCTCTCTCCAATCGCTCATCGAAATGAAGCAGTGCAACCTGCTATGAGTGAAGACGAAATCACCCAGATAGCCAACAAAGCGATTTCCCAGCGTAATGTGGCAAATAGTGCTCCTGTATCCGCTATGGAAGCACCGATGCCAGAAAGCTTTGATTCTCCACAGGCCTTTGTTTCACATATGGCACCGTATGCTCGCCGTACTGCTAATGTGTTGGGGGTAGATCCTGCAGTATTGATAGCCCAAGCCGCCCTGGAAACGGGGTGGGGCAAGAAAGTGATCAGCAATGCCGCCGGTAACAGCAATAACCTTTTTAACATCAAGGCAGATCCGAGTTGGAAAGGGGATAAAATGGCGACGCAGACTTTGGAATACCATCAAGGTATTGCTGTCCAAGAGCGTGCAGCATTTCGTTCTTATGATTCTTTCGATGAAAGCTTTAATGATTATGCGCGGTTTTTAAAGCAGAACCCAAGGTATTCGGTTGCGCTAGAAAATACGCAAGATCCGAAAGCGTTTATTAACGAGATCCACAAAGCAGGGTATGCGACCGATCCGAGCTATAGCGAGAAAGTGATGCGGGTATTTGATCAGGTGAGTGATTTAATGAGTAAAGAACAGTAATAGAATAAATAGAAAAGAAATTATACAAACACGTCGACAATTGATGAAATGATATTCAACGTATCTTTACTTTCAGACAGCGCTGACTGAATTTCACTAGTCTGTACTTTTTCCTGGTTCCCTTCCCGAACATTATCCAGAATTACAGGTGCAATAATCTCTTTTATGGCATAGCCCAGTAATGTTGCAAGCCCAATATTCATAGCTGCCGCCTATCTCTCTCGAGGTGTTAATCAATAGTTATTATATATACAACCTGTACTCTTTATCTAGTGTAGTGTGATTTTATTTATCAATGTTAGATCTGGTTAGCATTTAATGAAAATAATGTAACAGTTATGTTCCCTTGATGGTGGGGCATATAAATTAGATAAAAAATATATGAAATAGAGTAACGAGAAGGTGCTTGTGGGGTGTGGGCTTGTTAATATTAATGTCTTAATAATCAATGGTTTATTTTGTTGTCTGAGATGTTCATGTCGGTTAGTCAAACTTATGGCGCTGTTTTATTCTGAAAAAACCTAAAAATACGATTTGAACGTTTGCTTTTTGGATTTGAACTTCAACTCAATACTCTGTCTTGACTATGGGTACTTTGCCAATAAATAGTATGCGATACTGAATATGAACTTAAAATAATAGCCACACTAATAATTTCGTTACTAAAAGCTTGTAATACAGCGGACATCTGCTTTCTACAGCCTTATATATTGCATGTGTTTAGACTTATAGATATATAGAAATAGGGTGTATAGACAGTAACCGACAGCCGTTTCTTTTACTTATTGGCCTGTTTTTTGCATTTTATGTGTTGTGGGTGGTTATGATTGCCGCTGGAATTGGCTGGAGATAAGTACATGGCATTAGATTTACTCAATATTGGTATGAGTGGACTGAGAACTTCTCAGAAACAACTTAATGTGACCAGTCACAATATCAGTAATGTGAATACGCCAGGCTATAGTCGCCAAAGTGCTGAGCAAAAAGCAGATGATGCCCACTGGATTGGTGGTAGCCAATACGGCACGGGTGCTTACATTGATAACGTACGCCGCGCTTATGATCAGTTTGCAGCGCGTGAACTAACTCAATCAACCACTCAACTTCACCAAGCCAATGAAAGCCATGCCCAACTTGCCGTGATGGACGAGTTCATTTCCAATAATGCCAGCAAAACTATTTCTAGTATGAACGATTACTATGATTCAGTAAAAAGCTTGGCGGATCACCCCAATGACTTGGGTTCGAGAAAAGCGGTATTGGAAAATGCCGCTTTGGTGAGCCAAACCGTCAACAGTACCTATGATACGCTCTCGGGAATGCAGCGCGATGTCAATGACCAGTTGGTGGCAACGGTTGACCGGGTTAATACCTTAGGGCAAGAAATTGCCACATTGAATAAGCGCATTCAGGAAAACCCTGCTGGTGAGAAAAATGATCTATTTGACCAGCAGCAAAGTCTAGTTAATGAGTTAGCTCAATATACTAAAGTCACGGTACTACAAGGAAGAGATAGCCCTGCTAATACGGTGATTATCGGTGATGGCCAAACATTGGTCTCAGGCACAGAATCATCTCGCTTGGCGGTGATCCCTGGTGAGCCAGATCCATTACAGACTCAAGTCGCGGTGGATGATGGCCACAATACAACACCTCTAAATGCTGAAAATATGGGTGGCATTTTAGGAGCTATGATTGGCTTTCGTACTGACGTAGTGGAGCGAAGCATCGACGAAGTTGGTAGGATGGCGATAGGCTTTGCCGGTCAGATTAATACTATTCAGCGCCAAGGTTTGGATTTAAACGGTGAGCAGGGGAAAAACCTGTATGCAGATATTAATGATCCAGTCGCTATGGGCCAGCGGGTACTGAAGCCTGTCGGCAGTACGGCAGATATGACCGTGGCTATTGATGATGTGTCCAAACTTCAGGTGGGTGATTACCAACTAAAGGCGAACACGGATGGTGTGAACAATACCTATCAAATGTTTAATGCTAAAGGTGAAGAAGTCTTCAACCAGGCTATTCAAGCCACGGATCCGCAAGTTATTCAAGTTGATGGGATGACTATTGATGTCAACAGCTTGTCTGCCGCGCCCTCTTCCGAAACCTTTACCATCCGTCCCGTCCGTCTAGGAGGGGCACAAATGGCGATGAATGCGACCGAGGCGTCTGATATTGCAGCCCAGCGGGTGGTAGGTGCCGCAGAGGGAAACCAAGGTTCTGCACAGTTAGAGCCGCTATCGTCAGCGCAAGTGACGGGGAACTATCAGGTTATTATTAGTAATACTGGTGATACGTTGTCAGTGTTTGACGATCAAGGCATTAAACAGACTTTGATCGATGAAAATGGCGCGCCAACGACCGATTTGAATTACCCAGTCCAGGGTAATGCCATTAACTTTGCTGATGCGATGAATAATGGGGTACCGACGCTGACCATCTCCGGTGGTGCTGTGGCAGGCGATACGTTTTCCGTTCAGCTTGGGGCTACTCCGGCCGAAGGCGATAACAGCAACCTGATGGAAATGCAGCATCTACAAACCCAGAAGACCATGAACAATGGACGATCTAGTGTCATCGACTTATTTCAGACCTTAACCACGGATGTGGGCATTCAAAAAATGAATGCCGAGAAATTCGGTCAGATCAGTCAGCTCGATTTTGATGCGGCAACAGAGCGAGTATCAAGTGTGTCTGGGGTTAACTTGGACGAGGAAGCGGCGAACTTAATGAAATTCCAGCAGGCGTATATGGCCTCATCGCGGATTATGAGCGTAGCCCGTGAAACCTTCGATACGCTGATGCGTGCTGTCTAATTTTAGGAGGCGTTATGATTAATCGAGTGTCGACCTTTTCTCAGTACCAGAATCTGACTTCTAATCTGATGCGTAAGCAAGGTGCGGTGAATAATACCAATGAGCAATTGGCCACTGGTAAGCGTATTAAAACCGCGGGTGATGATCCGGTTGCATCGGTTTCTACCCAAAACTACAAGCAACAATTGGTACAAATTGAGCAGTTTCAGAAATCGATAACGCTTGCAAATAACCGTTTGGGCACGCTTGAAACTTCCCTGAAAAATGTCGAAACCCATATTGATAGTTCCAAGCAGAAAGTGATCGGGATGATTAACGGTGCGATGGGAAGTGATGATAGATCGGCATTCAAGAATGAACTGGAAAGCCTATACGAAGGACTGCTCAATCTGGCGAATACTCAGGATGAAGGCGGTAACTATGTATTTGCGGGCCATCAATCTACGACCCAGCCTTTTGTGGAAGGTATTAGTGGCAAGGTGCAGTATTTAGGTGATAGCGGCCACCGTGAAGCGAGAATAGATACTTCTGTGCACGTTAAAACCAGTCAGCCTGGTGATCACGTTTTTCAGGAAATAGATAATCCGTTTGGTGATTACCGGCCTGATTACTCAGGATTACAGCCAGAATCAGGATTAACTCTGCTTTCGGCAACCAATCAAGACTCAAATGATACGACAAACTATCGGGTAGCATTTGTTGATGATGGTTTGGGTAGTTTTGATTACGAGCTTTATGATGATAGTAATCAACTTCTCGACACCCAGAAATACGATCCTGTGAAGGGGATTCAATATACTGACTCTACTCCAGGTAGTCAGATCCAGCTGAATTTTCAATTTGATGGTGAGGTTAAAGAGGGCGATAGTGTTACTCTAGACAGAACTGATACCATCGATTTGTTTCAGACGATGAATGATGTCATCAAGTATTCCGAGCACGGCTCGTCTTCACCAGAAGCCAAAGCAGGCTTACAGCGCTCGATAGAAGAGCTTAATGCTGCCTATGTGCACATGAACCAACGCCGGGCAGAAGTCGGTACTGGACTGAAAACGTTGGAAACCTATGAAGCTCAACACAAGGACTTTGAGTTAAGTCTTAATAAGGCCAAAGGCAGTTTGGAAGACTTGGACTACAGCAAGGCTATCATCGAACTCAACGAAGATATGATGGCATTGCAAGCCTCTCAAGCGGCATTCAATCAAACCAAACAGCTCAGCCTGTTCAACTACATGTAATACCCAGCAGCCAAGTTAAAGCGGCAGTGCCTTGCCGCCTTTTCTTTTACTTCTCTATTTTTTTGACGGCAACCTTTTTCCTTGACTAAGGAAGCCTCCAATTAATACTGCCCCAGCACCCAGCACCCAGCACCCAGCACCCAGCACCCAGCACCCAGCACCCAGCACCC
>NZ_JAKJSK010000014.1:0-156997 GCF_050336935.1 Photobacterium satsumensis
AGGAAGGACCGGAGTGGACGAACCTCTGGTGTTCGGGTTGTGTCGCCAGACGCATTGCCCGGTAGCTAAGTTCGGAATCGATAACCGCTGAAAGCATCTAAGCGGGAAGCGAGCCTCGAGATGAGTCATCCCTGAACCTATAAGGTTCCTAAAGGGTTGTTGAAGACTACGACGTAGATAGGCAGGGTGTGTAAGCGCTGTGAGGCGTTGAGCTAACCTGTACTAATTGCCCGTGAGGCTTAACCATACAACACCCAAGGGGTTTTTACGGACTCCATAAGCACTTGAATGCGTGTTGAGAACAACTAGTTAGATTTTCCCAGATTGCTATTTACTGCCCGGGGGGCGGTGAATAAACAGAATTTGCTTGGCGACCATAGCATTATGGACCCACCTGATCCCATGCCGAACTCAGTAGTGAAACGTAATAGCGCCGATGGTAGTGTGGGGTCTCCCCATGTGAGAGTAGGACATCGCCAGGCTCCCAATTTTGAAATTCGCAAAAAGCGAGTTTTATACAGCATTGCGTGCTGGTATAGCTCAGTTGGTAGAGCGCACCCTTGGTAAGGGTGAGGTCCCCAGTTCGAATCTGGGTACTAGCACCACGATTTTGTTCAGCGACAATAGCACAATGGTCCCACCTGATCCCATGCCGAACTCAGTAGTGAAACGTTGTAGCGCCGATGGTAGTGTGGGGTCTCCCCATGTGAGAGTAGGTCATTGCTGAACACTTCTTCTAAACCCAGCCTAACGGCTGGGTTTTTTCATTTCTACAGATCAAAAACTCTTATCCACTCCCCTTCGCTCTTTATGAGTTTTCCTCATGCAAATAGTCCCCTCCTTTCATTCTTTTAATCTTCTTTTACTTGCACCCGCGTGTGATCTCTTATAGTTTTATTTAGAAATCTGGACGTCTAAACATCCTTGCTGTGATGGTATAGATCGAAAAAATGTTTAAGGAGAAACTCCGATGCCGATTAAGATCCCTGACAAATTACCTGCTACCGATATCTTGCGAGGTGAGAATATCTTCGTAATGTCGGAGGCCCGTGCGTCAAGTCAGGAAATCCGTCCCTTGAAGGTGTTGCTGCTTAACTTGATGCCGAAGAAAATTGAAACGGAAACCCAGTTCCTGCGTTTGCTGTCTAACAGCCCGCTACAGGTGGATGTTGAGTTGCTCCGGATCGATAATCGACCGACCAAGAATACGCCGACAGAACACCTCGATACCTTCTATCGCCAGTTCGAGATGGTCAAGGACCGTAACTTTGATGGCCTGATTGTCACTGGTGCGCCACTGGGCCTCGTACAGTTTGAAGATGTGCTGTATTGGGAAGAGATCCAGGCCATCATGAATTGGGCCAAGGAGCATGTCACCTCAACCTTATTTGTTTGTTGGGCCGCTCAGGCGGGATTGAAGCTACTTTACGATCTGCCTAAGCGCACACGAAAAGATAAGTTGTCAGGGGTATATTGGCACCGGACCCATGATTGTCATAACCCTATCTTGCGAGGCTTCGATGATTCTTTCCTGGCCCCGCACTCTCGCTATGCTGACTTCTCGCCAGAGTATCTGGCAGAACATACAGATCTCGACATTCTTGCTACCTCAGATCAGGCTGGGGTATATCTCGCGGCCACCAAAGACAAGCGAAACGTCTTTGTTACCGGTCACCCTGAGTATGATGTCGATACTTTGCACAATGAGTATATACGGGATGTTGGTGAAGGAATGGAGCCAAACATGCCTGTTAATTATTACCCGGGTAATAATCCGGAAAATCCGCCTATTGGAAGCTGGCGCAGCCATGGTCACTTGTTGTTTTCTAACTGGCTTAATTACTGTGTTTACCAGCAAACACCCTATGACTTGGATAAGTTCTCAGAAGCTAACTTTACCAAGGATGAATAGTACTTTTGGCGAGATAAAAAAAGACCTGCATTTGCAGGTCTTTTTTATATAGCAACGATCCCAACCGAGAATATATTAGGCGTTATTTTCAGCTTCCCAGTGCTTGGCCTTGTGGATCAAGGAGGTGATAGTTGAGCCTTGGATCAAAATTGAGAACACTACCACCGAATAGGTCATGACCAGCATGATCTCCCGGACATCGATATTTTTATCTGGGATAACCATGACCCCTGCTGGGATAGCCATCGCCATAGCAAGGGCTAGGCCGCCTCGTAAGCCACCCCAAGTAAGGATTTTAACCGACATCGGGTTATAGTCGCGGTAGCGCTGGAAGCCGAGATAAGAGAGCTTGACACTGAGGAAGCGGCTCAATAAGACCAATGGAACGGCAATGACCATCAGAACCCAGTCTTCTTGGTGGAAGCTGAACTGCAGCATACTCATACCGATCAATAGGAACAGTACCCCATTGAGGAACTCATCGACTAGCTCCCAGAAGTGGTCGAGATGATCTTCACTCTCTTTGGAAAAGCCAATATAGCGGGTCCAGTTACCAATCATAATACCTGATACCACCATGGCGAGCGGACCAGATACATGGATGACATCAGCAAAGACATAGCCCGCCGTTGGTATGCCAAGGGTCAGCAATAGTTCCATTGAGTGGTCATTGGTTGAGCTTATCAGGTAGTGGAAAATCAGACCGAGGGCAAAGCCGTAGGCGATACCGCCAATGGCTTCCTGCAGGAATAATTGGCCGACGCCAAGTACGGTAGGGGCTTCGTTACCAAAAGCGATGGTAAATAAGGTAACGAAAATGACTAGGCCAAAGCCGTCATTGAATAGAGATTCGCCCTCAATTTGGGTTGAAATGCGTTTTGGCGCATCGAGTTTTTTTACAATAGCGAGTACAGCAATGGGGTCGGTTGGCGAAATAAGTGAGCCAAAGATCAAGCAGTAGATCAGATCTAGCTGGATACCGATAGCCTGGCAAATCCCCCACAGGGCAAAACCGATAAAAAAGGTCGAGAATAAGGTTGCGGCGAGTGCCAGTGTGGTAATTTCCCATTTCTGGTCTTCGAGATGGGGCAGTTTGATCCCCAAGCCGCCAGCAAAGAGCAAGAATCCCAAAATACCTTTGAGCAAGAAACTCTCAAAGTTTATTTCGCCGAGTTGGGTTGCAGCAATGGCTTCTAGGTGGAACCAGCCGTTATGCCCGGCAATAATGATGCCCAAAGATAGCATCAGCGCCCCGGCGGTAATGGCGATAGTGGTCTGCATTTTTCCTATTTTGCTGTTTATGAAGGCGATAAGCATAGCTGCTGCCGCCAGGAAACAGAGGGTGCTGTAAACTGACATCCCGTGACCTCGATGGTGATTTAAAGTAAAGCTGAAAATTGTGTCAAAATATAAATCTATCACTGCTCGATAGCTATCATTAATTTCTTTCAGTGAGTTAAAATTTAATCAATGAAAAGCCCTTTAGACGTCTAGATTTCCATTGTTGCTATGGTAGGATGTGAACTAGCTGTAACATTAGATAAGGAAGCAAAGCGGTGTTGATGGGCAAGGATTTATTAAATAAGCGCTTGGCAGAGCAGATCCTGATCATTGATGGTGGCATGGGCACCATGATCCAGGACTATAAGCTGGAAGAGCAAGATTATCGTGGTGAGCGTTTTGCCGATTGGCACATGGATCTCAAGGGCAATAACGACTTACTGGTACTGACACAACCGCAATTGATCAAGGATATTCATGCAGCCTATCTCGAGGCCGGTGCCGATATCCTAGAGACCAACACCTTCAACGCAACGACGATCGCAATGGCCGATTACGAGATGGAAGCGTTGAGTGGTGAGATCAATCTAGAGGCTGCCAAACTTGCGCGCCAAGCTGCTGACGAGTGGACGGCAAAGACGCCGGATAAACCACGCTTCGTTGCTGGTGTGCTTGGCCCGACCAACCGTACTTGTTCTATCTCACCGGATGTAAATGACCCAGGTTACCGAAATGTTACCTTTGATCAGTTGGTTGAGGCTTATGCCGAATCAACACGAGCGTTGATTAAAGGCGGAGCCGATATCATCCTTATCGAAACTATTTTCGATACCCTCAATGCCAAAGCCTGTGCATTCGCGGTGGACACCGTTTTCGAAGAAGATGGCTGCTCGTTGCCGGTCATGATTTCCGGCACTATCACGGATGCGTCAGGTCGAACCCTTTCAGGTCAAACAACGGAAGCCTTCTATCACTCACTACGGCATGTCAAACCTATCTCATTTGGATTGAACTGTGCACTAGGGCCAGATGAACTCCGCCAGTATGTTGAAGAGCTGTCACGCATTTCCGAGTGTGCGGTATCAGCACACCCGAATGCTGGCCTGCCGAACGCTTTCGGTGAATATGATTTGTCACCGGAAGAAATGGCCGAACATATTAGGGAATGGGCGCAGAGCGGTTTCCTGAATTTGGTCGGGGGATGCTGTGGTACCACGCCGGAACATATCCGCCAGATGGCAGAAGCTGTGGCAGAGGTGAGCCCTCGTGCGTTACCTGAATTACCGGTTGGCTGCCGATTATCCGGTCTTGAACCCTTGCTCATCGAGAAGGAGACCTTATTTGTTAATGTTGGTGAACGAACCAACGTTACCGGTTCGGCCAGGTTTAAACGCCTGATTAAAGAAGAGTTGTATGACGAGGCACTGGATGTGGCCCGTCAGCAAGTCGAAAATGGCGCCCAGATCATCGATATCAACATGGATGAGGGGATGCTGGATGCTGAAGCGTGCATGGTTCGCTTCCTCAATCTGTGTGCTTCTGAGCCTGAGATATCCAAAGTGCCTATCATGGTCGATTCCTCCAAGTGGGAGGTTATCGAAGCTGGCCTGAAATGCATTCAGGGCAAAGGAATTGTTAACTCTATCTCGCTTAAGGAAGGCAAAGAGAAGTTTGTCGAGCAGGCCAAGCTGATCCGTCGCTATGGCGCGGCGGTTATCGTGATGGCGTTCGATGAAGTCGGGCAGGCGGATACCAGAAAGCGCAAGCTGGAAATTTGTACCAATGCCTACCGGATCTTGGTGGATGAGGTTGGCTTCCCACCGGAAGATATCATCTTTGATCCGAATATCTTTGCCGTTGCTACCGGTATTGATGAGCATAACAACTATGCGGTGGATTTCATTGAAGCGGTTGCTGATATCAAACGTGATTTACCCCACGCGATGATCTCAGGCGGAGTGTCCAATGTGTCATTCTCATTCCGCGGCAACAACTATGTGCGTGAAGCTATCCATGCGGTTTTCCTGTATCACTGCTTCAAGCACGGCATGGATATGGGGATCGTTAACGCAGGGCAACTTGAGGTCTATGATAACGTTCCGGAAAAACTGCGTGAAGCCGTAGAAGACGTAGTTCTGAACCGGCGTGATGACTCGACGGAACGTTTGCTGGATATTGCTGCTGACTATGCCAATAAAGGTGTCGGCAAGGAAGAAGATGCCTCTCTACTTGAGTGGCGCAGCTGGCCGGTAGCAAAACGGCTGGAGCATGCATTGGTCAAAGGCATCACTGAATTTATTGTCGCAGATACCGAAGAAGCCAGGGTGAATGCATCCAAGCCATTGGAGGTTATTGAAGGACCGCTGATGGATGGCATGAACGTGGTTGGCGACTTGTTTGGTGAAGGCAAGATGTTCCTGCCACAGGTAGTGAAATCTGCCCGTGTTATGAAACAGGCCGTTGGCCACCTTGAGCCGTATATTAACGCTGAGAAGCAGGCCGGAAGCACTAACGGTAAAATTTTACTCGCGACGGTAAAAGGTGATGTCCACGATATCGGTAAAAACATTGTAGGCGTGGTACTTCAGTGTAATAACTACGAGATCATCGATCTGGGTGTGATGGTATCTTGTGAGAAAATCCTCAAGGTCGCCAAGGAAGAGAATGTCGATATTATAGGCCTGTCGGGCCTGATCACGCCATCGCTTGACGAGATGGTGCATGTCGCCAAGGAAATGGAGCGACAAGGCTTTGAGTTACCTTTACTGATTGGTGGGGCGACAACCTCCAAAGCGCATACCGCAGTGAAGATAGAACAGAATTACAGCCATCCAGTCGTTTATGTGAACAACGCGTCTCGTGCTGTAGGGGTGTGTACTTCGCTGCTCTCTGATGAGCTGCGTCCGGCTTTTGTCGAGAAATTGGATGCCGATTATGTCAGGGTGCGTGATCAGCATAGCCGCAAGCGGCCCAAGACCAAGCAGGTCTCTCTGGCTGTGGCTCGGGCAAACCGAGTGGCCATTGACTGGGAGACCTATACGCCGCCAGCACCATGCAAATCAGGCGTCCAAGTGTTTGAGGGCTTCGATGTTGCTACCCTGCGCCAGTATATTGACTGGACGCCATTCTTCATGACCTGGTCGTTGATGGGGAAATACCCTGCCATCCTTGATCATGAGGAAGTGGGCGAGGAAGCTCGTCGTTTGTTTAAAGATGCCAATGACTTACTCGATCGCGTTGAGCTGGAGGGGTTGCTGGAAGCCCGTGGTATGTGTGCCATGTTCCCGGCCAACAGCGTGGGCGATGATATCGAGGTGTATACCGATGAGTCTCGCACCGAAGTTGCCAAAGTACTGCATAACTTGCGCCAGCAAACGGATAAACCCAAAGGTTTCAACTACTGCCTGTCTGATTACATAGCGCCGAAAGAGAGCGGTAAAGCTGATTGGATCGGCGCCTTTGCAGTAACCGGTGGGATTGGTGAGCGTGAGCTGGCTGATGCCTATAAGGCGGCAGGTGATGACTACAATGCCATTATGATCCAAGCGATTGCTGATCGCTTGGCTGAAGCCTTTGCCGAGTACCTTCACGAGCAGGTGCGTAAGGATATTTGGGGCTATTCGCCAGATGAGGATTTGTCCAACGACGATCTGATCCGTGAGAAATACCAAGGGATCCGACCGGCTCCGGGATATCCGGCCTGTCCGGAGCATACCGAAAAGGGCAGCTTGTGGGAGTTGTTAAACGTCGAAGAGACGATCGACATGTCACTGACAACCAGCTACGCCATGTGGCCGGGCGCCTCGGTATCGGGTTGGTACTTCTCCCACCCGGATTCGCGCTATTTTGCAATCGCCCAGATCCAGAACGATCAGCGAGACAGCTATGCTGATCGCAAAGGGTGGGATCTCGCTGAGGCTGAAAAATGGCTGGGTCCGAATCTGAATAACTAGTTATGGTTAATGGACCCGCCTTTTAGGACGGGTCATCAAAACTAAAAAAGGCGCTCATTGAGCGCCTTTTTCTTATTTTCTGTCCCATCCTGAGATATACGATTACTCGAATAGCCCGTGGTGCAAGACCTTAATCACTTCCCGCGACTCTTTGTTTTTGACCAGGAAGCACAGGTTGTGGGTGCTGGCACCAAAGCAGATCATGCGTGGGCTGTATTGTTCCAGGCGACTGAATACCTGGGTTGCAGCGCCAGGGGCATCACCAAGATCGTTACCGATCAATGCAACCAGGCAAAGATCTTGCTCGACGTCTACTCGGCATAGCTGGCTAAGCTGATCCATAGCGCTCTCTGGTAGGCTAGGCGCGCCTCCTCCTGTATCGGTCTGATCCAGAGTGAGTGACACACTGACTTCTGAGGTGGTGATCAAGTCGACCGAGATTTTGTGTTCGGCCAAAATACGAAAGACCTCTGACAGGAAGCCATAGGCATGGAACATGTTCAGGCTGGTCAGGGTTACCATCGTTTGATTACAGCGCAGTGCCAGAGCCCTGAATTTCGGTGGTTCGCTGACTTGCTGGCGGATCCAGGTGCCACCTTGTTCAGGTGCTTTGGATGAACCGATAAAGACAGGGATTTGTTGGCGGACCGCAGGCAACAGAGTTGATGGATGAAGGATTTTCGCCCCGAAGTTGGCCATTTCAGACGCTTCGCTAAAGCTAATCTCGCTGATTGGCTTGGCATTGCTTGTGATACGCGGGTCTGTGGAATACATACCCGGTACATCGGTCCATATTTCCAGAGTTTCCGCGCTGATAGCCTCGGCGACCAAGGCTGCACTGTAATCACTGCCGCCGCGGCCTAACGTGGTGGTTTCGCCTTCACGGCTTGAGCCGATAAAGCCTTGGGAAACGATAACGGTGTCTTTTTCCAGCAGTGGCTGGAGTTGTTCATCGGCAAGCTGACGGATAGTATCGACATCCGGTATGGCTTTACCATGCTGGCCGTCAGTGCGCATCACGGAGCGAATATCGAAACGTTGGGCTGGAGCCCCCATTTCGTTGAGAATTTGGCTAAACAGGTGGGTCGACAACAATTCGCCATGGGCAACCAATTGATCGGTCAGCTTGGTCGAAGGGGCATCGGCCGCCAGCTCTGCGAGACTAGCCACGGTATTGATTAATTGTTCTATGTGGTCAGCAACGGCTTCCGGACGGGCCAGTTTGTCGATAATGTTTTGGTGTATCGATTTTAATTGCTGTAGCCGTTGGGAGCGCTGCTCGTTATCGGCAATTCCATTTGCAAGTTCAACTAACAGGTTGGTAACGCCGGAACAGGCACTGATCAATACTACTTTGGCAGCAGGATTATCCTTGATGATCGTGGCACTTCGGCTCATGGCGGCATGATCGGCTACGCTAGTACCGCCAAATTTCGCTACGGTTATCGGTGGAGGAACAGTAAAGTTATTTTCGACAAAGCTCACAACGAGTCTCCCAGTAATAAAAAGTCAAAACGCAATTCACAGGGGGCTCGGGATGGTAGTCCCGACAAAAAGTCAGGAGAGCAAAAAGGCAAGATGTAAACCGGTACAACAACCAGAAGCTCCCCATCTATTCATTACCATAGTGAATAGATGACAGCCAGAAGGATTCAACCTTCGTAGCCGATACTCCATGCCCCCTGTCATGTTGTATCTCGGCGTTACTCCCCCTCTCAAGACTGCTTTGGGGTGGGGCCCCGCAATCCAGATACCTGGGTAACGCTCCTCTTCTGTCTTCACCTGAGAAAAACCTTTCCTCAGGATGAACAAAAAACGATCTATATTGAACCGGATTTCCTAGTCCGTTGTCAATTGCACAGAAATAAAATATGCATAAAAATTGCAAAAAATTGTCACAAGTATCCAGGGGAGCTATGTGCTACAAGGGGGTTATGATTTGGGATAAGCATAATTAGCCTAATACTGATATAGTCAATCAGTACCTTACAATAATGAGGCGAATGCCACGCTTACCGCCAGGGAGAAAGATAAAAATGACGATTGGTAGTTTCTATCCACCACAACGCACCCTTATGGGGCCCGGTCCATCGGATATTTACCCACAGGTGCTACAGGCCCTGAGCCGTCCGACCATTGGCCACCTAGATCCACTATTCATCGGCATGATGGATGAGCTCAAGCAACTGCTACAGTATGCCTTCCAAACTCAAAATACCTTTACCATTGCGGTTTCTGCGCCGGGTAGTGCCGGTATGGAAGCCTGCTTTGTTAATTTGGTAGAGCCGGGTGACAAAGTGATTGTCTGCCGTAATGGCGTGTTTGGTGACAGGATGCGTGAGAATGTCGAGCGCTGCGGTGGTGTTGCGGTTATGGTTGATAATAACTGGGGCGAGCCTGTTGATCCTGCTTTGGTTGCCCAAGCGCTCGAGAGCCACCCAGATGCCAAAATCGTGGCCTTTGTCCATGCCGAAACCTCTACTGGTGCTTTGACCGATGCAGAGGCGATTGCCAAACTGGCCCGTGAGCATGATTGCCTGACGATTGTCGATGCCGTGACATCGCTCGGTGGCGTGCCCTTGCTGGTGGATGAATGGCAACTTGATGCGGTGTACTCTGGCAGCCAGAAGTGCTTATCTTGTGTTCCGGGCTTGTCACCACTGACTTTCTCTGAGAAAGCCGTCGCCAAGATCCAAAGCCGTCAGGCGCCTGTCCAGAGCTGGTTTTTGGATCAGAGCTTGGTGCTGGGTTACTGGAGTGGAGAAGGCAAGCGAAGCTATCATCATACCGCGCCGGTGAACAGTTTGTATGCACTGCATGAAGCCTTGGTTCTACTGCAAAATGAAGGCTTGGAAAATGCCTGGCAGCGTCATAAAGATGCCCATCTGGAGTTGCGTGAAGGTCTAGAGCAATTAGGGATTGAATTTGTGGTTGATGAAGCCCACCGCTTGCCACAGCTTAATGCCGTATATATTCCCGAGGGTATTGATGACGCCGAGGTGAGGAAGACCTTGCTGGAGCGCTACAACCTGGAAATTGGTGCTGGCCTCGGTGCTTTGGCGGGTAAAGCATGGCGTATTGGGCTGATGGGCTATGCAGCCCGAAGCGAAAATGTCGCGTTGTGTTTACGGGCGTTGGAAACCACGCTGAAGTGAATCTAAGCGATTATGGCTTTATTAGCAAAAAGGGCTACCACTGGTAGCCCTTTTTCGTTCTGGTATTACATCATAGGGATTACGGCGTTTCTCTTTCTCCAGCCTGAGCTGGCAAGTCCGTCTCCGTTAAAAACGTATGGCCCGGATACAGGTATTGGGCTTCATCCAGAATTTGGGCGGCTTGCTCTTGCTGACCGAGTTGGTTATAGGCTGCAACGAGGTTTTGGTAAAGCGCGATGCGTGGCCATTGCTTGGCCTTCTGCTCAGCCCAGTCGATAAACTCCTGGATCAGAGCAGGGTTATTACTGGCTATACCTAGCTGAAGTTGGGTGATGTGCAAATCCCATTCGAACCGGTTTTGCCACGCCCAAGGGTTATTAACCCGCAGCAGGTAGTCAACATTGGCCGGGTGGCTTGTTTCGTACTGGGTAAGTTGGGCGCCAGAGTACAGAGTAGTGGCCATAAAGCCGGTGGTGATCAGTGGTACCGTCAATACCAGTGCGCGGATTGACAGAATATAGTGCATTTTTTTTCGGTAGTACTTGGCGGTCAGATTATCAACCCAGTAAATCAGCAAGATGAAGATCACCCAGTGGATCAGCGAGTGATAGAAGGGGTATTCCAGCTGGGAGTGTAGAACGATCGGGAAAAACAGGCCGACCAGGGCCAGTTGGGTTCCTTCCCGTGCTTTCATTATTTTGAGGAGTACCGCCCCTGCAGCTGCCAATAATGCCAGTAGTGGAATAATCCCGCCTTCCGCAGCCCAGAATACCAGTTCGTTGTGTGGATGGTCGAGGCCGGCCATACCGGCAGGGCTGTCTGGGTTATCGTGGTGCCATCTTGCAGTTTGGGTAATATAACTGACCTCAAAGCTGCCGTAGCCATAACCCGTCAACGGTTGGTTGAAGAACATATTGGCGGCTTGAGGGATATGCATTGCTCGGGCACTGATCAAGCTCAGGCGGTTTTCTTGCGGAGACCAGCCCGATGTGCTGTTGATGTGCCATGACAGGCTTAGGCCCAAGACTATCATCAGTAGCCACATCCGCCATTGTGCTTTGGCGGCAAAGCGGCGCAGGTAAGGAATGAGCAAAAGGGTACCCATGGCAGCTCCGAGCCAGCCGGTGCGGGAGCTTAGTACGACAAGCAAGGGAAGGGTGATCACCGGGGTCAGTAGCAAGAAGCATTGCTGCCAACTCCATTTCCCCCGGTACATCGGAATACGAGCCAACAGATAACCCGACAGGACGAGACCTGTGGCCAAGAAGCTGGCCATGACATTGGGTTGCTGGAAGATACCATAAGGGCGGTTGGCCACGGTGTCATAACCGATTGGGTTGCCTGGCTCAAGCACCATGTATTGTACCCAACCGAAGGTGGCCTGGATCCAGACTGCAGCCAGTACAAACCATAGCATGCGCTGACGCTGCTTGTGGTTGAAGGAGAACTGTTGCAAGCCGACAAAAAAGAGTAAACCGGCCCATAAACCCAGCAGCCTCGGTAGGCTTTGTCCGACGTCAGCATTGGGATAGAACACGGGCAGCGTCAGTAAGACACAGCAAAGGGTGAGGACGATAGTCAGCCGTGAGTAGCGCCATACCCGCTGGCGGCAAATTTCCAACAAGCCGAATGCGATAGCGAAGCTGAACGGGATCCAGCTCATGGCATTGTATGAGAGCTCAAGCCCGGATCCGCCGGGATTATGCTGGAAGTAGTGCATTGCCAGTAGGAATAGGATCCCGAGAGACACCAAGAAGGGCTTTATCATCGGCTTGCTGATCCCTTTCTCGGCAAGGTTGGTGCCTTTTACATATAACACTGTCATGGTGATTCGCTGGGTCTCACTGTCTAAATCAAACAAAACCGGGCTTGATTGCAAGCCCGGTTTATCATCGTTGGTTAGGTTGCCAGAGCTATTGTACTGGCGTTCACTCTGGCAGCAAAGGCTTGAGGAAGCGGGCAGTGTGCGAACCTGCGATCTGTGCCACTTGTTCCGGTGTACCGCTTGCAACGATTTCACCACCGCCGCTACCGCCTTCCGGTCCGAGGTCGATGATCCAGTCTGCAGTCTTGATCACATCGAGGTTGTGCTCGATCACCACAATGGTGTTGCCATGGTCACGCAGGCGGTGCAGGACATTGAGCAGTTGCTGGATATCGTGGAAGTGTAGGCCGGTGGTCGGCTCATCCAGAATATACAGTGTCTTGCCAGTATCGCGCTTGGACAGTTCTCGCGCCAGTTTAACCCGCTGGGCTTCACCGCCCGATAGCGTGGTTGCCGCTTGTCCCAGGCGAATATATGACAGGCCGACATCAATCAGGGTCTGCAGCTTTCTGGCGATAGCCGGTACTGCATCGAAGAATTCGCGCGCGTCTTCTACCGTGAGTTCCAGCACCTCGTCGATGGTCTTGCCCTTGTAGCGCACTTCCAGTGTTTCGCGGTTATAGCGTTTGCCCTTACAGGCATCACAGGGTACGTAAACATCCGGCAGGAAGTGCATCTCAACCTTGATCACACCATCCCCCTGGCAGGCTTCGCAGCGGCCACCCTTGACGTTGAAGCTGAAACGGCCCGGTTTATAGCCACGCGAGCGTGACTCCTGCGTGCCCGAAAACAGTTCACGGATCGGGGTGAAGATCCCGGTATAAGTCGCTGGGTTTGAGCGCGGGGTACGGCCAATCGGGCTCTGGTCGATATCGATCACCTTGTCGAAGTGCTCGAGATCTTGGATTTCTTTATATGGCGCAGCCCGGCCCGAAGTGGCACCGTTGAGCTGGTGGTGGGCGATCTGGAAGAAGGTATCATTGATCAGGGTGGATTTCCCTGAACCTGATACCCCGGTAATACAGGTCAGCAGCCCGACCGGGATCTCGACGTCGACATTTTTCAGGTTATTGCCAGTGGCGCCGAGCAGTTTGACGGTCCGCTCTGGATCCATCACTACGCGCTGCTCCGGTACCGCAATGCCTTTTTTGCCACTGAGATATTGGCCAGTAAGCGAGTTGTCGTTGGCGACGATATCAGCCAGCTTGCCTTCGGCAATGATATTACCGCCGTGGACACCGGCACCCGGGCCGATATCGATCACATGGTCAGCGGTACGGATAGCGTCCTCATCGTGCTCGACCACAATCACGGTGTTGCCGAGATCGCGTAGGTGGGTCAGAGTTTTGAGCAGACGTTCGTTATCTCGCTGGTGGAGTCCGATCGACGGCTCATCCAAAACGTACATCACGCCGACCAAGCCAGCACCGATCTGGCTGGCCAAGCGGATACGCTGGGCTTCTCCGCCTGATAGGGTCTCGGCACTGCGCGATAGGTTAAGGTAGTTGAGGCCGACATTGACCAAGAAGCTCAATCTGTCATTGATTTCCTTGAGTACCTTCTCGGCGATCTTGGCCTTTTGCCCAGTCAGCGCCAGCTGATCGAAAAAGTTCATCGCCTCGCTGATACTCATTTCGCTGATGGTTGGCAGTGTGGTATCGGCGATAAAGACGTTGCGAGCCTCGAGGCGCAGGCGTGAGCCGTCACAGCTGCTGCACGGTTTGGTGGCGACGAATTTGATCAGATCCTCACGGACTGAGTTTGATTCTGTTTCGCGGTAGCGACGCTCCATGTTATTGAGGATCCCCTCAAACGGGTGGCGTCGTACCGTGATATCACCGCGGTCATTGATATATTTGAACTCGATTTCGGTTTTGCCCGAGCCATTCAGAATAACGCCTTGAACTTTCTTCGGCAGGCTATCGTAAGGCGCCTCGACATCAAAGCCGTAATGCTCGGCCAGTGACTTGAGCATCTGGAAATAATAGAAGTTGCGTTTATCCCAGCCGCGAATAGCCCCACCGGCGAGGCTTAGCTCACCATTTTGCACCACGCGATCCGGGTCGAAGTATTGCTGAACGCCCAAGCCGTCACAGGTGCCACAGGCACCTGCTGGGTTATTGAACGAGAACAGTCGGGGCTCAAGCTCCTGCATGCTGTAGCCACAGTGTGGACAGGCGAAGTTGGCGGAGAAAACGATCTCTTCATGCTCGCCGTTGGTCATCGGACCGACAACCACCGTACCGCCGGATAATTCCAGCGCCGTCTCGAATGATTCGGCAAGACGCTGCTGCAAATCGTCACGAACCTTGAAGCGGTCGACGATGACTTCGATGGTGTGCTTTTTGTGAAGCTCCAGCGTCGGAGGATCGGACAGATCACATACCTCGCCATCGATACGGGCACGGATATAACCTTGTGCGGCAAGGTTAGCCAAGGTTTTAACATGCTCACCCTTACGCTCTTTGACAATAGGGGCCAGCAGCATCATCTTGCTGCCTTCCGGAAGCTCGAGCACCTTGTCGACCATTTGGCTTACCGTTTGGGCGGCCAACTCAACATGGTGGGTCGGACAGCGCGGCTCACCGACACGGGCGTAGAGCAGGCGAAGGTAGTCGTAAACCTCGGTAATGGTACCCACGGTCGAGCGCGGGTTGTGCGAGGTCGACTTTTGTTCGATGGAGATCGCCGGGGACAGCCCTTCGATATGGTCGACATCCGGTTTTTCCATTAATGACAGGAACTGGCGGGCATAGGCCGATAGTGATTCGACATAACGGCGTTGCCCTTCGGCGTACAGGGTATCGAAAGCCAGCGACGACTTTCCTGATCCAGACAAACCGGTGATAACAATCAGCTGATCCCGAGGCAGCGTGAGGGAAATGTTCTTGAGGTTATGAGTACGGGCACCCCTGACTTCAATGTTATCCATATCGATGAGCTTTATTGACTAATTTATGACTGCGGCATTATTGCACAGGGCTCAGGGCCTTGAAAGAAAAAGCTGTATAAAAACACAGTTGGATGGTTATAATAGCACCATTTCTGTGTCGCTTATTCGTGCTGGCCTTTGCTACATTTTACTCTGATTCAACCCTGTTCGATCAGGGGGGAAGCATGATAGACTGCGCGATTAAGTATAAACTTTCAATAACGGTCGCTGGTCTTTTCCCAGCACCGATAATGAGATCGGAGTGAACTATGGCCAGTCGTGGCGTAAACAAGGTTATCCTAGTCGGTAACTTGGGTAATGATCCGGAAATCCGTTACATGCCTAGTGGTGGTGCAGTAGCAAATATTACCATTGCCACTTCTGAAAGCTGGCGTGACAAGAACACTGGTGAACAGCGTGAGAAAACCGAATGGCACCGTGTGGCGCTATTTGGCAAGCTTGCTGAAGTTGCTGGTGAGTACCTACGTAAAGGTTCTCAGGTATACATCGAAGGCCAACTGCAAACGCGTAAGTGGCAAGACCAAAGTGGTCAGGACCGCTACACAACAGAAGTTGTGGTTCAGGGCTTCAACGGTGTAATGCAGATGCTTGGCGGCCGTCAGGGCGGTGGTCAGGGTATGGGTGCTCCGATGGGTGGCCAACAGCAGCAGCAACAAGGTGGTTGGGGTCAACCTCAGCAGCCAGCAGCGGCTCCTCAGCAGAACTTCGCTCCTCAGCAGCAACAGCAACAGGCTCCTCAACAGCAGGCTGCACCTCAGCCTCAGTACAACGAGCCACCAATGGATTTCGATGACGATATTCCGTTCTAAACACTTGCTGTGTTGATAGGTCGTTGACCCAAAATATTAAGCCTCGCTAATGCGGGGCTTTTTATTATCTACATCATATTGGCTGAGGGTTGAGCTTAGCGCTGAGCCGGATTGGACTTGGCCTTGATAAAATCAATGAACAGCTTGGTTTTGACATGATTGTAGTCCAGCTTGGGGTAGTAGGCATACGCTGAGCTGATGGGTTGCTTAAGCTCCGGCAGCACAGGTACCAGCAATCCCTTGCTGAGTTCGCGTTTGACGGTGTTCTCCCCCGCGAGGATGAGTCCCATGCCCGCTACCGCCGCTGCAACCAGTGCTTCTGGGTTTTGTGTGGTGAAATTCCCCTTGAGCCGCAAGCGTATATCGTTCTCGAACAGGTGCTCTTGCTCGTGGCCATGAGTGCCGAACATCAGGCAGTTATGCTGGGCCAGTTGTTCGGGACTTTCTATCAGCGGTTTTCCTTCCAGATACGATGGCGCAGCGTAGAAGCCGTGGCGGAAATTGAACAGCCTGGTGGCAATGTAACTCGAAGAGTTGAAGTCGGTCAGCTCTTTGCTGATGAAGACATCCAAGTTGAGATCAGGCAGTTGGCCCGGGGTTATGGTATGCAGCTCGACCTGAATGTTTGGGTAGGCCTCAATAAATTCGGCCAGGTAATGCACCAGCAAACGGCTGCCGACGGCCAGCGGCGCACCAATCCGCAATACCCCACTGACCTCGCCATAGGTTGAAGTGGTCTCAGCCAGCATCTGGTGCCAGTCATCAAGCAAACGCGCACTGCGCTGGTAGAAAAGGCGTCCGGCATCGGTCATGGTGAGGCTGCGGGTGGTACGTTTGAGCAACTGCACACCCAGCTGTTTTTCCAGCCAAGCCAACCGCTTGGAGAGTGCAGAGCTGGAAGTATTGAGCTTGGTGGCGGCCTGGGCGAGGGAGCCCTGGTCGACCACGGTGACAAAGCTTTTTGTGCAGGTGATCCAATCCATGTCGTAAATAACCCTATAGCGCTGGTGGGGAGCCGAAATGGCCGTTTTCCCTACATTACCATGAGTTTATTCTCGGTTCAGACTGTTTCTATGCTTGTTGGGTTTTACAAAATTGTTAATTTGTCGGCTTTAGCACTGACAGTATGATCAATAGAATGGTATTTTGCTTGCAATATACGACCGTTGCTTTTCCTTGCAGTAATGCAAAATGGCTAGGTATCTGTTTGACTCATTGAATTTTTTTTGGCTGCTTATGAGAAAAGCTTCAGGGATGCGCTTAACCAACCGTCTGGTTGCCTTTGTTACGTTAATTGTGATTTGTGCCATTTTCGTCATTTTTATTGGCGGGGCGGTGAGTTTTCGCAAGTTAGGACAGGACTACCTCACCCATTATCTTGATGGCGTTGTGGAAGTTATCGACCAGGAACTGGCTGATCCGCAGGGTTCGCAAGCCATTTCACGTTGGCTGCCTAAATTGCTCAAGGCCAGTAATGTGGTTGAGCTAGAAGTAGGCAGTGTTGCCGGGGTGGTTTACTCCTTCCAAGGGTTACAACCGCTTACCGATCCGAGCATCCTTCATGAAAGCCGTTACGATCTTGAGCATAACCCCGGCTTTACCGTCACCATGAAGTCGATCCCGCCTTACACCGAGTTCACCTATTCGATAGGAGCCATGTCGTCGATAAGTCTGGCGGTCGCTATCATCATCTTGGGACTAGTTTGGGGGATGGAGTGGCTACGGCGCCAGCTGGAGGGCTCGGAACTGCTTGAGCATCGCGGACGGCTGATATTGGCCGGGCGGGTCGAAGAAAACGAAGTGGGTGATGAACGGGAGTGGCCGGCAACGGCCAGCCTTGCGCTGGACAAAATGATCGCCGAACTCAAAGATGCCCGTCAGGAACGAAGCCGGTTCGATACCTTTATCCGCACCCATACCTTCCTTGATCAGCTGACAGGGGCGGCAAACCGTGTGTTGTTTGATAGCCGGCTGCAATCGATGTTGCAAGATCAGGAAACCCACGGTGCGGTGATCCTGATCCGTATAACCGACTGGGAGGAGTTGCTGGCCGATAAGGGCAAGGCAGAGGCCGATGAACTGGTCCAGGATGTTGGTGGGATCTTGTCGAACCTGATCCAGCGCTACCCGGATACGGTACTTTCGCGTTACTTCGATGCTGAGTTTGCTATTTTGTTGTCCCAGCAATCGGTGAAAGAGGTCAAGCAGTTCAGTAATGCGTTGATGAATGCACTGGACAGGTTATCACCACCAGCGCCGCTGGAGCCGGATAACTGGTGTCATATCGGGGTGACGTTCTGTGCCAGCGGTGAGCGCCGCGGCCGGATCATGGATGAAGCGGATATGGCTCTGCGTAGCGCTCAGTTGCAGGGCACCAATAGTTGGTACGCTTTTAAAAAGGATCAGCAGTTTGAAGATGCCCGTGGCAGTGTTCGCTGGCGCACCTTGCTGGATGCAATATTTAATAGCGGTGGTCCGGTACTGTACCAGCAACCGGTACAGTTGGTTGATGGCAGCCCGCTGCACCGTGAACTGCTGTCCCGTATCCGTGATGAAAACGGTATGTTGATCAAAGCTTCACGTTTTCTTACCGCGGTTGAACAAGTCGGTTTCAATGCCCGGATGGATCGATCTGTGGTGACCAAGGCGCTACACATGCTCAAGAGCGAGCCGGTGACCGAGTCAATTTCCGTTAACCTCAGCGTTGAAGCCTTACTGGAGAAAAGTTTTGTCAAATGGCTGCGGGATGAGCTGCTGCAGACCCCGCGTACGGTTCTTAATCGGCTGTCGTTTGAAATTCCCGAAGGGGGCTTGGTCAAACACCTTGATGCAATGCGGCCGGTTACCCGGATGTTGGTAGGCCTCGGCTGTAAGCTGGTGGTCGATCAGGCTGGGCGCACCATTGTTAGTACCCACTACATCAAGGATATCCGTGCTGATTACGTCAAATTGCACCGTAGCTTGGTGCGTGAAATAAACCTCCGTCAGGAAAACCAGTTATTCGTCAGGAGTATGCTGGGGGCGTGTGCAGATTCGGATGTTAAGGTCATTGCGGTTGGTGTTGAAAATGCCAAAGAGTGGCAGGTTCTCAAGCAATTAGGGGTCAATGGTGGTCAAGGTCGCTACTTTGCGCCTGAAATTTCAACCGAATATGGTGCTGGCCAGGATAATAACTCACGGAAATTGTTTGGAAAAAACACCGAATAGAGCAAAAAATCACTATTCATTATGGGAATTATCATTATAATGGTCAAAATATTGACACCTGGTTGTCAAGAATAATGAATACCCGCAAAATTTCCTGATATAAGCCTGTTAATCCTAAGTAGCCTGAAATGATAATAAATAAATTGTTTAGGAAGAAGACACATTCTCCTATTGCTGGGATGGCATTGTTTGCCGACACCGTGGCCTTGGTGTATCAGGAAAATAAAACGTGGGTCACCGATGAGCAGTCGGTGAGCGGGTTGGTTGGCTGGCCTAATGCTATTAAGTCATTGATTGAAAAACACCAGCTCAAAGGGGCTGATGTTCGCCTTGTCCTTGGCCATGGTTTGTACCAAAGCATGCTGATAGACAAGCCAGAGCTACCGCGGGAAGAATACCCGACGGCTTTGCCATTTTTGGTCAAAGAGCTGGTCAATGAATCGCCGATGGAGTTGGTGGCCGATGGTTTTGTTGCACCGCTGAAAGATCGCCTACAGGCATTTTCGACCCAGAAAAAGCAGATTGAGCAGCTGGAGAAAGCCTGCCGAGATGCTGGTTGTGAGCTGATGTCTGTTTCTGCCGAAGAGGTGGTATGGGGTCAGCTAACGGCGTTTGAGCGCAGCCAATTGGTACTGCACCGCCGGGGTAAAACAAACCTGCAATTATCAGCCTTCAAGCATCAGGTGTTGTGCTTTCAGCGTCAGTTGCGCGGTTTCAGTGTGCCATTGTTGGCCGCTGATGATACCCAGTCCCTGGAAAAAGGCTTGCAACTCGACGGACTAGCACTGGAGTTGCAGCGCTCGCTCGACTTCCTCAGCGCCCAATTGCGTGACGCTCCCATTACCCAGTTGTTGATATCTTGCGATGACGATGATGACGGTGAATTGGCCCAAGCTCTGAGCCAACGCCTCAATGTCAAGGTTGAAGCTGTCACCCCTTCGCACCCGTCTTTGGCCAGTAACGCGGTTCGTGTTGCCTATTGTGCCGTCATCGAACCTGAGCATGTAGGGATTAACTTTTACAGCGATGCCCTTAAGCCGAAACTCGATCTGCTGACCTTACCCAATATTGTGATGAGCTGGGTGGCGATCACTGTCGTATTAGGTGCACTGGCTGGCTGGTTTAGCTGGCAGAGTTACCAGCAGCAGCAGGAGCTGGCGTCAGAGCAGCAGCGCCTACAGCAGAAAACCGCAGAGGTCGAACGGGCTAAAGCCGCACTGACAAAGCATTTACCAAGTCAGCTGAAAGTCGATGTCGCCAATGGGTTGGAACAACACCTTGCTAATAAGCGGGCAGCACTTGAGGCAATAGCCTTGCATGACAGCAGTTTGCAAGTCGGCTATGCCGGTATGATGCAGCAGCTCTCGGCCGCGGCCAGTGGTGATATTTCGGTTCAGCACCTGCGGGTGAAAGGGCCACAGCTTAACTTGGAAGGACTGGCGCGCACGCCGGATTCCGTTCCTGCTTGGTTGCAGATGTTTAAGCAATACCCATCGCTGTCGGATCGCCGATTCAAATTGATGTCCTTGGGCAGAAACAAACAAAATATCGTGACCTTCAAGCTACTGGCAGAGCGTAGCCAGCCAGCAGCTCAGGCTGTCACGCAAGGAGTCGCCCAATGAACCAATGGCAGACGTTATGTGACAAATTTGAACTGCTGACCAAACGCGAAAAATGGCTGATTGCTTTGTCGGGCTGGATAGCTCTGCTGTTTGTTGGCTTCGTGGTCATAATCGAACCTCAAGTTAAAGCCGTCGATGCCGCCAAGGGGCAGCTTCAGTCGGTGAAAAACGCCTTGATGACGAATACGAATCAGTTATTAGTGATGGAGCGTAAGCTCAAGGATGATCCAGACGCCGACATTGATGAACAGATCAGTGAACTAGAACGGCAGAATACCGACTTGGATGCACAGCTGGATGGCCGGGTATCGAGCTTGGTAACCCCGGTACAGATGTCGGCGTTGATGGAAAAAGTTCTCCAGCATTCGCGCAAGCTCAAGCTGCTTTCGCTTGAATCACTGCCGCCTGTCCAGTTGGTTGGCGGGGAAGATCAAGGCTACTACATCCACCCGGTCAGGCTGAGATTGCGTGGCCGCTATTTCGATTTGATTAATTACCTCGAGCAACTGGAGGCGCTGCCTGTCCAGTATTACTGGCGCAGTCTGGATTACCAAGTGGATAACTACCCGTGGGCTGATATTAAGTTGGAAGTCTACACACTCGGCATTAGCGAGGACTTTATTGGTGGTTAGATTAGCAATAATGGCAGTGGCATGGTTGATGATGCCACTGGCACAGGCCGCGCAGGACCCCACTGCGCCATTAGGCTGGCAGGCGCCGGCGGTTAAGGCAACCTCGTCACGAGCACGCCTGCCCCAATTACAGGGTATTTTTTGTGATCAGGATGGCCAGGTATGCCGGGCGATTCTTAACAGCGTGTCTGTCGGGACCGGCGGACGGATCAGCGGTTATACCCTCAGCCAGGTGACGGACGATTTCGTCATCTTGCAGCGGGGTGGTCGGCAATGGCGATTAGAAATGTTCGCCGATAACATAAAGTCAGAGTAAACAAGAAGTGGTAAACATGCGTGGATTAATAATAGCCGTTGTCATGGCTTCCCTGGCAGGATGCTCGACCAATATGGGACACCGTGATCCGGTGGAAATGAAGGGTGCTCTGAATCAGGCCGCCAACGAAGCCAACAGCAGGCCGTTGATGGATCTGCCGACAGCGGTCAGCAATGATTTGATGCCGGGACTCGATGGGATGGATTACGCCAGCCAGTCAGTGCTTGAGAAGCGCTTTCGGGTCAATGCCCGTAATGTCGATGCCAAAGCCTTTTTCGGCAGCCTAGTCAAAGGCACGCCATTCAATATGGTTATCCACCCAGATGTTCAGGGCCGCATCTCCCTGACCCTGCGTGACGTTACACTTGATGAAGTGCTGTCTGTAGTGTCTGACATCTATGGCTACAACACCACCCGCAAGGGCAATATTATCCAGGTCTTCCCGGCAACCCTTCGCACCGAGGTGATCCCGGTGGATTACCTTCAGTTGCAGCGCCGCGGTGTTTCTTTAACGACCCTGACAACCGGCTCTATCACCAACAGTGACACTGGTAATTCGGGTAGCTCTAGCAGTAACTCTGATAGCAATAGCAACAACAGTGGCAATAACAACAGCTCAAGTACCACGACCGGTGGTACCACTATCCAGACGACATCGGAAAGCGATTTCTGGGGCCAGTTGGAAAAGGCCATCCAGGCGATGATTGGCAGCGGGCAGGGACGTAGTGTTGTTGTTTCACCACAGGCAAGCTTGATCTCGGTACGTGCTTACCCGAATGAGTTGCGTGAAGTGAAGGAATTCCTTGGGGTCTCTCAAAAGCGCCTAAAGCGCCAGGTGGTGCTTGAAGCCAAAATCATGGAAGTCACCCTGAGCGATGGATACCAGCAGGGGATCAACTGGAGCAATATCACCAAGACGATTGGCGGCACCGAGATTATCTTCGGACGCGGCGACATTTCCAATGGCAATATTCCGACATTGCCGGGCGCAGATCCGATTGCTGCACTGCTAGGCGGGCAGACCAACATTACTATCTCAGACGGTAACTTCGATGCCGTATTGAGCTTCCTTGATACCCAGGGCGACCTGAATGTGCTGTCCAGCCCGAGGGTAACAGCAGCCAATAACCAGAAAGCAGTGATCAAAGTAGGTAGTGACCAGTACTTCGTGACGGATGTGTCTGGTGGTGAGGTCAACAGTGACGGCGGTAACGCCTCGCCGGATATCGAGCTGACACCGTTCTTCTCCGGGATCTCGTTGGATGTCACCCCGCAAATTGGTGATGAAGGCGGTGTATTGCTGCATGTTCACCCTGCGGTTATCGATGTTGAAACTGAGATTCGTGACATCGCCTTAGGTGATACCTTCGGTACCTACCAGCTGCCTCTAGCCAAGAGTTCTATTCGTGAGTCGGATTCAGTCATCCACGCCCGCTCTGGTGATGTGGTGGTGATTGGTGGTCTGATGAAATCAGCGACGACGGATCAAGTATCGAAAGTGCCGCTACTGGGTGATATCCCTATGCTGGGCCATCTGTTCCGCAATGTGAATAAGCTTTCAACCAAAACTGAGCTGGTGATCTTGCTCAAACCAACTGTTGTCGGTGAGCAGACTTGGCAGCAGGAAGTGGAGCGCTCCCGCGCCCTGATCAACGAGTGGTTCCCCGAAGAGGGCTAAACCATGTACCTCGAGCATTTCGGCATGGTGTCAGCGCCTTTTGGCCTGACACCCAATACCCAGTTTTTCCATGCCTTGCCTCCGCACTTGGAGGCTATCGACACCACCTTGGCCGCGCTGGGGATGGGCGAGGGGATCATTCAGATTTCCGGCGAAGTGGGAACGGGGAAAACCTTGGTATGCCGGATGCTGATCAACCAATTGCCTGAACAGTTTGAGCTGGCCTATTTGCCGACACCAGCAGAGAGTGGCGCGGCACTGCGAATCGCACTGTCGCGTGAGCTGGGACTGGAAAGCGAAGGCGATAACAGTTTATTGGCCGACAGGTTGCAGCAAGCGCTGGTGGCGCGCAAAGCGGCGGGTAAAACAGTGGTGGTGTTAATTGATGAAGCTCAGGCGCTGCCGGATGATGCCCTAGAAGCGATTCGCCTATTGGGCAATTTGGAAACCGAGCAAGAAAAACTGCTGCACATTGTGCTGTTGGGCCAGCCTGAGCTTGATAAGCAACTTGCTAGGCATGCACTGCGCCAGTTCCGCCAGCGGATCACCTTCCGCAGCGAATTAAGACCGTTGGACTTGGCCGAAACACTGGCCTATATCGAGCACCGCTTACAAACCGCAGGTATTGAGCGCGAGTTGTTTGCCTTGCCGCAGGGCAAGGCGATTTGGCAAGCCAGTGGCGGCATACCGCGACTAATTAATCAGCTGTGTCATAAGGCGTTGATTGCCGCATACAGCGAAAACAAATTGATGGTTGAGCGCAACGAAGTACTCGTGGCGATCCGCGATACCTTAGGTGCGCGCCAACCGAAATGGACCTACCCGGTACTGTGGGGATGGCAATAACCGATGAGTGAATTGAATAAAAAACTGAGTGCGTTAAGCCGCCAGCAGGGCCAAGAGCATGGCAACTCACGCAGTGAGATCAAGCCAGCAATGATTAAGCCCGTAAAGCAAACGAACCTAAAACCTTGGGCTGCACTAGGCATACTGAGCCTGGGTGCCGTGATGGGGATTGGCGGTTGGCAACTGTGGACCAGTGATGATCCTGTTGCTGAGGTGGTAATGGCGGTCAATCCGGTTGCGCCCGTGGAAGCGGCACCTGCAGCAATTGAAACACAGCCCATAGTTAAGCTGACAGAAACCGAACCGGGTCCGGAAAAAGCCGTTGAAAATAGGGTTAGTCCCCCTGTTAAGCAAGCCACTGTGCAAACAGACGTAAAACCGGCTGCCAAAACGGTGAAGAGCCCAATTGCACCAAGCCAGCAGACACAAACGCCAGCTATTGAGCAGCCACCTGTTGCTGCTAAGTCTAGTGTAGCTAAATCGAGTGCTACTAAGCCGAGTATTGAAAAAGCAGTCGCCAAAACAACGGCAAAAGCTGTAGTAAAACCTGTGGCAAAAACAGAGGCAAAAACAGCGTCAAAAACGGTGCCGGTGAGTGCCGTTGATAGCCATGAGGACAGCACCGTCGAAATGATGGATGGTGATGAGAGCCTGATGATTGAAACTGTCGAGCTTGATGCCGGCCAGCTGGCCCAGATTGAATACAAAAAAGCAGAAAAAACCCTCAAGCAAGGGGACAGCCGTAAAGCGATCGGCTACTTGGAATCTGCCATTAAATACCAGCCTGAATGGATCACGGCACGCCAGAAGCTGGCTGCGCTATATTACGGCCGGGGAGAAAACCGCCGTGCGATAGCCACATTGCAACAAGGCTTGATCTTGGATTCGAACCAGCCGGACTTGCGTTTGACCATGGCCAAGTTGCTGGTGAATGAGTCACAGCAGCAAGCGGCACTGAATGTACTGAGCCAGTTGCCAAGCCACACCCATAGCGATTATTTAGCTATGCGCGGGGCATTGGCCCAGCAGCTTAACCAGAATGATTTGGCACTGAGTAGCTATCAGAACCTCGTCAAAGCCGAGCCCTATGACGGCCGCTGGTGGCTGGGGCTCGGGGTCGCGCTTGAGCGTGGGCAGGAGCTGGATCAAGCCGAGGACGCTTACCAGCAGGCATTGCGTATGGGTCAGATTTCCGCTGAGACGCAACAGTTTATTCGTCAACGCCTGGCCGTACTGGCCAGTATGAAGGGGTAACAATGGCACTTCGACTACGTAAACGCCTTGGCGACCTGCTGATAGAAGAAGGCATTGTCTCTCCTGACATGCTTGATCAGGCGCTGGACAACCAGCAATCTACCGGCCGCAAGCTGGGCGATACCCTGATCAGCCTGGGCTTTCTGAGTGAGCAGCGGATGCTGCAGTTTCTATCTCGCCAGTTAGATATCCCACTGGTTGATCTTAACCGCCTGACCGTTGATACCAATGCGGTCGCTTTGCTGGCCGAAGTCCATGCCCGTCGCTTGCGAGCGCTGGTGATCAGCGAACAGGACGGCATGGTACGAGTGGCCATGAGTGATCCGGCGGATTTGGCCGCGCAAGAAGCGGTATATGATCAGCTGGGACAGTATCGCATCGAGTTGGTGATTGCCTCTGAGCGTCAGTTAATCACGGCCTTTGACCGCTACTACCGCCGTACCCAAGAAATTGTTTCTTTTGCCGAGCAACTGCAGGCCGAACACCAGCACCACTCAGATTACTCCTTTGGGCTGGATAATAACGACAATGATGAAGTCACTGTCGTAAAGCTGATCAACTCGCTGTTTGAAGATGCTATTCAGGTCGGTGCCTCGGATATCCATATCGAACCCGATAGCGACGTGCTGCGGATCCGCCAGCGTATTGATGGCGTGCTGCATGAAACCCTGCTTAAAGAGTCCGGTGTGGCTTCGGCCTTGGTGCTGCGCCTTAAGTTAATGGCGAGCTTGGATATTTCCGAGAAGCGCTTGCCGCAAGATGGCCGCTTCAATTTGTCGGTACGCGGCCAGTCGGTCGACGTGCGTCTGTCGACCATGCCGGTCCAGCATGGCGAATCGGTTGTGATGCGTTTGCTTAACCAGTCGGCGGGGATCCTCAGCCTCGAGCAAATCGGCATGCCCGATGATATCTTGCAGCGTTTACGCCGCCAGTTGCGTAGGCCGCACGGTATGATCCTGGTCACCGGTCC
Organism: Photobacterium satsumensis; assembly: GCF_050336935.1. Classification (NCBI taxonomy): domain Bacteria; kingdom Pseudomonadati; phylum Pseudomonadota; class Gammaproteobacteria; order Vibrionales; family Vibrionaceae; genus Photobacterium; species Photobacterium satsumensis. The sequence goes on from NZ_JAKJSK010000014.1 coordinate 26,414, forward strand.
GACCGGCTCGGGTAAGACGACCACCTTGTATGGTGCACTGAGCGAGCTCAACCAGCCGGGCAAGAAGCTGATCACCGCCGAAGATCCGGTGGAATACCGCTTGCCGCGTGTCAATCAGGTTCAAGTTAACAGAAAAGTTGGTCTGAGCTTCTCGTCGATTCTGCGTACTTTCCTGCGTCAGGATCCCGATATCATCCTTGTTGGTGAGATGCGAGATCAGGAAACTGTGGAAATTGGTTTACGTTCTGCTCTGACCGGTCACTTGGTACTTTCCACCCTGCATACCAATGATGCCATAGATAGCGCCCTGCGCATGATCGATATGGAAGCGCCGGGATATCTGGTTGCCAGTGCGGTGAGGGCGGTATTGGCCCAGCGTCTGGTAAGACGGGTATGTAAAGACTGTGCGACCGAGTATGATCTTGAACCGGCCAAGCAGCAGTGGTTGATGGCAAGGTTCCCGCATTTGGGTGACGCCACATTCCGTAAAGGTCGAGGCTGCCAGACCTGTAACTTTACCGGTTACCGTGGCCGTATCGGCGTGTTTGAACTATTGGAAATGCGCCCGGATATGATGGATGCACTGCGTGGCGGGGATGCTGTGCTGTTTAGCCAGATCGCCCGTCAGTCAACGGGCTATAAGCCGCTTATTGAGTCAGCGATGGAGCTGGCGCAGGAAGGCGTTACCAGCTTGGATGAAGTGCTGTTGCTCGGTGAGGGTGACGAACACAATAGTTTCATGTTGTAACGGCTAGCAGGAAAGGATCATGGCAGTTTTTAATTACCGCGGCCGCAGTGCCCAAGGTGACATCAAGCGCGGGCAGCTTGACGCCGCGTCGCAAGATGCCGCAGCAGATATCCTGATGCGCCAAGGCATTATTCCGCTGGAAATCCGCGAAGGCAAAGCCAAATCAAATGGGATCGATTTAGATCGCCTATTCAAAAGCCGGATCCCGCTCGAGGTGTTGGTGATTTTTTGTCGCCAGTTATACAGCCTGACCAAAGCCGGCGTACCATTACTCCGTGCGGTGCGTGGTTTGGGCCAGAGTGCCAGCCATCCTTTGATGCGCGAAACCTTGGATGCAGTCGTCGTGGAGTTGACCAACGGTAAGTCGTTGTCAGCGTCGATGAAAGCCCACCCGAGGGTGTTCTCTGAGCTGTTCGTGTCGATGATCAGCGTCGGTGAAAACACCGGGCGGTTGGATGAGACCTTGCTTCAGTTGGCACAATATTTCGAGCAGGAAATGGAGACCCGCCGCCGGATCAAATCGGCGATGCGTTACCCGACTTTTGTGCTTATCGCGATCACCCTGGCGATGTCGGTATTGAACATCAAAGTTATCCCGCAGTTTGCTTCTATGTTTAGCCGTTTCGGGGTTGAGTTGCCGCTACCGACCCGGATCCTGATTGCTACCTCGAACTTCTTTGTCCATTACTGGCCCCTGATGCTCGGTGCTGTCGTCGTGAGTTGGATTGGCCTCAAGGCGTGGCGTCAAACCCCTGTCGGTGGTGAGAAATGGGATAAACTCCGGTTAAAAGTGCCAATTGTGGGCGATATCATCAACCGCGCCCAGCTATCGCGTTTTTCTCGGACTTTCTCACTAATGATACGCGCCGGTGTACCGCTCAATCAGGCAATCCAGATGTCGGCGGAATCGCTGGGTAACAACTACCTAGAAAACCGTTTGATTGAGATGAAAAACGGTATCGAAAGCGGTAGCAGCATTACTTCAATGGCTCGCCAGTCTGGAGTCTTTACCCCTTTGGTGCTGCAGATGATCGCCGTCGGTGAGGAGACCGGTCAGGTCGACGATCTATTACTTGAAGTGTCAGACTTTTACGATCGTGAGGTCGATTACGATCTCAAGACACTGACCGCACGCATCGAACCTATCTTGTTGTTTATTGTTGCGATTATGGTGCTGGTACTGGCGCTGGGTATCTTCCTGCCAATGTGGAGTTTGCTCGATGTTGCGCGCGGTGGCTAATCTCAAGTTCTTCAGCCATGTGCGTTGGTTTCTCTGGGGCGGCGTCATTTTTTTGATGATCTGGGTGTTGCTTGTGCAATGGCACAAGGTCAATGAAGAGGCCGAGCGCACAAAGGTCAAATTGTTGGCGCAAACCATGACCCGTAGTGCGTCGACAATACGCCAACAGTGGGAGCTGGATAATAAACCGAGCCACTCACAAACCAATGGTATCGAATATTCATTTACCCGCTATGGTTGGCCGATAATTATACGAGATGAGCATATTGATTGCGCTGAAATGTGGGATTTATTGTCTTCTCGGCAAAGACCTGTTGATTACATAAGCCTTGTTGATAAAAGAAATGTGATATCAGAGCGTTATAATTCATGTTATTTCCAAATTACTGACGGAAAATGGCTAGCATTATTTTATGAAAATGAGACAATACACACCAACGGTTTTTTGACGCTTCCCGAGAAGTGGTGACGTCGATTTGACAAAAAACAAAAAAGGTCAGTAAAAATGAAAAAACAAGCCGGTTTTTCGTTGGTGGAATTGGTGATTGTCATTATCGTGGTTGGCCTGCTAGCAGTTGCTGCACTACCGCGATTCCTGAACGTCACGGATGAAGCGAAAAAAGCACAAATTGAAGGTGTGGCAGGTAGTTATGCGACAGCTGTATTGTCTGTTCGTGCGCAGTGGGAAGCATTTGGGCGACCAGAGACCGCAGGAAGAAACATTGTAGATTATGATGGGACTGATTTTTATTTAACACAAGATGGCGATAAAGATAGTCCGCGTATCGGTTATCCGACTGCTACACGAAAAGTTGCTGCCGATGGAATTGAATCTACAGATTGTGTGACTTTGATGAAAGAGCTTTTACAAAACCCACCTAAAGTTACGCTTAATGAGTCTGATGCCAAGAGTGGTCAGTTTCAGTTTTATGGTGTGAAAGAAGAAACTGATGATGGACGAGTTTGTCGCTATTACCAGCTTGCTTCAACGGGCTCTAATGGCAATGGTACTACAGATGTAACATCTGGCCATTTCTTTACTTATCAGCCAATGAAAGGCTCAGTTGAAGTTGAAATTCGTTAATCCATAACAGTCATTAAAATAGGAGTATGTTATGAAACGTCAAGGCGGTTTTACGCTAATTGAAATGGTCGTTGTGATCGTAATTTTGGGTATTCTAGCTGTAACAGCAGCACCTCGTTTTTTGAATCTGCAAAATGATGCCCGTAAGTCATCTCTTGAAGGCCTTAAAGGTGCAGTTGATGGTGCGGCAGGTATCACTTTTGGTAAGGCTGCTATCAGAGGAGTTGAGTCAAAAGAAAATGGCACTATTAAGAACGACAATGGTGTTGATGTTGCACTTGCATATGGTTACCCAAAAGCGACTTCGGGCGCACTAAAGTCTGTTGTCAACGGTTTGGAAAATGATTGGAAATCACAAGATGTAGCTAGCTCGAATCCAGCTCAGATTCTCTATTCATTTAAAGAAAATACGAAATGGGTAAAAGGTTCTTCTGAATGTTTTGTAGAGTATACACAGGCAACATCTAGCGCTGTGGCAACAACGAAAGTTTTTTCAGACAACTGCTAATTGTAATTTAGCGCTCTTCGGAGCGCTATTTATTCAGGGCAATAGTTTCGGCTATTGCCCTGAATAAATAGAAACCACAACAACCTCCCGGGTGATTAATGCCCCGACATTACGGAAAAAGCTACGCAAAAAGCACTGGCTTTACGCTCCTCGAACTCATCATTGTTATCGTGCTGGTTGGTATTATCAGTGTGACGGCCGCCTCGCGCCTGTTTGGTCGCAGTGGCTTTGATGCCGTGCTGGCTCGTGACCAAGCCATTCCCATCGCCCGTCAAATTCAATTGGTGGGAATGAATAGCCCGGTAAACCCAGCTAATCCTAATAACTGCCTTGCCCTCCAGATAAGCACCACAGAGTTTGGCTCAGCAAACTGTGCTAGCAATAGTAACTCTACTCGTAAGCTGACTTTTGATAATGACATGGTGAACTTCGCCTTTTTTGATGGCGTAAATTCACAAGCTTCAGCAGCCATTTATTTTGATATGCTCGGCCGCCCTTCGGTCGTTAATAATCAGCAATTGCAGCGCATTTGTACTTCATTAAATTGTCAGGTGACCATTACTTCGCGCAATGGCGAGCAAGCGATCTTATGCATCAACAGCGAGGGGTTTATCAATGACTGTAGTATCTAAGTCACCTCGTCGGCAGAGTGGTTTTACCTTGATTGAAGGTATCATCACCATAGTGATCTTGGGTATTGCCATGGTGACCCTGACCAGCTTTTTGTTCCCGCAGGTTGAGCGCTCGGCAACGCCTTATTACCAAGCTCGTGCTGCGGCAATTGGTAATGCTTTTCTCAATGAAATTCTCTCGCGCAAGTTTGATGAAAACTCCGACCCGTTTGGCGACAGTGTGGTGCGCTGTGGGGAAACCGTTGACGGTAAAAAGCACGAATGTACCGTGCCCAATAAGCATGGGGTGTGGCCGCTTGATAAAGACAGTGAGTACTTCGACTATGTGATTCCGGGCAGCTCGCTGCCTGCAGGAAAAGGGCTGGTGGTCGCCATCGCCAACGATGTTGATGATTTCCATGGTTGCTGGGGCGATTTATCACTGTGCTATGACCGCTACAGCCATAATCAATTTCCATGGCGCGGGGCGATAGAAAACCTGACCGGTGAGAAGGTGGCTGAGGCGGACACTTACAGCAATATGACTGTAAAGGTCGATGTCAGTTACGACAATGGTTTTAATACAACATATCCAGAACAAACGACTTTCCCTCATCAGCACAAGCGAATTGTGGTCGAAGTCGATACCGGTCGTCATGGCAAGTATGATTTTGTGGCTTATCGGAGTAACTACTGATGGCTAGTTGGACTTCAATAAAGGCCAGCAAAGGCTTCTCGCTGATGGAGATGGTCATCGCCTTGGTGATCCTCGGCATTATTTCCTTGGCGATTGGCAGTTACCTCCAGTTGGGCGCTGAAGGCTATGTCAGCACCGTGAGTCGTGATCGTGTCCAGTCTCAGGCCCGTTTTGCTTTAGAGAAAATGACCCGTGAAATTCGCCATGCTGCTCCTAATAGTTTGGCCTCAACGGGAAATTGCATCAGTTTTTATCCTATTCACTTGGCAGGTTTCACCCTAGGCAAGGCTCGAACAGTAAATGTTGAGTTAGTGCCTACTATCGGAACAGAGATAGAGTGGCAGGCTGTTAGCAGTGATGACAAATTGGCGCTTGCTGCAGGGTTGGGTAACTCAGCGGACTATGCTGCGCAATCTTTTAAAATCAGCCGTGTCGATGCAGGGCCGAATGGTAGTGGTACGGTAGTAGTGAATGTTTCCACACCGCTCGATAACCGCTCTCCCGCTAATCGTGCTTACGCTTACGGCCAACCGGTGTCCTTCTGCTTAGAAGCCAATGTACTAAGGCGTAAATCTGGCAATAGCAGTGCAGTGATCGCAGAGCAGCTCTCAGCCTTTGATGTCGAGGTTAATGGTAAAGGTTTGGAAAACAACAGTATGGTTCACCTCAATTTGACCTTTCAAGAGGGGCGCACGGGGGAAAGCTTCAGCTACGAGCATACGGTGCAGGTGATCAATGTTTTATAGCAGACAGCGCGGTAGCGCATTAGTGGTATCACTTTTTATTATTACCGTAATGGGGGCCTTTGCTGCCGCCATGATCCGTATCGATTGGTCTGGGCAGGACTCCACTGCGCGTGAAGTGTTCTCGACCCGCGCTTGGTATGCCGCCCACTCTGGTAACGAAATTGTCCTGAGCAAATTATTTCCGCTCGGCCAAACCACATCAAACCCTGATGCCTGTATCGATTATTCGAAAGATAAATCATTAGATGCCAGTTTGTTTTCCTGCCAGTCATTGACGGTTAAGTGCACTAAAACCAGCTATCAAGAAAATGGCCAACCAGCCAATAAGTATCAATTAGAAAGCACGGCAACTTGCGGCAGTGGGCAGTTCTCAACGACCCGTACCCAAGAAGTGTGGGCGAAGGATCTGGAGATTGCATTACCATGAGAGCCATTAAATTCTGCCTTTGGCTATTGATGCTGGCAATAGCTCTACCGGCCTCCGCGTTGGAATTTCGTTTTGGGGAGTACCAGTTATCTGAACAAGGGATAGCCCATTGTATCGGCTCTGGGGCAGAAAAAAGCTGTGAAATTAAATTCGACCAGCCATTTACGACTAAACCGTTAGTGTTTTTGATGCCGACGATCGAGGAAGGGGTTGGTCGTGATGCGCCTTCTACCTTGCGCCTTATCAACGTGACGAAAACGGGGGCTACGTTCCGTCAGTATATAGCCCCTATGAGAAGTGATATTGAGCTCAAGTCAATTGGACAGAAGTGTTTGCCAAATAATAAGCATAAATATTGCCTAGAGACGGTACCTATGGGCAAAGTGCGTTATTTTGCTATTGAGCCTGGTACGCTAAATTTTGGTGATAAGGGAAGGATACAAGCGGGTACCGTGGAGATCAGTCGGTATTTAGTGGGAGGGAAGGCTGTTAATAATAGTAACCTTCAAGATGTCTCCTCGCCGGTAAATTATAATGCAGCGTTTAATAATCCTGGTGTGCTGCTTAGTCTGCAAGGGAATGGTCAGACCGACTTAGGCTCAAAGCAGCGTTGGGTAACACCGGTGGTGACCGCTGTACAACAAAATTTGAATCGGATCTTTTTGGCCTTGGATCGCTCGGAATTGACGAGTGGTAACCACTATGGTGGGAGTGCTCAGAAGGTAGCGTATATCGTTGCTGAGGGACGGGGAAGCTATAAAGGGCTCCAGTTTGCTATGGGAGCAGGAGCGACGCTTGATACTTTAGTCAACGGATTAAAAGAGTTTGATCAAGTGACTGAGCCCGTATTACGTCAGTGTGCCGCAACAACACCTGTTCCTTCTGGCTTCTCCAATGAGCCGTTTATCATCGCCTCAAAGAATTCGCGTAAGGGTAACAATGGGGGCTGGATACGTTTATGCCGACTGGAGCCGTCAGGTCATAACGGCTACAAGGTGAGTTTTATCAATGATGAAGACCTTAATGAAGGCAAACGTCATAAGGTTGAGCGTAAGCACCTTAGCGAAAATATTGGCTTTATGGCATTCCAGCGTAAAGTCAGCGAGGATACGTGTGATGTGTTCCCTGGCCCTGCGCAAACCTGGACTGATCGAAGTAATTATCAAGCTTGGCTTCATCATAAGGCTTTGATTAAGGGGACTTATAAAGAAAACGGTAAGCACTACTTGTGGTTTAAAGCTACTTCTAACGGTAAATCGGTAGCGTGTGATGGACAAGAGTGTAACTCTCCTACAAATGCTCAGCCAGACAGATGGGCTAAAGAGTTAGATCTCGGAGATTTTGTTGAAGCTGACCGAAATGCCCCTGTTTATAATGGAGACAACACGTTAGAGGAATATTCCACGTTTTATATGGGGAATTCGACACAAGATACGGAAGAATTGCGTAATGGGGCAGGTGAGCGCGTTAAACTTTTAGACTTGAATGATGGTGTAACTTTGCACCTGCATTCGGGAACGTATTGGTTTGAAGAAATGCGTATCAACAAGGGCAGCAATATTGTGACCCATGGCAATGTTGTGATACACACAAAAAAGCTAAATATCTCTGACTTCTCGAGTATTACACCAGCGAATAATGAACCAGACTCTCTTGAGCTATACGCTCATTATTATGAAGATAACACCCCGAATAATGAAGATGATGACATCCCTCATGTACTTTTGAGTAAGGGAAGCTCATTTACTGGCTTAATTTATTCAGAAGATACTGTAAGTATGGCTGGTGGAAAGTGTCAGCATGGAAATGATTGTGAGGTGACATCTATTACTGGTGCAGTGACGGCTGCAAGGTTGGAGATGAACAGTAGTAAGTATCTTTCTACTGCAGTAATCAACGGCAAAAGCTCCTGTTTTGATACCACGCCAGATTTCACCTTGGATATCAGCCCTGAGTGGCAACAGAACATGCTGTGTGAAAGCCAGGAGGTGCTGTTTAGTCTTGCACCTGACGATGGTGGGGGGGATGCCTTTGACGGGGATATCACGGTCAGCATTACGGCGAAATCCGGACAAGCGGCTGCTGGGGTTTGGTCGACGTCGAAGCTGGAAGGGAGTAATTACGGTCAGCGATTTAGCGACGGGGTGCCTTTTACTGTCCCTGTGAGTGCTTTTGACAATAATCAGAAAAGAATTTGGCTCAAAAGTGATTACCTTGGTGAGCTAGAGTTAACTGCGACCATTGAAGGCTTAAGTGGTAACTCTCCGATCGGGCTGTATCAGTTTTTACCTGGAGGCTTTGTCATCACTCCTAACCCAGTGCAATTAGTCGCGGGCAAACCGGCGACACTCACAGTGAAGGCGATGGCCTGTAATAGTGGTGACTCGGTGATCCGTGAATATACCGGGCGTAAGACACTTAATATTAAGACTGAGTATGGCAAGCCAACAACCAGCAATAACCGAAATGATAAAGTCATGCTGCGAAATACCGCGGGCAGTGACAAGACGACATGGCAAGGCTCTCAAGGTCAGTTTACTTTTAGCAATGGTGTCGCCAGTAATATCCCGGTCAAATATGACGATGCCGGTGAGATGACGCTGACTTTGTCTGATCCCAAGTGTACCAAAGAGAGTTGTGACCTGAATGCTATTGGCGGTCAGTCCTCACAAAGCAAGTCGTTGCCAGCGGACTGGCAGGGGCTGACGGGATCGGCATTGGTTCAAAGTCGCCCCTACACTTTTGCTTTGTGCCAGTCAGGTACTCCGAATATTGAACAGGCGAGCGGTGATGCCAATAGTGGGAATGGTTTTGCTGCCGCAGGTGAAGCATTCCATACCTTAGTGAAGCCGGTGGTATGGCAGCAGGGGGACGGTGACAATTTTTCCAAATCAGGGACGCAACCTGCGATAGATAGCAGCACAATGTGTCGTAACCGTCTGATCACTGAAAACTTCTATAAGTCTCAGGCTCCTGCGGCACTAGTGGAGCTGAGCCATCAGTTACAGACACCTAATGACCAGCAGGCAGTTGCGGGGACGCTTTCTGGTGGCTCCGCAAAGACGAATATCCAGCTAAAGACTCAGCCATATAGGTTGCAGTGGGATGAGGTGGGAAGTATTCGCCTTTTTGCTGATACACAAAGCAGTTACCTTGGTATGGATATAAATGTAGGCTACCGTGATGTTGGTCGCTTTTATCCCAAGTACTTCAAACTCATTCGTGATGATTTTCAATATCCTTCACGGCAAAGAGAACTTGCTTATATGGATCAGCCCTTTACCTTCGATTTCTCTGTCGGTGCTTTTGCCGATGGCGGACAGGGGAAAGCGGGTCGCGCAGTGAAGAATTATTGGTTGTTTGAAAAAGATGTTACCAAGCCGAAATATAAGGCTGGGTTGGAGTTTGTGGTGTTAGACAGTACCCAAACCGATGAGGTTGTCGAACGTGATCAACGCATTGAGTATGCTTCTCGTAAAGGTAGCCCTTATGTATGGTCATGGAGCGGAGCTGTATGGGCGCCGAGTGCTGATCAAGAAAAGACGGCACAAGTTACAGTCAATGAGCCTAATTTTACTTTTGTTCGAGATTATACTGTGGGACACCGTGGCACCCAGCCTCGTACCAGTCAGCAAGATGGTCCCTTTGATACGATGAATACCCGTGTGGGGTTGAAGATTCTCCCTGCTAACGATCCTATCGATTGGGCATACCTTTCCCTCAATAATGACGTGGTTTTGGAGGAAAGTGCCAAACGTGAAGGTATTCAGATTTGGCGGACTCACCCAGATATCCGCTATGGCCGCATGGCGCTGGATGATGTTTCTGGCCGCTTCGACAGTGAACTAGCTATCCCGCTCCGGGTGGAATATTGGGATGGTTTTGACTTTGTGACTAACAAGCAAGACAGCCGTGCTGTATTCGACGGCAAGCTGGCGTGCAAACAAATTCTTTCCCAGTCTGACACTGACGTGACAAGCACCTCGTACACTCAAGGGTCAGGAAATGTAGAATCAGGGGTGATTCGCTCCGGCGAGTTTGTTGCGGTTCCTACCGAGGTGAAGGATGACGACGGTAATCGATTGATTTACCGTGAACAGGTACGTTTTTGGCAAAAAGTCATTAGCGATAAGCCTAAAGCGATAGATAATGAGCCAGAGATCCGTTGTGAAGGCGGACCTTCCAGCGAGCATGGCAATTATCAGCCGTGGCTGACCTTCGATTGGCGCGGTAAAGGTGACGAGAGCCCGCACTCGACAGTGACCTTCGGTGCATACCGGGGTAACGATCGAGTGCTATACCGCGGTGAAAAGGGCATTAATACAATGCTCGATTAAATAAAATGCCGATCTGTGGCAGGTTTGACAAAGCTTACCTTGTCTCGATCCGCACCCCTTGATACATTTAGCGCAATTTAACGAATTTGTGAGCTTGCAGGATTAGCCGAAGACTATGTTTAAAAAACTTCGTGGCATGTTTTCTAATGACCTGTCTATTGACTTGGGTACAGCCAATACCCTTATTTATGTCAAAGGACAGGGCATCGTACTGGATGAACCATCAGTAGTCGCGATCCGTCAGGATCGTGCCGGAGCAACTAAGAGTGTGGCCGCTGTCGGTCACGACGCCAAGCAGATGCTGGGCCGTACTCCGGGCAATATCGCGGCAATCCGTCCGATGAAAGACGGTGTTATCGCGGACTTTTATGTTACTGAGAAAATGCTTCAGCATTTTATCAAGCAGGTGCATGACAACAGCCTGCTGCGTCCAAGCCCACGAGTTCTAGTTGCGGTTCCTTGTGGCTCTACTCAGGTTGAGCGCCGTGCTATCCGTGAATCTGCCCAAGGTGCAGGCGCCCGTGAGGTGTACTTGATCGACGAGCCAATGGCGGCGGCGATCGGTGCGGGCATGCCAGTGTCTGAAGCAACCGGCTCGATGGTGATCGATATCGGTGGTGGTACGACGGAAGTTGCCGTGATCTCGCTCAACGGCGTGGTGTACTCATCATCTGTCCGTATCGGTGGTGACCGCTTTGATGAAGCTGTCATCAACTACGTACGTCGTAACTACGGCAGCCTGATCGGCGAAGCAACCGCTGAGCGCATCAAGCACGAAATCGGCTCGGCTTACCCGGGTGACGAAGTGCGTGAAATTGAAGTACGCGGCCGTAACCTAGCCGAAGGTGTGCCACGTAGCTTCACCTTGAACTCCAACGAAATTCTAGAAGCATTGCAAGAGCCGCTAACCGGCATCGTATCGGCAGTGATGGTTGCACTAGAGCAGTGTCCACCAGAGCTGGCGTCGGACATCTCCGAGCGCGGTATGGTACTGACTGGTGGTGGTGCGCTACTGCGTGACCTTGACCGTCTATTGACCGAAGAAACCGGTATTCCAGTAGTCGTGGCAGACGAGCCGCTAACTTGTGTTGCCCGTGGTGGCGGCAAGGCCCTGGAAATGATCGACATGCACGGTGGCGATCTATTCAGCGAAGAATAATGCCCGCCCGGGCATATCGACAAACAGGTTATAGTGTTACATGAAACCTATCTTTGGCAGGGGGCCTTCCCTGCAACTGCGCCTGTTTCTAGCCATTTTACTGTCGGTTGGCCTTATGCTAGCCGACAGTCGTCTTGACGCCTTTGCCAACGTCCGTTACCTGCTCAATTCAGCTATCTCTCCATTGCAATATGCGGCCAATTTGCCGCGAGATTTGCTCGGTGGTGTATCCGGACAGTTCAGCTCGCACCGGCGTCTGCTGGCAGAAAACAAAGCCTTGCAACGTGATTTGCTGGTTCAGCAGAGCGATGTATTGCTGCTCGAGCAGCTAAAACAAGAGAACCAGCGCCTGCGTGAGCTGCTGGGTTCACCGTTTGTCCGCGATGAGAAAAAACTGATCGCCGAGGTGATGGCCGTTGATTCAGACCCATACAGTCATCAGGTGATGATCGACAAGGGCCGGGTAGACGGGGTCTATGAAGGCCAGCCGGTGATTAACGAAAAGGGGATTGTCGGTCAGGTTTCGTATGTGGGCGCCCACAATAGCCGGGTGTTATTGTTGATCGACCCAACCCATGCGATCCCGGTTCAGGTCGTCCGTAATGATATTCGGGTCATTGCCTCTGGCAGCGGCCAGATAGATCAGATCCAGCTGGAGCACGTGCCAAGCAGTACCGACATCGAAGTGGGTGATTTGCTGGTGAGCTCGGGGTTGGGTGGCCGTTACCCAGAAGGGTATCCGATTGCCAATGTGACTGAGTTTTCGTTTGATAACAAACGCCCGTTTGCTCAGATAAAGGCAAAGCCAACTGTACAGTTCGATCGTCTGCGTTATCTGCTGTTGGTATGGCCAACCCCGCGTGAAACCTTGACTGAGGGAGAGTTCAATAGTGGCGAATAGTCGCGCTAACGGCCGAATTTGGATTTGGCTGTCGTTTTTAATTGCGCTGATTTTACAAGCTGCCCCTTGGCCGGGGGAGCTGGAGCCTTTCCGTCCCTCCTGGGTGGTGTTGGTTGCCTTTTACTGGGTACTGGCGTTGCCGCATCGGGTGAATGTCGGGACAGCATTGCTGCTGGGTTTGCTGTGGGATCTGATGCTCGGCTCGACGTTAGGGGTACGTGGCTTGATGATGGCGGTACTGTGCTATATCGTCGCACTTAACTTCCAGGTACTACGTAACCTATCATTATGGCAGCAGGCCATGCTGGTTGCCTTGCTGACGCTGGGCGGCAAGCTGGTTGAATTCTGGGCCGAATATCTGGTCTCAGTGATCACCTTTGACCCGGAACGGCTATGGGCTGTATTACTTAACTTCTTGTTATGGCCGTGGTTATTCTTGCTGCTGCGACGGATGCGTCGCAAGCTCTCAATTCGTTAAATTAGTCTCCCAATAGGATCCGTTCAATGCTAGGGTGTAACGATACACATCGAACGTGCTTGAATGGATCACATTGATTTATCACACAAAACTAAATGAATGATATCATGTCGACACCGCAACTGTATTTGGCCTCGGGCTCTCCGCGCCGCAAAGAACTTCTGACCCAACTCGGTTACCGGTTTGAGCGGGTCGTGGTGGATGTTGAAGAGCAACATCAGGCTGGCGAATCGCCAGCAGACTATGTCCAGCGCCTGTCGGTGGACAAGGCATTGGCAGGTGTTGCGGTGGCTGATGGCAGGGCGCCGGTGCTGGGGGCTGATACCATTGTCGTGTCGGGGGAACGTATCTTGGAGAAACCCAAGGACTTTGACGATGCCCAGCAGATGCTACGCCTGCTGTCAGGTAAGCGTCATCAGGTGATGACGGCAGTGACAGTGGCTAGTAATGAGCGCCAAGAAACACGCTTGGTCGTTACCGACGTGTGGTTCAAATCACTGTCAGAAAAAGAAATAGAAGACTACTGGCAAAGTGGTGAGCCACAGGACAAAGCAGGAAGCTATGGCATTCAGGGGATCGGCGGCAAGTTCGTCGAACGTATCGATGGCAGTTATTATGCTGTGGTGGGGTTACCTTTGGTGGAAACCGACATCATGGTTCAAGACTTTTTAGATTTATCAATTTAGAGGCAACCATGAGCACAGAGCTGCTAATTAACGTGACCCCGAGTGAAACTCGCGTCGCCATGATCGAGGCGGGGAGCCTTCAGGAAGTTCATATCGAACGCGAGTCCAAGCGTGGAATTGTTGGCAATATCTATAAAGGGCGTGTCAGCCGGGTATTGCCGGGGATGCAGGCCGCTTTTGTTGATATTGGCCTTGAAAAAGCTGCGTTCCTGCATGCGTCAGATATTGTTCCGCACACCGAGTGTGTGGCAGAAAACGAAAAACAACAGTTTCAGGTGCGCGATATTTCAGAGTTGGTTCGTCAGGGCCAAGATCTGGTGGTGCAGGTGGTCAAAGATCCGCTAGGTACCAAAGGTGCGCGCCTGACAACAGATGTGACGTTACCCTCTCGCTATTTGGTGTTTATGCCAGGGGCAAGCCACGTCGGTGTGTCGCAGCGCATTGAAAGCGAAGATGAACGCGAGCGCCTGAAAGGGGTGGTTAATGAGTACTGCGATGATCTGGGTGGTTTCATTATCCGTACCGCTGCCGAAGGGGCTACTGACGAAGAGATGGCGCAAGACGCCGCCTTCCTCAAGCACCTGTGGCGTAAAGTTCTTGAGCGCCGTGCGAAATACAAGCCAAAATCCATGCTATACGGTGAGCTGGGACTGGCGCAGCGTATCTTACGCGACTTTGTTGGTACCGAGCTCGATAGCATTCAGGTTGATTCCCGTTTGGGCTTCGAGAAACTCAAGGAATTTACCGATGAGTTTGTCCCTGAGCTGAGCGATAAATTGGAATACTATGCCGGTGAGCAGCCAATCTTTGATTTGTTCGATACCGAGAATGAAATTCAGCGCTCGCTCGATCGTAAGGTCGAACTGAAATCGGGCGGTTACCTGATCATCGATCAAACCGAGGCGATGACCACCGTCGATATCAACACCGGTGCCTTTGTTGGCCGCCGTAACCTTGAAGAGACTATCTTCAACACCAATATCGAGGCGACCAAGGCCATTGCTCGCCAGTTGCGACTGCGAAATCTGGGTGGGATCATCATTATCGACTTTATCGATATGGCCCACGACGATCACCGCCGTCGGGTGCTGGTGGCGCTGGAGCAAGCATTGTCCTACGATAGGGTTAAGACCAACATTAATGGTTTTACCCAGCTAGGCCTGGTTGAGATGACACGTAAGCGGACCCGCGAAAGCATCGAACATGTGCTGTGCGATACCTGCCCGACCTGTGAAGGACGTGGTACCGTGAAGACAGTCGAAAGCGTCTGCTATGAAATTCTGCGCGAAATCACCCGAGTCAACCGTGCCTATGATGCGGATAGGTTTGTTGTATATGTGTCTCCAGCAGTGGCTGAAGTGCTTGCTGGCGATGAGTACCATGCGCTTGCTGAGCTAGAGGTTTTCATCGGCAAGCAGGTGAAAGTCAAAGCTGAGCCGCTGTACATACAAGAACAGTTTGATGTCGTGATGATGTAAAGCGGGGCAATAGCGTGACAACAGTTCCAGTTCGACTGGCACGTGGATTTATGTGGCTGGTACTGACGGTGTTAGTACTGGCCGCTGTTGCGATCAGCGGTCTGCGTTTTTATCTTCCTCAGCTCAATGAATACCGTGAGCCGATCCGCCAATGGGCCTCCGAGCAAATCGATATGGATCTCGAGGTTGAGTTGGTCGAGGGCCATTGGCGCAACCTTGGCCCATCGCTGGTTTTGCAGGGGGTCAAGGTTAACTTACCGGGTGCACCCGAATCGCTGGTCAAGGTCGGCGATGTTTCAATGCAGCTCGATATGCTGGGATCGGTACTCAGTCTTAGCCCGGTATTCCAAGATATCCGGATTGATGAGCTGAGCCTGGATCTTACCCGTTTGTCGGGTAACGAAAGCAATAAAACCGCTGACTCAGAGCGAAGCCAGATGGCGACTGTCGAGCGGTTGGAAGAGCTGCTGTTTGTTCAGCTGGGCCAGTTTTCTGTACGCAATTCAGATATTACCCTGATGTCTCCGGCCGATGAGAAGCTGACTGTCGACATTCAGGAATTGAAGTGGGATACCCATAACCGCCAACGTAGGGCGGAAGGGGTCGTCAGTATCGCTGATACCCACTTTAGCCAAATGCAAGTGATTGCTAACCTCTCCGACAACCGCTCTTGGGCCAAGATGTCCGGTGACATCTACCTGCAGGCGCGCAACCTTTCTGTGACCCCTTGGCTTAACAAGCAGCACCTGACCGATGCCAATATTACTGGCAGTAATCTGAATGCCGAAGTTTGGCTGACCTTATCGAGCGGCGCTTTGCAGCATAGCTTGGTCAAGCTTGATGATAGCTTCCTGCGTTGGCAGCTTGGCGAAGACAAGCATCAGTTCCGGGTCAGGCAGGGGCTGGTTAAACTACTGCCTTTGGAAAATAAAAACGGCGAGCCGGGCTGGCGGATCGACAGCGACCAGATGGTGTTGGAGACCGATGAAGCACCATGGCCAGCCTTTGATATTGCAGCCAGCTGGCTACCGGATGACTGGAAGTTAGCGGCGACTAACCTTTCTCTTGCTCATCTGCAGCCATTTATTACCTTCTTGCCGGATGACAGCGAGCTTGTCGAGGTGCTGTCGACATTGCAGCCCTCGGGGCAAATCAGTGATATCCGAGTAGCGGCGCGCGAGGGTAGCGCTCCGCAGTTTTCTTTCCATGTTAGCCAGCTAGGATTGAAGCAGTGGGAGTTACTGCCCGGTATTAACAAGCTGGATGCTGTTGTTGCGGGTGACACCCAAGGTGGTCGCGCAGTCGTTAACTTACAAGACGATGAGCTGCCTTATGGCGAAGTATTCCAGGCGCCACTCAATATCAATGCGGCCGATGTGACGGCTTATTGGCAAGTTGGCGATGACGGTTGGCGTTTGTGGAGCGACAAGATTGATGTTGCCACCCCACATCTTAAGGTTGATGGGCAATTTAGATTGGACTTCCCGGCTAATGCGCCATCTTGGTTGTCATTTTATGGTGAAGCGAGTTTGAATAATGCCGGCGAAACCTGGCGTTATCTGCCTACCTTAGCGCTGGGCCGCAGCCTGACCGATTACCTGTCAGCGGCGATCCGCGGTGGTCAGGCAAAGTCAGCCCAGCTGTTGTGGTATGGCGAGCTTTCTGATTTCCCTTATGGCAATCATGATGGTGTTTTCCAAGCTTATGTTCCGCTGCGTAACGGCACGTTTAGTTTTGATACCGCATGGCCGGAATTGACCGATCTCAAGCTTGATCTGCTATTTGAAAATGACTTTATGTACCTCGATGCAACGCATGCCAAAACGATGGGCGCGACGGCATCCCGGGTGACAGGAGACGCTGAGTTAAGCAGTGACGGCCACCTGAAACTGAACGTTGAGGTGGCGGCTGAAGGCGAGCAGGTACGTGATTATATGTTGGCGACTCCGCTGGTGGATTCCGTGGGGGCGGCGCTGACGACGGTGCAGGTCGGTGGACCGGTTACCTCCCAGTTCAAACTCGATATTCCCTTTAATGGTACCGATGTCAGGGCCTGGGGCAGTGCCGAGCTGACGGATAACCAAGTACAGCTTGAAGCGCCGCCGCTCACTATTGAAGGGGCGATCGGAACTATCTCGTTTGATGATGACAAGGTGTCGGCAGAGACACTGACTGCAAACTTGCTGGCGCAACCGCTCACTGTGGGCTTTACCGGAAACAGCGTAGCGGATGGGTACCGGGTCGATGTTGAGCTCGGTGGTGATTGGCAAATCGAAACCTTGCAGCAACAGGTGCAGGATCCGTTGTTGGCCAAGGTGAAGGGCCGAAGCCGTTGGCAGGGCCACGTTGGGGTTGATCTCAATGATACCGGTTTTGAATATCAGGTCGGGATTGAGGCGGCGCTAGCAGATGCTGTGAGTTCACTGCCATATCCATTAGCCTTGTCTGCTGGTAGCCCAGAGGCGTTTAAGCTTGATGTGACTGGCAACGGACAAGCACTGGTCGGGAAGGCAAGGCTACCGGGCGTGCTCTATCAAGCCAAGATTAACCTTACCGGCGAGAAGCTTAATATTGATGCCAGCCAGATGGCGATTGGTGATACCGCGCTGCATCCGCTTAAAAACGGCGAGCATGGCTTGGATATCGTGGCTGATAAGGTCGATGGCGACAGTTGGGTTGACTTGATTTCGGCCGTCCACGACAAAGTTGAAGCTGAGGCTGCTTTCGGCAGTGCATCGGTGAAACCGGATATTCCCGTCCCTTCCCGCATCGAGGCCAAGGTCCGTCAGCTTAAACTGGCCGCATTGGATTGGAACCGGGTCGACTTGTCGGCGAATAAGCTTGGTGAGACGTGGCAGCTCCGCCTCGATAGCCGGGAGGCGAAAGGGCAAGCGCGTTGGCCACAGGGGCAGCCGTTGGATCTGGCTATTGACACCTTCCATTTGAATTTTCCGCAGGTTGGTGATACCAAGATCAAAGAGAAATATAAGCCTCAGCGTGATATTCCGGCTGCGACTGATTTTGATCGTAGCATGATGGCCAATATGCCTGAGATTGACTTGGTATTACGTGATGCCTGGCTGCAAGGGTACCGACTCGGAGAGGTCTCTGGTAAGTTGCGCCGCGAAGGCAATATGTTGGAATTGATTAACTTTACGGTTGATTCTGGTGCCACGTCGCTCAACCTTGATGGTCACTGGAGTCTTGATGGGGACCGTAGTGAAACCCAAATCGCCTTTGATATTGATGGTCAGAACAGCTCAGACTTGATGGGGCGTTTTGGTATTTCAGGTGGGATCCAGGGCGCTAAATTCAGTACTTATGCCTCTATTCAGTGGCAAGGTGCACCGTGGTCGATGCACCGAGAGACGTTGACCGGTGAGCTAAAATCGGAAACCGGGCAGGGGATTATTAGCGATATCGGTGGTGCAGGACGTTTGCTGGGCCTGTTCAGTATTGACTCGCTGATCCGTCGTATGCAGCTTGATTTTTCAGGGATTTTTGACGAAGGGCTGGCATTTAACTACATCCGCGGTAGCGGTCGCATTGAAAATGGCCGGTTCGAGACCGACAATATTAAGATGCAGGCTCTTGCCGGTGACATGTTTATTCGCGGAAGTGCTAATCTTGTCAATGAGACAGTGGATGCGAAGGTGAGGTTCATCCCTGATTTCACATCAGGAATTCCAGTTCTGACTGCGTTTGCTGTAGCACCTCAAACAGCAATTTATGTCTTTGCGATTTCAACGGCACTCTCGCCCGTTCTGGATGTATTTACCCAAGTTAACTATGTGGTGAAAGGGCCGATTGACTCACCGGTAGTCACAGAGCAGTCGCGCTTTACCGGCGAGTATAATGTCTCTGAAATGCTGGAAGGCAAGGACAAGGAAGCAAAATAACAACAATACACGCAGAGCGGCCACCCTTGCTGGTGGCTGACTAGCGGCAGGAAAGGGAGAATGCAGATGGCTAAATTCGGTATTGTACAAATGACTTCAGGGGCTGATCCGCAGACCAACCTTAAGCACCTGAAGATGAAACTCAAGGGCCTGCAATTGCAGGGGGCAAAACTGGTCGTGACACCGGAAAATTGTTTGGTGTTTGGGTCTAGCGAGGATTACAGAGCCCATGCTGAGTATCTGGGCGAAGGTCCATTGCAGGCAGAAGTAGCCGCATTGGCCAAGCAGTTGGGGATTTGGGTGTTGATCGGTTCGATGCCTGTCCGCCAGCTCGATGGCGCCATCACTTCTACAGCCTTGCTGTTTGATGATCAAGGGTTGCTTCAGGGGCATTACGACAAGCTGCATATGTTTGATGTGGAGATTGACGATGCCCACCATAGCTACCGTGAGTCTGATACCTTCCGTGCCGGGCGTGAAACCAAGGTGATCACCACGCCGTTTGGCAACATTGGTTTATCTATCTGCTATGATGTCAGGTTTCCACAACTATATGCTGCCCTGCGTGAACAGGGGGCGGATATTATTGTCGTCCCTGCTGCATTTACCAAAGTGACCGGTAAGGCCCACTGGGAATTACTGCTTCGCGCTCGCGCCGTTGAAACCCAATGCTGGATCGTGGCGGCAGCCCAGTGGGGTGAGCACAATGAGCAGCGGGAGACCTGGGGGCATTCGATGATTGTTGATCCTTGGGGGCAGGTAGTTGCCTGTCAGCAACAGGGGACAGGGGTGATGATAGCCGATGTCGATCTTGATTTGAGCAAGGCGATCCGAACAAATATGCCGCTTGTTGAACACGCAAGATTCCGTGTTCAGCAACGTGAGGGCTGACCGGCAGAGGGGCCGGCTGGCAATGAATATAAGAGCAAATTAAATGACGCTGGAAACTGTAGAAAACACAATGCTGGCCCAGTCTGGGTTGGGACGTGAAGAACTAAACCAAGTACTGGGACTGGTTGCGGCACGCAATGTCGATTATGCCGATATTTACTTCCAGTCATGCTGGCATGAGTCTTTGGTGCTTGAAGACAGCATCATTAAAGACGGCTCATTTAACATTGACCGTGGTGTCGGTGTCAGGGCAGTGTCGGGTGAAAAGACCGGCTTTGCCTATTCTGATCAAATCAGCCAGCTAGCTTTGCAACAAAGTGCCAAGGCGGCCCGTGGTATTACCCGCGGCGGCGGTAACGGTCAGGTTAAGGCGTTTGCGCCTGTCACCGTACAAGAGAACTATGCTCCTGTTAACCCTCTGGATAGCTTCGACAAGCACCAGAAAATTGCCCTGCTTGAGGAGATTGATCGTTATATCCGCACCAAGGAGCCTTTGGTCAAAGAGGTTTCTGTCAGTATCAACGGTGTGTATGAGCAGGTGTTGGTTGCCGCGTTGGACGGTACCTATGCGGCAGATATCCGTCCGCTGGTTCGCCTTTCAGTCAGTGTACTGATTGAGAAGGGCGACAAACGAGAGCACGGCAGTGCCGGTGGCGGTGGCCGCTATGGTTATGAGTATTTCCAAACCGATGAAGGGAATGGCAAGACCGTTGCCCTGAACTATGCCGATGAGGCGATCCGCCAGGCGCTGATCAATATCGATGCCGATGAGGCACCGGCTGGTACTATGCCGGTGGTACTTGGCTCGGGTTGGCCGGGGGTACTGCTGCATGAAGCGGTCGGTCATGGCCTGGAAGGTGACTTCAACCGCAAAGGTTCGTCGATGTTCTCGGGTCAGATGGGCCAACAGGTGACATCCAGCCTATGTACCATTGTCGATGACGGTACCCTGACTGATCGCCGTGGCTCGCTCAATATCGATGATGAGGGTACGCCAGGCCAGTACAACGTGCTGGTCGAGGGCGGTAAGCTCAAGGGCTATATGCAAGATAAGCTCAACGCCCGTTTGATGGGGGTGGCACCGACAGGTAATGGTCGTCGTGAATCTTATGCGCATCTGCCTATGCCGCGTATGACCAATACCTACATGTTGCCGGGTGAACACTCGCCGGAAGAGATCATCGCCAGCGTCAAGCGTGGTGTTTATGCACCGAACTTCGGTGGTGGTCAGGTTGATATCACATCAGGTAAGTTTGTGTTCTCGGCGTCGGAAGCCTACTTGATTGAAAACGGTAAGATCACCCGTCCGATTAAGGGCGCAACCCTGATCGGCAGCGGTATCGAAGCGATGCAGCAGGTGTCTATGGTTGGTAACGATTTGGATATCGACCGCGGTGTTGGTGTCTGTGGCAAAGCCGGCCAGAGTGTCCCTGTCGGTGTGGGGCAGCCAACCCTGAAAATAGAGTCCATGACAGTGGGCGGAACCCAGTAAAAGAAAAGCCAGCGAAAGCTGGCTTTTTTTATCGCGAAGCGAACACTTAGTCTTCCAGGTACAGCGCTTTAAGGTACTGGAAAATTTCGCGGTAGGCTTTAGCTGGCTTGTTCTGTGCCTTTTCTTTGTTGGCTTGGCGAACAAGTTGGCGCAGGCGCTGGCGATCAGCATCTGGGTGATCAACCATGATAGCGTTAATCATGCTATCGCCGTTTTCAATTAGCCTGTCGCGCTTTTGCTCAAGCTTCTTCAGTTCGGCTGTCGCTTGGTTGTGCTTGTTGTTCAGCTTGTCCAATGCCGCTTGGATAGGCTCAACTTCTACTTGACGCATCAGTTTACCAATACGTTGTAGTTGGCGACGGCGTGCTTCTTTATTAAAGCGCTGGGCGTCTTTAACCGCTTCAAGCATCTCTTCATCAAGAGGCACTTTGGCTAGTGCATTAGGTTTAAGCTCAACCAGCTGTTCACCTAGCTTCTGGAGGGCATCCATGTCGCGTTTCATCTCGGATTTACTTACCCAGATGATTTCTTCTTCCGGTTCCCATGGGGCTTTTTGGTTTTTACGGCTCATAACAGGCTCATGACGATTGCATTTGGTTTTTATTTTACCAGTTTAATCGTGATTTGGGGCGCAAAATCCACCTAGGCAGTGTTATCCTAAGAGTAATACCAAATTCATTGGCTTATCCTTCACGCTCACAAGTGGACCTGAACGGAATGGCCATTTTTGAGACGATAAGTATGGACGTGAGAGAACAGGTTGCCCAGCAGCGTGTGGAACTAGAAGCCGCAGTGGCAAAAGCACTAGAAGTTGCCGGCCAGCAAGCCGATGCAGCGGAAGTCGCGATTAATAAAACCACAGGGATCAGCGTATCGACCCGGATGTGCGAAGTCGAGAATGTTGAGTTCAACAGCGATGGTGCTCTGGGTATCACGGTCTACCGTGGCCAGCGTAAAGGCAGTGCCTCAACGTCGGACTTGAGCGAGAAGGCCATTGCCCAGACGGTTGCGGCGGCGCTGGATATTGCTCGCTATACATCCGAAGACCCGTTTGCTGGCCCTGGCCCTGCTGAATTGATGGCCAAAGATATCCCTGATTTGGATCTGTTCCACCCGGATGAGCCTGAGCCGGATCATGCCGCTGAAATCGCAGCCCGTGCCGAGCAGGCAGCGCTGGATTTTGATCCTCGTATCAAGCAGAGTGACGGTGCCAGCTACGATAGCCATTATGGGATCCGCGTCTATGGCAATAGCCACGGTATGTTGGCCAGCTATGCCTCGAGCCGTCACAGTACCAGTTGCTGTGTGATTGCCGAGGGCAAGAACGGTGAGATGGAGCGCGACTACAGCTACACCACCGCACGTCATGTCAGTGAGCTGTGGACACCGGAAAGCGTAGGCCGCCAAGCTGCAGAGCGTACCGCTGGCCGTGTTGACCCGCAGAAGCTATCAACCCGTGAAGCCCCGGTGATGTTCGCTGCCGATATTGCCACTGGTATGTTTGGTCATTTGGTGATGGGGATCAGTGGCTCTAACCTATACCGTAAGTCAACATTCTTGCTTGACCAGTTGGGTGAGCAGATCTTCCCTGAGTGGTTAAACATCAGCGAGCGCCCTCATGTCTTGCGCGGTATGGCCAGTACGCCGTTTGATAGTGAAGGCTTGGCGACCAAAGACCTTGAGATCATTCAGGATGGCCGTCTGCAAAGCTACTTGATGACCAGTTATGCGGCCCGCAAACTTGGCCGCCAGCCGACGGGACATGCCGGTGGTATCCACAACTGGTTGGTGAACTCGACCGGTGAGAGCTTCGAGCAGATGCTCAAGAAGATGGATCGCGGCCTGTTGGTGACTGAGTTGATGGGGCAGGGCGTAAACATCGTGACAGGTGACTACTCCCGTGGTGCTGCAGGCTTCTGGGTTGAAAACGGTGAAATTCAATATCCGGTCAGTGAAATTACCATTGCCGGTAATCTTAAAGATATGATGCAGAATATCGTGGCAATTGGTACTGATACCGAAACCCGCAGCCAGATCCAAACCGGCTCAATGCTGCTTGATAGCATGAAGATCGCGGGTGAATAACCCTCGGGATCCTAGGAGATAGATCCTAGCTCCTAGAGAGAGCTGTTTCTAGGTTCTAGGATCCAGGAACTCGTCATAAAAAAGCGAGAGCATTTCTGCTCTCGCTTTTTTGATGTTTGTCGTTCGGGCTTGCTACAGAAACTGTTTAGACAAGAAAGAGAGTTGCCAAGCCAAGGAAGACGGACAGGCCGATGATATCGGTGATGGTGGTCAGGGCCATTCCGCCTGCCAACGCTGGGTCGATGTTCATTTTTTTGAGCATGATTGGAATACAGACCCCGGCAACACCGGCGACCAGCAAGTTGGTCAGCATTGCGCCGGCGATAATGGCGCCTAGTAGCAGGTTCCCCTTCCAGAACACCACCACACCACCAATAATCGCAGCCCAAAGAATACCGTTGAGCAGGCCGACCCGCGCTTCTTTGCTCAATAGCCAGCGGGTGTTCGTTTCCCCGATATGGCCGACGGCCAAGCCGCGGATCACCAATGCGACGGTTTGGTTACCCGCAACACCGCCCATCGAAGGGACGATGGTCATCAAGATGGCAATCGCCGCCATTTGCTCAAGGGTTTCTTCGAACAGGTTGGAGACCGATGCCGCGGCCAGCGCGGCCAGTACGTTGACCCCTAGCCAGATACTACGTCGCTTGGCCGACTTGACGACTGGCGCGAAGGTATCTTCGTCGTCATCCATACCCGCCATGCTCATCATCGAGTGCTCAGCGTCTTCACGGATAATATCAACCACATCATCAATGGTGATACGGCCGACGAGCTGGTCGTCGGTATCAACCACCGGGGCCGATAGCCAGTTACGGCGCTCGAATAGGTTGGCCACTTCACCATCATCCATATCGACCGGGATCGCTTCGTCAGCGTCGTCCATCACGTCATGGATTTCGATGTCCGGCTGGGTGGTGATCAAGGTCGCAAGTGACAAATGGCCGATCAGTTTCTCGTTCTGGTCGACAACATACAGGGCATCGGTAGCTTCTGGCAGCTCGCTTTTCATGCGCAGGTAGCGAAGTACGACATCGGCGGTGACATCGCCGCGGATGGTAATGAAGTCGGTGCTCATGATCCCACCGGCGGTTTCTTCCGGGTAGGCCAGTGCTTTTTCTACCCGGTGCCGGTCGGTGGCATCCATCTGGGCCAGTACTTCTTGGTACTTTCTGTCGGGCAGGCTACGTAGAACGTAGGCGACGTCATCGGTTTCCATCCCTTCGGTAACAGCAGCCAGTTTATCCGGTGCCATCTGGGCAACAATGCCGTCTTTGACGTCTTCCGATAGCTCGTCAAGGATCTCGCCTTGTTCTTCGGGATCGGTCAGTTGCCACAGAACCTGACGCTCTTTGGGCGGGGAGGCCTCTAGCAGGTGGGCAATATCTTCCGGCTCCATATCCTGGAGCATACGGCGGACATGGACAAACATGCCGTTTTCAAGCGCTTGGTTGACTTCTTGCAGCGTTTGATGAGTTTGATCTTGATCGATGACATCGGCCATTGTTTGCAGTACCCCAAATGACTCAGATGTGAAATACCTCAGTGCACCCGGCTCGTAAAAGGCGGATGACTAGATGGTATAACAGCGCAATAAATTGAATTTTAACGCAATCATCGGGGTGTGTCTCACCAGATGTGAGAGGAATTGATGAATTATTGCAGTAACAGCTGACTGGTCGACAAGGAGTGGCCGATGAGTATATCGGCTGTTAGCGTATACAGTGGCTTGATACGGTTAATTTTCTTCGTCAAATCCAGCTTCGATCAGGGTGCTGACTGCCTTGATAGCTTGCTCGGCATCGCCGCCTTCGGCGCAGACCAGTACTTGCTGGCCCTGGGCCGATTCGAGCATCAGTAGCCCCATGACACTGTCAGCAGTAGCACTCTTTTCGCCATTGCTAATGGTGATGCTGGACTCGAAACTTTGTGCCAGCTCAACCAGTTTGATAGCAGCCCGGGCATGGAGGCCCAGGCGGTTTTTGATAAACAGTTCACGTGAGAAAACGGTCATTATTTGCTTTGTTCCAGCGTTCTGTGTCTAACCTGAACTTGGTGGCCTTCGTAGCGGAAGTATTCTGCCAGCTGCTGGGTTATATAGACCGAGCGGTGCTGGCCACCGGTACAGCCTATGGCGACGGTGATATAGCTGCGGTTGTTTTTTTCCAGCATTGGCAACCAGGTTTCAATGAAGTTACGCACCTGGTAGATAAGCTGGCTGACTTCGGCATGGCCCGACAAGTAGTCTTTGACTTCCTGATCCAAGCCGGTCAATGGCTTGAGCTCAGGGATCCAGTGCGGGTTAGGCAGGAAACGGACATCAAACACATAGTCGGCGTCGTTTGGTAGGCCGTGCTTGAAGCCGAAGGATTCGAATACCATGATCAGCTCGCGCGATTCACGGCCAAGTACCCGTGAGCGAACGGTTTCACTCAAGTCATGAATCGACTTGGTAGTGGTATCGATCACTAAATCGGCCCGCGCCTTGAGGCTGGAAAGCTGGGCGCTTTCCGATAAAATGGCCTGCTCAAGACTCATACCATGGCGGGATAGCGGGTGCAGACGGCGGGTTTCGCTGTAGCGTTTGACCAGCGTTTTGTCATCGGCATCAAGGTAAATCACATTGACATCGACGTCGTCACCGAGGGTATCCAAGGTATGGCTGATTTCGTCGGGATCTTCCGGCATGTTGCGCACATCAATACTGACGGCGATGTTTTGCTGGTTGCCTTGCTGGGTCTTAATGAACTGAGGAAGCAGGCTAACCGGAAGGTTATCAACACAGTAGTACCCCAGATCTTCCAATACCCGCAGGGCGATGGATTTTCCTGAGCCCGAGCGTCCGCTTACGACCATTAACATCATGGCTGGCAATCCTTAACAATCATCGAGAGTGTGGGAGTCATTATGCGTCACAGGTGAGTATTTGATAAAGCTCTTCGTCACTTTTTGCGGTGCGAAGCTGCTTACAAACCTGCTTGTTGCTGAGCTTTTCAGCCATACTGGACAGGGTCTTGAGATGCTGCTGGCACTGCTCGTCAGGAACAAGCAAGGCAAAGAGCAAGTCTACCGGTTGGTTGTCGATAGCGTCGAATTGGATGGGATCCTGGCACTGGATGAGCACAGCAATGGCTTGATCGCTGCTGCTGATCCGGCCATGTGGTATCGCGATACCGTTGCCGATACCTGTACTGCCCATCTTTTCACGGTTGAGCATACACTCGAACAGCGGCTGGGGGTTTTGGTCTAGGTGCTTGGCAGCAACTTCGCTGATGATTTCCAAGGCACGCTTTTTGCTGGAGCAAGGGACTGCACTTTTCGTGCAGTCCAGGCTCAATACATTACTCAGTTGCATGATTCAGTGGCTGTTGAGCTTATCTTTGTGTTTGTTAAGTTGACGAACCAGTTTATCAGTTAATGCATCAATAGCGGCATACATATTTTCCGAATCCGCTTTTGCGTGGATTTCCCCAGCGTTAATGTGTAGCGTCGCTTCAGCGACTTGCTGGAGTTTCTCAACGTTCAGGATAACTTGGACATTATTGATTTTATCGAAAAACCGCTCTAGCTTATTGAACTTCGTTTCCACGTACTCACGCATGGACGGGGTAATTTCTACATGGTGGCCAGTGAGATTGATTTGCATAGACATCTTCCTTCTTGTGGCGTCTGTTAGAGCAGACGTTTTCGCTGATTGGACGGCGGAATGCCTAGCGATTCACGGTATTTGGCAATGGTTCGTCTTGCTACCATGATCCCTTGTTCCGCCAGTAATGTCGCTATCTTGCTGTCACTTAATGGTTTGGCCTGATTTTCGGCGGCAACCAGTTTTTTCACCAAGGCCCGGATAGCGGTGGATGAACACTCGCCACCGTTATCGGTGCTAACGTGACTGGAGAAGAAGTATTTCAATTCAAAAATCCCACGCGGCGTGTGCATGTATTTCTGCGTCGTCACACGGGATATGGTGGATTCATGCATATCGACCGCCAGCGCGATATCGTTGAGTACCATAGGCTTCATGGCTTCCTCGCCATATTCGAAGAAGTCCTGTTGGTGCTCGACAATGCAGCGGGCGACTTTCAATAAGGTTTCGTTGCGGCTTTCTAGGCTTTTGATCAGCCATTTGGCATCTTGCAAATGGGTACGGATAAACTGGCTGTCTGCCGAGTTACGGGTGTTCTTGCTCAGTGCGGCATACTGTTCATTGACTTTGATCCGCGGCACGCTATCTGGGTTGATGGTAACTACCCATTTGCCGTGATCTTTGAATACCGACACATCAGGGACGACATATTCGGTATCTGAAGCCATGACACGGTTGCCCGGGCGAGGATCCAAACCGTGGATCAACTGCATCACTTGCTTGAGTTCGGGCTCTTTTAACTTGGTGTCGCGCATCAGCTGGCGGTAATCACGGTTTGCCAGCAGGTCGATGCAATCGGTCAGTAACATTCGGGCCTCGGCGAGCCAAGGCGTATCCGGCTGGAAAGTGGCAAGTTGCAGCATTAGGCACTCTTGCAGGTTGCGTGAGGCCACACCCAGCGGGTCAAATTGCTGAATACGCTTGAGGACAGCTTCCACTTCGTCGAGCTCGACATCGTCATCGCCTTGACTATCGAGAATATCTTCAGCCGAACAGGTGAGATAGCCTTTTTCGTCGATGGCATCAATGATAGCGGTCGCGATAGTGCGGTCGGTTTCGCTGAACGGGGTCAGCTCAACCTGCCACATCAGGTAGTCTTGCAGGCTTTCAGTGGTTTCGCCTTGGTATACCGGCATGTCGTCATCCAGGGCGATACCGGTATTGCCGGTACTGGCACTGTAAACATCATCCCAAGTGGTATCGACCGGGAGGTCTTCTGGCATCTCTTGCTGTTCAATGGCATCGGAAGTGTCAAACGAGTCACTGTCAGCGACCTCGGACAGGCCGTCGTCGCTGCTGGTATCTGTGGTCTCGGCAGCGGTCGAATTAGCGTCGTTTTCGTCGTTGGTCGCTTCTTGGGTCCCTTCTTCCAGCTCAAGTAACGGGTTTGCATCCAATGCCTCCTGGATTTCCTGCTGTAAATCCAGAGTAGATAGCTGCAACAAACGAATGGCCTGTTGCAGTTGCGGCGTCATTGCCAATTGTTGACCAATTTTAAGCTGGAGCGAGGTTTTCATATTATTGTATGTACCTTTATATTTATCGCTGGTTTTTGCTGCCTAGTACCCAAAATGGTGACTGAACCCTCTGCGTCCATTACGGCTTCAAATAAGCCTTTATAAATTAACTATAGACGGAACTGGTCGCCCAGATAGACTCGTTTTACATGTTCATCATTGAGTACTTCTGATGGCGTACCATGGGCAATCAGTTGCCCTTGGCTGACAATGTAAGCTTGCTCGCAGACATCCAGAGTTTCCCTTACATTATGATCGGTGATCAGTACGCCAAGGCCACGATCGCGCAAATGCTCAATAATTTTCTTGATATCGATCACGGATATAGGGTCAACGCCGGCAAAAGGCTCATCAAGCAGGATGAATTTCGGGTTGGCGGCCAATGCTCGCGCAATTTCCACCCGGCGCCGTTCACCCCCTGATAGTGCCATACCTAGGCTGTTGCGAATGTGCTGTATGTTGAATTCATCCAACAATTCTTCCAGTTTGTCCTGACGCTCACGTTTTGATAGCTCTTTGCGGGTTTGCAGAACGGCCATCAGATTGTCGTGGACCGACAGCTTGCGGAATATCGATGCTTCCTGCGGCAGGTAGCCAATCCCCATTCGCGAGCGGTTATGCATCGGCTGTAGGCTGATGTCGGTATCGTCAATGGTGATGGTACCTTCGTCACGGGCGACGAGGCCGACAATCATGTAGAAAGAAGTGGTCTTGCCTGCACCGTTAGGGCCAAGCAGGCCGACAATCTTGCCTGATTCGACTTCGAGGCTGACATCAGAAACCACTTTGCGGCCGCTGTAGCTTTTGGCTAGATGTTGTGCTTTTAAGGTTGCCATAGCGTGGTTACTTCTTGTCGTTGTTCAACTGGTTTGGCTGAAGGATCGTGGTGACGCGCTGTTTCTTGCCGCGTTCGGCCACCAATTTCTGCTGGTCGATACGGTAGCTGATCACATTACCTTTAATCTCACTGCCTTCCTGGATCAGAACCGCTTCCTCGGTCATTTTGAGGAACTCGGTGGCGGTTTCGTAGCGCATTTTTTTCGCTGAGCCATCAATTGGCTTGCCATCATCCATCAGCTGGTGGAATGTCGCCGGATTGCCGTAAGCATCAATGGTTTCTTTACCCTCCTGACCGCCGGGACGAGTGACAACCACTCTGTCGGCACGGATATCGATACTGCCTTGGCGTAGGATGACATTGCCGGTGAAGGTCACGATATTCTTCTGAATATCCAACTCTTGGTTGTCTGAGTCGATATAGATAGGCTGCTCGGTGTCATTACTCAGTGCCCAGCTGGTTGTACTCAGGCACAGGTAGAGCAGGGTCATTAATTTATAGCGCTTCATATCTACCTTTTACATTATTTAATAAGGTGGCGATGTTACGGTCCATGTTGCCTTTCATGCCTGTTCCTTCATTTTGGAAGGCATCACCGGTAATAATGACATGATCCGGAGTGTCGAAGTCCTTGCTGACCAAATCCAGTCGCAAGGTGTCGGTTTGGATGACGCGAACGGCAGAGTCCGGCAACAAATTGAAAATACGAACATTGCCTGTCATTTGCAAGATATGCTCTTTGTCTAGCCGTGCTTTATTGGAGCTGATCCGCCATTCGGTTTCGCTGCCGTCTTTGTAGACCCACAGCACTGGCTCGACAAAGTCAGTATTGCCGCTCTGGCTAAAATACTCGAGATAATCGGCGTCAATCTGGTAGCTGCGCAGCCCTGATTCATTGTAGGACGTATTGACAACAGACTCGCCGGTGAAAATCGGCTTCTCTGCATCCGGGGCAACTTGGATGTCCTCTGCCCAGTGCTTTTCAAGCAGGTAATAGCCTGTCCATGCACAGATAACAATCAGCAGTGCATAGAGTAGCCGTTTTAAGGTCATATACTTAAGCCTTTATGTTTGTCCAATTCCCCTCGGGCTTCAAGGATCAGATCACACACTTCGCGCACGGCACCGAATCCACCCTGGATACGGGTGACAAAGTCGGCACGCTGGGCCAATAGGGGGTGGCCGTCGGCCACGCAGACGGAAAGACCGATTTTTTCCATTACAGGCCAATCAATCAGATCATCGCCGATATAGGCGGTATGTTCCGGTGCGATGCCAAGGTTGGCAATGATGTCCTCGTAGGCGGCCAATTTATTGTCCTGCCCTTGATAAACGTGTTTGATCCCCAAGGCCGACATCCTGTTCTCGACAATTGCCGATTTACGGCCGGTAATAATGGCCACATCGATACCGGCACTCATCAAGGATTTGATGCCATAGCCGTCGCGGGTATGGAACGTTTTAAGCTCTTCGCCATCATTGCCCATGTAAATGCGGCCGTCAGAAAAGACACCGTCGACATCGCAGATCAGCAGCTGGATAGTGCGGGCATGGGAAAAAACAGCTTGGCTGACTGGGCCGTATAGGGTTTCGATTTGCATTACATCACTCCCGCTTTCAGTAGGTCATGCATGTTCAATGCGCCGACCAGTACACCGTTATCTGTTACTAGAATGCCACTTATCTTGCGATCTTCCATCAGCTTCAAACCTTCGGCAGCGAGCACATCAGCTCTGATTGTCGCTGGATTGCGGGTCATCACCTCACCGATTACTGTGCTGTGGATATCAACGCGGTTATCGAGCAGGCGGCGAAGGTCACCATCAGTAAAGATACCAAGCAGTTGCTGGTCTTTATCAATGATAGCTGTCATTCCCAAGCCTTTGCGAGAGACTTCCAGCAAAGCATCTTTGATCAGCGCCTGTTCGCTGACAACCGGCAGGCGTTCACCGGTGTGCATGATATCGCTGATACGCAGCAGTAACTTACGGCCCAGTGCACCACCCGGGTGGGATAGAGCAAAGTCATCAGCGGTAAAACCACGGGCTTCCATCAGGGCTATGGCCAGGGCATCCCCCATCGCCAACGTTGCGGTGGTGCTGGATGTCGGCGCCAGGTTGAGCGGGCAGGCTTCTTGGTTGACGGTGATCTGCAAGTGGATCTGCGACAGTTTTGCCATGCTTGATTCCGGCTTACCGGTCATGCTGATCAATGGAATGCCCAAGCGTTTGATCACCGGCAGTAGGGCCAGAATTTCAGAGGCTTCCCCTGAGTTGGAGATAGCCAGCACCACATCGCCTTTCTCGATCATCCCTAAGTCGCCATGGCTGGCTTCTCCCGGGTGGACAAAAAAGGCCGGTGTGCCGGTACTGGCCAGGGTTGCTGCCATTTTATTACCGATATGGCCGGATTTCCCCATCCCCATGACAATGACTTTGCCATTGCATTCGCTGATCAATTGGCATGCTTCGGTGAAACTGCCATTGATATAGTGGGTCAGTCCTTTAAGTGCATCAGCTTCAATTTCAATAACTTTTCGGCCAATTTCGCAATAATCAAACGCTGTAGACATAATATTCCTCTCCGTTAGGCCGCTAGATTATAAAACAGATAACCTTGATAGGCGATAAAGGTTGCCAGCAGGATAAAACCTTCTACGCGGTTGATTCGGCGACGTTTTCCAAGTGCCATTAGCACTAGCATTATCGATACACCCAACATGACGTAGTAGTCACGGCCCATCGCCAGCGGACTGAGGGTGGATGGATTAAGCAATCCCGGGATCCCCATGACTGCCAGGATATTGAAGACGTTAGAGCCGATAATGTTACCGACCGCCATGTCATCTTCGCCTTTGAACAGGCTGGCAATGGATGCTGCTAACTCCGGCAGGCTGGTGCCGATGGCGATAATCGTCAGGCCGATCACCAGATCGCTCATACCGAAATACTTGGCAATGGTCACGGCCGAATCAACCAGTATGCTGGCAGCAAACGGCAACAGGACCAAACCTATCAGGGTCCACATGATGGCTTTCGGGTTA
This sequence comes from Photobacterium satsumensis, assembly GCF_050336935.1. Lineage (NCBI taxonomy): Bacteria > Pseudomonadati > Pseudomonadota > Gammaproteobacteria > Vibrionales > Vibrionaceae > Photobacterium > Photobacterium satsumensis. The sequence continues at coordinate 58,925 of NZ_JAKJSK010000014.1, forward strand.
CTGACACCGTCAGGAATGTCCGACTCTTGCTCATCGACAAGTGGATCGCCACCGGTTGCTTTGGCGTTGCGGCTGATTTTAAGCATTGCCAGCAAAAAGATAACAAACAGGACAACGAGTAGCACACCTTCAAAGAAGCCAAGGTGGTTATCCCACAGCAGAACGCCAGCAATAAGGGTCACTGCCATCATTAGCGGCAGTTCACGACGGATGATACCTGAGCTGATTGACAGTGGCTTGATCAGCGCAGTAATACCGAGGATAAGGGCAATATTGGCGATATTGGAGCCCAGCACATTTCCGACAGCAGTGTCTGTTTTGCCTTCCAAGGCGGCGGTTGCCGAGACCATCATTTCAGGAGCAGAAGAGCCCATAGCCAGGATGGTCATACCGATGACAAGCGGAGTGACACCAAGATTTTTCGCAAGCGCCGCAGCGCCGTAAACAAGTCGATCTGCGCTCCATACCAGTAAGGTCAGGCCGATACAGAGAAACACGATGGCTTCGAGCATTGTTATCCCTTTTGTAAAAGTGTGCTGGACTGAATCACTATTGCATGCCGGATGTGGGACAGTGATCCAATTGGGGTGATAAATATAAGAGACCAATTTTGACGGTTCGGCCATGAAAAAGAAAGCAAAAGGGATGAGAAATTCATTAATAGGGGGGGATTTTTATGACCTTGGAGAAGCACCGGAACGGGGCGGGACAGATCCGACCCAAGCAAGGGGGATTTTTTTGGCTTGGCGGATACCGTTATTGTCAATCGGGCCGAGAAATCACAGACTTCTTACAGTTCATCTCTTGAGTTGGTTGCATAATCTACCTATCATCAAAGGCATAAAGATAACTAATTAATTCTATTAATATAATGTCGCTTGTTATGTAAACAGGGCGACAATTTGACAGGCAGGACTGCCAAATAAGGTAACTATGGAGCAGACAGAGGCGCTGGTTTCCATCCGGCATATGACCTTCTCCCGTGGCGAGCGAAAAATTTTCGATGATGTGTCGCTGGATGTGCCCAAGGGCAAAGTGACGGCGATCATGGGGCCATCGGGGATCGGTAAGACCACCTTGCTGAGGCTGATCGGAGGACAGATTTTGCCGGATTGCGGTGATATCTGGTTTGAAGGCTGGAATATTCCAACCCTTGGGCGCAGCGAGTTATATCAAGCGCGTAAGAAAATGAGCATGCTGTTCCAGTCCGGGGCGTTGTTTACAGACATGACGGTGTTTGACAATGTGGCTTTTCCGCTGCGCGAGCATACTGAGTTACCGGACGATTTATTGCGCACCTTGGTGCTGCTCAAGCTTGAGGCCGTCGGCCTTCGCGGAGCCGCTCAGCTAATGCCGAGTGAACTCTCTGGTGGTATGGCCCGGCGGGCAGCACTGGCAAGGGCGATTGCCCTTGACCCTGATCTTATCTTGTATGATGAGCCTTTTGTCGGCCAAGACCCGATCACTATGGGTGTACTGGTGAAATTGATCCGCGATCTTAATAAAGCGCTCGGTATCACGTCGGTGATCGTTTCCCACGATGTACCCGAGGTGATGAGCATTGCCGATCATGTTTATATTCTTTCAGGCAGCCAAATCATCGGTCAGGGTACGCCGCAGGAGTTGTTGGCAAATCCTGACCCGCGTATTCGCCAGTTTATCGATGGCCACGCCGATGGGCCGGTGCCGTTCCGCTATCCCGCTCAGCCAATGGAGCAGGAGTTGTTTGCGAGTGATGGCAAGGAGCAACAAGCATGATCACTGAGTTTGTTTCCCGTCAGGGCCGACGGGCACTGGATATGTTCCAGACCATGGGGCGGGCCACGCTGGTGCTTTACGGCGCGCTGGTTAGTCGGCCTCAGCCCGGCAAGATGTTCCCGCTGTTGCTGCGTCAGCTGTATTCGGTTGGCGTACTGTCGGTAGCGATTATTCTGGTCTCAGGCCTGTTCATCGGGATGGTGCTGAGCCTTCAGGGCTATATTGTGCTGGTGGACTTTGGGGCTGAAACCAGTCTTGGCCAAATGGTGGCCTTATCCTTGCTGCGTGAGCTTGGGCCGGTGGTGACCGCCTTGCTGTTTGCCGGACGAGCCGGTTCGGCGTTGACCGCTGAGATCGGCTTGATGAAAACGACCGAGCAGCTGTCGAGCATGGAGATGATGGCGGTGGACCCCTTGCGTCAGGTGATTGCACCGCGTTTCTGGGCCGGGGTCATTTCAATGCCGCTGCTGACGATGCTGTTCTGTGCTGTTGGTATTTGGGGGGGACAGCTGGTGGGCGTGGATTGGAAAGGTATTGATCACGGCAGCTTCTGGTCGGTGATGCAATCTTCGGTCGACCTTGGCTATGACATTGGTAACAGCATTATCAAGTCCGTGGTGTTTGCAATTACCGTCACATGGATTGCGGTATTCAATGGATACGATGCGGTACCGACATCCGAAGGGATCAGCCGCGCAACGACCCGTACCGTGGTGAATTCGTCTTTGGCAGTACTGGGCTTGGATTTCGTCCTTACTGCCTTGATGTTTGGCAACTGATACAGCCGCAATGCGGTAATACAACAGGAAAAAACTGATGCAGCAAACGAAAAAACTAGAATTATGGGTAGGCAGCTTTGTATTGGCTGGCCTTGCTGCCCTGCTGGTGTTGATCTTCAAGGTTGCCGATGTCCAGAATTTGGGTGGTTCGGAAACCTACACCCTCGAGGCGCATTTCGACAATATTGGTGGTTTGAAAGTCCGCTCGCCGATCAAAGTCGGTGGGGTTACGGTCGGTAAAATTGCCAATATCACCTTAGACACGGAAACCTATGTGCCGGTGGTGACTTTGGCAATAGAAAAAAAATTCGGCTATTTCCCTGAGACCAGTTCGGCCGCTATTTTGACCTCCGGCCTTTTGGGTGAGCAGTACCTTGGTATCTCTCCAGGCTTTGTTGACGAAGACATTGATATGCTCGGGGACGGTGATTTGATTGAAGACACCCGATCGGCACTTGTTTTGGAAGATATGATTGGCCAGGTGCTGTATAGCATCGGCGGAGACAATAACTAAGAGAGCACGATTATGAAATGGTTTCGCTATGTACTTATGATGTTCGTCTGCCTGCCGCTGGTTTCGCAGGCCGCGGTGGTCGACAAGACCAACCCCTACACCATGATGGATCTGATATCGCAGCAGGCATTTTCCCGGCTGAAATCAGAGCAAAGCCTGATCCAGCAAAATCCGGAGCACTTGCGCCGGGTGGTGAAGGAAGAGTTGCTGCCTTATATCAATACCCGCTATGCCGCCTACAAGGTATTGGGCCCTCAGCTGAAAAAAACCTCGGCGCAGCAGCGTAATGAGTTTGTTGCGGCGTTCACTGATTATTTGGTTGCCTCCTATGCCCAGGTGCTGACTCAGTACACGGATCAGGACATTGAAATCGAGTCGCCAAAGTCGATCCCGGCCAACCGCACTGTGGTGTCTGTCCGGGTGGATATTGTCGATACTAAGCGTCCGCCAATCCGCCTGGATTTCAAGTTGCGTAAGAACAAGAAAACCGGCGAGTGGCAGGGTTTCGATATGGTAGCCGAAGGGGTCAGCATGATCTCGACCAAACAAAGTGAGTGGAGCGGGCAACTGCGTAGCCAAGGTGTTGATGCTGTGACCCAAGATTTGAAGCGCTTGGCCGCCAAGCCAATCCGCCGCGAGTCAGAAAACAATGACTAAGCTAAAGATTGGGTGGCAAGCTCAGGAAAATGGTCTTTACTGCTTGTCAGGGGCATTGGAACGTGACACAGTTCCAGCTTTTTGGCAGCAGCGCCATGAATGGATGCCGCAGGACAGCACTGTGTTGCTGGACTTGGCTGCGGTTGGGCGGATCGACTCTGCCGGAATGGTGATGTTGCTACATGTATACCAACAGCTGAGCCTGAATGGGTCTGAGCTGAAAATATTAAATGTGCCAGAGCAGCTTGTCACGCTGCTTCGTCTGAGTCACGTTGAGTCAATGTTAGCTGCTTGCATTGAATGAGCAGCGAAAGAGGATAGCTTGTGGAAATCTCTGAAATTAAAGACATTCTAGAAAATGCTCTGGAACTTGACGAAGTGATCGTCAAGAGCGATGGCAGCCACTACGAAGTGATTGCTGTTGGCGCCATATTTGAAGGTATGAACCGTGTTAAAAAACAGCAGGCTATCTACGGTCCGCTGATGGGACAGATCGCTGCGAATGAAATTCATGCGTTGAGCATCAAAACGTACACGCCTGAAGAATGGGCGCGTGACAAAAAATTGATGTCCCTGTCTTAAGAGGTAATGATGCAGAAGTTTCGAATCCAGGGCGGTGGCCCATTGAGTGGCGAAGTCTCCATTTCTGGTGCTAAGAATGCAGCATTGCCTATTTTGTTCGCAGCCCTACTGGCCGAAGAACCGGTAGAAGTGGCGAATGTACCAAAGCTACGTGACATCGACACCACCATGGAACTGCTGAGCCGCTTGGGCGCCAAAGTCTCCCGTAATGGTTCTGTCCATGTAGATGCCGGTCCGGTCAATGAGTTCTGTGCGCCGTATGACTTGGTGAAAACCATGCGTGCGTCAATCTGGGCGCTGGGCCCGCTAGTGGCACGCTTTGGTCAGGGACAAGTTTCTCTGCCGGGCGGTTGTGCGATCGGTGCTCGTCCAGTGGATCTGCATATCCACGGCCTTGAGCAGCTGGGGGCTGATATCACCCTGGAAGAAGGCTATGTAAAAGCCTCGGTTGATGGTCGCCTGAAAGGTGCCCACATCGTGATGGATAAAGTCAGCGTGGGTGCGACTGTGACTATCATGTCAGCGGCGACACTGGCCGAAGGCACAACCGTGATCGAAAATGCAGCCCGCGAGCCGGAAATTGTCGATACGGCTGATTTCCTTAATACGCTAGGGGCGAAGATTACGGGTGCCGGGACCGATACCATCACTATCGAAGGTGTTGAGCGTTTGGGCGGCGGTTACCACGAAGTGGTCGCTGACCGTATCGAAACCGGTACGTTCCTGGTTGCTGCAGCTGTCTCTGGTGGTAAGATCATGTGCCGTAACACCCGTCCATCATTGATGGAAGCGGCGTTGGCCAAGCTGGAAGAAGCCGGTGCCGAGATTGAAACCGGTGATGACTGGATCAGCTTGGACATGACTGACCGTGAGCTAAAAGCCGTTAACATCCGTACCGCTCCGCACCCAGGTTTCCCTACGGACATGCAGGCGCAGTTCTCGTTACTGAACTTGATGGCGAAAGGTACGGGGATCATTACCGAGACGATTTTCGAAAACCGTTTCATGCATATCCCTGAATTGATCCGTATGGGCGCTCGCGCAGAAATCGAAGGTAATACGGTGATCTGTGGTGATACCGATGGTCTGAGCGGTGCTCAGGTTATGGCAACGGACTTGCGTGCTTCTGCCAGCCTAGTGATTGCCGGTAGCATCGCGAAGGGCGAGACGATTGTTGACCGTATCTATCACATCGACCGTGGCTACGAGCATATCGAAGACAAGTTCAGCGCCCTTGGCATGAGCATCGAGCGCTTTAGCGAGTAATCTTTATTACCGTTTGAATGCGATAAAAAAACCAGCCTTTCGGCTGGTTTTTTTGTGTCTTTTTTTAGGCTCTTAGAGCCAATGACTTCTCGCCGTTAGCCTATCGCCCCTAGCCTGAGTTTTTAATACCCATTCGGCTCATTGCCAATCTTCACGGTAAGGTTGGTCGGCTCGCCGTTACGCAGTACTTTCATCTCGACTTCGGTGCCTGGGCGAAGCTCGGTGACAATATCCAGCACATTGCGGCGGTCTGTGACCCGTTTGCCGTCAATCTCAATCAGGATATCCTGTACTTTGAAGCCCGCTTTGGCGGCTGGGCCGTTGGGATCCATACCCATTACGATGATCCCGCTGACTTGCTCGGCATCATAAAGTCTTGCCATGACCGGGTTGATATCCCGCGCTTCCAAGCCGATATAACCGCGGATCACCCGTCCGTCGGCAATCAGCTTGTCCATGATTTTCTGGGTTAGCTCATAGGGAATAGCAAACGAGATCCCGTAAGTTTCAAAATCTGTTGTCTGCTGAAACGAAGCCGTATTGATCCCGACCAGCTCGCCGCGAGTATTGACCAGGGCACCGCCGGAGTTGCCTTCGTTAATGGCAGCGTCGGTCTGCAAGAAATCCTGCCGACCATAGAAGCTCATGCCCGGGCGGCCGGTAGCGGAGATGATACCGTAAGTGGTGGTCTGGCCGAGGTTGTATGGGTTGCCGATTGCCAGTACCACATCACCGACAGCAGGACGGTAGTCGGGGCTAGTTGGGATCACTGGCAAATTATCAGCTTGGATTTTCAACACCGCGAGGTCGGTACGCTGATCTTTACCGATCAGTTGGGCGGTGAGGATACGGCCGTCTTGCAGCGCAACAATAACCTGATCGGCTTCTGCCACAACATGATAGTTGGTTACGATATAACCTTTGTCACTCATGATCACGCCGGAGCCCAAACCTTGGGTGCTTAGTTGCAGCCGGTCTTCGGCATTGTAGCGGCGGTTGTAGATATTAACGACTGCCGGAGACGCGCGGCGGACGGCATAATTAAAGGAAACTTGGGTCTGGTTAACTTCAACTGGCGCCAATACCTGAGGCGTATTGAACATTTGGGTGCGGAGATCAGGGAAGATAAGCAGCAGGGCGATGGCTGTTACGACACCAAGCAAAATGGATCTAGCCAAAAAAGCCAGCATGTTCGCTCCCTTGAATGAATAAACTACTGATAATAGTCGAAGAGGGTATCATTACCTTAGACAAGATACCAAATGTTGGCTGTGTATTTTGTTGAATAAAGGAATGAAAGCTGAGCAGGAGCCAAGTTGGGTCAGTGGTGGGAGAAAAGGAACATGGCAGCCAGGCTGGCCGGCTGCCGGTAGTGAAGATTAGCGGATGATGAGGTAGAGGACGCTATTATCCCGTTTCACCTCAAGGGCCAGTACACTTGGCTTTTTATCAAGGGTTTTTCTCAGCTCACCCAAATTACGGATGGCCTGGCGGTTGACGCCGAGGATAATATCCCCTTCACGCAGGCCGAAACGGGCTGCTTCGGAGTTTTCCTGCAGGCTGGTGACCTTGACACCTTTGGCGCCATCACTCGATGTGGTATTGGCGAATTCAGCACCGGCCAGGCCGTCATGTAAACTCTCTGCTTTCACCTTGTTGGCGGAGGCTTCCTGAAGCTCGGCGGTGACATCAAGCTCTTTGCCGTCACGGACAATACCTAAGGTCACGCTTTTGCCTGCACCCAGAGTGGCTATCTTCGCCCTTAGCTCACCGAAAGTGCGGATCTGCTTGCCGTTGACTGAGACGATGATATCTCCGGCTTTCAAGCCGGCTTTCTCGGCGGCGGAATCTGGCATCACCTGGTTGATGAAGGCACCATGATTGGTCTCGTAGCCAAAGGCTTCAGCCAGCTCGGAGGTCAGCTCACCGCCTTGTACACCAAGGATACCGCGCTTGACCTCGCCGAATTCGAGGATTTGCTCGGTTAGGTTTTTCACCATGTTGACCGGGATAGCAAAGCCAATACCGACGTTGCCGCCGTTAGGACCAAGGATAGCGGTATTGATACCGACCAGTTCGCCGTTGAGGTTGACTAGGGCACCACCGGAGTTACCGCTGTTGATGGCGGCATCGGTCTGGATGAAGTTTTCGAAGTTTTCAATGTTCAGGCCGCTACGGCCAAGGGCGGAGATGATCCCTGAGGTAACAGTCTGGCCGAGGCCGAACGGGTTACCGATGGCAACGGCAAAGTCACCGACGCGCAGCTTGTCGGAGTCGGCAAGCTTGATTTGGGTCAGGTCACTGGTGTCTTTCAGTTTGAGCAGGGCAATATCAGACATTTCGTCGCTGCCGATCAGCTCGGCAGTAACCTCACGGCCATCATGGAGCTGGACCATGATCTTGTCAGCGCCACCAATCACATGGTGGTTGGTCACGATATAGCCCTTGTCGGCGTCGACAATCACTCCCGAGCCTAAACCGCGGAAAGGGCGCTCGCGAATTTGTTCCTCAGGAAAGTCAGGGCCGAAAAAGAAGCGGAACGTTTCGGGTAAACGCTGTTTGGATACTTGTTTACCTTCAACGGCAATGCTGACGACTGCAGGGGTAACTTGCTCTAGCATCGGAGCTAGGCTGGGTACCTGCTGGTTGTTAACTGACTGGGGAAGGGCGGCGGCTGCCGTCACTGGGGTAATAACTGAGCTGATGCCGATAGTCAGGGCACTTAAAACAAGTAATGTTTTTTTCATTATTACTAAACTCCGGTTTTCAAGTCCAAGCGCAGGCACACTTCCTAGTGTGTTGATATACCTGCTTTATCTCAGACTTGAAAACGGGTGTTTAGTTCCTAAGAATTTTCTTAGCTCGCTTTTGACTCTTCAGTTTCAGGCTTTGGCTCTTCGGCAACCGGTTCTGGTTTTTGGTCTTTTAGCAGGCCCGTTGCACCGTTGGCGTAATCGCGTGGTTGTTCGTCCTGAGCCTCTTTGACGTCTTTCACCGCTTCCAGTGTACTGATGCGACGGGCAAATGGGTTATCTTGCTCCGGTAGGTTCGGCATCAGCTCGGTCGATGTTTTCGCCATGTGCTCGTAAAGCTTGCTGTAGTCTTTGGCGATGTTATCCAGTAGATCTGAGCTCTGGGCGAAATGGTCAACCAGCTCCTGGCGGAACTGCTCGAGTTCGTATTTTGACTTATCTAGCTCTTTTTTCAGTTCTTTTTGCTGTTTCAAGCCTTTATTGCTCAGCCGCGTGGCAAAGGCACCGACAATGGCACCGGCAATGAAAATCAGCAGCGCATAAATCCAAGCCATGAAAAACTCCTTTTGCTCTTTTATAGGGACAGGGGAATAACGGCACCGTGAGACAGGCGAGCCTGCTGGATGAAACGGTGAGCGCTTATCATCATCCCTGTTGTATAACACCGAGATTTAATTGGTGCTGAATAGATCACCAACTTCATCTGCTCATCAACTTGTCTAGATACTATACATGTACATGGAGCAGCATGGTACTATCTCGCATATGGAGAATGACGGTTTGGGCTTAACAAGGATGACCCCTCAACAAAAATACCAACACGATCTTGAACGTAGTGACTTCGTTGCTGACCCGGCTCAAGCGATGGCCGTTGGCCACCTTGATGACCTGTATCACCGCCTTCAGGCCCCAAGATCAATAGCCGAAAGAAGCTGGATGGAGCGCCTGATGCGCCGCCCAGCCAAACCGCCAGCACCGGTGAAAGGGCTCTATTTCTGGGGCGGGGTAGGACGCGGTAAAACGTATCTGGTCGATACGTTTTTTGACTGCTTACCGACAGAACGCAAGATGCGGGTCCATTTCCACCGTTTTATGCATCGGGTTCACGATGAGATGAAAAAACTGGAGCAGCAAACGGATCCGTTAGAAGTCGTCGCCGACCGGTTTTGCGCAGAAACCGACATTATCTGCTTTGATGAGTTTTTTGTCTCAGATATTACCGATGCGATGATCCTCGGCACTTTGTTCGAAGCACTGTTCCGCCGGGGCATCACGCTGGTAGCAACGTCGAATATTCCACCCGATGCGCTCTATCGCAATGGTTTGCAGCGGGCCCGCTTTCTCCCTGCTATCGAACTTATTAATACCCACTGCGAGGTGGTAAATGTGGATTCCGGTATTGATTATCGGTTACGGACGCTGGAGCAGGCTGAAATATACCATTTCCCGCTCGACGAGCAGGCGGAACACAATATGCTGCATTATTTCGAGCAGTTGGCCGCTGGCGAGCAACGAACGGGGGGGACGATTGAGATCAATAACCGGGCCCTGCCGATCCGGCATGAAGGGGAGGGGGTGATCCATTTTGATTTTTCCACCCTGTGCCAAACGGCCCGTAGTCAGAGCGACTATATGGAGCTGTCACAGATCTACCATACCGTATTGATGTCCGGGGTAACCCAGATGCAGGAAGATGATAGTGACACCGCTCGCCGCTTTATCGCCCTTGTCGATGAATTCTATGAACGCAACGTCAAATTAATCATTTCTGCTGAAGTGGACTTGGCGCAGCTGTATCTGGGGGAACAATTGGCGTTTGAGTTCAAGCGTTGTTGCTCGCGGCTTATCGAAATGCAGAGCCATGACTATTTGGCCAGCGCACATATTCCATGATGTCGCTGAGGTGTGGTGGGTTATCGTAGTGAAAAAGGCTCCAAGTAGGGGTGGATAATCTGTAGTTTCGGGCCTTAACCCCGCAAAGTGAAAAAATCGTAATTTTTTTTCAAAAAAAGGTGATTTTTTCTCCACCCTTCCCTATAATCTTGCGACCCACCGTACCTGTAACGGCAAAAGCCGGGAGTGCCAACCACTCGAAGGGGTGATGAGGGGGCTCTGTACAGAGGGAGCATACTGCTCCTGTAAAGTGAAACTATTTAATTTTGGGTAAGAATTAGCATGAAAACTTTCGTTGCTAAACCAGAAACAGTAAAACGTGACTGGTATGTTGTTGACGCTGAAGGTAAAACTCTTGGTCGTCTAGCAACTGAAATCGCATCTCGTCTACGTGGTAAGCACAAGCCGGAGTACACTCCGCACGTTGACACTGGTGACTACATCGTAGTTATCAACGCTGAAAAAGTTGCAGTAACTGGTGCTAAGCGCACTGACAAGATGTACCACCACCACACTGGTTACATCGGTGGTCTGAAGTCTATCAGCTTCGACAAGCTTCTTGACAAGAAACCAGAGATGATTATTGAGACTGCTGTTAAAGGCATGCTTCCTAAAGGTCCTCTAGGCCGTGCTATGTACCGTAAACTGAAAGTTTACGCTGGTACTGAGCACAATCACGCTGCACAACAGCCTAAAGTTCTAGACATCTAATTGGGAATATGACAATGGCAGAGAATCAATACTACGGCACTGGTCGCCGCAAAAGCTCAGCTGCTCGCGTTTTCATTAAACCGGGTACTGGCAACATCGTAATCAACAAGCGTAGCATCGAAGAATACTTCGGTCGCGAAACTGCTCGCATGGTTGTTCGTCAGCCACTAGAGCTAGTTGAAATGCTTGAGAAGCTTGACCTATACATCACTGTTAAAGGTGGTGGTATCACTGGTCAATCTGGTGCTATCCGTCACGGTATCACTCGTGCACTTATGGAATATGACGAAACTCTACGTCCAGCACTACGCGCAGCGGGTTATGTAACTCGTGATGCACGTAAAGTTGAGCGTAAGAAAGTTGGTCTACGTAAAGCACGTCGTCGTCCACAGTTCTCTAAGCGTTAATTTTACGCTTCAGAATTTATTCTGGAAACTGTGTGCAAAAGCTCAACCTTCGGGTTGGGCTTTTTTATTGCCTGCATAACCTGCCTCTCTATCACATCTAAGCAACAATCCCTCCCTGCAAAGCCCTAAAATCGTGCCTTTCCTTGATCCTTTTGGCAGATTAAATCAGCTATACAACAGCCGTTTGCACCATTAGACGTAACAAAAAGAACATACCTCTCACATTTGTTGCGAAAAGGTAGCTTTGTCTTGTCAAAAAGTAGGGTTTTCTTTATCATTTGGCGTGATAAGCAACAGCTTTATACCACCATTTTGGCCTTCCGGATTGGAAGGGAGCTGTTGTTTCTTTCCGTTGAAAGTTAGCCGTAAGCTCCAGGGACGCACAAGGACATAATAATAATCCAGAGCGGGAGCACATGGGAGAATGTTGGATGAGCAATGCGCCAGTAAGTAACGGCCGACGCCGCTTCCTGACTGCGACGACTTCGGTTGTTGGAGGCTTGGGTGCAGTCGCTGTAGCCGTGCCTTTTATCAAATCATGGAACCCGAGCGCGAGAGCAAAAGCCGCGGGTGCACCAGTTGAAGTTGATATCAGCAAGTTGGAAGAAGGCCAGATGGTCCGCGTCGAGTGGCGTGGTAAACCTGTCTGGGTGGTCCGCCGTAGCGATGCTGTTTTGAAAGAATTGGGTGGCCATGATGGCCAGCTTCGTGATCCGTCTTCGGCGGAACCGCAGCAGCCCGGATATGCCCAGAATGAATTTCGTTCAGTTAAACCTGAAATCTTTTTAGCCGTAGGTATTTGTACCCACCTAGGCTGTTCACCTACCTATTTACCCAATACCTTCAGTGAGCAGGTCAGTGGTATTTCGTCTGGATTTTTCTGCCCATGCCACGGGTCGAAATTTGATATGGCGGGCCGGGTCTTTGCAGGGGTGCCTGCGCCATTGAACTTGGTAGTGCCGCCTCATACATTCCTGGATGATAATACCATTGTGGTTGGTCAGGACGAGGAGAATGCCTAATGGATGCATTAGTTGGATGGATTGAAAAACGTCTACCAGTGATGAATGCTTACAAGAAGCATTTGTCAGAATACCCGATGCCGAAGAACTTCAACTTCTGGTATATCTTTGGCTCTTTGGCCATGCTGGTGTTGGTTAACCAGATCATTACCGGGATCTGGCTGACGATGAACTACGTGCCTTCCGGCGACGGGGCGTTTGCCTCGATCGAATACATCATGCGTGATGTCGAGTATGGATGGCTACTTCGCTACATGCACTCGACGGGGGCTTCGGCATTTTTTGTCGTGGTTTACCTGCATATGTTCCGTGGCTTGATCTACGGTTCTTACCAAAAACCCCGTGAGCTGTTGTGGCTGTTCGGGATGTTGATCTTCCTGGTGCTAATGGCCGAAGCCTTTATGGGTTACCTATTGCCATGGGGCCAGATGTCTTACTGGGGTGCACAGGTTATTATTTCCCTGTTTGGTGCCATTCCAGTGATCGGTGATGATCTGACACTGTGGATCCGTGGTGACTACGTGATCTCCGGTGCGACACTGAACCGTTTCTTCGCCCTTCACGTGATTGCGCTGCCAATCGTGCTGCTACTGCTGGTTGTACTACACATTCTTGCATTGCACGAAGTGGGCTCAAACAACCCGGACGGTATCGAAACCAAGCTACCGAAAGGCAGCAAGGGTGAGGATTATAAGACCCAGTTCCCGTTCCATTCTTACTACAGCAAGAAGTACGACATTATCGACTCCATACCCTTCCACCCTTACGGGACCGTGAAAGATATGGTGGGGGTTGCGGTGTTTGCCTTCCTGTTCAGCTACGTGATCTTTTTCAACCCAGAGATGGGCGGCTATTTCCTTGAGCCACCTAACTTTGAAGCTGCCAACCCGCTGAAGACCCCTGAGCACATTGCTCCGGTTTGGTATTTCACTCCGTTCTACGCCATCTTGCGTGCGGTACCGGATAAGCTGCTGGGTGTTATTGCGATGGGGGCCTCGATTGTCGTGCTGTTCCTACTGCCATGGCTAGATCGCTGTAAGGTGCGTTCATACCGCTACCGCAGCAAGCTGCACCTGGCCAATATCGTCCAGTTCACTATCAGCTTCGTTGCATTGGGGATTCTGGGTGCATTGCCGGCGACGCCGACGTACACCCTTCTGGCGCAGATCTTCAGCTTTGCGTATTTCATGTTCTTCGTCCTGCTGTTCTTCTACAGCAAGAATGAAGCAACCAAACCGCTACCAGAGAGGGTAACATTCAAATGAAAACGTTGATTGTAATGCTATTTGCCCTGCTGCCGTCTCTGGTTATGGCAGCGGGTCCATCGGTACCGTTGGACAAAGCCAACAATGATTTGACCGACAATGCTTCGCTGCAGCGCGGTGCGCAGACTTTCATGAACTACTGCTTTGGCTGTCACGCAACTCAATACCAGCGTTACGAGCGAGTGGCTTCCGATATTGGGATCCCGAGTGACTTGATGAAGGAGCATATGATCTTTGATCCTGAAGCCAAGATTGGTGATCTGATGGTCAATGCTATCCCGACTGAATATGCGGCGGCGTCTTTTGGTGCACCAGCACCGGACTTGACCATGGTCGCCCGAGTTCGCGGCAGTGACTGGCTATATACCTACCTGCGTTCATTCTATGCGGATCCTAACCGTCCGTTTGGAGTGAACAACGTGGTCTTCCCAAGTGTGGGTATGCCCCATGTGTTGGAAGAGCTGCAAGGTGTGCCGAGTAAAGTGTACGAAACCCGCCTGATTGACGGTGAAGAAGTACAGGAATATGTTGGCATCAAGTCTGACGGCACTGGTGAGTTGAATGATGAAGAATATGACGAGGCAGTTCGTGACCTAGTCAACTTCCTCGAATATTCAGCAGAACCAATGAAGTTGGAACGCCAGCGTCTGGGTTACTGGGTAATGGGTTTTATCGTGGTATTCTTTGTACTAACATTACTGTTGAAGAAAGAATATTGGCGTGATGTCCACTGATCAGGTAATCTAGTGGGTTAGAATCTCGCAATGGGGGCCGGTGCCCCCGTTGCTTTTTGTGTATTTAAGTATACTGGAGGGGTTAATGGCTGTTGCTGCCAATAAACGCTCGGTGATGACTCTGTATTCTGATGCTTCTGACATCTACAGCCATCAGGTGCGTATCGTACTAGCAGAAAAAGGTGTGAGTGTTGAAATCGAGCTGGTTGACCCAAACAACCTGCCTGAAGACTTGCTAGACCTAAACCCGTACAACTCAGTGCCGACTTTGGTTGACCGTGAGCTTGCACTTTACCAAGCAAGTATCATCATGGAGTACTTGGATGAGCGTTTCCCTCATCCACCATTGATGCCTGTTTATCCTGTTGCTCGTGGTAACAGCCGTTTGATGATGTACCGTATCGAACGTAACTGGTACACACTGGCTGAAAAAGTAAATAAAGGCACGGCTGACGAGGCTGATAAAGCCCGTAAGCAGTTGCGTGAAGAGCTGATGGCTCTTGCCCCTGTATTTGCTGAGTTCCCATACTTCATGAGCGAAGAGTTCAGCTTAGTTGACTGTTACCTTGCACCGCTGTTATGGCGTCTGCCTGAAATGGGTATCGAGCTGACTGGCGCTGGTGCCAAAGAAGTCAAAAATTACATGACTCGTGTTTTCGAGCGTGATTCATTCTTGGCTTCATTGACCGAAGCAGAGCGCGAAATGCGTTTGGCTGGCAATTAATGATGGACATCGACAACATGACACCGCGTAGACCGTATTTGTTGCGCGCTTTCTATGATTGGCTGGTAGATAATGATTTGACCCCGCACTTGGTGGTTGATGCAACGCTACCGGGTGTCAAGGTTCCGATGGAATTTGTCAGTGATGGGCAGATTGTCCTGAACGTTGCCCCGCGTGCGGTCGGTAATTTGGAGCTGGGTAACGAGGCTATCAGCTTCAGTGCTCGCTTTAGTGGCCGCCCTCATACGGTGATTGTCCCGCTTTATGCTGCTATGGCTATCTATGCCCGTGAAAACGGTGCTGGTACTATGTTCGAGCCTGAGCCTGCTTATGCAACCGATATGGCTGACATTGAAGACGTGGAAGGTATTGTTGAAGATCAACCTCAGGAAGCGCTTGCGCCTGTTGAGGCGGTGACTGAAGCCGTATCTGAATCCGAACCCGATGATGAGCCACCGCGTCCTCGCGGCCGGCCAAGCCTGCGCGTGGTGAAGTAATCGCGCCGTAAACGTGGTGAATTAAACGCATAAAAAACGCAGCTTTCGCTGCGTTTTTCTTTTTTGGGTAAAGCCTGTCTTCCTACCTAATTTTCAGGGTACTCAAACACCTTAACCACCTTCTGGACACCGGAAACATTGCGGGCGATATCGGCGGCCACGTTGCCCTGTTCACGGCTAACATAGCCGAGCAGGAACACTTCCTGGCCTTCGGTGACCACTTTGATGGTTGCATCCCGTAACTGTTTGCTGCCGATGAGCTGGGCCTTTACTTTGGTGGTCAGCCAGCTGTCTTTGCCCACTTCACCCATCTGGGGCAGTGGGCGGATTTGGATCTGGTTGTATACCGTGTTGACGTTTTTCAGCTCACGGACCTGCTGTTCCAGCTGATGGCTGTAGGTCTGCTCGGTCGCCTGACCGACCAGCAATACTTTGCCATCGACTGCAATGGCATTGATGCGGGCATGTTGCCGGTAAGGCGGCTTGTTGGCGAGGCCACCGACTTCCATCTCGATTTCTTGGTCATACCATTGCTGCTTGGTCGAGCGGGTATCGGCCGGATCTAAAGCTGCACAAGCCTGCAGGCCGAATGCCAGCAGGAGAACAAATAGCGAACGCCAGTTCATGCTTACCTTCCTTGTTGAACTTATCCTTCGTGATGGGGAAACAGGACCTTGTCGATCAGATCACACAGGCAGTGGAGCACCAACAGCTGACCTTCTTGGATTCGGGCTGTGCGCTGTGACGGAATGCGGATCTCGACATCTTGGATGCCTAGCAGGCCAGCCATTTCGCCGCCGTCTTTGCCGGTTAGGGCAATGATGGTCATGTCTCGGGTCAGAGCCGCTTCCATGGCTTTGATGATATTCTTGCTGTTGCCGCTGGTCGACAGCACGAACAGGATATCGCCGGCTTGGCCTAGAGCCCTGACTTGCTTGGAGAAAATTTCATCGTGGTGATAGTCGTTCGCCACTGCCGTCAGGGTGGTGGTATCAGCCGTCAGGGAAAGGGCTGGCAGGCTTGGACGCTCGGTCTCGAAGCGGTTGATCAGGCAGGAAGCAAAATGCTGCGAGTGCGCAGCCGAACCACCATTACCGCAGCAGAGGATTTTGTTGCCGTTGAGCAGGCTTTGCACCATGACCTGGGCTGCCTGGGAAATTGCGTCTGGCAGGGCCTCGGCGGCGGCAATCTGGGTTTGGATGCTTTCAGTGAAACTTTCTTTGATGCTCTCTAGCATGGATTAACCTTCTACTAGGGTGTTGGTAAACCATTCGATCTGTGGGGGTGTGCCTTCGAGCGATACCACATCAAATCGAAACTCTGTGTGTTCAATGGCGAAGCCATTTTTCTTTAGCCAAAACAAGGCTGCACGTTTAACGCGTTGTTGTTTGCGCCAGTTTACCGCTTCTGCGGCCGAACCGTAATGGTTGTTTTTGCGGAATTTAACTTCAACGAAGACCCAGCACTGCTGATGACGCATGATCAGGTCTATTTCACCGCTGCGGCACTGGAAGTTACGGGTGTGGGATTGCAGGCCATGGCGGCAGAGATACTGCTCGGCCATGGCCTCGTAGGTTTGCCCTTGCTGGCGCCTATTGAGCGGGCTCAATACCGTTCCCGGTATAGATAGCCCAGCTTAGCTTACGCTGGATCACACACTGGTCATCGAGGCTGAGCTGGCCGGTATTGCCCTGGGTCGAATAATTGTCGACGACACGCATCTGTGGCAGCTCGGACACCATTTTGTAGGCATCCATTCCGAAGGCATGGAGGCGAACGTCGGTATTCTTGCTATCCGGCCACAGTTCTTCATAGCGGTTCATGAAGTTGTGGTTGGCATCGATAAGCAACGGGATATCGCTGAACTCGATACCTCGGATTTCAGATGTGTTGGCATCACGATCCGGGTAGCTGCGTGAGCTGGCGTACAGTTTCGGTTGCGAGGCATCCGGGTTGATGGCCACTTCGATAAACGGCTTGAGCAGGGTCAGCTCGTTGACATTGGCGATCAGGTACACCGCGTCGGTATCACGGCGGCTACGTGGTTCGGCTTCGAGCTCCATTCCCAGCACCTGCTGCATCTGCTTGATGCGGGCTTGGCTCTCGGTCAAACCGAATACCGCGGCAATTTCCTGCTGGATCTGCTTGCGTGAGCTGAACTGGCGGGTGGCCGGTGTCTTACCGGTCAGTTGCTGCCATTGTTCGATAAAGGCTTTGCTGACACGTCCGCCAAAGCTGTTGCCCGGTGCCAATACCATTGGGTATTGGTGACCCTTGGCAAAGAGGTGGCGAGCAGCCTGCTCGGCTTCCTGCTCAGGCGAGAGCGAGAAATAACAGGCATTATCCTGGGTCAGTTGGCTTGGTTCCGGCTCATTGAGCGCTAACAGGGCAATATTGCTGCTGTTGGAACGCTGGAATTCGGTAATCTTGTCTTTGCGCAGAGGACCGATCACCATCTCGACGCCGCTTTGCTCGAGCTTGGCCATAATCGTCGCCATGCTTTCGGCTTCCGTATCGTAGACGGTCAGCTCGGTTTGGGCCTCACGGCCGGTGTCGTCGAGCATGGCATTGATAAAGCCATCGCGGACTGCTTTGCCTGATTGCTCGAAACGGCCAGTTAACGGCAGTAGCAGAGCAACATTATCGAGCTGGGCAATTTCCAGCGACATAATGCTGTCCAGATCGGTTGGCAGATATTGGTTCGCCGGGTGGTAAGGATTGCTGGCCAGCCAATCTTCAACCATGCCCTTGAGCTTAGCCGGGCGCTGGGAGTAGGTGTTTTTCAATACCGCCAGCTGGATCCAGCCACGCAGAACCTCTTCGTCACCAGCAAGGGTAACGGATTGGAGCTGGTTATTGCTGTAGTTGGACAAGTCCTGCCACAGGTTCTGCCAGTTCGCGGCTTTCTGGTCATTGTTCAGATACTGATCCAGAGCGGTACGCGAGCGGGCTGCGTTAAGCGGCTGGTTGGTCTGACGGTAAAGCTCAGCACGCAGCATGTGGTAACGCAGGTACTGGCTGTCGGCCAGTGTCCACCATGGCTGGAAGTTGAGTGAATCAAGTGCGGCTTTAGGCTGGCCTTGCTGGTAGCGCAGGGTCGCCCGTGCCAACTGCCACTCTGCCATCTGCAGCGGATCCATGTTCATCCGGCTAAGGCGGGTAGCAAGTTGTTCGGCTTGGCTCCACTGGCCTTCCTTGATTAGCGCCTTGAGCGCCAGGATATTCCAGTTGATGCTCTCGGCACCTTCACTTGACTCGGCTTTGATCAGATAATTGGCTGCGCTATCAGTAGCGGCAGCTGTAATATCGGTGGCCACGACAGGCTGGTTAGAGGTACTACAGCTTGCCAGAAGCACGGCAAGGGCTACAGGGGCTAACAGTCGTGATACACTTTTACGCTTATGGGTAAAATTGAGCATTGAATTCATTCAACTGTGACAAATTACTCTCTATATTAATTGCAGATGAGATCTTAGACAAATGAGTGAGACCAATTCATGCACGGTAGATGTCGCAACTTTGTACATCGTACCTACTCCAATCGGTAATTTGGCGGACATTACGCAGCGTGCATTGGACGTATTGGCAAATGTCGATCTGATTGCCGCCGAGGATACGCGACATACATCGCGCCTTCTGACCCATTTTTCGATCTCGACCCGCACCTTTGCGCTTCACGATCACAATGAACAGCAAAAAGCTGATTATCTGATCGAAAAACTTCAGGCCGGTACCAGTATCGCACTTGTGTCCGATGCTGGTACGCCGCTGATCAGTGATCCAGGATACCATCTTGTCAATCGTTGTCGTCAGGCGGGTGTTAAAGTTGTCCCGCTTCCGGGTCCTTGTGCCGTTGTTACTGCGCTTAGCGGTGCTGGCTTGCCATCTGATCGTTTTAGCTTCGAAGGTTTCCTGCCACCGAAGAGCAAGGGCCGTCGTGACCGCTTCCAGGAGCTGGCTGATGACGAGCGTACGATGATTTTTTATGAATCACCGCACCGCATCACGGACTCTCTGGCCGATATGTTGGCCGTGCTGGGCCCTGAGCGTCAGGTGGTGTTGGCCCGTGAGCTGACCAAAACCTTCGAGACAATCCACGGCGCCCCGCTGGGTGAGCTGATTGACTGGCTGGGTGAAGACAGCAACCGTACCCGTGGTGAGATGGTCTTGCTGGTTGCCGGTCACCGCGCCGAGAAAGAAGCACTGCCGGCAGATGCCCTGCGTACACTGGGCCTGCTGGTCAAAGAGCTGCCATTGAAAAAGGCCGCGGCTCTGACCGCAGAAATCCACGGCGTGAAGAAGAACGCGCTGTATAAGTGGGGCCTAGAAAATCTAGACTGAGGCTAGAGGCTAGGCGGATTGTGCTCTTCGCCTAGTGCCCCATGCCAATCGCCCATAGCCACGCTGTTGCTATTTCCACCGCTTCTGGAGTTTGTAGGATTTTTCACTGGTAACTGTGAGCCAAGTCCTATACAATCGCCCGCCTGAGTTGGCCAAGGTAATCGCTGCCTCGTTGATGTCCTTCGGGATACTGACGGGGGGGAGGAAAGTCCGGGCTCCACAGGGCAGGGTGCCAGATAACGTCTGGGAGGCGCGAGCCTACGACCAGTGCAGCAGAGAGCAAACCGCCGATGGCCCATTCTTCGGAGTGGTGCACAGGTAAGGGTGAAAGGGTGCGGTAAGAGCGCACCGCGCGGCTAGTAATAGTTCGTGGCACGGTAAACTCCACCCGGAGCAAGACCAAATAGGTCCCTAATGGCGTGGCCCGCGTTGGGGACGGGTAGGTTGCTTGAGCCTGTGAGTGATTGCAGGCCTAGAGGAATGGTTACCACCGCGTAAGCGGGACAGAACCCGGCTCATCGGCCAACTCACCCCCTTTAGTATAAAAGGTGATGTGAGGTCTCTTGCGAGGCTTTGCATCACCTTTTGTCGTTTTAGCCCCGCAATAAATATCAAGTGATTGTTAGAATTGCGGCCCTCGGCTTGACATCTTTTTTATCAAATACGTACACTTTGCAGTGGGAATTTTCAGAAAAGGCTTTTAAAACAGTGTTTTAATGACCTAAGTCGATGAATTTCCACTGTTACTGGATTTTATGCCAGTTCGTTGATAACGGACTGTACGGTTTCACAAGAGCTGAATAAATACTTATGTCTGAACAGTTTGAGCACGTCTCGGTTTTACTTCATGAATCTGTTGATGGTTTGGCCATCAAACCAGATGGTATCTACATCGATGGGACATTTGGCCGTGGTGGACACAGCCGTCTGATCCTTTCCCAGCTAGGTGAAAACGGGCGCCTTTACAGTATTGACCGTGATCCTCAGGCGATTGCCGAAGCCCAGAAAATTAATGATCCTCGGTTCAATATTATCCATGGCCCGTTTTCTGGCATGGAAAAATATATGGAAGAGCGTGACTTGATCGGCCGTGTGGACGGCGTCCTGCTGGATCTGGGTGTGTCTTCCCCGCAGTTGGATGATGCCGAACGCGGCTTTAGTTTTATGCGTGATGGGCCGCTTGATATGCGTATGGACCCAACATCAGGGATCTCGGCGGCGGATTGGCTGGCTGAAGCAGAGGCTGATGATATTGCCTGGGTACTGAAAGAGTTCGGGGAAGAGCGCTTTGCCAAGCGTATCGCTCGTGGCATTGTGGAATACCGAGAGGATCCGGAGAACGAGCCGCTGACCCGTACGACCCAGCTGGCGAAGTTGATTGCCAATGTTTCGCCGTTCAAGGATAAGCACAAGCACCCAGCAACGCGTAGCTTCCAGGCTATCCGTATTTATATTAACAGTGAGTTAGAAGAAATCGAGACTGCGCTGAAAGGGGCGGTCAGTATTCTGGCTACAGGTGGCCGATTGTCGGTGATTAGCTTCCACTCGTTGGAAGACCGTATGGTCAAGCGCTTTATCCGCAAACAGAGCAAAGGGCCGGAAGTGCCGGCAGGTTTGCCGTTGACCGAAGAGCAGATCAAGGCGCTGGGTAGTGCAGATCTTAAGCCGGTAAGCAAGGCAATCAAACCGTCGCAAAATGAAGTGAGCGGTAATACTCGTTCCCGCAGTTCTGTACTGCGCTTGGCCGAACGCCTATGAAGCAACAACCGGAACCAACAGATAACCTGGCCCAGATAATCGGCCGGGATCTGTTATCTGTCGGTCGTATTCCGATGATATTATTGGTTCTGGTGCTGGTTTCTGCACTGGGGGTGGTCTTGATCACCCACCATTCCCGGCAAATGATTGCCAAGCAGGAGCAGCTGCTGATCGAGCGGGATCAGCTCGATATCGAGTGGCGCAATCAGATCCTTGAAGAGAGCTCACTGGCCGAGCACAGCCGGATTGAACGTTTAGCCGAACAGGATATGGACATGCAACGTCCATCACGTGATAGCGAAGTTATTGTTAAATAATGAAAAAAACAAAACCTATCAAGCGTTCTGATAAGCAGAATCAACGTCGACAGAAAGCGCCACCGGCATTTATCCCGTGGCGCTTTGGTGTTATTTGCGGATGTATTTTATTGGCTCTGGTAGCCCTTGTCGGACGCTCGGCCTATATCCAGGTCCTCGAGCCCGGCAAGTTGATCCAGGAAGGGGATTTACGTTCGCTCAGGGTCAAGGCTCTGCCTTCTGCCCGCGGCATTATCTCCGACCGCAATGGCGAGCAGCTGGCTGTCAGTGTGCCGGTTCAGGCTGTGTGGGCTGACCCGGTACAGATCTTCAAAAATAATGGCTTGGCCCAGCCCGAGCGCTGGTATGCCCTTGCCGATGTACTGGGTATTGATCGTCAGGGCTTGCTGGCACGCCTCGAGAAAAACAGCAAGCGCCGCTTTATTTATCTGCAACGGCAGGTGAGTCCGGCCATGGCCGCCTATGTCGGTAAGCTCAAGCTACCCGGCATTGGCCTGAAAGACGAATCCCGCCGCTTCTACCCGGCCGGTGAAGTCAGTGCGCACCTGATCGGTGTGACCGGCATTGACAGTCACGGTCTGGAAGGTGTCGAGCGAACCTATGATGGTTGGCTGACCGGTGAACCGGGCCGCCGTACCGTGCGCAAAGACCGCTACGGCCGAGTTGTTGAGAATATCTCCCTTAAAAAACGTGAACCGGGTAAGCCGCTCAGCTTAAGTATCGATCAACGCCTTCAGGCTGTTGCTTACCGCGCAGTGAAACAAGCGGTTGCCGATTATCAGGCCACATCAGCATCGGTGGTGATGGTTGATGTACGAACCGGTGAAATAATGGCGATGGTTAACGCCCCTTCCTACAACCCGAACAACCGCGATCAGCTGCAAAGCTTTAGGATGCGTAACCGGGTGATCACCGATGCCATGGAGCCGGGCTCGACCATCAAGCCATTTGTGGTACTGGCAGCGATGGAAAATGGCGTTGCGGATGAAAATACCGTTATCGACACCGGCAACGGTCTGATGCAAATCGGTGGTAGCCGAGTACGAGATGTCTCGCGGGTTGGCAAGGCGAACCTCGCCAAGATCCTACAAAAGTCCAGTAATATCGGGGTGAGTAAGCTCTCGCTGGCGATGCCGGTCGATGCGGTGCTGGGTATGTACAGCAGTGTTGGAATGGGCGATGCCTCGGGGATCAACCTGATCGGTGAGGCGCAAGGTTTCTTCCCCGACCGCCGCCGTTGGTCCGACTTTGAACGGGCGACGCTCTCCTTCGGCTACGGCATCTCGGTCACCCCAATCCAGTTAGTGCGCGCTTATGCCACACTGGGCGCGATGGGCGTCAACCGACCGCTTTCTATTCTGAAGACCGAAGCGGTTGTACCTGGACGTCAGGTGGTTTCGGCCGAGAACACCCGCGCATTACTCAATATGCTTGAACTGGTCACCCACAAAGGGGGCAGTGCCCGTCGTGCTGCGGTACCGGGATACCGTGTCGGGGCGAAAACGGGTACGGCGAAAAAAGCGGTTGCAGGTGGCTACAGTGATGAATATGTGGCGATGACAGCTGGACTGGCGCCGATCAGCAACCCAAGGTTGGCGATGGTGGTGGTGGTCAACGAACCTCAGGGCGATGCCTACTATGGTGGTGCCATTGCTGCGCCGATTTTCTCCGAAGTGATGAAGAGCGCATTGCAGATTTTGAATATCCCGCCGGATGCGGGAACGCTTGAAGAATTAAACGTTGTGAACCACAGAGGCAATACCCATGCCGGAACCTAAAGTATTACACGCTGTTGGCGAGTTATTATCGCCATGGCTAGAGGGCCTTTGCCTACCGGAATCATTGGCCGCTGTTTCCATTTCGGGGATGACCCTCGATAGCCGGCAGATCAAGCCGGGTGAGATGTTTGTCGCCGTTAAGGGCCACAGTGTCGATGGCCGGCGGTTTATTGCCAAGGCGCAGCAGGCCGGTGCGGCATTGGTGTTGGCACAAGCAGACACCAAACAGCCTTATATCGAACAATGCACAGATGGTGCCGTGATTTATCTCCCTCTCCTTGGTGACCTGTTGTCGGCCATTGCCAAGCGCTTCTATGGAGCACCGGATGAGCAGATAGATGTTGTAGCCGTAACAGGCACTAACGGCAAAACCACCATCAGCCAATTGCTAGCCCAATGGGCGATGCTGCTGGGTCAGCCGGCAGGCGTGATGGGAACAACGGGCAATGGCCTGTTAGATCAAATCCAACCGGCGACCAATACCACCGGCAGTGCGCTTGAAATCCCTTGTGTACTGCAGCAGATGGCGACTCAGGGAGCCCGCTTTGCGGCGATGGAAGTTTCTTCCCATGGCTTGGTACAGGGGCGGGTGAAAGCGCTGGCATTCAAAGCCAGTATTTTTACCAACCTCAGCCGTGATCATCTTGATTACCACGGTGATATGGCCAGCTATGCCGAGGCCAAGAAAACCCTGTTTACCCAGCACCAGTGTGGTGTAGCGGTGATTAACGCTGATGATGTCGTTGGCCGTGAATGGTTGGCAGATCTACCAAATGCTGTAGCGGTTGCTATGGAGCAGAAGCACCTAGCGACCCATAAAGGCAAGCAGTTATGGCTGGAATCGGTTGAGTACAGCGCCCAGGGCGTGAGCGTGGCCTTTGATTCAAGCTGGGGGAAAGGACAGTTTACCGCGCCGTTGGTTGGGGCGTTTAATGTCACCAATTTGCTGCTATCACTGGCCACCCTGTTGGCGACAGGCCATCAGATGCCAGCGTTGCTGGCCGTTGCGCCGCAGTTGCAGGCCGTTACTGGCCGGATGGAAGTTTTTCAAACGCCTGACAAACCTATGATGGTTGTTGATTATGCTCACACCCCCGATGCGCTGGAGAAGGCTTTGCAGGCATTGCGAGTGCACTGCCACGGCAAACTCTGGTGTATTTTCGGCTGTGGTGGCGATCGTGACCGCGGCAAGCGACCGTTGATGGCGGCTGCAGCGGAAAGCCTGGCTGATCGGGTGATCCTGACTGATGACAATCCGCGTAGCGAGTCGCCGTTGGCAATCATGGCGGATATGCTGGCTGGGCTGACAAAACCGGAGCAGGCTAAGACTATCCATGAACGCCGTGAGGCGTGTCAGTGGGCACTTACCCAAGCGGGTTCCGATGATATCGTGCTGGTGGCGGGTAAAGGCCATGAGGACTATCAAATTTTGGCTGACCGCACTATTCATTATTCTGACCGCGAGACGGTCGCCGAACTGCTGGAGGCAAAGGCATGATCCCGGTACAACTATCCCAATTGGCCGAGGTATTGGGTGGCAAACTGATCGGTGATGACACCACCGTTTCAGCGGTATCGACCGATACCCGCCAAATCGCGGATGATACCTTGTTTATTGCCCTGATTGGCGAACGTTTTGATGCCCATGACTTCTGCCAAAACGCGAAACAACAAGGCGCCTCAGCCCTGTTGGTGAGCAAGCACTTACCGGTTGAACTGCCTCAGTTAGTGGTTGACGATACCCACAAAGCGCTTGGCTTGCTTGGCGCATGGCTCAAGGCAGAGATGGAGCAGCATCATGGTTTGAAAACGGTAGCGCTGACCGGCAGCTGCGGTAAAACCACGGTGAAGGAAATGGTCGCTGCTATTTTGTTGCAAAAAGGCAAGGTGCTGGCGACGGCGGGCAATTTCAATAACGATATTGGTGTGCCGCTGACTTTGCTTCGACTTGAACCTGAGCATGAATTTGCGGTGATTGAACTGGGTGCCAATCATCAGCAGGAAATTTCCTACACCAGCAACTTGGTCAAGCCGCAGGTAGCACTGATTAACAACCTAGCTGCTGCCCATCTTGAAGGGTTTGGCTCGCTGGACGGGGTGGCGAAGGCCAAAGGGGAAATCTTCGAAGGCTTGGAGGAGCGTGGTAAAGAGGCGGTCGCCATTATTAACCTTGACTCTAATGCCCAGGAAAAATGGCACCCAATGCTGGAAAAGCATCAATTGCAGACGTTTTCTGCCACTCAGCCTGAAGCAGATTTTCACGCGGTTGACATAAGTATTAACAGTATGGGCCGTGCTTGCTTTACAATGCGCACCCCCACCGCAACATTTCCGGTTAGCTTGACGCTGGCTGGTGGCCATAATGTTGCCAATGCCCTTGCCGCCGCAGCACTGGCAATGGCTATGGGGGCGACGCCGGAGCAGGTACAAGCTGGTTTGGGCGGAGTGGCCAATGTTAAGGGCCGTGTTGATGTCACTGAGCCGTGCCACAACTTAAGGTTGATTGATGATACCTACAATGCCAGCGTCGCGTCGGTTAAGGCCGCTATCGATCTGCTGGCTGGCTTTGACGGTCAGCGCTGGTTCGTGTTGGGGGATATGGCCGAGCTGGGCGATGACAGTGCATTACTGCACCGGGAAGTGGCAGAGTATGCCCTTGAACGTCACCTCGATAAGGTTATGACCTTTGGTAATGCCAGCCAAATCGTCAGTACGCTGAACAATGGCCAACATTTTAACGATAAAACAGCATTGATTGAGACGCTGCAGCAGCAGCTTGATCTTTTGCTCAATGAAGACAACATCCAAGTGACAGTGCTGGCAAAAGGAGCGCGTAGCTCCCGCATGGAAGATGTGATTGTTGCACTGCAGGAACATAAATAATGATTTACTGGTTAGCTGATTTACTGGAATCGACATTTCCATTTTTTCGACTGTTTGAATACCTGACTTTCCGCGCCATCATCAGTATCTTGACTGCATTGATGATTTCGTTGTGGATGGGACCTCGCCTGATCGCCCGCCTGCAGATGCTGCAGATCGGCCAGGTGGTCCGCCATGATGGCCCTGAGTCGCACTTTAGCAAACGTGGCACCCCGACGATGGGCGGGATCATGATCCTGGCTGCGATTGCGATTACCGTTTTACTGTGGGCTGATCTGAGCAACCCGTATGTCTGGGCGGTGCTTACCGTCATGCTGGGCTATGGCGCGGTTGGCTTTGTCGATGACTACCGCAAGGTGGTACGTAAGAACACCGATGGTTTGATCGCACGCTGGAAGTATTTCTGGCAGTCAGTGATTGCGCTGGGCGTGGCCTTCGCTCTGTATATCCACGGTCAAGATACCGTTGCAACCCAGTTGGTGGTGCCCTTCTTCAAGGATGTCATGCCGCAGCTTGGGCTGTTCTATATCGTCTTTACCTATTTCGTGATTGTCGGTACCAGTAATGCGGTAAACCTGACCGATGGCCTTGATGGCTTGGCGATTATGCCGACCGTCATGGTCGCGGGTGGTATGGCTTTCATTGCTTGGGCGACCGGTAATGTTAACTTTGCGAACTACCTGCATATCCCTTACCTGAAAGACGCCAGCGAACTGGTTGTCGTCTGCACCGCAATTGTCGGTGCTGGTCTGGGCTTTCTGTGGTTCAACACCTATCCGGCACAAGTCTTTATGGGCGATGTCGGTTCGCTTGCCTTGGGCGGCGCACTGGGTACCATCGCGGTCTTGGTTCGCCAAGAGCTGTTACTGGTTGTAATGGGCGGTGTATTCGTGATGGAAACCGTATCGGTGATCCTACAGGTTGGCTCATACAAACTGCGTGGCCAGCGGATCTTCCGCATGGCACCGATCCACCACCACTATGAATTGAAAGGCTGGCCAGAGCCGCGTGTTATCGTGCGTTTCTGGATCATTACCCTGATGCTGGTATTGATCGCGCTGGCGACCCTGAAGGTACGATAGGATGAAAGGCTTGGAAGGCGTAAAACAGGTTGTGGTGATCGGGCTGGGTATGACCGGCCTGTCGGTGGTAAACCATTTGTTGAGGAATCCTCAGCCATTGGACATCAAGGTCATTGATACCCGCGAGCACCCTCCAGGCCGCGAGCACTTACCCGAATCCGTTGCACTGTGCAGTGGCCATTGGCAGATGGACTGGCTGATGGCAGCAGACTTGATTGTTTCAAGCCCGGGGATTGCCTTGGCGACCCCGCAGCTGCAGCAAGCGGCTACTGCCGGTATAGAGATTGTCGGTGATATTGAGTTGTTTGCCCGTGCGGTCGATAAGCCCGTGGTAGCGATCACTGGCTCCAACGGCAAGAGTACCGTCACCAGTTTGGTGGGTGAAATGGCTAAAGAAGCGGGTATTAACGTCGGTGTCGGCGGCAATATCGGCTTCGCTGCGCTGGATATGCTGGCCCAAGATCATGATCTTTATGTGCTCGAGCTTTCCAGCTTTCAGTTGGAAACCACCTCTAGCCTATCTCTCAACGCTGCGGCATACCTGAACTTGTCCGAAGATCATATGGACCGGTACCCAGGCGGCTTGGTGCAGTACAGTGCGGCTAAGATGCGCATCTTTGATCACGCCGAGTTGGCGGTGTTCAACCGCGAAGATCTGGCGACCAAGCCGGATCTTGATAATCTAGCCGCTGAATCGAAAGCCTTCAGCAGTGAGCTGGTGAGTTTTGGTCTCAATGGTGGCCAAACAAATCACACCGACCGCTATGGCTTGGTGATGCACCAAGACAAAGAATGGCTGGCCGTGGCGGGTGAGCCGATTATGCCAAGCAACGATATCGCCTTGGTGGGGCGCCACAATGTGGCTAACAGCCTTGCCGCACTGGCGTTGGCCGATGCTGTTGGCATCGAACGCGAGGCCGCCTGCCGAGCGCTACGCCGCTATAACGGTCTGGCCCACCGCTGCCAGCTCGTCGCCGAGCAACATGGCGTGAAGTGGGTCAATGATTCCAAGGCGACTAACTTAGCCAGCACCCTGGCAGCCCTTAACGGCTTGCAGCTCAACGGCAAGCTTCACTTGCTGGTCGGTGGTGACGGTAAGGGGGCGGATTTTTCCGAGTTGGCCCCGATCTTGGCTACATTAGATAGCCAATTATATTGTTTTGGCCGTGATGGCGATCAGTTTGCCCCGCTAGTCTCCCAACCGGTAATGGTCGAGACCATGGAGCAAGCCATGTCACACGCTGCGCAATCAGCCCGAGCTGGAGATATGATCTTGTTATCACCGGCCTGTGCGAGCTTCGATCAATTTGCTAACTTTATGGTACGTGGTGATACGTTTGTCGAATTGGCACAATCGTTACAGCACCAAGTAGGCAAGGATAGCTGATGGCAGGAGCGGTAAAGGAAGGGATGGGGCAGTTTTTTGATTGGATGACAAAGCCGGCGGCACAGAGCCCGTATGACAGACAGTTGGTTTGGATTGCGTTGGCCCTGATGGTGACGGGTTTGGTGATGGTGACGTCTGCCTCGGTGCCGATTGCGACCCGTTTGACGGAAATGCCGTTCTACTTTGCCCTACGCCATGGTTTTTTCCTCTTTTGCTCGCTGGTCTTGGCCAGTTTTGTCCTGATGATCCCGCTCGAAAAGTGGCGTCAGTACAGTGTGCCGATGCTGATCCTTTCCATTGTGCTGCTGGTGGTGGTGCTCGGGATTGGCCGCTCGGTTAATGGTGCATCGCGCTGGATCCCGCTGGGGATTTTCAACCTTCAGCCAGCCGAAGTGGCCAAGCTTTCCTTGTTCCTTTTCATGTCGGGATATCTGGTTCGCCAGTACGAACAGGTTCGGCAGTCGTTTGTCGGTTTTGCCAAGCCCTTGGTGGTCTTGGCCTTGCTGGGGGTGTTGTTGCTTGAGCAGCCGGATCTCGGCTCATTCGTGGTGATGTTCGTTACCACGGTCGGCATGCTTTTCATTGCCGGCGCCAAATTGTGGCAGTTTATTGTGATGATCGGTTCGGCCTGCTTTGGCATCGGCCTGTTGATCGTCTTCGAGCCCTACCGTTTGCGACGGGTGACCTCGTTTATGGATCCGTGGGAAGACCCATTTGGTAGTGGTTACCAGTTGACCCAGTCCCTGATGGCCTTCGGTCGCGGTGAGTGGCTAGGGCAAGGCCTTGGTAATTCAATCCAGAAACTGGAATACCTGCCCGAGGCGCATACCGATTTTGTATTTGCCGTACTGGCCGAGGAAGTTGGTCTTATTGGGGTCACGGTCGTTTTGCTGCTTATCTTCGCATTGGTTTTCAAAGCCCTGATGATTGGCCGACGCTGCCTGCAGACTGAACAGCTGTTTGGCGGTTTTCTGGCTTTTGGTTTTGCCTTTTGGTTTGCC
Organism: Photobacterium satsumensis; assembly: GCF_050336935.1. Lineage (NCBI taxonomy): Bacteria > Pseudomonadati > Pseudomonadota > Gammaproteobacteria > Vibrionales > Vibrionaceae > Photobacterium > Photobacterium satsumensis. The sequence continues at coordinate 89,034 of NZ_JAKJSK010000014.1, forward strand.
TTCCAGACACTGGTTAATGTGGGTGCCGCCGCGGGGATGGTGCCGACCAAGGGCCTGACCCTGCCGCTGATCAGTTACGGTGGCTCAAGTTTATTCATTATGGCTACCGCGGTTGCCATTTTGATCCGGATTGATTATGAGCAGCGGATAGCTGCTAGAGCGATGCCGGATCCGGAAGTAGAAGAAAATGACAATGAACAAGAATAAACGCTTGCTGGTGATGGCGGGCGGTACCGGGGGACATGTCTTTCCGGGGCTGGCGGTCGCCAAGCGGTTACAACAAGAAGGTTGGGACATCCGCTGGCTAGGCACTGCCGATCGTATGGAAGCAGAATTGGTGCCGAAACACGGCATTGATATCGATTTTATCAAGGTCAAAGGCCTTCGAGGCCAAGGAATTTCCCGCTTGTTGGCTGCGCCTTTCAAAATTGTCGGCGCGATTATGCAAGCAAGGAAATACATCAAGGCGTGGCAGCCAGATGCCGTGCTGGGTATGGGCGGCTATGTCAGTGGCCCGGGCGGTGTTGCCGCTTGGTTGGCTGGTGTACCGGTGATCCTGCATGAGCAAAATGCTGTTGCTGGCTTGACCAACCAATGGTTGTCCCGCATTGCAGCCACTGTGCTGCAGGCGTTCCCCGGTGCCTTCCCGAACCGTGAGGTTGTCGGTAATCCTGTGCGTCAGGACGTCGTGTCACTGGCAGCGCCTGCGCAACGTTTTGCTGAGCGTGATGGCCCGATTCGGGTATTGGTCATGGGCGGCAGCCAAGGGGCGCGGATCCTCAATCAAACCTTGCCTCAAGTTGCGGGCCTATTGGGCGATAACGTCACAGTGTGGCACCAGGCGGGTAAAGGTGCCCAGGCCCAGACTGAACAGGATTATGCTCAGTATGCCAATGGACCGGCCATCAATTACCAAGTAACAGAATTTATCGACGATGTGGCGGCAGCCTATGCTTGGGCCGACATCGTTGTTTGCCGCTCGGGTGCCCTGACGGTCTCTGAGCTATCGGCAGCTGGCCTTGGCGCGGTGTTTGTGCCTTTCATGCACAAGGATCGCCAGCAGGCGTTGAATGCTGACCATCTGGTTCAATGCGGTGCCGCGAAAATGATTGAGCAGCCAGAATTGACCGTAGAAGGACTGGCCGACACCTTACAACAATTAGATCGTGCACAGCTGGCCAAGATGGCACAGGCTGCACGTGACGCAGCGATTGTCGATGCCGACCGCCGGGTGGCGGAAGTGATCAAGTCGCTGGCAAAGCAATAAGACGAGACAAAGTGATGAGTAAACTGGATAACCAGCAATTAGCAAAAATTAGAACCATGGTGCCAGAGATGCGCCGCGTAGAGCGTATCCACTTTGTTGGAATTGGCGGTGCCGGCATGAGCGGTATCGCGGAAGTATTGGTTAACGAAGGCTACCATGTCAGTGGCTCAGACTTGGCACCTAATGCGGTGACCAACCGGTTGACAGCAAAAGGGGCGGAGATCTTCTTCGGCCATGCTGCCAGCAATGTCGAAGGCTCTAGTGTGGTGGTAGCTTCGACCGCCATTGACCAGAGCAACCCAGAATTGGCGGCTGCCCGTGAACTGCGTATCCCAGTGGTTCGTCGTGCGGAAATGCTGGCGGAGCTGATGCGCTACCGCCACGGTATCGCGATTGCGGGTACCCATGGTAAGACGACAACCACCGCACTGGTTACCCAGATTTATTCTGAAGCCGGTTTGGATCCAACGTTCGTCAATGGTGGCCTGGTCAAAAGTGCCGGTACCAATGCCCGTCTAGGCTCGAGCCGTTACTTGATCGCCGAAGCTGACGAAAGTGATGCATCATTCCTGCACTTGCAGCCGATGGTGTGCGTGGTGACGAATATCGAAGCTGATCACATGGATACCTACGGTGGTGATTTTGAAGTGCTGAAGCAGACATTTGTTGATTTTCTTCACAACCTGCCGTTCTATGGTCTGGCAGTGATGTGTATCGATGATCCTGTGGTGCGTGAGCTGCTTCCAAGAATTGGCCGTCAGGTTATCACTTATGGCTTCTCAGAAGACGCTGATGTGCGTTTGGTTGATTATGATCAGCGCGGCCAGCAGGGACATTTCTCGATACTACGTAAAGGCAAGCCGGCGCTGGAAATTAAATTGAACATTCCAGGCAAGCACAACGCCCTGAACGCAACGGCAGCTGTCGCTGTCGCGTCTGAAGAAGGCGTTGCCGATGAAGCTATTATTCAGGCTCTGGCTGAGTTTGAAGGAACAGGCCGACGTTTTGATCATCTCGGTGACTTCGAGACAGGTAACGGTAAAGTGATGCTGGTTGATGACTACGGCCACCACCCAAGCGAAGTGGATGTGACCATTCAGGCTGCCCGTGCAGGCTGGGAAGACAAGCGTCTGGTCATGGTGTTCCAACCGCACCGCTATAGCCGTACCCGTGATCTGTATGACGATTTTGCCCATGTTCTTGAGCAAGTGGATGTACTTGTCATGCTGGACGTGTATTCTGCCGGTGAAGTGCCAATTGCTGGCGCGGATGGCCGCGCTTTGTGCCGTACTATTCGTGGTCGTGGTAAATTGGATCCGATTTTTGTCCCGAATATCGATGCATTGCCGTCTGCTTTAGCCAATATTCTACAAAATGATGATTTGGTTCTGACACAGGGGGCGGGTGATGTTGGCAAAATTGCTCGTCAGTTAGCAGATATGCAACTGAATATTGAGCAGATGAGCCAACAGTAATTTTTGGCTGTATAAAAAATATATATTTGGCTTGTTTTTTGCTTTGATTTAAGCTTATAGCCAAGGATCTGCGAGGAATCGGCTATCAGATGTTGGAGAGCTGCATCTTGCTCGCTATAATCTGTCAACTTTACGTGAAAAGCGGAAAGGGGTGAGGGAATGACCTTGCCGCTTTTGCTGGTTAGGTATCGGCTATGACATCAGGATTAAACTATTTATGGCTGATAGTGTCCTAAAAAGAATATCGTTTTCTCCTGCGGCATCGTTACACAACCGCGGGGGCTTGGCTTTTTTTCTCTTTGTGATCGGGTTTGTTGTCTGGCTGTTCAGCGCGGCAATTAACTGGATGACAGATGCCAACCGGCTGCCGTTGTCACAGTTGGTGATTCAAGGTGAGTTACACTACCTGACTCCCGGCGATGTTCGGGAAGGTATTATGCACCTTGAGCAGCTTGGCAGTTTCATGACCCAGGATGTTGATGACATTCAGCATGCGCTAGAGGCCATGCCATGGGTGGCACGGGCAGCGGTGCGCAAGCAGTGGCCTGATACCCTCAAGGTATTTCTTGTCGAGCAAGATCCTGCTGCGTCTTGGAATGGCCGTGACTTGGTCAACCATAACGGTGAGGTGTTCGAGGCATCGCCTGAACAGGCTGGCCAATTGCTGGTGGGCTTAGCCGGACCAGACGGGACCAGCTTGGAAGTATTGTCTGCGTTGCGCGAAATGCAACCGAGGTTACAGCATGCAGGCTTTGAAATTGCTACGCTGGCATTAAATGAACGTCGGGCTTGGCGGGTTTGGTTAACCAACGGCGTCAGGCTTGAATTAGGGCGTAAGGAGCGAATGGAGCGGATCGAACGTTTCATTGCCTTATCCCCGCAATTAGAACAGCAAGGACAGGCTATCGAGTACATAGACTTGCGCTATGATACCGGGGCTGCTGTAGGCTGGGTCACCGATCCAGATCGAAGCAAAACCAAATAGATCGGCTCGGCCGCAGCCTGTTTGGCTTAAGAGAACTATAAGAGTAGGCGCTATGACGAAGGCGGCAGATAAAAAACTGATAGTAGGCCTGGATATTGGTACGTCCAAAGTCAGTGCTTTAGTCGGTGAAGTGCTACCGGATGGCGAAGTTAACGTCATCGGGGAAGGTAGCAGTCCGTCCGGCGGGATGGACAAGGGCGGAGTGAATGATCTCGAGTCTGTAGTCAAATCGGTACAGGGCGCGATCTACAAAGCAGAGCTGATGGCGGATTGCCAGATCTCTTCGGTATTTCTGTCTCTGTCAGGTAAGCATATCCGCTGCCAGACGGAAGAAGGCATGGTGCCGATTTCCGACAAAGAAGTGACTCAGGATGACGTTGATAACGTCATTCACACCGCTAAATCGGTAAAAATTAGTGACGAACATAAAGTTTTACATGTAATTCCTCAGGAATTTGCTATTGATTATCAAGAGGGAATTAAAAACCCTGTTGGTTTATCTGGGGTACGCATGGAAGCCAGTGTTCATTTGATCACCTGCCATAACGACATGGCGCGAAATATCGTCAAAGCGGTAGAGCGCTGTGATCTCAAAGTCGATCAGCTCATTTTCTCCGGTTTGGCTGCCAGCCACGCAGTATTGACACCTGATGAGCGCGAGCTGGGTGTTTGTGTGGTTGATATTGGCGGCGGTACGATGGATATTGCTGTCTGGACCGGCGGCGCTTTGCGTCATGCGGCCGTGATTCCTTATGCGGGTAATGTCGTGACCAGTGATATTGCCTATGCGTTCGGTACCCCGTTGGGTGATGCCGAGGAAATTAAAGTAAAATATGGCTGTGCATTGAGCGAGCTGGTCAGCAAAGATGCCAAGGTCGATGTACCGAGTGTCGGAGGTCGTCCGTCGCGCAGCCTGCAAAGTCAAACATTGGCCGAAGTGATAGAGCCCCGCTACAGCGAGCTGTTGGGTCTGGTTAATCAGAAGCTGATAGAAGTACAAGATCAACTGCGTAATGCAGGCGTGAAGCATCAACTGGCAGCAGGCATTGTCCTGACCGGTGGTGCGGCACAGATGGAAGGCTTGGTGGAGTGCGCCGAGCGCGTATTCAGCAACCAGGTACGTGTTGGCTTACCGCTTAACGTGGTAGGGCTAACCGAACATGTGCAATTCCCACATTATGCGACTGCAGTAGGCTTACTGCATTACGGAAAGGATAGTCAGACATTTGACGACAGTGAAATTGAGCAGAAACGTTCTGTTTCTGGCTTTTTCTCTAAGCTTAGTGGCTGGTTAAGAAAAGAATTTTAAACCTGATGCGAACAGGATGGACGGAGAGAACACATGTTTGAACCGATGATGGAAATGTCTGACGAAGCAGTAATTAAAGTCATAGGCGTTGGCGGCGGCGGTGGTAACGCAGTCGATCACATGGTACGTGAATCAATCGAGGGTGTTGAGTTTATCAGTGTAAACACTGATGCTCAGGCACTTCGTAAAACCAATGTAAGTACAGTGATCCAGATCGGTGGGGCTATCACCAAAGGTCTGGGGGCGGGCGCTAACCCACAGGTTGGCCGCGACTCGGCATTGGAAGATCGCGAAGCGATCAAGGCAGAGCTTGATGGCTCTGACATGATTTTCATCGCAGCTGGCATGGGTGGCGGTACCGGTACTGGTGCAGCCCCGATCATTGCCGAAGTGGCGAAAGAACTAGGGATCCTGACCGTTGCGGTGGTGACTAAGCCATTTAGCTTTGAAGGCAAAAAGCGCATGGCGTTTGCCGAGCAGGGTATCGAGGAACTGTCAAAGCACGTTGACTCGTTGATCACTATCCCTAACGAAAAACTACTGAAAGTGCTTGGCCGCGGTATCACATTATTGGATGCCTTCGCCAAAGCAAATGACGTATTAAAAAATGCGGTACAGGGTATTGCCGAGCTGATCACCCGTCCGGGCATGATCAACGTCGACTTTGCGGATGTACGCACTGTTATGTCTGAAATGGGTCATGCCATGATGGGCAGCGGTGTAGCAACCGGTGATGACCGTGCTGAAGAAGCCGCGGAAATGGCAATTTCAAGCCCGCTACTGGAAGATATCGATCTGGCTGGCGCGCGTGGTGTTCTTGTTAACATTACAGCGGGTCTGGACATGCGTTTGGATGAGTTCGAAACGGTCGGTAATACCGTGAAGGCGTTTGCTTCTGACAACGCAACGGTTGTTATCGGTACCTCGCTTGACCCTGAAATGTCTGACGAGCTACGAGTAACGGTTGTGGCAACGGGTATTGGCAAAGAATGCAAGCCTGACATCACTTTGGTGACGGGGACTGCGAAGCCTGTACAGGCAGTGGCAGCTGAGAAGCCAGCGGCAACTCCTGCACCGGCAGAAGAAGCCAAAGCTGCGCCATTGAACCAGCCTGCTGCGGCAGCTGATTCTGCCAACCAGCAGGCGGCTACAGCGGCAAATCCTAAGCCTCAGGCGGATCACGACTACCTGGATATCCCAGCATTTTTGCGCAAGCAAGCTGACTAAGCGCGCAAATTATTTTGGGAAACTGGTTAAAAAGTGATAAGATATTCGTCCTTGCCCTTTTTTTGACGAAGGGTAGGGGCCGATATCATGGCAATTTTATAGTTGAGACAAGCAGATGATAAGACAACGTACACTGAAAAGCATTGTGCAAACGACTGGGGTGGGACTTCACTCTGGCCGTAAAGTGACGCTTATTCTTCGTCCTGCTGCTGCTAACACTGGTGTGATTTATCGCCGTACCGATTTGAATCCGCCTGTTGATTTTCCAGCAGACGCAGACTCGGTTCGCGACACCATGTTGTGTACCGCCTTGGTTAATGAGCAAGGCGTACGTATCTCAACGGTTGAGCACCTTAACGCTGCCTTGGCGGGAATGGGTATCGATAATGTCATTATCGAGGTTGATGCACCTGAAATCCCGATTATGGATGGCAGTGCGAGCCCGTTCATCTACCTACTGCAGTCTGCTGGCATCGATACCTTGAATACGCCTAAGCGTTTCTTGCGTATCAAGAAAACTGTTCGCGTCGAAGATGGGGATAAATGGGCTGAACTACGTCCTTATAACGGGTTCCGTCTGGATTTCGCTATCGATTTTAATCACCCGGCGATTGAATCAGAGCAGCAGCGTTTGGTTCTGGATTTTTCCAGCCAGTCATTTGTCAAAGATATCAGCCGTGCCCGTACTTTCGGCTTCATGCGTGATATTGAATACCTTCAGTCACAGAACCTGTGTCTGGGTGGTAGCTTTGACAATGCTATCGTGCTTGATGATTACCGTATCCTAAATGATGAAGGGCTGCGTTTCGACAACGAGCTTGTGACCCACAAAGTATTGGACGCCATTGGTGATCTTTACATGTGTGGCCATAACATCATTGGTGAAATGGTGGCTTACAAGTCAGGCCATGCGCTTAACAACATGCTGCTGCGTGCAGTACTTGCTGATCAAGAAGCGTATGAATGGTCAACCTTCACCGACGAGCAGCAGGTGCCTGTTACCTTTGCTCAACCAGGTATGGTACTGGCGTAATATTGCCTTGCACCCGCTCAAAGATTTTAAAAACGCCGGACCTTGTCCGGCGTTTTTTTATGCCTCGGTTTTATTCGGCTAACGGTATTTGGTGCGTTGATCGCGCATCACCTGGCTTTCTGGGTTAAAAGTGGCGGGTAAGTTCTAATTTTTCGAATATGAAAAACATCGTCAGGGCATTTGCCATAGGCGGCACCGCCAATATGGCTTATTATAGCTAGCTTGGGAGAGGCTTGGACCAAGTGTATTTGGCTGATTGAGGTCTGCTTGGGTTTCCCCTCCATGGATAGCCGATGGTGCTCAATTTCTGGTATTGTTTTCATTTATCCCTTGAAATGGTCAACTCGTACCACAATATCATCATTAACCATTGTTTTTCGTATCGGCTTCCGTAGTCACACCAGTGGCGAATTTAGACGGGACAGGGATGATTAATCGCAAGTCTAAGCCTAGCGTCTTGCTGATATAATCCCGGTTGAAAAATTCAAATTAAGAATTCAGCCTGATGGGCTGAACTAACTAAGAGAAAACGGCAACGCCATGTTATCAAAACTACTGACCAAAGTTATCGGTAGCCGTAACGACCGCACACTGCGTCGTATGCGCAAAATTGTTGACCAGATCAACAAGCTTGAACCTCAATTCGAAAGCTTGCAGGACGAAGAACTAAAGGCCAAAACGGTTGAATTCCGTGAGCGTATTGAGCAAGGTGAAAACCTTGACGAGCTACTACCTGAAGCCTTTGCTACCGTACGTGAAGCGTCTAAGCGTGTGTTTGGCATGCGCCACTTCGACGTTCAGCTGATCGGTGGTATGGTACTGAATGCTTGCCAGATCGCGGAAATGCGTACTGGTGAAGGTAAGACCCTGACTGCGACCCTGCCAGCTTACCTCAATGCCCTGACCGGTAAAGGCGTGCACATTGTTACGGTGAATGACTACCTAGCTGCACGTGATGCCGAAACCAACCGTGCATTATTTGAATTCCTCGGTATGACCGTTGGCGTTAACGTGCCAAACATGCCGCCTCAGGCGAAGAAAGAAGCTTACGCTGCCGACATCCTATACGGTACAAACAACGAATTCGGTTTTGACTACCTGCGTGACAACATGGCGTTCCGCCCAGAAGACCGCGTACAGCGCGAGCGCTTCTTTGCGGTTGTCGATGAAGTCGACTCCATCCTTATCGATGAAGCCCGTACTCCGCTTATCATTTCTGGCCCAGCCGAAGATAGCTCGGAGTTATACACCAAGATCAATACACTGATCCCGCAGCTAGTGAAGCAGGATCAGGAAGACAGCGAAGAATTCCGCGGCGAAGGCCACTATACGGTTGACGAGAAGTCGAAGCAGTCCCACCTTACCGAAAACGGTCAGGAGTTTGTCGAAGATTTGCTTAAGCAAAACGGCATGATGGAAGAGGACGATACGCTTTACTCGCCAACCAATATCAGCCTGCTACACCACGTCAATGCTGCCCTACGTGCCCACGTGCTGTTTGAGCGTGATGTTGACTACATTGTGAAAGACGACGAAGTGATCATCGTTGATGAGCACACCGGCCGTACCATGCCGGGCCGCCGCTGGTCTGAAGGTCTGCACCAGGCTGTTGAAGCCAAAGAAGGGGTGAAGATCCAAAACGAGAACCAGACGCTGGCGTCTATCACGTTCCAGAACTATTTCCGCCTTTACTCCAAGCTGTCAGGTATGACAGGTACGGCGGATACCGAAGCGTTCGAATTCCAGTCTATTTACGGTCTGGAAACGGTTGTTCTGCCAACCAACAAGCCGATGATCCGTGATGACATGGGTGATTTGGTTTACATGACCGAGCTAGAGAAATTTGCTGCGATCAGTGAAGACATCAAAGCCCGTGTCGAGAATGGCCAGCCGGTACTGGTGGGTACGGTTTCGATTGAAAAATCTGAATTACTTTCCAAAGCGCTGAAGAAGCAAGGTATCAAGCACGAAGTCTTGAATGCCAAGTTCCACGAGCGTGAAGCCGATATCGTTGCCCAGGCCGGTGCGCCTCGTGCGGTAACTATCGCAACTAACATGGCAGGTCGTGGTACGGATATTGTACTGGGTGGTTCATGGCAGAGCGAAGTCGCGAAGCTGGACAATCCAACTGACGATCAGATTGCCAAGATCAAAGCCGATTGGCAGCAGCTGCACGATGCCGTGCTGGTTTCTGGTGGTCTGCACATTATCGGTACCGAGCGCCATGAATCTCGCCGTATCGATAATCAGCTGCGTGGTCGTTCTGGCCGTCAGGGTGATGCCGGTTCATCGCGTTTCTACCTATCGATGGAAGATGGCCTGATGCGTATCTTCGCCTCGGATCGTGTTTCGAACATGATGAAGAAGCTGGGTATGGAAGAAGGCGAAGCGATTGAGCACCCATGGGTGACCAAAGCGATTGAAAACGCCCAGCGCAAGGTTGAAGGCCGCAACTTCGATATCCGTAAGCAGCTGCTTGAATTCGATGACGTGGCAAACGACCAGCGTAAGGTGGTTTACGAGTTGCGCGATGAGCTGATGAATGCAGAAGACATCAGCGAAATGATCGAGCAGAACCGTGAAGATGTTATCCAAAGCGTTATTGATGGCTATATCCCTGCACAGTCTCTGGAAGAGATGTGGGATATCCAGGGCCTAGAAGAGCGCCTGAAAGCCGATTACGATATGGAATTGCCTATCCAGGAGTGGTTGGACAGCGAAGAGAAGCTTTACGAAGAAGCGTTGCGTGAGCGCATCGTAGAGCAAGCTGTTGAAATTTACCGTCATAAAGAAGAGGTTGTGGGTGCGGAAGTACTGCGTAACTTCGAGAAAACGGTAATGCTGCAAAACCTTGATACGCTGTGGAAAGAGCACTTGGCGGCAATGGATCACCTACGACAGGGTATCCACCTGCGTGGCTACGCCCAGAAGAACCCGAAGCAGGAATACAAGCGTGAGTCGTTTGAACTGTTTGAAGGTATGCTGGAGAGCCTGAAGTCTGACGTTATTGCCATTTTGAGCAAGGTCCGTGTTCAGCAGCAGGAAGAAGTTGAGCGGGTTGAAGAAGAGCGACGCCGTCAGGCCGAAGAGCTTGCTCGCCGTCAGCAATTCCAGCACCAGAATGCGGAAAATCAAATTGCCGACGAAAGCCAGGAGAGCGACGAAGCGGCGCCATACCAGCGTGAAGAACGCAAGGTAGGCCGTAACGAGCCTTGCCCATGTGGCTCTGGCAAGAAGTACAAGCAATGCCACGGTAAAATCAACTAACCGGGCTGCTTAACCCATACAAAAGGCCGCATTCGCGGCCTTTTTATTATGCTAAAGAAAGAGACCTGTTGATCAGGCAATGAGAAAGTAAAAGGTACAGCTTTGGAAAAGAAACAAGTATGGATCTCGGCGGGGATCATCCTCAATGCCGAACAAGATAAAGTTTTCATTACCCAGCGCGCCGCCAAAGCTCACAAGGGCGGGTACTGGGAGTTTGCCGGCGGCAAGGTCGAAGTGGGTGAAACGGCCGAGCAGGCGGTTGTCAGGGAGCTGTATGAAGAGGTGGGTATCCAGGCAACAGCGCTGGAGCACTTCATGGCACTGGAACATGACTACCCAGAGAAGTCGTTGAAGTTTGATTTCTTCTTGGTACGCGCATTTGAAGGCAAGGCATTCGGTAAAGAAGGCCAGCCAAGCGAGTGGGTTAGGTTGGACGAGTTGACCAATTACGCCTTCCCGGAAGCTAACGATGTTGTACTAGAGAAGTTGATGGGACTTTGCGAGGCAAGTGGCTAAAGGCGATTGGCGAGTGAGTTCGATGTAAAAAGGGTGGCTTATCAAAAGATAAGCCACCCTTTTTTAATCAGTGAGTAATGCTTCTATAGGCTCTTCCTCTAGCCCTCGCCAGACATCAATACCCCATATCTTCCGACCAACCGTCGGAATCTGACATGTCCGGTGCACCCGGGATCGCTTTCTCTTCTTCAGCCCACTCACCCAAGTCGATTAGCTGGCAGCGTTTGCAGCAAAACGGACGGTATTGACTCTGCTCTCCCCACACAACATCGGTTTGGCAGGTCGGGCATTTCACCACGGTGATCGGTGTGGTTGGTGTGTTGGATTGCGTCACTAGTTACCTCAGCAAATCGCTAGTTTAAATTCAATTGTTTCGGCAATACCGGTACCTTCTTCAAATGGCATGAAGCGAATGGCAAACCGGCTGCGGTGTCCTGATATCATAGGGTAGACACCATGGCTGGGGCAAATATCCAGTCGGATCAGGCTGGCTTCATCTGCTTCATGCTGGAAAAAACCGCCACGGGCGATCTGGTTTTGGAACTGGCCGCTTTCGCGCACCAGTTTGAGCCAGAGATTCAGGGCCACACTGAGTTCTTTGATTTGCAGTAGCCAGTTGTTCAGATCGTTCTGCTTGTGGGCAAGCGGCAAATGCAGCCAGTGGTGCAGGGCCGGTAAATCAAAACAGCAGCTACCTCCCGGGATCGATAGGCGTTGTTTGATCCCGCCGAGGAAGCGGTCTTCGCGCAGGGCCTGGCCCAGACGGTTGGCGGTCAACAATTGGTGTTGAGCCTGCTCCAACTGGTCTAGCAGGGCCAGTAGGGCGGTTTGATCCACTCCGTCAATGTTGAGCCAGTGCTTGAGTCGCCCGCGTTGCTTTTCAAGATCTTTGGCGAGTTCTGCCTTGAGTTGGATCTGATCGAGAATTTCCAGCAAGTCAAACAGAGCGCGGAAGAAGAGCTGATACTGCCAAGGATCGCTGAGTGCGCTGGCATGGTGCATTTGACGGATCAGGTATTCCAAACGAAGGTAAATCCGTACTTTTTCGTTCAACGGGTGTTCAAAGCGGTTTACTTGCATATCAACCTACCCAAATTAGTTAGCACTGCGGTGTATTGTTTTGCTGGCGGCTCAGCGCCAGATATTCTTGGTGCAGTTTGGCCACTTGCTGCTCGAGGTTGTCACCATTGCCATTATTGCAGATAACATCGTCGGCAGCAGCAAGACGTTGTTCACGACTGGCCTGAGAAGCAAGAATGCGACGAACCTGATCGGCAGGGACATTGTCTCGCTGCTGGGTCCGGGCGATCTGGATCTCTTCATCGACATCGACCACCAACAGGCGGTTGGTCATTGCCTGAAGGTTATTCTCTACCATGAGCGGGACAACCAGCAAGCAATACGGTGATTGGGTGGCAGCGATATCCTGCTGCATCTTTTCCCTGATCATCGGATGCAATAATTGGTTAAGCCACTCTTTTAATTGACTATCACTGAAGATAGCTTCACGCAGCTTACTGCGATTGAGCGACCCATCTGTCAGTAAGATGTCAGAACCCAGCTTCTCAACAATGGCTTGCAGACCGGCGCTACCGGGCTCTACCACTTCGCGGGCAACGATATCAGCATCGATGATATCAATGTGCTGGGCGGCAAATAAATTGGCCACGGTGGTTTTGCCGCTACCGATCCCGCCGGTTAATCCGATTACAAGAGACATAGATCAAAGCCCTAGATACGAGGTTAAATACCAGTTGAGCAACGGCTCGCCCCATAGCATCGCCACCCAGCCGGCAATCGCCAGATAAGGACCGAACGAAAAGGGTTGTTGGCCATCTGCCTGCTGGCGGCGCATCATGATAATCCCGCAGATGGCACCGACCAGAGAGGAAAACAGCACCACAAACGGCAACAATTGCCAACCCAGCCAAGCGCCGAGCGCAGCCAGTAGCTTGAAATCACCGTATCCCATCCCTTCTTTGCCAGTCAGTAGCTTGAAGGTCCAGTACAGACTCCATAGCGATAAATAACCCGCCATGGCACCAATAATGGCATCTTGCAGGCTCACAGGGGAGATCCCCAGTAGCGACAGCATCAAACCCGCCCACATCAGGGGCAGGGTGATTTGATCCGGCAGTAACATCTTGTCGATATCGATAAAGGTCAGGGCGATAAGCGCAAAACTGAACAGGATCACAGCTAGCGCCCATACCGTGGGAGGAAGGTAGAGAGCGACGGTAGTGCTTACTACGGCGGTCAATACTTCGATGGCCGGATAGCGGGCACTGATACTGGCCTTACAGTGGCGGCACTGGCCTTTAAGCAGCAGCCAGCTGATAACCGGGATGTTATCCCAAATGCTGATCTGTTGCTGGCAATGGGGGCAACGCGAGCGCGGGATACTGAGGTTAAAGGTTCCCGTGTCTTGTTGCGGGCCGAGTTCAGGAAAATACTCACTGCAGTCGGCTCTCCATTGGCGCTCCATCATAATTGGCAGGCGGTAGATCACCACGTTGAGGAAGCTACCTACCAGCAATCCGAAAATTGCAGCAAAAACAGGAAATAACCACGGATATACAGACAGCAGCGTCATGAAAAAACTCTCATATTACTCAATGGGGATATTGTAGGGGAATCATGCCGGAGGATAAAGGCAGATCCGAGGAAAAGCAGAGCCTAGATCCTAGAGTCCAGATCCTAGATGCTGGCAAAGACGGGTCCTAGGAGGATATGGCCCTAGGACCTAGGACCTAGGACCTAGGATCCAGGATCTAGGTTTTACCCAACCGCACTCATTAGCTTGAACACCGGCATATACATGGCAATCAGCAGTCCGCCGATGACCCCGCCGAGGAATAGGATAATCAGGGGCTCGAGAATTTTGCCCAGATTATCAACGGTGTTGTCGACATCACTCTCGTAGGTATAAGCAATTTTGTTGAGCATATCGTCAATGGAGCCTGACTCTTCGCCAATCATCACCATCTGCAGCATCAGTTCGGGAAAAACCTCGCTGTGGCGCAGGGCGAGGTGAAGCGGCATGCCTGCGGCAGTATTGCCGTGTGCGCCTTTAATTGCTTGCTCGATAAAGCGGTTACCCGCGGTCTTGCCCGCCGCCTCTATACCCGACAGCAGCGGGATCCCCGAAGAGAAGGTGGTGGCAAGGGTACGGGCGAAACGGGCAATAGCTGCCTTGAGCATGATCGGCCCGACGATGGGGAAGGCGAGCATGACGCGGTGTACCCGTAGCTTGTTTCGCTCTGACTTGCGATAAGCCATCACGGCAAGCATGGATATTACCAACATGCCTAGCGCGAGAAGGGGACCGTCGCTAAGCAAGAAGTTAGATACATCAATGATTTTCTGGGTGAACCACGGTAGTTCGGCACCAAAACCTTTGAAGATGGCGGCAAATTGCGGGATCACAAAAATGAGCATCAGCAAGGTAACGAGAATGGCGGTGAAGGTAACCGTGGTGGGGTAAATCATCGCCTTGATGACTTTCTTACGCATGGCTTCGCTTTTTTCCCGATAGGTCGCAAGACGTTCAAAGGCTTGCGCTAAATGACCGGTTTGCTCACCGGTAGCGACCAGATCGCAATAGAAGTTATCGAACAGCGGCGAGCTGGTATTCAAGGCTCTGGCCAGGCTTGAGCCCGCTTCAACCTGGTTGCTGACCATGCTTAGCGTGGCTCTGGCCTCGGCTTTGTTGTGGCTATGGGCAATCAGCTTGAGCGCCTGAACCACCGGGACTCCCGAGTTGACGATGGTTGCCAGTTGGCGGGTGATGGCGGTGACATCCTTGGCGGTAAATTGGTTGCGCCGCTTGCTCAGCGTCGAGGGTTTGTAGCGCTTGATTTTCTTGACCTGGATTTGTTGCTCACTGAGCTTGGCGCGGATTTCTTGCTCCTGGTAGCCGACCATGATGCCGGACAGGCGCTTGCCGGTAGGGTTGATCCCGCGCCAGCGGTAGTAGCGTATTTTTCTTTCCAGGGCCATGGCTTACTCTCTAGCTGTTCAAGGTGCGATCAGGCAAAGTGGACTCAAGAAAAATGGAGTACACGCTGTAGTTCAGCCAAGCTGGTGGTGCCTTGGCATAGTTTTTCTATCCCAGCCTGCTGGAGGGTGATCATGCCTTGCTGGCAGGCGATGTCTTCGAGTTCTAACGTACTGGCACCTTGCATCAGGGCTTGGGACAGCGGACGGGAGAAGGGCATGACTTCATAAATACCGACTCGGCCCAAATAACCCTTGTTGCACTCATCACAGCCGTTCGGGCTGGCCTTGAACAATTCGACATCCAGCGGTATATCGAGCTTGGCACCCAGCAATGGCTCGATGTCGTCCGGTTCTTTGCAATGCGAGCACAACCGCCTAGCGAGGCGCTGGGCAATGATCAGACTGAGCGATGAGGCCAAATTGAAATCCTCGATCCCCATGTTGGTCAGACGGGTGATGGTTTCGGCGGCCGAGTTGGTATGCAGGGTGGAGAGCACTAGGTGACCGGTCTGGGCCGCTTTGACCGCTATACCGCCGGTTTCGATATCGCGAATTTCGCCGACCATGACCACATCCGGATCTTGGCGCAGGAAAGCCCGCAGCGCTTCGGCAAAACCCAAGCCAGTTGCAGGGTTTATCTGCACCTGGTTGATCCCCGGCAGGTTGATCTCAACCGGATCTTCGGCGGTGGAAATATTGCGCGCTTCGGTATTGAGGATCCGCAAACCAGCATAGAGTGATACGGTTTTACCGCTACCGGTTGGTCCGGTCATTAGGATCATGCCCTGGGGTTGACTCAATGCATCAAGATACGCTTTTTTCTGACTGTCGTTGTAACCGAGGAGATCAATGTCGAGCTTGCTGCTACTGGCATCGAGGATCCGCAATACGATTTTCTCGCCCCACATGGTGGGGAGGGTAGAGACCCGCAGGTCAACTGAGACGGTGTCGGACAGCTTGAGTTTGATCCTGCCATCTTGTGGGATCCGCCGCTCGGCAATATTGAGTCGCGACATCACCTTGAGTCGGGTCGATAGCCGGCGCGACAGGTTGGCCGGCGGAGTGGCGTACTGGTGCAAGATACCATCGCAACGAAAGCGGATCCGGAAATGCTTCTCGTAAGGTTCGAAATGGATATCCGAAGCGTGTTTGCGCAGCGCATCGAGCAGGGTCTGGTTGATATAGCGGGTGACCGGGGCGCTGTCACTGCTGAGATCCGTGGTGTCATCGACCAGCTCGCCATCACTGAGGTCGACCAGCTCGGTCAGTTCACTGTCGCTGATCCCGCGCTGCGGCGCATGTTGTTCGGTGCCCTTGAGCTCGCTACCGTACACCCGGCGTATGGCTGCTTCGAGCTGCTTGTATTCGAGCAGCATTGGCTCGACATGCTTGCCGGTAGCAAAGCGGAATTCATCAAGGGCATCGAGGTAGGTCGGATCGCACAGGCCGATAAACAGGGTATTGTCGGTGGCGCTAAGTGGCAGCACCCGATGGCGCAGGATCAAGTCGCGCAGGTTGAGGGTTTTGCAGCATTCGGCATAGTCGTACTGGTGGGCATCGACCAGCGCAACAGAAAAAATCACTTCCAGCTGCCGTGCCAAGTCCTGGCTGGTCATGATACCCAGCCCAATCAAGGCAGCAGGTACAGACAGTTTCTCTGCCTGTACCTGATCAACCACCTGTTGCAACTGCACCGGGCTGATCAGCTCAGCCTGGTGCAGGATAGATGCGAGGTTGGTGTGCATTAACTAGCTCTTAGGACAGAAGTCAGTATTACCGTCACCAGTACAAGTGATTTTCCATATAACACCACTTGTATCTGCAGTGGGTGTTACGAGCACTGCTGCATTTGTAAGAGGGCCTTTAGTGCTACCTGAAGGAATGTCAGCAAGTACCTTTCCTGATTGCACAGAAACGGCTCCGCTAGCACTAATCAATCCTGTTACATCTGAAGCGACTTGGAATGCATCATTCGTATTTTTGCTAAATGTTTGGAGGGAAGGTACACCATTACTACCACTACTACAGTCAATTATTGTATTCGAACCTGAAACACTAATACTTCCGCTAAGTAAGCAAACACCCACTGCCGTTTTCATTGCTGTGGTTGCATTCAACATCTCAGTTGCATGTGCTCGCTTGGTGTAATTTTGGTAAGCAGGCATAGCAAACGCCGATAAAACACCAATAATTGCCACCACTATCATCAACTCAATCAGCGTAAAGCCTTTTTGTCCTTTCATTGTTTTTCCTTGTTTAATGCCATGATTTTTCTGTGGCTTCAGCATACGCTTGATATAAAACGGGTTTTAATGGATGCGAGAGGTTGCTGGAAATACTTTGAAAAAATGATCAGAGGTTTACATTGGTTGCAGGAAATTTTGCGAGAAGGAGCGTGGCGATGGGCCAGGGGAGAAGAGCCAGGGGAGAAGAGCTTAGAGTCGCCGGAATAATGAGAAAAATATCAGGTAAGGGGAGGGCTGATGGTTATGGAAGGTGAGACTAGAGTCTCTTAAATAACAGTGAAAGCCAGAGGCAAGGACTTCATACCAAGTTCAGTGCTGCGACGCCGAGCGCCAATAGCCACTTGCCTCTAGCCTGAGTTACTTAAACCGCCTATTTAAACCGCATCGACAAGTCCATCGCCTTGAGGTGCTTGGTCAGCGCGCCGACAGAGATGTAATCCACACCGGTTTCGGCAAACTCACGAATCGTTTTCAGCGTGACGTTGCCGGAGTTTTCCAGCGCGGCACGGCCAGCGTTGATTGTCACGGCTTGGCGCATCATGTCGGTGGTGAAGTTATCCAGCATGATAATATCGGCACCGGCATCAATGGCTTGCTGAAGCTCGTCCAGTGACTCGGTTTCCACTTCTACCGGTTTGCCCGGGTTTAGCTGCTTGGCAGTGCTGATAGCTTGCTTGATGCCACCGCAGGCAATGATGTGGTTTTCCTTGATTAGGTAGGCATCGAATACCCCGATACGGTGGTTGTAGCCACCACCGCAGGTCACGGCGTATTTCAGTGCGCTGCGCAGGCCCGGAATGGTTTTGCGGGTATCAAGCAGGCGACAATCGGTGCCTTCTAGCTGTTTGGCATACTCGGCAACCGTGGTGGCACAACCAGACAGGGTCTGGATGAAGTTCATCGCATTGCGCTCACCCGTTAACAGGATACGAGACGGGCCGCGCAGGGTGCATAGGGTCTGGTTCGGCTCGACGTTGTCGCCGTCTTCAACATGCCATTTAATGCTCACTTCGCTACCCAACTGGCGGAACACTTCCTCGGCCCATAGCTGGCCACAGAAAACACCGTGCTCACGGGTAATGATGGTGGCGATGCCTTGGGCGTCCGCCGGGATCAGGCTGGCGGTGATATCGCGGCCGGCATCAATCTCGCCGCCGAGATCTTCACGCAGGGTGTCGGCAACGGCACGGGTAATTTCGAGGGGAAGCTGCTGTTTGAGGTAATTCAAGCGCGATTCGCTGTCGTGCTTCTTTTCCATTTGAGTCATGACAAATCCGTAGCAAGGTTTGGCTGCTGAATCGGGGCGGGAGGCGCTCCCGGGTTAACTGGTGCTGATCATACCGCGATGCGGACGGAGATCCTAGGTGAGAGTGTCTTGTTTATGGGAAAGATGGTTCGAGGCCCTAGGAGGAGCAGTTCCTAGGAAAAGCAGGAAGAGCAAAAAATAAGAGCGAAGAGCTTGACGTGTTATCGCTATCAGTAAATGCTTCAGCAGGACCAAGGACCAAGGACCAAGGACCAAGGACCAAGGACCAAGGACCACTCCAGGAGCCAGGATCTAGAAGCTAGGATCTAACACATCCCCAGGACTAAACAATGTTAGTTATAAACCAAGACCATTGGCTGGAAGGGGTCAAGCATGTCCCTTCACCGTTTCACGATGCCAGGCCGGATGGTGACGATATTTCGCTGCTTGTTGTACATAATATCAGCTTGCCACCGGGCCAGTTTGGCGGCCCGTACATCGAACAGCTGTTTACCGGTACCCTAAAACCTGACGAGCATCCCTATTTCGAGTTAATTTCCGGATTTCGGGTATCTGCCCACTGTCTAATTATGCGAAATGGCGATATTATCCAGTTCGTTCCGTTTGATAGTCGGGCTTGGCATGCGGGTGTGTCTACATTTGCAGGCCGTGACAAGTGCAATGACTACTCAATCGGAATTGAACTGGAAGGAACGGACACCCTGCCATATACCCAGGCCCAGTATGACACCCTCGCGGCACTGACCCTGGTGCTGCTTGATAACTATCCCCGCATGGACGCCAGCCGGATCACCGGCCACGAGTTTATTGCCCCCGGGCGAAAAACCGACCCAGGGTTGGCATTTGATTGGCTTGCTTATAAATCTTCAATTTTGCTCAAATAATCGCCGGTTAGCACCGTTGCTGATGAAGAAATTGGCGGGAAAGTGTAACAAACAATTGGTCTGACCATTGTTTGTTTTTTCGCCAAGACTTGCCCTAACCCCTGTTGATGACTAGTGTTTGTCATGTTTTAACAAGTTTTCATAATTTGAAATTTTTGTTAAATCACCCCTCGTTCTATGATTTCAGTCAAGTTGTCGGTAGACATCCTCAATTATTTCTGTAAAATTTCCATCTATAGTTAAATTGGTAATACCAATTATCCGCATTCCGGACACCCTTGAAACGCAATAAGTGCAACCAAGAATAAATAACTAATGACTTATAAACGAATTCGCCAACCCAAGCTCTCCGATGCTATCGAGCAGGAACTGGAGCACCTGATCCTAGAGGGAATCCTATCCCCGGGTCAGCAGCTGCCGCCTGAACGAGAGCTGGCCAAGCAATTCGATGTTTCTCGCCCATCTGTCCGTGAAGCTATCCAGCGCCTAGAGGCAAAAAAACTGCTCACGCGCCGCCAGGGTGGCGGAACCTTTGTGACCGAAAAGCTATGGCAGAGCTTTTCCGAGCCACTGTTGGAACTTCTCTCCGCCCACCCAGAGACCCAGCTAGACTTGTTGGAGTCGCGCCACGCCCTTGAGGGTCTGGCTGCTTACTATGCTGCCCTGCGCGGCAATTCTGAAGATTTTACCCGTATCCGTGACTGCCATACGCGGATACAGGAAGCCCAGCAGCAAGGTGATATGCCGGCCGAAGCCGCCGCTGTGATGCAATACCTGATAGCGGTGACCGAGTCCGCACACAACGTGGTATTGCTCCATATCATCCGTAGCCTTGCCCCTTTGCTGGAGCAAAACGTATTACAAAACTTTGAGCTCCTGAACCGTCGCCCCGATGTGGTGGAAAAGGTGCGCAATCATCGAGCCAACATTGTCCAGGCGATTGTTTCGGGTGAGCCCGAACAGGCCCGCGAAGCATCGCATGCACATTTGGCTTATATAGAGGAAACCTTGTTGGATTTATCGCGTGAAGACAGTAGACGAGAACGCTCTCTTCGACGCATTCAACAACGCAAGGACGGGCTGGATTAGCACCTCTCATATAAGCCGAGGGCGCTAGTAAACAGTCGCGACATTGTTAGTTTTGTAGATTATCAACGAAAGGATAGATCGCATGTCTGAAGTCATGAAAAATGACGTGGATGCACTGGAAACTCAAGAGTGGCTAGCAGCCCTAGAGTCAGTGGTTCGTGAAGAAGGTGTAGAACGCGCCCAGTTCCTACTTGAGCAAGTACTGGACAAGGCTCGTCTTGATGGCGTAGATATGCCAACTGGCATGACGACCAACTACATCAATACGATCCCAGCAGCACAAGAGCCTGCATACCCAGGTGATACAACGCTTGAGCGCCGTATTCGTTCCATTATCCGTTGGAACGCAATCATGATCGTACTGCGTGCTTCTAAGAAAGATTTGGACCTAGGTGGCCACATGGCTTCTTACCAGTCTGCATCTGCATTCTACGAAGTATGTTTTAACCACTTCTTCCGTGCACCAAACGATGTTGATGGCGGCGATTTGGTTTACTACCAAGGTCACATCTCTCCAGGTATCTATTCTCGCGCATTTGTTGAAGGCCGCCTGACTGAAGAGCAGCTAGACAACTTCCGCCAAGAAGTAGACGGTAAAGGTATCCCTTCATACCCGCACCCTAAACTAATGCCTGAATTCTGGCAGTTCCCGACGGTATCTATGGGTCTGGGTCCAATCTCTGCTATCTACCAAGCGCGCTTCCTTAAGTACCTTGAAGGCCGTGGCCTGAAAGAGACTTCAGCGCAACGCGTTTACGCGTTCCTTGGCGATGGTGAGATGGATGAGCCAGAATCTCGCGGTGCTATTTCTTTCGCTGCGCGTGAGAAGCTAGACAACCTATGTTTCCTAATCAACTGTAACCTACAGCGCCTAGACGGCCCTGTTATGGGTAA
This sequence comes from Photobacterium satsumensis, assembly GCF_050336935.1. Taxonomy (NCBI): domain Bacteria; kingdom Pseudomonadati; phylum Pseudomonadota; class Gammaproteobacteria; order Vibrionales; family Vibrionaceae; genus Photobacterium; species Photobacterium satsumensis. The sequence continues at coordinate 110,492 of NZ_JAKJSK010000014.1, forward strand.
CGGCAGCATCATTCAAGAACTTGAAGGCCTATTTAAAGGCGCAGGTTGGAATGTTGTTAAAGTTATCTGGGGTAGCAACTGGGATTCGCTGCTAGCTAAAGACACTTCCGGTAAGCTTCTTCAGCTAATGAATGAAACTATCGACGGTGACTACCAGACATTCAAGTCTAAAGATGGCGCCTACGTACGTGAGCACTTCTTTGGTAAGTACCCAGAAACAGCAGCACTTGTTGCAGACATGACTGATGACGAAATCTTCGCACTTAAGCGTGGTGGTCATGATTCATCTAAACTGTTCGCGGCATTCAACAATGCTAAAGAAACAGGCGGCAAGCCAACTGTGATCCTAGCTAAGACTGTTAAAGGTTACGGCATGGGTGAAGCAGCTGAAGGTAAGAACATCGCTCACGGTGTGAAGAAAATGGACATGACCCATGTTCAGCACCTACGTGATCGCCTGGGCCTTCAAGACATCCTTTCAGACGAGAAGATCAAAGAGCTTCCTTACCTGAAACTGGAAGAAGGTACGCCTGAGTACGAATACATGCACGCTCGTCGTAACGCGCTGCACGGTTACACGCCTAAGCGTCTGCCGAAGTTCACTCAAGAGTTCAAAGTGCCTGAGCTAGACGCATTCTCTTCTCTACTTGTAGAGCAGAAGCGTGATATCTCTACCACAATGGCTTACGTACGTACGCTAAACATCCTTCTGAAAGATAAGAGCATCGGTAAGAACATCGTGCCTATCATCTGTGACGAAGCGCGTACTTTCGGTATGGAAGGTCTATTCCGCCAGGTAGGTATCTACAACCCACACGGTCAAGAATACACACCTGAAGATAAAGGCATCGTTTCTTACTACAAAGAAGCGACTTCTGGTCAGGTTCTTCAGGAAGGTATCAACGAACTAGGTTCAATGGCTTCTTGGGTTGCTGCTGCAACGTCATACAGCACCAACGACCTGCCAATGATCCCGTTCTACATCTACTACTCAATGTTCGGTTTCCAACGTATTGGCGACATGGCATGGCTAGCAGGTGACCAACAAGCTCGTGGCTTCCTACTAGGTGCTACAGCTGGTCGTACAACACTGAACGGTGAAGGTCTACAGCACGAAGATGGCCACTCGCACATCCAAGCGAACACTATCCCGAACTGTATCTCTTACGATCCAACGTTCGCTTACGAGCTAGCGGTAATCATGCAAGACGGTATCCGTCGCATGTACGGCGAGAACCAAGAGAACGTGTTCTACTACCTAACGGTAATGAACGAAAACTACGCCATGCCAGCAATGCCGGAAGGCGCTGAAGAAGGCATCCGTAAGGGTATCTACAAGCTAGAATCTTACGCGGGCGATAAGAAAGTTCAGCTGATGAGCTCTGGTACTATCATGAACGAAGTACGCAAAGCTGCACAGATCCTGAGCGATGACTACGGTGTTGCATCTGATGTTTACTCTGTGACTTCGTTCAACGAACTAACACGTGACGGTCAGGACGCTGAGCGCTTCAACATGCTTCACCCAGAAGCGGAAGCTAAAGTACCTTACATCACTGAAGTGATGGGTACTGAGCCAGCTATCGCTGCGACTGACTACATGAAGAACTACGCAGAACAAGTTCGTGCGTACATGCCTTCTGAGTCTTTCAAAGTACTTGGTACTGACGGTTTCGGCCGCTCTGACAGCCGTGCGAACCTACGCCGCCACTTCGAAGTTAATGCTGGCTACGTAGTTGTTGCTGCACTGACTGAACTGGCTAAGCGTGGTGATGTTGAGAAATCAGTAGTTGCACAAGCAATTGCTAAGTTCGACATCGACGCAGACAAGATCAACCCGCTATACGCGTAAGAGGCAAATTAAACATGGCAATCGAAATTAATGTACCTGACATCGGTGCGGATGAGGTTGAAGTAACTGAGATTCTTGTCAGCGTTGGCGACAAGGTTGAAGAAGAGCAGTCACTGATCACTGTAGAAGGCGACAAGGCTTCTATGGAAGTTCCAGCTTCTCAGGCGGGTATCGTTAAAGAAATCAAAGTTGCTGAAGGCGACACTGTTTCTACCGGTTCTCTAATCATGATTTTCGAAGCCGAGGGTGCTGCAGCTGCAGCACCTGCTCCTGCGGCTGAAGCAGCACCTGCTGCTCCAGCTCCAGCAGCAGCGGCTGAACTGAAAGAAGTTCACGTACCGGATATCGGTGGCGACGAAGTTGAAGTAACTGAAATCATGGTTGCAGTTGGCGACAGCATCGAAGAAGAGCAGTCTCTTCTTACTGTTGAAGGCGACAAGGCATCAATGGAAGTACCAGCACCATTTGCCGGTACGCTAAAAGAGATCAAAGTAGCAGCAGGCGATAAAGTATCGACTGGCTCTCTAATCATGATCTTCGAAACTGCAGGTTCAGCACCTGCGGCAGCAGCTCCAGCAGCAGTAGAAGCGCCAGCGGCGGCTCCTGCGGCGGCAGCAGCAAAAGAAGTAAACGTTCCAGACATCGGCGGTGATGAAGTAGAAGTTACTGAAATCATGGTTGCTGTTGGCGATACAGTGGAAGAAGAGCAATCTCTGATCACTGTTGAAGGTGACAAGGCTTCTATGGAAGTTCCTGCACCATTCGCGGGTACGGTTAAAGAAATCAAGATTGCAGCTGGCGACAAAGTGTCAACTGGCTCACTAATCATGGTATTCGAAGTAACGGGTGCAGCACCTGCAGCGGCTCCTGCACCAGCGGCAGCAGCTCCAGCACCTGCAGCGGCTCCTGCTCCAGCAGCGGCGGCAGCTCCAGCTTCAACGGGTGATTTCCAGGAAAACAACGAGTACGCACACGCGTCTCCAGTTGTTCGCCGCCTAGCTCGTGAATTCGGCGTTAACCTATCTAAGGTTAAAGGTACTGGTCGTAAGAACCGTATCTTGAAAGAAGACGTTCAGACCTTCGTTAAAGATGCACTTAAGCGTCTTGAGTCTGGTGCAGCAGCATCTGGCAGCGGCGACGGTTCTGCGCTTGGCCTACTACCATGGCCGAAAGTTGACTTCAGCAAGTTCGGTGAGACCGAAGTTCAGAAGCTTTCTCGCATCAAGAAGATCTCTGGTGCCAACCTACACCGTAACTGGGTAATGATCCCTCACGTTACACAGTGGGACAACGCCGATATCACAGCTCTGGAAGCATTCCGTAAAGAGCAGAACGCGATTGAAGCGAAGAAAGACACTGGCATGAAGATCACGCCACTTGTGTTCATCATGAAAGCGGTAGCGAAAGCACTTGAAGCTTTCCCTGCGTTCAACTCTTCTCTATCTGAAGACGGTGAAAGCCTAATTCTGAAGAAGTACGTGAACGTTGGTATCGCAGTCGATACGCCAAACGGCCTTGTTGTTCCAGTCTTCAAAGACGTGAACAAGAAAGGTATCTACGAGCTATCTGATGAGCTGAAAGCCATTTCTAAGAAAGCACGTGCAGGTAAGCTGACGGCTTCTGATATGCAGGGTGGCTGTTTCACTATCTCAAGCCTTGGCGGTATCGGCGGTACTGCGTTCACGCCAATCGTGAACGCACCAGAAGTGGGTATCCTGGGTGTATCTAAGTCTGAAATGAAGCCTGTGTGGAACGGCAAAGAGTTCGAACCACGCCTACAGCTTCCACTGTCTCTATCATACGACCACCGTGTGATCGATGGCGCGGAAGGTGCTCGCTTCATTACATACCTGAACGCGTGTCTGTCTGACATTCGCCGTCTGGTACTTTAAGGTTTCCTAACCCAACCTCCATGCCCGTAAAAGCGGGCATGGAAGTGTTGTGTAGCTCACAGGCTATGGTAATTTTCTTTTCAGTTTGTTAACACCTCTGTAAAATCGTTAGCTAGCTGAAACAAGAAGTAGAACACGAATACTTAGCCTGTTAGGGATAAAAGACTTACAACGAGGTCATGATGAGTAAAGAAATTAAAGCCCAGGTAGTGGTGTTGGGTTCAGGCCCTGCTGGTTACTCTGCGGCGTTCCGTTGCGCCGACTTAGGTCTGGATACGGTTCTAATCGAAAAATACAGCACACTTGGTGGTGTATGTCTGAACGTGGGTTGTATCCCATCTAAAGCGCTGCTTCACGTTGCTAAAGTGATCGAAGAAGCTAAAGCAATGGCTGAGCACGGTGTTGTATTCGGTGAACCTCAAACCGATATCAACAAGATCCGTGTTTGGAAAGAAAAAGTAATTACCCAGCTTACTGGCGGTCTTGGCGGCATGGCTAAGATGCGTAAAGTTAACGTTGTTAACGGCTACGGTAAATTTACTGGCCCTAACACTATCGTTGTTGAAGGCGAAGACGGTCCAACAACTGTTAACTTCGACAACGCTATCGTTGCGGCAGGTTCTCGTCCTATCGAGCTACCGTTTATCCCGCACGAAGACCCACGCATCTGGGACTCAACTGACGCACTTGAGCTGAAAGAAGTACCAGAGAAGCTACTTGTCATGGGTGGCGGTATCATCGGCCTAGAAATGGGTACGGTTTACCACGCACTGGGTTCTCAGGTTGACGTGGTTGAAATGTTTGACCAGGTTATTCCTGCGGCTGACAAAGACATCATCAAAGTCTTCACAAAACGCATCAAGAAGAAATTCAACCTGATGCTTGAGACGAAAGTCACGGCAGTTGAAGCGAAAGAAGACGGTATCTACGTGTCAATGGAAGGCAAGAAAGCACCTTCTGAAGCCGTACGTTACGACGCTGTTCTTGTTGCTATCGGCCGTGTACCAAACGGTAAGCTGATCGACGCAGAGAAAGCGGGCATCGAAGTTGATGAGCGCGGTTTCATCAACGTTGATAAGCAGATGCGTACTAACGTTGCTCACATCCACGCTATCGGTGACATCGTTGGCCAACCAATGCTTGCTCACAAAGGTGTGCATGAAGGCCACGTAGCGGCTGAAGTTATTTCTGGTAAGAAGCACTACTTCGACCCTAAAGTTATTCCTTCAATTGCGTACACTGAGCCAGAAGTTGCATGGGTTGGTAAGACTGAGAAAGAAGCGAAAGCAGAAGGTATCAACTACGAAGTTGCGACTTTCCCTTGGGCTGCTTCAGGTCGTGCAATCGCCTCTGACTGTGCTGACGGTATGACGAAGATGATCTTCGACAAAGACACGCACCGTGTGATCGGTGGTGCTATCGTAGGTACTAACGGTGGTGAGCTACTGGGCGAAATCGGTCTAGCGATCGAGATGGGTTGTGATGCAGAAGATATTGCATTGACTATCCACGCTCACCCAACACTACACGAATCTGTTGGTCTGGCTGCAGAAGTATTCGAAGGTTCAATTACAGACCTTCCAAATGCCAAAGCGGTTAAGCGTAAGTAATTACTACTTTGCTAACGACTATGAAAAAAGCGCCTTAGGGCGCTTTTTTAGTTTCTGATAGGGCCAGAGGCTCGTGGCTACAGGCTGGCGGGTAAAGAGTGGTTCTATGGCCCATCGCCGCTTTTACGGATACTGCAGCTCTTTACCATCACCGAGCGCAAACACCTTGGCAATAGGGGGAATGCTGGTATCGGTAAACATCACCAACATCATCAGTGATTGCTGCTGTTTGCCGAGAGTCAGGGTCTGGTTCAGCTGGCCGTCATCGGTAATAAACAATAGCAGTTGCGTATCAGGATTAGGGATGGGGGAATTGTCATCGCCGTTCCATTGCTGGTAGAAGCCGATATAGGCGCGTTTGTCGGTGAGTGAGCTAAGGTCGACATCCACTTCCAGCTGTTTGCTGGTGGTGAAATCATAATCCGGCGCGACTTTGATGGTTGCCATGGTGACTGATTCTTCCTCGCTATTGCCACCGTCATCGGAAGGTGAACTGCCTGATGAAGCACTATCTCCGCCCCCACCACCGCAAGCGGTGAGCCCCAACGCCAATATCCAGCCGCATAGTAATCGCTTGTACTGTTTCATCATTAATTCCTCTCTTTATTTCAAATCATTTCAGTTCGATGCTATGCGGTTATTCGAGGCCATAAAGATGCTGGCTGACGCGCTTGCCTTGGGTAAACCAGTCGACATGATCGCCTTTTGTGCAGTAATCAAAGAAGCGTGGGTAGGCCTGCAGCATATCGACTTGCTCCAGTGGGTGGGTCCAGCTTTCGGTGAGGATGAATCCCCAAGGCAGGCCATTACCAGTGCGGTATAGGCTGCCGAGGCCACTGTCACTACGGTCATCATAGTTGCCCATTAACTCTAGGCTGGCATTGCCAAGCTGGGTTGGCTCAAAGTCATCAAGGTGGATTTCCAGCCCACGTCCAACGGATGTCCCTTCGCCATGATGAAAACCGTCGACGGCAAAGATGAACGGGTCGAAGGGTGCGGCAGGTAAACTCGAAGACTGGATACCATCAACGAGCGGTAGGGTGATAGAGAAGCTGAACTTCTCGGATTCCTGGCAGTTCTCCCTGGTTCGGTGGAAACGGCAGCTTGACTGGGTATCTGCAGTGAGATCGTCCGAGATAATGAGTACGACATTGCCTTGGCCGGCTTCGAGTGGAGAATCGGTATCGATACTTCCGTTGCGGACAAAGATGATTTCATTCTCATTGACCGCACTGCGGCTGAGTGACGGTAGGTGGATCCCAAAGCCATTGCGGTAGTCTGCGCCCAACGCTTGCAGATCGCCGGAGATTTTTACCAATCGGGTGTCGTTAGTCTGATCGGTTTTTATTTCTATCTGATAGCGCATGACGACGTCATTGAGATCGTAATCGCCTTCTCGTGGCCAGCTGTCTTCAAAGGCGGCGGTAAAAGGCCCATAGCTAGCGGTGCTCAACTGGGCACTTTCCAGTGTGACGGCGTAGTCTTCTACTTCACCGTCAGGTGCGCCGCCGAAAGCGGGGAGGGTTTCGGCACTACTCAAGCGGAACCTGGCCCAAGTGTCACCTGCAGTGACAGAGTTGGGGACATTGATCAACAGCGAATTCATACCTGCCGCCAGCGGCTGGCCGGTACTGATTTGCTCGTCACTGTCGGCAAAATCGCCATCTTGGTTCCAGTCAATCCAGGCATTGAGGAATCCGCCGGCCTTATTGGCCGTGACTGATATCAGTGCCTGTTCACCACTTTGCAGCGGGGTGATGATAACTCCGTCCTCATCATCGGTGCCCGTTTCATCATCGCTGGTACCAACGACCGCTTCGCTGTCAGGCGCAACACCGCCGAGGAAGAGAGAATTGTTGTTGAGATCGTGGCGGGCACCGTTATTGTCGACCGAGGTCTGGTAGCTGTCGGGGGCATCGCCTAAGTCAATGGAGTCAATTTCTACCGGGGCAGAGGCACAGCGTACCCCGTCGTTGAGGCCAGACTTTGGCCCCGCGGCAAACTGAACAGCCGTTGTATCGATATTGTCAGGATCAGAAATATCAATGGTGAAAATGATGCCGTCCTGGTTACGGCTGAAATAAAATTTACCGCTGGCTTCGAAATAGGCGGCACCAAATGTTCCGGTAACGCCCGCGTTGCCTAAGATCACCTTGCTGCCATCGGTGGGGTTGATGCGGTACAGGTGGCCCTGTTTGTTATCAACGGCATAGATGTTGCCATCTGCAGGGTGGAAGGCGAAATCAGTCAGCTTCATGCTGTTATCGCTGCCTTCGAGCTTATTTGCCACGAGAAAATCAGGGGCATTTTCGTCAAGTGGGATCTTGTATAGCCCCGAGCGGTAGAGGTAATAGGTGTTGTTAGCGACATCACCGACATAGAAGGGCGAGTCGGGCAGGCCAGTGACGGACAGGTCGGTTGCCTTGAAGTCATTGCCTACCTTGACCACCTTTTTTCTGGTGGTGTTAAAAGCATAAATAAAGTTGTCGGTTTCATTGTAGCCAGCGGCATTGAGGTTTCCTGTTTGGCCAATATCCGTTTGCAGGGTCTGGTAGGCGCCGGTCAGCAGGTTGACACCGTATACGTTGGTTTGTTTGTCTTGCATCAAAAACGCGGTATATGGGCAGGTATCGAAGGCTGCACTGCTGGCGTTGTGGTTCCACAACAAAAAAGGCACGACTGACAGTAAAATTTTTCTATCCATTACAAAAATCCCCCTTTGGCTGGTTGTTATCAGTCAAAATTGATGCCACTAATTTAAGCTTTTGTTTTTGTTTGGGTTGTATGCCTGGTGGCTAATCTGGAGACGTTCACTTTTGCAAATTTTTAAAATGACTATTGGCGGTATTTTGTATCTTGCGAAGCAATATGTCGAAGGGATGAGCGTTGAGGGGAAAAGGGGGAGTGCAAAAAAGGGAGAGCACGTTGCTCCCCCTAAGATAAGTAAATGCTAATTGATGCGGTTACTTACAGAGCTAACCTTAATTACAATCTGAAGGTGCCGACCATGTCATCCAGACGCTTGGACAGATCACGTAGCTCCTGGCTAGATTGGGCCAGCTGCGAAGCGGTATCAGCGGTGCGCTGGGTGGTTTCGTTGATATCTTCGATATTGCAGTTGATATCGCTGACCACGGTTGATTGCTCTTCGGTGGCTGTGGCAACTTGGGTATTCATATCGGAAATCAGGGTGATACGATCAGAAATCGACAGTAGAGCCCCCGAAGCTTCGTCCGCGGCCGAGACACCATCTGATGTCAGCTGGCGGCTTTGTACCATGGCATTGACCGCATTGCTGGCCTCTTCCTGCAGGCGGTTGATCATCGTCTGAATTTCATCCGTGGAGTCAGCGGTTCGGCTGGCGAGGCTGCGTACTTCATCGGCGACAACGGCAAAACCGCGACCTTGCTCACCGGCACGGGCGGCTTCGATCGCTGCGTTTAGCGCCAGCAAATTGGTTTGCTCTGAAATACCGCGGATCACGTCCAGGATACTGCCGATCGCCTGGGTGTTACTGGCCAGTGATTCAATGACCTCGCTGACCTGAGTGACATCATTGGACAACTGGTTGATGGTATCGCGCGCTTGGGTGACCACCTGCTGTCCACTCTGGGTCTCGTTCTCGGCGTTGTGCGCGGCATCGGCAGCCTGCGCCGCATTGTTGGCGATTTCATTGACGGTGGCACCCATTTCATTAATGGCTGTTACCACCTGCAGGGTACGGTCACGTTGGCTGTGGCTGGTGTCCAAGGTGATCTCGGCTTGGTGGGCGACCGACTCTGCTGCTTCACGCAGGCTATTACCGGTCTCGGCGACTTCCTTGACCGAGTAATGGATCTTGCCGATAAAGCTATTGAAGCCAGCAGAGAGCTGGGCAATTTCATCATTGCCAGTGACTTCAATTCGGTGGCGAAGATCGCCTTCGCCTTCACCCAGATCTTTGAACATAGCAGCGAGACGAGAAATGGGTTGGGTGATGTTGGTGCCGAGCCAGATGGCTAGCATGACAAATACACCGGCAATACCGGCTGTCCACAACATGATTTCTTGTCGAGCTTGGTTGAGCTCGGCAAAGGCCTCCCCAAGCGGTAGCTGGGCAACCACATACCAGTTCATTGACGGGATGTAGCTGGTGGCGACCAAAACATCCTGGCCGTTGATGGTTTGCTGGACGATATTGAAATCATCTTTTGCCATTAGGGTAGATGCTGCTTGGGCGCCATAGAGATTGGCCAGCTTTTTATTGCCCATCACACTACGGTCACGATGGATCTGGACTACACCATTGCTATCGGCAAGGTACACAAAGCCGGTTTGCTCCAATTGGAACTGGTTGATAAAGCGTACCATCTCGGCAAGGGACTTCGACAGGCCGGCCATACCTTTGCCGTGCAACTGCTGGTAGTTGACGAACAGTTTTACGTCGCCGTTACTTTCGCGAAACACACTGAGCGAGCGGGCTTGGCCGGATTGGGTAAAGTCGTAAAACCAGTTATCTTTCTGAGGAGTCAGACGACGGAGGAAACCGTTCTGGTTCCAGTAATCGCCACTGGTACGATCAGCAATAGAGGCATCGAACAATTGGTACTGGTTTTTGATATCATTCAGTCGCTGAATTATTTTGGTTTCATCAGCTTGTGTTCTGCCATCATGATAGAGGTCGGTAACAAAACGGCTGGTCGCCAATTGTTCGGCAGCAGCCAGCATCAGTGAGACTTCTTTGTCGATATTATTACGGATTTGCATTAGGGTAGCCGGGAGCTCCGACTGCATCAGCCGGTTTTCGACCACCTGCCTTGACTGCTTCTGGCTGATGATACCAACCAGTAAGGTTGAGGCGAGAACCGCGAGAACCATTGCTAGGATCAGCTTTTGTTTGATTGTGAATTGGTTGAACTTCATAGTCTTTATAGTTTTGTTTGAAGATGTGAACGTAGCGAGCGTTCACGGAATAAGTAGCCCATGACCCAAGAACAGCCATTTGCGGCAACTCACAGTGTGTTTTGTTATCTGCAGTATTGTTGCAGAACTTTAGTGCTAAGTATCACATTTTTGTGCTTGTTCAGTGTATCTTTTTCTTCTACGGCGTTTGCCGAGGGACGGCCGAAAATCGGTGTCGTGCTGGGCGGCGGTGGTGCCAAGGGTGCAGCCCATATCGGGGTGCTCAAGGCGCTGGAGGATCTTCAGATCCCTGTCGATTACATTGCGGGAACCAGTATGGGGGCCTATGTCGGAGGCCTGTATGCGACAGGTATGAGTGCTGATGAGATTGAGGCGCTGCTGACCAGTGTTGACTGGGAGCGAGGCTATCAGGACCGGGTGAAGCGCGGTGAGCGTCGGGTCCGCGAGAAGCAACAGGAAGACAGATTCCAAGTTAACAGCGAGCTGGGCTTTGGGCTTTGGGAGCTAAAAGCGCCGAGGGGGATTGTCCAGGGGCAGACCATGGGCGAGATCTTACGCTCGAGCTCGGGTAACTTGCCGGTATTTGACAGTTTTGACCAACTGGTGATCCCATACCGCGCGGTCGCCACCGATATCGAAAATCTTCAGCCCGTGGTCCTTGATAAAGGCGACTTGGCCGAGGTGATGCAGGCCAGTATGTCTATTCCGGGCTTGCTGCCGCCGAAAGAGCTCAATGACAAACTGCTGGTCGATGGTGGGATCACCGATAACCTGCCGATTGAAGTGGTTCGCAATATGGGGGCGGATATTATTATTGCTGTTGATATCAGCAACGAATTCAAAAACCGCGATGAGCTGAATAACTATTTTGCCGTCATGGATCAGCTTACTGATTTTATGGTGCGTGATAACGCCGACCGGCAGATTGCTTTGCTGTCAGATAAAGACTTTATTGTCCGCCCTAACATCCGTGGTATTAAAACGGCTGACTTTGCCCGGATGCCGCTGGCCTTTGAAAGCGGTTATGTTGAGGTGATGGCGATGGCTGATGAGCTTGCCCACCTGGGTCGCAGTACTTGGTTCCAGAACTATATCGATAACAAGCAGAAACGTCGTCGCCAGCTGGTGCCGTTGGATGAGCTGGTGGTGGATGAGATCCGGCTGGAAAATAATAGTAGTTATGCCGATGATGTACTGCTTGATCGCTTGGAGTTGGAAGCTGGCAAGGTTATTAGCTCGGAAGAGCTGAATGAGAGCGTGCGCAGCCTGTACGCCTTGGATCGCTTTGAGCGAATAAATTATCGTATTGAACAAGTTGATGATGAGAATGTCATCCTGCTCGATGTTAGAGAGAAAAGTTGGGGACCGAACTTCATCGATTTCCGCTTCGCCCTCGAAGATGATTTTGAAAACAGTACTGATTACTCCTTCGGAATGGCATTCAATGTCACCGGGCTCAGCCGGGCCGGGGCTGAGTGGCGGACCGAGCTAGAATATGGATCGGACAAACGTATTGCAACGGGACTATACCTGCCATTTGTCAAAAATCAGGACTGGTTCTCGCTGATTACTGCCGAATACGAAAGTGCTGATAAGAATGTTCCTCTGTTTGAGGACGAACCGGCGCTGGAAGACATCGATTTTTTTGTGCCTGCGACATACAACGACACGACTTTTGATGCTTCATTTGGTTGGCAGCCTGAACTGTGGCAAGAGTTCAGGATGGGAATGCGATATATCAGTGGTGAGCGGGAGTTTTTAGGTGCTCTAAACATCGGGGTTGAGAAACGCAAAAGCCACGTCGGCTATTTCCGCTATAGCCTTGATACCTTAGATGACTTTATGTTGCCTTACCAAGGTAACTTGTTCGAAGTGGAAGTTGCGGCGTCGGATGACATCTCCAGCATCGAAGGGATTCCAGGCGAGCTGAATGACTTCTCGGTTCACTTTGACATGAACTGGAAAGGGGCGCAGACCTATGGCGACCATACCTTTATGGGCAAAGTCGAATACGGGCGGGTACGATCGGACTTTGACTTACAGCTTGACCCCAAAGAGCTGGGTGGTTTCCTCAATTTGTCCGGGATCCCGAAAAACAGTTTATCGGGCAATAACAAAATATTCACCGCTGCCATTTATCGTTATAACCTGATGGAGCAGGATTTTGGCTTGTTCAAATCTTCAGTCTTTTTTGGCGGCTCTGTGGAATACGGTGGCGTTTATAACGACTCTGACCTGAGTTATAAGGATGTTCCACTTTACACAGCAGGCAGTCTGTACACCGGGATCACCACACCGGTAGGGCCGCTTATCTTGGCCTACGGCCGTACCGAGCAGTCAAACCATGCGTTTTATGTCTTCTTTGGTGGGGCGTTGTAATATAACGAACTGAAATAAAGGCGAAAAGAATCCGGTTGAAATAACAGTTCCTTACATTTATTCAAATTTTGTGAATGTTGTAAAAAACGGCCGGATTTTAATATTACGTTAAATCTGGTATGCTCGGTGAACGGTTTTGGTCTCCGTTGGCTGAAATAGTAACATTTCCTATGTAACAGAAGGAATAACACGACCTTCAAGGATGCTAACGGCAGATCAATCACTTCCAAGGATGTTTGGCCATTGCGGCCAAACCTAAAATGAGGAATATGTCGTGCTTGAAGCCTACCGTAAACACGTCGAAGAACGTGCAGCAGAAGGAGTTGTACCAAAGCCGCTCGATGCTGAGCAAGTTGCCGCTTTGGTTGAATTACTGAAGACCCCACCGACTGGTGAGGAAGCCTTTCTGCTAGATCTGCTGGAAAATCGTATTCCCCCTGGTGTTGATGAAGCGGCCTACGTCAAGGCGGGTTTCCTTGCGGCACTGACCAAAGGCGAAGCGCAGTCCCCAATCGTCAGCAAGGAAAAAGCTGCCGAGCTATTGGGTACCATGCAAGGTGGTTACAACATTGAACCACTGATTGCACTGCTTGACGATGATGCCCTGGCCCCCATCGCGGCTAAGGCGCTATCCCATACTCTCCTGATGTTCGATGCCTTCTATGACGTCGAAGAAAAAGCCAAAGCCGGTAATGCATTTGCCAAGCAGGTGATCCAATCTTGGGCGGATGCCGAGTGGTTCCTATCCAAGCCTGAACTGGCTGAAAAAATCACCCTGACCGTCTTCAAAGTAACCGGCGAAACCAATACCGACGACCTTTCACCGGCACCGGATGCGTGGTCGCGACCTGATATCCCACTTCATGCCTTGGCGATGCTGAAGAGCGAACGTGAAGGTATCGAACCTGAGCAGCCAGGCTCGATTGGCCCAATTAAGCAAATCGATGCGCTAAAAGAGAAAGGCCACCAGCTAGTTTATGTTGGCGATGTTGTCGGTACGGGTTCTTCGCGTAAGTCGGCGACCAACTCGGTGCTGTGGTTCATGGGCGATGATATCCCTAATGTGCCTAATAAGCGTGCCGGCGGTTATGTCCTTGGTGGCAAGATTGCGCCTATCTTCTTCAATACAATGGAAGATGCCGGTGCGCTGCCGATCGAAGTGGATGTTACTGCGCTGAATATGGGCGATGTGATTGATATCTTCCCGTTCAAGGGTGAAGTACGTCGTCATGGTAGTGATGATGTGGTGTCGAGCTTTGAACTGAAAACCGATGTGCTGGTTGACGAGGTGCGTGCCGGTGGCCGTATACCTCTGATTATCGGCCGTGGCCTGACTGATCGTGCCCGCCAATCACTGGGCCTACCATCTTCTGATGTATTCCGTCGCCCAGTGGCGGTTGAAGATTCTGGTAAAGGTTACAGCTTAGCCCAGAAGATGGTCGGTAAAGCCTGTGGTGTGGAAGGTATCCGTCCGGGTACTTACTGTGAGCCGAAAATGACAACGGTAGGCTCGCAGGATACTACCGGTCCAATGACCCGTGATGAGCTAAAAGATTTGGCGTGTCTGGGCTTTTCCGCGGAATTGACCATGCAGTCGTTCTGTCACACTTCGGCCTACCCTAAGCCGATTGATGTGAACACCCACCATACCTTGCCTGATTTCATCATGAACCGCGGTGGCGTGTCACTACGTCCAGGCGATGGTGTTATTCACTCATGGCTGAACCGTATGCTACTGCCTGATACCGTGGGTACCGGTGGTGACTCACATACCCGTTTCCCTCTGGGTATTTCGTTCCCTGCAGGCTCTGGTCTGGTCGCATTTGCTGCCGCAACCGGTGTGATGCCACTTGATATGCCAGAATCTATTTTGGTTCGCTTCAAGGGTGAGATGCAAGAAGGGATCACCTTGCGTGATCTGGTTCATGCGATCCCTTACTACGCGATCCAGCAAGGTCTGCTGACGGTAGAAAAAGCCGGTAAGATCAACGAGTTTTCAGGCCGCGTGCTGGAAATCGAAGGGGTTGAACACCTGACGGTTGAGCAGGCATTTGAACTTTCTGATGCCTCCGCTGAACGAAGTGCTGCTGGTTGTACGGTGAAGCTATCTCAAGAGTCGATTGCTGAGTACCTCAACTCTAATATCGTAATGCTTAAGTGGATGATTGCCGAAGGCTATGGTGACCGCCGTACTATCGAGCGCCGTATTACGGCGATGGAAGAGTGGTTGGCGAACCCTGAGTTGATGGAAGCGGATAACGATGCCGAGTACGCGCATGTTATCGAAATCGACCTGGCTGATATCAATCAACCTATCTTGTGTGCACCAAACGATCCGGATGATGCGCGTCTACTTTCTGATGTGCAGGGTACCTCGATCGATGAAGTGTTCATTGGTTCGTGTATGACCAACATCGGCCACTTCCGTGCGGCAGGTAAACTGCTTGAGAAGTTTGGTGGCCAGCTTGATACCCGCCTGTGGGTCGCACCACCAACCAAGATGGATAAAGATCAGCTCACCGAAGAAGGCTACTACGGTATCTTCGGTCGTGCGGGTGTGCGTATCGAAACACCAGGCTGCTCATTGTGTATGGGTAATCAGGCCCGTGTTGCTGATAAGGCAACAGTGATGTCGACTTCTACCCGTAACTTCCCGAACCGTTTGGGTACCGGTGCCAATGTTTACCTGTCTTCTGCTGAACTGGCAGCGGTCGGGGCGATTCTTGGCCGTATCCCAACCAAGGAAGAGTACCTTGAGTACGCCAAGCAGATTGATGCAACGGCAGCGGATACCTATCGCTATCTCAACTTCCACCGCATGGATCAGTACACCAAGAAAGCGGACGATGTCATTATTCAGCAGCCAGCCTAAGGGCTAACTGACTGATAGTTACAAGCCAAAGATAAAAAACGCCTCCAGCTGGAGGCGTTTTTGTTTATATGGCTTTTGCTTGGGCTTTCGCTTTACGGCGCTTGCTGAGCCAAAAGTGCTCAAGGCCGATGCGGCCGCCGCCTTGTACCATCAGGGTGAGATAAACCAGCGAATAGATGAAAGCCAGTTCGGCACCTGCCCAGCCTTTGAGCATACCGACGGCATAGGTTGCGGTACCCATAGAAAACAGCAATACCAGCGCGCTGACACGGGTCAGGACGCCTAGCATCAGGGCAATGGAGCCAAGTACTTCGGCAAGCATCGCTAATACCAGGCTTGGCGTCGAGCCGATGCCGAATGGGTCGATAAAGGTGGGTGCGAGCTCACTGAAGTTCATTATCTTGCCGACGCCATGGGTCAGCATCGCACCACCGATGGCCAACCGGAGCAACAGCAATAGTAGGTCTTCGATGCGGTGAGACCCGTTTCGGCCGGATAGGAGAGCAAGTAGTTTGTCCATGACAGGATCCTTCACGAGAAAAAGAGTAGCTTGCCCTATTAGACTACGGGGGAGATGACCATAATCTGAATGACGCGGATCAATGTGTGGTTCTGTGAGGAAGCTAACACCGTTTTGGTTTGGTGGTTTTGTGGAGGAGGTAACACTCGGGCTAGAGGCTAGAGTGATATGACCCCCGTAAAGTAGACACGGGGGTTAATTTCTAAGTTCGTACATCATGGTTTTTCGATATTCGAAACCGAGCACAAAAGAAAGGCCGGTACATAATGTACCGGCCTAGGTGTTTAGCGAGCTAAAAGGATAGGATTAGCGTTTGCCGACGGTCAGCATCGCGGCAACGTTGCGAGCGGTCATCTCGACGTTGAATGCCGCTTCATCCATGGCGGTTTGAAGATCCATCGCACGTGGCGTAACACTGAATACCGCATCGATACCGTGGTCGTAGACCGCGTCGCAATCGGCGGCCAGACAGCCTGCAATACCGATCACCGGGATATGGAAGCGCTTGGCGGTACGGGCAACACCGATTGGGGTTTTGCCGTGAACCGTTTGGCTGTCGATGCGGCCTTCACCGGTGATCACCAAGTCGGCATCGGCACACACATCCAGCAGGTTTACTGCATCCATCACAATGTCGATACCCGGACGCAGGCTCGCATCCAATAGGCCAAGCAGGGCGGCGCCAAGGCCACCAGCAGCACCGGCACCGGCCATGTCTTTCACATCACGGCCCAGTTGGGCTTTGATGATATCGGCGTAGTGGGCCAAGTTGGCATCAAGCTGCTCGACCATCTCCGGTGATGCGCCTTTTTGGGGACCAAAGATATGCGATGCGCCTTTCGGGCCGCATAGCGGGTTGTCGACGTCACAAGCAACTTCCAGTTTCACGGTTGCTAGGCGAGGGTCGAGGTGGGTTTTATCGATAGTAGCGATACGGGCCAGTTCGGCACCGCCGTAACCAACTTCCTCGCCGCTTTCGTCTAGCAGGCGGATACCCAGCGCCTGTGCCATGCCGATACCGCCGTCATTGGTGGCACTGCCACCGATACCGACGATGATATGCTCGACGCCTTTGTCCAGTGCTGCCTTGATCAGCTCACCGGTACCGAAGGTAGTCGTTTTCAGTGGGTTGCGTAGTTCAGGTGCGACGAGGTGCAGGCCGGATGCTGCCGCCATTTCGATGATCGCGGTGCGGCCATCGCCCATCACACCGTAGAAACCCTCTACCTGCTCGCCCAGCGGGCCAGTAACGGATTGCTCGATGATTGAACCATTGGTCGCATCCACCAGAGACTGGACGGTGCCTTCACCGCCGTCTGCCATTGGCAATTTGTGGTATTCGGCTTCTGGTAGGACTTGGCGGAAACCCGCTTCGATAGCCGTTGCCACTTCCATGGCCGTCAAACTTTCTTTATATGAATCTGGGGCAATAATAATTTTCATGGCTATAAATCCTTAAACGAAGAAACCGAATACACCGAAAATAAGGGTCGAGATGACGGCAATCATCAGACCGACTGCTGACTCGTAAGGCACCAGCTTAAGGCGCTCTTTGATATCCATGTGAACCGCACCACCGGTTGCATGGAAGAAACTACCGTGTGGCATGTGGTCA
This sequence comes from Photobacterium satsumensis, assembly GCF_050336935.1. NCBI lineage: Bacteria > Pseudomonadati > Pseudomonadota > Gammaproteobacteria > Vibrionales > Vibrionaceae > Photobacterium > Photobacterium satsumensis. The sequence goes on from NZ_JAKJSK010000014.1 coordinate 128,134, forward strand.
AGCACTGTGGCACCGGCATGGATCATCGCGGCACCGGCAAGGGCAGGGACGCCCAGCTCAAGGATGGTGTGGCTGAATACGCTAGCAGCAACGGCGGTGCCCGCAGTGGTTGAGGCGGTCGCCAGTGACATCATCGAGCCTGAGATTGGTGCCAGTAGGTAAGATGGCAGGCCAGAGGCCGTCAGCAGTTCAATCAAGCCGTCGCGCAGGCCGGAGTTGGCAATGATGCCAGCCAGTGTACCGGTACCCAGAAGCATGACTGCTACAGGCGCCATACGGGTCAAGCCGGATACGGCAAAGTGGTTGGTATCACGGAAGCGGCCCATGACAACGGCACCGGCCAAGCCACCCAGTGGCAGGGCGATCAGCGGGTCAACATTGATCCCGGCAATAGGGCGCAGCGCCAGTAGAGCAATCGCAATAAGCGGAGCGACAATAGCGGCACCGAATTTCGGTAGTCGGCTGTGGTCAACTGCGACGACTTCGTGCTCGGCGACTTTGCTGCCGCGGTTAACCAGTTTTTTGGCAATGAAGTAAGCGAAAGCCATACCGCACAGGCCAGGGATCACGCCGGCCGCCATCACTGACGTTAGTGGGACATTGAAGGCATCGGCTGCGGCAATCGCATTGGGGTTTGGCGACATGATGTTACCGGCTTTACCACCACCGACCATGGCCAGCAAGATAGCCATTTTCGACAGATCGGCACGGCGGGCAATCGCCAATGCAATTGGGGCAACGGTGATCACGGCAACGTCAACGAATACGCCGACCGCAGTCAGGATCATCGTGGCGACAGCCAGTGCCAGCAGGGCACGGGTTTCACCGACTTTTTTGACAATGGTTTCAGCAATGGAGGTTGCAGCGCCGGATTCAATCAAGACACCAGCAAGGACACCGGCCGCCAAGATACGCAGTACCGCCGTGACAATGCCCTGGGCACCGCCGATCATCAGGTTAACGGTATCGGTCAGCGAAACGCCACCGACAATACCACCGACGAGGGCACCAATGATCATGCCGTAGGCTGGCGGGACTTTTTTCAGGATAAGGCTAATGGCCACTACCAGCGCAGCCAGAGCACCCAGTGTTGATACTTCTACCATGTTCTATTCCACGTCAAAATTAAAAAAGAAAAAAAGAAAATTCCTAACTGCGGTGGAATGTACTTGGGCAGGCTGCATTTGGCTTTAGGCGAGGTGACGAAAAATCATCACCTCAAATCATCTTTTTTGTGCGCTTGCACAACTTGATGGTTTTTGGGGCTAGCAGGAGAGGGCGAGGTATAACCGTGTCTTATCAGATAAGTTATTGAAACTTAGCTGTGTTCCCTGCTCAATACGATCGAGTCGATAGCGCAGGGTATTTCGGTGAATATGGAGCATTTCGCACGTTTGAGCTAAATCACAATTCTGAGCAAAAAATACCTCAAGGGTCTTTAGCAAGGTGCCTCTGGGGTCATTGGCCTTGAGAGCGTCGAGCGGTTGGACCAATTGCTCGTAGCGCCACGGGTCATCTTTGAGCCCGCTAAGCAGTACAGGAAGCAGGTGATCCTGATAGAAAAGGACATCATCATCGTTGCCGCTGGCATTGAGGGTCGCCTGGGCGGTCTGGAATGAACGCGACAACCCTTGCAGGCCGGGGAAATAGTCACCAAAGGCGATTTGGATAGAAAAGTGGCTTTCCTTGGCAACCCGCCGCATCAGCTTGTTGACCCGTTTTTGCTCAATTGTCCGAGACCAGCCGGCGCCTTCTAAGGTAATGGGCTTGAGCACCACAATCTCGTTGAGTGATACCGAGTGGATTCCCACCAGATTGTCGCGCTCTGGGTATTCAAGCAGGTGAACCATCTTTTGCAGGTGTTCGAGCGACAGTGACTCGCCTGCGGCAGGGATCACTTTCACCAAGGCGGCAATGCGTGGCTGGGCCAGATCCAGATCGAGCTTTTGTGCGATGGAGAGCAACTGGGCGTCATTGAGCTCGGTATCTTTGATCAGCTGCAGAACCAATTCTTCGCGGTGGCGTTTGTTCCACTGCACCTGCGACATCAAGGCTTCTTGTTCGACGATAAGCTCGGCGGTCATCTTGACCAGTTCGCCATAGTTGCGCACTTGATCCGGCGTGCCGGAGACCCCTACGACACCTATAATTTGGTCGCGGAAGACGATTGGCAGGTTTATACCGGGTTTAACCCCTTTGAGTTGCAATGCGGTACCGGGATCGATCTCGACCACCCGGTTATCGGTGATGGCAAGCACTGCGCCTTCATGGCGCTGGTTGAGGCGGCTGGGATCGCCGGAGCCAATGATCCGGCCGTACTCGTCCATCACATTGACCGAGTGGTGGATGATTTTCATCGTCCGTTCGACGATTTGCCGGGCAATGGTCGCATTGAGTTGCATTTCTGTGTCAGATCCTGAAAATGTGCGCTCTTGCGCGAAGAGGCGGGTTCATCACCCTGCTTCAGTTAAGTTTACCATCATTGCACTTAAGATCACTGACATCACACAGAGGATAGCTATGGATTACGATTTTAAAAAGAATACCCTGGACGGTAGCTATCATGCGGTTTTCTCTATGGGACATGAAGCTCTCGGGCGCTGGTTGCTGGAAGAGGTCGGCAAGGACTTTGACAAGATGGACAGCGTGATGTCCCAGCTTGGTGCACTGAAAAACAGCACTCAGGAATGGCGTATTATTGGCGAGGAGTTGACCCTGACGTTGCAGGACAATGAGGCAATAATTCAAGCTAACTACTTGTTTTCTGAAGATGATACTGAGCTGGAAGACAACATGGACTTCTATGACGAAGAGGCTATGGCTGTATGCGGGTTCGAGGACTTTGCACAGGTTTTGACGGCGTGGCGCGGGTTCGTTACCCGCTTTTGAACCAACATGCCCTATACAGGGGGTAATTGCTTCATATCGGTGAAAAGGCTGCACTATTTAGGTGCGGCCTTTTTTGTATCCAAATCACACTTTTCAATAAGGTGTTGAAAATTAAGGGTTAAAAAAGTTGGCACGTTGCTTGTTTGTTATTGAACTGTGATTGAGAAGGAATTCCGTTTTCGAGGAGCAGGCAATGAAATTGATCAACGCAATAATCAAACCATTCAAGTTGGACGATGTACGTGAAGCGCTAGCAGATGTTGGTGTCGAGGGAATGACCGTCTCAGAGGTTAAGGGTTTCGGTCGCCAGAAAGGCCACACCGAACTGTACCGCGGGGCAGAGTACCAAGTGGACTTCCTACCGAAAGTTAAGCTGGAAATTGCGACTCAGGCAGAAAACCTAGAGGCCATTATCGATGCCATTTCAAAGGCAGCACAGACCGGCAAGATTGGTGACGGCAAGATTTTTGTTTACGACCTAGACCATGCAGTACGTATTCGTACCGGTGAAACGGATTTAGAAGCTTTATAAGAATTAAGCGTAGGGGACGAAGATTATGGAACTAGCAACAACTGTAAGTGAGCTGCGTTACGCACTCGACACTTTTTACTTTTTGATTTCTGGTGCACTGGTTATGTGGATGGCTGCGGGCTTTGCCATGCTGGAAGCCGGTTTGGTGCGCTCTAAGAACACCACTGAAATTCTGACCAAAAACTTCTGCTTGTATGCCATCGCTTGTACCATGTATCTGATTGTCGGCTACAACATTATGTATGTTGATAACGGCGAAGGTGGCTGGATCCCTTCAATTGGTGCCCTGATTGGTACCCAGGCTGAAGGGGCCGATCACTCACTGGAATCCGACTTCTTCTTCCAGGTGGTGTTTGTGGCAACGGCGATGTCTGTTGTTTCTGGCGCGGTTGCCGAACGTATGAAGCTGTGGTCGTTTCTCATTTTCTCTGTCATTTTGACTGGCTTCATCTACCCACTAGAAGGTTACTGGACGTGGGGCGGCGGCTTCCTGTCTGAAGCAGGCTTCAGCGACTTTGCCGGCTCGGGTATCGTCCACATGGCGGGTGCAGCAGCTGCTTTGGCCGGTGTAATACTACTGGGTGCCCGTAAGGGAAAATATGGCAAGAACGGCGCTATTCACCCAATCCCGGGTTCTAACATGCCGCTGGCGACATTGGGTACCTTCATCCTTTGGCTGGGCTGGTTCGGCTTCAATGGTGGTTCACAGCTGATGGTGTCTGACTTTGATAACGCTACCGCTGTCGGCCAGATCTTCTTGAACACCAACGCTGCCGCTGCAGCAGGTGCCATTGCCGCGTTAGCTGTGTGTAAGACAACATGGGGCAAGGCTGATCTGACGATGATCCTCAACGGTGCCTTGGCTGGTCTGGTCGCGATTACTGCTGATCCGCTATCTCCATCACCTATGGCTTCAGTCATCATCGGTGTGGTTGCTGGTGCACTTGTGGTGTTTAGCATCATCGGCTTGGATAAGGTCAAGATCGATGACCCTGTCGGTGCTATCTCGGTGCACGGTGTGTGTGGTTTCCTTGGCCTGATGGTTGTACCGTTCAGCAATGCAGATGCGACATTTGGCGCACAGCTACTTGGTGCTGCGGTTATCTTCGGCTGGGTATTTGGTGCTAGCTTGGCGGTATGGGCTGTGTTGAAGTACACCGTCGGTATCCGAGTGACCGAAGAAGAAGAGCTGGCGGGGATGGATCTTCACGACTGTGGTATCGATGCCTATCCAGAGTTCGTTAGTGTGAAATAAGTAACATATATTTAGTTCACAACTTTAAAAAAACGCTGCTAATTGGCAGCGTTTTTTATTTTTTCTTGCTTTTACGCATTGTTTTGCTTTTCGGCTACAGTATAATTGAGCGATATTGATAACCGTTATCATTACATTTTGCGTTTAAGGGAAGGATAAAAATGAAAAAGCTGTTGGCATCGGCAATTCTAGTGGGTTTGGCGGCTCCTCAAGCGGCTATCGCTGCTGAAGAAGTGAATGTTTACTCATACCGCCAGCCATTCTTGGTTGAGCCTATGTTCAAGGAATTTACGGCTGAAACGGGTATTAAAGTAAACGTGAAGTTTGCTAAAGAAGGTTTGGCTGAAATGCTGCAGCGAGAAGGCCAGTACAGCCCTGCTGATGTGGTTTTGACCACAGATATCAGCCGTTTGGTTGAGCTTTCTGATAAAGAGCTTGTACAGGCAGTAGATAGCAAAGTCATTGATGGTAATGTACCAGCACAGTTCCGTGATAACGAAGACGAATGGTTTGCTCTGACACTACGTACCCGTAACGTGTATTCATCGCGTGACCGTGTCGGTCGTCTACCAGCGGACTTTGATTACACTGACCTTGCCAATCCTGAGTGGAAAGGCAAAATCTGTACTCGTTCTGGTAAGCACCCATACAACATTTCTCTAGTCTCTTCGATGATTGCTCACTACGGTGAAGCCGAAACCAAAGAATGGCTAGAAGGTTACAAAGCAAACCTAGCTCGTAAGCCGCAGGGTAACGACCGTGCACAGGTTAAAGCAGTGAAAGAAGGTCTGTGTGATCTGGCCATCGGTAACAGCTACTACCTTGGTAAGATGGTCAGTGACGAGAAGCAGAAGTCATGGGCTGAAGCGGTATACATTAACTTCCCAGGTCAGGAAAGCAACGGCACCCACGTTAACGTAAGTGGTATGGCAATGGCGAAATACGCGCCGAACCAAGAAAATGCTCAGAAACTGATGGAATTCCTGACTGGCGACAAAGCGCAGCAGATGTACGCGGAAGTAAACTATGAATACCCAGTGAAAGAAGGCGTTAAGCGTTCTGAACTAGTGGCATCTTGGGGTGACTTCAACGCGGATGATGTTTCTCTGGATAAGGTTGCCGAGTACCACAGCACAGCTATCAAACTGCTTGATGAAGTGAAGTTTGATCTGTAATTGGTTACAAAAAATGGGGCGTCATGCCCCATTTATTGCTAAAGGCTAAGTACTTTTTCCAATAAGTTGTGGTAGTTTCTCCCCTCCTGTAGCAAGGTTATTTCCCTGTCTCGGGAGGCCTAACCGAAGGTAGAGAACTCCGGTGCCACATCTTGATTGCAAAAGGTACTAAGTAGTAAGCAATGAAAGAAAAATATCTCTTTTGGCGAACCAGCGGTTGGGGCTTTTCCCTGCTGCTGGTTTTGCCTATTCTGGCCATTTTTTACACCGCCCTCGGTGAGACCGATGACGTCTTCTCCCACTTGATGGGAACCGTGATGCCGACCTATGCCTCCAATACCTTTTGGTTGGTGGCCGGTACTATGCTATTAGCGCTGCTTTTCGGTTTACCGTCAGCTTGGATCATGGCGATGTGTCGGCTCCCGGGTGAAAGGGTGCTGCAATGGTCGCTAGTGCTCCCCTTGGCTATGCCGGGCTACATTATCGGTTATATCTATACCGACTGGTTTGATTATGCCGGTCCCGTCCAGATCCTACTGCGTGATATTTTTGGCTGGCAAACCATCCATGATTACTGGTTCCCGAATATCCGCTCGCTTGGCGGTGCTAGTCTAGTATTGGCGTTGGTGCTCTATCCTTATATTTACTTGTTGGCCCGCGCGGCCTTCATGGAACAAAGTACCAGCTTGCTGCAGTCGGCTCGCTTGCTCAAGTGCAGCCCGTGGGACAGCTTCCGTCGTATTTCCCTGCCGCTGGCCCGTCCTTCAATCGCAGTGGGTTTATCGCTGGTGGCGATGGAAACACTGGGCGATTTTGGTACCGTCAACTATTTCGCGGTCAATACCCTTACCACGGCGGTTTACGATACTTGGCTTGGCTATTCCAACCTTAATGCCGCGGCAAAAATATCGGCTATCATGCTGCTGATGATCTTTGTTCTGATCAGTGCTGAGCGTTTCAGTCGCCGTAAGCAGAAGCTGTTCCAGCAGGAGTTTGAGCATGGCGATGATATTCGCTATACCCTTTCCGGCTGGAAAAAGTGGGCTGCATTGAGCTGGTGCTGGGGCTTGATTGGCTTTGCCTTCCTGATGCCGCTGATGCAGCTAGCTTATTATGCTTGGCATTACTTTGGCGATAGCTGGACCAGCCAATTCCAACAGTACAGCTTCAATAGTTTGAAAGTGTCGCTTATCGCTTCTGTACTGGCGGTTGCCCTGGCGCTGATCGTGAATTTTTACCGCCGCCTGGATGGTCGCAGTATCACTGTTGTACCGACACGAATTTCTTCCTTGGGCTATGCGGTACCGGGGACGGTGCTGGCAATCGGTGTGATGATCCCACTGACCAGCGCTGATCATTTACTCAATGATTTTACTATTGCCAACGGCTTGGGCCGGCCGGGGTTGATTTTCTCCGGTACCATGTTTGCTATTGTCTTCGCCTTCGTGGTGCGCTTTGCGGCGGTCGCCGTGGGCAGTATTGAAAGTAGTTTGGCCAAAATCCCGCCTTCGCTCGATATGGCTTCCAAGACCATGGGCTATGCCTCTATGGCGATGCTGCGCCGGATCCATTTACCGCTGATCCGTCGTGGTTGTCTGATTGCGGGCCTGCTGGTGTTCATTGAGTCGATGAAAGAGCTCAATGCTGCGTTGCTACTGCGACCGTTCAACTTCGAGACACTGGCAACCTATGTTTATAATTTCGCTTCTGACGAGCAGCTTGAGCTGGCTGCCTTACCGGCGATCCTATTGGTCATTGTTGGTCTGATCCCACTGGTGATGGTCAACCGTTCTTTGGAGCAGAAACACTGATGACTTATGCATTATCTGTAAATAACCTGACCTGTAAATATAATGGTCAGGCTGTATTGGAAAATTTGTCTTTGCCGGTAAAAGACAATGAGATTGTCTGCCTTTTAGGTGCCAGTGGTTGCGGTAAAACCACCTTGCTCAAAGCCATTGCAGGCTTGTTACCGCTGGAGAGTGGGGTCATCCACATCAATGGCCGCACGATTGCTGATGAGAAGACTTGGCTGCCGCCTGAGAAGCGAAATATCGGTATGATTTTCCAGGACTATGCGTTGTTCCCGCACCTAACGGTAGCGGAAAACATCGCCTTTGGCCTACGTGATTGGGGTAAGGAAAAAGTGACGGCTAAGATCCAACAAATGTTGGAGCTCGTTCGTTTGACTGGGCTTGATGATCGTTATCCGCATCAGTTGTCCGGTGGTCAGCAGCAACGTGTTGCCATTGCCCGTGCATTGGCTTGCGAGCCGGATTTGATCTTGCTGGATGAACCGTTTTCTAATATCGACACCCAAGTGCGTCATGGTCTGATCAAAGAGATCCGCCGTATTTTCAAGGCACAGGGAGTCACAGCGATTTTTGTTACTCACAGCCGCGAAGAGGCGTTCGCCTTTGCCGACCGCATGGCGGTAATGAATAACGGGGTGATTGAGCAGTTTGGTAGCGCAACGGAGCTTTACTACCGTCCAAGCAGCCGCTTTGTTGCCGAGTTCCTCGGTACCGGATCTTACCTACCGGTGACATTGGCTGGTAACAAAACCTTATCGACACCTTTTGGCTCGATTAATGTTAATCGTGCCCCTGCAGGCAATGGTGATGCGGAGTGGCTGCTGCGTCCACAAAACCTCAATGTTCAGCCATCTGAAGATGGGGCAGGGGTGATCTCCGAGCAACTGTTTATGGGCGATATCTGTCGCTATACGGTGGAATTCCAAGGCCATAGTCTGATTGTCAATTCCCACCTTATCTTGCAGATCGGCGAGAGAGTTGCTGTCACCCTAGAGCCGCATGAGCCAGTGGTGTTTGCGGCGGCAAGCTAGCCGAACCTGTCCAGTCTCGTTGGTAGTACAAAGCACAAGGCCGGTCTTATGACCGGCCTTGTTTGTTTCGTTTGTGCCAAAGCAGTGTCCTACTTCTTGAGTAGCGCTTTGATGTGGTTCGCCGCTAAAGCCTGCATCTCCTCCCGCTCAGGGTTGATATTGGCTTGCAGGTAGAGGACATAGCATAGGCCCTGGAATTGCCATGCACGATCGCAGGCAGAAAAATCACCCGAGAGGTTGGCTTGTTCGAACAGCTCGGTAATTTTGGTGAAATGGTCCTTGTTGCTGCTGACAAAGTGGGGCCAGATCTCCTCACGGACCGAAGTGCTCCACTCGAACCACACTTTTATCCAGTCTTGCTGCTCTATCACCTCATCAATTAGGTGGAAGCAAACGTCAGTGAGTTGCTTATCTAGTGGTTGCCCACTAGCAAAGCCGTCGCCCATCATCACCTTGAAGCGCTGCTCGACTTGGGTCAAGACTTCTTCGACCAAGGCCTCACGGGTTGGGAAATAGTTGAAAACGGTGGCAACTGAAACGTTGGCCATATCGGCGATATCAGCGTGCCCCGCACGGCCGATGCCACGTCTTGCAAAGACATCCAAGGCAAAGGTGAGAAGCTGCTCTTTGCGTTTTTCTGGGGATAGACGAGTCCTTGTTTTTTTCGCGATCGTATCCATGTCGATGATTCCTAGCTCAATTGTCATTATTTTGATTATGTTTTATACGCGCTGTCACTTTACAGCAGCAACCATCTATATTCAATCGTGTTTTATTCATTCTGTATCATATAATTGACAGGAACGATAAAATAACTATTACTTTTTAGGGGTGATAGAATAAGGCTCCGTTTTTACCGCAAGCCGACAGGCGGCTGATTGAGCCGTACTGATGGAGATAAAGATGAAACATACCATTGAAGTAATGATTTCTGAGCAGGACGTTCAGGCACGTGTATTAGAGCTGGGAAAGCAAATTACTGAACATTATAAAGATTCTAAAGATCTTGTGATGGTGGGCCTGCTACGTGGCTCGTTTGTATTTATGGCAGATTTGGCTCGTGCTATTGAACTTCCACATGAAGTCGACTTCATGACTGCATCAAGTTATGGCAATACCATGGAAAGCAACCGTGATGTCCGTATCCTTAAAGATCTGGATGATGACATCAAGGGCAAGGACGTACTGTTGGTTGAAGATATTATCGATACCGGTAATACCTTGAACAAGGTGCGTGAGATCCTGTCGCTGCGTGAGCCAAACTCGATTGAGATCTGTACCTTGCTGGATAAGCCGGAGCGCCGTGAAGTGCACGTTGACGTCAAATGGGTTGGTTTCGAAATCCCTGACGAGTTTGTGGTTGGTGTGGGTATCGACTACGCACAGAAATATCGCCACTTGCCATTTATCGGAAAGGTTATCCCTCTGGAAGACTAAGTTTTTGGTTTTTAAGAGTATTAAAAAAGCGACTGCAAGGCAGTCGCTTTTTTATTCTTGTGAGCAAGGCCGTTAGCCCTTGCTTGGTAGAAGCTCTGCCATTGCTGCTTGGTATGAGACTTCCAGCGATTCGCGGCTGGTTGCCGTGACGCCAAGATCACTTAAGACACCATCGTTGATACCATAAATCCAGCCATGGACTTTGATTTGCTGGCCGCGTTCCCACGCCTGCTGCATGATGGTTGAATTACCTAGGTTGTAGACTTGACTGGCAACGTTGATTTCGCACAGTTTATTGTCCCACTCTTCACGTGGCAGCTGTCCCAAATCGGAACGGTGCTTCATGTAAAGATCACGAATATGCAGTAGCCAGTTGTTAATCAGGCCAAGCTGGGGGTTTTCGATAGCGGCGGTAACCCCGCCGCAGCCGTAGTGGCCGCAGACAATGATGTGACGAACTTTCAGTACATCTACAGCGTATTGAACCACAGATAGGCAGTTGAGATCGGTATGGATCACTTGGTTAGCAACGTTTCTGTGAACAAATAGCTCGCCGGAGTCCAATCCAGTTAGGCGTTCGGCGGGAACTCGGCTGTCGGCGCAACCGATCCAGAGGTACTCGGGATGCTGGGCTTCCGCAAGATGGCTGAAGAACTCTGGTTTTTCTTCCTTAATGTTCTCTGACCAAGCCACATTATTTGCGAATAGCTGTTTAATATCTGCCATGATGATGCCTTTCTCTGATATTTTATATCCACAGAAGAGGGAGGTTCCCTTGTTCTGAGGAAAAACAATTTATATAGGTATCAGTCCTGCAGGAGTCCTGATACCTATCTAAACCGGATTTAACTATACACAAGCTATCTGGATATCAAATCGGAGTAGTTGTCCGAAGAAAGTTTCTAACATTAAGATCGCATTTTATGAACGCTTTGGAAATAAAAAATTTAAACAAAACCTATAAAGGTGGCGTTAATGCACTGAAAAACATGAGCTTATGTGTTAAAGAAGGCGACTTTTTTGCTCTGTTAGGCCCAAACGGTGCTGGTAAATCAACCACAATCGGCGTGATCAGCTCATTAGTTAACAAGACCTCGGGCGAAGTGAAGGTGTTTGGTTATGATCTGGATACCCAGCTGGTCGAGGCCAAGAAGCAATTGGGGTTGGTGCCGCAGGAATTCAACTTCAACCAGTTTGAGACGGTTGAGCAGATCGTGATTAACCAAGCCGGTTACTACGGCGTGGAAAAGGAATTGGCAAAAGAGAGGGCGAAGAAGTACCTCTCCCAGCTGGATCTGTGGGGTAAACGCAAAGAACGTGCCCGTAATCTGTCTGGCGGGATGAAACGCCGTCTGATGATAGCCCGAGCGCTGATGCACGAGCCTCGCTTGCTGATCCTCGATGAGCCAACCGCCGGTGTGGATATCGAGTTACGCCGTTCGATGTGGGATTTCCTGCGCGAAATCAACCGTGAAGGGGTGACGATTATCCTCACCACCCACTACCTTGAAGAAGCGGAAATGCTGTGCCGTAATATCGGCATCATCAACCATGGCGAGCTGATTGAGAATACCTCGATGAAAGCGTTGCTGGGTAAGCTGGAGGTCGAAACCTTCATTCTGGATGTGAAGCTTAACGGCAACAAGCCAGTGCTCGACGGCATAGGCTGGAAGCTGCCTGACAACCACACCCTGGAAGTCGACATCAAAAAAGGGGATAGCCTCAACCATGTGTTTACCCAGCTGACCGAGCAGGGAATTGATGTTATCTCAATGCGTAATAAGGCCAACCGACTTGAAGAGTTGTTCGTGACTCTGGTGAGCAATAGCAAGAACAAGCAAGGAGCCCAGTCATGAACCGCCAGTATTGGATCGCCTTCAAAAGCCTGATCACCAAAGAGGTGAATCGCTTTGCCCGGATCTGGGTTCAGACCATGGTGCCACCGGCCATTACCATGACCTTGTATTTTGTTATTTTCGGGAACCTGATCGGCAGCCGGATTGGGGAGATGGGTGGCTTCAGCTACATGGAGTATATTGTACCTGGCCTGATCATGATGTCGGTGATCACCAACTCCTATTCTAACGTGGCATCTTCCTTCTTCAGTGCTAAGTTCCAGCACAATATCGAAGAGTTGCTGGTGGCACCGGTGCCGAATTACATCATTATTGCCGGTTTTGTCGGTGGTGGGGTATTGCGTGGCCTCGGTGTCGGCGTGATTGTCTCGGTGGTCTCTTTGCTGTTTGTTGACCTGCAGATCGCCCACTTTGGCGTCGTCGTCGCAACGGTACTGATGACCTCGGTGGTGTTCTCGCTCGGTGGCCTGATCAATGCCATTTTCGCCAAGACCTTTGACGACATCAGTATTATTCCAACCTTTGTCCTGACTCCACTGACCTATCTTGGTGGCGTGTTCTATTCATTGAGCCTGCTGCCGGACTTCTGGCAGAGTGTTTCCAAGCTGAACCCGATTGTTTATATGGTTAATGCCTTCCGCTATGGCTTCCTCGGGGTGTCAGATGTCGGTATCGGTACATCTTTCGCGGTACTGGGGGCCTTCACCGCTATTCTGTATAGCCTGTGTTACTACTTGATCTCACGTGGTATCGGTCTGCGCTCGTAACTGACGAGCAAAAAATCGATTAAGCAGGAAACAAAAATCCCGGCCTTGGCCGGGATTTTTTATGGTGATGGCAAAGGAAGGTTATTCCTCCGCAGCTGTTGCCGTTGCCGTATTTAGCTCAACCACTTGGTTGTCGATAAGGCGTGCCTTGCCGAGGAAGGCTGACATCAAGATCACCGCTTGTTGGGTTTCTTCGCTCACAGGCTGCAGGCTAACCGCATCACGGATATAGACTTCATCCGGTTGCAATCCTGCAGCGCGCAGCTGGTCGTTGGCATCCACTACGATTTCAGCGTAATCGGTGCGGCCACCACGCATTTGACTACTGATCCAGCGCATGGTGCGGGCCAGTACCGGTGCACGCTGGCGCTCGTCGACGGTCAGGTAGCCGTTGCGTGAGCTCATGGCTAGGCCATCCATCTCACGAACGGTCGTTACGCCAACCACTTCAAGGTCCATTGCTAGGTCGATCACCATCTGGCGGATTAGGGCCAGTTGCTGGTAGTCCTTCTCGCCAAAACAGGCGATATCAGGCTGAACAATGTTGAACAGCTTGGCTACAATCGTCGAGACGCCACGGAAATGACTTGGGCGCAGCGCACCTTCAAGCATGGTGGAGAGTCCTGGTACCTCAACAAAAGTTTGGCGATCCAGGCCTTCCGGGTACATGTTGTCGGGAGTCGGTGTAAAGACCAGCTCCACCCCTTCGCTGTTCAGCTTGGCAAGATCATCTTCCAGCGTGCGCGGGTAGTTGTCGAGATCGTCAGCCTTGTCGAACTGCATCGGATTGACAAAAATGCTAACCACGACCACATCTGCCAATTCACGGGCCTTGCGGACCAGCGTCAGGTGGCCTTCATGCAGGTTTCCCATTGTCGGCACGAAAGCAATCCGGCGGCCTTCGCGGCGCCAGCTTCGGACTTGCTCTCGGATCGGGGCAATCTCGGCGAATGTTTGCATTTTTATTCCTTATTCAAAGGTATGTTCTGGGCCTGGGAAGGTTCCGGCCTCGACATCTTCTAGGTATTTGGTAACGGCTGCGCGCATCTCGCCGGTTTCTGCCAGATAATTTTTGGAGAAACGGGGCATATAGTTTGCCGAGATCCCGAACATATCGTGCATTACCAGGATCTGGCCATCGGTTACATTGCCAGCACCGATGCCAATAACCGGTACTTCAACGGCATTGGTGATGCGCTCTGCCAAGCTGGCCGGTACGCACTCGAGCAAGATGATCTGTGCACCCGCGTTTTTCAGCAGAATAGCATCTTTTACCATCTGCTCAGCGTGGTCGGAGTCACGTCCTTGCACTTTATAGCCGCCAAAAATGTTGACAGATTGAGGGGTTAGCCCCAAATGCGCACAGACAGGTACGGCCCGTTCGGTCAATTTGGTCACGGTTTCGGCGAGCCAGGCTCCGCCTTCCAGCTTGACCATATTGGCGCCGGCACGCATTAAAGTGGCGGCATTTTCACAGGCTTGCTCTGGTGTGGCGTAGCTCATAAACGGCATATCGGCCATCAGCAGCGAATTCGGACTGCCGGCACGGACACTACGGGTGTGGTAAGCGATATCTTCAACCGTTACCGGCAAGGTGTCAGGCTTGCCTTGCAGTACCATACCCAAGGAGTCACCGACCAGCATAACTGGGACGCCTTGCTGTTCGAACAGCTGGGAAAAGCTGGCGTCATACGCGGTGACTGAGGCGAATTTACGACCTTCCTGCTTCCATTTCATCAGGTCGTTGATAGTGATCTTTTTCATGTGTTCTCCCTTTGGTCCTGAGAAACGGTTACTGAGACCAGATGCTCAGCCCGTTACGGTCTACCTGCTCCAGCAGTGTTTTTAGCGGAGTGTGATCCGGCAGTACCAACTCAGGGGCAATTTCAGCGAGTGGGTATAATACAAACTCGCGGACTTTCATTCCGTAGTGCGGCACCGTAAGGCGTTCGCAGTGATGCTCAAGGTCGCCGTAGAGAACGATATCGAGATCCAGCGTACGTGGCCCCCAGCGCTCAGCCTTGCGGGTACGGCCGTGTTCTTGCTCTATAGACTGGGTACAGTCGAGCAGGGCCAACGGGCTGAGTTCGGTTTCGACAGCGATGACAGCATTGACGTAGTCTGGCTGATCTTGTGGTCCCATCGGGGTACTGCTGTAGAGCGAGGATACGGCGACCACATTGAGATCGGGGTGCTGCTTGAGCACCTCGATCGCACTGTTTGCCTGGGCGACAGGATCGGACAGGTTACTGCCGATCGCGATGTAGGCCAGGATCATGATGATTTTGCCTGTGGCTTCTTGCGGCGCTGCGGACGACGGCGACGGCGGCGCGGTGCACCAGTGCCACCCTCGTTGATTTCTTGAACCATCTTGTGTCGCAGATTGCGGTCACCGTGCTGGAATTGATCCCACCACTGAGCGAGATCGGCAATCTCTTCGTTTTCGAAGTTACCGCGCATTTCCAAGAAATCGAAGGCTGCACGGAATTTCGGGTGCTCCATCATCTTGAAGGCACGCTTGCCGTTGCGGCGACTAAAGCGGGTCTGTTGTTGCCAGATATCACGGATCGTGGTCGTAAAGCGGCGCGGGATAGCAATGCTCTTGACCTGCTCATCGAGAATATCATTCGCCGCCACCATGAATGCATCATAGTAAGCCAGGCCGCTGGCAAAGGCGACTTCTTCGGCACGGGTAACCAGCGGATACCACAGCATGGCTGCGAACATAAAGGCTGGGTTAACACGTTTTCCGTCGGCGATGCGCTTGTCGGTCGCCGCCAGAATGTGCTCGATCATCTGTTCCGTCTGGCTGCTGTGATCTTCGGTGAAGTGCTCGCCAAGCAGCGGGAACAGTTGCTGGAACAAGTTATATTCGCGCAACAGCTTGTAGGTCGCAAGGCCGTCACCGGACTGAAGCAGCTTGAGGCTTTCCTCGAACAAGCGGGCGGCTGGGATGTCCTGCAGCAAGCTTGATAGCTGATTGATTGGACCCGCGGTAGTTGGCTCAATGGTCATATCTAGCTTGGCGGCAAAGCGTACCGCACGAAGCATCCGTACCGGGTCTTCCCGGTAGCGAGTTTCAGGATCACCTATCAAGCGGACAATGCGGTTGTCGAGATCTTCGACTCCGTTGACATAATCGGCAACGGTAAAATCCTTGATGCTGTAATACAGTGCGTTGATCGTGAAATCACGGCGTTCGGCATCTTCTTCGATGGTGCCGTAGACATTGTCACGCAGCAACATGCCTTCTTGGCTCTGGGCCGAGACCTGCTTCTTGTCTTTAAGGCTTGGCTGAGCATCTGCATGGTGGCCACGGAAGGTTGCCACCTCGATAACATCACGACCAAACAGGATATGTGCCAAGCGGAAACGGCGGCCAATTAGGCGGCAGTTACGGAATAGCTGCTTGATCTCTTCCGGCGTAGCATTGGTGGCTATGTCGAAGTCTTTAGGTTGTTTGTCCAACAGGATATCGCGAACACCACCACCTACCAGATAGGCGTCATACCCGGCTTTATTTAGGCGGTAAAGGACCTTCAGCGCATTTTCGCTGATATCTTTACGTGAAATACCGTGCTCTTGGCGCTGATAAACTTGCAAGGCGAGTTCCTCATGGTCGAGATCACTTGCGTCTCGATTCAGTACCTTACGGCAAAAGCTGGCGACTCGATTAAAGATAATACACCTCATTTATGTGGTTCGGATTCAACAAACAGCCGCATATCATATATCACGGCAGCCCATTTTAGAATCCTAGCGCTTGTTTCCTTGCATTATGAAGGCCATTTTCAGCCACTTTGAGGCAAACAAGGCGGTTAACTGTTAGCTCGGCGACAATACTGCAGGCGCTTGGTTTCACCCGTGTGAAGGATGAGACGGGGCCAGGGTAATCGCCGTTGTTTGCGGCAGGTTTGACAGCTGCCAATGGGCAATGCCCCAAAGCAGGATATCGCTGGTTGATGAGCAGGCCAGATCTACCGGCGGCTGCATACCCAAAAACCGTATTGCTTCGATAAGGGCAGGCCTTGGGTCCGCCTTGTCGATTGCCGGGGCATGGTTCTGCTTTGATAGCTTGTTGCCATTCTCTGTCACTGCCAGCGGCAAGTGCAGATAATTTACTTCCGGTTGGCCGAGTAGGCGATATAGCCCAATCTGGCGGCCGGTTGGTTCAATTAAATCGGCGCCCCGAACCACTTCAGTGATCCCTTGCGCGATATCATCCAGTACTACAGCCAGATTATAGGCGAATAGCCCATCGCGGCGACGGATAATAAAATCTTCCTCAGCCAGCGGAGCTGGGATGCTGATACGGCCATGCAGCAGGTCGTCGAAAGCCAGCACGGGGGCGTCAACTTTGAGGCGGATAGCATTGCCAGCCGCACCAAGCTGTTTGTCCCGGCAGTTACCCGGGTAAAATCCCCCAGCTTGTTTGACTTGCTTACGGGTACATTGGCAGTAATACGCCTGCTGGTGGTCAAGCCAGCTTGCTATCTGAGCTTGATACGCTTCGTGGCGCTGGCTTTGGTACATGATACCGCCGTCCCACTCAAGGCCATAGGCTTCCAGGGTGCGTAGGATATCATCCGCAGCGCCGGGCATTTCCCGTGGCGGATCCAGATCTTCCATCCTGACCAACCAGGCGCCTTGTTTTGCTTTGGCTTGAAGGTAACTACCAAGGGCGGCAACCAGTGAGCCGAAATGCAGCGGGCCTGATGGGGAGGGGGCGAAGCGGCCGATATATTGCTTGTTTGTACTCATAAGAAAATCACTATACCAAACTGAATAATATTCTCGCGGATAGGCCAGAATATTATTCAGTTTGGTATCAAACGAAAAAGGGAGCTTGGCGCTCCCTCTTGACTATCATGGTGCTGTACGTAGCGTACTAGCCGGCCATCTGCTTCTCTTTGATTTCAGCCAGCGTCTTACAGTCGATGCATAGATCGGCGGTTGGACGGGCTTCCAGACGGCGGATACCAATTTCAATACCGCAAGATTCACAGAAACCAAAATCATCATCTTCAATACGCTGAAGTGTCTTTTCGATTTTCTTGATCAACTTGCGTTCGCGATCTCGGTTGCGTAACTCCAGGCTGAACTCTTCTTCCTGAGCAGCACGGTCAACAGGATCTGGGAAGTTGGCCGCTTCATCCTGCATGTGGTTTACAGTACGATCAACTTCTTCGCGTAGCTGGTTGCGCCAGGCATCAAGAATTTTACGGAAGTGCTCTAGCTGAGCTTCACCCATGTATTCTTCGCCAGCTTTTTCCTGGTAAGGTTCAACCCCAGCAATAGCCAGGATGCCTAGCGATTTTTTAACGTTGCTCTCTGGCATATAGCATCTCCTAATATACCTAATAACCGTCACTGGTTAAATTTGGGCGGTATCTATAGCAGAAAGGGAAGAGTGTGGCAATTGCTGCATATATTCAATTTTATACCAATGTGAAGAAAGCATCACTTTGAGGTACTTACTGGTCGAATTTTATGCGATGTTCAAGGTAGAGTTCCGTTGGATTCAATACCGCCTTGTAACACAGGATCTCTACGCCAGCCCGTTCTGCTTGCTGAATTAATGAAAAGTAATCCGGGTCTATATGGTGTGCCGCAGATACTTTTTCAATCCCCGAATGTAAAATTGCGAAAAAAAGTATGGCACGCTCACCATTTTGTGCCACTTCAATTAGCTCCCTAAGGTGTTTTTGTCCTCGGGTGGTGACAGCATCCGGAAAATATCCTTGCCCTTCCGTTCCTTGTTCCAGCAGGGTGACACTTTTTACCTCGATGTAGCAATCCGGCTTTTCCCCATCTTGTAGTAAAACATCTATCCTGCTGTTTTCACTACCATACTTAACTTCTGTACGGAGTGATGCATAGCCTTCCAATTCTGTGATGGCATTCTTGTTAATCGCCTCTACGACCAACCGGTTGGCCTGTGCGGTGTTGACGCAGATACTGTGCCCTTCTGGTGTTTGTGATAATTCCCAGCTATGCGGATATTTTCGCTTCGGGTTATCGGAGGTCGAATACCACACGGTGTTGCCCGGCTCGGCACACCCGGTCATGGCACCGGTATTGGCACAGTGGATGGTAGTCGTAGAGCCGTCAGGCAGGGTGATATCGGCGAGAAACCGCTTGTAGCGCTTGATCAGGGTCGCTGATTGTAATGGCGGGGTGAACTTCATGCCTTGTCCTTTGGTTATTCTTGGTAACGGCTGCCGAGAGGCCATTGTCCGAGTTGATGGTACCGGACGCCTTGGCGGCCGTCATGGCTGACTGGTTTGGAAATATACAGGCCAAAGTGATTGAAGTGAAAATCTATTTTGTCGAATACCGGCAGTGGCTCTGGACGCCGGGCGACGGATTTGGCAAGGGTGACATGAGGGCTGTAGGGGCGCGATTCCTGTTCGAGGCCGCAATCTAGAGCCAGGGCTTTCAATTGCTGTGCCAGCGTCAGCAACGCCGCAGGAGGCTGCTTAGGAGCCACCCAGATGACCTTGCTGCGCTTCCAATACCCTAATGTGTTCAGTTGCAACGAAAAGGCCGCTGGAGGCTTAGGAGCCGTAAGCTGCTCGGTAGCGGTTACAACCGTATCAGCTTGTTCGGTTGTTACCATGCCGAGAAAAGCCAGGGTGATATGGAGGTTATCCTCGGAGACCGGGCGACCGAACTGGCTACACTGCGCCGACAGGTGGGCTAGGCGGTGGAAAGCCTCGCTGTTGCGATCGGGAGCTAATGCAAAGAAAAGGCGCTGTTTTTTCTCTTTCATGGGGTTAAGGTACAATGGCCAAGCCTAAATTGAATATGACACAAGGTGTTCCCATTGTCACAACTGCCTATTGATGACGTGCTTCCTGCACTGCAGACCCAACTATATGCCTGCGCGCAACTGATCCTCAAAGCCCCGCCCGGTGCTGGTAAGTCGACCCGCTTGCCTCTGGTGCTCCTGCAGCAGGAGGCTGTTGCTGGCAAGATTGTGATGCTGGAGCCGCGCCGGTTGGCCGCGAGGAACATTGCCCGTTATCTCGCTTCGCAGCTTGGTGAGCAGGTCGGAGAAACGGTCGGCCTGCGGGTCAGGGGCGAAACCCGGGTTAGTAGCAAGACCCGGCTGGAGATTGTGACCGAAGGGGTTATGACCCGGATGTTGCAGCAGGATCCAGAATTGACGGGGATCGATCTGCTTATTTTTGATGAGTTCCATGAGCGCAGCATCCATGCCGATACCTCGCTGGCCCTGGCACTGGAAGTACAAGAAGCGCTGCGTGACGATCTCAAGCTGTTGGTGATGTCGGCCACGCTGGATGCCGATGCTCTAACCGGTCTATTACCAGAGGCGGGTTATATCGAGTCCGAAGGGCGCAGTTACCCGGTCGAGATGCGCTACAAGACACTGGCCGAAAAGACCCACCTCATAGAGGCTACTGCCCGTGAAATTTCAGCGCTACTGTCTGCCGAATCTGGCTCGATGCTGGTCTTTTTACCGGGGGCGGGGGAGATCCGCCGCTTGGCCGAGCAACTGGACGGCCTGCTGGGGCAAGAAGTTCTGGTGTGTCCGCTATACGGCCAGCTGACCGGTAGCCAGCAGCAGCAAGCCATTACCCCGGCCCCGAAAGGCAAGCGCAAGGTGGTGCTGGCTACCAATATTGCCGAAACCAGCTTGACCATTGAAGGGATCCGGATGGTGGTGGACTGCGGGTTGGAACGTGTCGCTCTGTGGGATCCGAAAACCGGGATCAGCCGGCTCGAATCGGTGCGTATTGCCCGCTCTTCTGCCGAGCAACGGGCCGGTCGTGCAGGCCGTTTGGAGCCGGGGATTTGTTTACGGCTATATAGTGAGGAGATGTTGGCGCGTCAGCCTGCCACCCCGCAACCGGAGATCTTACGGGCTGATCTCACTTCGCTGGCGATGGAGCTGGCACAATGGGGCTGCCAGTCTGCTGCGGACCTGCATTGGTTGGATTTACCGCCAGCGCCTGCGCTGAAACAAGCCCATGCGTTATTGGTTGGCTTGGGGGCCCTGGATGACGCTGGCCGAATGACTGAGATGGGCACGGCGATACAAGCGCTGGGTGTTGATCCCCGTCATGCGACGATGTTGCTGATGGCGAAGCAGAATGGCGAGCGGGCCATGGCAACGGCAGCGATGATGGTTGCCCTGCTAGAAGAGCCACCTAGGGGCAACAACAACCCGGACTTGCACTTCCAGCTCAACCTGGTCGAGAGCGGCAAGCAATCACGCAGTAAAGCCTACTTACAACGGGCCTCCCAGCATTTAGCGAAGCTGGGTGACAAGCACGCAAGGCTCAAGGTTGCTAGCGAGTGGATCGCGCCTTTGTTGGCGGCAGGCTTCCCGGACAGGATCGCCTTGTCCCGTGGCAAAAACAGCCGTTATCAGTTGGCCAACGGCCAAGGGGCAATGATGATGCCGGATGAGCCGCTGGCGGACGAAGAGCTGCTGGTGGTTGCTGATATCATAAAGACCCGGCAGGGTGACAGCCGGATTTTCTCTGCCGTTCCGGCCCAGTTGTCGGAGCTACAACAGGCCTTGCCCCATTTGTTTATCTGGCGTGAGTGGCTGGATTGGGATGACAAGAAAGGCCGGCTGACTGCCGAGAAGCATTTGTGTTGTGGCAAGTTGGTGCTGGATCGTCAGCCAATGGGCGAGCCAGATCCGGCTAAGGCCAGTGAAGCGCTGCTCAATGCCATCATGCGTAAGGGGTTAGGTATCTTGCCATGGAGCAAAACATCGGAAGCGTTGCTGCTTCGCGCTCGCTGTGCCGCAGAGTGGCTGCCAGAGCTGGCGTTGCCGGCGCTGGACGATGGCGCCCTGTTGGCGGAAGCCTCAGAATGGCTGTTGCCGTATATGAACGGGATGAGAACCCTTAAGGCCCTTGAACGGATTGATTTGCTGGCGGCACTGGAAGCACGACTTGGCTGGGATAAGAAGCAAGCGCTTGATAATGCCCTTCCCACCCATTATACGGTGCCGACGGGGTCTCGCTACGCGATCCGCTACCAGCAGGGGCAGCATCCGGTTCTGGCAGTCAAATTGCAGGAAATGTTTGGTGAGAAAGCCTCGCCAATGATTGCTAACGGTAAAGTCGCCGTGGTGCTGGAGCTACTTTCACCGGCCCAGAGGCCATTGCAGATCACCCGCGATTTGGCTGCTTTCTGGCAGGGGGCTTATCGCGAGGTGCAAAAAGAGATGAAAGGGCGTTACCCTAAACACCCTTGGCCGGATGATCCTGCCAATCACGAGCCGACGAAAAAAACAAAAAAATACATGTAAAAAAAGAAGATCATGATGACAGAGCAAGCAAGGCTTTCGGTGGCTCCTGCAGCTAAACAGCTGACACCTAAAAAAGTGGCACCCAAAAAGCCCGCCGCGGGCAAGGATGGTACCAAGAAACCGGTGCGCAAGCGCAAGCCGGCGGCTGCGAGCCAAAGCAAGGTAACGGCTAAGAAGCGCCCGGCCAAGTCAACCCGCAGCCGCAAGAAGAGTACGAAGGGGAAACGTCAGGGGCTACCGGGCTGGTTTAAGTGGCTGGCCGGCTTTGGCCTGAAGGTCTCCATTGCCGTACTTGCGGTGCTGCTGGTCGTTGGGATTTACCTCGACAACATTGTCCGTGATCGTTTTGATGGCCAGCTATGGAACTTGCCTGCTGTTGTCTATGGCCGGGTGCTGGATTTACAGCCGGGGCAAGCCATTACGCTTAATGAAGTCCGTCGCGAGTTGGATATACTGCAATATCACAAGGTGCGCACCCCACAGCGCAATGGGGAATACTCGTCTTCGTCGACTCGCATTGAAGTGATCCGCCGTCCGTTTGAGTTTTCCGACGGTCCTGAGGGGGCTCGGCACATTATGCTGACCTTTGATGGCAGCGAGCTGAAAAGTATTCAGGAGGCGGGGTCAAAGCGTCAGCTTGGTTACGTACGGATTGAGCCCAAGATGCTGGGAATGCTGGAAACCGGAGAAAGTGAGCAGCGGCTGTTTTTGCCGCGTGAGCAGTTCCCCGAAGTACTGGTTGATGCCTTGCTGGTGACCGAAGACCGTGATTTCTACCATCATGATGGGGTTTCTCCTCTGGCCATCGCCCGAGCCATGGTGGTCAACCTCAAGGCCGGAAGGACAGTGCAGGGGGGAAGCACCCTGACTCAGCAACTTGCCAAGAACATGTTCCTGTCCCGTGAGCGTTCGCTATGGCGCAAGATCCGGGAGGCCTACATTGCCATTATTCTTGATTATCGTTATAGCAAAGATCAGATCCTCGAAGCCTACCTCAATGAGATTTACTTGGGGCAAAATGGTGGCAAGGAGGTTCATGGCTTTGGCTTAGGGGCAAGGCTGTATTTCGGACGTCCGCTACAGGAGCTCAGGATCGATCAGCAGGCCCTGCTGGTGGCAATGGCAAAAGGACCTTCCTACTACAATCCATGGCGTAACCCCGAACGCGCCAAGCAGCGCCGGGACCTGGTGTTGAGGTTGATGATGGACAGCGGGACTTTATCTGGCGCGGACTATGAATTGGCGGCATCAAGGCCGTTGGATGTTCAATCTCGACCGATGATCGCCCGTCGCCAGCCTGCCTATTTCCAGCAGCTGCGGCGCGAGCTTAAGTTGCGGGTCGGCAATAACTATACCCCGGGTGTAGGCCTACGGATCTTCAGTACCCTGGATCCTTTGTCTCAAAAGGAGGCTGAGGATGCCGTGGTCAGTATGGTACCCAAGCTTAAGCAGAAAGCGGGCGTTGAGCTCGAAACGGCACTGGTGGCCGCCGACCGGCGCACTGGCGAGATCCGGGCTATGATCGGCGGCAGTAATCCGGGCTATGCTGGCTTTAACCGTGCACTGGATGCCAGCCGTCAAATCGGCTCGCTGGTCAAGCCGGCGGTCTACCTTGCGGCACTGCGCCATCCTGAGCAGTTCACCTTAGCCACAACGGTTGAAGACAAGCCGATTATGCTTAGTGGCAGCAAAGGAAAAAACTGGCAGCCACGGAACTACGATCGCAAATTTCGCGGTGAGGTACCGCTCTATTACGCGCTGGCAAAATCGCTCAACGTCCCTACGGTTAACCTTGGTATGCAGGTTGGGTTGAATGATGTGATTGATACCATGGTGGACTTGGGCGTTGATCGTGGCGAGGTGCCGAAACTACCCTCTATCCTGCTGGGGGCTTTCACCCTGACGCCGTTTGAGGTGACCCAGATGTACCAGTCGGTTTCCAGCGGTGGGCTAAAAGCCGACCTCACGGCTCTGCGGGCAGTCGTTGACCAGCAGGGTAACCAGCTTTACCAGTGGATGCCAAGGGCAAACCAGACAGTGCCTGAACAGGCTGCTTGGTTGACCACCTACGGGATGAAAAACGTAGTCTCGCAAGGTACGGCACGTTTTCTCCAGCCCCAGTTTGGTTGGGCAGCTTTGGCCGGAAAAACAGGTACCACGGATAAAAATCGCGATAGCTGGTATGTCGGTGCCGATGGACGTGAAGTCGTGACGGTGTGGGTAGGCCGCGATGATAACAAACCGGTTAACTTGACCGGCTCTGCCGGTGCACTGCGATTGTATGGTGACTATCTCAAGCGCCGTCAGCCCGAACGTTTGGCACTGCCTTGGCCGAAGAAGCTGACCACTGCCAAGTTCAGCCAGATGCCTAACGGCACCTTGGTCAGAGACTGTGCCGGACAGCATTCATTGCCGATGTGGGATCCAGACGGTTCGGTCAAAGGTTACTGTGACGGTAACAAGCCCGCGGGCTGGATCAAAGAGATGTTCAGCTGGTAATGCTGTGACACTTTACCTTTAAACGAAAAACGCCCCATAAGGGGCGTTTTTTTATCTGTGGGTACCGGCCATAAAGTGTCTATCAGGGCTAATCATCAGGATCAAAGTAGAAGGAAATCCGGCTGCGGGGATTGAGGTAACTATGAACCTTGTCCGGCAGCTTGCTTGGATGGATAACTTGCTCGATGCTCAGGTGGCTCTCTTCTAAGTCGATGATCGGGGCCTCGTTGGAGGGGACCGTTGGATCATAGAGCAAGATATTAGGCGTCAGCAGACTCTCTGAATTGACCGAGATAACCAGGCCCAGTTGCTGATTTGACAACTGGACCACACTGCCTGGTGGATAAACCCCGAGCAGGCGGATCAGCAAGGCCAGGTAGTCGTTGTTGTACTGCTCTTTTCTATGTTTGAACAGGTAGGAAAGGGCACTGTAGGGGATCTTTGCCTTGGCTGGGTCCTGCGGGTGGCACAGGTTGTCATAGGCATTGACCACCGCAACAAGCTGGGCTTTGGTATCGATATGCTCTGCTGTGAGCTGCTTGGGATAGCCGCTGCCATCAAGCAATTCGTGGTGCTGGGTAAGAATGGGCTTGGCCTGCGGTGGAAAGCTATCAGAGAGATTGGCCAAGTCGACACTGTATTTGGGGTGGAGTTTTAGGTAGTTCTCCTCCGGTTCGGTTAACGGTGTCGTCTTGCGGGTAATAGCCGTTGGTACCTTCAATTTGCCCATATCATGGAACAGTGCTCCGATGGCAATCGTTTTGATATCCTGTCCCTCCATACCGGTGGAGCGGGCCAGCATCATCGACATGATGGCGACGTTCAGCGAGTGGCTGTAGATATCTTCATTGTCGCTGCCCTCATTCATCAGATGAAGGGCGACATTGTCGGCCTCAAGCAGGGCATCGACCATCTCCTCGACCAGCATTTCGGCTTCTTTGACGGCTGTCATGGGGCGGTTTTTAATTTTTCCGACAATTGATCGCAACTGTGCCATCGAACGGGAAAAGTTCTTTTCGCAGCGTTGTAGCTTTCGTTTGTAGTTCTTGAGCTTCTCTATACGGCCTTGTTTCTCTTTCCATAGCTTATCGGCTTGTTGGTCGAGAAAGCGGCTCTCGTGCTCGCTGATGGCTTCTAAGGTATTGTCTGGATCGAGTGGTTGGCTGTCACTTTTCTCCGGGATCAGCAGGACGTGCTTTATCCCCAGATTTTTTATTAGCCGGATTTGTTGGCTGTCTTTGATTTTGAAGTGGTTCAGTAGAAACGGATGATCTGTCCATTGCAAAGGCAGCTTGATATACAGCCCTTCGGTTAAGCGCTCTACTGATAGCTTGATACTGGCCATGGTGTCCGGCGCAACCTATTGATACTAAGGTCCGATTCTACCTAACCGAGTTAATTTCTCCAATATGCGCAAGAGTGCTTATTGCTGGGGGGAAGGCTGCGATTACGCGTCATTATTAGAAGAGAAAGGGGGATTTTTGGCAAAAAAAAACCTCATCAAAGATGAGGTTTCAAAAATGGTGCCGACTACCGGAGTCGAACTGGTGACCTACTGATTACAAGTCAGTTGCTCTACCTACTGAGCTAAGTCGGCAAATTATTTTTATTAACTTAAGCAAAATATGCTCAAGAATTATTTGGCTCCCCCTGCGGGACTCGAACCTGCGACATACGGATTAACAGTCCGCCGTTCTACCAACTGAACTAAGGGGGAATTATCTCTTTTACATCATGTTGCTATTTCTAGCACCATAACTAAATATGGTGCCTCGAGGCGGAATCGAACCACCGACACGAGGATTTTCAATCCTCTGCTCTACCGACTGAGCTATCGAGGCAAAAGTAGTGATGGTTAAGTCTCTACTTTGCATTCTTGCTAAGCAAGAAAATAAATGGTGCCGACTACCGGAGTCGAACTGGTGACCTACTGATTACAAGTCAGTTGCTCTACCTACTGAGCTAAGTCGGCACACTTTGTTTGGCTCCCCCTGCAAGACTTGAACTTGCGACATACGGATTAACAGTCCGCCGTTCTACCAACTGAACTAAGGGGGAATTATCTCTTTTACATCATGTTGCTATTTCTAGCACCATAACTAAATATGGTGCCTCGAGGACGGAATCGACCGCGCCCGGCTAGGGACCGACACATTATCGCAACGCGATAACCTTTGGAACCTAATTGTAAGCATCATACTTTTAAATATGGTGCCTCGAGGCGGAATCGAACCACCGACACGAGGATTTTCAATCCTCTGCTCTACCGACTGAGCTATCGAGGCAAAAGTAGTGATGGTTAAGTCTCTACTTTGCATTCTTGCTAAGCAAGAAAATAAATGGTGCCGACTACCGGAGTCGAACTGGTGACCTACTGATTACAAGTCAGTTGCTCTACCTACTGAGCTAAGTCGGCACACTGTGTTTTACTTCCTTCAAGCATTGCTTGAAATAGAAAGTGGCTCCCCCTGCAAGACTTGAACTTGCGACATACGGATTAACAGTCCGCCGTTCTACCAACTGAACTAAGGGGGAATTATCTCTTTTAAATCATGTTGCTATCTAGCACCACAATATGAATATGGTGCCTCGAGGCGGAATCGAACCACCGACACGAGGATTTTCAATCCTCTGCTCTACCGACTGAGCTATCGAGGCAACGGGGCGCATTAAAAAGGTTTTCGGCCTTTGCGTCAATGGTTTTTTGATAAAAATATGCTGACTTTGCCTTTTTTGCTCTGATCGCTCGGTTTTTGAACTTGTTGTTGGCGTAAAACGGCTTATAGCACTGTTATTCGCTATCCAGAAGAGTACGGTTTTCACGGTTAAGAGCGCGTGAAAGTGCCGGCCGGCGACTAACAAATTGCCTATATCTCTCAAGTTTT
Source organism: Photobacterium satsumensis (assembly GCF_050336935.1). Classification (NCBI taxonomy): domain Bacteria; kingdom Pseudomonadati; phylum Pseudomonadota; class Gammaproteobacteria; order Vibrionales; family Vibrionaceae; genus Photobacterium; species Photobacterium satsumensis. The sequence goes on from NZ_JAKJSK010000014.1 coordinate 155,566, forward strand.
AGTGGGAGTTTCTGATCAAACTTTATTGCCCAGTTGAGGGTATGGGCCAGTAAGATATCGGCAACGGTTGGGAAATGCCCCAGTAGGTACTCATCACCATGCATACGGGATTCCGCTACTTTGAGTGCTTTCTTAAATTCCCAGGCAGCGACAGCAAGCATTTCCGGCAGGCGGATTGATTCAGGGAGGGCGAAACGGTGCTTGCCCATGCTCCAGAGCGGTTGCTCCAATTCAGTGATGATATAGCTGACCCACTCATGATGGCTGGCTGATTCGGCCGTTCCGGGCTCAGGCAGCCAGTGGTGACCATATTTTTCTGCTAGGTATAGGCAAATGGCCGAAGATTCACAGATGGTTAGGCCGTCATCGCATAAGCAGGGGACTTTTCCTTGGGGGTTAAGTGCGAGGAACTGGGGAGAACGATGATCATTCTTGGCAAAATTAACCAAGCGGTACTGCCAGTCAAGGCTGAGCTCTTCAAGCAACCATGAGACGCGGAGTGAGCGGGTACGCGGATAGCCGTAAAGGGTGATCATCATTTCTTCCTTGGTTTTTTTCTTTTGTTGTCATTAAAGTTAGCAAAAAAAAGACGGCCTGCAGGCGCCGGGCGTCAAAGTGACGAAGGTATCGTGCGGTTTACTCTGCTTCAGAGACGTTGCCTAGAGCTCCCACTGGCGGTAAGGGGGGGGGGATTTTATCCACCATTTAGCCAGATATTTTTGGCCTAGATAAGCAAAGGTGACAAATCAGAAATGCTAGTGCTGGGGAAGTTTAAAGTTTAAGTCACTGGAGGCTGTATCAGGTACCGAAAAGTTGAGGGGTAGCCCGAAAACACACCGAATTAATTTGGGTATGAAGAAAAAAGGGAGGGGAGAAGCCCCGAGAAACCGCGTGAAATGATGGGGACGCCCAGTTACGGCTTTTTCAGATAAAAAAAAGCCAAGTCTTTCGTCGGGGACGCCTAGTCTTGGCTGCTTTTGGCTGGAAGTGTTCTGAGAGAAGTTGCAGATACGAAAAAGCCGCGTGAAATGACGGGGACGCCTAGTTACGGCTTTCTTCAGATAAGAAAAAAGCCGTGTCAAATGACACGGCTTTCTCTAAAGTGGCTCCCCCTGCGGGACTCGAACCTGCGACATACGGATTAACAGTCCGCCGTTCTACCAACTGAACTAAGGGGGAATTATCTCTTTTTACATCATGTTGCTATTTCTAGCACCACAACTAAATATGGTGCCTCGAGGCGGAATCGAACCACCGACACGAGGATTTTCAATCCTCTGCTCTACCGACTGAGCTATCGAGGCAAAAGTAGTGATGGTTAAGTCTCTACTTTGCATTCTTGCTAAGCAAGAAAATAAATGGTGCCGACTACCGGAGTCGAACTGGTGACCTACTGATTACAAGTCAGTTGCTCTACCTACTGAGCTAAGTC
>NZ_JAKJSK010000015.1:0-134108 GCF_050336935.1 Photobacterium satsumensis
TGCGGTATTAGCCATCGTTTCCAATGGTTATCCCCCACATCAGGGCATATTCCCAGGCATTACTCACCCGTCCGCCGCTCGCCGCCCAACAAATCCCCCGAAGGTTCAATGTTGTCGCTGCCGCTCGACTTGCATGTGTTAGGCCTGCCGCCAGCGTTCAATCTGAGCCATGATCAAACTCTTCAATTAAAGTTTTGGCTCAATGAAATACTGTTAAATCACTACCGAAGTAATGATTGAATTGACTGTGCCAAATAATAAGTAAACTTACTATTTGTATTGGTCACTCAGTTTCATTGATAATTCTTTTGTTGACTATCATTTCACGAGTGCCCACACAGATTGCATGGTCAAATTGTTAAAGAACGTTAACTCGACACTGCGTGTCGGTTGAGGCTGCGTATCTTACCACCGCCAACCTCCATGTCAACAATTAATTTCAAAATATTTTCTTGAAACTCTTTACTGACAAGGCTTGTTAATAGATAGGTTCTTATTTTAAAGAACTCATCAATTTTAACAAGCAAGGCCGGCAATTCTAATCATTTACACTTTAGAGTCAAGCTCAAAAGTGGCAACAAAACTTAGCAGACCATTCACCAACAAGTTATCCACAATTTGTGAAGAGCTTACTAAGAAGCCGTTATCCCGTTGGTGTGGCGGCATTATAGGGTGACTAGAAGTATTAGCAATGGTTTTTTTGACTTTTTCTGCCAACTGATGGCAAAAGAAACGTAAATCAGGTGAAAAACACAAAAAACGGCCAAAGTAACGCTTCCGGTACCCTTTGTTTATTGAAGCGCAACATTAAGCGTAGACAATATCTGCCTTCTGTGTGGTAGAACCTTCAAAAAAGAGGGCGTATTAGCCCCCTAATATAGTTTAGGTTGGTAGGCTGACAATAAAAGAAGGGTTGAGTAGATCTTCTCGATCATAACGCAATGGGGCATCATCAAGGTTTTTGACCATAGCTCCTGCACTTTCAGCAATACACTGACCCGCTGCAGTATCCCACATCATCGTCGGGCCAAGTCTCGGGTAATATTGAGCTCGTCCTTCTGCCACTAAGCAAAACTTCAACGATGAGCCCACCGCGATTAATTGGTATGTCGACAGCTGTGCCAAAAACTCCTCCATCTTAGGGCTTGGATGAGAGCGACTCCCGACCACAATCGGTGAGTTGGCAGCTTTTACTTTAATTTCCTCTCGTTGATTATTGCTAACGAGCCAAGCCTTATGACCATTGCCTAGCCACGTTTTACCGAGAGCGGGGGCGTGGACAACAGCCATGGTCGGTTGCCCATGTTCAATCAACGCAATATTAACGGTGAACTCACCATTTTTACGAAGGTACTCTTTCGTGCCATCTAAAGGGTCAACTAACCAAAAACGCTGCCAGTGTTTTCTCTCAGACCAAGGGATATGTGCAGACTCTTCAGAGACGATAGGGATATCAGGTGTTAATGCACCCAGTTGTTCTATGATAATTGCATTTACAGCTAGATCGGCTGCGGTAACCGGACTGCGGTCCTCTTTTTCTGACACCTCGATATGAGAATGGTACAGCGCCATAATGGCCTTACCGGCTTCCAATGCAATTTGGTACAGTGATTCAAGCTGGTTTCCCACACATCACTCCTTCCGTTATTCAATAATTTTGCGAGCTCTCAGAGCATCAACGCATTGATCAACTAACAGTCGAACATCATTATGGCCCGCTGATAAGTGAATCTCTGCCTTCAGCGGCTGCTCGTACTCAGAATCAATACCAGTGAACTGTTTGATCTCACCTGCACGTGCTTTTTTATATAGGCCCTTCGGGTCTCGCCTTTCACATTCATCCAGCGGTGTATCGACAAACACTTCCAGAAACTCGCCCGAGGGAAGCATGTCACGTACTAACTGACGCTCGTGACGGTGAGGTGAAATAAACGCGCTTAATGCAATCAAGCCGGCATCGGCCATGAGTTTTGCCACTTCCCCAATACGACGAATATTTTCCCTGCGATCTTCAGCGGAAAACCCAAGGTCTTGGCATAGCCCATGGCGAACATTATCACCGTCTAATAAATAGGTGTGATAGCCCAACTCTGCCAAGCGGTGTTCCAATGCCCCTGCGACCGTCGATTTACCTGCTCCACTAAGCCCTGTAAACCACAATACGCACGGTTGTTGTTTTTTCTGCTCTGCCCGAAAGGCTTTATCGATTGGGTGGGTATGCCAAACAATATTGTCATTATTTGCCGAACGAAAAACCGACGTCATAGCTAACTCCATTTACATATATCATTAAAAAGGAAAAAGTCGCGGTATCAAGGCCAGTACGACCACCGAGTAAACCAATGAGATAGGCAACCCAACACGTAAGTAATCTTTCAGCTTGTAATTACCCACGCTATAGACCAACAAATTAGTTTGATAACCATAAGGAGAAATAAAACTGGCGCTGGCGCCAAATAAAATCGCCATGATGAAAGGCATAGGATCAACGCCATAACTCAGCGATAGACTGTAAGCAATAGGAAATGCCAATGCAGCTGCAGCGTTATTGGTCACAAGCTCCGTTAATACCAAGGTCAGTAGGTACACCGCAACCAAAGCACCGTATATTCCCCACCCCGCAAATCCGGTCATCAGCATATCTCCCATGCGCTCAGAGAGCCCACTAGATAACATCAATTGAGCCAGTGACAAGGCCGAACCAACAATCACGACAATATCAACCGGAAAGCGTCGCCTCAGCTCGGCAAACGTGATCACTCCGAAGGCAATAAGCAACACTAGGTAACCGGCCAATCCCTTGATGATGGGCAACACATTCAATAAAGCTGTCGCAATAACCAGCATGAAACCAAAGAGGACCATCATACTTTTCTGGCTATCCAATCTAGCACTCGAATCCAGCCCGTTCACGAGGACAAATTCGCGATTAAGTTGCTGCTTTTTAGTATTAAAGGTTTTACCCGGTACCACCACCAAGGTATCGCCAGCATGCAATTCAATATTGCCAAGCCCACCAGCTAACCGTTCATGGCCTCGACGAATAGCGACAACAACCGCGTCGAACCGCTCACGAAACTGGACACTCTTTAAAGTCTTGCCACGGATCCCGGCAGAATGACTGACAATAACTTCAAGCATGGACTGACCGTTGAGGTGATGCTGGCCGAAAAGCTGGAGCCCATTAATTTCCTGTAATGTCGTCACACTCTCCACATCACCACAAAAGAGTAAAGTATCACCAGCCTTGAGCTGTGTGTCAGGACAGACCGGCGCCAGTGTTTGGCCATCACGGATGATCTCCGCCAAAAACAACCGCCTTAACGCTCTCAAGCCATTTTCGGCAACACTTTTACCAATCAAAGGGGAGCCCCCAACAACTTTCGCCTCCAAGAAATAAGGAAGATCATCTTGCGAACTCTCGTCATAGATAGGCAGTAAATAACTCAGTGGGATCAATATCAGCAAACCCACAGCCAATACCGCCAAGCCAATGGTCGTCGGCGCAAAAAAACCTAAACTTGGCAACCCGGCATCTTCGACAAAGCTATTGATGATCAAGTTTGTCGAGGTGCCAATCAAGGTAAGCGTCCCGCCCAAAATAGCGGTATAGGATAAGGGGATTAACAAACGCGATGGGGCATGACGCTGATTGCGTTTGATCGCCCCGATTAAAGACACCACGACAGCAGTGTTATTGGTAAAGGAGGACAAGAATGCGGTCGATAGCCCTAATTTAGCCACGACTGTCGATTGCCCCCCACTTGATATTTGTTTCCCGACCCAACTGATCAATCGGGTTTTTTCCAATCCAATAGAAACAAGGATCAGCAGCACCAAAGTCAATAGTGATGAATTGGTAAAATTGCCTGCCAGTGTTGGCAGATCAATCATCCCAGCCTGAAAACCAACAAAGGCCGCTCCAGCAAACAAATATGCGGGCTTGATCCTTGTTGTTAGCAGACAGGTTACAATCACCATCAACATGGTAAGAACCATCCCTTGTTCCCATTGCATCGCCATTATCCCAACAACTTACTGATGTCTTTCGCCTGCCAATGAGGGAAGTGTTTACGGACCAGGGCATTGAGTTCCACTTCGAATGCAGATACCGATGTTGAGGTGAAAGCTTGATCTTCGACGAGTGCTTCTCGCACCATACCAGCGCCAACAGTCACATTGGTTAAGCGGTCGATAACAATGAAGCCACCGGTATCTGAACTATTAAAGTAGGGATCAATGGCGATTGACTCAGTCAGAGTCACTTCACATAAACCAATGCCATTTAACGGCAGGCTGTCAGTGTCAAATGTGCCAAGGTTGTTAATGTCCACCTGATGACGAATGGCTGAAATGCTCCCCACTGTCTTTTTACCAGCCACTTTAATGTCGTACTGCCGCCCCACTTCAAGCGGTGCTTCTGCCATCCACACAATATCAGCCAGTACTCGGTTGCCCAAAGGAACCTCGTTATCGGCAGCAGCCAAAGTATCACCTCGGCTAATATCAATTTCATCGGCCAATGTCAGCGTCACGGCTTGCCCTGCAAAAGCTGTTGGTAAATCCCCGTCAAAGGTTACGATACGCTCAACATGGGATTGCTTACCCGATGGCAATACCTTAATCGCATCGCCTACGTTAATCGTGCCCGATGCGACGGTGCCAGCAAAACCACGGAAGTCCAAATTAGGTCGATTCACATACTGAACCGGTAAACGGAAATCCCCCGCTTGACGGTCAACATTGATGTCCACTGATTCCAACATCGAAAGCAACGATTCACCGCCATACCACGGAGTTTGGTCACTGAGATCGACCACATTATCCCCTTCTAAGGCAGATAGCGGTACCAGCTTGATATCCAGCTGCGGATTGAGTTGCTCGGCAAACGCAAGGTATTCATCACGGATAGATTCAAACCGTGACTGCTCAAAACCCACCAAATCCATTTTATTGATCGCCACAACGAAATGGCGGATCCCCAGTAGACTGGCAATGTAGGAGTGACGACGGGTCTGATCCAATACCCCTTTGCGGGCATCAATCAAGATAACCGCCACATCACAGGTCGAAGCACCCGTCGCCATGTTCCGAGTGTACTGTTCATGCCCCGGCGTATCGGCAATAATGAACTTGCGCTTTTTGGTAGAGAAATAACGATAGGCGACATCAATCGTGATCCCCTGCTCCCGCTCGGCCTGGAGGCCATCGACCAACAGTGCCAAGTCAGGTTTGTCGCCAGTCGTCCCGACCTTCTGGCTATCGGCATGAATGGCAGCCAATTGATCTTCATAAATCTGCTGCGAGTCATGGAGCAGACGACCAATCAAGGTACTCTTTCCATCATCTACCGATCCACACGTCAGAAAACGCAGTAAGGATTTGTTTTGATGCTGATCGAGGTAGGCTTCAATACCCAGCTCAGCCACTTGTTGTTCAATTGCACTATTCATGACTCTCTCCTTAGAAGTATCCCTGACGTTTCTTGAGCTCCATCGAACCGGACTGATCATGATCAATCGCCCGACCTTGGCGCTCACTTGAGGTAGCCACCAGCATTTCTTCAATAATGCCGGGGAGCGTATCGGCCTCTGATTCAATCGCTCCCGTCAGTGGGTAACAGCCCAAGGTTCTGAACCGCACACTCTTTTGCTCTATTTGCTCACCGGGCTGAAGCTCCATCCGGTCATCATCGACCATGATCAACATGCCATCACGCTCAACAACCGGGCGCACAGCCGACAGGTACAAAGGCACAATTTCGATACCTTCGAGGTAGATGTATTGCCAGATATCCAATTCCGTCCAGTTGGATAACGGGAAGACTCGAATACTCTCACCTTTGTTTATCTGGCCGTTGTAAGTCTTCCAGAGTTCCGGTCGTTGGTTCTTGGGATCCCAGGTATGGTTCTTGTCACGGAATGAATACACCCGCTCTTTGGCGCGAGATTTTTCTTCATCACGACGCGCCCCACCAAAAGCGGCATCAAACCCGTATTTATTCAACGCCTGCTTGAGGCCTTGGGTTTTCATGATGTCGGTATGCTTGGATGAGCCATGGGTGAACGGGCCCACCCCCATAGCCAACCCTTCAGGGTTTTTGTGCACCAACAGATCAAAGCCGTATTTCTCGGCGGTCCGGTCACGGAACTCGATCATTTCACGGAATTTCCAATCGGTATCGACATGCAACAGCGGAAACGGGATCTTCCCCGGGTAAAAGGCCTTGCGAGCAAGGTGCAGCATGACCGAGGAGTCCTTACCGATGGAATACATCATGACGGGGTTATCAAACTCGGCGGCAACCTCACGGATAATATGAATACTCTCCGCTTCCAGTTGCTTTAAATGGGTGAATCTTTTCGGGTCCATTACTCTCTCCATGCTAAGCCAGCTTCACCACGGCACCTTGTTCACCCGTATTGGGATTCGCAGGTTGTGGTTGCTTTCCGAACCAATGTAATTTTTCTGATAAATTGACTACCTCACCCACCACGATCAGTGCTGGGGAAGCCGCCTGTTGAGCTAAATCTTCCAACTCTCCGAGTTGGCCTTTGTAAATGTTCTGGGTTGGCTGAGTGCCACGCTCAATAATCGCAACCGGGGTGGAAGCTTCGCGGCCGTGCTGAATCAACTGCTGTTGTATATCTGAGGAATTCATTAGTCCCATATAGATCACCAAGGTCTGATTACCCCGGGCTAGGGTGTGCCAATCGAGCTGATCGCTACCGGCTTTAAGGTGCCCAGTCACAAACATCGCGGTTTGGGCATACTCCCTATGAGTCAATGGAATGCCGGCATACGCCGTCGCCCCTGCAGCCGCAGTGATCCCCGGTACCACCTCAAACGGAATATTGTGGTCAAATAAGACTTCCAGCTCTTCGCCTCCGCGGCCGAAGACAAAAGGATCCCCCCCTTTAAGGCGGACAACACGCTGACCTTTGGCGGCATATTCCACCAGCAAGCGGTTGGTTTCCGCTTGAGGCACGCTGTGAAAGCCCGCTTTCTTACCGACACAAACCCGTTCGGCATCACGGCGGACTAAGTCCATCACCTCATCCGAGACTAGGTAATCGAACAGCACCACATCAGCTTGTTGCAGCAACTGCAGCGCCCTAAGTGTCAGTAGCCCAGCATCACCCGGGCCGGCACCAATCAGAGCCACTTCGCCGCCAGAACGTTGTCCTAGGCTCAATTGCTCCAGCTCCTGCTCAGCCGATTCAATCTGTCCGGCAGCGACCAATGAAGCAAAGCGCCCATTGAAAGCTTGCTCCCAGAAACGGCGACGGGCAGAGAACGATGTGACCGTCTTGGCTAAGCGAGAACGAAAGCGTCCTGCGATCGTTGCTACCTGGCCAAGATGTTGTGGCAGTAATGCCTCGAGTTTTTCACGTATTAATCTTGCCAGTACCGGCGCTTGTCCCGATGACGATACCGCGACAATAATCGGAGAACGGTCGACAACCGATGGAACGATAAAACTGCAGCGTTGGGTATCATCCACCACATTGACCAACACCTGCCTCTGGTTGGCAGATTGGTAAACAAGGGCATTTAACGCCTTACGTTCCGTAGCAGCGATAGCGAGAAAAATGCCATCAAGGTGATGCGGCGAGAATTCCTCGCCCAGATGAGTCAGCTGGCCGTTATCGACCGCTTGCTGAAGAAGAGGTGACAACTCCGGGCTGATGACTTTGACATCGGCCCCTGCCTTGAGCAACATCTTCGCCTTGCGCCAAGCAATATCATTGCCACCGACGACCAAGCACGGTCGGCGCTTTAAATCAGCAAAAATTGGCAGATAGTCCATAAAAGAGTGCCCCTGAGAATCCGTTGATAGAAGCACTATAGTTGCGGTGGTTTATTACCTGAAATTCTTAAATTTCATTTTTTATTCCAAAAAGTTCATCCCAAAATTAATCCCTCGCCACTTCCAGAAAAACAGAGATAAATCAGCTTATTTGGCAAAATGCCTACGATTGTCGGGAAAGGAATGATTCATCACGGTGATATAGGCGATTTACTCATAAGCTATGACTTTTTGGCCTAGGCTTATGCTTAGCCGAAATGTTGTTTTCTGATCCAACCGATTCCAACAACTCGAGAAAATGTGCAGAAAAACGCGATTAATCACACATAAAAGCTATTCTGTTACGCAACTTTGTGAGCGTTTTTGTTACCTTATGCACGCTTTCCTATACCGACACTCACGGAGAAAATTATGAAGTTATCAGCCAAACCCTTATCGATTGCGATTTTGGGCGGCATGCTGGCTATGGCAGGACCGGCTACAGCAGACACCATCAAGCTTCGCATCCTGGAAACAACGGATATCCATACCAATGTCATGGACTATGACTACTACAAAGACAAGCCAACCAAAAAAACTGGCCTAGTCCGTACTGCGACATTGGTTAAGCAAGCCCAGTCTGAAGTAACCAACAGTGTTTTGGTTGATAACGGGGATTTGATCCAAGGCAGCCCAATGGGTGACTACATGGCAGCCAAGGGACTAAACCAAGGCGATATCCACCCAGTTTACAAAGCGATGAACCAACTGAACTACGAAGTGGGTAACATTGGTAACCACGAGTTCAACTACGGCTTAGACTTCTTGGACAAGGCCATTGCAGGGGCGAACTTCCCATACGTCAATGCCAACGTCTACGATCTGAAAACGGGTAAGAACCTATTTACGCCTTACGTGATCAAGTCTCACACGTTCAAGGATACCGATGGTGCAGAGCACGAAGTGAAAATCGGCTACATCGGCTTTGTACCACCGCAAATCCTGATATGGGATAAACGCAACCTAGAAGGTAAGGTCAAGGCTGAAGATATCAAGCAGTCTGCTGAAAAATTCGTCCCTCAGATGAAAGCAGAAGGTGCAGATATCATTGTCGCAATCCCGCACTCTGGCGTGTCGACAGACCCTTACAAAGTCATGGCCGAGAATTCGGTGTACTACCTCACAGAAGTCGAAGGCATCGATGCGATCGCCTTTGGCCACTCGCATGCAGTTTTCCCGAGCAAAGCGTTTGCCAACTTGCCTAATACCGATGTGGAAAAAGGCACCATTAACGGTATTCCTGCCGTCATGCCAGGCCGCTGGGGTGACCACCTAGGCGTGATTGACTTGGTATTGAAGCAAAAAGACGAAAGCTGGACAGTAACCAGTGCACAAACTGAAGCCCGCCCAATCTTCGATAAGATCAAAGGCGAAGCCATCGTTGAAGCCGACGAGAAGATGGTCGAAGCCGTTAAAGCTGAACACGATGGTACCCGCGAGTTTGTCAACCAGCCAATCGGTAAAGCCAACGATGTTATGTACAGCTTCCTGGCTCTGGTTCAGGATGATCCAACGGTACAAATCGTCAGCCTGGCCCAGCAAGATTATGTTGAACGTTTTATCCAGGGCGACCCGGATCTAGACGGTATTCCAGTCTTGTCTGCAGCGGCTCCATTCAAGGCCGGCGGCCGTGGTAACGATCCAACAAACTTTACCGAGGTAGAATCTGGTCAGTTGACCTTCCGTAACGCGGCAGATCTTTACCTGTACCCAAATACCCTCGTGGCCCTGAAAGTCACCGGTAAAGAAGTGAAAGAATGGCTGGAGTGCTCTGCCGGTCAGTTCAACCAAATCGACCTGAACAGCACCAAGCAACAGGGTCTGATCAACTGGGATGGTTTCCGTACCTATAACTTTGATGTTATCGACGGCGTCAACTACACCATCGATGTGTCCCAGCCAGCCCGTTACGATGGCGACTGTAAGCTAATCAACGACAAGGCAGAGCGTATTCAAGATCTGACCTTCAATGGAAAGCCTGTTGACCCAGCTCAGCCATTTATCATCGCCACCAACAACTACCGCGCCTACAGCGGCAAGTTTGCCGGTACCGGTGAAGAGTACATTGCCTTTGCCTCGCCAGATGAAAACCGCACTGTCGTCGCGGATTACATTACCCGCGTCAGCAAAGAGCACGGTGAAGTTACACCAAGCGCGGACAACAACTGGCGTTTTGCTCCATTGAAGAGCGAGAAAGAGCTGAACATCACTTTCGAAACCTCGCCGGGTGACAAAGCGGCCAGCTTTATCAAAGACAAAGCACAGTACCCAATGGAAAAAACCGGTAAAGATGAAATCGGTTTTGCGGTTTACCGAATCGACCTGCAAAAGTAAGTCGGACAGCTAATCGCCCATTAACATACCGCAGCCTCGGCTGCGGTATTTTTTTGATATGATGAAACCACGGTCAATGTGATACCCAACCCTGCGAGCACAAGATGAAAACAGCCCTGACCCAGTATCTCCAAAACCATGGCGCCGATGAGGAGATCATCCTCCAAGCCGTTTCGGCAGCCGAACCGATGGAACTACCAACCCGCCATATCCTGCTCAACCAAGGCGCGCAACCTGAGTATGCCTTTTTTCTGGCCGAAGGCGTTTGCCACGCATGCTACCTAACACCTGAAGGCCGCCATTTTAGCAAGGAGTTTTACTGGGAGCAGGAGCTCATCATCGGTTTTGAAAGCCTGCTGACAGGCCGCCCCTCCGAGTATTTACTGGAGACACTGTCAGCCAGCCAGTTACTGGCACTGCCCCTTGTGCTTATTGAACAATGGAAAACGACCAGCCCTCGCCTCTATATGGACTTGCTTGAGCGACAACTGCTATTTAAGGAGCACAAAGAACGCTTTATGCTCATCCACTCACCGGAAGAAAGATACACCCTATTTTGCGAGCACTTTCCTGAGCTTCAAGCACTACTTGCCGACTACCAAATTGCCTCCTACCTAGGGATCACCGCCACCAGCCTGAGCCGGATCCGAAACCGTTGAAGTGAAGAGCAGCACAAATAACGGTTCAACTTACCTTAAGTTAATGCCAAGCCCATTGGGTTAATTTATCCTGATGGGCAGATGAACCACACCAACCACCAGGAGAATGTGATGCAATGGCAGTGCCTGCGCTTTGACCAACTGACCACACACCAACTTTATGACTTGCTCAAGCTACGTAGCGACGTCTTTGTGGTTGAACAAACTTGCGCGTACCCGGACTTGGATGACCATGACAGAAAAGCCGGAACTTACCATTTGCTCGGCTATCAAGAAGAGACTCTGGTTGCCTACCTACGCCTGTTGCCTGCTGGTACAACCTATGAAGGAGTCAGTATTGGCCGGGTTGTGACTGCGCCGGCTGTTCGCGGACAGGGATTCGGTAACCCCTTGCTTGAGCAGGGACTGGCTATGGCCGAGCAATTCTGGCCGGGGAAAACCATCGAGATAGGCGCCCAGTCGCACTTGCTGCATTACTACCAGCGCTTTGGCTTCGAGACCTTCTCAGAGGAATACCTTGAGGATGGCATCCCGCATATCGATATGCGGATCACCAAATAGCGACAGCAAGACAGTAAAAAAGCCACCGAGGTGGCTTTTTTATTTGTATTTATCTCGCCGTAAATAATGGATTACTGGGTACGGCGAACAAAGCTGCCGTCAGAGCGACGAAAGAACAAGACCGGCTCGCTATTTCTGCGTTCTATTTGCAAAGCATCCAAGCCCCCTTGTGCGGTCTGGCGGTAACGCAACCATTGACCAGCCTTGATCCGGCTTAGGGGTTTGTCATCCCCTTCAATCGCAGCGACCGCATAGAGGTCCGTGAGCGGCAGATTATGCTGGCGGAAAATATTGGCAAGGGTCTCGCCACTTTTGACCTGATAGCGCTGCCAATCAGCGTTCGCTGACTGAGAAGATGAAGACGCCACTGTTTTTTCGGGCTGTTTAGCGACAGGCTTGGAGGCAACAGGCTTACTCTTAACCGGCTCTAACGGTCTAATGTTGGAAGGACGCGGCGGCGATACCGGCTCTTCCCTTTCTCCAGTCACCACACTTTGCGGCGGCTGGCTCTCCAGATTCAGTGACAGCTCACGTCGGACAGGCTCGGATGGCTCAACCTGCACTGTTTGCTTTCCCACTGGCATGATCAATAAGACAGCCGTAACCGGAACCAATACAGCCAATGCACGGCGATGCAGTTTCGGTAACTGCTGCCACTTGTTTTCCAGCGGTGCAAACTTGGCACGGATAGCCGCCCCTCCCTGTTTGAACGCCTCCTTATCAAAGGTGATACGAGGCCACGTAAATTCACTCTTTTTGTTCGAACGGCGTTTGGCCTGTCCCATACACAACACTCCAGCGCTATCTAATTCACGCTATCCATCGACAGCTCGTTACAATGGTTTACCCCTAGGGGGAGAAACTGTTATCCTGCCTGCTTTATTTATTCTACTAAAGAGATGACACCATGTCTGACGTAAAACTAGATACAGTTGAAACTAAAGCAAGCTACGGTATCGGTCTTCAAATGGGCCAGCAGCTAGCACAAAGTGGTCTAGAAGGCCTGAATGTTGCTGCCATCGCCAAAGGTATCGCTACTTCTCTAACTGGCGACATGCCAGAAATCGAAGTTGACGACATCAACAATGCACTACGCGATCTACACACTCGTGCAGAAGCTGTTCGTCAAGAGCAAGCTAAAGCTGCAGCTGCTGAAGGCGAAGCGTTCCTAAAAGATAACGCACTACGCTCAGAAGTTACAGTAACTGAATCTGGTCTTCAGTACGAAGTTCTTGTTGAAGGTAACGGTGAAATTCCAACTTCAGACAAGCAAGTACGCGTTCACTACCACGGCGAACTAACTGACGGTACGGTATTCGACAGCTCTGTATCTCGCGGTCAGCCAGCAGAATTCCCTGTAACTGGCGTAATCGCTGGTTGGGTTGAAGCTCTACAAATGATGCCTGTTGGCTCTAAGTGGAAGCTATGCATCCCACAAGACCTAGCATACGGTGAGCGCGGCGCAGGTGCAGCGATCCCTCCATATGCAGCGCTAGTATTCGAAGTAGAACTACTAGACATCCTTTAATCGCCCTGCGATTACTGACAAAAACGGTGCTTCTGGCACCGTTTTTTATTGGCCTAATCCCACAGCCCTTCCCGTATTATCCTACCCAAAGTTTGTCTCTTTTTATCTTTTAATTCATTTTTTGCCATAGAATTTGGTATCTAACCCGCATTCCTGACTAATCTTTAATGGGAAACCCAATAGCCGACGCCCACATGGAGGATTGCGAAAGATGTACCTATTGACCCGAACTCGAGCCAAAACTTGGCTACTGCTACTTATTGGCAGCTTGCTACTGCCAGCCACCGGCCATGCTTTCAGCCTTTCTGACTTATTCGGCGGCGATGACGAAGAGGCAGCATCAACCCTCAGCAACCCATTGACCGATTTACTCAGCAGCCAACTCGATGTTTCGACTGAGCAGGCCGCTGGCGGAGCCGGCGCCCTGCTTTCCATTGCCGCTAGCCAGCTTGGCGGTGAACAAGCCACTGAGCTGACCCAGATGATCCCAGGGCTGGACTCCCTGACCGGCAGCCTTCCTCCCGGCACCAGTGCATTGCTTGGCAATATGGATACCATCAATCAGGTCTTTAGTGCCCTCGGCATGGATCCCAGCATGGTCAGCCAATTTATTCCGGTTGTCATGCAGTTTCTGGGCGACCAGGGAGCCAGTACACCCCTGCTCGATAACCTAGGAAGTATCTGGCAAGCTGCAGGCTAGCTAACAGCCTTTAAAAATCGCGCGCAAAGATACCGCGCAAGTCCAGCCCTTCTGTCAGCATGATGTAAAAAAGCCTTACCCAGCAATGAGTAAGGCTTATTTTCTGCCGCTACCTAAGCAACCTGAACCCGCTATATACCTGAACCATCGGCTTCGACATCATCTTCATGTAAACCACATTCACGCTTGAGGCCAAAGAATCGGGTTTCCTCTTCCTTCATACCCGGCTGCCACTTTTGGCTGGTATGGATATCACCAATAGAGAGGTACCCCTCATCCTTGAGTGGATGGTAAGGAAGCTTATGCTGGGCCAGATACTGCTCAATGTCCCGGTCGCTCCAATCAATCAGAGGCAGAAACTTGAACAGGCCGTTTTGCACCGCCAGTACCGGTAAAGTCGCCCGGCTTTGTGACTGCTCACGGCGCAATCCGGAGAACCATGTCGACACTCCGAGCTCATCTAAAGCACGGCGCATAGGCTCTACCTTGTTCAGTCGGTTATATTGCTTGATCCCATCAAGCCCCTGCTCCCACAACTTGCCAAATCGCGCTTCCTGCCAATTAGGGCTCAATTCCGCGCGGTAAACATGTAAATTCAACCCTAGGCGAGCAGTCAACTCATCAACAAACTGGTACGTTTCCGGAAAGAGGTAACCAGTATCAGTTAAAATCACCGGGATATCGGACTTGATCCGCGTGACCAAATGCAGCATTACGGCTGACTGAATGCCAAAGCTCGACGCCAAGCCAAACTGCCCAGGCAAATTGCCCAAGGCCCAACGGATGCGTTGTTCGGCGCTCATCACTTCTAGCTGGGCATTAATCTCAGCCAGCTTCAGGATTTGCTCCACCTTGCTGGCTTGCAGCAACGAGGCATATTGGCTATCAGGCATAAAAGTCCCTCTTTGAAATAAGGACCGGCTCAATAATACCGGCACGGATAGTAAAGTCGCCAAAATCTTCCCCTGCTTCCCTTTCCTTAGCCCAACGTCCAACCAGGCTATCTATCTCGGTAAGAATTTGTTCGACAGTAATGTTTTCACGATACATTTTCGGGATCCGGGTACCATTGCGGTTACCACCAAGATGCAGGTTATATCGCCCAGGCGCCTTACCCACCAAGCCGATTTCAGCCAACATCGCCCGGCCACAGCCATTCGGGCAACCGGTAACCCGCAAGATGATGTTGTCATCTTCCGGCAGGCCATGCTTTGCTAACAACTGTTCGATGTCAGTCACAAACTCCGGTAGAAAACGCTCCGCCTCAGCCATTGCCAATGGGCAGGTAGGCAGTGAGACACAGGCCATGGCATTTTTCCGCTGCTCGGAAACGCCCTCATCGATCAGACCATGATCGCGCGCGATCCTCTCGATCTTGTTTTTATCTGCCGCAGGGACACCAGCAACAATCAAATTCTGGTTAGCCGTCATGCGAAAATCCCCTTTATGGATTTTCGCGATCTCCGCCGCCCCTGTTTTCAAAGGCTTGCCCGGGTAATCCAACAAACGACCATTTTCAATAAACAAAGTCAGGTGATGTTTGCCATCAATCCCTTCAACCCAGCCAATACTGTCACCACGCTCGGTAAACTCATATGGCTTACTCGGGGAAAATACAACCCCCGCCCGTTTCTCGACCTCGGCCTTGAATACATCAACACCGACCCGATCCAGCGTGTACTTAGTCTTGGCATTCTTGCGGTTGGAACGGTTACCCCAATCGCGCTGGGTGGTGACGACTGCCGCTGCAACATCGAGGGTTTTCTCCAGCGGAATAAAACCAAAATCATCCGCTTGGCGAGGGTAAGTTGCCTTATCACCATGGGTCATAGCCAGACCGCCGCCCACCAGCACATTGAATCCAACCAACTGGCCCTGTTCGGCAATCGCAACAAAATTCAGATCATTGGCATGGACATCAACATCGTTTTGCGGCGGGATCACCACGGTGGTCTTGAACTTCCTCGGCAGGTAATTGCTACCCAGAATCGGCTCTTCATCTGTGGTTTCCAGCTTTTCACCATCCAGCCAAATCTCGGCATAAGCTCGAGTTTTCGGTAACAGGTGCTCACTGATCTTCTTCGCCCACTCGTAGGCTTCCTGATGCAGTGCCGACTCGACCGGGTTAGTGGTACACAGCACATTTCGGTTCACATCACCGGCGGTGGCAATGGAATCAATCCCGATTTGATTCAGGGTTTGGTGCATCAGCTTGATATTCGGCTTTAGCACACCGTGAAACTGAAAAGTCTGGCGGGTCGTCAGGCGAATACTGCCATAAAGCGAATGCTCCTCGGCAAACTTATCAATCGCCAGCCACTGCTTAGGGGTGATCACCCCACCCGGCATCCGGGCCCGCAACATCACATTATGCAGCGGCTCCAGCTTCTGCTTAGCGCGCTCGGCACGGATATCTCGATCGTCTTGCTGATACATACCGTGAAAACGGATCAACTGAAAGTTATCAGCAGTAAAACCACCGGTGATCCGGTCATCCAAGTTCTCGACGATGGTGCCACGCAGGAAGTTACTTTCACGCTTGAGGCGTTCGTTATCCGACAGTTTTTGC
Organism: Photobacterium satsumensis; assembly: GCF_050336935.1. NCBI lineage: Bacteria > Pseudomonadati > Pseudomonadota > Gammaproteobacteria > Vibrionales > Vibrionaceae > Photobacterium > Photobacterium satsumensis. The sequence goes on from NZ_JAKJSK010000015.1 coordinate 16,201, forward strand.
TCGCTCATTAGTACACATCCTTTTGATAACGCTTGCTCTTGCGTAGTTCACTTAAATATTGCTCGGCCTGCTCACGACTTTTGTTCCCCTGCTGTTCGACAATCGAAAGCAGGGCATCGTGGACATCTTTGGCCATACGAGTCGCATCACCGCAGACATAAAAATGGGCACCATCTTGCAACCATTGCCACACTTCTGCCGCATGCTCGAGCAATCGGTGTTGGACATACACCTTTTCAGCCTGATCGCGGCTAAATGCCACATCGATCCGGTCAACCACACCGGATTTCAAATACTTCTGCCATTCAACCTGATACAAGAAATCCTCAGTGAACGTTCGGTCGCCAAAGAACAACCAATTTTTTCCTTCGGCATCACGGTTATCCCGCTCCTGAACAAAGGCACGGAACGGGGCAATACCGGTGCCCGGCCCGACCATGATCACCGGTGTTGTATCATCTGCCGGCAGTTTGAAATGATTGTTGGGTTCGACGAACACCCTTACGCTTTCGCCTTCTTCCAAACGCTGGGCCAAATAGCTAGAGGCCCCACCCTGGCGGGTTTCGTCCCCTTTTTGGTACTCCACCAGTCCAACGGTCAGGTGCACTTCTTCACCCACCTCTTCTTGGCTTGAGGCTATCGAGTACAAACGTGGGGTCAAACGGCGTAGCAAGCCTAGTAATTGTTCTGCGCTCAGAGCCGCCTTTTTCTCACCAAGGACATCAATAACTTGGCTATTGGCAGCGTATTCACGCAGCTTGTCTTTGTCTTCGACCAACTTGGCCAGTTTTTTACTGCCAGAAAGTTCGGCGTATTTCGTCACCAGTTGCGGGTTGGCCAGCGTAATTTCATAGTGGTGGATCAAGGCATCACGCAGCGACACCGACTCACCATCAACCTCAACCAACTCGTCGGCCGCTAAGCCAGCCCTATTCAGAATCGCCTCGGCCAAGACCGGAGAATTGTCGTACCACACTCCCAGCGCATCACCCGGCTGGTAGCTAAGGCCGGAGCCCTCAAGATCGATTTCCACATGGCGGACATCTTTGCCCGACTGCCGGCCGGTTATTTTCTGGCTAGTCAGCAACGCCGCAGGGTAAGGGTTTTTCTTGTTGTAAGCCGATACGACGGGAGTAGCCTGGCCTACCGGCAACTGGACAACATCCGCTTCGCCGGATGCCAGATCAGATTTCAGGGTTTCCTCAACTTTACCCAATGCCTCAGCGCGCCACTGCGCAGCCTCTGACTCATAGTCGACATCACAATCGAGACGAGGCAGAAACGCCGTTGCCCCAAGTTTTCCGAGGAAGGCATCAAAGTCTTTGGCGGTCTGGCAGAAATACTCGTAGCTGGAGTCACCCAAGCCAATCACCGCGTATTGCAAATTAGGCAGTTTCGGGGCCTTCTTCGATTGCAGGAATTCATGCAGCTCAATAGCATCATCGGGCGCCTCTCCCTCACCATGGGTTGAGGCCACAATAATGACATGGGTCTCCTTGGCGAGGTTTTTCCCCTTGTAATCCCCGGTAGCAAACACCTCAGCCTTGATGCCTTTGGCATCGGCTTCGTCTTTCAGCTGTTCAGCCACCCCTTTGGCATTCCCGGTCTGGGAGGCATAAATGATGGTCAGCTTACCGGCAGGCTGATTGCTGGTTGCTAATGCGGGTGCCTGAGAAGGCTGAGCCTGATCAGCCACCTGAGTTTGGCTAAGGCCCCAAAAATAACCACTGATCCACGCCAACTGTTGTGGCGATAGCTCGGCAGCAGCCTGCTGTAGTTGACCTATTTGCTGATCATTGAGCGGGCTGGCCAAAGCTGAAAGTTCCTTAAGTAACATGACACGACGATCCCTATACATTGCGTATGGGTTAGATTAGCTACTCAGGGAAATAACAAGAAAGAATAGATAAGAATGTTTTATAACGATTTGTAAGGGTGGCAGGAAAAAACTGCAGCTCACGCTGCAGTTTTTCTTTGTATTCAAAACGTATCGGCTATCCTCACTTGGTGAAAACCAACCTCGAATGCCCGCTCAGTGGCCGTATCAATGTCGTGATAGCACTTTTCACTCCCCGACCCATCGGTTAGAGGAACAAAGCCGCCCCGGCGATGGCGAAACTCGACAATCCATCCATTCGCCTGAATGGAGGGTTCAATTACGGCTTCCACTATATCGCTATTGGTATAGAGGTTCTGCAATTCTGTTAACGTCATAAGCCTCTGCCCCCTTCCAGTTGCACCTTTTATAAAAATGGTACAAAAACGAGAAAATAGGCAACAAAAAAGCCACGATTTCTCGTGGCTTTGGAATAGATGTGCTATTTGAGTCGCTTAGATATCTATCTCTGCACCTAGGAACCAACCATCAGCGAAGAATTCACCGCCGTTAGAACCCTTGATGAAGTCAAAGTCGTAGTCCATCACACGGTAGCCTGCACGCAGGTTCAGATCTGCCGCTACCAGTGGGATGCTCCACTTCACGCCGGCCTGGCCGTCTACGGTGCTGGTGCTGTCGTAGTTGCCGAAGTTAAGATCACCGAACAGTGATACTGGCGTCATTGGGATACCCAGCTCTACGTTACCGTAGATGTTTGGCTGCCACTCGCTGAAGTTCTCACCATCGAACTTGCCCGAGTTGAACTTGCTCATGGTCACACCGATATCGAATGCCACGGCATCGTTATCCAGGATCTCGTAGTACGCGGTGTAATCCGTTTGACCGAATGAAACATTACCATTGTCGACATCGGTGTAACGCAAACGGAAGTTTGGCACCAAAGGAACGAAGTGCTCAAACGCCACATAGTAAGAGCCTGAAGTATTGCTATCAGAGTCACTACGGCTATCATTAACCTTGGCATCGGTGAACCAAGCATCGGCACCGGCTTTCACCCCAAAAAGCGTTGCTGCTTGGGCAGGTACTGCCGCAGACAGTGCAACTGCAGCGGCTACCGCAGAAAGCGCTAATTTATTCATTTCGAGTCTCCGCTCTTTATTAGTATTTAGATAAAAAACGGCCAGACTATATCAGAAGCCGGTTAATAAAACTGCACCTGTAATGTCAATCATCTAGTTTCTTTTCAAAATTTTACATTCTTTTTTATGGTCTAATTTCCTACCACTGTCAGCGGTAATAACGCTTTCTGTGCGTTTGCTCGGCCTTATACTCACGATAAAACCATACCCCGACAGCAATCAGCAGCAACCAAGGCAGCAGTTTAAACATCACCCCAATCATGCCCGCGACCGCCATGACCACAAAGCCTGCGGCAACCGCCAACGCCATCCCCAGAATACTCACACCGGTACAGACCAGCACCACCGCAAACACCAGCAAAAATAGAAACTCAATCATCGCTCTCTCCTTCGACATCCAGTAAGCATCATTAGCAATATCATTGCCTTGTATAATCTAGACACTGCACAAAGTAGACCAAGTTGTAAAAAAAGCACTTTCCTAATAAAAATCAGCACATTAAAAAAGGCACACCGTAATACGGTATGCCTTCAAAATATTTAGCTTGGTATAATTCGCCAACTTTTAGGCTTAATTCACCACTGTGAACCCCTAGGCTTAAACATCAAGGTGAGCCGGGATCTTCGCCATCGCCTGCTGCAGTACCTCGATACCAGAACCTGGTTTATGGGCATTTTCACTGATATGACGGCGCCACTGTCGTGCACCCGGCATACCTTGGAACAAGCCCAGCATATGGCGGCTGATATGGTTCAGGTAAGCCCCCTTAGCCAACTCACGCTCAATATACGGGAACATAGCTTCCACAATTTCGCGGCGCTTTTTCACCGGCTTGTCAGAGCCATACAAACGCTGATCAACCTCAGCCAGCAAGTAGGGGTTTTGGTAAGCTTCACGGCCAACCATGACGCCATCCATGTGCTGAAGGTGCGCTTCAATCTCTTCCATGGTCTTCACACCACCATTGATACCCATGGTCAGGTGTGGGAAGTCTTTCTTCAGCTGGTACACACGCGGGTAATCCAATGGTGGGATCTCGCGGTTTTCCTTCGGACTCAAACCACTCAGCCAAGCTTTGCGAGCATGAATGGTAAAATCTTCACAGCCGCTTTTTTCGCTGACGGTGCGGATAAAGTCGGTCAGAAACTCATATGAATCCTGATCATCAATACCAATTCGGGTCTTTACCGATACCGGAATATCCGCTACTTCGCGCATTGCAGACACACACTGTGCCACCAAATCGGCCTCGCCCATTAGGCATGCACCGAAACGACCATTCTGCACGCGATCAGACGGGCAACCGACGTTAAGGTTAATCTCGTCATAACCGCGCTCTGCAGCCAGCTTGGCACACTGGGCCAGATCGACCGGGTTTGAACCACCCAGTTGCAACACTAACGGGTGCTCTTCTTCGTTGTAGGCCAGGTAGTCGCCCTTGCCATAGATAATGGCTCCTGTGGTCACCATTTCGGTATAAAGCTGAGTACGCTCACTGAGCAAACGGTGGAAATAACGGCAATGGCGGTCAGTCCAATCGAGCATTGGCGCAATAGATAAACGACAGTCTGGGTATTGACCCAACTGTGGTTGCTCATCATTAGACTGTTCGTTCATTACAACAGCAGTATCTGTCATCGGAAAACCTCATTATCGACCGCTAAATCTCTCGTTCCAGAAGCTTGGGGGAAGGATCCTCCCTCACCATGGATCTCACAACGCTGCAAGGAGGCGGATTCTACCCTATTCCTGCCTTGATCCCAAATACCGCCGAAATTCCCCCAGAGATGTAGGTGACTCTGACTGTAAACCACCACAAACAAGTGGCTTATCTAGTAGTATTTGGTACATGACAACCCTTTTGATAAACGTCATAAAGAAAACAAAAACAACAACTTAAAAACACCACATTCATCACCCACAGCTCATTCACCACTTTGGTAACAGCAACCCAAAGAAAAAACCAAGAAAGCTGCACACATACCGTAAGCTACTGAATTTTATAGATTAACAATAAACACCAACTAACAACCAAAACACATGTTCACCTTTTCGCTGAAATGAGACATAAAAGATGCGCGCTTATGTTGCGATGAATATGGATCAACACCCTAGGTAAAATGATCATTGCAGGCCAATTGATCCAACCTAAAAGATCATCATAAGCCAAATACTAATAGCAAAAGGATCATTACATTAAAAAAACTAATTGTATAAAGATCATCATGGGCAAAATGGTTAATAATAATTTTCACAACAAAATATAAGCAATTGATTTTAAAGAATTTAGAAGAAAGATACTAATAGGCAAATTGCCTTTATAGCTTATTGAGAAAAAAACAAGAAAAGCTGCACAACCAATTAACCCCTTTACTTTTCAACAAGTTAACTTAAAACCAGAACACCACAGCGCAACCGTTCAGCTTTTTGGTGACTTTAACACAAAAAGCTAAACACCAATGAATTAGGATACTTGCCACTGACCCATAAGCCTCTTCCCCCTCTCCCGTTTTCAGGCGTGATTAACGGAATCGCCATAACAAAGGTCACTTTGGGCATGAGTGTGGTAATATGTAAGACTTATCGCTTGTATTTTGAGGTTATATGGCAAATAAAGGTCAGTTACTGGCAACCGCCAAGCAGCTCTGTGAGCAACGAGGAGTAAGACTGACACCTCAAAGACTGAAAGTTCTGGCGCTGATCATTGAACACCACAGTTCCATCAGTGCCTATGAACTCTTGGATTTGCTGCGCGAAAGCGAACCCCAAGCCAAACCGCCGACGGTTTACCGAGCGCTGGACTTTCTTCTTGCCCAAGGCTTTGTCCACAAAGTCGAGTCAACCAATAGCTATATTGCCTGTTGCTTACTGGGCCACGCAGATCATTGTTCCCAGCTTCTTATCTGTAGCCAGTGCGGTAACGTCGAAGAGTGCCACGACGAAGAACTTGCCAAACTTCTTCGCCAGCGTGCCGAGCAACGAGGCTTTGAGGTCACTAACCATGTCGTTGAAAGCCATGGTGTTTGCCAGCATTGTAAAAACAAGTAAGTTATTTTATTCAGACAGAGATCGTCGTTATTAAATTATGCGCGCAGAATTCGTAAACCCTTTCTTAGCGTCACTGTTGAATGTTCTCAAAACAATGGCGTCAATGGAGCTGGCTCCTCAGAAACCCCGGCTAAAAAAAGATGAAGTTGCCAGAGGCGATGTCTCAGGCTTGATTGGTATGGTCGGGCCGAAAACCAAAGGCTCGATGTCGATCACCTTTGATGAAGGGCTAGCACTGGAGATCATGCAGAGAATGCTGGGCGAACGCCCACACAGTATTAACGAGGAAGTCACCGACATGGTGGGTGAAATCACCAACATGGTGACCGGTGGCGCTAAACGCATTTTGGCCGAGAAGGGTTACGAGTTCGATATGGCAACGCCTGCCGTCGTCTCTGGCCGTGGCCACACCATCACCCACAAGTGCGACAGTGCCATCATCATCATGCCGTTTGATTCCGAATACGGTAAAGCCTTTATCGAAATATGCTTTGACGGCTAACCCCCCGCTCTACGCTCTCCTTTGACTTTCAGCTAGCCTCGCTGGCTGAAAGTATTTCCCGCAACGTATCATCAAACTTATCACTTTGATTTTTATGTGAAGTTGCCACAAATCTCGAACAAAAAACTACCAACTGTCATATATTCGATCTAGACTCGATATGCTGGATAGGCATCAAGACACTTATGGTTTGATGTCCCCTGCGCGTCATTTTGCTTGCCCGTAGGGACTAAGCAAGGAAATACCCTCATTCAAAGGAAAGAACGTAACATGAACAAACTGACTGGAACCGTTAAATGGTTCAACGATGAAAAGGGCTTTGGCTTCATCTCTGGTGCTGATGGCAAAGATGTATTCGTCCACTTCAGTGCTATTCAGGCTCAGGGCCGTCGCACCTTGCAGGAAGGTCAAAGTGTTGAGTTTATCGTGACAGATGGTCAGAAAGGTCCACAAGCTAGCGAAGTTGTTGCCCTAGCTTAGTGCCACCGACTTACTCTTCATAAAAAAAACGCCGCTAAGCGGCGTTTTTTATTAGTTCAACAACCGATGGCCCTTACTGGCGCCATTGTTTGAATGCGTTGATCAAACCGTTGGTTGAGCTATCGTGGCTCGCCACCGCTTCTTCACCACCAAGTTCTGGTAGGATCTGGTTCGCCAGCTGCTTACCCAGTTCAACACCCCACTGATCAAAGGTGTAGATATTCCAAATAACACCTTGAGTGAAGATCTTGTGCTCGTAAAGCGCAATCAGAGAGCCCAATACCTCAGGGGTCACTTGCTTAACAAGGATTGAGTTGGTTGGACGGTTTCCGTCGAATACCTTGAATGGTACTAGCTCAGCTACTTCTTCCTGAGTTTTACCAGCAGCCAGGAATTCAGCTTCAACCTGCTCTTTGGTCTTACCGAATGCCAGTGCTTCGGTCTGGGCAAAGAAGTTCGCCATCAGTTTCGGATGGTGATCGCTCAGCGGGTTGTGGCTAATTGCCGGGGCAATGAAGTCACAAGGGATCAGTTTCGTCCCTTGGTGGATCAGCTGGTAAAACGCATGCTGGCCGTTAGTCCCTGGCTCACCCCAGATAATTGGGCCAGTCTGGTAATCGATAGGGTTACCGCCACGGTCAACGCACTTACCGTTTGACTCCATATTACCTTGCTGGAAGTAAGCAGCAAAGCGGTGCAGGTACTGATCGTACGGCAAGATTGCCTCAGTTTCAGCACCGTGGAAGTTGTTGTACCAAATACCGATAAGCGCAAGGATCACTGGCAGGTTCTGCTCAAGCGGCGCTTGGGTAAAATGCTGATCCATTGCGTGGGCACCGTCAAGCAACGCCACGAAGTTGTCAAAGCCAATGGATAGGCTGATAGACAAGCCGATCGCTGAACATAGTGAGTAACGACCGCCAACCCAGTCCCAGAACTCGAACATGTTGTCAGTGTCGATACCGAACTCAGATACAGATTGAGCGTTGGTTGATAGCGCGGCGAAGTGCTTAGCAACGTGAGCCTGATCACCCGCTGTTGCCAAGAACCAATCACGTGCAGAGTGCGCGTTGGTCATGGTTTCTTGAGTGGTGAACGTCTTGGAAGCAATCAAGAACAGCGTCGTTTCAGGGTTAAGCTCTTTTAGCGTCTCAGCAATGTGAGTACCGTCAACGTTCGAGACGAAGTGCATGTTAAGGCGGGTTTTGTATGGTGCCAGTGCTTCGGTCACCATGTATGGACCAAGATCCGAACCACCGATACCGATGTTAACAACGTCAGTGATCTCTTTACCTGTGTAACCTTTCCATTCACCGTCAACAATGCGTGCAGTGAAGGCTTCCATCTTTTCCAATACCGCATTGACGTTTGGCATTACGTCTTCACCGTCAACCATAACCGGTGTGTTGCTGCGGTTACGCAATGCAGAGTGAAGTACTGCACGATTCTCAGTTCGGTTGATCTTCTCACCGCTGAACAAATCTGCAATCGCAGCTTTTACTTCTGTCTGCTCAGCCAGGGCAAATAGTTTACCCATGGTCTCTTCAGTGATCAGGTTCTTGGAGAAATCCAATAGGATGTCATCGCCAAAGTTGGCCGAGAACTTGTTGAAACGCTCGCTGTCGCTGGCAAAAAGCTCGCTAAGCTGAAGGTCCTGAGCATCTTCGAAGTGTGCAGTCAGCGCTTTCCACGCCTCAGTTTGGGTTGGATTGATGTTTTTCAACATGATGAAGTTCCTGATTTTTAATTGTTAATCCATTAGTCTTGACAGCAAAACCCAAGCAATGGATCCCCGATCTTAGTAAATGTAGTTCGTTGCGTTGGCCCTAGTGTAGCTCAACTTATCAGGCCAGCTAAATTTTTGTAATTTTACAACTTACTCTTGAATTTCGTGACCTTCATTGCGTCAGGTCACGAAATTCAAGAGTAAGCTGCAGGCTCATAAAATCGCCATATATTCAATCTATGTGGTATTTATTGCTCTAGTATCAGTAAGGATAATAACGATGTGGTACCAAAAAACAATCCAGCTTCGCCCACGAGCCCGTGGCTTCCACCTCATTACCGATGAAATTGAACAACAAATTCCGGAATTGGCCCAGATAAATATCGGGTTGGCTCACCTCTTTATCCAGCATACATCAGCCAGTCTGACCATCAATGAAAATGCTGATCCGACGGTACGCAGCGATATGGAAGCGCATTTCAACCAAGCAGCTCCCGAACGTGCGCCTTATTACCAGCATACCTATGAAGGCGATGATGACATGCCAGCCCATATCAAGGCCTCAACACTCGGAACCAGTGTTAGCATACCGATTAGTCATGGTCGGCTGGCCTTAGGCACCTGGCAGGGGGTTTACCTGGGTGAACACCGTGACCATGGTGGCAGCCGTCGGATAGTGGTCACCCTGCAGGGTGAATGATACTCGCCGAACGATTAAATCACCGAGGCGGATTTACCACGGAAAAGTAGGTTTCTTGCGGGGCTTGCGCTTTTTCTCAATCTCAACGATACAGAGGAAGTCTTCATGAAACTGTGGAAGGTCTAGGATCGCCTTTGGCACGAATAGCTGAACTTTCGAGTCGGCCAGGATAATGGTTTGCAGCGTAGCTGCTGGCATACACACAATCTCGCCGGCCGTCAGCTTCACCCCATAATTTAACAACACCCTACCATTGCTACCGACGGATTTGACCAGGGGGTAGCCAAACAGGGTCAGTGGCCCTGTGGTTAACTTGATTGTTTCGTTGAAGGTGGCTTCGATATAGAGCAGCTCAGAGTTTATCTGCTCGGCTAATTTGTCGACTTCATGCTTGATGGCCGCTGAGAAAACCCATTCATTGAGCACCGGCTCCCACTTACCACCGAGCTGCAAACAGCGCTTGTATACAAAGTGGTTCTTTCGGCCCGTCGCTAGGGTACAGATGTCGATGTTCCCCTGCTGTTCAAAAGGCATCAGCAATCGAAACACGCTATCGTTGGCATGGTGGGTATAACGATCAGAGATCTCTTCAGCATGCAGCATGAAGGTGCCCAAAGGCAGAGTCTGGCTATTTTCATCAATAATGATACGGCAATGGCCAGTGCCCTTTCTGCACAGGAAGTAGGACTCTTTACGCTCTAGCACTGTGAATTCTTGCATCGACCCAAACCTTATAGAAACAAAACAGCGCTATATTGCGAGCATGGCATAAGATTAGTCAATCTCGTCGATAACCACATGGCTGTTACTCGACCTCAGGGATTGGATCCTGTCGAAAGTTTCCCCTAGCTTACCCGGTAGTTTGTAACCATGTGCCACTCTGTCATCAATGCCCTTATCCATCTCTGACTTGGGAATATTATTGGTCACTTCACTGATTGCCGACTCCCTTTCATCCAGCTTGATATCACGGTCATAAATTTCCACTTCCTCAAACGCCTCGAGGTAGAGCGTACGAAATTCTTCCGCGATATATTTTTCAGATAACGTTCTGAGCTTGGCAGATTTACGCTTGCTGATATAGATTTCAACCCGGCTAACCGGTTTTTTCAGCGTCAGTATGTTGGTCCGGGCTTCGAGGATCTCACGATCGGTCGGGGTATCTTTCAGGGCTTTGAATACCGCAAAAGAAGGCGGCCATTCCTGACCTTTTTTCAAGCGCTCATCCAGGTTATCTTTGAGCCGGCGATAGCTATTGCGATCCAGCGAGGCTGCAAACTGCATCAGCCTTTCACCCGGCTCGTCACCGAATTCCTGGCGCACCTTGCTCTGCCCGAAATTCATGTTCATATCATACCAGAATTGCATGATTTTCTTTTGGCTGGTGCCGTTGTACTTATCCAGCATCACCTGGGTTTTCGGGGTGAACCCCGAGACCCCTTGGCCATCAGCCGAAAAGCCTACTGCGCTGGCATCATCTGGTTGTGACGCAGGAGCAGGTGCCGTGCCCCTGACAGCCGGTGCTGCCGGTTGACGCTGAGCGGGAACGGGGGTAGACGTTGTAGGCGCCGCACTTTTATCTGGTTGCTTGGGTGCTTTAAGCTCGCTTTTAATTCGATTCCAATACTCGGCGTGAGTTTCACTGATGTTCTTTGGCGAACTCATAATAAGTCATCCCCTTCGTCGTCACTCTTAAAGTTAAAGTTAGCAATCTTTTCTTCCAAGATATCGATGGCACCACGTTTCACAGCCTGAGGTCTAGAAGCTGATCGGCTATAGCCCTGCTTGTAACTTTTCTCACTGTGAAGATGGGAGTGCAGCCGACTTCTTAGCTCATCGAGCGAATAAAGCTGTTTGCTTGGCGTTTCCCTGATCCGTTCGATAAACGACGACCAAACCTGAGTCTGGTTGCCATAGCCACTCTTGAACATCACGGCTTCGGCCCAGGGCTCAATCACATTCGGGGAGAGTTCGAGGATATTGATCGCTTTGCCTGAAATCGTCTTATTCACTGGGGTAACTTGAGAGCGATGGAAGCTCGACACCCGCTTGGCATTGCTATACACATCTTGATTGGCATGGGGTTGGGCATAGCCCGTATTGCCTTGCGGTACGTTTTGATCAACCGCGCGGTGATCCACATAAGTATCGAAGTTCAGCCGTCCATTGATTTTGCCACTAGTACGGTAACTCGCGGATGCCTTGTTAACCCCAATGATCAGCTGATCCATCGATAGCTTGGCAATCAGGTTGTCAATCATACTCTCAGAGGCGCACATCATCTCTTTAAGTTGGGACATGCTAGTAATGAAGGCACCGTCTCTGTCCGATAGCTCCGCCAGAGCAACCAGCAGCAGCTTATCTTCAAGGTTAACGGTTTTTTGGCTCCAGGCCTTTTCGAGAAATTTCGATGACATGAGTATCTATACCAGAGAATTTATGGATAACGGCGAGACAGGAACATATTGTAACAAACACAGACGGTGGTACGAACAAGTATAGCGCAGTTTATTTATTGACCAGACGGGCCCAGAGCCCGCAAAGCTGCCCGCATTCGCCTTTTAAGGCATGCTATGGGCAATGGGCTCCATCAGGCCCCCCTCTAGAACGGCTGGTTGATCATTACCCGGAATAGGCTTTCTTCACTACCCCAGGCCATTTCGGTCCGAACAACGATGCCCTCGACCTGGAAGCGCACCGCACCGCCAGCGCTCCATTTCATATCACTGTGCAGCTCTGCCAGATCATATTCATCGGCCACCCGCCCGACATCGACAAAAGCCACCCACTGCCACCAAGGCACGTCATACCATTCGAATACCGGCCAGTCTTCCAGCGGCTGCCAGTCAGGCATTACTCGGTACTCCATGCTATAACTCAATGCCGCCCGATCAACAAAACGGCCGCCGGAAAAACTTCGCAATCGGAATAGGCCCCCGAGGCGATTTCCCGCATAGGTCGGTGGACGACGGAATGCCTCGCTGCCATTCACCTGCTCTGTACTGTTCCAGGTCGGGATATCGGCCGTGTACATGTTCAGTGCCAGCACTTGCTGATCGAACAGCTCCCCAAGATTACCGAAAGACCAGAACCAGCTCTGTTCAAACTCCCACTTCCACCAGCTTGGCCGCTCACTGCTACCGGGATCGATGGTCACAGATAGCTGACTTTGACTACCCTCGGTCGGATTACGGGTGTTATTGCGGTTATCCCAGTCAAAACGGGTTTCCAGCCCCCACACGTCCTCGACCTCACTGAATTCAGTCGGTTCTATTTGGGCGGTAGGCAGTTCATCAAACTCCCGCCCTTGGTAAAACGGCCGGAACTCCACGGAACTAACGCCACTTTCCCACGGCGTATGCCCGGTAAGCTTACGCACCGGCATCAGAGCAGCACGGATCCCCTGACGCTCACCGGCCCCAAATGGCAAAATATAGCGCATCGACAACCGGTACTGGAACTCCTTGGCATCAGCTATTACCTTGTCATCCGCACTGGATTCATTACCTGAAGCTTCACCGAGGTAATAATCAAATTGCTTGTAGTTAGCATCAAACAGCTCAGCCCCGAACAACCAACGACTGTCTTGGCTAACAATATAGTTGCTGGCTCCCAAATAGGTGAGCCACGTACCCTTCTCGCTGTATACCCCAGCCCCGAGCAAGGCGGCTTGTGGCTGACCAGCCCCCTTGAGCAAACCAGCCATACCGACAGACACTCCCATGGCATCGGTGGAGAACACAAAGGGAACAAAGGCCGTCTCGGGATCCCATGTCGGCCAGCTATCAGCCTGACTAGTCGTTGAGCATGAAAAAGCCGCAATCATTGCTGCGGCTTTGATAATTCTTGTCATTATAATGAGTTTGTTCGTCTGTCGATGATTAATAAGCCGGTTACTGGTACGCCATTGCGACTCTTGATGTTAGTTTAGTCACCAGCTCATAAGCAATAGTTCCAATATGACCAGCAACAACTTCTGCTGGCAAGCCTTCGCCCCACAAGATCGCTTCATCACCCACCTTGTCGGTGCTGTCCGGGCCAAGATCGACCGTCAGCATATCCATTGACACCCGGCCTGCCATCGGGACGACACGGCCATTGACCAACACTGGCGTACCATTGGGTGCGGTACGTGGATAACCATCGCCATAGCCGATCGCTATCACCCCTACCTTGGTATCACGCTCGCTGGTCCAAATCCCGCCATAGCCCACCGACTCGCCTTGCTTGACATCACGGACAGCAATCAAGCTTGAGGTCAGCGTCATGACCGGCTTCAAACCGTATGAGTCCGCTCCACGGCCAGCTTCGGCAAACGGCGAAACACCATACATAATGATCCCAGGGCGAATCCACTCAAGGTGGCTATCCGGCCATTCCAATATACCCGCCGAAGCCGCTAGCGAACGCTCCCCTCGGCAGCCATCGGTCAAGGCCATGAAGGCATCGATCTGACGCGGCGTCACCTCGCTCGAGAGCTCATCGGCACAGCCGAAATGGCTCATGTAACGCAACGGTTTGGCAACATTATTGCAGGCATGGAGCCGCTCAACAAAGTCGGTATATTGCTCAGGGCGGACACCGAGGCGGTGCATGCCAGTATCGATTTTCAACCACACCACCACAGGGCTATCAAGCTTGGTTTGCTCCAGCGCTTCAAGCTGCTCGATGGAATGGACAACCGTGTGGATATTGTTGGTTACCAGAACCGGAAGATCCGACGGGGCATAAAAACCTTCCAGCAACAACACCGGCTTGACGACACCACCGGCGCGCAGGGTCAGGGCTTCTTCAATGCGGGCAACACCAAAGCCATCGACGTCGGGTAGGCTTTTGGCGACATGCTCCAACCCATGGCCATAGCCATTTGCTTTCACCACCGCCAGGATCTTACTGTTTGGTGCCTGGCTGCGGATTTGCTGCAGGTTGTGAGTCAATGCCTCGGTACGAATATACGCTGTTGCCGCTTTCATCTTTGTTCCTACTTATTATGCCCCGGCAAACCGGTATTACATCATGTGGCGGTATATATCCATGTAACCTCAAGATACTTGGATATACCCCTTATTCATCATCAAAGGCTGGACCGGCGTAATTATCGAACCGGGAATACTGGCCTTGGAATGTCAGTCGCACGGTACCAATTGGGCCGTTACGCTGCTTACCAAGAATGATTTCGGCAATACCCTTCAGGGCACTGTCTTCGTGATAAACCTCATCACGGTAGATAAACATGATCAAGTCGGCATCCTGCTCGATGGCGCCCGATTCACGCAAATCCGAGTTTACCGGACGCTTATCCGCACGTTGCTCCAACGAGCGGTTCAACTGCGACAGTGCCACCACCGGCACATTGAGCTCTTTGGCCAGAGCTTTGAGCGAGCGGGAGATTTCCGCAATCTCCAAGGTACGGTTATCTTGCAGGCTTGGTACCCGCATCAGCTGAAGGTAGTCGATCATGATAAGGCTAAGGCCGCCATGGTCACGGGCAATACGCCGTGCCCGCGAGCGCACCTCTGTCGGCGTCAGGCCAGAACTGTCATCGATATACATGTTCTTCTTTTCCATCAGAACACCCATAGCAGAAGACACTCGCGCCCAATCTTCGTCATCAAGCTGGCCGGTACGGATCTTGGTTTGATCGACGCGTGCCAACGAGGCCAGCATACGCATCATGATCTGCTCCGAAGGCATCTCCAGCGAGAAGATCAAGACCGGTTTTTCTTCCGACATCGCCGCGTTCTCACACAGGTTCATGGCAAACGTGGTCTTACCCATAGAAGGACGGGCGGCAACGATAATCAAGTCCGATCCCTGCAAGCCAGCCGTCTTTTTGTTTAGGTCGGTAAAGCCCGTTGTCACCCCGGTCACGCCGTCCTGCGGCGATTGATAAAGGATCTCAATACGCTCAAGGGTTTTTTCTAGGATACCCTCGACATTCTGCGGGCCTTCGTTTTCCGAGGTACGCTGCTCGGCAATGGCAAAGACCTTGCTTTCTGCCATATCCAGCAGTTCTTCGCTGTCACGTCCCTGGGGATCATAGCCGGCATCAGCGATCTCATTAGCCACGCTGATCATGTCACGGATAAGCGCACGCTCACGGACAATCTCGGCATAGGCTAATATATTGGCCGCTGAGGGCGTGTTTTTAGCCAGCTCTGCCAGATAGGCAAAACCACCGACATCTTCAAGTTGATCCGCCGTTTCAAGGTGCTCGGATAAGGTGATCAAATCAAGCGGAT
The DNA here is from genome assembly GCF_050336935.1 of Photobacterium satsumensis. NCBI lineage: Bacteria > Pseudomonadati > Pseudomonadota > Gammaproteobacteria > Vibrionales > Vibrionaceae > Photobacterium > Photobacterium satsumensis. Next base: position 31,876 of record NZ_JAKJSK010000015.1, read on the forward strand.
TGCCACCTTCCAACAAGGCGGCCACGCCTTCGAAAATAATCCGGTGAGGGCGACTGTAGAAGTCTTTGGCCACGACTTTCTCGGCAACAACATCCCATTTTTCGTTGTCCAGCATCAGGCCGCCGAGGACCGACTGCTCTGCCTCGAGCGAGTGCGGCGCCATCTTGATTGCGTCCATCTTGGAGTCTTTCTGGGGGTTCGGTTTGCTATTCTCTGCCATAGAAATTGAAATGATTGCCGGAAACTAGGCCGTGTATTATACCTTAATTCACAAAGAGTCTATCTATCAAAATAACGTTGATGGCGATTTTCCCGATTGAAATGCCATATTAGGCGCTTACAAGCTGATAGGTACATTCAGTTGGCATTTCCTGACCAAAATATGACATAAATCGGTTACACTGCTTTGTTTGGTAATTGTTTGTTTCAACCGATGAGGAGGCCGCTTGGCAAGAACCCTGTTAGCTCTATTACTGCTTGCCAGCACCCATGCCAATGCCGACGCCAGCGATGAGCGCCCCACCCGGATCCCGCCGCCATTAACCACCGAATTAGAGCTCGGCTACCAGTCCCTGGGGGGAAACTCGGACTCGCAAACCCTCAACACCCGAATCGGCGGCACCTACCTCAAGAACCAGTACCGACATAGCGGCGAGCTGCGATTTCTCCTCGCCGAAAAAGACGGTGAAGAAGACAAGCGCAAGGGCCAGATCGAACTACAGAGTGATAAAAAGGTCAACGAACGGACCTATGTATTGGGCAACATCAACTATATCGATGACCGCTACGGCCCCTATTTTACCGACTTCACTTTAGCAACCGGTATGGGTTACCAGCTTATACGGAAGGAGACCTTGCAGGTAGAAGTGGAAGCCGGCCCAGGCTACCGTCATCAAGAACCCAACCTCGATGAAATCGATGATGATGACATCATTGTGCAGGAAACGGTGGATGAGCTGATCCTCCGTGGCAGTGCCAAGATGACCTGGAAGCCGTCGAAAACCGTCGAGATCGGTGTCCGACTCACCGGTATTGCCGGTAACAGTAACAGCACGATGGAAGCCGAGTTCAACCTCACAACAGACATCAGTGACTTTGCCGCAATCAAAATCAGCAACAACCAAAAGCTCAACAGCTGGGTACCCGAAGGCTTGAAAAAACGCGACTCAGCCATGACAGTGAACTTGCTGTTCAAGATGTAACGTTTGCCATCCCCCAGCGGCTTTAGCCTCCGCAACACCCATTCCACTGTTTTACAGGTATAAAAAAACCAGCCCGGAGGCTGGTTTTAAGCTACCAACAAAAACGTTATTAGTCTTCAGCAACAACGTTTAGGTTAGCAGTTGCGAATACGTCAGAGTGCAGCTGGATGCTGATCTCGAATTCGCCAGTCGTACGTAGTGCACCTTCTGGTAGGCGAACTTCGCTCTTCACTACTTCAACGCCAGCCGCAGTAATTGCGTCAGCGATATCACGAGTACCGATAGAACCGAATAGTTTACCTTCGTCACCAGCTTTAGAAGCGATAACTACAGCTTCAAGCGCGTTGATTTTCTCAGCGCGTGCTTCAGCAGCAGTCAGTTGCTCAGCAACTTTAGCTTCTAGCTCAGCACGACGAGCTTCGAACATTTCAACGTTAGCTTTAGTAGCCATTACTGCCTTGCCCTGTGGGATAAGGAAGTTACGAGCAAAACCCGCTTTAACGTTAACCTGATCGCCAAGGCCACCTAGGTTACCGATTTTATCAAGTAGAATAACTTGCATTATCTTGTCCTCTTAAACTTAATTAAACCGCTACCGATTACAGATGCTTATCTGTGTATGGTAGAAGTGCTAGGTAGCGAGAACGCTTGATAGCGCGAGCTAGCTGACGCTGGTATTTAGCGCGAGTACCAGTGATACGGCTTGGTACAATTTTACCAGCTTCAGTGATGTAGTTTTTTAGAGTTGCTACGTCTTTGTAGTCAATCTCTTGTACGCCTTCTGCAGTGAAACGGCAGAATTTACGACGACGGAAGAAACGTGCCATGGGCTATCTCCTGATCTAAATTTTTTCAATGTGGTTGGCATGCAACACTAATTACCAATACCTTACGGCTGGTGTGGTATGAGACAGAGCCTCCTACCTTAATGTGACCGCCAACAGCTAAAACTTGAGTGAGTATTTGTTGACCTTGCTCGCTAACTACTACGTTAATGTAACAATACACTTGCCGCAGTAAGTTGGCTTCCTGCTAATCAGAACGCTAAGCGATTCTTGCTAGCAATTTGCTTCGCTTGGGGTCTTAGGCAATAAAGCCAGGCAACACCAGACGATTGGTCATTCAAAAATTACTCAGCTGCTGCTTCGCCTTCAGATGGTGCTGGAGCTGGTTGCTCTGCACGCTCTTCACGACGTGGGGCACGCTCTTCTTTAGCCTTCATCATTGGAGATGGCTCAGTGATAGCGCCTTTAGTACGCATGATCATGTTACGGATCACTGCATCGTTGAAACGGAAGTTAGACTCCAGCTCGTCAATTACAGACTGCTCAGCTTCAACGTTCAGTAGAACGTAGTGTGCTTTGTGCAGTTTGTTGATTGGGTAAGCCAGTTGACGACGGCCCCAATCTTCTAGACGATGGATCTGGCCACCAGAATCTTTGATAGCAGCAGTGTAACGCTCGACCATGCCAGCAACCTGTTCGCTTTGATCAGGGTGCACCATGAATACGATTTCGTAATGACGCATTGGTTGCTCCTTACGGATTAATCAGCTTCCTGAGTTGGCTCGGTTATCCAGAGGAAGCAAGGAACTAAAAATAGAACCGAGAATTTGGACGCTGAATAGTACAGAGAATGGACAATTGAAGCAAGAGAATTTTATGACTTGGAGGCAAGTTAAGTGGCTAGGGGAAGAAAGTGGGTAATGGGCAATAAAAAGGCAGGCGTGCAATATTCACTGCACGCCTGATTTTGCTAGGAACTAGGTTCTGTTTTTCCTAGTTTCTATTGTGATTGACGCTGACGTACCGCTTCGAACAAGCAAATGCCGGTTGCGACCGAGACGTTCAAGCTAGATACCGAACCCGCCATCGGGATCTTGATCAAGTCATCGCAGGTCTCACGGGTCAGGCGACGCATACCTTCGCCTTCGGCGCCCATCACAATGGCCAACGGGCCAGTCAGCTTGCTTTGGTAAACATCGTGGGTGGCCTCACCGGCCGTACCCACAACCCACACGCCCTTGTCCTGCAGCGCACGGAGGGTACGGGCCAAATTGGTTACTCGCACCAATGGGACGATTTCAGCCGCGCCACAAGCCACTTTGCTTGCCGTGGCATTCAACTGGGCCGAACGGTCTTTCGGTACAATCACAGCGACGGCACCGGCCGCATCGGCATTACGCAGGCAAGCACCCAAGTTGTGCGGATCGGTTACCCCATCCAATACCAGCAACAGTGGGTTTTCTTGGCTAGCCAGAAGGTCATCAATGTTATTTTCATTGAACTGCTTACCCGGACGCACACGGGCAATAATGCCCTGATGCGATGCACCTTGGGCTTTATCATCCAGCGCTTTGCGGCCAGCTTGCTGAATCGTGATACCCAGCATTTGCAGCTCATTGATCACTGGCAGTAAACGGTCATCTTCACGGCCTTTCAGCACAAAAACTTCAATGAAGCGTGAAGGATCCGATGCCAAAACGGCTTTCACGGCATGAATGCCGAAAATCATGTCATTACTCATGGTTTAGTTCTTCTTAGCTGCTCGTTCTTTCTTACCGGCACGCTGTTTCTTCTTACGGGCCTTGGTCGATTTCTTCTTCACGGCCGGCTTACCCTTGCCGTCCCCTTTGTCCGTTTTGCCTGCCGGTGCTTTGTCGTCCTCGAGTTTCGGGATCGCCCCCGCTTTTAGCTTCTGGCGCACCGAGCTGCGCTCTTTCTTCGATTTAGAGCGTTGCTCCTGCTGAGCTTCACCATCAGCCACGCGGTAGACCTTCATACTCTGGCGCTGCATGCCTTCGGCTTTGCGCATACGCTGCTTTTTATCGCGGTTTTTGGCTGTCTTGCCATCACCACGAGGCTTGCGGTTGCTGCCTACGATATCAAAGTCAATTTGGCGATCATTCAGGTTAATGGATGCGACCTTCACTTTTACCGTATCACCCAGGCGGTAAACCTGCCCGGAGCTATCACCAATCAAGCGCTGTCCAACCGGATCGAACTGGTAGTAATCATTGGCCAAATTGGAAATATGCACCAAGCCGTCAATGTTCAGCTCATTGAGGCGAACAAAGAAGCCAAAGCCGGTTACATTGGCAATCACACCGTCGAACTCATCGCCGACGTGATCTTGCATGTATTCACATTTCAGCCAATCAGCCACATCGCGGGTCGCGTCATCGGCACGGCGCTCGGTGGTTGAACACTGCTCGCCAAGACCGTCAACATCATCAAAAGAATAGTGGTAACCACCTGTTGGCGTCCAGCGATCCTTATTGGTCCCTTCCTGCTTGGCCACGAGATACTTAAGCGCGCGGTGCAGGGTCAAATCTGGGTAGCGGCGAATCGGTGAAGTAAAGTGGGCATATTGCTTCAATGCCAAGCCAAAGTGACCGATATTATCGGCCTGATAAACCGCTTGCTTCATCGAGCGCAGCAGCATGGTTTGTATCAACTCTTTGTCTGGACGATCCTGAATTAACGCGGCCAGCTCTGCATAATCTTTTGGTGATGGCTCCAAGCCACCTGACAACTGCAGGCTCAGTTCACCAAGGAAATCACGGAACCCCAGCAGGCGCTCTTCACCCGGGGAGTCATGTACTCGGTACAGGGCCGGCTCTTTGGCTTTCTCTACGAAGCGGGCGGATGCAATATTCGCCAGGATCATGCATTCTTCGATGATCTTGTGTGCATCATTGCGAACAGCCGGCACAATACGATCAATCTTGCGATCAGCATTAAAGATAAACTGCGTTTCAATCGTTTCAAACTCAATCGCACCACGCACTTCACGCTCGCTTTTGAGCACCTTGTACATGCTGTACAATTCTTCGATATGCGGCACCAAGGGAGCATAGCGCTCGCGCAGCTCTTCATCGCCGTCCAGCATCTTGCTAACTTTGGTGTAAGTTAGACGGGCATGAGAATTCATGACCGCTTCGTAGTGCTTGTAGCCTGACAGTTTGCCGGTTTCAGATATGGTCATTTCACACACCATACACAAACGGTCAACCTGCGGGTTCAGTGAACACAGGCCGTTGGACAATACCTCCGGCAACATCGGGATCACCTGAGACGGGAAATATACGGAGTTACCGCGCTTCACCGCCTCATTATCGAGTGCCGTGTCTGGACGTACGTAGTAGCTGACATCAGCAATCGCAACCCATAGGCGCCAACCACCGGATTTTTTACGCTCACAATACACAGCGTCATCGAAGTCGCGGGCATCTTCACCATCAATGGTAACCAGCGGCAAGTCGCGTAAATCAACACGGCCTTTTTTCGCCTCTTCAGGCACTTCTTCGCCAAGACCCTGAATTTGCTTTTCAACTTCAGACGGCCATTCGTGTGGAATATCATGAGTACGCAAAGCAATTTCGATTTCCATACCTGGTGCCATGTTTTCACCCAGCACCTCAACCACTTTACCAACAGCATTATATTGACGTGTCGCACGCTGGTTGACTTCCACCACCACCACGTTGCCCATGCGGGCACCCATGCGCTGGTCATTCGGGATCACGATATCCTGGGCAATACGGGAGTCATCCGGTACCACATAGCCCATATTGTCTTCGATAAAGAAACGGCCGACAATTTGTCCATCGTAATGCTTCAGAACACGTACCACGCGGCCTTCACGACGGCCACGCTTATCCGTGCCCGCCACCTGAGCCAAGATGTAATCGCCATGGATCACACCGCGCATTTGGTGGTGCGGCAATAGCAAATCTTCTTCTTTGCTATTGGTGCCCTCAGGGCGCAGGAAACCAAACCCATCTCGGTGGCCAATCACATGGCCTTTGATCAAATCGAGACGCTCCGGCAGGGCGTAGCACTGGCGGCGGGTAAATATCAGTTGGCCATCACGCTCCATGGCGCGAAGGCGGCGGCGCAGACCTTCGTATTGGTCGTCACCCTCAAGTTTCAGCTCTGCAAATAGCTGATCGCGGCTAACAGGCGCCGAGTAACCCCGGATCACTTCCAGCAGCATTTCACGGCTAGGGATAGGGTTTTCGTAGTTTGATGCTTCGCGATCGCGAAAAGGATCGACCGGTAAATCGGTAGTACCTTTTGACATAATTAGATCCAAGTTAGCGAAGAGATACTTCAAGTATATCTGCGCCCTAGGTGAACAGACGGGAGCCAAGTCGAAAAATCAGCTCCCCAGAGAGATTTTGAAGTTATTGCGTTTCTATCAGTGCGCTGACTGGTCCAACAGGACACGTAGAGGCGGGTTGTCATCGATCATTTCTGACAAGGTGTGGTTGTCCAGCTCATCCAAGAAGGCTTTGCGCGCATCGAAGAGGATACCTTTCAGCCGACAGGCTGGTGTTATATGGCAAAAATCCTCGCTGCAATTGACGATTTGCAAAGGCTCAATCGCCCGCACGACGTCGCCGATCACTATTTTATCGGCAGGCATACCCAGGCGGATCCCGCCATTTTTACCGCGCACTGTTTCGACGTAACCCAGCTGTCCCAGCTTATTGATGATTTTCACCATGTGGTTACGTGACACGCCGTACACCTCGGTCACTTTGCTGATACTCGCGAGCTCCCCCTGTGGCAGGGTAGCTAGGTATATAAGGGCACGCAGGCCGTAATCGGTAAAACTCGTCAGTTGCACAATAACTCCTCCTGCCGACATTTTAATCTGGATATTGACTAAAAGATACAGATACGATACAACTTAAAACATATATTATAAATACACCATTATAAGGTAAAGTCATGCTCAGCTCCCAAACTATTGAGATCGTTAAAGCTACCGCGCCAGTTATTGCCCAGACCGGCCCTGCTTTGACCGCACATTTCTACGATCGTATGTTCAACCATAACCCCGAACTCAAAGATATTTTCAATATGAGTAACCAGCGTAACGGGGACCAACGCGAAGCGCTGTTCAATGCAATCTGCGCCTATGCCAACAATATTGAAAATCTTCCAGCCCTATTGCCAGCGGTCGAGAAGATTGCCCACAAGCACACCAGTTTCATGATCACTGCAGAGCAATACGCTATTGTCGGTGGCCACCTGCTGGGTACAATTGACGAGCTGCTCTCGCCGGGCCAAGAAGTCCTGGATGCCTGGGGCGAAGCCTACGGCCTGCTTGCAGACATCTTTATCAAACGGGAAGAAACAATCTATCAGGAAAACGAAAACAAGGCCGGCGGCTGGCGCGGCACCCGTGAATTTACCTTGGTTGAGAAAACCCCAGAAAGTGATGTGATCACCAGTTTCACTTTCAAACCCGTCGACGGCGGTGCTGTCGCAGGTTACCTGCCGGGCCAATATTTGGGGGTTTACCTCCAGCCAGAAGGGTTCGAATTCCAGGAGATCCGCCAATACAGCCTGTCTTCGGCACCTCAAAACGATCAATACCGCATCTCGGTCAAACGCGAAGAGGGAGGCACGGTGTCGAGTTACCTGCACGATACCCTGCAAGTCGGCGATAACATCCAGCTTGCTCCACCGGCCGGTGACTTCTTCCTCGATGTGGCAGCCGCAACCCCAATCGCACTGATATCAGCCGGTGTGGGCCTGACCCCGACCCTGTCAATGCTAGAAACCCTGACTAACCACAAGGCTGACGTGCACTGGCTGCACGCCGCTGAAAACGGTAAACACCACGCATTCAAAAATTCAGTTGCCCGCATAGTGGCCGCCCAAGAGCATATTTCCAGCAACATCTGGTACCGCGAGCCATTGGTCACTGACAGCCCGGCCGAAGACTATCAATTCGACGGTATGATGGATCTCAGCAAGGTCAAAGCGCTGGTGACGACACCGGGTATGCAGTACTACTTCTGTGGTCCGGTAGGGTTCATGCAGCATGTGGCCAAGCAGCTGATCGAGATGGGGGTCGCCGAGGAGCAACTCCACTATGAATGTTTCGGACCACATAAAGTGCTTTAAGCAAAAACGCAAAAGAGAGGCTTAAGCCTCTCTTTTTTCTTGTCTCTTCAATCAATCGATTAGCTCAAACGCCTCATCGAGCAAAATGCTTGCCCTACCAAAAGCTATCCCGCCGCTTGGCCCTGGCAATCACATTGGCCGGCATCCGATTTTCCAACCCGCGCCGCAGGCGGGCAATCTTGTTATGGGTATTTTGGCTGGCGGTCGCGGTGTTATATAACCAGCGATAAGCATCTTCAAAGTCCAGAGGGCTGCCATAATTACTCAGCAGTAACTCGGCAAGCTGGATACGGGCATCAACATTCCCCATGGCTGCGGCTTCACGCAGGTAAGGGATCGCCCGCTCTCGGTCTTGCTGAACCAAGGTACCACGGGCATAGTAACGCCCCAGCTGTTCTAGTGCCGCCGGAGAGCCTTGCTGGGCTGCCGACTGCATATAATGAACCCCAAGCTCGACATCCCGCTCGACGCACACGCCCCAAGCTAACATATCGCCGTAGAGGAACTGATAGGAGGGAGACTCCACCCGGATAGCCCTGGCCTCAATGTCCTGAACTAACTGGCAATCGTCGGCCTGAACCTTTTGTAAGTGACTGTTGGAGACGAACATCCGGCTGAGCTCATTTTCACTATACACCGGTACGGCCTCGCCGACCTCTTCCAGGGCGGAAGCGGGGACTGCGCTGCACAGGGCAATAGCAACTATTAACGGGCGTAGGCTCATGGATGGATCTCTTTCCGAACGTGCTAACCTTATCGGCGGCAGGCGCTGAGACTTTAGAGAAAAAACCGCCTAAGCGGCAATTTTCTGGCACATCAATGACATAGTATAAATCAGTTTTTGACGCAATCCTCGACACCTATTTTTGGAACCAACCCCCATTTAGACAGCACCAATACACAACTGAGTGCTTACTGGTTGTTAACGAGTAATTTAGCCATAAAAAAAGCCAGCCCCATAGGGCTGGCTTTCAAATCAATCACTGTAATCAGCAATTATTCACCGTATGGGTGAACCTTGATGATTGTTTCGTTACGGTCAGGACCGGTAGAAACGATGTCGATTGGTACACCAGTTAGCTCTTCGATACGTGCAATGTAATCTAGAGCAGCTTGTGGAAGCGCATCCAAAGACTTAGCACCGAAGGTGTTCTCAGACCAACCTGGAACCGTTTCGTAGATTAGCTCTAGATCTTCGTAAGCATCAGCCGCCATTGGTGATACTTCTAGGATTTCGCCATCTTTGGTCTTGTAGCCAGTACAGATCTTAAGCTCTTTTAGGCCATCCAATACATCTAGCTTGGTTAGGCAGAATCCTGAGATTGAGTTGATTTGTACCGCACGGCGCATAGCAACCGCATCAAACCAACCTGTACGGCGTAGACGGCCTGTTGTAGCGCCAAACTCGTTACCGACTTCACCTAGGTGCTTACCAACTGGGTCTTGCTTATCCAGACCGTCGTATAGCTCAGTCGGGAATGGACCGGCACCAACACGTGTGCAGTATGCTTTTGCAATACCTAGGATGTAACCAAGGTGACGCGGACCGAAACCAGAACCTGCAGCAACACCACCAGCAGTCGTGTTTGAAGAGGTTACGTACGGGTAAGTACCGTGGTCGATATCAAGCAGTGTACCTTGCGCACCTTCGAACATGATCTTGTCGCCACGTAGACGGGCATCATCAAGCTCTTTAGTTACGTCGATAACCATTGAAGTTAGAATATCAGCCTGAGACATGATCGTCTCAAGGACTTCATCGTAGCTTACAGGCTCAGCATTGTAGTAATGCTCAAGCTGGAAGTTGTGGTAAGCCATAACTTCTTTAAGCTTCTCAGCAAATGCTTCTTTGTCGAAAAGGTCACCAACGCGTAGGCCGCGACGAGCAACTTTATCTTCATATGCTGGACCGATACCACGACCAGTTGTACCGATCGCTTTCTTACCACGTGCGATTTCACGCGCTTGGTCAAGAGCAATATGGTATGGAAGAATTAGCGGACAAGCTTCTGACAGGAACAGACGTTCGCGCACAGGGATACCACGTTCTTCTAGTGGGCCCATTTCTTTCATCAGCGCGTCAGGAGAAAGTACAACACCGTTACCGATGATACATTTAACGTTGTCACGTAGGATGCCTGATGGGATCAGGTGAAGGACAGTTTTTTCACCGTCAATGACAAGGGTGTGACCGGCGTTGTGACCACCTTGGTAGCGCACTACGTATTTTGCATCTTCGGTCAACAGATCAACGATCTTACCTTTACCTTCGTCACCCCATTGGGTGCCAAGAACGACTACATTATTTGCCATCTTTCTTCATCTATAGTAGTTAAAAAGGGATTCTAGCACCTTCAACGTTGGCTTGCAGTCATTTTTTGACCATAGGCGGCAAATGTGAAAGATGCCTGTCACGCAAACGTGCTAGCGGAATTTACATACTAGTGTACATCATATATGAGATGACACTGCCGGCAACCACCAGACAGCCACCGATACGGCGCAGGGCATTGTCATCCTGCTGGCTTAGCTGGCTCACCATCTCTCGCCAGCCTTTCGGTGCCAACAAAGGCCCAAGCCCTTCAAAGACAAGGACTAGCCCCAACGCCATCCATATCGCCTTACTCATGATTCTCTCCTCACATTACTGGCAGGAATTATACCCAATAAAAAAGGCAAGACCGAAGTCTTGCCTTTTCATCGCAACCAGAATGATGCTTAGTTGGCTACCGCATTGGATTCTTTCATGTACTTAAAGAAATCCGTATTCGGGTCAACAACCAAGATATCGTTCTTCGAATTGAAGCTGTTCTCGTACGCTTTCAAAGAACGCAGGAAGTTATAAAACTCTGGGTCCTGATTGAAAGCTGTTGAGTAAATCTCCGCAGTTTGCGCATCGGCACTACCACGAACCACTGCAGCCTGACGGTTAGCATCGGCCAATATCTTTGCTACTTCAAGCTCAGACTGGGCACGGATAACCTCGGCTTTCTCACGGCCCTGTGAACGGTGCTTACGGGCAACCGACTCACGCTCAGCACGCATACGGCGGTAGATTGATTCGCTGATCTCATCCGGTAAGTTGATTTTCTTCATACGGAAGTCAACCACCTCAACACCCAAGTCTTTAAATGCGCTGACTTTAATGTCGGCCAATACATTGGCCATGATTTGATCACGCTGGCCTTCTACCTCTTTACGAGGAGCGACTTCAGCTACGATTTCCGTTGCCGGTGCATCATCTTCTTCAACAACGGCATTGCTGTCGATTTGGTTACCGCGATCAGGGCCGGAAACAATCTGCTTGATTTCACGTGAACCGATTTCAGCACGTAGGCTATCCACCACTTTACGTTTTAGCAGTGCTTCTGCCGTTGATGCATCACCACCACCTGTTGTCAGGTAGTACTGACCGAAATCTTCGATTTTCCACTTCACGTAGGTATCGATGATAACGTCTTTTTTCTCAGACGTTACGAAACGGTCAGCTTGGTCATCCATGGTCTGAATACGGGCATCCAAGGTACGGACACGGTCAAACACTGGCACTTTGAAGTGCAGGCCTGGCTCGTAGATCCGTGCAACATCGGAATTGGCATCCTTAAGAATACGACCAAAACGGACAACAATACCGCGCTCGCCTTCTTGTACCACAAACATGGACATCAGCAACGTCGCGATAAAGACAACAATCACCGGGATCATTAACTTACGCATAATTAAAATCTCCCCTGGCGGCCAGTATCGGAACTACGTGGAGCGGTTGATACCGGGGCGGTCTCGACTTTCTCCAACTCAATACCGTAATCGGTAGACGAGCCGCTCTTCGGCTGACTGCTCTGCTGGGCTGGGTTAATCAGCTTATCCAGAGGCAAGTACAACAGGTTGCCGCTTGATTGCGAGTCGACCATGACTTTGCTGGTGTTAGAATAAACACGTTCCATCGTCTCAAGGTACAGACGGTTACGCGTTACATCTTGTGCCGCTAGGTATTGAGGCAACAGCTTTTCAAACTGAGCCACTTCACCCAATGCACCGTTGATCACACGCTCAGAGTAACCTTCCGCTTCTTTCTTCAGACGCTCAGCACGACCGGTAGCCTTCGGCAAGATGTCATTACTGTATGCTTCTGCTTCACGAACGAAACGCTCTTCATCTTCTCGCGCTGCGATCGCATCATCGAAAGCATCTTTAACCGCTTCCGGTGGACGTGCAGACTGGAAGTTGACATCGACGACAAACAGACCCATGTCATAGCCCTGAATGATACTGTCAATTGCTTCCTGCGTATTGGCACGGATCACCTGACGGCCCGTCGTCAATGCTTCATCCATTGTCGAGTCACCAATCACCGCACGCAGTGCAGAGTCAGTCGCTTGACGCAAGCTGTCATCAGCATTGGTGACGCTAAATAGGTATTTCTGTGGTTCAGACACGCGATACTGAACGTCCATTTCGACTTTCAGTACGTTTTCGTCTTTGGTCAGCATCAAGCCAGAGCTGCGCAAAGAGCGAATAGCCTGTACGTTAACTGGCTCAACTTCATCGATAAAAGTAGGTTTCCAGTTCAGACCTGGATCTACCATCTCGTAGACTTTACCGAAACGCAGGACAACCCCACGCTCTGCTTCGCCAATGGTATAGAAACCGGAAAAGCCCCATACCGCAGCAGCCACAACTGCAATTGCCCCAAGACCTGCAGCGCTGCCGCCGGTCGAAGGTCCCTTTTTATTCCCCAAAATACCACCGAATTTACGACTCAGTTTCGAAAAAACTTCATCGAGGTCCGGCGGACCTTGATCTCGACCACCGCGATTATTGTTCCCCCAAGGGTCTTTATCACGGCCGCCGTTGTTACCAGGCTCATTCCACGCCATTATAGAACTCCATCAATATGATATGACGACAGTTTTTCTTATTACTCTAGCAGTCCATTAAGCAACGATAAAGTCATCTAACGAAGTACTTTCTCTTTTTTGTAACCTAGACCACTCTACCAAAGGCAAGCGGATGTCAATTTGCAGGCTGCCATCAGTGTCATATTCCTCACTGACAATGCACCCTAACTGGTAAAACTTACTCCGGTAGCGCCCGATATACTGGGGCGGTAACCGCAGGGTATGTTTCACCATGGTTCCAGAGAGACGTTCGGTCAGAGCTTCAAACAACAGCTCGATCCCCAGCCCTTCCATCGCCGAGACCCAAACCCGTTGAGGAACACCGTTCTCATCACGTTCAATACGTGGCGATGCACCTTCTAGATTATCGATCTTATTCATCACCACCAAGATTGGCACCTCACCGGCATCAATCTCGTCGAGCACCGTCTCAACCGCTTCAATATTTTCACGGAAACGGTCATCGCTGGCATCGACCACATGCAACAGCAAACTGGCATCCTGGGTTTCTTTCAGGGTGGCCTTGAAGGCCGCGACCAGATCATGGGGCAAGTGGCGAATAAAACCGACCGTATCGGCCAAGATCGAGGTACCAACATCGGCCACATCAATCTTGCGCAAGGTCGGATCCAGGGTGGCAAACAGCTGATCAGCCGCATACACCCCAGCATCGGTCACCCGATTAAACAACGTCGACTTACCGGCGTTGGTATAACCAACCAGTGAAATCGTTGGGATTTCGGCACGGTTTCGTGCACGGCGTCCCTGATCACGTTGCTTAGAGACTTTTTCAAGGCGGCGCAAAATCGTCTTGATCCGGTCGCGAAGCAAACGGCGGTCCGTTTCCAACTGGGTTTCACCCGGTCCACGCAAGCCGATCCCGCCTTTTTGACGCTCAAGGTGGGTCCAACCGCGGATCAGTCGGGTTGAGATGTGACGTAGCTGTGCCAGCTCGACTTGCAGCTTACCCTCGTGGGTACGCGCTCGCTGAGCAAAGATATCGAGGATCAGACCGGTACGGTCCAATACACGGCATTTGCAAATCTGCTCCAAGTTGCGCTCTTGCGCTGGAGAAAGAGAATGGTTGAATATGACGATTTCGGCGTCTTCAGCCCGAACCGCTTCGGCAATTTCCTGTGCTTTACCTTCACCCACGTAATATTTAGGGTGGGGAGTTTTACGACTACCGGTTACCACCCGTAGCGTATTAACTCCCGCCGAGGAGACTAGCATTTCGCACTCGCTTAAGTCTTCCCACTCCCCTTCTTGCGTGAAGTTGATATGAACAAGAATTGCCTGCTCACCGGTTTCATAACGGTCAAACAAGCAATCAACTCCTTAATGAAGAGTATTATTCTTCGGTTTTTTCTTGTGAACGTTCTGCCGTAGCTGGGCGATCACCTGTATGGTGGTGGTTAACTGGACGAGCAGGCACCACGGTTGAGATCGCGTGCTTGTACACCATCTGGTTAACAGTATTCTTCAGTAGGATCACAAACTGATCAAAAGACTCAATCTGGCCCTGTAGCTTGATACCGTTAACCAGGTAGATTGAAACTGGGATTCTTTCACGACGCAAAGCGTTCAAAAATGGGTCTTGCAGAGATTGCCCCTTAGCCATTATTTCTTTTCCTTATTTGTTTGTAGTTGTAGTTAGCAACGAACAAAATTAAAAATACGCAAAACAGTAACCAGTATACACGTTAATCAAACATCACATCTAACTGAGTTTGTGACGGTTTGTAACGCCAATTCTGGGTCACTGCTATCCAACCACGTCAGATCTTTCCAGCTTCTCAGCCAGGTAATTTGACGCTTCGCCAATTGACGAGTAGCACAGATACCGCGGAAAACCGCATCATCCAAAGAACACTGCCCGTCCAAATATTCCCACATCTGACGGTAACCAACACAACGAATTGAAGGAAGGTCTGGGTGCAGATCATCGCGTTCATACAAAGCTCGTACTTCCTGCTCAAAACCTGCGTCGATCATCTTTTCAAAACGTTGCTCGATCCGCCGATGCAGCACAGCCCTATCCGTGGGCGTTATTGCAAACTGGTGAACCCTGTAAGGCAAAGTATCGCCTTGAGTTTTCGTCAGCTCAGTTAAAGTTTTACCCGAAATACGAAAAACTTCCAATGCGCGTGAAAGGCGCTGGGGATCATTGGGGTGAATACGCGCTCCGGAAACCGGGTCGATCCGTACCAATTCCTCATGCATCGCCTGCCAACCTTTCTCCGCCGCTTCCAGCTCAATCTGAGTACGGATCACCGGATCAGCCGCTGGCAATGGCGACAAACCTTCCAATAATGCTTTGTAGTACAACATAGTACCACCAACCAATAAAGGAATGCGCCCTTGTGCAACTATATCAGCCATTTCTTTCAGTGCATCAGCGCGAAAGTCTGCAGCTGAATAACTTTGCGCTGGATCACGAATATCGATCAATCGGTGCGGCGCCTGCGCCAACTCGTTAGCATCAGGCTTCGCAGTACCAATATCCATATTCTTATAGATAAGGGCTGAATCAACGCTTATCAACTCTACCGGAAGTTGTTGGCGCAATCGGATCGCCAAATCAGTTTTGCCCGACGCTGTCGGGCCCATCAGGAAAATTGCCTGTGGTAGTGGCTTAGTCATAATTAAAAGCTTCTATTGCTGCGCTCACGTCAACCGGGCGCAACAAGTCTGAAAAATAATGTTCGAGTTCTGGGCCCCATAGCTGCTCCAGTTCGGTTACCAACTGGATGGCTTGGGATAAGGTATAGGCTTCTGTGGGCACAGTCAGCTGCCCTGCCAGCCAGTCTAACAGTTTATCCCACCCTTGCGCTTCGGCGTCTTCGGCCACGGCCCCAAGATAGGCCAACAGCGCCGGTATCAGTTGTTGCAGGTTCTGCTGGCGCAATGGCTGGCATACCGACAAAATAATCAGCTGCTGTTTGTTCTTGGCCTTGAGCTGAATACCTAGCTGCTTTAGCAACATCGCGTGCTGCTCGGCGCAGTTTATCATATTCGGCTCGACGGGAATGGAATGCGGGATCAGCAGGGGCTGCGGCTTCAGCCCTTCCCCCTGAGCCATACGCAACTGCCCTTTGGTCCGCAGGCTCTGAGCCCGGGGCAATGACAACAGTGTCAACCCGTCATCACGGTTAAGCAGCAGGTATTGCTGCGCCACCAGCGACAGAGCCTTACCCAGTCCGACACCATTGGTCGTATCGATAGCATCCTGACGGGTTGGTACCTGGCTGGCTGCTTTCTTCTCTTGGAAGGAAGCGGGCTGCTTTACCTGCGGTTGAGCAGGCGATTGGCTAGCAAGAGGCGGACTGGATAGCGGTAAACTCGGCGATGCTGGCTGCGGCGACGATTCCACCGTCTGCATCAGCTGCTGGTAGGCTTCAACTTCTTCCGGAGTTGGGCCTTCATCCTGATAACGAGGACGGCTATTACCACCAGAGCGACCAGTACCACTGGCGGCTCCCTCACTGTCACGATAGGCGTGTTCATTCCTTCGCTGAGCATGGGAGGTATCCGTCCGGTCACGATAGCCTGATGACGCTGCCTGTTCAGCGCGTTGGTAGCCAGCCTCGCGGCCACTGGTACCTCTTGTCCCAGCAGGAGCGCCGCTTGTTAACCAGTCACTGGCCGGGGCCTTATTGGGGTAATCCGGTGTACGCGCCACGGCAGCCAACGCCGCATCAGGTTCGGCAATACCATGAGATTGGGAAGACTGAGTTAAAGGAGGAGCCGAAGAGTACGGCGTTTCCGGTGCCCGGGCACTGGCCCTAGGAGCTGGCGCATTCACCACCAGATCAGCGTCATCCGCCGCCCCTTCAATCAGGGCACTTTGCAGCCCCTGGCAAATAAAGTCATGCACCAAACGGGCCTGATGGAAGCGCACCTCATGTTTAGCCGGGTGCACATTGACATCCACTTGGTGTGGATCGACTTCGATAAACAACACATAGGCCGCATACTGATCGGGAGCCAGGCTGCTCTCGTAGGCTTGACGGATTGCATGGTTGATCAGCTTGTCTTTCATCATCCGGCCATTGACATAACAATACTGGATATCGTTCTGTGATCTTGCGCCCTGCGGGCTGCAAATCCAACCGCCCAGCTTGAGATCGCCGTGGGCCAACTCAACCGCCAGAGCATGCTCCAAGAAGGCCTGCCCGCACACAGCGGCCAGGCGGCGTTCTTTTTGGATTTGGGTGCTGGCCGCACGATACTGACGAATCACCTTGCCGTTATGGCGTAGATTAATGGTGACATCCATTCGGCTAAGGGCAATGCGCTTTAGCAGCTCATCGATATGACCGAATTCAGTTTTTTCGGTACGGAGGAATTTACGTCGGGCCGGTGTATTGAAAAACAGATCCAACGCCTCCAGCGTGGTCCCGATAGGATGGGCGGCGGGCTTGAGTTGCACCTCCATGTCCCGCCCTTCGGCATACGCAGCCCAGGCCTCTTCTTGCTCGGCAGTGCGGGAGGTCAAGGTCAGGCGCGACACCGAGCTGATACTGGCCAGTGCCTCACCGCGAAAGCCCAGACTGGCGATGGCTTCAAGATCATCGAGCGTGGCAATTTTTGAGGTCGCATGACGGCTCAACGCCAAGCCCAGCTCGTCTTTTGGGATCCCTTTACCGTTATCACGGATCCGGATCGTCCGACTACCGCCCTTATCGATATCGATATCGATGCGGGTTGCCCCGGCATCAAGGCTGTTTTCAACCAGCTCTTTGACCACCGACGCGGGTCGCTCTACCACCTCACCAGCAGCAATTTGGTTCGCCAAACGAGCTGGCAGGATCTGAATAGGCATAATCAACTACTCGGAATAGTAAGTTTTTGTCCAACCGCCAATTTATCTGAGCGTAATTGGTTCGCTTCACGCAAACGACTGACAGTCACTCCATAGCGAGTGGCAATCTTACCGAGAAAATCCCCCCGCTGCACGGTATGGACCACCGATACCGGCGCCTTAACTGAAATTTTCAGCTTTTGCCCAACCGCCAATTCATCGGAACGCAACGTGTTGTCACGCCTGATATCCGCGACGGTCACCCCATACTGGCTGGCTATCTTGCCTAGGAATTCACCACGCTTCACGGTATGCGTCACCGTTTTGGTGGTAGTCGCAACAGCAGCCTTTGCTGGTGCCGTTACCGGGGCAGTCACTGAAACTCTCAGCTTTTGGCCGATTGCGAGTTCATCGGAACGTAACTTGTTATCACGCCTAATACTCGCGACGGTCACTCCATACTGGCTGGCTATCTTGCCAAGGAAATCACCGCGCTTCACCGTATGCGTCACCGTTTTGGTGGTGGTCGCAACAGCTGTCGATGCCGGTGCCGTTACCGGGGCTTTGCCCGGGATCACCAAAACCTGGCCAACCTTCAAGGTATTCGACTTGAGGTTATTCGCCTGTTTTATGGCTGCCACAGATGTGCCGTAACGGCTAGCAATCACGCTCAGCGACTGACCACTGGCCACCTTGTGCTTGATACCTTGATTGCGAGAAGCAAACAGGGTCCCTTCCGGTGGCTTCTCGTTAAAATACGACAATACGCCACGATAGACTGCATCCGCCAGTTTGTTCTGGTGTGACTTCGAGTTTAGCAGTCGCTCCTCTGTCGGGTTGGTGATAAACCCAGTTTCAACCAGCAACGACGGGATATCCGGAGACTTTAACACCGCCAGGCTGGCATGCTCCGGCTTGCTTTTGTGCAAGGTAGTGACCTTGCTCATCTCTTTCAACACCCGGCTAGCAACGTCATACCCTTCCTTCTGGGAGTGGCTAAACTGCAGATCGAGAACCGCCATGCTCAAGTACTGATCATCACTGCCACCGGACAGTACATCACCGCCACCGAGCAACTCGGACTGCTTTTCATGCTGTTCAAGCCAGCGGCCAATCTCATTGTTCGCCCGGCGGGTATTGAGTACCCATACCGATGCGCCACGTGGTTGAGGTTTATGGAAACCATCAGCGTGGATAGAGACCAGCAAGTGAGCACGCTTTTTACGGGCCAGTTCGGTACGTCGGTTGAGGTTGACAAAGTAATCCCCCTGACGGGTCATCACGGCCTTCATCCCCGGCGTCGCATTGATCCGCGCTGCAACTTTCTTGGAAATGTCCAGCGTCACGTTTTTTTCATACAAACGACTCGGGCCTATCGACCCCGGGTCCTCGCCCCCATGTCCGGGATCGATAGCGACAATGATATCGTCACTGCCGTAAGGCAACATGGCCTGTTGGTTCGCAACAGACGGTTGCGAAGTCGGTTCAGGCTTTTTTACTGAGACGGCTTTGCCATGCGGCAAGTCCAGCACCAGGCGGTGGCTGTAATGGCCATCGGGCGTGGGTGCCAGCGTAAACAGCGTCGGGGTCATCCCCGCTTTCATTTCCAACACCAGACGGTAGGTCCCTTTTTCTGGTGCACCACTATTGCGGATTTTGGTCAGGATCGCACTGTCCTTCACCACCACAGGTAGCTTGGTTTTCAGCGAGGTCTGTTTGAGATCTACCACCAAGCGATCTGGCTTGGTCAGGGTAAAGTAGCTAAAAACAGCTTCATCCTTGAGATCCAGCACCACGCGGGTTTCCTCTGGTGCCGGCCAAACCCGGATCCCTTTCAACTCATTTGCCATGGCCAATGAGCTAAACAGACTGACCCCTAAAATCACAGCATTCAAAAAAGCCCGTAACGACATCCTATCAACACAACTCCAAGCACTTAATGAGTTCACTACCGTATTCGTTATTTGCCGTCAGGGTGACTTTACGTTGCTCACCGTGATAGCGCATATCTAATTCAAGGTCAGCTTCTGGCAATACGCCCGCCCCTTTTTCTGGCCATTCCACCAGGCAGATGGCATCTGCGGCAAAATAATCACGGATCCCCATAAATTCTAGCTCTTCAGGATCCGCAAGCCGGTACAGATCAAAATGATAGACCTGCCAAGGCGGAAGTTCATAAGGTTCCACCAAAGTATAGGTAGGACTTTTTACATTCCCCGGGTGACCCAAGGAACGAATAAAACCTCGGCTAAAGGTGGTTTTTCCAGCGCCCAAATCACCATGAAGATAAATGGTGGTCTGGTGCTGACAGGAATGGGCCAGCTTGTGGCCTAAATCTACCGTCGCCTGCTCATCAACGAGCAAGATTTCAAAACTATGCATTGTATTCTTATCTTGGATTTACTAATTGTCGAATATGAGGGAACAAATCGCTGGCAAGCATACCACGCTCCCCCTCTGCTGCGCAGCTGTCGGCAGCAGTACTGTGGATCCATACCCCGCATCTGGCAGCCGCCGCCAAAGACAAACCTTGGCCCAGCAATGCCCCGATGATACCGGAGAGCACATCACCCATCCCACCCGTTGCCATTCCAGGGTTCCCCGCTGCACATACCCAGCACAGGGTACCATCATCCACCAAGGTCCCTGCACCTTTTAGCACGACCACTCCGCCATACTTCTGTTGCAGGGTTCTTGCGGCGCAGAAGCGATCGGCTTCCACCTCCGCAACCGAGCAGGCTAGCAGCTTTGCCGCCTCTCCAGGGTGAGGAGTAATTATACGATTATTTTTATAGTCTGGTGAATGCGCTAATAAGTTCAATCCATCCGCATCCACCACGTGTCTTTTTTCTGTTTGGGCGAGCACATCGTATAAAGATCGGCTCCACGCCGACTGACCGAGCCCGGGGCCCAATACCAGCACATCAGCCCAAAGTAGACGCTGGGCCAAAGTAGCACTGTCCGAATCCCGCCAACCAAGGGACATTATTTCAGGTCTGGTTGCCACAATTGCCAACACATTGTCAGGTTGCGTCAGTACGGCTGTCAGACCCGCTCCCGATCTTGCTGCCGCTTCAGCCGCCATGCGGATCGCCCCGCCCATCCCATGATCACCACCGGCCAATAAGATCCGGCCATGATCACCTTTGTGGGCATCGCGCTGCCTAGGAGGCAGACATAAAGCGATATCCGAGGCCTGGGTCACAATGGCCGATGGCGACTCGATTTGCTCAAAGGCATCGGCCACCTGCAACCCGGCAAACTGCACCTGACCAACATAGTTGCCAGCTTGTGCCGTCCATAATCCTTGCTTGCTGCCAATAAAAGTCACCGTAACCTGGGCTTTGACGGCCTGACCGAGACACCTTCCGGTATCCGCGCAAAGACCTGAAGGAACATCGACAGCTATCACAGGCAGCGCGATCCGATTGATCATCGTGATCAACCGCTGCACCTCAGGGCGTATTTCACCACTGAGTCCGGTTCCCAACAAGGCATCGATCACGACATCGATCGAGGCTGGGATCGCCTTACCCGGCGGCAAGATCTGACCATCAGCCTCCAGCCAGGCATCCCGTGCTTTGGCGGCATCTCCTTTGAGCTTCGCCGCGTCTCCCTGTTGCCAAAGCGTCACCGGATAGCCCGCTTCACGTGCCAAACGGGCGACAACATAGCCATCCCCGCCGTTATTACCGCCGCCACAGCATACCAATACGTGCTGCTGGCGGGAAAACCCTTGTTCAAGCACTCGAAACACCGCGGCACCGGCCCGCTCCATCAATTGGTACATAACCAATTTTTGCTGCGCGGCTGCTTGTTGCTCTCCCCGGCGAACCTGTTCAGCTCTAAACAGCTTGCCAGACCATAGTTCCGTATTCATGGCATCCTCTCTTTTTACGGTGGCAATGACGGGCCTTTGTCTCCCCAGACATACTCCATTGTAACGGCAGCATTGCCCAGTACTAGCAACAGGCTAAGATCTTCATGATGATCCTCTCAACATTTGCTGTGGTTGTGGTAAACTTCCGCCCCCAATCCAGCCAGGCACTGCAAGTATGACCATCGACTATCGCGATCTGACCCAAAAAATCAAGCAATGGGGCCTAGAACTCGGCTTCCAGCAGATTGGGATCAGCGATGTCGACCTCAGCCAACATGAAGCACAGCTTCAACGCTGGCTCGATGCCGGCTACCACGGCAACATGGACTGGATGGCCCGTCACGGTATGATGCGTGCGCGACCGGCCGAATTACACCCAGGTACCGTTCGGGTTATTAGCGCTAGGATGGATTACCTTCCGCCAGAAGCGGGCTTTGCCCACAGCCTAAACCAACCCGACACCGCCTATATCAGCCGCTATGCTCTCGGCCGCGACTATCACAAACTGATCCGCAACCGGCTCAAGCGCCTCGGGCAATTGATTGAGCAGGAAGTCGGGCCATATGGCTACCGGCCATTCGTTGACTCGGCCCCTATCTTGGAGCGCCCACTGGCTGAAAAAGCCGGACTGGGGTGGACCGGCAAGCACTCGTTACTGCTAAATCAACAAGCTGGCTCATGGTTTTTCCTTGGTGAACTGCTTATCGACTTACCATTGCCTGTTGATAGACAAGAGGAAAACCAATGTGGAAAATGCGTTGCCTGTATGACCAGTTGCCCCACCCAAGCGATTGTCGCTGAAGGCGTGGTTGATGCTCGACGGTGTATTTCTTACCTCACCATTGAGTTTGACGGAGTGATCCCTGAAGAGTTCCGGGAAGCAATTGGTAACCGGATTTACGGCTGTGATGATTGCCAGCTTGTCTGTCCGTTCAACCGCTTTGCCGAATTGACAAAAGAAACCGATTATCACTGTCGTGACAGCTTACGCCTGCAACCTTTGACTACACTGTATGCTTGGACAGAAGACGCCTTTCTGAAATATACCGAAGGATCGGCAATCCGCCGCATCGGGCATATCCAATGGCTCCGTAATTTAACGATTGCGATGGGGAACGCGCCCTACAGTTCCGACATTATCGAGGCTCTGGAATCAAGAATGGGTGAAAATGCGCTACTGGATGTTCATATCCAATGGGCGAAAGACAAGCAACTCAACAAGCGTCAGCAGGATACTATCAGTGTTCTCCCTGCCAGTACCAAACGGCTTATTCGAATTGTAGAGAAAGGCCTACCGCGTGATGCCTAGCCAGGAAAATCTATCCGGCTGTCATATTGCAACGTTATCCACACAGAGTGAGAGCCCGATCAGGCTTCTGAACAAATGTGGAAAACATTTTCAAATTTGTCTCTTTATCTGCTATTTCCAATATTAAACACAGCCCGAGATAGACAGCTCTAAAAAAGTTATCCAAACATCCACAGAGTGGATCAGGTTGTATATAAGCTTTGAACAAAAACACTTAAAACCATATAAAACAAAGATTTATATTGTGGATAAAATATTATCGACTAATGTTTTTTTGAATAAAAAAAAGATAGATACAGACTTGTTCACACGGTATCGGCACACGTAATCAACCGACTTACCCACAATATATTTTTGTGGATAACTCTGTGCACGATCAAAGAGTTGTCTATCCGCCACCGTCTCAAAGCCACGAACGGCAAGGCGCTCAGGCATAAGTTGGTCGGGATAAATAAAGACAGATACGATTCACAGCTCCCTGCTGGCAATTTACATTACCCGTATCAAACCATTCAAAGAGCTTGTGTCGTCATGTGACACTAAACAGAGCATCTTGATATTGCCGAATAAAAATAAACAGCCATAAGGCTGTAGGGGCAACTCAACAATGATGTTTTCGAAGCTGATCGCTTCATAATGGTTCCCAATAACCCTCAGGTTATGGAACATTGAAACAACACACAAGGTTATCGAGAATCGATTAACCCAGGAATGTTGTAATTGAACTAATACTTCACAGTAGTAGCTTTGCCGTTCCCCTGCTCATGCAGCGGCAGCAATGAAATTGGAGCGACGTGGCCGACTAGGTACGCGAGGTTCCTCGTAGGAGCACATCTTTCCTGAAATTGGAGCGACACACGAGGTTCGAACTCGTGACCTCAACCTTGGCAAGGTTGCGCTCTACCAGCTGAGCTAGTGTCGCATGCTTGTATTTCAACAAGTAAATTGGTTGCGGGAGCTGGATTTGAACCAACGACCTTCGGGTTATGAGCCCGACGAGCTACCAAGCTGCTCCATCCCGCGTCCGATTTATATTCACCGTTAAGTACGGTAACAACTATTGTTTCATCGCCTTAGCAATAAAACCAATTTGGAGCGACACACGAGGTTCGAACTCGTGACCTCAACCTTGGCAAGGTTGCGCTCTACCAGCTGAGCTAGTGTCGCATGCTTGTATTTCAACAAGTAAATTGGTTGCGGGAGCTGGATTTGAACCAACGACCTTCGGGTTATGAGCCCGACGAGCTACCAAGCTGCTCCATCCCGCGTCCGATTTATATTCACCGTTAAAGTACGGTAACAACTATTGTTTCATCGCCTTAGCAATAAAACCAATTTGGAGCGACACACGAGGTTCGAACTCGTGACCTCAACCTTGGCAAGGTTGCGCTCTACCAACTGAGCTAGTGTCGCACGTCACTGTTAGGCACAATGAAAGCCTGAATCTGGAGAGAGGTGGCCGACTAGGTTCACGAGGTTCCTCGTGGGAGCACATCTATCCTTAAATTTGGAGCGACACACGAGGTTCGAACTCGTGACCTCAACCTTGGCAAGGTTGCGCTCTACCAACTGAGCTAGTGTCGCATGTCACTGTTAGGCACAATGAAAGCCTGAATCTGGAGAGACGTGGCCGACTAGGTACACGAGGTTCCTCGTGGGAGCACATCTATCCTTAAATTTGGAGCGACACACGAGGTTCGAACTCGTGACCTCAACCTTGGCAAGGTTGCGCTCTACCAACTGAGCTAGTGTCGCATATTCTCATCAGAGAATTGGTTGCGGGGGCCGGATTTGAACCGACGACCTTCGGGTTATGAGCCCGACGAGCTACCAAGCTGCTCCACCCCGCGTCCGTATTTTATTGAAAGGCAAACTAAAGTAAGAATTGCCTTTCGAGGCTGCGCATTATACGAGGAAATGAGACGGATGCAATAGTTCTCAAAAAAATTTTGATCTTTCCTATCCAACCGCCTATTTAGGCATCAAATTTTCATTATTTGCTCACGATAGTACCGTAATTCAGCTATCGAATCGTGAATATCATCAAGTGCCAAGTGGCTGCCTTTCTTGCTAAAACCATCAAGCACTTCCGGTTTCCAGCGACGAGTCAGTTCTTTGAGCGTACTGACATCCAAATAACGATAATGGAAGTACTGTTCCAGTTCCGGCATATGCTTGTATAGGAAACGGCGATCCTGGCCAATACTATTGCCACAAATTGGCGAAGCCCCTTTCGGTACCCACTGCTCCAAGAACGCTACAGTCCGGCGAATAGCCTCCTCTTCGCTCACATTACTCTGGCGGATCCGCTCAACTAAGCCACTGCTGGTATGGGTCGTTGTACACCATTCATCCATCTTGGCCAATTCAGTTTCAGGCTGGTGAATCGCGAGTACCGGCCCCTCAGCCAAAACATTGAGCTGCGCATCGGTTACAACTGTCGCAATTTCAATGATTTTATGGGTTTCTGGATCCAACCCGGTCATTTCTAAGTCGATCCAAATTAGGTTCTGATCGCTGATCATCATCGGATATTGCCTATTCTATGAGTAAACCATGTATGATAATACCAAACTAGCGCCAATGCCGAGGTTGCAACTGCAGGTTTTTCGGCGGGCTATGCATCGGTATATTACCGTAAGCCAACTTAACTGAACGATATTCTTGTGGCAAAAAAGAAAAAGCTTACTAAAGGTCAGAGCCGCCGTGTGCGCTCAAACCAAAACAAACGCCTGAAACGCGAAAAAGATGACGTCCAGTGGGATGAAGCCCTACTGGAATCTGCTCGTGAAGGCCTCGTGATCACCCGTTTCGGCCAGCATGCTGATGTTGAAGATCCTGAAACCGGTATTATCCACCGCTGCAACCTGCGCCGTAGTATCCAAAGCCTGGTGTCTGGCGACCGCGTTGTCTGGCGCCCGGGTGTTGAAGCACTCCAAGGCATTAACGGTGTCGTCGAAGCCGTTCATGAACGCGAGTCGATGCTTACGCGCCCAGACTACTATGATGGCGTTAAAGCCGTGGCAGCCAATGTCAACCAAATCATCATTGTATCGTCCGTGCTGCCCGAACTATCGCTCAATATTATTGACCGCTACCTGATCGCAGCCGAAACCGTTGGCGTTCCACCGCTAATCGTTCTCAATAAAGTCGATCTGCTTGAGCCGGAAGAACGAGCACACGTTGAAGAGACCCTCGCCTTGTACCAAGAGATTGGCTATCAAGTGCGTTTGGTCAGCTCAGAAACTGGCGAAGGGCTTGATGGATTGCGTGATGATCTCAAAGGCCACATCAGTATTTTTGCCGGTCAATCCGGTGTGGGCAAATCAAGCTTGGTGAACGCCCTGATGCCAGAGGTTGAGGCGGAAATTGGTGATGTGTCAGAAAACTCCGGTCTTGGTCAGCATACAACAACTGCTGCCCGGTTGTACCACTTCCCTGATGGCGGTGATCTTATCGACTCACCTGGGGTACGTGAATTCGGCCTTTGGCACCTAGAAACAGAGCAAGTCACCGAGGCATTCGTCGAATTCCGCGATTACTTGGGCGGTTGTAAGTTCCGCGACTGCAAACACGGTAATGATCCGGGCTGTATCATTCGTGAAGCCGTTGAAGAAGGCAAGATCCACCAAGCCCGCTATGACAGCTACCATAAGATCATCGATAGCATGTCTGAGAATGTCGCTAACCGCCAATTCTCACGCAACAAACCTGATTGATTGATCGTTTTGCATCTCCCCGTATCGACGGGGAGCTGCAGTCTCGACAGCAAGTAACTGACTTTCCCCAACAAGTTAGGTATTATTACGAGCCAACGTTATAATAACGTAACTATCTTGTTGAAAAATTCACTGTTTCTGGATGATACCGTGCACGACAATTTCAAAATCGGCTTGCAGTACTGCGCGCCAAAGCAAACCCTGACTCAACTTGCAGGCAAACTCGCCTCAATGAAAGCCGGCAAGTTAACGACCGCAGTTATCCGCTGGTTCATCCGCCAGTACGGCATTGATATGAATGAAGCCCGTAACCCAGATCCAGCGGCTTACGACACATTCAACGACTTCTTTGTCCGAGAGCTGAAAGACGGGGCTCGCCCAATCAATGACGATGCGGCGATCATCTGTCACCCTGCCGATGCTTGTGTCAGCCAACTAGGTCCAATCACTGGCGGTGAGCTTATTCAGGCCAAAGGCCACACCTATGAAGCTGCAGAGCTACTGGGTGGCGACCAAGCACTCGCCGATCAGTTTCAAGACGGCCATTTTGCGACCCTTTACTTATCGCCAAAAGATTACCATCGTGTCCATATGCCATGTGACGGCACCTTGCGCCACATGGTCTATGTACCAGGCGAGCTGTTCTCGGTTAACCCACTGACCGCGAAAAATGTACCGAATTTATTTGCCCGCAATGAACGCGTGGTATGCATCTTCGATACCGAGTTCGGCCCAGTGGCACAGGTACTGGTTGGTGCCACGATTGTTGGCAGCATTGAAACCGTATGGGCAGGTACCATTACGCCACCGCGCAGCCCGCAAATTCATCGCTGGAATTACCCAGCTGACGGCGAGCAAGCCATCACCCTGAAGAAAGGGGATGAAATGGGCCGCTTCAAACTGGGGTCAACCGTGATCAACCTGTTCCCAAAAGATGCCATTGAGTTTGTTGATGGCCTGGAAGCCGGTGTACCGACCAAGATGGGCAGTGCCTACGCAAAGCGTGTTTCGGCCGAGCAGCCAGAAGCCTAAACGGTTAACATTTTTGAACAAAAAGGGCCTTTTACGGCCCTTTTTTTATGCAAAAAATTGACCATATCGAGGAAAATATCAACACCCAAATAGTATGCTGGGGTCAGTCAATAATATAAGCAAACCAACATACCATGAAAAAAATCCCTTTATCCCAGCTAGTTAAGCTGCTGGTCGCGTTCGGGATCCCGCTCGGGATACTGATGCTACCGATTGATGCTATCCCTATCGCTGAATTAACCGTTTCCCAACATCGTCTTCTGGCTATCTTTGCTCTTGCGGCCCTGCTCTGGGTCCTAGAGCCCGTTCCTGTCTTCGCTACCTCGATCCTGATCATTACCTCGCAACTGATCATGATCTCCGATAGCGGGCTGCATACCTTCCGGACTCCACCGGCGGGCCATGAGATGGGAGAAGTGCTCAAATACACCGACATCCTCGGCTCATTCTCATCACCCATCATCATCCTGTTTATGGGGGGCTTTGCCCTCGCGATTGCCGCCTCCAAGTATGAACTGGACAACAACTTGGCACGGGTACTGCTCAAACCGTTTGGCACCCAGCCGAAATTTATCATGCTCGGCCTGATGTTGATCACCGCGGTGTTCTCGATGTTCATGTCCAACACCGCGACCACCGTAATGATGCTGGCCCTGCTGGCGCCCATCGTCGCTTCGGTACCCAAAGGCGATATTGGCATCAAGGCATTGGTGCTGTGTATCCCTATCGCTGCCAACACCGGTGGTATTGCCACCCCAATCGGTACCCCGCCCAACGCCATTGCCTTGCAGTATTTAACGGGTGAGAACGCCATCAGCTTCCTTGGTTGGATGGTAATTGGCCTGCCGTTTGTCATTCTCCAACTGGCCTTTGCGTGGTGGTTGCTGCAAAAAATGTTCCCATCCAAGCAAACCCACATGCAGCTCGAGCTCAATGGCCAGTTCCAGAAAAGCTGGCAGGCCATTGTGGTTTATATCACCTTTGGCCTGACCATCTTACTGTGGATGACCAGCTCACTCCATGGCATGAATGTCTATGTGGTGTCTATTATTCCGCTCGCCGTATTCACCCTGACCGGGATCATGGGTAAAGAAGAAATCAAGCTAATCAACTGGGAAGTGTTATGGCTGGTCGCCGGTGGTATTGCCATTGGCCTCGCACTGGATAAAACCGGTCTTGCCCGAGCGCTGGCCCATGCGGTGGACTACGATGCCCTATCCCCCATTGCCGTGGTACTGACCCTGTCAATCATCTGTTGGCTGATGGCGAACTTCATGTCCAACACGGCTACCGCCAACTTGTTGATCCCGATCGCCGCAGCAGTCGCCGCATCGATGGAAAGCCTGGCGTCAATGGGAGGGCTGCAAGGCGTACTGGTCGTGGTGGCGTTCTCGGCCTCGCTCGGTATGATCCTGCCGGTCTCGACACCACCGAACTCCCTAGCCTACTCAACCGGGCTTATCGAAAGCAAAGACATGGCCAAAACCGGCCTCATCATCGGTTTGGTCGGCCTCGCTGTGGTCTATGCCGCCGCGCTGGTATTAACCTAACAGGTCCCCAACTCCCAAAGTGTGAAGGCGGCTGATGGCGCCTTCACACAACCTTACGATTCCCATACTTTAGAAGCATAACTCTGTTAACCCGATCACTTTAATTCTCTGAATTATCGATGATGATCATGCACCTTCTGCCATGGGGATTTTCGCTTTACCCAAGGAATACATCACTTCGCTAAAACACACCGGGAATGCCATCTATATAAAACCAACATCTGGCTGCCGAGAGAGATAACAATGAATCTAACGATCAAACACAAGATACAATTGGCGATAGCCGTGATTATCGCTACCGTCAGCGCCGTCCAGGCCTGGATATCCATCTCCCAACTCCAGCAGGAGACCACCAGCGCCATCAATAACCAAATGCGCGACATCGCCCAAGGTACCAGCAGCAATATCAGTGACTGGCTCGCCATACGCAGTGATATGATGCTGGCCAACGAAAGCCTGATTGCCAACCAGGACAATGTCGACCGCGAACTGCTGCTCACCAAACGGGCTGGGCAGTTCCTGTCAGTCTATGCCGGTTTTAATAACGGTACCATTGCCTACGGTGACAAGACCGAAGATTGGCCGGAGGGCTATGATCCCCGCACCCGCCCTTGGTATCAGGATGCGATGCGCCAAAACGGCCTGATCCTGACCGAACCCTACGAGGATTTCGATGGCAGCATGGTAGTCAGTTTTGCCAAAGCCTTTCAGGGCCAACACCGTGGGGTACTAGCGGCCGATTTAACCATTACCGATATCATCAACCAAGTGCTTAACCTACAGCTGGACAACAACGGCTTTGCCTTTTTGGTCGATGGCAACAACAACATCGTTGCCTACCGTGATGAGTCACTGAGCCAGCAGCCGCTGACCCAACTGGATCACGATTTATCACCGCAGCTACTCCAGCAGTTGGTTGCCAATCCGGCTATCCACACTTTCCACCTCGATAGCGACGGCAAGGATAAGCTTATCTATGCCACCCCTATCGCAGGGACAGACTGGACACTGGCCTTGGTGGAAGACAAAGATCTGGCCTTTGCCTCCATCGGCGAGCAGATCACGTTCATCCTGTTGGCCTCCGTTGGCCTGTATATTGTGATTTCGGCGATCGCCACTCTGATCATCAACAACTTGCTTCGCCCACTATCACGACTCAGCGATTCGGTCGCCCAGCTGGCCGAAGGTCAAGGTGATCTTACCCAACGCATTGATATTGAACGCATGGATGAGATCGGCGTACTGGCCGATCACATGAACCGCTTCCTCGGCCAGCTTCAGACCATGATCAAAGGCGTGGTTAACCAATCAGACCGCCTTGGCGAGCAAGCAGAGCTGTCCGCCCAGCAAACGTTGCAAGCCAACCAGAAGGTGAACGAGCAGCAAAACGACATCAACCAGATCGCCACCGCCATCCATGAGATGTCAGCGACCTCAGCCGAAGTGGCCAGCCATGCCGAAATGACTGCCGCGGCGGCGCAGGCCTCCACCAGCTCCTGTGAGCAGGGTCAGGGAGTAATAAGCCAAAACCGCAGTGCAATTACCTCGCTGGCAACACAGGTAGGAGATGCCGCCAGTGTGATCCACGAGTTGGAAAGCAATGCCCAGAACATCAACCAGATCCTGTCGACCATCCAGGGGATTGCCGAGCAAACGAACTTGCTGGCCCTCAATGCCGCCATCGAGGCTGCACGGGCCGGTGAGCAAGGCCGTGGATTTGCCGTCGTCGCCGACGAAGTCAGGGTCCTGAGCCAGCGTACCCATGACTCGACGGAGGAAATCCGCTCAATGATCGAGGCCCTGCAAAAAAATACCCGCCAAGCGGTCGACAGCATGCAGGCAAGTACCAACCTAGCCGATGAGAGTGTCGGCTTTGCCGAAGCTGCCAGTGACAGCCTGAGCCAAATCACTCAGGCGATCAGCGAGATTTCGGATATGGCGACCCAGATTGCCAGCGCCGCCGAAGAGCAACGAGCCGTCAGCGAAGATATCAGCCGCAACACCCAGGCGATCAAAGATGTGTCCGATCACCTGTCGGTCCAAACCGATGCGGTGACTGAAAATGCCAAGGAAATGCACAGCACCGCCGCCAATATGTGCCGTGACGTTTCACGTTTTAAGATCTGATGCTCGTAGCCTAACAGTTCTCCCTCCGCAAAGCCGTCCAACCAAGGGCGGCTTTTTTTGGGGGGTATTTTGGGGAAGTCCTCGCAAAATCAATAACTAGGTTTTCAAGAACTGCCTGCGTTTTTCCCTATTACTGGATATGGCTGCCAATTTCACTACCTTCCCCTCCACAGCGACGCCCCACCCACTACACTGGAAAGGTTGGCTAGTTGAATAGAAAAATAAGAGAGGAACAAAAGTGAAATCACCGTCTTTCAAAGTATTACTGCTCGCCATAGCGGCAGCATCCTTGTCCAGTGCCCAAGCGGCAGAATGGAGCTACGAGGGGGAGCATGGTGCCGAGAACTGGGGCAAGAACTTTGTCACCTGCGAGGGGGTCAACCAAACCCCAATCGATATCAAGCACACTATCAAGGCTGAACTAACCCCGCTGCAGATAGATTACCAAGGCAAGGTTCGTGATGTGATCAATAACGGTCATACCGTGCAGGCCAATGTCGAGGGCAAGAACCAGTTAATCATCGATGATCAAACCTTCGACCTCAAACAGTTCCACTTCCATACCCCATCGGAAAACTATATCGCCGGCAAACAGTTCCCGCTCGAAGTGCATTTCGTCCATGCCAATGCCGAGGGGCAACTGGCCGTCGTGGCAGTCATGTTTAATACCGGACCGCGAGGCAACGAGGCGTTCAACACCTTGCTGGCGACCGTGCCAGAAGCAGATCAAACCCTACCACTCAAAGACGCCCTGAACCCAGTGGATCTGCTACCGAGGGAACGAGAGTATTTCCGTTTCAACGGCTCGCTGACCACCCCGCCATGCAGCGAAGGGGTGCGTTGGTTTGTCATGCGCGAAACCCAAGCCGGAACCGAACAACAAATCGACAGCCTGCACAAGGTCATGGGTGACAATGCCCGCCCGCTCCAGCCCCTCAATGCTCGGCTCGTGCTGGAATAATATTTCTAAACCAACAACAGGCGCTTCTGCTGAGGCGCCGTCTGTTTCCTTCCCTCTCCAGCGCCCCCTAGCCTCTTTCACAAATGTGCCGGCAGATATAAGGACATACATGGGCTACGCATGGTTTGGCTCAATGAGAAGGGGGGGACGCCCCAATTACAAGTGATAACCATTTGCATTTGGACGGAGGATTGATTATGCTTTTACCTGTTTGGTTAAGGCGCCTTGGAATCCTACCCCGCGACGACACCATAACGACAGAGAGATACGATAATACTAGCAATACTGGCTGTTACCCCCGCTTTATGGCCGCGGCAGTGATACCCTCCTGCCACCAGATGTATGAACCGTTTCTGCCAGCAGAAACAAACCGCGCGGCAAATTGCCGCGCGGTTCATTGGTCAAATGTCATGTTAAGGATCGACCATTAGGCAATAGTGATCGGAAAAGCGCTAACCTGATCAATATGATCCACACCCAGCGATAGCATGATCAAGCGATCCACACCCAGGGCCACACCGGCACAGTCCGGGAAGCCAGCACGCAGCGCCTCGATCAGATGCATGTCGATCGGCTGCGGGGCTAACCCCATATCCTGACGCTTGAGGTTATCTGCTTCGAAGCGGGAAAGCTGCTCATCCCCATCGGACAGCTCGTGGAAACCATTAGCCAGCTCAATTCCCTTGAAATACACCTCGAAACGTTCAGCAACACGGCTATCTTGCGGATTGATCTGGGCCAGAGCCGCCTGAGAAGCCGGGAAATCGTAGACAAAAGCGGGTACCTGTTGGCCAATCTTCGGCTCGACACCGACACTGAACAGCAGCTGCAACAAGGTATCGCGATCTTGCTCGGGTTCGGCGATATCGGCCAAACCCAAATGTGCCGCCACGGCCTTAAGCTCAGCCATGCTACCTTCCAGCGGGCAGACACCCAGTACATCGATAAATGCCTGCTGGTAAGTCATTCGCTCGGCAGCCCCGTTACCCAATATCAATTGCAGTAAAGCATCCATCTCATCCATCAGGGCATGATGGTCAAAACCAGGACGATACCATTCCAGCATGGTAAATTCTGGGTTGTGGAAGCGGCCCGATTCTTCATTGCGAAAAGACTTACAAACCTGATAGATAGGACCACTCCCCGCAGCCAGCAAACGTTTCATGTGAAATTCAGGACTG
Organism: Photobacterium satsumensis; assembly: GCF_050336935.1. Classification (NCBI taxonomy): domain Bacteria; kingdom Pseudomonadati; phylum Pseudomonadota; class Gammaproteobacteria; order Vibrionales; family Vibrionaceae; genus Photobacterium; species Photobacterium satsumensis. The sequence continues at coordinate 65,462 of NZ_JAKJSK010000015.1, forward strand.
GTCATCAGGTAAAGTGGCTGGCCATCGGCAAAACCCGGGCCGACAAAGGTCGTTTGAAAGGTATGAAGATGAATATCTGTCACGGTAGCCTGGCTCATCGCCGGGGTATCGACTTCCAGTACCTCGCGTTGAGCGAAAAAGTCTCGGATCATCGCCAGTATCGCAGCACGCTGCTTTAGCTGGGTAAGGGGAGCGGTCGGTTGCCAGTGGATAGTCATAGCCAGTAATCATCAAACATTGAGGGAAAATGAATCGATATTTTACCCCAATTTCCCGAAATACCTATTGCCGAAAGACCGATAATCCAAATACTGGTTACCGGAACAACGATACACCCAAAAACGCAGTTCCTGCGCGATGATCCCGCCTCTCACCACCTCCAGCCCTCTCGAATATCAACAGCACAAACCAGTTATGAAAAAATGTGAAAGAAGATGATCAGCAAGCATTCAGCTTGGTCGCATTTCAAGCACCAAAAAAAAATAAAGAATTAACAGAAAACTCACACAACGGGTATTTGCACAACAAACACAATAAAGGCACTCATTTGCTCACTGGATAAATTGTTCTTTATTAGCCACTTAGCAATAATCATCGAAACACATTTTTAATGAGCCAGAAACAAATCACACATTTTATTTCGATTAATTAACAACCATAAAACATTACAAATTGTGACAATAATCACATTTCCCGTAATCACCTTATACTTTTGGGCTATTTCGTTTCAAAAGCTGCGTCTAAATCAACTTTTCTATCGATATTGTTTCATAGAATGCACCTAGGATTTCAAGGTTAAGTACGCTCAGGCGTACTTTTTTAAATTTTATCGTCTTACCTCCGGAGGATAGCTGTGAAAACAATTACCACAGATATCGCTGTAATCGGCGCAGGTGGTGCAGGTCTTCGTACTGCCATTGCTGCTGCAGAAGCAAACCCAGACTTGGAAATTGCGCTTATTTCTAAAGTTTACCCAATGCGCTCTCATACCGTAGCTGCAGAGGGTGGCTCCGCTGCCGTCGTCAAGGATGAGGATAGCTTGGACAACCACTTCAACGATACTGTTGGCGGTGGTGATTGGCTATGTGAACAGGACGTTGTTGAATATTTCGTAGAAAACGCGACACGCGAGATGACCCAGCTAGAGCAATGGGGTTGTCCGTGGAGCCGTAAAGAAAATGGTGACGTGAACGTACGCCGCTTCGGTGGTATGAAAGTTGAGCGCACATGGTTTGCCGCGGATAAAACCGGCTTCCACATGCTACACACACTGTTCCAAACATCTATCAAATACGATCAGATCAAGCGTTTCGACGAGTACTTCGTTGTCGACCTACTGGTTGAAGAAGGTGAAGTACAGGGTCTTGTGGCTATCCACATGGCTGAAGGTGAGTTGATCTGCATTAAAGCGAAGTCTGTTGTACTTGCAACAGGTGGCGCCGGCCGCGTTTACAACTGTAACACCAACGGCGGTATCGTAACCGGTGACGGTATGGCAATGGCCTTCCGCCACGGTGTCCCTCTGCGTGACATGGAATTCGTTCAGTACCACCCAACTGGCCTACCTGGCACAGGTATCCTGATGACCGAAGGTTGTCGTGGTGAAGGCGGTATCATGCTGAACAAAAATGGTTACCGTTACCTGCAAGACTACGGCATGGGCCCAGAGACACCAATCGGCCAGCCAAAGAACAAATACATGGAACTGGGTCCTCGTGACAAAGTTTCTCAGGCATTCTGGCACGAGCAGCAGAAAGGCAACACCATCAAGCACCCACTGGGCGATGTTGTACACCTTGACCTGCGCCACCTAGGTAAAGAATACCTACACGAGCGTCTACCGTTCATCTGTGAGCTTGCAAAAGCCTACGTGAATGTTGATCCGGCAGAAGAGCCAGTGCCAATTCGCCCAACCGTTCACTACACCATGGGTGGTATCGAAACTGACAAGCACAACGAAACACGCATCAAAGGCCTATTTGCGGTCGGTGAGTGTTCATCTGTTGGCCTGCACGGTGCAAACCGTCTAGGTTCTAACTCTCTTGCAGAGCTTGTTGTATTCGGTCGCCTAGCGGGTGAAGGTGCGGCTAAACGCGCTGAAGAATTCAAAGGCTGGAACGAAGCCGCTATTACTGAGCAGGTTCAAGCGGTTCAAGATCGTATCGATACCCTACTGTCTCAAGAAGGCGACGAAAACTGGGCGGATATCCGTACTGAAATGGGTCACTCCATGGAAGCCGGTTGTGGTATCTACCGCCAAGAAGATTTGATGCAAGCAACAGTTGATAAGCTAGCAGAACTTCGCGCTCGCTTTAAGAACATCAGCATCAAAGACAAGGGCAAGGTATTCAACACTGACCTACTTTATGCAATTGAAATCGGTTACGGCCTAGAAGTTGCTGAAGCCATGGCTCACTCTGCGATTCAGCGTAAGGAATCTCGTGGCGCACACCAACGTCTTGACGATGGTTGTACAGAACGTGACGACGTGAACTTCCTGAAGCACACGCTAGCCTTCTACAACGGTGATGACGCTCCTCGTATCGAGTACAGCGACGTAACAATCACCAAGTCTCAGCCAAAAGCACGTCTATACGGTGCAGCGGCAGAAGAAGCTGCAGCGAAAGAAGCAGCTGAAGCGGCAGCGAAGAAAGAGGAGCAGGCATAATGTCAGACAACCGCATCCAAAAAGTAGAAATTCTGCGTTATGACCCAGCCAAAGATGCAGAACCATACTTCGAAATGTTCGAAGTACCGTTTAACGAAACCATGTCTGTGCTTGATGCTCTGGGTTACATCAAAGATAACCTAGACAAAGATCTGGCTTACCGCTGGTCTTGCCGTATGGCGATCTGTGGTTCTTGCGGCATGATGGTCAACAAGGTTCCAAAACTGGCTTGTAAGACTTTCTTGCGTGAGTACCCGAACGGTCTGAAAATCGAAGCACTGTCTAACTTTGCTATCGAGAAAGATCTGGTTGTCGATATGACACCGTTCATCGAGCGCCTGGAAGCTATCAAACCGTACATCATCGGCAACGATCGCAAACCTGAAGACGGTCCAAACAACCAGACGCCAGCGCAAATGGCGAAGTACAAGCAGTTTGCTGGTTGTATCAACTGTGGTCTGTGCTACGCGGCATGTCCTCAGTTCGGCCTGAACCCTGAGTTCATCGGCCCTGCAGCACTAACCCTAGCGCACCGCTACAACCTAGACAGCCGTGACAACGGTGCTGATGAGCGTATGAAGCTGATCAACGGTGAAAACGGTGCATGGGGCTGTACATTTGTTGGCTACTGTTCTGAAGTTTGTCCGAAGAGCGTAGATCCAGCAGCAGCGGTTAACCAAGGCAAAGTGGAATCTTCTAAAGATTTCGTTATCGCCATGATGAAGCCTCAGGAGGCATAAGGATGAGCAATCGTAAACCTTACGTTCGCGAAATGAAGCGCACCTGGTGGAAGGATCACCCTTTCTACCGCTTCTACATGGTGCGTGAAGCAACTATTTTACCGTTAATCTTCTTCACTATCTGTCTGACTTTCGGTCTAGGTAGCCTGGTGAAGGGCCCTGAAGCATGGGCGGGCTGGCTAGAATTCATGGCTAACCCAGTTGTTGTAATTCTGAACGTGCTGGCACTGGCGGGTAGCCTGTTCCACGCACAGACTTTCTTCAGCATGATGCCTCAGGTAATGCCTATCAAACTGAAAGGCAAAACACTGGACAAGAAAGTTGTTGTTCTGGCTCAGTGGGCTGCAGTTGCTGCAATCTCACTGTTCGTACTAGTTCTAGTTTAAGGAGAGCCACGTGGTTAATCTAAATCCTAAACGTTCTGACGAACCAGTATGGTGGGGTCTGTTCGGTGCTGGCGGTACTTGGTTTGCAATGCTAACACCTGTGACTGTACTGGTACTGGGTATCATGGTCCCACTGGGTATCCTAGACGCTGATGCAATGAGCTACGAGCGCGTTGCCGGCTTCGTTACCAGCATCATCGGTGCACTATTTACTATCGCAACGCTAGCACTTCCAATGTGGCACGCGATGCACCGCCTGCACCATGGTATGCACGACCTGAAATTCCACACCGGTGTAGCAGGTAAAATTGCATGCTACGCGGCAGCATTCCTTGTGTCTGCACTGGCTGTGATTTTCGTCTTCATGATCTAATCATGATACGAAGCAAAAAAGCACCGCAATGCGGTGCTTTTTTTATGCCTGCTCGGCTGACTTAGCCTCTATTGGGGTTGCTGGACCAGCTTCTCGCTCTGCTCCAAGATCCCCAACGCGCCAAAGCCAGTGATCACATCCAGGTTGGTGGTCATTTTCCCCCCCTCGCCGCCGCCGAAGTAGTTTTTCGGCATCTCGATCTGGTAATTCTTCAGATTGTTGTACAAGGCCGTCGAGACATCGCGGTTAAGCTCGGCCAGGTAGACATCCCGGTTGGCCCCGTAAGCATCGTATTTGGCCTTCAGGATTTCCGCTTCCGCCCGTCCTTTGGCCAAGATAGCCTTAGCTTCATACTCTGCCGACAGCGCATTTGCCTTCTGGATTGCCAAGTTGGCTTCTGCGATGGCCAGCTCTTTTTCCTTGTCCACCTCAGCGAGCCGTTTTTTCTTTTCGACCTCAACAATCTCCCGCTCGGCGATCTGGCGCGCGATTTCGACTTCTTTTTGCTGCGAGATAATCGCCAGTTCCTTGTTGCGCTGGGCATCCTGTACTTCACGGGTGCGCTGGATTTCCTTGCGCAATTGCTCTGTTTCCGCCTGTGCCTTGGACGTTTCCTGCTCCTGAATGGCCCGGATCCGATCTGCCACTAAGCGCTTCTTGTCCGTCAGCAGCTTGTCCAACTGCGCCTCGGGCTTGGGATCGCCTATCGTCACCTGCGTCACGGCAATACCATATTGGCGTAACGGGTTATCCTGACGTTTAGGGTTGCCTTGCGTATCGAGCATCGGCACGGTTTTCCATACCAGCTGCTGGGTACGCTGTAGTTGGTTGGAGTTGCTCTGGTTGATGCCTACCGGTGCCAGATCAATCTGCTCGACCTCGACCTGTCGTCGTTCTGTCATGTAGATCCCGTCACGGAGCTGATCGCCCAGCTTGGATTTGAACTGGTTCAAACCGCCCTGAAAGAACTCTTCGCCGGTATATTGGGTCGCCGTGATCACCGTGACATTACGGGCGTTTTTCACCAGCAGGGCATCAATGAGATTGCTGTTATTACGGAATTCACGGTGCATTTTGATAATCGCATCAGGGTCTAGTGACAGCTTGAAGCGGAAAGTCACCGGGATCTCCCCGACATAAGTATCAGCGAAGCGAACCTGAATCGACGGCAGGCGCTGGTAGAAATCTTCCCCGGTGGTATTGCCATAAGAGACAGTGATCACTTGATCATACTTGGTGATCTTGGACAGAAACGGCATTCGGAAGTGAATACCGGGCTGGTTAAACACATCCAGCTCACCGGTCAGGTTATTCTGGTGTACATAGGTGTACCCCGCATCCGTCATCAACACTGAATTGTTGACCAGACCAAAGAGCGCTGCCATCCCCAGTATCCCGCCAACAACGGGTAACGATACTTTTTTCTTTAGCGCTTGCTGCGCCTGAGGCTTAAAATCCATATTCCCTATACCAACTTGTTATTATTCCACTGTATGGCTTAGGGTATGAAATCGAATGCATCAATAAAAGCAAAACTGTGCATCTAATTCGATGAATCAAACACACTTCAAAAACTGCGTCACAATCAGGTCGAAATCCATTGTCGAAAAAACAAAAAAGGCCGCCTAAGCGACCTTTTTTCACCACCGGAAGTAAATTACTTCACACGGCCAACGTATTCAGCTGAACGGGTATCAACCTTGATCACTTCGCCGATAGCGATGAACAGAGGTACACGTACAACGGCACCGGTTGTTAGTGTCGCAGGCTTACCACCGGTACCCTGCGTATCGCCTTTCAGGCCAGGATCCGTTTCGGTAACTTCAAGCTCAACGAAGTTCGGTGGCGTTACGGCGATAGGGTTGCCGTTCCACAGTGTTAGCGTACAGGTGTTATTTTCTACTAACCACTTCGCATTTTCGCCCACCGCTTTAACGTCTGCAGCAATTTGCTCAAACGTTTCATTGTTCATGAAGTGGTAGAATTCACCGTCGTTGTAGAGGTAATCAAGCTCAGTATCGACTACGTCTGCAGCTTCAACGCTTTCACCAGACTTAAAAGTCTTCTCCAGTACCTTGCCTGAAAGCAGTTTACGGATTTTAACGCGGTTGAACGCCTGGCCTTTGCCCGGCTTAACAAATTCGTTTTCGATAATGACACATGGTTCATTATCTAGCATAATTTTCATTCCGCCGCGGAATTCATTGGTGCTGAAAGACGCCATTTCTATCCTCTTAACATCTTCGAGTTGTATTTAATGCCGCACATAATAACCCGAAACGCCTCATCTGTTGAGCAAAACTGGCTGAATGATCTTGCTAATGCGATTTCTGATCCGATTCAGCTACTAAATAGCCTTAAAATTGATCCCGCCCCGTGGGCAGAAGGCTTGGCGGCCCGGAAATTATTTGCGCTGCGTGTCCCTAAGAGCTTTGTCGAAAGAATGGAAGTTGGCAACCCTTATGACCCGTTATTGCGACAGGTTCTGCCTCTGGCGGAGGAATTCGAGGTGCACCCAGGATATTCTCTGGATCCACTCGAAGAGCAGGACAATGCCATTCCCGGCCTGCTGCACAAGTACAAGAGCCGAGCCCTGATGATTGTCAAAGGCGGCTGTGCCGTTAACTGCCGCTATTGCTTCCGCCGCCATTTCCCGTACCAGGATAACCAAGGCGGCAAGCGTAACTGGCAGCTGGCGCTGGATTATGTCGCCAACCAGCCGGACATCAATGAAATTATCCTGTCCGGTGGCGATCCGCTGATGGCCAAGGACAGTGAAATGGCCTGGCTGATCGAGGCCATTGCCGCAATACCCCATATCAAACGGCTACGCATCCACTCCCGCTTACCCGTGGTCATGCCCTCTCGCATTACTGCCGAGCTATGCCATTTACTGGCCCAGAGCCGTTTGCAAACGGTGCTGGTCACCCATATCAATCATGCCAATGAAATCAACGAGGAATTGGCTCAGGCGATGCTGGCGCTCAAACAGGCTGATGTGACACTGCTGAACCAAGGCGTATTGCTCAAAGGTGTCAATGACTCTGTCGAGGCCCTGACCCATCTCAGCGAAGCCCTGTTTGACACCGGCATCCTTCCCTATTACCTCCATGTACTGGATCGGGTCCAAGGTGCCGCGCACTTCATGGTCGACGACAATACGGCCCGCCAGCTGATGGCCGGCCTGATGGAAAATGTATCGGGCTACCTAGTTCCCAAGCTGACCCGGGAAATCGGCGGCCGCCGCAGCAAAACCCCGCTGGATTTGCACCTCGAATAGCGCCCAATAACTCCTCCCCTGCAACGCATTCCTTTTCTCTTATCCCTGTTCTGCAGTGCCACTTTGCACTGCAGGTAATCCCTCCAGCCTCTAGCGTACAGCAAAACATAAAGAACCCACCTTTTAGGTGTTCAGAATGGGCACTAAGCCCAACCCTCAATCAGCAGGCGCTAACCAACTGTTTTTAAACAACTTAATTATGTACAGCCTTTCGAGGTTTTCACCCACCAAGCTCATAGCAAGCAAAAAGGTGTTGTTTACGGTCCAATCACACCAAGCGATCAGCAAATCCTCACATGTACAGACAAAACCTGAACGCCCATTTAGACCACTATGGGACAATCAACAAAGAGCACATAAGCCACTGATATTAAACGCTTAAAAATCACGTACAGCTTTCCATGCTTTTTACCTAGAAAACACCATCAAACTTATAGAAACATCATGGTCCATATAATCAAAATACGAGCAAATTCTTCGATGGACTCAATCAAAAAAGATCATCGCCAAATCGCTCGCATTTTGAACCAAGTAAGCGCATAGTCGCGCTCCAATCTGCTGGCGAGGAAGGCAGCCAAACTTCACGCCCAGCACACTGTCCATCACCTTATTAATGAGTAACGCAATGAAAATTGGCATTCTCTCCCAGAACGAAAACCTATACTCAACCCGCCGCCTGCGCGAAGCCATTGAACAGCGCGGCCATGAAGCTGTGATCATCAACGCCTTGCGTTGTTATATGAATATCAACTCGGTCAAGCCATCGATTCATTTCGAAGGCCAAGATCTGACTGGCTTTGATGCCATTATTCCGCGCATAGGTGCGGATATTACATTTTACGGCTGCTCGGTATTGCGTCAGTTCGAAATGATGGATGTGTTCTCGGTGAACCCGTCCATCGCGATTTCGCGTTCTCGGGACAAGCTGCGTTCGCTGCAGTTACTCAGCCGCAAAGGGGTGGGCATGCCGATCACAGGTTTTGCCAGCAAGCCCGATGATGTGCCGGACCTGATCAAGATGGTCGGCGGCGCACCGCTGGTGATCAAGTTGCTCGAAGGCACCCAAGGCATTGGCGTGGTGTTGGCCGAAACACAAAAAGCGGCTGAGAGTGTGATCGAGGCGTTCATGGGTTTGAAAGCCAATATCATGGTGCAGGAATTTATCGAGGAAGCTGGCGGTGCCGATATCCGATGCTTCGTTATCGGTGACAAAGTGATTGCCGCGATGAAACGCCAGGGGGCAGAGGGCGAGTTCCGCTCCAACTTACACCGTGGTGGTAGTGCCTCATTGATCCGCATTACCCCTGAAGAGCGTAAGACCGCGGTTGCAGCAGCAAAAGCGATGGGGTTGAGCGTTGCCGGGGTAGATTTACTGCGCTCCAAGCGTGGACCGCTGGTCATGGAAGTGAACTCATCGCCTGGGCTGGAAGGCATTGAGGGTGCAACAGGCAAAGATATTGCCGGAATGATTGTCGAGTACATCGAAAAGCATGCGGGTAAGCGAAACAGCCGCCGCAACTCTCACCAGTAACCACTTCGTCGTAAAAGCGATAAGCCAACAGAAAAACCAGAAGCAGCCTAAAGGCTGCTTTTTTCATCCGCCAGATCCGCCTTAACAATAGGAGCTCTCGCCATGCTATGGCTTGATATCACTCCCTTCGCCTGGCCCGCCCTACTTCAATGTGCTATTTGTGGCACGGTTATCGGAGTTGAACGCCAGGTTCGGGGCAAACCGGTCGGGATCCGCACCTCGCTGTCGAGCAACAATGCCGACACTTCCCGGGTCATGTCAAAAAACAACCGTACAGCGATATTGGTTAAAAGCGGCTTTTTGGTGAGCCCTTTAACACCTTATACTAAAAAGCCCATAACCCACACATAAAACGCTGATTTTAAACAACTAAATTATTGTTCAGCTTTTTCGGCTTTTTCCCTGACAAACTCAGCTCTGCTCTTTTAGCCATTTTCCGGCAGGCGTTCAGGGAAAAAGCCACCTTCCGTACAGCTTTTACCGAGAATTACAACTAAAAGAAACCCAACCTTGAACATTGAAACGCCCCCACAAAAATCACAGCTAACACACTGATTTAAAATAAATTATTTAACGTGCAGCTTTTCATGCTTTTTACCATGTGAACTATTACAACCTATTTGCTGTTGTTTTCCCCTATAACTGACTCACCTGTCCTCGCCCCCCTTGGTCGTACAGCTTATTGTGTAATATTCAGGAAAAAGAAGAACAAAAACAAAACCTGAGCAGAAAGGCCAGCATATTAAACGTAAGTACTTAATAATAAAGGAATTATTTTGCGTGCAGGTTTTAAAGCTTTTTCCCCAACAAGCCTACCATAGGAAAAACACTACCTCGCCAACCTTCGCGCTATTTCTCAGGCATAAAAAAACGGAGGCTTGAGCCTCCGTTTATCAACTTTTCAGCTATCTCAGTGAGATAGGGGTATTACATCATACCGCCCATACCACCCATGCCGCCCATACCGCCCATATCAGGCATTGCAGGCGCATCTTTCTGTGGTTGGTCTGTCACCATCGCTTCGGTTGTGATCATCAGGCCAGCAACAGAGGCTGCGAACTGAAGTGCTGAACGCGTTACTTTCGTTGGGTCTAGGATACCCATCTCGATCATATCGCCGTACTCACCCGTTGCTGCGTTGTAGCCGTAGTTACCTTCGCCAGCACGAACGTTGTTTGCAACAACTGATTCTTCATCACCCGCATTTTTGGTGATTTGACGAATTGGTGATTCCATTGCGCGTAGTGCAACACGGATACCAACATTCTGCTCTTCGTTGTCACCTTCAAGACCAACAACTTTAGAAGCAGCACGGATCAGTGCAACACCACCACCCGCTACCACGCCTTCTTCTACCGCTGCACGTGTTGCATGTAGGGCATCTTCAACGCGGTCTTTCTTCTCTTTCATTTCAACTTCAGTCGCGGCACCAACTTTGATCACTGCAACACCGCCTGCTAGCTTAGCAACACGCTCTTGTAGTTTCTCTTTGTCGTAGTCTGACGTTGCGTCTTCGATTTGCTGGCGAATCTGGGCCACACGACCCTGGATCATCTCTTCCTCACCCATACCATCGATGATAGTGGTGTTTTCTTTAGTGATCGTAATACGCTTCGCTTGACCGAGATCTTCTAGCTGAACTTTTTCTAGCTCTAGACCAATCTCTTCAGAGATAACCGTACCCGCAGTTAGCACCGCGATGTCCTGAAGCATTGCTTTACGGCGATCACCAAAACCAGGCGCTTTAACAGCAGCAACTTTCACGATACCGCGCATGTTGTTCACAACTAGCGTCGCCAGCGCTTCACCTTCTACGTCTTCTGCAATGATAAGCAGTGGACGTGAAGCCTTAGCAACACCTTCTAGTGCCGGAAGAAGCTCACGAATGTTCGAGACTTTCTTGTCGATAAGCAGGATAAATGGGTTTTCCAGATCGACTGAACCCGCTTCCTGGTTGTTGATGAAGTAAGGAGACAGGTAACCGCGGTCGAACTGCATACCTTCAACAACATCTAACTCGTCATGAAGTGCCTGGCCTTCTTCAACCGTAATAACACCATCACGGCCTACTTTTTCCATTGCTTCAGCAATGATGTTACCCACCGTTGCGTCAGAGTTAGCTGAGATAGTACCTACCTGAGCGATTGCTTTGGTATCGGCACATGGCACAGAAAGCGCTTTTAGCTCTTCAACCGCAGCCACAACCGCTTTGTCGATACCGCGCTTAAGATCCATTGGGTTCATACCCGCAGCAACAGCCTTCAGGCCTTCAGTAATAATTGACTGAGCCAATACTGTTGCTGTTGTGGTACCGTCACCCGCCGCATCATTTGCTTGGGAGGCCACTTCTTTAACCATTTGTGCGCCCATGTTCTGGAATTTATCTTCCAGCTCAATTTCGCGCGCTACCGATACACCATCTTTAGTAATGGTTGGTGCACCGAATGATTTATCCAGTACCACATTACGGCCTTTAGGGCCCAGCGTGACTTTTACTGCATCAGCTAGAACGTTCACACCTTCTAGCATTTTAATTCGTGCGTCGTTACCAAACTTAACGTCTTTAGCAGCCATTTCAGTATTCCTTTCTTAATTCTTGATTCGAGGTGATCGGATTATTCAACGATTGCCATGATGTCGTTTTCAGACATGATCAGGACTTCTTTACCGTCAATCTTTTCAGTCTTGGTGCCGTAGCCTTCTGCAAAGATCACAGTATCACCAACTTTAACGTCCAGTGGCTGTACCGTACCGTTTTCTAGAATGCGGCCTTTGCCTACTGCCAACACAACGCCGCGAGTAGATTTTTCAGCTGCAGAACCAGTTAGAACGATGCCGCCAGCAGATTTTGATTCAACTTCTTGGCGCTCAACGATAACTCGGTCATGTAAAGGACGAATGTTCATCGGTCGTCTCTCCTGATTGGTAATTTCCATACTAATAAAAAGATAAAAGCCCTGTAGCCCTTACTTTTTCTGATACATAAACATGTTGGGTCGTTTTTCTAGAACCCAAGCCCCAGAGACGTTTTTTTTACAAAATATCTCAGAGAATTTTTGCCCGATCACACTCTTTGCATTAGGGTAAGCGGGCATTCTTTTCCCGAGACGACCATGGCAGATAATAACAAGCCAGATATAAATAAAGCTGGCACCAGCCGGCCGGATAAGCACGGACTGCTGTCCGAGCCTATCCCAGATGTCCTCAAGCGCCTAACCGTGCCGATGATCTTCGGCATGGTGGCGATTTTGATGTTTAATCTGGTCGATACCTTTTTTATCTCCCTGCTTGGTACCGAAGCACTGGCGGCGGTCAGCTTCACCTTCCCGATCACCTTTGCCATCAACTGCATTACCATGGGGATCAGTGTCGGGATCTCGACCAGCATCGGCCGTCTGCTCGGCAGCGGGGATACCCGCAGTGCTGCCAGGCTCACCACCCATGGCCTGATACTGGCACTGCTGCTGATGGTGATCGCCTCGACACTAGGCATACTGACTATCGAGCCACTGTTTAGTTTAATTGGCGCACGGGCTGATTTGCTGCCGATCATCAGTGACTATATGTCCATTTGGTATCTGGCCATTCCTCTGCTGGTGATCCCAATGGCCGGTAACAGTGCCATCCGAGCAACGGGAGATGCCAAGACCCCCGCCAAGATCATGATCCTCGCCGGTGCAATCAATGGCGTATTGGATCCTTTATTGATCTTCGGTATCGGTCCGTTTCCTGAACTTGGGGTGAAAGGGGCGGCCATTGCCAGCGGCATAAGCTGGGCTTTTGCCCTAGCTGGCTCGCTGTATGTCCTTATCAAGCGGGAAAAACTGGTCGCGCCGCCACAGCTGGCTCGCCTCGCCAGCGATTGGCGACAGATAATGCAAATTGGCACGCCGGCTGGCTTATCCAATGCGCTTAACCCGCTATCAGGGGCATTGCTGATGGCGCTATTGGCGGTTCAGGGGACGGCGTCTGTCGCCGCCTATGGGGCCGCGATGCGTATCGAGTCCATTCTGATCACGGTCATGATGGCAATGGGTTCAGCATTGATGCCATTCATGGCGCAGAACCTGGGTGCCGATAAACCGCAACGCGCGTTTGCCGCACTGTTTACGGCGATGCGCTTTGCTATCCTGTTCCAACTGTTGATCTTCATTATGATGGTGCCGCTGAGCTGGCCGCTGTCTTCCCTGTTCAGCCAAGATCCAGCGGTACAGTCACAGCTGTGGCACTATCTAGTGGTCGTTCCGGTCAGTTACGGCCTGCAGGCGGTTTGCATGCTACTGATCAGCGCCCTGAATGCGATGCACCGCCCAATGGATGCCTTGGTGTGGAACCTGTTCCGTCTCTTTGCCTTGCTATTGCCGATCGCTTGGCTTGGTAGCCAGCTGCACGGCACCAAAGGGTTATTTGTTGGGATCGCGATAGCCAATGCCCTCAGCGGGTTGGCAGCCTATCTGTATGCGGTCAAGCTACGTCGGCGCTGGCAAGCTGCTCCGCCAGCCTAAACACAAGCCACGACAAATATGAACAGCATTAACAAAAAAGGCAGCCTAGGCTGCCTTTTTTATGTCCGTCGTTTCTATAAGCTCACATGCTTAAGGTAATCGCGGCGAATCGTCATCATTTTTTTTGTCGTCTTTACGTTCAAATTCACCATCGAATACGTCCCCCTCCTGCTGGCGGCCCTTAGCGTTATCACGGAATGGGTCACGCTGCTGTTCAAAAGGGTCGTGTTGTTCAAAGCCCTGCGGGCCAAAACCAGCGCTGAACCCAGCCCCTGATGACATACCCTGAACCTTCACCCGGCTCATCAGTTGTTTGGCCAGCCACGCACGCGGGCCGGGCAGCAATACTGCCATCCCCATTGCATCGGTCATAAAACCCGGCGTCAGTAGCAATACACCAGAAACGGCAAGCATGACACCTTCTACGATTTGTTGGGCAGGCAATTCCCCTTTCTGCAAACGACCTTGCACCGACATCAGGGTTGCGATGCCCTGACTACGCACCAGCGACGCACCGACTACCGCCGTGACCAGCACAAGCCCCATTGTCGGCCATAGGCCAAGGAAACCGCCGACCTGTATAAACAGGGCGATTTCAACAATCGGCACGACAATAAACATAAACAGTAATATCGGAAACACGGTTTTCCCCTTGCTGATAGGCAGTAATTGGAGTTTAGCTGTAACACATAGGTATCACATTACAGAAATCTCACTGGTATATAACAAATATTGGGAGCAGGCAGTCATTTTTCAACTCTTTTCTATAGGGTTTCAATGTAACGATTGATTACAATAATACTGCCGCCATAAATAAACACGGTTTTCACATTTTGTCATAAGTGGTCATTTTTACACATAAGCCAAGGGGTAATTGTTAACAGTCTTTGTGAGCAAGATCTCATTCCTGTGCAAATGTTTTCAGTCCATTTAAAAAAGTGATCTGAGTTATGTTTTTACCCCTAAAGGGGAGTATTATCGGCAGCAGACAATAGGTGTCAGGTACGATCATCTAGCCAAACTCTCTGCGGAATGGATTCTAAAGTTTCAGAATTGGCTCAATATTTGAATTTAATTAGCAGATTCCACTAAGGCTACGTCATGTCTCAGATGATTGATCTAGAAAAAAATGAAGCAATGGTAAACAACGTTGCAACTCGTATCGAAGAAGATCTACTAGGCGAACGCCAAGTTCCAGCCGACGCTTACTGGGGTATCCACACCCTACGTGCAGTAGAAAACTTCAATATCTCTAACACTACAATCTCTGACGTTCCAGAGTTCGTTCGCGGTATGGTTTTCACCAAGAAAGCGGCTGCAATGGCGAACAAAGAGCTGGGCGTTATCCCATCAGAAGTTGGCGAATACATCATTAAAGCATGTGATGCGATCCTTGATACAGGTAAGTGCATGGATCAGTTCCCGTCAGATGTTTACCAAGGTGGTGCCGGTACTTCTGTAAACATGAACACCAACGAAGTTATTGCAAACCTTGCTCTTGAGCTTATGGGCAAAGAGAAAGGCGAGTACGACATCGTTAACCCGAACGACCACGTCAACAAGTCTCAGTCGACTAACTGTGCTTACCCTACCGGTTTCCGCGTAGCGGTATACAACAGCATCATGAGCATGCTTGAAGCACTTGAGTACCTTAAAGGTGCTTTCGATGCCAAAGACAAAGAATTCGCTACTGTCCTGAAAATGGGCCGCACCCAGCTTCAAGACGCAGTACCAATGACCGTTGGTCAAGAATTCCACGCGTTCGGCGTTCTTATTAAAGAAGAAATCAAAAACCTTAAGTACACCGCTCAGCTGCTACTAGAAGTTAACCTAGGCGCAACGGCGATCGGTACTGGCTTGAATGCTGCAACAGGCTACCAAGAGCTTGCAGTACAGCGCCTAGCTGAAGTAACGGGCCTACCGTGTGTACCTGCAGAAGACTTGATCGAAGCAACGTCTGACTGTGGTGCTTACGTAATGGTTCACGGTGCGCTTAAGCGTACTGCCGTTAAGCTGTCTAAGATCTGTAACGACCTGCGCCTTCTATCTTCAGGTCCTCGCTCTGGTCTTAACGAACTTAACCTACCAGAAATGCAAGCTGGCTCTTCAATCATGCCAGCAAAAGTAAACCCAGTTATCCCAGAAGTCGTTAACCAGGTTTGCTTCAAAGTCATCGGTAACGATACAACAATTACTTTCGCGGCAGAAGCCGGTCAGCTACAGCTGAACGTGATGGAGCCAGTGATCGGTCAGGCACTGTTCGAGTCTCTCGAAATCCTGAAGAATGCATGTATCAACCTACGTGACAAATGCATCGACGGCATCACAGTCAACAAAGACGTATGTGAAAGCTTCGTGTTCAACTCTATCGGTATCGTCACTTACCTGAACCCATTCATTGGCCACCACGAAGGTGACATTGTTGGTAAGATTTGTGCTGAAACCGGCAAGAGTGTTCGTGAAGTTGTCCTAGAGCGTGGCCTTCTAACAGAAGAGCAGCTAGACGACATCTTCTCGGTACAGAACTTGATGCACCCAGAATACAAGGCTAAGCGTTACAACTAATGTAACCACGAACAGCCCGGCGGATTTTCAGGATGAGGATCCGCCTTTTTTTGCTACAGATTTCCCCCCTTTTATTTTTTAACTTTAAGACAGGACAATCATATGGTTGGTGTAGAACTATTAGTCGTTCTCGCGTTCATTTTCTTGGGCGCCCGAATTGGTGGTATTGGTATTGGTCTGGCAGGTGGTGCCGGTGTTATTGTGCTTTCCCTAATATTGGGCATGCCAACAAGCCAAAGCTATATCCCAATTGACGTAATCCTTATTATCATGTCTGTTATCACTGCAATTGCTGCTATGCAGGTTGCCGGTGGTATGGATTGGCTGGTTGAACTGGCCGAAAACTTCCTACGTAAGAACCCGAAGCGTATTACATTTTACGCACCTATCGTGACATACCTGATGACCCTAATGGCAGGTACTGGCCACACTGCATTCTCTACGCTTCCAGTTATCGCTGAAGTTGCAAAAGAGCAAGGTATCCGACCTTCACGTCCGCTATCTATCGCCGTTGTTGCTTCTCAAATCGCGATCACCGCATCGCCTATCTCCGCAGCGGTTGTCTTCTTCTCTGGCATTCTTGAACCGCTCGGAGTGGGCTACCTAACCCTACTAGCAATCTG
This sequence comes from Photobacterium satsumensis, assembly GCF_050336935.1. NCBI lineage: Bacteria > Pseudomonadati > Pseudomonadota > Gammaproteobacteria > Vibrionales > Vibrionaceae > Photobacterium > Photobacterium satsumensis. The sequence goes on from NZ_JAKJSK010000015.1 coordinate 82,133, forward strand.
TATTCCAACTACCTTCATTGCATGTATGGTTGGTGCATTCGTTGCTAACTTCCTAGGTTGTGAACTGAAAGACGATCCTGTTTACCAGGAGCGTTTGGAAAAGGGCCTAATCAAACTGCAAGGTTCAACCAAGCGTGAGATCCCAGCAACCGCGAAGAAAGCAACCTTCATCTTCCTTGCTGCAATCCTGATTGTTGTTGCTTACGCAGCGGCTATCTCTGGCTCTGTTGGCCTAATCGAGAACCCTGCGCTAGGCCGTAACGAAGCTATCATGACCTTCATGCTAGCAGCGGCAGCAGCTATCGTGTTCACAACCGGTATCGATGCAGCGAAAATCCCAGCGGCACCAACGTTCCGCTCTGGTATGACTGCGTGTGTGTGTGTACTAGGTGTAGCATGGCTTGGTTCTACGTTCGTTAACGGTCACGTTGACGGCATCAAAGAAATCGCTGGTTCACTACTGAGCGACTACCCATGGATGCTGGCAATGGTATTGTTCTTTGCTTCTATGCTGCTGTACTCACAGGGCGCAACCACTACCGCTCTGATGCCTGCGGCATTGGCTATCGGTGTTGCACCGCTAACAGCTATCGCTTCTTTCGCAGCAGTAAGTGCATTGTTCGTACTACCAACGTACCCAACGCTACTTGCTGCGGTTGAGATGGATGACACAGGTTCAACCCGTATCGGTAACCTGGTATTCAACCACCCATTCTTCATCCCGGGTGTGGTAACTATCTCTACCTCTGTGGCACTGGGCTTCGTGTTTGGTGGCATCATCCTGTAATTCAGGAAAAACACTCCCCCTTGAAAGGCTGCCTTCGGGCAGCCTTTTTTATGGGAGCGGATAAGTTTGAGGCTTGAGGCTTGAGGCTTGAGGCTTGAGGCTTGAGGCTTGAGGCTTGAGGCTTGAGGCTTGAGGCTTGAGGCTTGAGGCTTGAGGCTTGAGCACTAACGGATAACAAACCCTATCTTGGTTAATGCAAACATTTTTTTGGCACGCAGAATTATCCCGACAGGCGCTATCAGAAGAAACCATTGAAAATATGAAATGCGAAGCTTGGTTCAGGATTTGAACCGAGATGAAAGGTTACAATAAATATTTAAAGTCTCCGCCCCATCCTAGGGCGAAGACAGAGAACAAATACGGATTCCCAACGTATTTGCTCATTCCGGTGGTGACGTCAATCCCAACATCCCAACCGGATTCATGTCTCTTTTTGCTACAGAGCAGACCAAGACAGGAAAGTCTGCTCCCTAATAGTAGTCATTGAGGCGACTTGGTAATAGAGGTAAAAGCGTTATGCAGAGATGCAAAAATGGTATGAAGTTAGATGACCTGCGCACCCTGATTGCGATTGCCCAACATGGAAGTTTCAGAGCAGCCGCCAGTGCATTAGATATTCCACCCACCACTCTGAGCCGGCGGCTGCAGCGGTTGGAAGATACCCTCGGTAGCCAATTGGTGATCCGGGATAGCCGTAATGTGTCCCTGACCCCGCTCGGCAGAGGCTATTTCGAACGTTGTCAGCCATTGTTGGCACAACTCGAAAACGCAACTGCTGAGCTGCACGACAGCAGCCACAGTGAGCCTCAGGGGGCACTGCGAATTTCTGCGCCAGTTGGCCTGCTGACCTACCGGTTGATGCCGCTATTTAACCAGTTTCTGGCACTATACCCAGAAATCAGCCTGTCGTTGACTCACCTGTCCAACCAGCACCATGACTACAGCCCCGAGCAGTATGACGTGGTCTTTCGTGTTGGCCAGCAACCGGATTCCAGTTTTGCCGCTGCCAACATAGGGGAATCCCAGCGGGTACTGGTCGCCAGTCCCGACTACCTCGCAGACCATGGCGTGCCCGATCATCCTGATGAACTCAACGAGCACGCTCGCTTGGCCAGTGTCCCTGAATTTGAGTGGGCACTCACCAACAAGATGGAAAGTCAGGAGACTATCTGGATTAACTCACCAGTAAAAATGGCCATCGCTGATCTCAACAGCATCAAGCAAGCCACCATCGAAGGGCTGGGGATCGCCTGCCTGCCGAACTATGTGGTTGCCGACGCCCTTGCAGCCGGCCAGCTCTCTGCCATGATGGGCAACTGGTACTCGCCACCACGGCCGATATACATGCTCTACCAGCGCCTGGGGTATGTGCCAGCCCACATCCAGATCTTCACCGATTTCATGCGTGATGCGCTCGACAATGGCAGCCAAACAATAAACGTCAAATGAAACCAAACACTGCTTAACTCGGTCTGACAGAGTATAGTTATACCAATTGCACTAAATATTTAATGTAATTGGTATTAGTTCATGGCGCTCTATTTGGCTGCGCCAGACTTGCTGTCCTTTCCTGCCAACCTGTTATGGCAGGGCAACTCATAGACGAGCCAGACTCAATGACATTATTACAACGCATTCAGTGCGCAGCAGGGCGAAAAATGTCCCTGTTTGCCATACTCAGCCTGCTGGTGATCAGCCTTCCCGCCTCCGCCTTGAAGCTGCCGGGGCTCAACAGCCCTTCCAACACCTTCGTGACCGTTGATGAAGCCTTCAGTTTTAACTTCACCCAGCAGGGCGATCGGGTTTATCTCGACTGGCAGATCAAGCCCGGCTATTACCTCTATCAGCACCAACTCTCGGTCAGCTCGGAGTCTGCCACCCTGGGCAAGGTCGATATTCCCGCCGGCAAACCCTATCAAGACGAGTTCTTCGGTGAGGTCAATATCTATACTGCCCCACTAACCCTGACCGTTCCCGTCCGCCAAGCCAGCGACAGCGATATGCTGACTGTACGCTACCAGGGCTGCGCCGAAGCCGGCTTCTGCTATCCACCGGAAATACGCCAAGTCCCGCTCAGTGCGGTCATGGCTGCCGCCAATGCCACGCCATCAGCAACAGACAGCCAACCGCGACAGTCAACCAACAACAAAAGCAATGTGAGTACCTACTCACAACCCATACTAGCAACGAATGTTCCGGCCTCTGAGCAAGACAAACTGGCTAGCGATCTGGCCGATCAATGGTGGACCCCATTGGTATTCCTTGCGCTGGGGATCGGCCTCGCCTTCACCCCTTGTGTGCTACCTATGTACCCAATCCTGAGCGGTATTGTGCTGGGCAACGGCCAGCTCAGCCATGGCCGCGCCTTCCGCCTTGCCTTTATCTATGTGCAGGGAATGGCCCTGACCTATACCCTACTTGGTTTAGTGGTCGCTTCCGCCGGGATGCAGTTCCAGGCCGCCCTGCAGCACCCTTATATTCTCACCGGCCTGAGTATCCTGTTTGTCGCGCTGGCGTTGTCGATGTTTGGTGCCTACACCCTGCAATTGCCGAGTGGCGTCCAGACCTGGCTCAATGGCCTGAGCAACAAACAGCAGGGCGGCAGCAGTGGCGGTGTGTTTGCGATGGGGGCGATCTCCGGACTGGTGTGTTCACCATGTACGACGGCTCCCTTGTCCGGAGCGCTGATCTATGTCGCCCAGAGCGGTGACTTACTGACAGGTGCCGTGGCACTCTACGCTTTGGCAATCGGAATGGGGATCCCGCTGATTTTAGCGGCCATGTTCGGCAATAAATTACTCCCCAAAGCAGGTAACTGGATGAACCATATCAAAGCCTTGTTCGGCTTTGTCCTGTTGGCCGTACCGCTGTTCTTGCTTGAGCGTATCTTACCGGTATACCTGATGCCTTACCTGTGGTCACTGCTCGGTATTGCCGCCTTTGGCTGGCTTTACCATGTCAAAAATACCCTTGCGGTGTCATGGCGCAGCAGTACCTTGGCTGTGGTGGCAATTGTCGGACTGTTTATCTCGGTCCAGCCATTCTATCCGTTGCTGACCGGCTCCACCGCCCAACACACTACCGAACAAGCAATCAGTGTCGAATTCAAGCGCGTCAGCAATATCGATGACCTGACTCTGGCGCTTGAGGAAGCCAAGGCCCAGCAACTGCCGGTCCTTCTGGATTTCTACGCCGACTGGTGCGTTGCCTGCAAGGAATTCGAAAAATATACCTTCCACGATCCAGCCGTGGCCAAGCAACTCGGTAACTTCGTTCTGCTTCAGGCTGATGTCACCCAAAGCTCACCGGCTGATATCGAACTGCTGCAAGCAATGGACGTGCTCGGCCTGCCGACACTGGATTTCTGGGACAGCAGTGGCAACCGGATGGAGGGGGCACGGCTGACCGGTTTTATGAAAGCCGAGCCGTTCCTTGCCCATTTGGCCAACCATAAGCTGACCCGCTAAGCATTCTCTGAATGCAGCTCTGCGCGCGCTTCCAAACCTGGAGCGCGCGCTATGCCTCCTTCCTTTCTGGCTTTTTACATCGCTATTGCCCACTGTTTTGATAGCTTGTTATCGCGCTATTACGCAGCAGATTACACAATAGAAACACACGGGTCTGATCCAGTTCAGATCTTGAGTGTTAACAAATTGATCTAGTCTTAAGGCAGTGATAGCGTTATTAAAAACAACAATATGTGATTGCCATGGACGCCCAGTACACAATAGTGATTGCCGATGACCACCCGCTGTTCCGTAATGCACTGTTTCAATCCGTGCATATGGCGATCAGCGGAGCGAATCTGCTTGAAGCCGATTCGCTAGATAGCTTGCTCACCCTGCTCGACAAAGAGGACGATGTCGACCTACTCCTGCTCGATCTCAAAATGCCCGGAGCCAACGGAATGTCCGGATTGATCCAGCTCCGCAGGCAATACCCCGACCTGCCTATCGTTGTCATTTCCGCCAGCGAAGAGGACAACGTGATCCGCCAGGTACGCAGCCACGGGGCGTTTGGTTTTATTCCCAAGTCCAGCGATATGCGGGCGCTGATCAGCTCGCTCAACCAGGTGCTTGACGGTGAGCCGGTGTACCCAGAAGGACTGGGAGAAGGCAATGATGAAATCACAGAGCTGACCGATAAGATTGCCGCCCTTACCCCCCAGCAATACAAGGTCTTGGGTATGCTGTCAGACGGCCTGCTCAACAAGCAGATTGCCTACGAACTCAATGTCTCAGAGGCGACAATCAAGGCGCATATGACGGCTATTTTCCGCAAGCTGGGGGTCAAGAACCGTACCCAGGCGGTCATCCTGCTCCAGCAGATGGATATCAGCCCGTAATTTTTTATTTCCCCCGTTAGACTTTCGGCTAACGCAACAATTTTACAACATCCTCAATTTCCGTCCAACTTCACAAAATCGCTGCTAAGCCAGCGATTTTGCCGTTTTCCCCTCGACTAAAGTTGCACTGTTTCCTTAACCATTCATTGCTATTGTCATTACGTAACATTTCATTAACGCGATTTATGACGACGTGAAAGGAGATAACAATGGCGTTTGAATCCAAGGAAATGGCGCAAGCCTACTGGAAAGAGAACCTCGCAACGATGGGCTCCTTATTGGCCATCTGGTTTGCGGTGTCTTATGGCGCAGGCATCCTATTTGTCGAAGCACTTAATACGTTTCAGTTAGGTGGCTTTAAGCTCGGGTTTTGGTTCGCTCAACAAGGGTCGATATACACCTTTGTCGCCTTAATCTTTGTTTACGTTGCGCGCATGAATGCGCTCGACAAAAAATATAACGTACAGGAAGACTAGAGGTTTAGAGCATGGAAATTCAAACGTGGACGTTTATTCTCGTCGGTATCACATTCGCACTGTATATCGGTATCGCGATCTGGGCTCGTGCTGGATCAACCAGTGAATTCTACGTCGCCGGTGGTGGTGTTCACCCAGTCGCCAATGGTATGGCGACCGCCGCGGACTGGATGTCAGCAGCATCATTTATCTCTATGGCGGGTATTATCTCATTCGTGGGTTATGACGGTGCGGTTTACCTGATGGGTTGGACCGGGGGCTATGTATTACTTGCGCTGTGTTTAGCACCTTACCTGCGTAAGTTCGGTCAGTTTACCGTACCTGATTTTATCGGTGAGCGTTACTACTCCAAAACCGCACGTATGGTCGCGGTATTCTGTGCCATCTTCGTATCGTTTACCTATGTTGCCGGTCAGATGCGTGGGGTCGGCGTCGTATTCTCTCGTTTCCTAGAGGTCGATATTAATCTCGGTATCATCATTGGGATGGGTATTGTGTTCTTCTACGCCGTACTGGGTGGTATGAAAGGCATCACTTATACGCAGGTTGCTCAATTCTGTGTTCTCATCTTCGCCTTCCTTGTACCCGCCATCTTCACTTCTATCATGATGACCGGTAACCCGCTGCCACAAATTGGCATGGGATCAACGATCACAGGCACTGATGTTTACCTCTTGGATAAGTTGGACGGTCTAACCGAAGAACTCGGGTTTACCGCCTATACCGAAGGTAACAAGAGCATGGTCGATGTCTTCTTCATCTGTGCAGCTCTAATGGTCGGTACTGCCGGTCTGCCACATGTCATCATTCGCTTCTTCACAGTACCCAAAGTCCGTGATGCGCGTATCTCAGCAGGCTGGGCACTACTGTTCATCTCATTGCTTTACACAACAGCACCCGGTGTTGCAGCGTTTGCTCGCGTCAATATGATTGAGACGATTAATGGCCCGGACATGCAAGGTGTGGCAGCAGCGGATGCGCCAAGCTGGTACAAAAACTGGGAAAGCACCGGCCTAGTCGGCTGGGAAGATAAGAACGGCGACGGCAAAATGTTCTACTCGGGCGATGAGCGCAACGAGATGACGATTAACCGTGACATCATCGTACTGGCGTCTCCTGAGCTTGCAAAACTACCAAACTGGGTGGTCGCGCTACTGGCAGCTGGTGGCTTAGCAGCAGCACTATCAACAGCCGCAGGCCTACTATTGGTTATCTCTACATCCATCTCACATGACCTTCTGAAGAAAGGATTCAGACCAAACATGACCGACAAGCAGGAGCTATTGGCCGCTCGCCTGGCAGCCATGGTCGCGATTGTCGGTGCCGGTTACTTGGGTATTAACCCTCCGGGGTTTGTGGCACAGGTCGTCGCATTTGCCTTTGGCTTAGCCGCAGCGTCCTTCTTCCCTGCTATCATCTTGGGGATCTTCTACAAGAAGATGAACAAGGAAGGCGCGATTGCCGGTATGTTGACGGGTATTGCCTTCACCGCAAGCTACATCATCTACTTCAAGTTCATCAACCCGGCAGCAAGCACACCTGAAAACTGGTGGTTCGGGATCAGCCCTGAAGGCATCGGTACGCTAGGTATGTGTCTAAACTTCGTGGTATCGATTGTAGTGAACAAGTTCACGGCTGAAGTACCAAAAGATGTGCAAGACATGGTTGAATCCATCCGTTATCCGAAAGGTGCGGGTGAAGCCCACGACCACTAACATAGCCTCATCACTAAACTAAAAAAACGGAGCCTATCAGGCTCCGTTTCTTTTTGAGCTAACGGTCTGTTTTCTCAATGCCCCTTCCCCTTAGCTACCAACCCCCGCCTTCTGATGCTGGTTGAGCAATGCCCTCAGCTTAAGTGGCTTGACCGGCTTGCTGATAAAGCTGAAGCCATGCCCTTCGATCATCGCTTTGGTTTGTTCAGTTCTGTCGGCACTGATCACCGCACCACGAAAGCATTTGCCGAGTTTCAGGGTACATTGTTGCAAGACCTGCAGCCCTGTCTCGCCATTAGTCAGGTGATAATCACTCAAGATAAAATCAGGCTGCCAGCCATCGTCGAGCTGCTTCATCGCTGCGGTGACCGTTTCCGCTAACCGAATGTCACACCCCCAGCGGGTCAGTAAGGTTTCCATGCCCAACAAGATGTCGGGCTCATTATCGACACACAGCACTCTCAGATCCGCCAGTGGGGCTGGCGGCTTGTCAGCAGACTCCGATTTTTCAACAGACTCCACCAAAATGCCCCGCTGCACCCCAAAGGAAAAGACCGTGCCTTTGCCCGGCCAGGATCGCAATGACAGGGAGTGACCCAGTACCCGGCTGATCCCGCGGGCAATAGCCAATCCCAAACCGAGACCATGATCGACACCGCTGCGTTCAATCCGGGTGAACTCGTCGAAAATATGGGCCTGCTTCTCCTCGGGGATCCCGGGGCCGTTATCCCACACCTCAATCTGTAGCTGGCTGCCACGACGACGCACACCCAGCACCACCTTGCCCTGCGGGTTGTAGCGAAAGGCATTGGTCAGGAAATTTTGTAATGCCCGGCGCAACAATTTAGGATCGGATTTTATCACCGCATGGCAAGGTACCACTTCAAAGGTAATTCCCTGCTGTCGGGCCAAGGCACCGAATTCGGCACCCAAGGTATCGAGTACCTCGCTGATCCGGAACGCATGGACATTGATTTGCAGCTTGCCAGATTCAAGCCGTGATACATCCAGTAAATCGCCGATCAAATCTTCCGCTGCCCCCAACGCACTTTCTATATGACGGGCCAACTTGGCAGCTTCGGCCTCTTTGGCCACTTCCGCCAGCGATGACGAAAACAACCGCGCAGCATTGAGCGGCTGCATCAAGTCATGACTGACCGCCGCCAAGAAACGCCCCTTTGAATGGGCCTGTAATTCGGCTTGCTGGGTAGCCGTGACCAACTGGCGGTTGAGGCGCTCCAGTTCGCTGGTCCGTTGCCGGACCCGCTCTTCCAATGTTTCATTCGCTTCTTTCAGTGCCTGTTCGGCATTACGGAATTCGGTGATATCGGTAAAACTCATCACAAACCCGCCGCCAGGCATCGGATTACCCTGTACTTCTATCACCTGGCCGTCAGGGCGGATCCGCGAAGAGGTATGTGCCGTCCCCCGCTGTAGGTGCTCAACCCGTTTAGCGACATGACACTCAGGATCGCCCGGGCCACATAACCCCAGCTCGGCGTTATGGCGGATCACATCGGCAATCGGCCTACCGACCTGGATCAGGCCGGGCGGAAAGGTAAACATTTCGGTGTAGCGCTGGTTCCACGCCACCAGCCGCAGTTGTTTATCGACCACCGCAATCCCTTGGCTGATATGTTCAATCGCCCCCTGCAACAGGCCGCGACTGAAATCAAACAGCTCCGAAGCCTCATCGACAATCGTGGCCACTTCTTCCAGCTGCATCTTTCGCCCCTGCAAAGCCGAAGTCAGCACCAGCCGGGCAGAAGACGCCCCGAATACCCCGGCCAGCACCCGCTCGGTATGACGGATCAGCGTTGAGGGAGCCTGTTGCTGGGGTAGCAGGGATTCATGCCGCTGCTCGCCAAACTGACGGAAGGCATGGCGGATCCGCTTGCGGCCAACAAACCGCGCCGCCAGCATTTCCAGCTCGGCCACTGTCACCCGGGTCTGGTACAAGCTGCTATCACCACTTTCCGGTAGCGGAGCGCCAACAAATGACGCCGCCTGAAGGCGCTCTGTCAGGGTCGATCGCGTCAGTAAGGACACACTGACATAAAGGCCAATATTGACCAATAAGCTCAGTAACATCCCCCAGTCGACACTGGTTAGCTTGCCAAGTAACGGCCAATCGGGCGGGGTGAGCAGCCACAGCAGTATGTTGGTCTGCGCCGTACCTGCCAGCATATTGGTCTGGCCCATCATGGTGACGCCCCACACCGCGATCCCGCCCAGCAAACCGGCATAGACACCATTGCGGTTGCCTTCCCGCCAGTAGATCCCACCCAGCAAGGCTGGAGAAAACTGGGCAATAGCGGCAAAGGACAGCAAACCGATCGCCGACAGCGACGGGATCTCACCAAGTGCTTGGTAGAAACCCCACGACGCCAGCAACAGAAGTAAAATCAAACCGCGGCGTATATTAAGCAACATCCCCGAAAAAGCATGGTAGTTACGACCAGAAATGCGCCAACGCCGCAGCAGCATCGGTAACACCAAATCATTGGAGACCATGATGGCCAGCGCAATGGTCGACACAATCACCATCCCGCTTGCAGCCGAGGTACCGCCAAGAAAAGCCAACAGGGCAATACCTTCCGCGCCATGCAAAAGCGGCAAGTTAATCACGTAGGTATCGGCGGTGATATGGGGAAGCCACACCTGACCGGCCAGCGCCAGCGGGATAACAAATATCCCCATTAGCAGCAGGTAGCCAGGGAACACCCAGCGGGCCCGGTGCAGATCTTGCGCCCGTTCATTTTCAACCACCGTAGTATGGAATTGGCGCGGCAGGCAGATGATCGCCGCCATGGTAAACAGGGTATGGATCAACAGGCTACCGATATGCGGGGTGGCAGGCTGGAGCAATTCGCGACTGGCCGCCTGTAAGTCAGGAACATCGAACAGCATGACCACAGCAAACACACCAACCACCAAAAACGCCACCAATTTGATGATCGACTCGAATGCCACCGCCATCATCATACCGCGATGATGCTCGGTACTGTCGATATGACGGGTACCGAACAACACGGTAAAGATCGCCAACGCCAACGTCACCACCCAAGCGGTATCAGCGCGACTCTCTCCACCGATCCCCGCCATATCTTGGCCCAATCCCGGCGCAACCAGCTCCAGCCCCATGGTGATCCCGCGTAGTTGAAGGGCGATATACGGCAATATGCCCACCACGGCAATCAGGGTGACCAGTACCGCCAGCCCTTGTGATTTGCCATAGCGGGCAGCAATAAAGTCAGCAATGGAAGTAATATGTTCGCGCTTGGCGATCAAAATCAGCCTGGCCAGCACCCGCCAGCAAAACGTGAACACCAAGATCGGGGCAATATAGATAGGAAGAAAGGACCAGATATTCTGGCTGGCTTGACCCACTGTGCCGTAGAAGGTCCAAGAGGTACAGTACACGGCAATCGACAGGCAATATATCCATGGCCGCCAGCGTGCCATCCACTGTTTTTTTCGGTCTCCGTACCAGGCTATCCAGAACAACAGCCCCAGGTAGGCCAATGTGACCGGCACGACAATCCATCCCTGTGCCATGTGTTATCTCCAACTGATTGATTATACCCAAATGATTTGAATATATTGTGAGCACCAGTGTAACCAAACCACTGGCGCTCACCAATCAGTAGGATCACAGTTCTTCGCTGCAGCGTGCTACAACCAAGACCGTGGTCATGTTATTTGTTAGCGGCAGCCTCGTCCTGTTGAGCAAACTGGCGACGGGCCTTCGGCTCAACCTTCATCAGCAGCGCCGGGATCCCCATCGCTGCCATCAACCAGAAAATGTTAGCGCCCCACAGACCATATAGCCAACCGCTCAAGGCCGTCATCAGCGCCATGAAGGCGCCCATCGGCAACGCGTTGTACAGTGCTTGCAGTGCCACCATCTGGTTACTCTGCGCTTTTTGGATATAACGGATAGTCGCCAAGTGAGCCGCGGCAAAAGTCACACCATGCAAGGCTTGGGAAGCAACCAGCAAAGGCAGCTCGGTCATGCTGGCCGTGATCCCCCAGCGGATCAGTACACCAACCGCAGCCAAGCGGAACATCCCCATGACCGACCAGCCAGCAAACAGGCGCTTGCTCAGGGCAAACACCGCCACTTCCGCCACCACCGAGAAGCTCCACAGGTAACCAATCACATCTTCGCTGTAGCCAACTTCCTTCCAGTAAATCGCACTGAAGCTATAGTAAGCCGCATGGCTCCCTTGCAATAGGGCGATAATGGTCAAAAAGCGGACCACTTCCGGATCACGTAATAACTGCAGCAAAGCCGGACGCGGCTGATCATGACTGCCCGGCTCAGAAACCGGCAATATCGTTGGCTGGCGCATTGCCAGTAGCAGTGCACCGACCAAGCCAGCAGCTGCCACCCAGGGGATCACATCAGGACTATATTTAGCAGCCAGCAAACCCACTACCGTCGAACCAGCAATAAAAGCAATCGAGCCCCACAGGCGGGTTCGACCATAGTCGAGATGCCCTTCTTTGGCATAGTAGTTCGCCACCGCATCGGATAGCGGTACTATCGGGCCAACCATCATGTTATATATCACTGTCATGATAGTTAGTGCCCACAAACTTCCACCACAATAGATATAGGCAATACAACTGATCAACGCCGCCAGAGCAAAGCCTCGCAGGGCAGGAATAAGATGCTCGACTTTGTGGATACGGGGGGTGATAAACAAATTGGCCAGGCAACGGACACCAAAGCCCAACCCCAGCAACAAACCGATATTGGAAGCACTGACCCCCAAATGCGCTAACCACAACGCCCAGAACGGAAGATAAACACCATAATTGAAGAAAAAACCCAGCAGGTACTGCGAGGTCCAACCGTAAGGGCTACTACGAAACATGCCTTGTCCTATCGTACTGAAAAAAACTAGGCGCTATTATGCCCCTAATAGAACATAGCCCCAATGAAATTATCGGTCCTTTTTCCTTCCCCATTTCACCTCGCGTCCACCCGGTAATGTATCGCCCAGAAGCAGAGCCTCGAATTGGCATAGTAGACTAAAGTCGTCTGGAGCTTTTGCGTCATCAGGCAGACACTGCATACAGTGCGAATAGATCCGGAGAGCCAGTATGTCCGATAACTTTGATACCTCCCTTCCCCCCTTTGACCGCCTCAGTGGTGAGCAACAGCGGCGTTTGGTCGACTCGCTGGATGTCGCCTATTACCGCCACGGGGATACCCTGATCGAAGCCGGAAAGCCCTGCGAGCAATTGCACATCATTATCAAAGGGAGCGTCGAAGAAAGTGCCGCCGATGGCAGTGAAATCTACGCCCATTACACCAGCGACGATCTGTTCGATGTCAGATCGCAACTCGAATCCACCTGTCGCCACCACTACACTGCACTGGAGGACACCCTGTGCTACCTGGTTCCCAAGCCGCTGTTTCTTGACCTCTACCATGGCAATAGCCAGTTTGCTGCCTACTTTGACTCCAGCCTGGCCCGCCGCCAACAATTGCTGGAAGAGGCCCAGCGACAGCAGAACCTCGCTGAATTCATCCTCACCCGGGTCGACAGCAGCAATATCCAACCCTGCCTGATCCTGCCGCGCAGCTGTGATTTGCACGCTGCCACCACGAAATTACAGCAGCAAGGCATGGACGCCGCCTTGGTCGAGGCCGGTGACAACCAGCCGTATGGCATTATTACCCGTACCAACCTGCTCCATGCAGTGATGCTCGATAACCTGCCCCCGTCAACGTCAGTCGGCGAGGTCGCCACCAGCCCAGTGATCAGTGTCAGCAAGGGTGACTACCTATTCAATGCCATGCTGTCGATGACCCGCCACAAGGTCAAACGGGTATCAGTTACCGACGGTACGCAGCTGGTTGGGATGCTGGATCTCACTCAGGTACTCAGCCTGTTCTCTACCCATTCCCATGTACTGACCCTGCGTATCGCCCGTGCCACCACGGTCGAGGAACTCTCGCTGGCCGCCAGTAGCCAATCCCGGCTAGTGGCAACGCTGTTCAACAACGGTATCCACACCCGCTTCGTGATGGAGTTGATCGCAGCGGTCAATGAGCAAATTATCGAGAAAGCCTTCCGGCTGATTGTCCCTCAAGCGATGCAAAACCACTGCTGCTTCGTGGTGATGGGATCGGAGGGGCGCGGCGAACAAATTCTCAAGACCGATCAGGACAACGCCCTGATCATTGAAGACGGTGTCGACTGGCCGGGACTCAGCGATACCATGGAAGCCCTGACCCACACCCTGCACCAGCTGGGCTATCCACTGTGCCCGGGTAAAGTCATGGTTAACAATCCCAAATGGGTCAAACACCAAAGTGAGTGGTTACACACCCTGAAAGAGTTCGCCCGCAAGGGGACAGAAAATGAAATGATGGATCTGGCGATCCTCGCAGACAGTCATGCGGTAGCAGGAAACCCCGAACTGCTGGCCCCTATCAAGCAGCAGCTCCACCAGCAAATGGCCGAGCAGGAATTATTATTGACCACCTTTACCCGGCCAGCCCTGCGCTTTAGCGTCCCCCTGTCATTGTTCGGCAAATTGAAAGCCGGCAAAGACGGGCTCGATATCAAGCGCGGCGGGGTATTTCCCATCGTCCATGGTGTACGGGCACTGGCATTGGAGCACGGGATCGAGGACAACAACACCTTTACCCGCTTGGAACAATTGGCCCAACGCCAAGTGCTGGAAAATGACACCGCGTCCAACCTCAGCGAAGCGCTGAAGCTGTTCATTAAGCTGCGACTGCGCCAGCAGCTGGATCTCCCGGCCGGTGGTTTGCAGCAGCACCTCAATGTCGAACGGCTCAGCCGCACCGACCGCGATCTGCTCCGCCACAGCTTGCACGTGGTGAAAAAATTCAAGGAATGGCTCGGGTATCACTACCAGATCCGCGATTAAACGCCGCCAAGGAGCAACCCGATGATCAATACCCTAAAACGCTGGTGGTATCGCCACAAATTTAAGGACAGCGAGTTTCACGACTTATTCTCCCGCTACCGAGGCACGGAGCTGGTCTCGCTCGACTGCGAGACCACCAGTCTGGATCCGCACAGTGCCGAGCTGGTCACCATTGCCGCTACCCGTATCCAAGATAACCGCATCCTGACCAGCCAGTCGATCCACCTGACATTACGCGCACCAGCCAGTCTCGATGCCGGCTCGGTAGCTATCCACCGTATCCGCCACCAAGATCTCAACCAAGGGTTGGAAGAAGTGCAGGCGCTGGAAAAGTTACTGGCTTTCATCGGCAACCGGCCATTGGTCGGCTACCATATTCGCTATGATAAAACGATCCTCGACCGCTATTTCCTCCGCCACTTCGGCTTTCCGCTGCCAAACCAAACCGTCGAAGTGAGCCACCTCTATCACGAGCAGCTTGAACGCCAGCTGCCCAATGCCTACTTCGATCTCAGTCTCGAGGCGATCAGCCGCCACCTCGACTTGCCTGTGCCGCCACGCCACGATGCCTTGCAAGATGCCATTGCCGCAGCAATGATCTACGTTCGGCTAAAGCACGGTGATCTGCCTCACCCAGTCGCTCGCTAGGCTTCAAGGTGACGAGAAGAAAACAGACTATTCAACGCCTTACAACCTTTTGCTATTGCGTTTTATTAACGATAAAGCGCAAGTTTTTGACTGTAACAGCACTGCAAAACCAGCTATTTTCCCACATTCTCCCTGCTCTCATCCTAAAGTCTAATTGAGACCGACATCGATCTATTGGAAGTTAGTACTACGCAAGCAAAACAAACCTGCATACAGAATAGTCCGGTCCAGTAAGGACAAAAACGGAACATCAAGGAGAATAGGATGAGTGAAGTTCACGTGTATCCAGTAAATCAAGACATTGCCGCTAACGCCCATATTACTGATGAACAATACCGCGAGATGTATCAGCAATCAGTAATTAACCCAGAGGGTTTCTGGCGTGAACATGGCCAGATTGTCGACTGGATCACCCCATTTTCCAAAGTAAAAAGCACGTCTTTCGATACTGGGCATGTCAACATTAACTGGTTTGAAGACGGTGAACTTAATGTCTCAGCAAACTGCCTTGATCGTCATCTTGCCACACGAGGCGATCAACCTGCGATTATTTGGGAAGGTGACGACCCAGCTGATGATGCCACACTGACCTATAGCGAGCTTCATGAAGAAGTCTGTAAATTTGCTAATGCACTAAAGAGCCAAGGGGTACGTAAAGGCGATGTTGTTTGCCTCTACATGCCAATGGTTGCTGAAGCTGCCGTCGCCATGCTGGCTTGCACCCGTATCGGTGCCGTTCACACCATCGTCTTTGGTGGCTTCTCACCTGAAGCACTGGCGGGCCGTATTATTGATTCTAACGCCAAAGTGGTTGTAACTGCTGACGAAGGTGTACGTGCTGGTCGCGCGGTTCCTTTGAAAAAGAACGTGGATGATGCCCTTGCAAACCCTGGCGTCACCTGCGTTGAAAAAGTGCTAGTACTTAAACGTACTGGTGGCAATGTTGAATGGGACAGCGAGCGTGACGTCTGGTGGCACGATGCGACCTCTGTTGCTTCAAGCCGTTGTGAACCAGAGGCCATGAATGCAGAAGATCCTCTGTTCATTCTTTATACCTCGGGGTCAACAGGTAAACCTAAAGGTGTGCTGCATACCACGGGGGGGTATTTGGTCTACGCGACCATGACATTCAAGCATGTTTTTGATTACCAAGAAGGAGAGGTGTACTGGTGTACCGCCGATGTGGGTTGGATCACTGGCCACAGCTACTTGGTTTATGGACCACTAGCAAACGGCGCCACTACCCTACTGTTTGAAGGTGTACCAAACTACCCATCAACCAGTCGCATGAGCGAAGTGGTTGATAAGCACCAAGTTAATATCCTTTATACCGCTCCAACCGCCATCCGCGCTTTAATGGCGAAAGGTGATGAAGCGATTGCTGGTACAAACCGCTCCTCATTGCGCGTTATGGGGTCAGTCGGTGAGCCCATTAACCCAGAAGCATGGGAATGGTATCACCGCACCATTGGCGACAGCCGCTGTCCTATCGTTGATACCTGGTGGCAAACAGAGACAGGCGGCATTTTGATCACCCCACTACCGGGCGCGACGGCCCTTAAGCCGGGTTCAGCAACCCGTCCGTTCTTCGGAGTCCAGCCAGCATTGGTCGATAACATGGGTAACATCCTTGATGGTGCCACCGAAGGCAACTTGGTGATGATCGATTCCTGGCCGGGTCAGATGCGTACACTCTGGGGCGATCATGAGCGCTTTGAGCAAACCTACTTCTCAACATTCCAGGGCATGTATTTCACCGGTGACGGTGCTCGCCGTGATGAAGACGGCTACTATTGGATCACTGGCCGTGTCGATGACGTACTGAATATCTCGGGTCACCGTATGGGGACAGCCGAAATTGAATCAGCGCTAGTCGCTTTCGATAAGATTGCCGAGGCCGCCATTGTCGGTGTCCCGCATGACATCAAAGGACAGGCAATCTACGCCTATATCACCCTCAACGATGGTGAGATCCCATCGGCCGAACTGCACAAAGAAGTCAAAGACTGGGTCCGCAAGGAAATTGGCCCAATTGCCACACCAGACTTCTTGCACTGGACCGATGCCTTGCCGAAGACTCGCTCTGGCAAAATCATGCGCCGTATCCTGCGTAAGATTGCCACCGGTGATACCGCGACACTGGGTGATACCTCAACCCTGGCCGACCCAAGTGTGGTTGAGAAGCTGATCGCAGAAAAACAAAAAGTGCTATAAGCCCTCACGGGCCGATAAAAGCCGCCCAAGCCCTGCTTGCGGCGGCTTTTTTGATCCAGTGCTAAAAGTTACAATTCCTCCGCCACAAGCTATTGTCTCTGGCTTGCAGGTCGCGCATAGTGCTAGCTACTAAATTTTCCATTCTCAACTCCCGATCGCCAAACAGCGTACATGTGTACCAAGAAACTGTGGTGATTAGACCAGTATTTTGCTGCGATTTGCTGCGAATTCTCTATAATTGCACATCAAGCATGTTTTGGCAGACAACAACGTAACACAGGGAAGCAACTTTTTAGCTTTTTTCACGTTGCTAGAGTAAAACCTCAAATACAAGTGATATAACGTCAAGATGTCGACCGTTCAACGAATTTTACTGATCAATGGCCCGAACCTGAACCTATTAGGTTTACGCGAGCCGGGACATTACGGCCAGCAGTCACTGGCCCAGATAGTGACGCACTTAACTGCCAAAGCGACCGAGTTAGGCGTGACGCTAGACCATATCCAATCGAACGCGGAATACGAGATTATCGATGCGATCCACCAAGCCCATGGCAAAGTTGATTTCATCCTGATCAATCCTGCAGCTTATACCCACACCAGTGTCGCTATCCGTGACGCACTCTTGGGGGTCAGCATCCCGTTCATTGAAATACATCTGTCTAATGTTCATGCCCGGGAACCATTCCGCCATCACTCCTACCTGTCAGACAAAGCTGTCGGGGTGATCTGCGGCTTGGGCCCAGATGGTTATGAATTCGCCCTGCAAGCTGCGGTACGCCGTCTGCAAGCAGACGCCAACTGAACAAATAAGAGAAAGATAAATGGATATTCGTAAAATCAAGAAACTGATTGAGCTAGTTGAAGAGTCAGGTATTGCTGAGCTGGAAATTTCTGAAGGTGAAGAGTCAGTACGCATCAGTCGTGCCGTTGCACCTATCGCAGCACCAGCACAAATTGTAGCTGCACCAGTCGCCGCTCCGGCCGCTGCACCAGCCGCTGCTCCGGCTGCAGCACCAGTCGCCGAAGCCCCAGCAGCTCCTGCTGGCCATCAGGTTCTGTCGCCAATGGTAGGTAGCTTCTACCGTGCGCCGAGTCCTGATGCGAAACCATTTGTTGAAATCGGCCAGACTGTCAATGCCGGTGATACCCTGTGTATCGTCGAAGCGATGAAGATGATGAACCAGATCGAATCTGATAAAGCCGGTACTGTCGTCGCTATCCTGGCAGAAGACGGCGACGCCGTTGAATTTGACCAGCCGCTAGTTATCATCGAGTAACCGGGGCCTTTTATGCTAGATAAAATTGTTATTGCCAACCGAGGCGAGATTGCACTGCGTATCCTGCGCGCATGTAAAGAGCTCGGTATCAAGACGGTTGCGGTGCACTCCACTGCCGACCGCGATCTCAAGCACGTATTGCTGGCTGACGAAGCGATCTGTATTGGTCCAGCCAAGAGTACAGAAAGCTATCTGAACATCCCTCGCATCATCAGTGCAGCAGAAATTACCGGCTCGGTAGCGATCCATCCAGGCTACGGTTTCCTGTCTGAGAATGCTGATTTTGCCGAGCAGGTAGAACGCTCAGGCTTCATTTTCGTTGGCCCAAAAGCAGACACCATCCGCCTGATGGGCGACAAAGTGTCAGCGATCACCTCGATGAAAAAAGCCGGCGTTCCTTGTGTTCCAGGTTCTGACGGCCCACTCGATGACGACGAAGCCAAGAACAAAGCCTTTGCCAAGCGTATCGGCTACCCGGTGATCATCAAGGCATCGGGCGGCGGTGGTGGCCGTGGTATGCGTGTCGTTCGCAGTGAAGCTGATCTAATCGAAGCGATCGCGATGACCCGTGCCGAAGCGAAAGCGGCCTTCAACAACGATATGGTTTATATGGAGAAATTCCTGGAAAACCCACGCCATATCGAAGTACAGGTATTGGCCGACGGTCAAGGCGGTGCTATCCACCTGGGCGAACGTGACTGTTCAATGCAGCGCCGCCACCAGAAAGTAGTGGAAGAAGCGCCTGCGCCGGGTATCACCGAGGAAATGCGTAAGTACATCGGTGAACGCTGTACCCGTGCATGTATCGAAATCGGCTATCGCGGTGCAGGTACGTTCGAATTCCTGTACGAGAATGGCGAGTTCTATTTCATCGAAATGAACACCCGTATCCAGGTTGAGCACCCAGTGACCGAGATGGTAACCGGCATCGACCTGATCAAAGAGCAGCTACGCATTGCCGCAGGCCAGCCGCTGTCCTTCACCCAGGACGATATCAAGATCAAAGGCCATGCGGTTGAGTGCCGTATCAACGCCGAAGATCCTGTGCGTTTCCTACCTTGCCCAGGTAAGATCGACCGCTTCCATGCGCCAGGCGGCATGGGCGTACGTTGGGAATCGCACATCTACACTGGCTACAGCGTACCACCTTACTACGATTCAATGATCGGTAAGCTGATCACCTTCGGTGAAAACCGCGACGTGGCCATTGCCCGCATGAAAAATGCACTGGGCGAGATGATCATCGACGGTATCAAAACCAATGTTCCGCTGCAGCAGGAAATCATGGCTGACGAGAACTTCCAGCACGGTGGTGCCAATATCCACTACCTAGAGAAGAAACTCGGTCTCCAGTAAGGTCGAAATCTTCAAGTAAAAAGCTGCTTCGGCAGCTTTTTTTATCTCTTTGTACCGCTAATTTACTCGCTTCCTAGCGCTCCCTGCTAACTTTTGCCACAATACCCCCCTTAAATTTGTATGAAGAATGAGCGTGACGCCCGCCGTCTACCGCTCCTTTCCCGCACCTCAACCGGAAACAACACCATGAAAACGCTGTCTGCGCGCTATCGCCAGGCCCACAAAGAAGCCAAATGGGCCGTCGGCCTAGCCTTGGCCTATTTCGCCTGGTGGTATTTCTCGGCCTATGCCTTCGCCCCGACTGGCATAGACGAAGCACTGCCGACCCTGTACTGGGGATTCCCCCTGTGGTTTTTACTGGCCTGCATTATAGGCCCCATTCTGTTCACCGTGCTTTGTGGGCTGATGGTGAAATATATCTACCGCGACATGTCGCTCGAGATCGAACCGGAGGCCAGTGATGAATAGTCAATTGCTGATCCCGCTCGTGCTGTACCTGATGGCCGTATTCGGTCTAGCGCTTTACACCCGCCGCCATCGCGGCAATAGCAACGGCTTCCTCAATGAATACCTGGTCGGCAACCGCAGCATGGGCGGTTTCGTGCTGGCCATGACCCTGGCTGCCACCTATGCTAGCGCCAGTTCATTTATCGGTGGACCGGGTGCAGCCTATAAGATGGGCCTCGGCTGGGTGTTGCTGGCCATGATCCAGCTGCCGGCGGCTTGGTTGACCCTCGGGGTACTCGGTAAGAAGTTTGCCATCGAAGCCCGCCGCCACAACGCCCTGACGCTGAACGATATTCTCTACGCCCGTTATAAGCATCGCGGCGTCGTTATCTTCGCCTCGCTGGCACTACTACTGGCCTTTTTCGGTACCATGGTGGTGCAGTTTGTCGGCGGCGCGCGCCTGCTGCAAACCGTGACCGGGCTGTCTTACCAGCACGGCCTACTCCTGTTTGCCGTCACCGTCGGCCTCTATACCACCATCGGTGGTTTTCGCGCCGTCGTCATGACCGATACCGTCCAGGGGATCATGATGATCATCGGCACGATTGCCCTGCTGGTTGGTATTGTCCATGCCGGCGGCAGCATCGGCGAGATGATGGGTGAACTTCACCGTATTGATCCCGCACTGGTCACCCCTTTCGGCCCGGATAACTTTCTCAGCCAACCTTTTATGCTCAGTTTTTGGGTGCTGGTGTGTTTCGGGGTCATTGGCCTGCCCCATGCCGCAGTGCGCTGCATGTCCTATAAATCGACCGGATCCTTGCACAGAGGTATGGTGATCAGCACCGCCATGGTGGCCTTCCTGATGCTCGGTATGCACCTGGCCGGCGCTCTGGGCCGGGCCATCGTGCCGGATATTGCCAGCCCGGATCAGATCATGCCGACCCTGATGATGACCGTACTGCCTCCTGTGGTCGCAGGCGTGTTCCTTGCCGGGCCGATGGCAGCTATTATGTCGACCATCGACTCCCAGCTGATCCAGGCTTCTGCCACCCTGCTCAAGGACTTGTACCTTAACTACATCAACCCGAAAGCCGCCCAGGGGCCGGAAGCCGAAAGCCGCCTGCCGAAACTGTCGCTTTGGGTAACGGGTATTTTCTCGCTGTTGGTCTTCGTCGCTGCCACCAACCCGCCGGATATGATCATCTGGCTCAACCTGCTGGCCTTTGGCGGTATGCAGGCGGTGTTCCTGTGGCCGCTGGTGCTTGGCCTGTACTGGAAAAAGGCCTCGGCCACCGGCGCCTTCGCCTCGATGGTAAGCGGACTAGCCTGTTATATCGCCCTGTCGCTACTCAAGCCCGATTTAGGCGGTATCCATGCCATTGTACCAACCTTGGCAATTGGCCTTGTCAGCTTCGTCTTGGGGAGCCTTGCGCGGCCGGTTCCACAGCAGACCCTCCAACAGGTTTAAAACCGCCTTCAGATAGCACCTTCGGGTGCTATCTTTTTTTAAACTGTCTAAAAATCATGCTAGACTCCGCATCCTTGAATTTAGCTAACCAAAAAGCGAATTAACCATGCCTTGGATTCAAATCAAACTGAACGCGACGGCTGAAAATGCTGAAGCTATCGGCGATATGCTGATGGAAGAGACGGGCGCTGTCTCGGTTACCTTCCTTGATGCCCAGGACACTCCGGTATTCGAACCATTGCCGGGTGAAACCCGCCTGTGGGGTGATACGGATGTGATCGGCCTGTACGATGCAGAGACGGACATGAAATTTGTCCTGGAAATGCTAAAAAACAGCCCGCTGATTGCCGATGATTTTGCCCACAAAATCGAGCAGTTGGAAGACAAGGACTGGGAACGTGAATGGATGGATAACTTCCACCCGATGCGCTTTGGCCGTCGCCTGTGGATTTGCCCAAGCTGGCGTGAAGTCCCTGAGCCAGACGCGGTAAACGTAATGCTGGATCCAGGTCTGGCATTCGGTACCGGTACCCACCCAACCACCTCGCTTTGTCTTGAGTGGCTAGACGGTCAGGATCTGGCTGGCAAAACCATCATCGACTTCGGTTGTGGCTCGGGCATCTTGGCAATTGCCGCCCTGAAACTGGGTGCCAAGAAGGTGATCGGTATCGATATCGACCCTCAGGCTATCCAAGCTTCCCGTGACAATGCCGAGCGTAATGGCGTGGCCGAAAACCTTGAGCTATATCTGCCGCAAGACCAACCGGAAGGTATCTTGGCTGATGTCGTGGTTGCCAATATTTTGGCCGGACCACTGCGTGAGCTATCGCCGGTTATCAAGAGCCTGGTCAAAGACGGTGGCCTGCTGGCAATTTCAGGTGTACTGGAAAGCCAAGCGGAAGATGTCGCGACCTACTATGGCGACGAGCTTGAACTTGACCCAATAGCGGCCCGAGAAGAGTGGTGTCGCATCTCTGGACACAAAGCGTAATCGACTTTTTCCTCTTCGATAAACAGTCAATTGATTGAAAAAAGTACAGTTTTGAAAATCAAAACCTAAATGCTCAATTATTGGCCTTTTCAGAAGGGGAAAAAATGCGTAAAATGCGCGCCCTTACTGGCATAGTCAGGAATAGACGTTTGAAGATCGGTCCTTATCAACTTAACAACCAGCTGATAGTCGCGCCAATGGCAGGTGTGACCGATCGGCCTTTTCGCGAATTGTGCCTGCGCTACGGGGCAGGAATGGCTGTGAGCGAAATGATGTCGTCTAACCCAGACCTGTGGAAAACGTCCAAGTCCCAGAACCGCATGGTACATGAAGGCGAGTCAGGGATCCGCTCGGTGCAAATCGCCGGCGCTGATCCCAAACTGATGGCCGAGGCGGCTCAGTTCAGCGTTGAAAACGGTGCGCAAATCATCGATATCAACATGGGCTGTCCAGCCAAGAAGGTCAACAAGCGCTTGGCAGGCTCTGCCCTGCTGCAGTACCCCGAACTGATCGAAGATATTCTTCGAACGGTCGTCGACGCGGTCGATGTCCCGGTTACGCTGAAAACGCGTACCGGCTGGGATCTGGAAAACCGAAACTGTGTCGATATTGCCAAACGTGCCGAACAATGTGGCATTCAGGCCCTGGCCCTACACGGCCGGACTAAAACCTGTATGTACAAAGGCGAGGCAGAATACGATTACATCAAGACAGTGAAAGAAGCGATCTCGATTCCGGTGATTGCGAACGGTGACATCGACTCACCGGAAAAGGCACGCTTTGTACTGGATTACACCGGTGCCGATGGCTTGATGATAGGTCGCCCTGCACAGGGTCGACCGTGGATTTTCCAGGAAATCCACCATTACTTAACAACTGGCGAACACCTGCCGGCTCCATCATTTGATGAAGTTGGTAGCATCATGCTAGGCCACATTCAGGAGCTTCACCGTTTTTACGGCGAGTACCTGGGCTTGCGTATCGCGCGCAAGCATGTGGGCTGGTATTTGAAAGAGCATGCCCCAGCAGGTGATTTCCGCCGGACCTTCAACGCACTCGAGGATGCCCAACAGCAACTCGATGCGCTGCAAGGCTACTTCGACAACGTTGCATAAATACGAGAAGAGCTTACAGAATATGTTCGAACAAAATCTGACTTCCGAAGCATTGACAGTAACTACTGTTACTTCACAGGACCAAATCACACAGAAGCCACTTCGTGACTCTGTTAAGGCGTCGCTGAAAAACTACCTGGCTCAACTAAACGGTCAGGAAGTCGATGATCTGTACGAGCTAGTGCTTGCTGAAGTTGAGCAGCCACTACTGGACACCATCATGCAGTACACTCGTGGTAACCAAACCCGCGCGGCAACCATGATGGGTATCAACCGCGGTACTCTTCGCAAGAAACTGAAAAAATACGGCATGAACTAAGCCACTTTCAGTTATCTCTGATTGTTAAAAGCCCAAACCAGGCAACTGGTTTGGGCTTTTTGTTTATCAATCACATGGAAAGAGGCATCCACTCACGCATACCATTATTTGCCTTCTCAAAAATAAGACCTACCACTATGTAGGGTGAACCATACTGCTTGTTCGTACGTTAGATGCTTAGATATAACCACAACGAGGCTGCAGCAATGAATCATATACTCCGTACATTTAATCGCTCTTTGGCTGTCATTGTGCTTTTCTTTTCCGGTCTTGCCTTGGCAAGCCACCACGAAAAAAGCGAAATGGAAAAGAATCTCGTCCAGGTCGCTGCCAACAATGACGATTTCCAAACACTGGTGATGGCCATCAAGGCTGCTGATTTGGTCGATACATTGGAAGGGAAAGGACCGTTTACCGTGCTGGCCCCCACAGATGACGCGTTTGCCAAGCTTCCCGAAGGCGCACTCGCCGAATTGTTGAAACCGGAGAACAAAGAAAAATTACAAGCGATACTGACTTACCACGTATTGCCGGGAGCGCTTTCTTCAGAAGAAGTTATGAAGCTTAAGCTGCCAGAAACGATACAGGGCGGCACGGTTGTAATTGAAACCGATGACGATGGAAAAGTAACCATCAACGGTGCAAACGTCATTTTGGCAGATGTGCCAGCCAGCAATGGGGTGATCCATGTCATCGACACGGTGCTGATCCCAAAAGAGAAAGAAAAAGAATAATCAATAGCTAACAGTTCCGGCTAAAAAGCACAGCGCTCCACCACTGGTGAAGCGCTGTCAGCTAGAGATAATCACACAGGTAAGCAGTAGGCTCAGAAACCTTCACCTCAAACGAGGAATCACCCGGGACTTCAAAATCATCACCGGCATAATAAGTTTCCCACTCGATATGACCAGGCAACTTCACTGTCAGGGCGCCCTTAACCACACTCATCCGCTCTGGAGCAGCCGTACCGAAGGTATATTCCCCCGGCGCCATGACCCCCACGCTGGCACGCTCGCCAGAAGTCTCAAATCCCAGGGATTTTACCTGGCCATCAAAATACTCATTTACTTTCAACATGACTTTCCCTATCAATAACAAGGTGATACTTCGACGCTACCACAACTTGACGGCCTGCCCAATATAATTGATCGATTCATTGCTGATTTCAGGCTATTGCCCGGTACAAGCCGCTCGCCCGCTGCAGCACCGATTGTCACTTTTCTCCTCGGCCATGGTATCTTCATCACCCAAGGCCTCGAGGATAGAGCAATGGCTGGCATCGTCATCAATATGGCCGCAACAAGCATCGTTGATTTTCTTGAGGGCGTTGCGGATCCTCGCCAGCTCTGCCATCTTGCGATCCACTTCATCCAGCTTGGCCTGAGTGATCGCTTTCACTTCAGCGCAACTGTGCTGGCTGGCTTCAAGGCGGATATCCAGTAGCTCCCTGATCTCATCGAGGCTAAGACCAATGGCCTTAGCACGGAGGATAAAATGGATCCGCGACAAATCATCTTCGCTATAGAGCCGGTAACCACTCTCGCTGCGCCCAGACGGTACCAGCAAGCCATTTTTCTCATAAAACCGCAACGTGTCGCTGCTAACACCACAATGCTTAGCCAGCTGACCAATCAAGTACATACCGCCCTACCCTTCAGTGATCCACAAACAACGAAAAGCAAACGTTTGCGTAGCGGTGGAATTAATGTAAAATATGCCACGTTGATCACAACACCCCAACGACAGCACAGTTTGTATCTTCGATTCTAGCCGAGGGTCTTTACCAAAAGCCAGCCCATCGCTCCTGGCTTTTGGCAAATAGTCCTCCGTGTTTATAAAGAGATGGTAGCAATGGAAAACGCTCGTCCTATCCGCCGTGCGCTAATTAGCGTGTCAGACAAAACTGGTATTGTTGAGTTCGCCCAGGCGCTTGCCGATCGTGGCGTCGATATCCTCTCCACAGGTGGCACAGCCCGCCTTCTTGCCGAGCAGGGTATCCAGGTCACCGAAGTGTCCGATCACACGGGCTTCCCCGAAATGATGGATGGGCGCGTTAAGACCCTGCACCCGAAAATCCATGGTGGTGTCCTAGGCCGTCGCGGCACTGACGATGCTGTCATGAACGAACATGGCATTGCCCCTATCGATATGGTGGTGGTAAACCTGTACCCGTTCGCGGCAACGGTTGCTAACCCAGACTGCACATTGGAAGATGCTGTCGAGAACATCGATATTGGCGGCCCGACCATGGTGCGCTCTGCAGCCAAGAACCACAAAGACGTGGCCATTATTGTTAATGCCCACGACTACGACCGCGTACTGACCGAAATGGCCACTAACGATGGTTCACTGAACCATGCAACCCGCTTCGATCTGGCTATCGCTGCATTCGAACACACTGCCGCCTACGACGGCATGATCGCCAACTACTTCGGTACTATGGTGCCATCTTACGGCGACAACAAAGAAGGCGATGAGGAGTCTAAATTCCCACGCACCTTCAACCAGCAGTTCGAAAAGAAGCAGGACATGCGCTACGGTGAGAACAGCCACCAAGCCGCCGCATTCTACGTTGAAAGCAACCCGGAAGAAGCGTCTGTATCAACAGCTCGCCAGATCCAAGGCAAGGCCCTGTCATACAACAACATCGCAGATACCGATGCAGCGCTTGAGTGTGTGAAAGAGTTTGATGAACCAGCCTGTGTGATCGTTAAACACGCTAACCCTTGTGGTGTTGCGCTGGGTAAAGACACCCTAGAAGCCTATGACCGCGCTTTCAAAACAGACCCAACGTCAGCATTTGGCGGTATCATCGCATTCAACCGCGAACTCGATGCAGCAACAGCTACAGCAATTACAGAACGTCAATTTGTTGAGGTTATCATTGCACCTTCTGTTTCCGCTGAAGCCGTTGAAATCGTTGCCGCTAAGAAAAACCTTCGCCTGCTAGAGTGCGGTGAGTGGTCAACGAAGACGACAGGCTTTGACGTCAAGCGTGTTAACGGCGGCCTGCTGGTTCAAGACCGTGACCAAGGCATGGTATCTGCAGACGACCTGAAAGTTGTCTCTAAGCGCCAGCCAACAGAAGAAGAACTGAAAGATGCACTGTTCTGCTGGAAAGTCGCTAAGTACGTAAAATCAAACGCGATTGTTTACTCGAAAGGTGACATGACTATCGGCGTGGGTGCGGGCCAAATGAGCCGCGTTTACTCAGCGAAAATCGCCGGAATCAAAGCCGCTGACGAAGGCCTTCAGGTTGAAGGCTGTGTCATGGCATCGGATGCCTTCTTCCCGTTCCGCGATGGCATTGATGCTGCCGCTGAAGCCGGCATTAAATGTGTTATCCAGCCAGGCGGCTCGATGCGCGACCAAGAAGTCATTGATGCTGCCGACGAGCACGGCATGGCGATGATCTTTACTGGCATGCGCCACTTCCGCCACTAATCTTACTCTTCATATTTGGCACTGTGGCGTCGTTAACTGCTTTCGCCACAGCACCAACTATTTTGAGTAAACAATATTTACGGATTTTCATTTCAGATACGAGAGTATTTGAAATGCGTTAGAGCAAGTCAGTGGCTTTAGTTCAAGGAAAAAGCGCCCTTTTGTTTATAACAACTGTATAAGTATAAATGAGCACTTTTGACACAGGAATAAAGTCACTGACGCCGCTATAAGGATTTTGAAGATGAATGTATTGATTATTGGCGCCGGCGGCCGTGAACATGCGCTGGGCTGGAAAGCCGCGCAAAACCCAAATGTTGACACGGTCTTCGTTGCCCCTGGTAATGCGGGTACCGCACTTGAGCCTAAGCTAGAAAACATCAATATCGGCGTTGAAGACATCGCTGGTTTAGTCGCTTTTGCTCAAGAGAAAAACATTGAGCTAACGATTGTTGGCCCTGAAGCACCACTTGTCATTGGTGTCGTTGATGCTTTCCGCGAGGCTGGCCTACCGATCTTTGGCCCAACTCAAGCCGCCGCGCAGCTTGAAGGCTCTAAAGCATTCACTAAAGACTTCCTGGCCCGTCATCAGATCCCAACGGGTTCTTATGCTAACTTCACTGAGATTGAGCCTGCGCTGGCTTACGTTCGTGAGCAAGGCGCACCAATTGTTGTCAAAGCTGACGGCCTGGCTGCGGGTAAAGGCGTTATCGTTGCAATGACTCTTGAAGAAGCCGAAGATGCTATCAAAGACATGCTCGCAGGCAATGCTTTTGGCGAAGCCGGCAGCCGCGTGGTGATCGAAGAGTTCCTTGAAGGTGAAGAAGCAAGCTTCATCGTAATGGTTGATGGCGCTAGCGTTCTGCCAATGGCCACCAGCCAAGACCACAAACGTGTTGGCGACAAAGATACAGGCCCTAACACCGGTGGTATGGGGGCTTACTCACCAGCGCCAGTGGTTACCCCTGAGATCCACAACCGCATCCTTGAAGAAGTGATCTACCCGACGGTACGCGGTATGGATGCCGAAGGCGCGCCTTACACTGGTTTCCTATACGCTGGGCTTATGATCGATGCTGACGGTACGCCAAAAGTCATTGAATATAACTGCCGCTTTGGCGACCCTGAAACCCAGCCTATCATGATGCGCATGGAATCAGATCTGGTTGAGCTTTGCCTGATGGCTATCGATGAGAAGCTTGATGAAGCGGAATCAAAGTGGGATCCGCGCGCCTCAATCGGTGTGGTACTGGCTGCTGGCGGCTACCCAGCAAGCTATGGCAAAGGTGATGTGATCAGCCTACCTACCAGCGAAGTTGAAGGTCAGAAGATCTTCCACGCAGGGACGGCAAATAACGACACTGGCGATGTGGTAACTAACGGTGGTCGTGTTCTTTGTGCAACAGCACTTGGCAATACGGTTTCTGAAGCTCAGGAGCGTGCTTACGCACTGACTAAACAAGTTAGCTGGAACGGTATGTTCCACCGCAACGACATCGGCTACCGTGCCATTGAGCGCGAGCAACAAGACGCCTAATCGCAGCGACGTCACCAGTAAGTAATCAAAAAACGCGCCAAGGCGCGTTTTTTGATTTCTATCGATCCACCATGCCAGCGTGATACCAGCCTGGCTGGCGGTATCAGTTTGTCAGCAGCACGGGCGCTGTCAGGCAGGCTGGCTGGGTTTCGGTAAGCATCAGTAAGGTCTTAGCAGTCAGGGTACCGCGACGGATTTGGCCAATAACCGCCATATAACCGGATTGCTGGCTCTCCAGCAGTTGCTGCTGCGCATAATCAGGTAATTCGGGGGAGAAGTTCACTTTCAGCTGGCGCTCGTCTCCGCAGCGGTAGAACAGCCCCTGCTGCCAGAACCCTTGCACCAAGGATTGATCATCCTTTCGCTGCTGCTTGACCACATTGGTACCGTGCTTGGCTTCTTGGACCAGTTGCTGCAGTTGATCTTCGCTCAGCGGGATCAAATCATCGCCGAAGGTATAGCGCTGGAAAACCGCATTGCCCAAGGTATCGTAGCGAACATGCAGGGAGAAAGGTTTGATTTGCTGCTCGTCGAGCTGGGTCCCTTCACGTTTGATTTCACGAAGTTTGCCATCCCGCCAGCGGTAGTCGGTGCGGTAGTCACCATAGTCACCGGACATCACCCGTTCGGCAAGGCTAACAGGGCGGTTTTGCTGCGAGGTAAACCAATAAATTGACGTGCTATCACCGAGGCTCTGGCCACCGGTATGAGTCAACACTGGCGTAATATTATTTTCAGGGACTGTCGGGTTGGAGGCACATCCCGCCAATAGCGAGAGGGTAAGAAAAGTCAGTAATCGCTTCATGGAAAAACTCCGCCAGATAGATACCTGGCGGAGTATAGATTATTTCACTGAGTCTTTCAGTGCTTTACCTGCAACGAAAGCAGGTACGTTTGCTGCAGCGATCTGGATTTCCTGACCCGTTTGTGGGTTACGGCCAGTACGCGCGGCACGGTGGTTCACTTTGAAAGTACCAAAGCCGATTAGTTGAACCTGGTCACCTTCTTTAAGCGCGTCAGTAATACCGTCTAGAGTTGATTCTAGGGCAACTTTAGCTTGAGCTTTAGAAAGATCTGCTTTTTCAGCGATCAGGTCAATCAGTTGGGTCTTGTTCATTAGGTTTCCCTTCTAAGGTTTTTTCTTAAGACGCATCAACTCTAATTCAAAAGAAGCCCGTGTGGCAAAGGTTTGTCAGCCTTCATGTGGTTAGGTGCGGGCTCTTTAACCACAAACTGAGCGCAAGTTCACAAAATGTTACCAATATGCTGGCTGAAATAGTTGTATTTATTCGCTTCAACACCGATTAATATAGGCGTTATCCGTTAATTGTTACTAAGGTAAGCATGATACTCCTTACGATTTACATCGCTGTTGCGATTGGTGTTTCGTTTATTTGTTCAGTACTGGAAGCTGTTCTCCTCAGCATCTCCCCTAGCTATATTGGTACCCTGCGCCAGCAAGGTCACCCTGCGGCCGATCGCCTCGCGGCCCTAAAAGACAATATCGACCGCCCACTGGCTTCGATCCTGACCCTCAATACCATTGCTCACACCATCGGTGCGGCAACGGCCGGTGCTCAGGCAGCCGTGGTATTCGGTAGCCAATGGCTGGGAGTATTCTCCGGCGTGCTGACAATTGGTATTTTGCTTTTCTCCGAAATCATTCCGAAAACGATCGGTGCAACCTACTGGCGCCAGCTAGCGCCTGCATCGGCATCGACCCTACGCTGGATGGTCTGGGCCTTGACACCGTTTGTTTGGGTCTCAGAGCAAATCACCCGACGCCTATCCCGCGGCCATCAAGCACCAAAACTCCGTGACGAGCTATCGGCAATGGCAATGCTGGCGATAGAGTCCGGCGAACTGGCTGAAGGCGAGTCAAAAATCATGACTAACCTGCTCCAGTTCCGCGATGTCAGTGTCACCAAGATCATGACACCACGTCCGGTGTTGTTCCGGATTGATGCCGAACAACCGATCAACGAGTTCCTGTCCCAGCATAAAGACAGCCCGTTCTCGCGTCCGCTGGTCTACAGCGAGCAGAAAGACAACATCCTAGGCTTTGTCCACCGCCTTGAGCTGTTTGCCGAAAGTCAGGCTGGCCGTGGCCAGAAAGAGCTAGGAACCCTGATGCGCCCGCTGCCGGTCATCATGAACAATTCCAGCGTGCCAAAAGCCTTCGAGCAGCTGATGAAAGAGCGCTCCCAGCTAGTCTTGGTTGTGGATGAGTATGGAACCGTCCAAGGTCTGGTGACCATGGAAGACATCTTCGAGCACCTTGTCGGTGAAGAGATTGTCGATGAAGCCGACAAGAATACCGACATGCAGCAGCTGGCCTACCAGCGCTGGGAAAAATGGAAGAAAACCCACGGGGTTATCGAAAGCAAAGACGACGAGTAATCACGTTGTCGAAGTAAAAGGGGCCTAGTGGCCCCTTTTTCATTTCACTGCCTCACCAGGAGGTAAACTCGCGGCATTACGGCTGCAACGCGACGTCTGTGCCTGCTCGGGTCAATCGGCTCACCACCCAGCCCAAGGCAATAACAGCCACACTGGGGATCACCCATCCGGCGTAGTCGCTGTACAGCGGTAAGTACTGTGCCAACCAAGCATCAGCCCCTGCCGGCATGTTGCCTAGGATATGTACGGCATCCACGCCACCAAAACCTAGTGCTGTGACCACAGCGGCCATCACGGCCCTTGTCGTTAACTGACGGCGCACAGGCGCAATCAGCAGCAGGGCTATGGCTACCGGGTGCAACGCGACCACAACCGGCAAGGTGATCGCCAATAGCTGATCTAAACCAAGATTGGCCACCAGCCCAGCCACCAACATCGTCACCCAAACACTGCGCTTGTAGGTAACCGGCTGAAACGTCCGGCTATAGAACTCGCTGCCTGCGGTCGTCACCCCAATTGCGGTTGTCAAACAGGCTAATATCATTACTGAGCCAAGCAACACGCTGCCCAAGGTACCGAAATGGGCCAAGGTAAAGGCGGTTAGGATCTCGCCGCCATTGCTGAACGAAGAGCCCAGATTGGCACTGGTCGAACCGATATAGGCCAATGACAGGTACACCAAGGCCATAGCAACAGCATACATCAGTGCCGCTATCAAGGTGTATTTCGCGGTGGCCTTCGGGCACTCCACCCCCATCTCACGGATAGCGCGGAAAATGATCCAGCCAAAGCCAATCGAGCCCAGCGCATCCATAGTCATGTAGCCCTGGGTCAGGCCCTCGGCAAAAGCTTTGTTCTGATAGGGGCCTGAAGCCGCCAGTATCTCACCGCCCGGCGAGATGAAAGCCGTCACTGCCAGCACCGACAGGATCACCACCAGCATCGGGGTCAGCCACTTACCCAAGGTATCGATCAACTTGCCGGGATACAGGGCAAACAAGATAGCGGCAAGACAGAAAAAAGCGGTGAATGGCAACAGCGCAGCGTCACCGATGAATGGGGCGAAACTGAACTGGTAGGCAACAGTGATCGCTCGCGGGATCACGAACGCCGGGCCGATCACGATAAAGACCATGACCCAAAAGCTTGTTGCAACAGGCTTGGGCAGTGCAGCAGTCAGATTGTCTGAGCCCTTGACCAAGGCCACCATCACCAACGCCAGTGCTGGCAGGCCAACCCCGGTCAACAAGAACCCGGCCATACCGGAAGCAAAATGTTCACCCGCCTGTAAGCCTAGGAATGGAGGGAAGATCAGGTTGCCAGCACCCAGGTACATGGCGAAAGTCATAAAGCCCAAAGCAGCGATATTGCGTGCACTTAACATAGTTATCCTCTACCGCGTCGGCTGAAGGAAACTAAGGGGGAATTCGGGAGAGAATATTGACCTGTCAGCTTCGCTTCAAGCTGACAGGAAAATTAGGTACGGCCTGTCAGCCCCGGATAAGACCCAGAGAGAGCAGGAGGAGCAGGCTAGCAGCAACGGCTTTGAAACCCTTGCAGTAAGCAGCATTATTCATGGCTGTTACAGGCATAACTCGTCCTAACTGACAGGTAAATAAATTGGAAAACCTCGAGTTTTCCGCGACACCTTTGTTATAAACGGCAGCAGTCAGGCAACACAAGCAGAAAAATAAAATAAGTGCTATAGATTAAAGCCGAAGACATAAGCAGCATAAAAAACCAACCCTAAAGCCATATTGCCGCATTTAAAACTTTACACGCTCATTACATCCGCACATGCTCGCCCCTTCATTGGTTATTGCGCTCCAGTAACCACCTGACCGGCAGGCACAAAAAAGGGCCCTGATGGGCCCTTCATAATCGAGTTTGATTAACTACAGCTCGATACCGATATTGCTGACAGGCTCGTCACGCAACTCTTGGCGTAGGTCTTTGATCAATTCGATGTCGCGGCGCTCAGCTTCTTTCAGCGCGCGGAAAATCGCCCACTGCATGTCCCACTCGGCACATACCGCTTCGTTTTCTTTTTGGTTCTCGTTGGTGATTTCGATACCCGCCTGCGCAAACTCAAGATCTGCAACCGTTTCTGCTGACAGAGAACTCAGTTTGGCCAGTGTTTCAAGCATCAGATCACGATCAAGCATAGCATGAAGCAGATCAGCCAGAGCGGCACAGGCATCAATCGCAGGATTTACGGCATACAGATCAAAGTCTTCAGCGTTAGGTACCAGCTCTTCAAGCTTCTCAAGTTGCTTTTCGAAGTTAATCTTGGCTGTTTTTACTGTCAAAATTTCCCAGATGCTGTCCAGAATCGAACGGTATTTCTGCTCATCCGCGAACTCCGTTTGCTGACAGAAGAACGCATAGTTGGGGTACATTCGTTCACACAGTGACACCATAAAGGTAATGTGTTGCCATGGTTCTAATTTTTCTAAACGGAGCTGAACTGGATTCTTTAGCATGGGATAATCCGCAATTGTGATTTGACCCGGATCTTACTTGTATCCCCCTACTACTGCAATACATGGACTGCGTATAACACTGTGCTACCACAAAGGAGCTGACATGCATAAACTGATGATTGTTTCCCGCCAACAACAAGCCTATGAAGACATGCTGACCGAACGGCCGCTGCCGGGGATAACGCTCACCCAGCACCCGGACGAGGCAACGATCTTGCTGGCCGATCCTCCCAAGGTGGCCCCGCTGCTGCGCCAGTTCCCGGCCCTTGAGTGGATCCAATCAACCTTTGCCGGTATCGATGCCCTGACACAACCGAATCTGCGCCAAGACTACCTCCTCACCAATATACGCGGTTGTTTCGGCCAGCTGATCAGTGAATACGTCCTTGGCCTGACTGTCGCCCACCAGCGCCATTTCACGACCTATCAAACCCAACAGCACACCAATCACTGGCAACCCCACCCTTATCACACCGTCGCCGGCAAAACGATGGTAATACTGGGTACCGGCAGTATCGGCAGCCACCTCGCCAGATCAGCAAAAGCGTTGGGGTTCAATATCATTGGAGTGAATCGCTCCGGTCAGGCACAAGAGCCGGCCTTCTCAGCGACCCTCCCCTTAGCCAAGCTACACGAAGCGCTGGCACAGGCTGACGTGCTGGTCTCAACCTTACCAGCGACCTCTGCCACCGATAATTTGCTCAATGCCGATAGCTTGGGTTACTGCCGCCAAGCCTTGCTATTCAATGTCGGCCGCGGTAATGCGATTTGCGAACCCGGTTTACTCCATAGCCTTGAATCGGGTGCTGTCGAGCACGCCTTCCTTGATGTATTCAAGCAAGAGCCACTGCCCAAAAACCACCCTTTTTGGCAGCATCCGGAGATCACCGTCACCCCGCATATCGCCGCTGAAAGCTTTCCCCATCAAGTCATGGCTATCTTTCGCGACAATGTCCAGCGCTGGCTCAGCCAGCAACCCTTGCGTTATAACATAGACTTTCAGCAAGGCTATTAATTCATCTAACGGAGCTTGGGAACCCAAATGAGCCCTACCGCCGACCAGAAACATCTTGATAACCTGCTTGATCAAATCAGACAGTGCACGATCTGCCAAGATCATCTCCCGCTCGGACCACGGCCGGTGATTCAAGCCGCCAGCAGCGCGCGCTTGATGATTATCGGACAGGCACCCGGCACTAAGGTCCATGAAACCGGGATCCCGTGGAACGATCCGAGTGGTGATCGCCTCCGGCGCTGGCTGGAACTTGATCGTGATACCTTTTACAACCCAGAGCACATCGCCATCATGCCGATGGGACTGTGTTACCCCGGCCGTGGCAAATCTGGCGATCTGCCGCCCCGCCCCGAATGCGCGCCACAATGGCACCCGCAGGTGTGGCCGTTGCTGCCCAATATCGGGATGACCCTGCTGGTCGGTCAGTATGCCCAGCAACGCTATCTCAAGGACAAACCGAAGACGCTCACAGAGACGGTAAAAGCGTGGCGTAACTGGGCGCCACAGTTTATCCCGATGCCTCACCCCTCACCGAGAAACACCCTGTGGCTGAAGAAGAATCCGTGGTTTGAAGAAGAGGTGGTGCCGTATATCCGCGACTACGTCCACCAGCATCTCGAGAAGCGAGATCCTAGTTCCTAGAGGCGGGTTCCTGGGTTCTAAAAACCATACCGCTGTTCCTCCCCCCATAAACAAAAAACCCACACAGCAAGCTGTATGGGCTCTTAATGCTTTTTCCTAGGGCCTAGCAACCTAGCACCCAGGATCCGCTGTTATTTGTGGTATGGCTTTGACAGCTTATGCACCGCTTCAACAAACACGCCAGCATTCTCTGGCGGCACATCGAGGTGGATACCGTGGCCAAGGTTGAACACGTGGCCAGTGCCGCCATCGCCGAAGCCTTCCAGAATGGTCGCGACTTCCTGGCGAATGCGCTCTGGCTGGGCGTATAGCATGGATGGGTCCATATTGCCCTGCAGTGCCACTTTGTCGCCAATGCGTTTCTTGGCATCGGCAATGTTGATGGTCCAGTCCAGACCGACTGCATCACAGCCCGTTGCTGCGATTTGTTCAAGCCACATACCACCGTTTTTGGTAAACAGGGTAACCGGTACACGACGACCTTCGTTTTCACGGATCAGGCCATCGACAATCTTGTGCATGTAGCGCAGTGAGAACTCGTTATAATCACGCGGTGTCAGTACGCCACCCCATGTATCGAATACCATGACCGATTGGGCACCCGCTTTGATTTGCGCGTTCAGGTACTCAATCACACTGTCTGCCAACTTATCGAGCAACAGGTGCAGTGTTTGCGGCTCTGCGTACATCATCTTTTTGATCTTGGTGAACGCCTTTGAGCTGCCACCTTCAACCATGTAGGTAGCCAGTGTCCACGGGCTACCTGAGAAGCCGATTAACGGCACTTCACCTTGCAGATCTTTGCGGATCTGGCGCACGGCATTCATAACGTACTGCAATTCACCTTCAGGATCCGGCAAACCGATCTTGTCGACATCGGCTTTGCAGGTAATTGGACGTTCGAACTTCGGCCCTTCACCCGCTTCAAAATACAGTCCCAATCCCATCGCGTCAGGGATAGTCAGGATATCTGAGAACAAGATCGCCGCATCAAGCGGGAAACGGCGCAGAGGCTGTAGTGTCACCTCACTGGCAAGCTCAGCATTTTTACATAGCGACATGAAGTCACCGGCTACGCTTCGAGTCGCACGATATTCTGGTAGGTAGCGCCCAGCCTGACGCATCATCCATACTGGGGTGCAATCGACTGGCTGCTTCAATAAAGCGCGAAGGTAGCGGTCATTCTTTAGTTCGCTCATTTGGGACTCCATGGTTTTATTATGCGGGTATTGTATCACTCCCGGCGGTCAACAAAAGAGGCCCTTTGTTAACCGGATCAAGTTTATAGTAACAATCTGGTCACCATATTTGCGACACTGTAGGCTCTCGTGGTACAAAATCTGCGC
Source organism: Photobacterium satsumensis (assembly GCF_050336935.1). Lineage (NCBI taxonomy): Bacteria > Pseudomonadati > Pseudomonadota > Gammaproteobacteria > Vibrionales > Vibrionaceae > Photobacterium > Photobacterium satsumensis. The sequence goes on from NZ_JAKJSK010000015.1 coordinate 119,079, forward strand.
GCTAGCAATAATAACAATGACTTTGCTCGTAGAAGGCAAAATAACTGCACCTTACCCCTCCTCACGGAGGGTTTTTTTATTCTATTTTTGGTGGCTTTCGACCATCAATGCCAACGTCTCGTCTATCAGCGATCGAGCAATCGTACCCGGCGGAGCAAGTGCCGGCAGTTCGTTTCTTGATGCCCAGATTGCGTCGCTCAACTCGGCGTAATCCGGCTTTAGTTCCCCGCTTTGGTGATCGGCCAGAAAACCCATCATCAGATTAGACGGAAACGCCCAAGGCTGACTGCCAAAATAACGGATATTAGTCACATTTATACCGGTTTCTTCCAACACTTCTCTTGCCACACACTGCTCTAGCGTCTCACCGGCCTCGACAAAGCCTGCAATCACGGTATACATCCCGGTTTTATGCCGAGGGTGCTGCGCCAGCAAGATTTTATCTTGTTTGCGGACAGCGACAATAACACAAGGTGATAGCCGTGGATAATGGTGGCTGTGACAACCCTGGCAGGCCATAGCGAGCTCGGCCTTAACTAATTGGCACCCTGAGCCACACTGCGGACAAAATCGCTGAGAATGCAGCATATGCGATAATTGGATTGCCCGGCTTGCGAGGTTAAATAACTCACTATCAAGAGCCAATAGGACCCGCAAGCTATCAAATCCCGATTCATCTGCCTGATCAGGTGCTTCCAGCCAATAGACGGGAGTACCTTGGTATCGGCCAACTTCCACCACGCTTTCAAGATCAAACCCTACTTCACTCGGCTCTTTGAGTGGAAGTTGTTGATCTTCCAAATAGAGCTGGCGATTTTTGACTATGCACCAATAGCCTTTTTCTTGTTTTTTTAACATCAACGTCACATCCATCCTTGCAGGGTATCGCTTTTACTGGCAATCTAAAGTTAATACGGAAAAGGATCCGTAATTCAAGGTTCTCTTTTTTAAGAGATTAACAGGTATTGTTTCCAGTACCCTGTCTCGGTACTGTAGATCATGAGGGCATGGTCATGTTAAGTAAATTCGAGCAAGTACAAAAACAATGGGGTGGCACGAGTGACGTCATCGATCACTGGTTGATGTCTCGGCAACAGCTGCTCATCGATTACTGTAAGCTAGCCGGACTCCCACCGTTCGAGAGTAACAACCGCCAGCTTCCTACCGCTTCCCAACTCCAACTTTTCAGCCAGCAACTGGTCGACTATATCTCCGAAGGACATTTCAAAATCTACGATATGGTCATGGCGCGTTGGAATGCGACAGGGTATTCACCCACCGAGGAAATTTCTCAGCTATACGCACAAATCACCCAGACGACGGATCCATTGCTGAACTTCAGCGATAAATATACCGATATGGATGAAGGTGACGAGTTGCCGGGCTTTGACACCGATCTTTCCACCACCGGCGAGCTGATTGAAATCCGCTTTGCCCTTGAGGATAAGCTGATCGAATTGATCAGTGAGAGCTTAGCCTGCCCGCCGGGCGCCTAGGCGACATCACACCTGTCCTCACCTGCCACTAGCCTGATGCATAATCAGGCTAGTCATCCTTTTATACGCCTTTATCCCGCATCCTGCAAAAACAGCACAAATACAACTCCCCCGGCATCTGTTCATTTTCCCTGAAAAAAGGCAATAAAAAAGGGCACCCGAAGGTACCCTTTTATTCAATGCGTTAACTAACGATTAGTTTTCGTCACTTAGGCCTGCATTCAGGAGTGCAGCAAGGTCTTGCGACGCCTGCTCTGCATCTACCTGAGGTGCAACTGGCTCTAGCTCTGCATCACGCTGACGCTGACGGTTCTGGTGGTACGCGAAACCGGTACCAGCAGGGATCAGACGACCAACGATTACGTTCTCTTTCAGGCCACGTAGCTCATCACGCTTACCAGAAACCGCAGCTTCTGTTAGTACGCGAGTCGTTTCCTGGAACGATGCTGCTGAGATGAACGACTCAGTTGCAAGCGATGCTTTGGTGATACCCAGTAGGTCACGCTCAAACGTTGCTACCAGCTTACCTTCAGCTTCAAGCTTACGGTTAGTAATCGTCACACGAGAGAACTCAACCTGCTCACCAGGTAGGAATTCAGAGTCACCAGAAGATACGATAGTAACTTTACGCAGCATTTGACGAATGATTGTCTCGATGTGCTTATCGTTAATCTTAACGCCCTGTAGACGGTAAACTTCCTGAACCTCGTTAACGATGTATTCTGCAACTGCGTGTACACCACGTAGACGTAGAATATCGTGCGGAGCCTCTGGACCATCGGCGATTACATCACCTTTCTCAACCTTCTCACCTTCGAATACGTTCAACTGGCGCCACTTAGGTACCATTTCTTCGTATGCGTTGCCTTCAGAAGGTGTGATGATTAGGCGACGTTTGCCTTTAGTTTCTTTACCGAACGAAACCATACCCGTGATTTCAGCAAGAATTGCTGGCTCTTTCGGCTTACGTGCTTCGAACAGGTCAGCAACTCGTGGTAGACCACCGGTGATATCTTTCGTACCGCCAGATGCCTGTGGGATACGTGCTAGCGTATCACCGATACCAACCATTGCGCCGTCTTCTAGCTGGATGATTGCTTTACCCGGTAGGAAGTATTGAGCTGGTACTTCTGTACCGGCGATCATTACATCATGGCCGTTTTCATCAACTAGCTTAACTGTTGGACGCATGTCTTTACCAGCACCGGTACGCTCTGCAGCGTCTAGTACAGTAATCATAGACAGACCTGTTAGCTCATCAGTTTGACGAGAAACAGTTACGCCATCAATCAGGTCAACAAACTGGATACGACCTGCCACTTCAGTGATGATTGGCATTGTGTGCGGGTCCCAGTTAGCGATAACTTCGCCAGCTTTAACTTCCGCAGCATCACCTTTAGTTAGGTGTGAACCGTATGGCAGTTTGTAGTTTTCTTTGGTACGACCGAACTCATCGATAACGCTCATTTCTGAGGCACGAGAAGTGATAACTAGCTTGCCTTCGTTGTTAGTAACAAACTTGGCATTATGCAGTTTCATCGAACCGTTGTTCTTAACCTGGATGCTGTTTTCAGCAGCGGCTGCAGATGCGGCACCACCGATGTGGAACGTACGCATCGTAAGCTGTGTACCCGGCTCACCGATTGACTGAGCAGCAACAACACCGACTGCTTCACCCGTGTTCACCAAGTGACCACGTGCTAGGTCACGGCCGTAACAGAACTTACAACAACCGAAGTCATTCTCACAGGTTACAACAGAGCGCACTTTAACCTGGTCAACAGAGTTCTCTTCCAGGATGTCACACCACTTCTCATCAAGAAGGGTGTTACGTGGAGCAAGAACTTCTTCTGTACCCGGCTTGATAACGTCTTCAGCAACAACACGACCAAGAACTCGGTCACCTAGTTGCTCTTTAACATCACCACCTTCGACTAGAGGCATCATAGTGATACCTGCATGCGTACCACAGTCATCCGCTGTAATCACAACATCCTGCGCAACGTCTACTAGACGACGCGTTAGGTAACCGGAGTTCGCTGTCTTAAGTGCGGTATCGGCAAGACCCTTACGAGCACCGTGCGTAGAGATGAAGTACTGCAGTACGTTCAGACCTTCACGGAAGTTCGCAGTGATCGGCGTTTCGATGATTGAGCCATCCGGCTTCGCCATCAGACCACGCATACCCGCTAGCTGACGAATCTGTGCGGCAGAACCACGAGCACCAGAATCGGCCATCATGTAAACGCTGTTGAACGACTTCTGCTGCTCTTCTTCACCGTCACGGTTGATGACAGTATCGAAAGACAGGTTATCCATCATCGCTTTAGCAACTTGCTCATTCGCTGTTGCCCAGATATCGATAACTTTGTTGTAGCGTTCGCCGGCGGTTACAAGACCAGATTGGAACTGCTCTTGAATTTCAGCAACTTCTGCTTCTGCTTCTGCGATCTTGGTGTACTTAGCCTCTGGCACGACCATATCGTCGATACCAACAGACACACCAGAAAGTGCAGCGTATGCAAAACCTGTGTACATGATTTGGTCGGCAAAGACGACAGTCTCTTTCATACCCAATTCACGGTAACAAGTGTTCAGCAACTTAGAAATCTGCTTCTTACCCAAAGCTTCAGTATTTACTAGGGTGTATGGCAGACCTTTCGGTACGATAGTCCATAGCATTGCACGACCAACAGTCGTATCAATCAACGTCGTATCTTCAACCATGTCACCCTGCTCGCTTTTCACGAACTGAGTAATACGAACTTTAACGCGAGCGTGCAGCTCAGCATTACCTGTACGGTATGCTTTTTCAGCTTCAGCAGGACCAGCAAGGTACATGCCTTCGCCTTTCGCGTTAATCTTCTCACGAGTCATGTAGTAAAGACCCAATACAACGTCCTGAGAAGGTACGATGATCGGATCACCAGATGCTGGTGAAAGGATGTTGTTCGTCGACATCATCAGCGCACGTGCTTCAAGCTGTGCTTCCAGTGTTAGGGGTACGTGTACCGCCATCTGGTCACCATCGAAGTCGGCGTTATAGGCCGCACACACTAGTGGGTGAAGCTGAATCGCTTTACCTTCGATTAGTACTGGTTCAAATGCCTGAATACCCAAACGGTGCAGTGTTGGTGCACGGTTAAGCATTACTGGGTGTTCGCGGATCACTTCGTCTAGGATATCCCAAACAACCGCTTCTTCGCGCTCAACCATCTTCTTAGCCGCTTTGATCGTGGTCGCAAGACCGCGAGTCTCTAGCTTGCCGTAGATAAATGGCTTAAATAGCTCAAGTGCCATCTTCTTAGGAAGACCACACTGGTGCAGGCGTAGGTAAGGACCTACGGTGATAACAGAACGACCTGAGTAGTCTACACGCTTACCAAGTAGGTTCTGACGGAAACGACCTTGCTTACCTTTGATCATGTCAGCCAAAGATTTCAGAGGACGCTTGTTCGAACCAGTAATAGCGCGGCCACGGCGACCGTTATCTAGCAATGCATCAACAGACTCCTGAAGCATACGTTTTTCGTTACGTACGATGATGTCAGGGGCTGCTAGGTCCAGTAGACGCTTCAGACGGTTGTTACGGTTGATTACGCGACGGTACAGATCGTTCAGATCAGACGTTGCGAAACGGCCACCATCTAGCGGTACCAACGGACGTAGATCCGGCGGTAGAACTGGCAGTACAGACAGGATCATCCACTCTGGGTTGTTACCTGACTGTAGGAATGCTTCGACCAGCTTAAGACGCTTGGTTAGCTTCTTACGCTTGGTTTCAGAGTTAGTTTCTTCTAGCTCTTCGCGCATCAGCTCGATTTCAGCATTCAGGTCCATGTTGGCCAGAAGTGCCTGAACGGCTTCAGCACCCATCTTCGCGTCGAACTCGTCGCCCCACTCTTCAAGTGCATCCAGGTACTGTTCTTCAGACAGCAGCTGGCTACGCTCAAGGTTGGTCATACCCGGTTCGATTACCACGTAAGATTCAAAGTAAAGTACACGCTCGATGTCACGTAGCGGCATGTCCATTAACAGACCGATACGAGATGGCAGTGACTTCAGGAACCAGATGTGGGCAACTGGAGAAGCTAGCTCAATGTGACCCATGCGCTCACGACGCACTTTAGTCTGAGTTACTTCTACGCCACATTTTTCACAGATAACACCACGGTGCTTCAGGCGTTTGTACTTGCCACAAAGACACTCGTAGTCTTTTACTGGGCCAAAGATACGTGCACAGAAAAGACCGTCACGCTCAGGCTTAAAAGTACGGTAGTTGATGGTTTCTGGTTTTTTCACTTCACCAAAAGACCATGAACGGATCATGTCTGGTGAAGCAAGACCGATTTTGATCGCGTCAAATTCTTCAGTCTTGTGTTGTGCTTTCAGAAACTTAAGTAAGTCTTTCACATTCGGCTCCTGTGAGGAGTTGACCCATAAAGGCGCCAGTCTGCTGGCGCCTTCATATTTATACCGGAGTAACTAATAAGGTTGGCAATGCCGCGCTTATTCGTCTTCCAGCTCGATGTTGATACCCAACGAGCGGATTTCTTTCAACAATACGTTGAACGATTCCGGCATACCAGGTTCCATACGATGGTCGCCATCGACGATGTTCTTATACATCTTCGTACGGCCGTTAACGTCATCCGACTTAACAGTTAGCATTTCCTGTAGAGTGTATGCTGCGCCATATGCTTCTAGCGCCCACACTTCCATCTCACCGAAACGCTGACCACCGAACTGAGCTTTACCACCCAGCGGCTGCTGAGTAACAAGGCTGTAAGAACCGGTAGAACGGGCATGCATCTTGTCATCAACCAAGTGGTTCAGTTTCAGCATGTACATGTAACCAACAGTTACAGGACGCTCAAACATGTCACCGGTACGACCGTCAAACAGTTTCAACTGACCAGACTCAGGTAGATCGCCTAGCTTCAACAGTTCTTTAATAGATGCTTCTGGCGCACCATCGAAGACTGGAGTAGCAATAGGTAGACCGTTACGTAGGTTCTTAATCAACGTACGTACTTCGTCGTCGCTTAGGGCGGCAATGTCTACGTTCTGGCGCGTGTCGCCCAGATCGTACACTTTCTGCAGGAAGTTACGGAACTGGTGTAGTTCCTGCTGCTGCTTAAGCATCTCGTTTAGCTTGTCACCGATACCTTTCGCTGCAAGACCCAAGTGAGTCTCCAGGATCTGACCGATGTTCATACGAGACGGTACACCCAGCGGGTTCAGTACGATATCAACTGTCTGACCTTTTTCATCGTACGGCATATCTTCAACAGGACAAATCTTAGAGATTACACCCTTGTTACCGTGACGACCCGCCATCTTATCACCAGGCTGGATACGACGCTTAACCGCTAGGTATACCTTAACAATCTTAAGGACACCTGGTGCTAGGTCATCACCCTGAGTGATCTTACGGCGCTTGGTTTCAAACTTCTTATCGAACTCAGATTTCAGCTCGTCGTACTGCTCGGCTAGCTGCTCAAGCTGGTTCTGCTGTGATTCGTCATCAAGAGTCTGACCAAACAGCTTCTCGCGGTCCATTGAAGACAGTTTGTCTTCGCTGTAACCTGCGGCAAGAAGAAGAGTACGAACACGTGCAAGAAGACCACCCTCAAGGATCTGGAATTCTTCAGTGATGTCTTTCTTCGCTTCTTTCAGCTGCATCTCTTCGATTTCTAGCGCACGCTTGTCTTTCTCAACGCCGTCACGGGTAAATACCTGAACGTCGATGATAGTACCAGACACAGAATTCGGTACGCGTAGAGAAGAGTCTTTCACGTCAGACGCTTTCTCACCGAAGATAGCACGTAGTAGCTTCTCTTCAGGAGTCAGCTGAGTTTCACCCTTAGGTGTCACCTTACCAACTAGGATGTCGCCACCCTTAACTTCAGCACCGATGTAAACGATACCGGACTCATCCAGCTTAGATAGCGCTGCTTCACCCACGTTAGGGATATCGGCAGTAATTTCTTCCGCACCTAGCTTAGTATCACGCGCCACACAAGATAGTTCTTGGATGTGGATAGTTGTCAGGCGGTCTTCCTGTACAACACGCTCAGATACAAGGATGGAATCCTCGAAGTTGTAACCGTTCCAAGGCATGAACGCGATACGCATGTTCTGGCCAAGGGCTAGTTCACCAAGGTCGGTAGATGGACCATCGGCTAGCACGTCACCACGAGCCACAGGCTCACCCGGCATCACAGTTGGACGCTGGTTGATACATGTGTTCTGGTTAGAACGGGTGTATTTGGTCAGGTTGTAGATGTCGATACCCGCTTCGCCTGGTACCAACTCGTCTTCGTTAACTTTGATAACGATACGAGAAGCATCTACTGACTGAACCATACCGCCACGTTTGGCAACGGCTGTTACACCGGAGTCGACAGCTACGTTACGTTCGATACCTGTACCTACTAGCGGCTTGTCAGCACGTAGAGTAGGAACAGCCTGACGCTGCATGTTCGCACCCATAAGGGCACGGTTTGCATCATCGTGCTCTAGGAATGGGATCAGAGATGCCGCCACCGATACAACCTGGTTGGTTGCAACGTCCATGTACTGGACATGGTCGCGAGGGTGCAGACCTGATTCACCTTTCTGGCGAGCAGTGATCAATTCGTCAGAGAATGAGCCGTCTTCATTAAGCGCGGCGTTCGCCTGAGCGATAACGTAATGACCTTCTTCGATAGCAGACAGGTAGTCGATTTCTTCGGTTACCTTGCCGTCGATAACTTTACGGTATGGAGTTTCCAGGAAACCGTAAGGGTTACACTGCGCAAATGCAGACAGTGAGTTGATCAGACCGATGTTTGGACCTTCCGGCGTTTCGATCGGACATAGACGACCGTAGTGGGTCGCGTGAACATCTCGAACCTCAAAGCCAGCACGCTCACGAGTCAGACCACCTGGACCAAGCGCCGAGATACGACGTTTGTGAGTAACTTCTGACAGTGGGTTGTTCTGGTCCATAAACTGAGACAGCTGAGAAGAACCGAAGAACTCTTTAACTGCCGCAGAAATAGGCTTGGCATTGATAAGATCCTGAGGCATTACTGCATCAAGGTCACCAAGGCTTAGGCGCTCTTTAACTGCACGTTCAACACGTACCAAACCAACACGGAATTGGTTTTCAGCCATTTCACCTACAGAACGGATACGGCGGTTGCCAAGGTGGTCGATATCATCAACTTCACCTTTACCGTTACGGATATCGATTAGACGACGCATTACATCGATGATGTCAGCGTGATCTAGGGTACCCGGACCTGTAGTTTCTTCACGAACTAGCGAGCTGTTGAACTTCATACGACCAACAGCAGATAGATCGTAACGCTCTTCGCTGAAGAACAAGCTTTCGAAAAGCTGTTCTGCGGCTTCGCGCGTTGGCGGCTCACCAGGGCGCATCATACGGTAGATTTCTACCAGTGCACTTAGGCGATCGGTCGTGCTGTCGACACGGATGGTGTCAGACATGTACGGGCCGAAGTCTAGATCGTTCGTAAATAGAACTTCTAGAGACTTGTAGCCTGATTGAGATAGCAGTGCTAGCGTTTCCAGGCTAAGTTCCTGGTTAGCAGCTGCAATCAACTCGCCGGTTTCCTCGTTCACGTAATCACGTGATGCGATTTTACCCACGATGTATTCAACAGGTACTTCGATGTGGTCAACACCGTCTTTACCAAGCTGGCGGATATGGCGAGCGGTAATGCGACGGCCTTGTTCAACGTAAACCTTGCCGTTTGCTTCGATATCAAAACTGGCAGTTTCACCACGTAGACGCTCAGGCACCAATTCCATAACCAGAGACTTGCCCTGAACTTCGAAGTTTACTTTATCGAAGAACATGTCAAGGATCTGCTCGGTTGTGTAGCCTAGTGCGCGCAGGATGATTGAAGCTGGTAGCTTACGACGACGGTCGATACGTACGAATACGTTATCCTTAGGATCAAATTCGAAATCCAACCATGAACCACGGTATGGGATTACGCGTGCGTTATAAAGCACTTTACCTGAGGAGTGGGTCTTACCCTTATCGCTGTCGAAGAAAACACCCGGGCTACGGTGTAGCTGGGATACGATAACCCTCTCGGTACCGTTAATAACGAAAGTACCGTTATCTGTCATGAGCGGAATTTCGCCCATGTAAACTTCTTGTTCTTTAATGTCTTTGACTGTGCCAGCTGGTGCGTCTTTGTCGTACATGACAAGACGAAGCTTCACACGAAGTGGGGCAGAATATGTTACGCCACGAATCTGACATTCTTTAACATCGAAGACCGGCTCACCGAGACGATAGCTAACGTATTGCAGCTCGGAATTGCCGTTATAGCTCTGAATTGGAAAAACAGAACGAAAGGCAGCTTCTAGACCGTAATGCCCTTCTGGATCCTGCTCGATGAACTTTTTAAAAGACTCAAGCTGGATCGACAGCAAGTATGGTACATCCAAAACTTGTGGACGCTTACCAAAATCCTTACGGATACGCTTTTTCTCGGTATAAGAGTAAACCATAGGTTCCTCAGATCGCTGATAAGTGATCCAAACTGCTCAAAACGAGGAGCAGTGACTAATGACACTGTTTATAGTTGGAACAATTCTTGATAACAGAACTGCTTTTTGCATGAATAGTGATTGCAAAACAATGTGAAAACACCACTACCCTACAGCGCAAAAAGGCCGGTGGCATTGTAGCCACCAGCCATTAGCCAATTAAGGCTATGAAGCTAAGTAATTATTACTTAATTTCAACAGAAGCACCAGCTTCTTCTAGCTGAGCTTTAAGAGCGTCAGCTTCTGCTTTGTCAACGCCTTCTTTAAGTGCAGAAGGAGCGCCGTCAACTAGAGCTTTAGCTTCTTTAAGACCTAGGCCAGTTGCGCCACGTACAGCTTTGATAACCTGTACTTTCTGTGCGCCAGCAGCTGTTAGGATTACGTCAAATTCAGTTTGCTCTTCAACTGCTTCTGCAGCTGCGCCGCCCGCTACTACTGCAGCTGCAGCAGAAACGCCGAATTTTTCTTCCATAGCTTCGATAAGCTCAACAACTTGCATTACAGACATTTCTGCAACTGCGTCTAGGATTTGCTCGTTAGTGATAGACATAACAATTCTCTTTGAAATCAACAATTAGTTTAATATAGCGTTCAGATAAAGCAAAGGCGATTACGCCGCAGCTTCTTCTTTCTGATCGCGTAGAGCTGCGATAGTACGTACCAGCTTGCCAGCTGAAGCTTCTTTCATGCACATCATTAGGCGTGCAATCGCTTCGTCGTAAGTTGGTAGTGTCGCAAGAATTTCTGCGTCAGCAACAGCGCCTTCGAATGCGGCTGCTTTGATCTCGAAATCTTTGTTCTCTTTAGCGAAGTCTTTGAAAAGACGCGCTGCAGCACCTGGGTGCTCATTAGAGAAACCGATCAGTGTAGGACCAACGAAAGTGTCTTGTAGACACTCAAAATCAGTACCTTCAACTGCGCGACGTGCTAGTGTGTTACGAACAACTTTCAGGTAAACGCCGTTTTCACGAGCTTGTTTACGTAGAGAAGTCATCGCATCAACTGCAACGCCACGTGAGTCAGCAACAACTGCAGACAGGGCACCATTGGCAGCTTCGTTGACTTCAGCAACAATTGCTTTTTTGTCTTGAAGATTTAATGCCATTGGATATAGCTCCTGGATTTTGCTGGGTTACCCCAGTCATTACACCACTCACTGCCACTATGGCAGGAGAGTCTTACGGCGCAGATCCAAGATAGATTTACATCAATCATGTTCTGGCACCGTCTACGTAGGTAATATTAAGTCAGCTCAGAAGAGCATAACGCCTACGGTCTTTGACGAAGGTTAATTGACAAGCAATCAACCTCAGCCATGAATTTGTGAACGCCGAATTATACACTAATTCAGCGTATCTGCAAATTACTGTGCGTTAGTTTCCAGAGTATTCTGGTCTAGCACTACACCTGCACCCATAGTGGTGGAGATGCTTACTTTCTTGATGAAAGAACCTTTAGCTGAAGAAGGCTTAGCTTTCTTCAGAGCAACTAGAAGAGACTCTAGGTTCTCTTTTAGTTGAGCAGCATCGAAGTCCACTTTACCGATAGTAGTGTGGATGATGCCGTTCTTGTCGTTACGGTAACGAACCTGACCTGCTTTAGCGTTCTTAACTGCTTGAGCAACGTTAGGAGTTACAGTACCAACTTTAGGGTTTGGCATTAGACCGCGTGGACCAAGAATAGTACCAAGCTGACCAACAACGCGCATTGCATCTGGAGATGCGATAACTACGTCGAAGTTCATCTCGCCTTTCTTAACCTGAGCAGCAAGTTCTTCCATACCTACTAGATCAGCACCAGCTTCTTTAGCAGCTTCAGCGTTTGCACCCTGAGTGAATACCGCAACGCGGATTTCACGGCCAGTACCGTGTGGTAGCACAGTTGCGCCACGAACGTTCTGGTCAGATTTACGTGCATCGATGCCTAGGTTAACAGCAACATCTACGCTTTCAGTAAATTTAGCAGTAGCTAGTTCTTTAAGAAGAGCAACAGCTTCGTTGATGTCGTACTCACGTGCAACGTCAACTTTTTCGCGGATAACGCGCATGCGTTTAGTCAATTTTGCCATTGTCTTAACCCTCTACCACTAGGCCCATTGAACGAGCAGTACCAGCAATCGAACGCTTCATAGCTTCGATGTCAGCACCAGTCATATCAGCTGCTTTAGTTTCAGCGATTTCCTGAACCTGAGCGTCAGTAACAGTACCAACTTTTTCAGTGTTAGGACGGCCAGAACCAGACTTAACGCCAGCTGCCTTCTTAAGAAGAACGGCTGCAGGTGGAGTCTTAGTGATGAACGTGAAAGAACGGTCATTGTATACAGTGATAACAACTGGAGTTGGTAGACCTTTCTCGATTGAGTCAGTCTTAGCGTTGAACGCTTTACAGAATTCCATGATGTTCACACCGTGCTGACCAAGAGCTGGACCAACTGGTGGACTTGGGTTCGCTGCACCAGCTGCTACTTGCAGCTTGATGTAAGCTTCTACTTTTTTAGCCATTGCTATTTACCTTAATTTGGGTTCGAACGTCTATTTTTCACAAACAGACTCCCCGTCTAACGAAAGGGCGCGAAATTATAGTCCAATTTCACGCCCTTGACAACTAAAACTGATTACTTAATGATCAGCTTTTTTCGACCTGACCAAACTCCAGTTCAACAGGAGTCGCACGGCCGAAGATGGATACAGATACCTTCACACGGCTCTTGTCGTAGTCAACTTCTTCGACAACACCGTTAAAGTCTGCGAACGGGCCATCCGTAACACGGACAACTTCACCCGGTTCAAAGACAGTCTTGTGAACAGGCGATTCACTCGCTTTCTCAAGACGGTTAAGAATAGCATCTGCCTCTTTATCAGAGATCGGAGCCGGACGGTCAGATGTACCGCCGATGAACCCCATTACACGAGGGATACTACGTACCAGATGCCATGTCTCATCGTTCATCACCATCTGTACAAGCACATAGCCAGGGAAGAACTTACGTTCACTCTTACGGCGCTGGCCAGCACGCACTTCCACAACTTCTTCTGTCGGGACAAGTACTTCTTCGAAGTGCTCTTCCATGCCGTGCATTTTGATATGCTCACGTAGGGATTGTGCTACACGACCTTCAAAACCAGAGAAGGCCTGTACTACATACCATCGTTTTTTTGGAGCTTCGCTCATGAACTCTTACCTCACACACCGGTAACTAGGCGGACTAGACGGACCATGATGCCGTCGATGCCCCACAAGGCTAACGCCATAATGACAGTGACAGCTAAAACGATAAAGGTTGTCTGCGTAGCTTCCTGACGAGTAGGCCATACTACCTTGCGGACTTCCATGCGCGATTCGCGGGCAAACGAAATCGCGGTTTTACCTTTTGCTGTAAGTGCGGCAATACCACCAGCTGCAGCCACAAGGACAACAACCGCGGCAGCGCGTAGCACTACAGAAACATCACTGTACAGGTAATTACCAACCACAGCGGCAGCTAGCAAGGCAAATACAGCGACCCATTTAAGGCCATCCATACCACCAGAGCTGCTTTGGTTTTCGGCATTCGCTTTCATACAACCAACCTGTAACTAGTCTCAATATAGACGAAAATAACCCCGCATAAGCGAGGCTGTAATGAAGGAAAGCTCTAAAGCTTTAATTACAAACAAAAAACTTCATCATAGTAAAATTTTTTTCCTGCACGCTTGAGCAAAAAATATGCAAAACCAAGCAACAGTGCAGAAAAAGGGCATCAAATGATGCCCTTTTTAGTACCGTCTCGTCAAATATTATTCAACGATAGTTGCAACAACACCAGCACCAACTGTACGGCCACCTTCACGGATAGCAAAACGTAGACCTTCGTCCATCGCGATAGGCGCGATTAGAGTAACAGTCATAGAGATGTTATCACCAGGCATTACCATTTCTACGCCTTCAGGTAGCTCGATAGTACCTGTTACGTCAGTTGTACGGAAGTAGAACTGTGGACGGTAACCTTTGAAGAAAGGAGTGTGACGACCGCCTTCATCTTTAGAAAGAACATAGATTTCTGAAGTGAAAGTAGTGTGYGGAGTGATTGAASCTGGCTTAGCAAGAACCTGACCACGCTCAACTTCGTCACGCTTAGTACCACGTAGAAGAACACCAACGTTCTCACCAGCACGGCCTTCGTCAAGAAGCTTACGGAACATCTCAACACCAGTACAAGTAGTWGTRGTAGTKTCTTTGATACCGATGATTTCTACTTCGTCACCTACAGTGATGATACCTTGCTCAACACGACCAGTTACAACAGTACCACGGCCCTGGATTGAGAATACATCTTCGATAGGAAGGATGAATGGTAGATCGATTGCACGCTCTGGCTCTGGGATGTAGTTATCTAGAGCTTCAGCTAGTTCAACAATCTTGTCTTCCCACTCTTTCTCGCCGTTTAGAGCGCCAAGAGCAGAACCCATGATTACTGGGCAGTCATCACCTGGGAATTCGTACTCAGAAAGAAGTTCACGAACTTCCATCTCAACTAGCTCTAGAAGCTCTTCGTCATCAACCATGTCACACTTGTTCATGAACACGATGATGTAAGGGATACCAACCTGACGGCCTAGTAGGATGTGCTCACGAGTCTGAGGCATAGGGCCATCAGTTGCAGCAACAACTAGGATACCACCGTCCATCTGCGCAGCACCAGTGATCATGTTTTTAACGTAATCGGCGTGTCCTGGGCAGTCTACGTGTGCGTAGTGACGAGTTGGAGTATCGTACTCTACGTGAGAAGTAGAGATTGTGATACCACGCTCGCGCTCTTCTGGAGCGTTATCGATAGATGCGAAGTCTTTAGCTTGGCCACCGTACACTTTTGCAAGCGTAGTACAGATAGCAGCAGTTAGAGTTGTTTTACCGTGGTCAACGTGGCCGATAGTACCAACGTTAACGTGCGGTTTTACGCGTTCAAATTTTTCTTTAGACA